>NZ_BMYK01000018.1 GCF_014652235.1 Pseudorhodoferax aquiterrae
TGACAAAGCGCAAGGTGCCCTTGCGCAGCCCATGGCGCTGCGCTCCTCGGCAGGGGCACAGGGGAAATTCCGATCCGGGCCATCGCTGCGCTCGGCCTGGGACTCGGGCCATCGCTTCGCTCGGCCACGGGATGTAGTGGGGCCGCGCATCTCAGTTCTTGAACAGGCCGGCGGCATGCGCCTTGGCATCTTCCAGATGGAAGCGCAGCGCATGCTGCACGGCGTCCACATCGCGCTTGGCCAGCGCGTGGGCGATCGGCCTGTGGGTTTCGGCCAGCACCTTGAGGTCGCCGTAGCTGTCTTCGCTGAGCGCGAGAAACATGCGCACCTCGGTCTGCATGTTGTCGAACAGGCGGTGCAGGTAGTGGTTGCCCGAGAGCGCGCTGATCGCGAAGTGGAAATCCAGGTCCAGCGCCACGCGCTCGGCCGAGGGCAGGCTTTCTGCGCGCGCGACCATGTCGTCCACGCGCGCATCGAGCTGGGCCAGTTCGGCATCGCTGGCGTGCGCGCAGGCCAGGGCCGCGCCCAGCAGCTCGAGCTGGATGCGCACCTCGTACAGATCGTTGACCTGCTTGGCCGAGACCGTGCGCACCGCAAAACCATGGCGCGGGCGCGAGACCAGGAGGCCCAGGCTCTCCAGCCGGCGCGCGGCTTCGCGCACGGGCGCGCGGCTCACGCCCATCTGCCTGGCGAGTTCGGCCTCGACGATGCGCTCGCCCGGTCCAATGCGGCCCGACAGGATGGCCTCCTGCAGCTGGGCCTCGACCACGCCGACCAGGTCGGGCACCTGGATCGAGGAGAAGGCGGGCGGGGATGCGGCCTCGGGCCGGCTCGTTGTCATGTGTGCTCCCTTTGTCTCGTGTCCTGCATTCAGCCCGGCCGGCGCGCCCGCGCGAGATACATCCCGGCCACCGCGATCAACGCCATGCCCACCAGGGCCAGCGCGTCCGGCGGCCGCTGGAACCACAGCGTGCTGATCAGCACGGCCAGCAGCAGCTGCACGTAGTTGAGCGGCGCCAGCGTGGCCGCGCCGACGCGGCGGAAGGCGGCCAGCAACAGCAGCTGGGCGCAGCCGCTCACGGCGCCGCCGGCGACCAGCAGCGCCATCTCGGGCCAGGGGGGCAGCTGGACGTGCGGCATGAACAGCACGGGGATGTTGGTGACGACCAGGCAGGCCAGCGCCATGTGGGCGAACTGCACCGGCGCGGGCACCAGGCCCGAGAGCTTGCGCGTGAGCACCTGGAAGATCGCGTAGCAGACGGCCGAGACCGCCATCAGCAGCGTGCCGACCAGCGGCAGGCTGCCGCCGGGCCGCACGATGCACAGCATGCCGACGAAGCCCAGCAGCACGGCCGTCCACTGCGCGCGGCCCACGCGCTCGCCGAGCAGCCAGGGCGAGAGCGCGACCATGATCAGCGGGGCCGTGAAGTAGATCGCCGTGGCCTCGGCCAGCGGCATGGTGACCAGCGCCGTCATGAAGCAGGTCGCCACGATGGCCAGCGACACGCTGCGCGCGCTGAGCAGCTTCTGGTGCGGCTGGCGCCACAGGCGCAGGTCGCCGTGGCGCAGCAGCAGCACCAGGGCCAGCGCGCCGATGGCGGTGTAGCGGCCCAGGTTCACGACGGCTGGCGCATAGTGCGCGACCATCTGCTTGGCGAAGGCGTCGTAGGCTGCGAACAGCACCAGCGCGCCCAGGAACAGCGCAATGCCGGTGGCCGCGCCGTCGCGCGGCACCGATGTCGAGGCCGGTACGGAACTCATGCGGCCTGGGCGAGCATGGCCCCGAGCAAGACGTTGGCCCCAGCTTCGAGGTGCTTGGGATCGGCGTCCTCCACCTCGTTGTGGCTGATGCCGTCCTTGCAGGGCACGAAGATCATCGCGGTGGGGACGCAGCGCGCCATGTAGACGGCGTCGTGGCCGGCGCCCGTCACGATGTCGCGCTGGCTCATGCCGCGTGCGATGGCCTCGCTGCGCACGCGCTCGACCAGCGTGCGGTCGAAGGGCGTGGGCGGGAATTCCTGCACGAAGGCGATGTCCACCTGCACGGGTGTGCCCGTGGTTTCGCCCGCAGCCAGCGCTGCGGCCGCGGCGCGAAAGCGCTGCTCCATCTGCTCCAGCAGGGCCGCGTCCTCGTGGCGCAGGTCCACCGTGAATTGCACACGGCCGGGGATCACGTTGCGCGAGGCCGGGTAGGCGTTGACCACGCCCACGGTTCCGCGGCCCAATGGCGCGAACGCGGGATCGTTGGCGATGTCGACCACGGCCTGCATGAGGTGGGTGGCGGCGTACAGCGCGTCGCGGCGCAGCGCCATGGGCGTGGGGCCGGCGTGGGCCTCCATGCCGGTCACGGTCACGTCGTACCAGCGCAGGCCCAGCGAGCCCGTGACCACGCCGATGGTGGTTTCCTCGGCTTCCAGGATCGGGCCCTGCTCGATGTGGGCTTCGAGGTAGCTGCCGGCCTGCACGGTACCGATGGGGGCCGTGCCCGCATAGCCGATGGCGGCCAGTTCGTCGCGCACGGCCTTGCCGTCCACATCGGTGGCCGCGAGCGCCGTCTCCAGCGGGAACACCCCGCAGTGCACGCCCGATCCCATCATGACGGGCACGAAGCGCGTGCCTTCCTCGTTGGTCCAGATGGTGAGCGCGAGCGGCGCCTCGGTCTGGATGCCTTGGTCGTTGAGCGTGCGCATGACTTCCAGGCCCGCCATCACGCCGAAGCAGCCGTCGAAGCGGCCGCCCGTGGGCTGGGTGTCGATGTGGCTGCCCGTCATGACGGGCTTGCGCGCCGGGTCGCGGCCCGGCCGCACGCCGAAGATGTTGCCGACCTGGTCGACCGTGATCTCAAGGCCGGCCTCGCGCATCCAGCCGACCACGAGGTCGCGGCCCTGGCCGTCCTCTTTGCTCAGGGCCAACCGGCAGTTGCCGCCCTTGGGCGTGGCGCCGATCTGGGCCAGGTCCATGAGGCTCTGCCAGAGCCGCTCGCCATCGATCGCCACCGTCATGCGTTCAGCCCTTCCAGGAAGGCGTCCAGCGCCGCGCCGATGGCTTCCACCATGTAGCCGCCTTCCTGCACCACCACGGTGGGCAGGCCCAGTGCGCGCACGCGCGCCCCGGCCAGGCGGAAGGCTTTCATGTCGAACTTGAGCACGCTGATGGGGTCGTCCTTGTAGGTGTCGAAGCCCAGCGGCAGCACCAGGGCCTGGGGCTGGAAGCGCTCGATGGCGGCCATGGCCTGGTCCAGCGCCTGGGCGAACTCGGCGTTGCCGCTGCCATGGGCCAGCGGCAGGTTCAGGTTGCAGCCCTCGCCGGCGCCCGTGCCGCGCTCGTGCGCGTAGCCCGTGTACCAGGGGTAGTAGCCGGCCGGGTCGGCGTGGGTGGAGACGGTCAGCACGTCGCCACGTTCGTAGAAGATCTGCTGCGTGCCGTCGCCGTGGTGGGCGTCGATGTCGAGCACGGCCACGCGCGCATGCGTCTGGCGCAGCGTGGCAGCCGCGATCGCGCTGTTGTTCACGTAGCAGAAGCCGCCGGCGCGGGCGTGCTGGGCATGGTGGCCCGAGGGGCGGCACAGCGCGTAGGCCAGGCCACCGCTTTGGCGCACGGTCTCGGCCGCAGCCTGTGCGGCATGGGCCGCGCGCAGCACGGAGCGCCAGGTGTGCGGGCCGATGGGGCAGGACAGGTCGCCGATGTACCAGCCGGTCTGCGCGACCACGGAGGGCGAGGGGCAGGGGCCGATGCGCGGGCCATGCGGTGACAGGTTGGGCAGGACCTCGGGGCCGGGGCGCAGGCCGAAGGCGCCGGCCTGCTGCCAGCGCGCGTAGGCGGTCTCCAGGTAGTCCAGATAGTCCGTGCTGTGCACCAGCTCCAGCGCGGCGCGGCCGGCCTCGGGCGGTGCGGCGACCGTGATGCCGCGCTGGGCCAGCGTGCCCATCAGCGCCTCGGCGCGCGTGGGCAGGTCGGTGGGCTTGCAGATCACGCCCAGGCGCATGTACTGCTGCGGGTCGTGCAGCAGCTGGTCGTCGGAGAAGAAGGCCTGCATGTTCAACCCTTCATTTCCGCGTCGAAGCGGTCCATGGCGCGGGTCAGGCGTGCGAACAGGTCGGCCAGTTCGGCCGCGGTGATGACGAGCGGCGGGCACAGGCCGATGCTGTCGCCCATGGCGCGCACGATCAGGCCTTCGTCCAGCGCCAGCGCGGCGAAGCGGTAGCCGGCCTTCTTGTCGGCCGCGAACGGCGTGCGCGCGGCCTTGTCGGCCATGAGCTCGATGGCGCCGATCAGGCCCACGCCGCGCACGTTGCCGACCCAGCGGCGCTCGGCGAAGGACTGGAGGCCCGCCTGGAAGGCCGGTGCCAGCGCCTGCACATGGTCGATGAGCTTCTCGTCCTCGTAGACCTGGAGCGTCTCCAGCGCCACGGCGCAGGCGACCGGGTGGCCCGAGTAGGTGTAGCCGTGGCCGAAGCTGCCCAGCTTGCCGCTGTGGGCCGCGATCGCGCTGTGCACCTTGTCGTTGACCATGACGGCCGAGATCGGCACGTAGCCCGAGGACAGGGCCTTGGCGCAGGACAGGATGTCGGGTTGGATGCCGAAGGTTGTCGAGCCGAACATGTTGCCCGTGCGGCCGAAGCCGCAGATCACCTCGTCGGCGATCATGAGCACCTCGTACTTGCGCAGCACGGCCTGCACCTTCTCGAAGTAGCCGGCCGGGGGCACCAGCACGCCGCCTGCACCCATCACCGGCTCGGCGATGAAGGCGGCCACGGTGTCGGGGCCTTCGGCCAGGATGCGTTCTTCGAGCTGCTTGGCCAGGCGCGTGGAGAAGTCCTGCTCGGTCTCGCCGGGCTCGGCGTAGCGGTAGTGGTGCGGGCAGTCCACGTGCAGGAAGCGTGCGGCCGGTGCGGTGGCGATCGGCAGGTCGAAGTCGCGGTGGTTGCCGTCCAGGCCGCCCAGGCTGGCCGCGGCCACGGTCACGCCGTGGTAGGCATTGCGGCGCGCGATGATCTTCTTCTTGTGCGGCTTGCCGATGGCGTTGTGGTAGTACCAGACCATCTTGACCGCGCTGTCGTTGGCCTCGGAGCCCGAGTTGGCGAAGAACACGCGGGCCATGGGCGCGGGGGCCAGCGCCAGCAGCTTCTCGGCCAGGTCGGCCACGGCCACGTTGGTGCGCTGGTTGAAGGTGTGGTAGTAGGGCAGGGTGTCCAGGGCCTTGGCGCCAGCGGCCGCCAGGCGCTTGTTGGAAAAGCCCAGCGAGGCGCACCACAGGCCGGACATGCCTTCGACATAGCGCTTGCCCTGGTCGTCGACGACGTGGATGCCGTCGCCACCCACGATCACGAGCGGCGGCGTCTGCGGCAGCGCGGCCAGGTTGGTGTAGGAGTGCAGGTGGGTGGCGACGTCCTTCTCGCCGGTGCTCATCGGGTCTTTGGCCATGGGGGCTCCTCGTGGTTTCAAACGCTCAGGCGTTTCAGGTTGTCTTCGGTCTGCCGCGCGATGGCCTCGGGCCCAGTGCGCGTGGCAATGTGCGGCGTGACGGTGATGCGCGGGTGGTGCCAGAAGGGGTGGGCCTGCGGCAGCGGTTCCTCGACGAAGGCGTCCAGCACGGCCGAGGCGATCTGGCCGCTCTCCAGCGCGCCGAGCAGGTCGTCCTGCACGAGTTGCGCGCCGCGGCCGGCGTTGACCAGGTGGGCGCCGCGCGGCAGCTGGGCGAACAGTTCGGCGTTCAGGATACCGTGGGTGTCCGCCGTCAGCGGCAGCAGGCAGACCAGCGTGTCGCAGCCGGCGAGGAACTCGGCGCGCGATGCGTCACCGTGGAACGCCTCCACACCCTCGGGCAAACCGCTCTTGGGACTGCGGCTCCAGCCGCGCACGCGGTAGCCGATGGCCGCCAGCGCCTTGGCGGCAGACTGGCCCAGCACGCCCAGGCCGGCGATGCCCACGCGGTGCCGGCCCGGTGGCACGACGGGCGATTCCTCCCAGGCCGCACGGCGCTGGCTTTCGATGTAGCCGCCCATGTGGCGCTGGCCGTGCACCACGGCCCAGGCCACGTAGGCGTTCATGCCGGCCGCCATCTCGGCATCGACGATGCGGCAGATCGGCACGTCGGGCAGCGCGGTGTCACGCGTGATGTGGTCGGTGCCGGCGCCCACCGACTGGATCAGCCGCAGCCTGGGCATGCGGGCCAGCAGGCCGACGGGGGGCGACCAGCAGACCACGGCATCGATCTGTTCGAGCGCCGCCAGTTCCTGCACCTCGGTGTCGATGCGGTGCAACTTGGCGTTGGGAAACCGCGCGCTGAAGGCAGGGCGCAGGTAGTCCATGGCGATCTGGTCGGAGACGAGCGCGATGTTCAATGTCATGCTGCGACGGCCTCCGCGGCCGCAGCCGACAAGCGAGGCTGCGCCTCGATCAGCGTGCGCGTGTACGCATGCTGCGGGTTCGCCAGCACCTTGGCGGTCTCCCCGTACTCGACGATCTGCCCGCGCTGCATCACGGCGATGTGGTCGCACATCTCGCCGGCCACGCGCAGATCGTGCGTGATGAACACCATGGCCAGCTGGAAGCGCTCGCGCACCTCGGCGAACAGCTTCAAGACCTGGGCCTGCACCGACACGTCGAGCGCGGAGACCGGCTCGTCGGCCACCAGCAGCTCGGGTTCCATGGCCAGCGCGCGTGCGATGCCGATGCGCTGGCGCTGGCCGCCCGAGAACTCGTGCGGGAAGCGGTCGGCCGCGTCGGGTTTCAAGCCCACGAGCTCCAGCAGCTCCATGGCGCGGGCCATGGCCTTCTCTTTGGACAGACCCTGGGTGATGGGGCCCTGCGCAATCGCCGAGCCGATGCGGTGGCGCGGGTTCAGCGAGGCGTAGGGGTCCTGGAACACCATCTGGATCTTGCCCTGCGTCTGCTGGCGGAACTGCGCGCCCGATTGCAATGCGCGGCCCTTGAACAGGATGCGCCCGCTGTCGAACGGCGCCAGGCCCACGATGCAGCGGCCCACGGTGGACTTGCCCGAGCCGGACTCGCCGACCAGGCCCAGCGTCTCGCCGCGGCGCAGGTCGAAGGACAGGCCCTTGGCCGCCTCCACACGCCGGCCCTTCCTGAACAGGCTGCCGCCTGTCACGTAGGTCTTGCGCAGGTCCTGCACCTGCAGCACATGGTCGATGTGGCGCTCCTCGGCCGGCTGGCGCACCTGGCCGTTGGGGATGGCGGCGATGAGCTTGCGCGTGTAGGCATGCTGGGGATTGGCCAGCACGGCGGCTGCGGGGCCGGCCTCGACCACCTGGCCCGTCTGCATCACGACGACCTGGTCGGCGATCTCGGAGACCACGCCGAAGTCGTGCGTGATGAACAGCACGGCCGTGCCCTTGCGCTGCTGCAGTTCGCGGATGAGCTTCAAGATCTGCGCCTGCGTGGTCACGTCCAACGCGGTCGTGGGTTCGTCGCAGATCAAGAGGGCCGGCTCCAGCACCAGTGCGCAGGCGATCATCACGCGCTGGCGCTGGCCGCCCGACAGGCGGAAGGGGTAGCTGTCGATCAGCAGCTCGGGCTCGGGCAGGCCGACGTCGGCGAGTGCCGTGAGGATGCGCTGGCGCTTCTCCGCGGCCGACAGGCTCACATGGGAATCGAACACCTCGGCGATCTGCTCGCCGATGCGCATGACGGGGTTCAGCGCCGTCATGGGTTCCTGGAACACCATGCCCATGCGCCGGCCGCGCAGTTCGCGCAGCTGCGCTTCGCTGAGCGTCAACAGGTCCTGGCCGTCGAACAGGATCTTGCCGGCCACGGGCTCCACATGCGGCCGCGGCAAGAGACCCATGATGGCATTGGCGATCATGGACTTGCCCGAGCCGGATTCGCCGACCACGCAGAGCGTCTGGCCCGGCAGCAGCTGCAGCGTGGCACCCTGCACGGCGAGTTCGCGGTCGCCCCCCTTTGGCAGGCGGATGTCCAGGCCCTGGATGTCGAGCACCGGCAGTTCGATGTTTTCCATCTTCATTTCCCTCTCCCATCGGCACGGGCGTTCAGGCCGTCGTTGAGGCCTTCACCGACTAGGTTCAGCGCCAGCACCGTGAGCAGGATGGCGACGCCCGGGAACACCGCCATCCACCAGGCCTGGCGCAGCACCGTGCGCGCCGAGCCGACCATGTAGCCCCAGCTCATCTGGTTCGGGTCGCCCAGGCCCAGGAAGCTCAAGCTGGATTCGAGCAGGATGGCCGTGGCCACCATCAGCGAGGCCATGACCACGATGGGCGAGGCCGCGTTGGGCAGGATCTGCGTCAAGATGATGCGCGGCGTGGACTGGCCCGCGAGCTGGGCCGCGGCCACGAAGTCGCGCTGGCGCAGCGTGAGGAATTCGCTGCGCACCAGGCGCGCCACGGGTGGCCAGGACACCACCGCGATGGCCGCCACGATGGAGCCGACCGATGGCTCGAAGATGGCCACCAGCACGATGGCCAGCGCGAAGCTCGGCACCGACTGGAACAGCTCGGTGAAGCGCATCAGCGTGGCGTCGACCCAGCCGCCGAAGTAGCCCGAGATGGCGCCGATGGACACGCCGATCAGCAGCGAGACCACGGTGGAGACCACGCCGATCAGCAGCGAGACGCGGGCGCCGGCGACGATGCCCGAGAAGATGTCGCGGCCCATGGTGTCGGTGCCCAGCGGCAGGCCTTGCTCGGCGCCGGGATGGGCGAAGGGCATGCCGACCATGTCCCAGGGGTTGTTGTGGGCGATGAAGGGGCCCAGCACGGTGACCAGGGCCACCAGCATCAGCACGATGAGGCCGAAGACCGCGCCCTTGTTGCGGCAAAAGCGCCGCCAGAAACTGCTTTTCATGGTGTTACCTCAGCCCAGTTCGATTCTTGGGTCGACCAGCGTGTAGACGAAGTCGGTAATCAGGTTGAACAGCACGGCCATGGCCGCGGTGAACAGGAAGCAACCCATCAAGAGGTTGTAGTCGCGCTGCAGCAGCGCGTCGAACATCAGGCGGCCGATGCCGGGCCAGGCGAACACCGTTTCGGTCAGCACGGCGCCGCCGATCATGCCGCCGGCCTGGATGCCGGCCAGCGTGACCACGGGCAGCAGCGCGTTGCGCAGGATGTGCTTGCGCTGGATGCGGCCCGGGTGCACGCCCTTGGCCCGGGCGGTCTTGACGAAATCCATTTGCGCGACCTCGAGCATGGAGGCGCGCGTCATGCGGGCGTAGACGGCCATGTAGAACAGCGCCAGAGTGAGCGCGGGCAGCACCAGGTGCTTGCCGATGTCCAGCACCTTGGCCATGCCCGTGAGCTCGGCGCCCACGGTGAAGAAGCCGAAGGCCGGCAACAGGTCCATCTGCACCGAGAACAGCAGCACGGCCATCATCGCGAGCCAGTACAGCGGCGTGGCGTAGAACAGCAGCGCGACCACGGTGATCAGGCTGTCCTGCCACTTGCCCGCGTTGCGGCTGGCCAGCGCGCCCAGCACGATGCCGAACAGCAGCGACAGGCCGAAGGCCGTGCCCGTGAGCAGCAGCGTGGCGGGCAGCCGCTCCAGGATCAGGTCGGCCACGGGCTGCTGCTGGCGGTAGGAGTAGCCCAGGTCCAGCTTCAGCACATGGCCCAGGTAGTTGGCCAGCTGCGTGGGCAGCGGCTGGTCCAGGCCGAACTGTGCGCGCAGCTGGGCCACGAACTGCGGATCGGACGCACCGGCCTCGCCGGCCATGATGGACACCGGGTCGCCCGGCGCGGCGCGCACCAGCATGAAGTTGGCGGTGGCGATGACCAGCAGGGCCAACAGGCCTTGCAGGACACGCACGGACATGAACTGGAGTCGTTTCATCGCAGTGATCCAGGTGGCCGAGTCTCACCCGACGGGGTGGTACGGCACGGTTCGAATGGCCGCGGAGCAGGCCGTGCCAGTGCAGCCGCGGAACTGGCTCTGCCAGGCCGCTGGGTGCGCCCCCTTCGCGCAGCGGAAGGGGGTTGGCGGAGCGCGCAGCGCGGAGACTGGGGGTTACGAAAGTTTCACGCGACCGAGGCTGTCGTTGAGTCCGATGCCGGACGTCACGATGTTCTGGATCTTGTTGCGGTACAGCGTCGGGAAGTTGATCTCGTGCAGCCAGGCCACGGGCACTTCCTCGACGAGCAGCTTCTGCACTTCCAGGTAGATCGCCTTGCGCTTGGCCGGATCGCCCTCCTTGGCACCGGCGGCGAACAGTTCGTCGACCTTGGCATTGGTGTAGCCGGCCACGTTGTTGAAGGGCGAACCCTTGGCGATGTTGTCGCTGGTGTAGTTGCGGCCCACGCCCAGGGCCGGGTCGCCGTACTGGTAGACGTAGGTGAAGGCCAGGTCGAAGTCCCACTCGTTGCAGCGCTGGTTCCAGCCGGCCACGTCGGTGGCGACCATCTCGATCTTGACACCGGCCTGCGTGAGGTTCTGGCGCACGATCTCGGCCTGGCGCTGCCAGGATTCGCCGTAGGGCAGGGGCAGGAGGCGGATGGTCTCGCCCTTGTAGCCGGACTCGGCCAGCAGCTTCTTGGCCTTGGCCAGGTCGCGCGGGTACTTGGCGACGTCGTCGCTGGCGAAGGCGATGTGGCTGTTGAACGGGCCCGTGGCTGGCTTGGCGAAACCGTACCAGGCGATCTTGGCCATGGCCTCGCGGTCGATGGCGGTCCAGATGGCCTGGCGGAACTTCACGTTGTCCATGGGCTTGGTGCGGTTGTTGATCCACAGCCAGCTGTGCGGCGCGAAGAACTCCCAGCCCTTGGTGGTGACGGCCGCACCCGGCAGCTTGGACAGGCGCGCCACGTCGAAGTACTCCACCGTGCCGCCCGGCGCGATGTCGACCTTGCCCGATTCGAAGGCGGCGGCGCGCGCGGCCGCGTCGGGAATCACGTGGAAGTACACGCTCTCCACGGTCACGGCGCCCGCCTGGTGGTAGTTCTCGTTGGCCACCAGGTGGATGTAGGAGCCCTTGGCCCATTCCTTGAACTTGAGCGGTCCGGTGCCGATGGGCGTGGCGTTGGCCGGGTTGGTCAGGAAGTCCGTGCCCTCGTAGATGTGCTTGGGCACCATGGGCATGGTGCCGTTCTCGAAGATGCCCAGGAAGGGGCCGAACGGCTGCTTGAGCTTGAACTCCACCGTGAGCGGGTCGAGCGCCTTGATCGATTCCACATGGGCCAGGCTGGCGCGGAAACGCGCATGCGTCTTGCGCAGGAACACGTCGCAGGAGAACACCACGTCGTCGGCCGTGAAGGGCTTGCCGTCGTGCCACTTCACGTTGGGCTTGAGCTTGAAGACGTAGGTCTTGCTGTCCGGGCTCACGGTCCAGGAGGTCGCCAGCTGGGGCTGGGGTGCGAGCTTTTCGTCGTAGCGCAGCAGGCCTTCGTAGATGTTGCCCGCGATCAGCTGCGTGGGGCCGTTCTGCACGATGCCCATCATGAGCCCCGGGGGCTCGGGTTGGACCAGCACGTTGACGACGCCTTTCTTGGCCTGGGCCAGGCTGTGCAATGGCACCCCGGCGATGGACAGGCCGAGGGCTGCGGGGACGGCTTGGATCAGGTGGCGGCGTTTCATCGGTGCGGACCTTTCTGGAGGATGGGGCAGGGCTGGGAAGGCAGGGGATCAGGCGCGGTAGGCGGCGGTGGACGCCGGCTCCAGGCGTTGCAGCAGGGCACGCCACTCGCGGGCGTAGGGGTCGGTGGGTTGCGCGGCCAGGCGGTTGGTGTCGCCGCTCTCGTACTGGCGCGCCGTCAGCTCGCAGATCTCTTCGGGCACGGGGTGGATGGGCTGGCCCGTGCTCTGGATGGCGACCTGCACGCGGCAGGCGCGCTCCAGGTTGTGCATCAGGATGAAGGCCTCGGAGATGGTGCGGCCCAGCGTCACGAGTCCGTGGTTGCGCAGGATCAGCGCGCGCGAGGTCGGCCCCAGGTCGGCGACCAGGCGCTCGCGCTCCTCGTGGTTCAGCGCGATGCCTTCGAAGGCGTGGTAGGTGACCCGGTTGTGGAACTGCAGCGCCCACTGGTTGCAGGGCTGCAGGCCGCCGGCCAACGAGGAGACGGCGACGCCGGCCACGGTGTGGGTGTGCAGCACGCAGGCGGCGTCGTGCCGGGCCGCGTGCACGGCGCTGTGGATCGTGAAGCCGGCCGGGTTCACGTCCCATTCGCTGGGCTCGACGATGTTCCCTTCCAGATCGATCTTCACGAGCGAGGAGGCCGTGATGTCGCGGAACAGCATGCCGAAGGGGTTGATCAGGAACTGGTCCTCGGTGCCGGGCACGCGCGCCGAGATGTGGGTGTAGATGCTGTCGTCCATGCCGTACAGGGCGACGAGCCGGTAAGCGGCCGCCAGATCTTCGCGGACCTGGCGCTCGGCCGCCGACATGGCGGGGCGGCTGGCCTTGGGGGCGGCGGGCTGGGCCGGGGCGATGCGTTCTGCTGTTTCCACGGTGTGTCCTGAAGTGTTGTCTGTCATCTGTCGACAGCTGACATCATGCAGATCCCGTGCCAGCCGAAACATCGGCAAAAACCCGGCGTTCGGTCTTTCCAGCGTGCATTGGGGGCCGCAAATGCACCAGCCGCGTGCACGGCGCGCACGCCAGCCGTGCGGGCAGGGCGGTTCGGCAGTTGGCGGACAATCCGGCCCCCGATCCGCACAGAGAGCCCGCACGCATGTCCATCCAATGGTTTCCCGGTCACATGCACGCGACGCGCAAGGCCATCGCCGAGCGCCTGCCCGAGATCGACGTGGTGATCGAGCTGCTGGACGCGCGCCTGCCGGGCTCCAGTGCCAACCCGCTGATCGCCGAGCTGACCCAGGGCAAGCCCGCGCTCAAGCTGCTGACCAAGCAGGACCTGGCCGACCCGGAACAGACCGCACAGTGGCTGGCCCACTACCAGGCGCTGGTCGGCACCAACGCCATCGCGCTGGATGCGGGCATGGCCGCGCCGATCCGTGCGCTGGCGCCGGCCTGCCGGGCGCTGGCGCCGAACCGCGGCGGCATGGCCAAGCCCATGCGCGTGCTGGTCTGCGGCATCCCCAACGTGGGCAAGTCCACGCTGATCAACAGCCTGCGCGGCCAGCGCAAGGCCAAGACCGGCGACGAGGCGGGCGTCACCAAGACCGAGCAGCGCATCGTGCTGGAGGACGATTTCTACCTCTACGACACGCCCGGCATGTTGTGGCCGCGCATCGCCGTGGCGCAGAGCGGCGACTTGCTGGCCGCCAGCGGCGCGGTCGGCCGCAACGCTTACGACGATGTCGAGGTGTCGCTGGCCCTGCTCACCCAGATGCTGGGCCGCTACCCGGAGCGGCTGCGCGAGCGCTACAAGCTTCAGGACATGGGGGGCCTGAACGACGAGGCCGTGCTGGCCGAGATCGGCCGCCGGCGCGCACCGCTGCTGCCGGGCGGGCGTCCCGACCTGCAGAAGGCGGCCGAGATCGCGATCCACGACTTTCGCAGCGGCGCCTGGGGCCGCGTGACGCTGGAGACGCTGGAGGAGTTCGCGGGCTGGCGGGCGCAGGCCGATCTGGCCGATGCGGCGCGGGCGGCCAGGCAGGCGGCGCGCAAGCAGAAGAAGCAGCCGCAGCGTGGCGGCGGCCCGGCGTCCTGAATCGGGCTAGGACGCCCGCAGCAACACCGCCAGATCCGCGCCCTGCAGCACGCGGATCGGCGCCTGCTTGGCGAATGCGCCGGCGTTCTCGCTGAGTTCGCCCAAGGCCAGGAACACGGCCGCATCGGCGTCCTTGGCGCGGCGCGCGGCGTCGAGCTCGCGCAGCGGCTCCACGCCCTGGCGCGCCGCCTTCCAGCGCTTGGCGCTGACCAGCGTGGTGCGGCCGCCTTTTTCGAGCACGAAGTCGGCGCCGCCCGTGGTCTTCTTCACCTCGTAGCCGGCCTGGCGGTAGGCCGATTCCAGTGCGGCGGCGAATTCGTTCCACGACATGCCCGCGGCGCGCGCCAGCTGGGCCTCGACCATGCTCGCACTGGGCGCACCCCACTGCCGCTTGAGCGCGATGGCGCCGATGATGGCAAAGGGCACGCCGCCCAGCGCGCCGGCCAGCGCGTACTCGCGCGGCAGCAGCGCGGCGCTGACCAGCACGAAGCCGCAGGCGATCGCCAGGCTGATCCACCAGCGCGAGCGCAGCAGGATCGCGAACAGCGAGTTTTCGGCCATCTTCAGTTTCATGCGGGAGCGCCTCGGGCGTATCGGTGGGGTGGTTGGAAAAGCCAGGGTTTGTAGCACGTGTCGTGGGCGGCCGGCAGGCAGGCGCCCAGCCGCCACAGTGTCGCCACAATGCGCGCGCCTCCTCTCCAGAGAATCGAGCCGCTTGGGCCGCTGGCCGATGCGCTGCATTAACAAGACCGCACGAGATGGAGCCGAGGATGCGCAGGAACAACTTGGAGGATGTCGACAGGCCGTGCGCCCTCGCCACGGTGCCGGCCGCGGCCACGGCGTCGGGCGCCGGCCACCCGCCGGAGGCGGCGCCATGCTGAAGAAGATTCCTGCCGCGCAGCTGCGGCTGGGCATGTACGTGCAGGAGTTCTGCGGCTCCTGGATGGACCACCCGTTCTGGCGTGCGAAGTTCCTGGTCGGCACCGAAGCGCAGTTGTCCAAGGTGCGCGCCAGCGGCGTCCAGGAACTGTGGATCGACACCGACAAGGGCCTGGACGTCGAGACCGGCATCCCCGAAGCGGAGGTCAAGGTCATGGTGGAACAGGAGCTGGAGCGCTTCGCGACCATGCCGGCCCCCTTGCTGCCCATGCCGCAGGAGTCCGAGGACGACGTGGGGCAGGCGCTGGCGCTCATCCACCGCTCGCTGCCCCGGATCACGACCATGTTCTCCGATGCGCGGCTGGGCAAGGCGCTCGATCTGCCCGGCTGCGAAAGCATGGTCGACGAGATCTGCGAATCGGTGCTGGCCAAGCCGCACGCCCTCATCAGCGTGGCGCGCCTCAAGCGCCATGACGAATACACCTACATGCATTCGGTGGCGGTGTGCGCGCTCATGATCGGCCTGGGGCGTCAGCTCGGCCTCAACGACCGGCTGCTGCGCAAGGTCGGCCTGGCCGGCATGCTGCACGATGTGGGCAAGGCCGCCATGCCCCTGGACATCCTGAACCGTCCCGGCAAGCTCTCGGATGCCGAGTTCCGCGTCATGCGCAGCCATCCGGCGCGCGGCCACGAATTGCTCACCGAAGGCGGTGGCGCCGGGCCGGTGGTGCTCGATGTCTGTCTGCACCACCATGAGAAGGTCGATGGCACGGGCTACCCCCATGGCCTGGCCGGCGACCAGATCAGCACGGTCGCCAAGATGGGCGCCATCTGCGATGTGTACGACGCCATCACCTCCGACCGGCCCTACAAGCGCGGCTGGAGCCCGGCGGAATCGCTGCGCCAGATGGTGCAGTGGAAGGGCCACTTCGACCCCAAGGTGTTCCAGGCCTTCGTGCGCACGGTGGGCATCTACCCGATCGGCTCGCTGGTCCGGCTGCGCTCGGGAAGGCTCGCCGTGGTCATGGAGCAGAACCCGGCCAACCTGCTGGCACCGCGCGTCAAGGCCTTCTTCAACCTGGACACCAATGTGCGGGTGTATCCGCGCGAAGTCGATCTGGCCGATGCCGCCCTGGGCGACGCCATCGAACGCTACGAATCTCCGTCCGACTGGCGCTTCAAGGACCTCGACGAACTCTGCGGCCTGCAGCGCCCCCGCGCGGGAGAAGGCCAGGGAGGCAGGCCATGAAGGCCGAAGAACGCGACCGGCTGCAGGCCCCCGTCGACCTCGTGAACGCCAGGAAGCGGGCGGCCCTCATCGCCATGACCGCGGTGACCGCAGGCTTCCTGATCCTGCAGGGCCCGGGTTTCGGCATGGCGCCGGGCTGGGTGGGCCTGGCCCACCTGCTGTTGGAACTGGCGGCCGTCGGCATGGCGGTGCAGGTGATCTCGACGGCCTGGGGCGGGCTTAGTTACAGCGCGTCCACGCGGGCCAATCTGTTCATCGCCGGATTCGGCATCGTGGCCGGCGCCGACCTTCTGCATGCGCTGGTGCACGAGTCGCTCGCCACACCGGTGCTGCAGGCCGACGAGGCCGCTGCCACCTGGTTCTGGGTCGTCGGCCGCGTGGTGCAGGTGGCGGTCATGGGCCTGGTTCTGCTGCGCGTGCGGCTCCCTGGTCCCCGCGCGCTGTGGCTGCAGACCGCCGTGCTCGTGGCCTGCGTGCTCGGGCTGTCGGCCAGCGCCGTCGTGTCGCGCTGGGCCGCAGACAGCGCTGACGCGGTCGCCGCCATCGCCTGCGTCGCCAGCTGGGCCGCGGCGGCCGGCTGCTACCGCCGCTTCGCCAGGACCGCGGACCCTTGCGACCTGTGGCTGGTCTTGAGCTGCTTTCTGCTCGGTGCCGCCCTGTTCGTCGCTGGCCTCTACGGCCAGGCTCCGGGCCGGGCGGACCTGGTCGCCGACCTGCTGCGCCTGGGCTCCTACCTGTGTCTGCACCGCGCCGTCTTCCTCAACGGCTTCGATGGACCGCTGCGGCGGCTGGTCCATTCCGAGACGGCGCTGCGGGACCGTGAGGCGGAGCTCAAGAACATCCTGGAGAACCTGCCCGTCGGCCTGTGCCGCCTGGACCGCTATCTGCAGTTCCGCTACGCCAATGGGCGGTTCCGCAAGATCATGGGCGCGGACACCAGCGAGATGCCAGGCCAGTCGCTGGACACCCTGCTCTCGGCGGAGCAGGCCGAGGTGCTGGCGCTGCCGCTGGAGCGCGCCCTGTCGGGCGACCGGATCGAGTTCGACTTCTCGACCGTCGGCGCCCTGGGCGAGCGGCCGCAGCACCGGCATGCCGTGCTGGCACCGGCGCGGCTGGACGACGGCGGCATCGGCGGCGTGCTCGCCATCGTCAGCGACGTGTCGGACCGTGAGCATGCGCGGCAACGTGCTGCCGAGACGGCGCAGGAGATCCAGGACCTGCGTGCGGCCCTGGACGCGCACGCCATCGTCGCGGTGACCGATGGGCGCGGTGTCATCACGCGGGTCAACGACAAGTTCTGCTCCATCTCCAGGTACCCGAGGGAAGAGCTGGTGGGCAAGACGCACCGGATCATCAACTCCGGCCACCATCCCAAGGGCTTCTTCGGCGAGATGTGGAAGACCATCTCGCGCGGCGAGGTCTGGAACGGCGAGGTCTGCAACCGCACCAAGGACGGCGCGCTGTACTGGGTCCACACGACCATCGTCCCGCTGCTCGGCGCGCAAGGCGTTCCGGTGCAGTACATCGCGATCCGGGCCGACATCACCAAGCGCAAGGAAGCCGAGGCGCAGGCCCAGCGCATGGCGCTGCACGACGCGTTGACGGGCCTTCCCAACCGCCGGTTGATGGGCGACCGGCTGCAGCACGCCGTGCTGGCCGCCGAGCGGGAAGGGCAGTGCGGCGCCTTGCTGATCCTGGACATGGACAACTTCAAGGACGTCAACGACAGCCTGGGCCATGCGGCGGGCGACCAGCTCCTGCAACAGGTGGCCACGCGCCTGGGCGACGGGGTGCGCAAGAGCGACACGGTCTCCAGGCTGGGCGGCGACGAGTTCGTCGTGATCCTGGAGCGGCTGGGCCCCGGCCTGCAGGACGCCACCGCCAAGGCGCTGGACATCGGCATGAAGATCTGCGAGGAACTCGGCCGTCCCTTCTGCTGCGCGGGCAACACCATCAACACCAGCACGAGCATCGGCGTGGTCCTGTTCCATGGGCAGGGCGACGTTCCCGACGAGCTGGTCAAGCAGGCCGACATGGCGCTCTACAAGGCCAAGGAGGAAGGCCGCAACCGGGTCGCCTTCTTCGACCCCGACCTGCAGTCCGAAATCAACGCGCGGGCCGAGTTGCTGCGCGAGTTGCGCAATGCCCTGGCACGCCAGGAACTGCGGCTGTACTACCAGCCCGTGGTCGACGCCAGCCTGCGCATCGTCGGCGTCGAGGCGCTGCTGCGCTGGCAGCAGGACAGGCTGGGTCTGGTCTCGCCAGCCCAGTTCATTCCGCTGGCCGAGCAGAGCGGCCTCATCATCTCCATCGGCGAATGGGTGCTGCAGGAGGCCTGCAGGCAGCTGAAGGTCTGGGAGGACGACCCCGTGCGCCAGCATTGGACGGTGGCGGTGAACGTGAGCGCCAAGCAGTTCCACGACGAGCAGTTCATCGGCCGCGTGCTGCGCATCCTCGAGGCCAGCGGGGCCGCGCCGCACAAGCTGCGGCTGGAGATCACCGAAAGCATGATGCAGGTCAATCTGGAGCAGACGGTGGTCACCATGCAGACCCTGAAGGCGCTGGGCGTGCTGTTCTCGCTGGACGACTTCGGCACCGGCTACTCGTCGCTGAGCTACCTCAAGAAGCTGCCGCTGGACCAGCTCAAGATTGACCGCTCCTTCGTCGCCGACATCATGGACGACCCCAACGACGCCGCGATCGTCCGCACGGTGATCTCGCTGGCCGAGCACCTGTCGCTCACCGTCGTCGCAGAGGGGGTGGAGTCGTTGGAGCAGAAGCAGTTCCTGGTGCGCCACGGCTGCACGGCCTTCCAGGGTTTCCTGTTCGGCAGGCCGGTCCCCGCGGAACTGCTCGGTGAGCAGCTGCCGTCGGTGCAGGTGGCCCAGGCCGCCCTGGACAAGGCCCGCCGCTAGCAGCCTGGGCGGCACGGAGAGAGCGTCGGGCCGCCCGCGGGCCGGTGCCAACACACTTGTGCCACATTTGCAGGGCCGCCCTGGGGCCCAATGGACCCACCCGTCGTTCAAGGCACCGCGCGCATGCCCCATCCCGTCCGCACCGTAGGCCCGTTTCCCGAGTTGGCGCGCATGCCACCGCCCGCGGCGCCGCGCCGGCTGTTGCGCGCGGCCGTGGCGCTGTGGCTGGTGGCGGCGCTGGCCTCGCTGGGGCTGGCCGCGATGGACCGCTTCCAGGCCGACGGCTTCGAGCAGCAGATGCGCCCCCTGCGCCAGCTGGCCGTGGTGCGGGCCGAGCTGACGCCGCGGCTGCAGGCCGGCGCCGCCGAAGGCAACGCGCCGCGCGACGCGGCCGAGCGTGCGGCCTGGCTGCATGCGCTGGAGCGCGTGAATGTGCTGGGCCAGCGCGTGGCGGGCGCGCCGCTGGGCCTGCCCAACACGCTGTCCGAGCAGGCCCTGGCGCTGCATGCGCAATGGGCCGGCGCGGACCTGGCGCGCTCGCCCTGGAGCGGCGCGGAGGCCGGCCCCAGCCGTTCGGCCCTGGCGGCCCTGTTGCAGGAGGCCGAGCGCGTGGAGGCCCAGAGCGAAGCCCGGCTGGCGCAGTCGCGCGCGTTGCAGCAGCGCCGGTACTGGCTGGCCTGGTCGGCCCTCGGCGCCGTGTTGCTGCTGGGCCTCGGCGCGGCCTGGCGCTGGGAGCGGCGCTGGCGCAAGCTCGAGACCGCCCTGCATGCCGACGCCGCGCAGCACCGCCAGATGCTGGACCTGCTGCCGCAGATGGTCTGGATTTGCGATGCCGAGGCGCACTCGGAGTACCTCAACGAACGCTGGGCGCAATTCAGCGGCAAACCCGTGCGCGAGCTGCTGGGCGCCGGCTGGCTGGACCTGATCCATCCGGACGACCGCCCGACCGTGCTCGGCGAGTGGCGCATGCTGCAGTCCAGCGGCGCCGACCGCCTGTCCGACTTCCGGCTGCGCCATGCCGATGGCAGCTACCGCTGGTGCAATGTGCGCTTCGGCGCCGTGGGCGGCAAGGCCGGCCGTCCCCGGCGCTGGTTCGGCACCAGCAGCGACGTGCACGAGGTGCGCCAGGCCAGCCAGGCGCTGGCGCGCAGCGAGGAGTTCCACCGCTCGCTGCTCGCGTCCCTGAACGAGGGCGTGATCGCCTACGACGCGCAGGGCCTGGCCACCGCCGCCAATCCGGCGGCCCAGCGCCTGCTGGATCTGCGCGCCGAGGACATGCTGGGCACCCATCCCAAGGACTGGGGCCTGGTGCTGCACGACCTGCAGGGCCAGCCGCTGGTGGCCGGCCAGACACCGGTCGGCCGCGTGCTGGCCGACGGCCAGGCCCGTCGCGACGTGATGGTGGCGCGCACCGACCGCCACGGTCGGCGCCAGTGGCTGTGCGTCAACGCCGAGCCCGTGCACGGCGGGCCCGGCGGCACGCTCAGCGCCGTGGTCTGCTCGTTCACCGACGTGACGGTGCAGCAGCAAGGCCAGCGTCAGGCGCTGGATCAGCTCGAACGCGAGGTCCAGTCGCGCACGCGCGAGCTGACCGGCATGCTGCAGGACCGCACCGAGGACCAGCAGCGCATGCAGGCCCTGAACGCGCAGCTGCAGGAAGCCGAGCGCTTCGCCCACCTGGTGGCCGACAGCGTGCCGGGCCGCCTGGTCTACTGGGACAGCGGGCTGCGCTGCCGCTTCGTCAACCGCACGCAGCGCGAATGGTTCGGCGAGACCTCCGAGGACGTGATCGGCCGCACGCTGGTCGAGGTGCGCGGCGCCGCCTTCGCCGAACGCGTAGCCTTGCGTGTGGCGGCCGCGCTGGCCGGCGAACCGCAGGAGTTCGAGCAGGTCGAGTACAGCGTGCGCGGCGAACGCGCCGACACGCGCGTGCAGTACATCCCCGACCGGCGCGAGGGCGAGGTCAAGGGCTTCGTGGTGCTGGCCACCAACATCACGCGCCACAAGCAGGCCGAGCAACTGCTGCGCGAGCGCCACGAAGAGCTGGAGCAGGCGCGCGACCGCGCCGACGCGGCCAACCAGGCCAAGACCATCTTCCTGGCCAACATGAGCCATGAGATCCGCACGCCGCTCAACGCCATCCTGGGCTTCGCGCACCTGCTGCGCCGCGAGATCGACGACACGGCCCAGCAGCAGCAGCTCGGCCGCATCGTCGGTGCGGCCAGCCAGCTGCTGCAGCAGCTCAACGACATCCTGGACCTGTCGCGCATCGAGTCCGGCCAGCTGCGGCTGGAGCAGGCCGAGTTCTCGCTCGACGGCCTGCTCGCGCGCAGCTGCGCCGCGGTGGTGGACGCCGCGCGCGAGAAGGACATCGAACTGGTGCTGCATGCCGAGCCCTTGCCCGACCTGCTGCGCGGCGACGCCGCGCGGCTGCTGCAGGCGCTGCTGAAGCTGCTGTTCAACGCCGTGAAGTTCACCGAGCGCGGCCTCGTGATGCTGCGCGTGGAACTGCTGGCGCAAGAGGGCGACACGCTGCTGCTGCGCTTCG
The DNA here is from genome assembly GCF_014652235.1 of Pseudorhodoferax aquiterrae. GTDB lineage: Bacteria > Pseudomonadota > Gammaproteobacteria > Burkholderiales > Burkholderiaceae_C > Pseudorhodoferax > Pseudorhodoferax aquiterrae. The sequence goes on from NZ_BMYK01000018.1 coordinate 21,175, forward strand.
CCGTGCAGGACACCGGCATCGGCATCGCCGCCGAGGACCTCGGCCGGCTGTTCACGCCCTTTGCCCAGGCCGACGGCACGAGCACCCGGCGCCACGGCGGCACCGGCCTGGGCCTGGCGCTCACGCGCAGCATCGCCGAGCAGATGGGCGGCGAAGCCGGGGTCGAGAGCCAGCCCGGCCGGGGCAGCCGCTTCTGGTTCACGGCGCGCCTGGGCGTCGCCCAGGCCGAACCGCCGGCACAGCCCGCCGCGCTGCGCGGCCTGCGCGCGCTGGTGGTGGACGACCTGCCCGAGGCCCGCGACACGCTGGCCGAGCTGCTGCGCGGCCTGGGCCTTGTGGCCGACACGGCGCCGGACGGCGCCCAGGCGCTGGTCCGGGCGCAGCAGGCGCTGCAGGACGGCCGGCCCTACGAGTTGCTGCTGCTCGACGGTGCCATGCCGGGCATGGACGGCGTGCAGACCGGCATCGGCCTGGCGGCGCTGGCGCCGCCGCGTGCCATGGTGCTGCTGGCCACGCACGACCGCGCTTCGCTGCACCAGCTGGCGCGCGACGCGGGCTTCGGCGCCGTACTCGCCAAGCCCATCACGGCGGGCCTGCTGCGCGACACCTTGCTGCGGCTGGTGGCCGACGCCGGCGCCGTCGACACCCAGGCCCGGCCGCAGACCTTGCTGGCCAGCACGGCCGGCGCGCGCGTGCTGCTGGCCGAAGACAACCTCGTCAACCAGGAAGTGGCCACGCAGCTGCTGCATGCCGCCGGCGTGCAGGTGGATGTGGCAGGCGACGGCGCCCAGGCCCTGGAGATGGTGCGCAGCCGCCCCTACGACCTGGTGCTCATGGACGTGCAGATGCCGCACCTGGACGGACTGGAGGTCACGCGCCGCATCCGCCAGGAGCCCGCGCTGGCGCAGTTGCCCATCATCGCGATGACCGCGAACGCTTTTCCCGAGGACCGCCAGGCCTGCCTGGAGGCTGGCATGAACGAGCACCTGGCCAAGCCGGTCGATCCACGCGAACTGCATGCCGCGTTGCTGCGCTGGCTGCCGGCGCGGCTCGGCGAAGGCCGGCCGCCGGCGCCGCTGCCGCTGGCCGGCCCGCAGCCCGCGCCGCGGGCGGCCGCGCCGGCAGGTTCTGCCGACGTCGTCGCGCGCATGGCGGACCTGATCGACCTGCCGCAGGCGCTGGAGTATGCGGCCGGCCAGAACGACATCCTGCTGCGCGTGCTGCAGCAGTTCGTGGCCCACTACGCTGCCACCGGCGCCACGCTGGTGCGGCTGCTCGAGGAAGGCGAGCGCACCGCGCTGGCGCGGGCGCTGCACGGCTTGCGCGGCGTGGTCGGCATGATCGGCGCAGGCCGCCTGCGCGAGATGAGCGCGGCGCTGGAGGCGGCGCTGGCCAAGGGCGCGCCGGCCGACGAACTGCGCGCCCCGCTGGAAGAACTGCGCAGCGCGCTGGACGCGCTGGTCGCCGCGGTCGCGCAGCGGCTGGGCTGATCAGCCGTCCACGCGCTCGAAGCGGTAGCCGAAGCCGTAGACCGACACCATCTTCCAGCCGTGCGTGCCGTCCAGCTTGAGCTTGCGGCGCAACCGGCTCACGTGGGTGTCCACGGTGCGTGCGTCGACCTCGGTCGACACGCCCCAGACCTTGTCGAGCAGGAAATCGCGCGAGAGCAGCTTGCCCATGTTCTGGAACAGGCACACCGCCAGGTCGAACTCCTTCTGCGTGAGCTCCATGGACTGGCCCGCCATGGCCAGGCGCTGGCGCGTGATGTCGATCTCGTACTCGCCCGCGCGCAGCACCGGCAACTGGCCGGGGCGCGCCCGGCGCGAGGCTGCCGCGATGCGCGCCAGCAGCTCCAGCGGCTTGGCAGGTTTGACGATGTAGTCGTCGGCGCCGGCCTCCAGCGCCGCCACGGTCACGGGTTCTTCCTCGCGCGCCGTGATGACGATGCAGGGCAGCTGCCAGCCCACGGTCTTGCGCACCCACTGCAGCACCTCGCCGCCGTTGCCGTCAGGCAGCATCCAGTCGATCAGGGCCAGGTCGAAGGTCTCGGCCTGCACGCCGGCCTGGAAGGCGGCAGCCGTCTCGAAGCCCTTGCAGGTGTGGCGGCCCTGCTGCACCAGCAGCGTGAGCAGCTCGCGCTGCACGGGGTCGTCCTCCAGGATGGCGATGTGCACTCTTGGTCCTCTCAAAGCATCGGAAGGTCGGCGGCCTGGCGCGCGCGCGCGGTCGCGCGGACCGGGCCGGTAATGACAATCACGGCCCATCTGCCACCTCTTGGAGACCGCTTCCGATGCCAACCCATGGTCTGACGCTGGCTTATTGGTACCTGCTCGCGGCCGCCGTGCTGCCGTACCTGACGGCCTGGATCGCCAAGGCCGGCGCCTTCGGGCTGCACGACAACCAGGCACCGCGCGCGTGGGCGGCACGCCAGAGCGGCTGGCGCGCCCGCGCACTGGCGGCCCAGCACAATGGCTTCGAGGGGTTGCCGCTGTTCATGGCCGGCGTGCTGGCGGCCCACCAGTTCGGCGCCGCGCAGGCGCGCATCGACGCGCTGGCGCTGGCCTACCTGGTGCTGCGCGTGGCCTACGTCGCGCTGTACATCCAGGGCCGCGGCACGCTGCGCAGCCTGGCCTGGACGCTGGGGCTGGCGGTCAGCGTGGCGCTGTTCTTCGTGCGCTGAGCAGCTCCGAGGGCGCGCATCCACGGCACCGTTGTCGGTGCACCCGGCGGGGCAAACCGCAGTGGCCGGCACCGTGCCGCATCCGAGCGCCCCCAACCGCACCGCCAACTGCATGGATTTCCTTGCTTGAAATGATCGGATTTTGAAACAGTTTCTCGAACTTTTGTGTTGGGAGTCGCCCCGATCCAACGCTGCCGAGTCCGGCAGCGTGCGGCCCGTCGGCGGCCGTCAGCCCTGGGCGTCGCGGCCCAGTTCGCGCGCCAGGCGGCGCACCAGCTGCACCAGGTCGCGATGCAGCTGCAGGCCCGGGGCGGCCAGCGTGGCGGGCGCCGCACCTTCGGCCAGCTGCTGCTCGAAACCGCGCAGGGCCCTGAGCAGCGCAGGAGCGCCCACCGTGGTCAGCGCGCCGCGCACCGAGTGGCAGACCTTGCGCCAGCGCGCCCCCACTTCGGCCGGCGTGCCGCTGGTGTCCAGCAGCTCCGGCAGCCCCTGGGCATAGGTTTCGACGAAGCGGCCGAGCGCGCGCTCCAGGATGGGCGTCTGCCCGGCCACATGGCGCAGTGCCTGCTCCACATCGAAACCGGGCACGCGCGCCAGCCGCGCCTGCAGCGGCTCGCCCTGTTGCGGCCCGCCGGCCTGCAGCAGCGGCTGCAGGCCGGAGGAGGCGGGTTCGCGCAGCGGCAGCCAGCGCAGCAGCTTGGCGTACAGGGCCTCGGGATCGACGGGTTTGCCCACGTGGTCGTTCATGCCCGCGTCCAGGCAGGCCTGGCGGTCCTCGGCAAAGGCGTTGGCGGTCATGGCGATGATGGGCGTGCCCTCGCCATCGCGCTGGCGGATCGCGCGGGTGGCTTCGGTGCCGTCCATCACGGGCATCTGCACGTCCATGAGGATCAGATCGTAGGAGCGCGACAGCGCCATTTCCACGGCGCGGCCGCCGTCCCAGGCCGTCTCCACGACCAGGCCGACGAGTTGCAGCAGGTCCTGCGCCACCTCGCGGTTCACCGGGTTGTCCTCGGCCAGCAGGATGCGCTGGCCGGCATGGCGCTGCTGCAGCAGGCTGGCAGCATCGGAGGCATGCAGGCCGGCGGCTTCGGCCCCGGTTTCGGCGCTGCGCAACAGCTCGACAAGGCGCTCCTGCAGGGCCGCCGAGGTCAGCGGCTTGAGCATCACGGCATCGAAGTGGGCGGCGCGGGCGCGCGCCACCAGCGTCGGTTCGTCGAAGGCCGTTACCAGGATGCTGGGCGGGATGCCGTCGCCCAGCAGCGCGCGCAGGCGCCGCAGGGTCTCGATGCCATCGGCCGGTTCCATGCGCCAGTCGATCAGCAGCACGTCGTAGGCCTGGCGCGCCGCCATGCGCGTCTCGATGCGGCGCATGGCCTCCTCGCAATTGCGCACCGCATCGACCTGCACGCCCAGCAGCTGCAACTGCTCGCCGATCACGGCCAGGGCTTCCGGCAGGTCGTCGATGACGAGCGCGCGCAGGCCCTGCAGCGCGGGCTGGATGGCGGGCCGGGGTGCCTGCGCCGCGCGGCCCAGCCAGGCCGTGAACCAGAAGCTGCTGCCCGAGCCGGGCGCGCTGTCCACGCCGGCCTCGCCGCCCATGGCGCGGGCCAGCTGGCGCGACAGGGCCAGGCCCAGGCCGGTGCCGCCGTGGCGACGGGAGGAGGAGTTGTCGGCCTGCTCGAAGGCATTGAACAGCGCCGCCTGGCGGTCGCGCGAGACGCCCGGTCCGGTGTCCTGCACCTCGAAGCGCACCAGTTGCCGCTGCGCGTCTTCCTTGACCACCGCGCCGCGCACGCGCACCCAGCCCGTCTCGGTGAACTTGACGGCATTGGTCAGCAGATTGATGAGGATCTGCGACAGCCGCGTGGGATCGCCGCGCAGCCGGCGCGGCAGGTGGTCCTGGTCCAGGATCAGCTCCAGGCCCTTGCTGCGGGCCTGACCGGCCACCAGCTCGACGGCGCGGGCCAGCACGCCGTCCAGCGAGAACTCGATGTTCTCCAGCGTGAGCTTGCCGGCTTCGATCTTGGAGATGTCCAGGATGTCGTTGATGACCTGCAGCAGGTGCTGGGCGGCGGCGCCCACCTTGTCCAGCCGCTCGCGCTGGGTGCGGTCGCGCGCGTCGCGCGCCAGCAGGTGGGTCAGGCCGATGATGGCGTTCATCGGCGTGCGGATCTCGTGGCTCATGTTGGCCAGGAAGGCCGACTTGGTGCGACTGGCGGCGTCGGCCTCCTGGCGCGCGGCCACCAGCGCCGCATTGGCCTGCTGCAGGGCCAGCGTGCGCTCTTGCACGCGCTGCTCCAGCGTGGCGGCCATCTGGCGTAGGCCGTCCTCGGCCTCCTTGCGCTTGGTGATGTCGGTTGCCACGCCCAGCAGGATGCGCTGGCGGCCGTCCAGCGACAGGATGGGGCGCTTGATGGTGCTGAGCCAGCGCGTGCTGCCATCGGCGGCGACCAGTTGCTCTTCCTCGATCAGCAGGTCGCGGCCGCTCTCGATGACCTGCCGGTCGGCGGCGAAGAAGCGCCGCACCTGGGCATGGTCGGGGTTGAAGTCCAGTTCGCTGCGGCCGACCAGCGATTCCACGTCCGTGCCGTAGGCCTCGGCCAGTGCCTGGTTGGCGAGCACGAAGCGGCCTTCGGCGTCCTTGGCGAAGATCAGGTTGCGGTTCAGATCGATCACGCGGCGCAGGAAGGCCTGCTGGAACTGCAGTTCGCTGGTGCGCTCCTGCACGCGTTGCTCCAACTCGGCATTGAGCTGTTGCAGGTGGTCCTCGGCCACGGCCCGGGCCTGCACCTCCTGGCGGATGGCGCGGAACAGCAGCACGAACAAGATCGTCAGCAGCACCAGCGTGGCCAGCAGGGCCACCAGCGTGGAATCGCGCTGCGACTCGGCGCGGCGCAGGCGGGTTTCCAGCAGCGCCGCTTCGGCGGCGTCCATTTCGCGCACGAGTTCGCGCAACTGCTGCAGGTTCTGGCGCGTGCTCTCGTTGCGCAGCAGATCGCGCGCCGGCTCCGGGCCTTGGCGAATCAGCGCGGAGCCGACAGCCTCGAGCATGCGCAGATGCGCCTCGGTCAGCTCCGTCAGGCGCGCCTGGCGCGCCAGCTGCTCGGGGTTGTCGCTGACGAGGCCGCGCAGGGCGGCCAGGTTGCGGCGCGTCGCAACCGCCCAGCTCTCGTAGTCGGCCGAGAACTGCAGCTCGCCGGTCAGCATCTGGTTGCGGCGCGCGAGTTCGGCGTCGGCGATCGCGCCGTAGACGCCGGCCAGCTCCGCGCGTACTTCCTGCGTGTGCGCGATCAGGCGCGCCGTGTCGGCGAAGCGTGCCGCCGTCGTGTAGGTGAGGCCACCGCCCATGAGCACGAACAGCGCGGTCGGGATGAATCCCGACAGCACCAGCGTCTCGATGCGGCTGCGCACCCGTGAACCGGGCTGGGCGTGCAGCGTGGCGGCCAGCAGGTGCGCTGCCGTGCCCAGCAGCAGGAAGGCCCAGGCCGTCTGCAAGGCCACCGGCGGCGCGATGCGGTCGGACACGATGGCCCCGATGTTCCAGAGGTAGCCGACGAAGGAAACGAGGCCGATGCCTGCCACCAGGGCTGCGGTGGTGCGGACCAGTGGCAGCATCCGCGGGCGCGGCATGGCGGCGATGGCACCGGCCAAGGCCACCAGCGCGATTGCGCCGTAGGGGGGGCTGTGGCCGCGCGCCCGGTTGAAGGCCGTGTCGTGGTCGTCGAACAGCGCCTCGTCCAGCCCGGGGTTCCAGTCGAACAGGTACTCGGCCAGTGTCACCAGGCCCAGCAGGGCCACGGCGCCGGCCAGCCCGAGCGCCCAGCGGTCGGCCGTCGGGCCCGGTCGGGTGCGCAGCCACAGCGCAGCCGAACAGGCCAGCAAGCCCACGGCGGTATTGGCCTTCATCTGGGCAGCGCCCGGGAGCACGCTCCGCAGCGCGGGCAGGTCGAAGGCCCAGCCCGCCAGCACCGCCATGGCCAGGAGCGCAGACAGCGTGCAGGCCAGCTGGGCGAACTTCAGGCGCGGGCTGCGCGGGTCCGTGGGCGGCATGGCAAACCTCCGTGGGAGGGCGGCTGCAAAACCGCCGAGCCTAAGCGCCTCGCCGGGCTGGGCGCGTAGGACAGGGCGACGAGCACGGCCATGCGCTCATGCGGCCAGCGCGGCCGGCGGCACGCCGGGCCAGGTGCCGTGGACCGGCGGCATCGGCCTCGCGGCAACCGTCGACCGGCAGCGGCCGCGGTGGTCTTGGTGATGGTGCTGCGCATGGGTGACCTCGTCGCGCTCGGGTGACGGGCGCCATTGTCCCGGCCGATGCCTGGCGACCGTGGCGCAACGGTGGCGGCGTGCGGCGCGGCGCGACACAGTCGCGTCACATTTCGGGCGGGCTATCGCCGCTGCGCATCCTGCGCCTGGCAGCGCGCGCAATCCACATTGATCTCCATGCCGTGGGCATGCAGGCCCAGGCCGGCCAGGGCCTGCTCGACCTGGTTGCCCAGGGCCGGGTTGTCCCACTCGGTGGCATCGCCGCAGCGTCCGCAGACCAGGAACACCGGGTCGTTGTGCGGGTGCGGGCCGTGCTTGCAGACCACGAAGCTGCTGGTGGCCGCGACCTTGTGGACCAGGCCCTGCTCTACCAAGAAATCGAGCGCGCGGTAGACCGTCATCGGCGCCACGCCCGGGTTCAGCGCGCGCATGTCGGCCAGCAGGTCGTAGGCCTTGCCCGCGCCGTCGCGCGCCAGCAGCAGCTCCAGCACCAGCGCGCGCTGCTCGGTCAGCTGCGCGCCCTGGGCCGCGCAGCGCGCCTGGGCCTCGGCCAGTGCCTGCCGGTGCTGCCGCGGCGTGGGCTGCTTGGCGGTCTGCACGGGGGCACGGGGAGCGGTCTTGCGGGGCATGGCCCGGATTTTAGGTGGGGCCCTCCCGGCGCAGCAGCGCGGCCAGGCCCAACCCGCACAGCGCCAGGGCCACGCAGGCGCCGCTGGGCCAGTCGCGCGCCCAGGACAGGACCAGGCCCAGGGCACAGGCGAGCGCTGCCAGGGCCTGCGCCCAACCCAGGCGCAGGCCGCGCGCCAGCCACAGGGCCGGCGCGATCAGCAGCGCGAACACCAGGTACAGGCCCAGCGCCGGCACCGCGGCGCTCAGTGCGAGCGCGAACACCGGGTAGAACCAGACGTCGCGCCCGAGCCGGCCGGCGGCGAGGGCCACCAGCAGCGACGCGCCGCCCAGCAGCGCGGTGGCCGACCAGGGCGCCCACAGCACGTCGGCGGCCAGCAGGGCCGTCAGCAGCTCGCGGCCGTGCGGTGCCTGGGCGGCGGCCAGCACGGCGACGCTGGCGCCGGCCACGTAGACCAGGCCGATCAGCGCCTCGCGCTGGCGCGGCGCGCGCCGTGCGATGGCCCGCACCGCCGCGGCGCCGGCCAGCGCCGCCACGGCGGCGGCCAGGGCCGTGGCCCAGGCCGGTGGATGGTCCAGCAGCAGCGCGCAGGCCAGCGCGCCGCACGCCGCCACCTGGGCCACGGCGAGGTCGATGAAGACCACGCCGCGCGCCAGCACCTGGGCGCCCAGCGGCACCAGGGCCAGGCAGGCGACGGCCAGCGCCGCCACCGGCGCGGCCAGCCAGGCCAGTGCGTCCAGGCTCAACGCGGCTCCAACAGCTGCGCGATGAGCCCGTCGAACAGCGCCGCCAGCTCGGGCGCCTGCCCGTCCTCGGTCACCGTGGACGGCAGCTGCAGCAAGCGCGTGCCGCCACCCAGCTGCTGCGCCAGCCACTGCGCCGGTCGCCCATCCTGGTAGAGCGACACGACCACGGCGCGCGGTGGCGCGGCGCGCATGGCCTCGAGCACGCGCTGCAGATGGCCCGGCGTGGGCGGCATGCCGGGCTTGGGCTCCAGGTCGGCCACCTGGGCCATGCCCAGCCAGTGCCACAGGTAGGCGTAGGTGCTGTGCTGGGCCGCCACCTGGGTGCCGCGCAGCGGCGCCGCCCGTTCGCGCCAGGCCGCCATGCGGGTGCGCCAGTCGGCTTCGAAGGCCTGCCAGCGTTCGCGGTGCGCGGCGGCGCGTGCAGGCTCGAGCTGCTGCAGGCGTTGCGACAGCGCCTGGGCGATGGCCAGCAGCCGGTCCGGGTCCAGGTGCACGTGCGGGTTGCCTTCGCTGTGCACGTCGCCGTCGAACGGTGTGCCGGGCGGGCGCGGGTCGATCAGCGTGACATGGTCGGCCGCGTAGAACATGCCGGCCGCACCGTCCTGCACGCGCGCGTTGCCGGCGCGTTGCTGCAGCATGGGCAGCCAGCCGGCCTCCAGCGCGGCACCCGTGCAGACCGCGAGGTCGGCGCGGCGCAGCGCCGCGATCAGGCTGGGGCGGGCCTCGATGTGGTGCGGGTCCTGGCGCGCATGCGTGGCGCTCGTGACCTGCGCCTGCGGCGCGAGCTGGCGCACCAGCGCCGCCCATTCGGGCTCGCAGGCGAACACGGTCAGCGCCTGGCTGGCGCCGGCCGAGGCCCAGAGCAGCAGGGCCGTGAGACTAGAACGCATGCGCAGCATGGGCACCGAAGGACAGGACGTATTGGAGTTGCAGCGCATGCTTGCCGGTGTCGAAGCCCACCGCATCGCGCTGGCGCGTGAACTGCAGGCGCAGGCTCTGCATGTGCGTGGGCTTGTAGGCCAGCATCACGGCGTCTTCGGCCAGCCTGGCGCCGTGGAAGTGGTCGCCATGCGGCTGGCGCACGCGCAGCAGGTCGGTGCGCACGCCCACTTCCCAGCCCGGCGCGAAGCGGTACACGGCGCTCAGGTAGTGCGCCCTGTGCTTGTCGCCGCTGGTGGCGTAGCGGTTGAGGTCGTGCACCTCGGCGTACTCGTAGGCCAGGCGCAGTTGCTGACGGGCGTTGTTGCCCTCCGGCGCCCACTTGTAGGCCAGGTCGAACAAGTACAGGTGCTTGCCGCTGTAGGCCGCGCCGTGGGCGTGCGCGTGGTCGTGGCCATGGTCGTCGCCGCCGTGGTCGTGGTCGTCCTCCAGCGCGGCCTCGCGCCGGTTGTTGAGCCACGACAGGCCGGCCTGCCAGCTGTGCGAGCGGCCGATGTCGCCGCCGGTGCGCGCCGTGAGCACGAAGGCGCCCGGACTCTGCGTGCGGCTGGCCTCCTGCACCAGCTGGCGCCCGCGGAACACCTCGGCGCCCAGGCGCAGGTACAGGTCGGTCGGCGCGGTCCAGTTCAGGCGCAGGCCGTCGTCGTACCAATGGCCGCCCAGGAAGGCGCGGTAGAGCAGCGGGCGCTCGACGAAATCGTCGGCATGCGGGTGCTGCTCGTTGAGGTAGCCCAGCTGCGAGGAGAAGCGGCCGGCGCGCGCCTGCAGGCCGGCGGGCAGGCTGCGCGTCTGCACGAAGGCCTCTTCGAGTTCGGCCTCCAGCTCGTCGTCGTGGCTGTGCACGGCGGTCGTCACCTGGGCCTGCAGCGCGCTGCCCACGGGGCCGAACAGGCTGATGTCGCTGTGGCCCAGGCCCAGGCCCTGCACGCGCTGGCCGAGCGCCGGCACGCGCGAGGAAGCGGCCACGTCGAGCACGGCGCCGAACTGCCAGCGCTCGGCCGGTGCCGGCGCTTGCGCCTGGGCACTGCTGGCCGCGGCCAGGGCCGCCGTCAAGGCCAACCGCTTCATCGTGCGATCCCCAGCCAGGCCAGGTAAGAGGGCGTGAAGCCCAGCGCCACGCGCTGCTTGATCTGCAACTGGCCGGTGTCGAGCACCAGCAGCTGCCGCCCGTTCGGGTCGCTCAGGTAGACCTCGTCGCGCGCGCCGTTGGCCGCGAAGGCCGGAAACGGTGCAGCCGCGGGCATGGACGGGACAGCGCCCGGCACGGTCACGCGCGTGGTCCACGCGCCGGCCTCGCGTTGCAGCGCGTACAGCGTGCCCTGGTCGTCGAGCACGAACAGCGTGCGCCCCGTGCGGTCGAAGCCATGGGCACGGCGCAGCCGGCCTTCGCCCCAGCCGGCGATGGCGATCGCCGTGGCGGCGTCGGTGGCCGGGTCGATGTCGTAGAAGCGGGTGGTGGACGGCGTGCCGCTGTTGCCGATGCCGACGAAGCGGGCCAGGGCAGGGTGGCCGGCGATGGTGGAGATGCCCGAGGGCGTCGTGACGCGCGTGGCGGCGAAGTTGCCGCCCGCCGCAGGGCGCACCAGCAGCGCGCCGTCGCTGCAGCCGGCGATGGTGGTCTGGGCCTGGGTGTAGCTGCCGTGCATGCCGGGGCACAGCGCGTCCAGCCGCTGCACCACACTGTAGGCGCTGCCCTGGCGGCGGTAGATCTCCACCTGGGTGGGCGCGGTGGCGCCGGCCACCAGCGCGCTGGTGACCAGGTGCTCGCCGTTGGGCTCGGCGAAGCCATGCATGGGCGCGGTCAGTGGCAAGGTGGCCGCCACCTGGCCGGCACCGATGCTGGCGTCCGTCAGCAGCAGCGCCGAGGCGTTCTGCGCGGTGGCGGCGCGGCCGTCCATGAACAGCGCGGCCTGGCCGGCGCGGTCGTCGTAGTGGGTGGGCTGGGGGCCGTCCACCCGCAGCGCCAGCAGCCGCGGGTCCTGCTTGTAGTCGTGGTCGTGGTCGCCGTGGTCTTCCTGCCAGATGCCGCCGTCGACGATCTGCGTGGTGTCCTGCGTGCGCTGCAGCGCCAGCGCGTAGCGGCCTCCGGGGCTGGCGTAGACCGCGCTGGGGCTGTTGGCGAGGGTGAAGCTGGCCACCACGTTGGCGCTGTCCAGGTCGTGCAGGCGCAAGGTCGGCGAACCGTTCTCGGCGATGGCCAGGCGGCCGGCCGTGTCGATGTCGTGGTCCTCGTGGGCATGGTCCTCGTCGTCGCCACCGCCGCCGCCACAGGCGGCCAGGGCCAGGGCGGCGACGAGGCCCAGTGCGAAACGGGTGGAACGGAAAGCGGCGTGGCTCGGCATGGTTCTCCTCTGAAATGCCTGGTTCGTGGGATGCAGAGTTATAACATAACGTGTTACACAGTCACATTCGAAGAGGCCAGCCGCAAAAGCACAGGGGCCGGATGCGCGATGCGCATCCGGCCCCGGCGGGTGGATCGGCGAAGGAGGGGGCGTCAGTGCGCCTCGGCCGCCTTGGCGGCCTCGATCGCATCGGCCGTGTTGTCGCCCGTGCCGTTGAAGTAGATGTTGAGCAGCACGGCGGAAATCGCCGTCAGCAGGATGCCGGACTCCAGCAGCGGGTGCAGGCCGTGCGCCATCTGCTGCATCCAGCGCGGCGCCACCAGCGGGATCAGGCCGAAGCCGATGGCCAGCGCGACGATGTACAGATTGTTGCGGTTGCCGCGGAAGTCCACCGCCGACAGGATGCGGATGCCGGTGGCCGCCACCATGCCGAACATCACGAGCCCGGCGCCGCCCAGCACGAAGGTGGGCACGCTCTCCACCAGCGCCCCCATCTTGGGCAACAGGCCCAGCACCACCATGATCACGCCGCCGGCCACGCAGACCCAGCGGCTGCGCACGCCGGTCACGCCGACCAGGCCCACGTTCTGGCTGAAGCTGGTGTAGGGGAAGGTGTTGAACACGCCACCGATCACGGTGCCCAGGCCATCGGTGCGCAGGCCGGCGGCCAGCTCGGCCTGGGAGATCTTCTTGCCCGTGATGTCCGACAGCGCGAGGAACATGCCGGTGGACTCGATCATCACGACCACCATGACCAGCGTCATGGTCAGGATCATCACCGGGTCGAAGGTCGGCATGCCGAAGGCCAGCGGCGTGACGATGTCGAACCATGCCGCCTCGGCCACCTTGTGGAAGTCCATCTTGCCCATGGCCACGGCCACGGCGCAGCCGGCCACGATGCCCAGCAGCACCGAGATGTTGGCGACGAAGCCGCGGCCGAAGCGCACCAGCAGCAGGATGAAGACCAGCACCGCGGCGGCGATGCCCATGGTGTCGAGCGCGCCGTACTTCGGGTTGTCCTGCATCGGGATCGGGCCCAGCAGCTGGCCGACCGGCACGCCCTTGGCCTCGGCCGCGGCGCGCGTGGCGTCCACCAGGCGCACCAGCGCATCGGCGTTGACGGTCTGCGCCATCGAGGCCGGGCCGCCCATGGCCCAGCCCACGCCCACGCGCATCAGGCTGATGCCGATGACGGCGATGATGGTGCCCGTCACCACGGGCGGGAAGAAGCGCAGCATCTTGCTGATGGCCGGCGCGATCAGCATGGAGATGACGCCCGCGCCGATGATGGCGCCGAAGATCGCGCGCGCACCCTCCACGCCCGGCATGGCGTTGGCGAAGGCCACCATCGGGCCGACCGCCGCGAAGGTCACGCCCATCATGACGGGCAGGCGGATGCCGAACCAGCGCGTCATGCCGAAGGACTGGATCAGCGTGACGATGCCGCAGCAGAACAGGTCGGCGCTGATCAGCATGGCCACCTGGTGCGGCGTGAGCTGCAGCGCGCGGCCGACGATCAGCGGCACCGCAACGGCGCCGGCATAGATCACAAGGACATGCTGCAGGCCCAGCGCGGCCAGGCGGCCGGTGGGCAGGCGTTCATCCACGGGGTGGATAGCGGGCGTGGTCATCGGGGCGTTCTCCACAGACTTCGGACAAGTGCACGCGCGCTGGACGGCTTTCAGTGGGGGAAGCCGCGGCCAGTGCCGGCCGGTTCTTCCCCCCACCACAGCGGGTTCTGTGAGGAGCTTTGGTCGCAAAACCCCTTGGACAAGGGGACCCGCGGCGACCTGGGTATACGGCTTATCGTATACACCTTAGAACGTTTTTGTCTCCGGATAAACCCTTTGATCGCATACGGATGAAGCTCAGGACCCGCGGTAGGTGCTATAGCTGTAGGGGCTCACGAGCAGCGGCACGTGGTAGTGGCCGGCCTTGTCGGCGATGCCGAAGTCCAGCGGCACGCTGTCGATGAAGGGCGGCTCGGGCAGCTGCACGCCGCGCGCGCGGAAGTAGGCCGCCACCTCGAAGACCAGGCGCCAGCGGCCGGTTTCCATGGTGGAGGCGTCCAGCAGCGGGCCGCCGTCGTTGCGGCCGTCGGCGTTGAGCGTGATGGCCTTGACGGTCTGCGCGCTGCCGTCGGCCTGCACGCGCTGCAGGGTGACGCGCATGCCCGCGGCCGGGCAGCCGTTGGCGGTGTCGAGGACGTGGGTGCTCAGGTGTCCCATGGTGCTTGTTCCTTTCGAAGTGTGGTGGGCAGGGGCTGGATCGTATACGCGATCAGGCGCCTGCACGCCTCCGCAGCCGCGGAAGCGATGCAAGCGCCGTACCCGCAGGGGCGGACGGACTCAGGCCGGCTTGTCGCCGATCTTGAACTGCGACAAGGCCTCGAGCGCGCGCACCATGCCCGAGTGGTCCCAGGCCGCGCCGCCCTGGGCCACGCAGGCCGAGAACAGCTGCTGCGCGCCGGCCGTGCCCGGCAGCGCCAGGCCCAGCTGGCGCGCCGCGCCCAGGGCCAGGTTCAGGTCCTTCTGGTGCAGCGCGATGCGGAAACCCGGCTCCACGGTGCGCGCGACCATGCGCTCGCCCAGCACCTCGAGGATGCGCGAGCTGGCCAGGCCACCCAGCAACGCCTCGCGCACGCGGGCCGGGTCGGCGCCGGCGCGGGCCGCGAACAGCAGGCCCTCGGCCACGGCCTGGATGGTCAGCGCCACCACGATCTGGTTGGCCACCTTGGCGGACTGGCCGTCGCCGCTGCCGCCCACGCGCGTGATGTTCTTGCCCATCACGGCCAGCACGGGCTTCGCACGCTCGAACACCTCGGGCTTGCCGCCGCACATGATGGACAGCGTGGCGTTGCGCGCGCCCACGTCGCCGCCGGAGACCGGCGCGTCCAGGTAGTCGGCGCCCAGCGCCTCGATGCGGCGCGCGAAGTCCTGCGTCTCCACGGGCGAGATCGAGGACATGTCGATCACGAGCTTGCCCTTGCCGCCGTTGGCCAGGCCTGCCGCCACGCCGTCCTCGCCGAACAGCACGGTCGCCACGTCGGGCGTGTCCGGCAGCATGGTGATCACGATGTCGGCGCGCTCGGCCACGCCGCGGGCCGAGGTGCATTGCGTGGCGCTGGTCTCGGCGAGCGCGGCCGGCACCTTGCCCAGCGTGTGCAGGAACAGCTGGTGGCCGGCGCGGATGAGGTGTCCTGCCATGGGCGTGCCCATGACGCCCAGGCCGATGAAACCGATCTTGAGAGAAGAAGTCATGTCTTGGAGCTTGTCGTTGTCAGTGGTTGGGAATCCAGGAAAGGCCGGCCTCGGTACGGCCCGCGGGCTTGTATTCGCAGCCGATCCAGCCCCGGTAGCCGATGCGGTCCAGGTGGGCGAACAGGAAGGGGTAGTTGATCTCGCCCGTGCCCGGCTCGTTGCGGCCGGGGTTGTCGGCCAGCTGGATGTGGGCGATGCGCGGCAGCTGCTTCGTGAGCGTGGCCGCGAGTTCGCCTTCCATGCGCTGCATGTGGTAGATGTCGTACTGCAGGAAGACATTGGCCGCACCGATCTCGTCGATCAGCGCCAGCGTCTGGCCGCTGCGGTTCAGGTGGAAGCCCGGGATGTCGTAGCTGTTGACCGGCTCGATCAGCAGCTTGAGCCCGGCGCCGGCCAGTTGGGTGGCGGCGTAGCGCAGGTTCTCCACCAGCGTGGCGTGCACCTCGGCGATGTCCGCGCCGGCCGGCGTCTTGCCCACCAGGCAGTTGAGCTGCGGCACGCCGAGCACGCGGGCGTACTCGATGGCCTGGCCCACGCCGGTGCGGAACTCGCGCTCGCGCCCCGGGATGCAGGCGATGCCCCGCTCGCCGGCGTCCCAGTCGCCGGCCGGCAGGTTGTGCAGCACGAGCTGCAGTTGCTGCTCCTGCAGGCGGGCCAGGATGTCGGCAGCCGAGTAGGGGTAGGGGAACATGAACTCGACGGCCTGGAAGCCGGCGCGGGCGGCAAGTCCGAAGCGGTCCAGGAACGGGACCTCGTTGAACAGCATCGTGAGGTTGGCGGCGAATTGGGGCATGGCGTCCTCCCTCAATCCAGCATGGCGGCGGCGATGGCCGTGGGCACGTCGGATTTGCTCGTGGCCAAATCCTCGAACTCCACCACGTTGTCGATCTCGGTGCCCATGGCGATGTTGGTCACCTGCTCCAGCAGCACCTCCACGACGACAGGCACGCGGTACTCCTCCATCCAGGCCTCGGCCTGGCGGATGGCCGGCGCGATCTCGTCGGACCGGTGCACGCGGATGGCCTTGCAGCCCAGGCCTTCGACCACCTTCATGTGGTCCACGCCGTAGCTGCGCACCGGCTCGTCGGCCGGCGTGTTGATGTTGTCGAAGGCCAGCTGCACGCAGTAGTCCATGCCGAAACCGCGCTGGCTCTGGCGGATCAGGCCCAGGTAGCTGTTGTTCACGACGATGTGCAGGTAGGGCAGCTTGAACTGCGCGCCCACGGCCAGTTCCTCCAGCATGAACTGGAAGTCGTAGTCGCCCGACAGCGCGACGATCTTGCGGCCCGGATCGGCGGCGCGCACGCCCAGCGCGGCGGGCACGGTCCAGCCCAGCGGGCCGGCCTGGCCGCAGTTGATCCACTGGCGCGGGCCGTAGACATGCAGGAACTGCGCGGCGGCGATCTGCGACAGGCCGATCGTGGAGACGTAGGTCACGTCCTTGCCGAAGGCGTTGTTCATGCACTGGTACACGCGCTGCGGCTTCATGGGCACGCTGTCGTAGTTGGTCTTGCGCAGGTACTGCACGTCGCGCTTGCGGTCCTGGCATTCGGCGGCCCAGGCAGAGCGCTCGGGCAGCCTGCGCTGCGCGGCGCGCTCGCGGGCGGCCTGCACGAAGAGTTGGAGTGCGGCCTTGGCGTCGGAGACGATGCCGTAGTCGGGCGCGAACACGCGGCCGATCTGGGTCGGCTCGATGTCGACGTGGATGAACTTCCTGCCCTTGCAGTAGACCTCGGGGCTGCCGGTGTGGCGGTTGGCCCAGCGGTTGCCGATGCCCAGCACGAAGTCGCTTGCCAGCATGTTGGCGTTGCCATAGCGGTGGCTGGTCTGCAGGCCGCACATGCCGGCCATGAGCGGGTGGTCGTCGGGGATGGTGCCCCAGCCCATCAGCGTGGGGATCACGGGGATGCCGGTCAGCTCGGCGAATTCCACCAGCAGTTCGGACGCGTCGGCGTTGACGATGCCGCCGCCGGCCACGATCAGCGGGCGCTCGGCGAGCTCCAGCATGTCCAGCGCCTTGTCGATCTGCGCGCGCGTGGCGGCCGGCTTGTAGACGGGCAGCGGCGCGTAGGTGTCGATGTCGAACTCGATCTCGGCCATCATCACGTCGAAGGGCAGGTCGATCAGCACCGGGCCCGGGCGGCCCGAGCGCATCAGGTGGAAGGCCTGCTGGAACGCGCGCGGCACCTGGGCCGGCTCCAGCACCGTGGTGGCCCACTTGGTCACGGGCTTGACGATGCTGGCGATGTCCACGGCCTGGAAGTCTTCCTTGTGCAGCCGTGCGCGCGGCGCCTGGCCCGTGATGCACAGGATCGGGATGCTGTCGGCGCTGGCCGAGTACAGGCCGGTGACCATGTCGGTGCCGGCCGGGCCCGAGGTGCCGATGCACACGCCGATGTTGCCGGCCTTGGCCCGCGTGTAGCCCTCGGCCATGTGCGAGGCGCCCTCGACATGGCGCGCCAGCACGTGGCCGATGGTCTGGCGCTCGCGCAGCTGCGCATAGAGCGGGTTGATGGCGGCGCCGGGCACGCCGAAGGCCTGGGTCACGCCTTCTTTCTCCATCACGAGCACGGCGGCCATCGCCGCCTTCATCTTCGCCATTGCAGGTCTCCTGGGTTGGTGCAATCGGAGGCAATGGTCGTGAAGCAGGCGCCTGGCGTGAACGCCTGGGCGTGGATATGAACTATTCCGCGTTGGAATAAGCGGGCCTACACTGAACCCATGGATGAGCGGAACGGAGACAGCGGCCAAGCGCAGCGATGGCCCGAGCCCCAGGCCGAGCGCAGCGATGGCCCGAATGGGACACCGGGGACGCCTTCTTTTGCCTACTTTTCTTGGCGAGACAAGAAAAGTCGGTCGGGGTGTGGGGGAGAAGCCCCCACCTCCTCACGTCGATCAGACGTCTTGGTCGATAGAACGCACCGTGTTCGCACCAGCACCAGAGGCCGGGATTGCCCCCGGCAGTGCAGTCACTTTCTCTTGTTTCGCCAAGAGAAAGTAACCAAAGAGAAGGCGACCCCGGTGCCCCCGTCCCTCCGCTGGCGCTCCGGGCAACCTGCGGTGCTCGCGGCCTGGGCGCATTGCACAACTCGCACCACTCACTGCGTTCGTTCAGCTCGAACAAGTGCAATGAGTCAGATGTTGAAGCGCGTGGTTCCCCGCGCCGCCCAGGCCCCTGCGCGCCTCGGCGTGGGCACAGGGGCCCCGGGGTACGGGGACACATTCGGGCCATCGCTGCGCTCGGCCCTGGACCGTTCGGCCCTGGCCCGTTCGGCCACCATGGCGCTTTGCGGAAGGGAGCACTGACATGGACCGCCTCATGACCATGCAGGTCTTCGTGCGCGTCGTGGAGACGGGCAGCTTCAGCAAGGCCGCGGCCGAGCTGGCCACCACCCAGCCCACGGCCACCAAGGCCGTGGCCGAGGCCGAGCGCCGGCTGGGTGCGCGCCTGTTGCACCGCAGCACGCGCGGCGTGACGCCGACCGAGGTCGGCCTGCTGTACTACGAGCGCTGCAAGGCCCTGGTGCGCGATGCCGACGAGGCCGACAGCGTGGCCGCGCTGGTGCAGGGCGGCGGCAGCGGCCTGTTGCGCATCAACTGCTCGGTGGCCTTCGGCCGGCGCGTGCTGGTGCCGCTGGTGCTGCGCTACATGCAGGCGCATCCGCAGCTGCAGGTGGAACTGTCCTTCGACGACCGCTACGTCAACCTCGTGGAGCAGGGCGTGGACCTGGCCGTGCGCATGGGCCGGCTGGCTGACTCGGCGCTCGGGGCGCGCTACCTGGGCCGCAACCCCTGGATGCTGGCCGGCGCGCCGGCCTATCTGGCCGCGCGCGGCACGCCGCAGCGGCCCGCCGACCTGGCCGGGCACGACTGCCTGGTCTACAGCAGCGTGCAGGGCGATGCGCGCTGGCCCTTCGTCACGCCCACGGGCGAGGAGCAGGCCCAGCCCGTGCGCGCCGTGCTCAAGTCCAACAACCTCTCGGCCCTGCTGGCGGCCTGCCGCGCCGGCATGGGGCTGGCGGTGCTGCCCTGGTACGTGGCCCACCGCGCCCATGCAGAGGCTTCCATCGTGCAGTTGCTGGCCGACCATGCCTTGCCTTCGCAGGAGATGCACGCGGTGTTTCCTTCGCCCAAGCTGGTGCCGGCCAAGGTCACGGCCTTCATCGCCTGGCTGCAGCAGCAGTTGCAGGGCGAATGGTGGGGCGCCGATCTGGCGCAGGCCGAGTAGGGCATCTTTTCGCGCGGCGCTGTATTCAGTTTTTGGTGGCTTCTGCTGCGGAGACTCGCCATCTCCGAGGAGGAGGGACGCTCTGGCGATACCCATCCCGCCGCACGGGACTTGCGCTACCCCGAATTACTGTACACAATCAAAGGCATCAATCGTCTTCAATCCATCATGCCCCGCAAGCCCGCCTCTTCCCTGCGCCTGGTGGAACCGGTGCGCACGCCGCGCGATGCGCCCAGCACCACGGACCAGATCGTCGAGTCCATCACGAGCGCCATCGTCGAGCAGCGCCTGATGCCCGGCACCAAGCTCGTGGAGCAGCAGATCGCCGATGTGTTCTCGGTCTCGCGCACCGTGGTGCGCCAGGCGCTGAACCAGCTCAGCCGCAGCCGGCTCGTCACGCTGCTGCCCGCGCGCGGCGCCTTCGTGGCCACCATGTCGGCCGAGGAGGCGCGCCAGGTGTTCGAGCTGCGCCGCCTCGTCGAAGGCGGCATGGCGCGCGAACTCGCGGCCCGCATCACCGACGCGCAGATCGCGCAGCTGCGCGCCCATTTGCAGGACGAGCGCGATGCGGTCAAGCGCGCCGACGTGAGCGGCCGCACGCGCTTGCTGGCCGATTTCCATGTGATCCTGGCACGGCTGCTCGGCAACGAGGTGCTGGCCGAACTCATCGCCGACCTGCTGTCGCGCTCGCAACTCATCGCGCTGATGTACCAGAGCGGCCACTCGGCCGAGCACTCGCAATCCGAGCACATCGAGATCGTCCAGGCGCTGGAAAAGCGCGACGGCCGCGCCGCCGCCCGGCTCATGGAGCAGCACATCACGAGCGTGGAGCGCAACCTGCGGCTCGATCCACGCACCCCCGACTTGGCCGCCGTGCTGCGGCCCAGGCACTGAAACCCGAGAGACCAGACCACGACCATGGCATCCCCGACCCCCGCTTCCCGCTACCCGCGCGACCTGCGCGGCTACGGCCGCAACCCGCCCCATGCGCAATGGCCCGGTCGGGCCCGCGTGGCCGTGCAGTTCGTGCTGAACTACGAGGAGGGCGGCGAGAACTCCGTGCTGCACGGCGATGCCGGCAGCGAGCAGTTCCTCTCGGAAATGTTCAACCCCGCCGCCTACCCGGACCGCCACCTGTCCATGGAAGGCATCTACGAGTACGGCTCGCGCGTGGGCGTGTGGCGGCTGCTGCGCGAGTTCGAACGGCGCGGCCTGCCGCTCACGGTGTTCGGCGTGTCCATGGCGCTGGAGCGCTGCCCCGAGGTCACGGCCGCCTTCGTCGAGCTGGGCCACGAGATCGCCTGCCACGGCTGGCGCTGGATCCACTACCAGAACCTCGCGCCTTCGGTGGAGCGCGAGCACCTGGAGCGCGGCATGGAGATCATCCAGCGCATCACGGGCCAGATGCCGCTGGGCTGGTACACGGGCCGCGACAGCCCCAACACGCGCCGCCTCGTGGCCGACCATGGCGGCTTCGAATACGACAGCGACTACTACGGCGACGACCTGCCGTTCTGGCTGCGCGTGAAAAAGACCGACGGCAGCCTCGCGCCGCACCTGGTCGTGCCCTACACGCTGGACTGCAACGACATGCGCTTCGCGCTGCCGCAGGGCTTCAGCCATGGCGACGAGTTCTTCGAGTACCTGCGCGACGCGTTCGATGTGCACTACGCCGAGGGCGACGAACGCCCCGCGATGATGAGCATCGGCATGCACTGCCGACTGCTCGGCCGGCCCGGCCGCATGCGCGCGCTGCAGCGCTTCCTGGACCATGTGCAGTCGCACGAGCGGGTCTGGATCACGCGCCGCATCGACATCGCGCGCCACTGGAAGCAGGTGCATCCCTTCGATGCCAACACCGCCTTTGTCTGGGAGTGAACATGCCGCTCACGCTGGAGCAACTCAACACCGCCACGCAGGCCGACTTCGTCGCCCTGCTGGAGGGCACCTACGAACATTCGCCCTGGGTCGCCGAAGGCGCCTGGGCCGCGCGGCCCTTTGCCTCGCTGGCCGCGCTCAAGGCGGCGCTGGCCGAATCGGTGCGCCGCGCCGGCCGCGACCGGCAGATGGCGCTGGTGCGCGCCCACCCGGAGCTGGCCGGCAAGGCCATGGCCAGCAACAGCCTGACGGCCGAATCGACCAACGAGCAGAGCAAGGCGGGCCTCACGAACTGCACGCCCGATGAACTCGCACTGATCGGCCGGCTCAACGCGCAGTACAACGCGCGCTTCGGCTTTCCGTTCATCATGCCCGTGCGCGGGCCGCGTGGCACCGGGCTCACCAAGCAGCAGATCATCGCCACGGTGCAGCGCCGGCTCAACCACCACCCCGACTACGAGTTCGCCGAGGCGCTGCGTGCGATCCACCGCATCGCCGAGATCCGGCTGGACGACAAGTTCGGCCAGGCGCCCGTGCTGGGCAACCTGGTCTGGGACTGGGCCGAGCAACTGGCCGTCCACACCGACCCCGGCTACGCCGAGCGCGGCGAACTCACCGTCACCTACCTGACCGATGCGCACCGCGCCTGTGCGGCCCAGCTGGCCACTTGGATGCGCGAGGACTGCGGCTTCGACGAGGTCACGATCGACGCGGTCGGCAACGTGGTCGGCATCTACCACGGCACGGACCGCAATGCCCCCCGCCTCTTGACCGGCAGCCACTACGACACCGTGCGCAATGGCGGCAAGTACGACGGCCGGCTCGGCATCCTTGTGCCCATGGCCTGCGTGCGCGAACTGCACCGCGCCGGCAAGCGGCTTCCCTATGGCTTCGAGGTCGTGGGCTTCGCGGAAGAGGAGGGCCAGCGCTACAAGGCCGTGTTCCTGGGCTCGGGTGCGCTGACCGGCGACTTCGACCCCGCCTGGCTGGACCAGCAGGATGCCGACGGCATCCCCATGCGCGCAGCCATCGCGCATGCCGGCCTGCGCGTGGAGGACATCGCCGGCCTGCGCCGCGATCCTGCGCGCTACCTGGGCTTCGTCGAAGTCCACATCGAGCAGGGCCCCGTGCTCAACGAGACGGACCTGCCACTGGGCATCGTGACCTCGATCAACGGCAGCGTGCGCTACGTCGGCGAGGTCGTCGGCATGGCCAGCCACGCCGGCACCACGCCCATGGACCGGCGGCGCGATGCGGCCGCGGCCGTGGCCGAGCTCGTGCTGTTCATGGAAAAGCGCGCCGCGGCCGAGCCGCACCTGGTCGCCACCGTGGGCATGCTCGAGGTGCCCAACGGTTCCATCAACGTGGTGCCGGGCCGCTGCAGGTTCAGCCTGGACATCCGCGCCACGACCAACGAAGCGCGCGACGCCTGCGAGCGCGACGTGCTGGCCGAGCTGCAGGCCATCTGCGAACGCCGCGGCGTGCACCACCATGTGGAGCAGACCATGCGCGCCTCGGCCGCGCCCAGCGCACCGGCCTGGCAGCAGCGCTGGGAGCGCGCCGTGCAGGCCCTGGGCCTGCCGCTGTACCGCATGCCCAGCGGTGCGGGCCATGACGCCATGAAGCTGCACGAAGTCATGCCCCAGGCCATGCTGTTCGTGCGCGGCGAGAACGCCGGCATCAGCCACAACCCGCTGGAATCGACCACCAACCACGACATGGAACTCAGCGTGCGCGCGTTCCAGACCCTTCTGACCCAACTCGCGAGCGAACAAGCATGAGCACGACGAACACCCCCTACGACGCCCTCGACCGCTGGGTCGACGCCCACTTCGACGAGCAGGTGCGCTTCCTGCAGGCCCTGGTGCAGGTGCCCACCGACACGCCGCCCGGCAACAACACGCCGCACGCGCTGCGCACGGCCGCGCTGCTCAAGGAGTTCGGCTTCGCCGCCCAGGCCCACGAAGTGCCGGCCGCCACCGTCAAGGAACATGGCCTTGCGTCCATCACCAACCTCGTGGTGCAGCGCCGCTACGGCCCGGGCGGCCGCGTGGTTGCATTGAACGCCCACGGCGACGTGGTGCCGCCCGGCGAAGGCTGGACGCACGATCCCTACGGCGGCGAGGTCGTGGACGGCAAGCTCTACGGCCGTGCCGCGGCCGTCAGCAAGTGCGACTTCTCGACCTTCAGCTTCGCCACGCGCGCGCTGGAAGCGGCCGGCGTGCCGCTGGCCGGCGGTGTGGACCTGCTGTTCACCTACGACGAGGAGTTCGGCGGCGAACTCGGCCCGGCCTGGCTGCTGGAAAAGGGCGCCACCAAGCCTGACCTCGAGATCGCGGCCGGCTTCAGCTACCAGGTCGTCACTGCGCACAACGGCTGCCTGCAGCTGGAGGTCACGGTGCACGGCAAGATGGGCCATGCGGCCGTGCCCGAGACCGCGGTGGACGCGCTGCAGGCCGCCAACCGCATCCTGACCGCGCTGTACGCCGAGAACGGCGAGCTGCGCAAGACCAAGAGCGCGGTGGACGGCATCAACCACGGCTACATCAACGTGGGCCAGATCATGGGCGGCACCAACACCAACGTGGTGCCCGGCAAGGTCGTGATCAAGGTCGACCGCCGCATGATCCCCGAGGAAGACCCGGTCGCCGTGGAAGCCCGGCTGCGCGGTCTGATCGAGCAGGCGGCTGCGGGCCAGGCTGGCATCAGCGTGGAGATCAAGCGTCTGCTGCTGGCCCACGCGATGAAGCCGCTGGCCGGCAATGCGCCGCTGGTCGAGTCGCTGTGCAGCCATGCCACGGCTTTGTTCGGCGAACCCGTCAAGGCCTCGGGCACGCCGCTGTACACCGATGCGCGGCTGTTCAGCGAGCGCGGCATCCCGGCCGTGATCTACGGCGCCGGCCCGCGCACGGTGCTCGAGTCCAACGCCAAGCGCGCCGACGAGCACATCGTGCTGGAAGACCTGCGCCGCGCCACCAAGGTGGTGGCGCGCACGCTGTTCGATCTGCTCAAGGCGTGATCCACATCAAGGCCCCAGCGCTGCGTCGGTCCTAGAGTCCGTCCCACACCCTTCCCAAGAAACCCGAGAGGACAAGACATGCGCATTCGACGCAATACCCTGGCGCTGGCCGCGGCCTGCGTGCTGGCGGGCCCGGCCCTGGCCGCCGGCCCCTGCGAGGCCGAGATCGACAGCACCGACGCCATGCAGTTCACCAAGGCCCAGCTTTCCGTGCCGGCGAGCTGCAAGCAGTTCAAGCTCACGCTCAAGCATGTGGGCAAGCTGCCGAAGGCGTCCATGGGCCACAACTGGGTGCTGGCCAAGACGGCCGACATGGCCGGCGTGGCCAGCGACGGCATCGCCGCCGGCCTGCCCAATGACTACCTCAAGCCCGGCGATGCGCGCGTGATCGCCGCGACCAAGATCATCGGCGGCGGCGAGAGCGCCTCGGTCAGCTTCGACGTGGCCAAGCTCAAGGTCGGCGAGGCCTACAGCTACTTCTGTTCCTTCCCGGGCCACTCGGCCCTCATGAAGGGCACGCTGACGCTGGCCAAGTAGGCCGGACGCTCGTGCGCCAGCGGCTGCGGACCTGGTCTGCAGCCGCTTTTTTTCTGGCGCGCGCATAAGCTTGCGCGAAAAGCTTCGTTGGGTTGGCGGGACCGCCTTCGAACAATGGGCGGCTCGCGCGCCCTGGCCCCGCCGCCGGCGGTGGCGGCGCGCCAGGAGCCCGCATGTCCGATCTCTCACCGCTGTCCGATGCCGCGCTGGACCGCCTGTTCCGCCAGGCCCGCACGGTGCACGCATTCCAGCCTGTGCCCGTGTCCGATGCGACGCTGCACCAGCTCTACGACCTGCTCAAGTGGGGGCCGACGGCCTTCAACGCCCAGCCTGCACGCTATGTGTTCGTGCGCAGCGCCGAGGCCAAGGCCAAGCTGCTGACGGCCGTATCCAAGGGCAATTGGAAGCAGACCGAATCGGCCGCCGTGACCGTGGTCGTGGCGCAGGACCGGCGTTTCCAGGACCACCTGCCCACGCAGTTCCCGGCCTACGATGCCAAGCCGCTGTTCGACGGCAACGCCCAGCTGGCCGACACCACGGCGCTGCGCAACGGCAGCCTGCAGGGCGCCTACCTGATCCTCGCGGCGCGCGCGCTGGGCCTGGACGCCGGCCCGCAGTCGGGCTTCGACGCCAAGGCCGTGGATGCCGCCTTCTTCCCCGACGGCCGCTGGACCGCCAACTTCCTCGTGAACCTGGGTGTGGCCGACCACAGCGCGACCTTCGCGCGCGGCCCGCGCCTGGCCTTCGCCGACGCCGCGAGGATTGTCTGAATGACACCACCCCGTCTGGCTGGCTCACTGCGTGTAGCCATCCGATACCCCTCAAGGGGCGCACCCGGCGGCCGGCCGGAGCCCGTTCCGCGGGTGCACTGGCATGGCCTGCTCCGCGGCCCCTCGACCTGCGGCTTGCGAGCCGGCTTCGTGTTCTGCGAATCGCGCGCCAGCGCAATGGAAGGCTGAGATGACACAACGCAAACTGCGCCTGGGCGCCTTCATCATGGCCACGGGCCACCACATCGCGGCCTGGCGCCACCCGGGTTCGCAGATCGACTCGGGTGTCAACATCGACCACTACATCGAGGTCGCGCAGACCGCCGAGCGCGGCTTGTTCGACCAGGTCTTCGTGGCCGACAGCCCCGGCATCGGCTTCCGCGGCGGCGAGGAGGCGCTGCGCCGCCAGGGCCGCGTGTCCTATTTCGAGCCCGTCACGCTGTGGGCCGCGCTGTCGGCCGTCACCAAGCACATCGGCTTCGTCGCCACGGCCTCGACGACCTACGAAGACCCCTACCTGCTGGCCCGCAAGTTCGCCTCGCTGGACCACATCAGCAAGGGCCGCGCGGCCTGGAACGTGGTGACCACGAGCGCCGACAACGTGCACGGCAACTTCGGCCTGGACGCGCACCCGGACCCAGCCCTGCGCTACGAGCGCGCGCACGAGTTCGTGCAGGTGGTCAAGGGCCTGTGGGACAGCTTCGAGGACGACGCCTTCGTGCGCGATGCGGCCTCGGGCGTCTACTTCGATCCGGCCAAGCTGCATGCGCTGAACCACGTGGGCAAGCATTTCCGGGTCAAGGGTCCGCTGAACCTGGAGCGCCCGCCCCAGGGCTACCCCGTGATCGTGCAGGCCGGCTCGTCGGAGGACGGCAAGGAGCTGGCCGCCGCCACGGCCGAGGCCATCTTCACGGCCTGGACCAGCCCGGCGGAGGCCCAGGCCTTCTACGGCGATGTGAAGGGCCGCATGGCCAAATACGGCCGCCGGCCCGAGCAACTGCTGGTGCTGCCCGGCATCTCGCCCGTGATCGGCCGCACCGAAGAGGAGGCGCAGGCCAAGTGGGCCGAGCTGCAGGCTCTGATCCATCCGGCCGTGGGCCTGGCCGCGATCGCGCCGTTCTGGCCCGGCGAGGATGTCAGCCGCTGGGACCTGGACGCGCCGCCGCCTTACATCCCCGAGGCGCCCAAGGGCATCCAGAGCCGCACCCAGGTGGTGCTGGAACTGGCACGGCGCGAGCGCTTCACGGTCCGCCAGCTCTACGAGTACCTGGCCGGCGCGCGCGGCCACTGGGTCGTGGTGGGCACGCCCGCGCAGATCGCCGACCGCATGCAGGAGTGGTTCGAGAACGGTGCGGCCGATGGCTTCAACGTGATGCCGCCGGTGCTCCCGGCCTCGCTGAACGAGTTCGTGGATCTGGTCGTGCCCGAACTGCAGCGGCGCGGGCTGTTCCGCACCGCCTACGAAGGCCGCACGCTGCGCGAGAACCTGGGGCTGGAGCGGCCGGGCAACGCGTTCGCGCAGGCGCAGCGGGCGGCGGCCTGAGACGGGGCCTATAGCGACTCGCTCGGTTGCCAGCGGCGCTCCGTCCCGCCTGTACCACGGGCTGTGAAAACGCAGGTCCATGGAGTAGGCGCCCCGGCAGGTCATGGCGGCCATGGTCGAAGTTATGGACGCGCCGGCGAGGCGCGCGTCATGATCGGCCTGGCGCCATGCCACGGACGCCCATTTGTCAACCAGACCCGGGAGCATCGACATGGATCTTCAACTGCAGGGCAAGCTGGCCCTGGTGAGCGGCAGCACCGCCGGCATCGGCTATGCGATCGCACGCACGCTGGCGCAGGAGGGCGCGCGCGTCATCGTCAACGGCCGGTCGCAGGCGGCCGTGGACGAGGCGGTGGAACGCATCCGCACCGAGACGCAAGGCCAGGTGCTCGGCCACGCCGCCGACCTCAGCCGGGCCGACGCGGCCGAGGAACTCGTGCGGCGCCACCCCGGCATCGGCATCCTGGTCAACAACTTGGGCATCTTCGAAGCCAAGGCGTTCGAGGACATCCCCGACGAGGACTGGCTGCGCTTCTTCGACGTCAACGTGCTGAGCGGCGTGCGCCTGGCACGCCTGGTGCTGCCGCAGATGAAGCGCGAGAACTGGGGGCGGATCGTCTTCATCTCGAGCGA
Source organism: Pseudorhodoferax aquiterrae (assembly GCF_014652235.1). GTDB lineage: Bacteria > Pseudomonadota > Gammaproteobacteria > Burkholderiales > Burkholderiaceae_C > Pseudorhodoferax > Pseudorhodoferax aquiterrae. The sequence goes on from NZ_BMYK01000018.1 coordinate 48,644, forward strand.
GAGTGCGGTGCAGATCCCGACCGAGATGGTCCACTACGGCGTGACCAAGACCGCGCAGATTGCCGTCGCGCGCGGCCTGGCGGAGTCCGTTGCCGGGACCGGCATCACCGTGAACAGCGTGCTGCCGGGGCCGACGAAATCGCGCGGCGTCGGCGACTTCGTGGAAGGCATGGCGCGCTCCAGCGACAGGAGCTTCGCGCAGGTCGAGGCGGAGTTCTTCGACAAGGTGCGCCCGACCTCGCTGATCCGGCGCTTCGCCGCGCCGCAGGAAGTGGCCTCGCTGGTGGCCTATGTGGCCAGTCCGCTCGCCTCGGCGACCACGGGTGCGGCGCTGCGGGTGGACGGGGGCGTCGTCAAAAGCGCGTTCTGACGATGGCGGGCAGGGGTGTTCAGGCCCACGTCGCCGCCGTGCGCGCCGCCTGCTCGCGGACCCAGTGGCGGAACGCGGTCAGCGGCGGATACCAGGCCCGGTGGGCGGCGCAGGCCAGGTAGTAACGGCCGGCGCTGCGGCTGCGCACGTCGACGGCCGAAACCAGGTCGCCCCGCGCCAGTTCCTCCTGGAACAGGAATTCGGGCAGCAGCGCCACGCCCAGTCCGGCGGCGGCGGCCTGCATGGCGGTGGCGAACTGATCGACGTTCATCCCAGCGCCGCCGGCGGCGGCCAGCCCCTGCGCGGTGAACCAGTCGGCCCAGGCCTGCGGCCGCGAGGCCAGATGCAGCAGCGGCGCGCCGAGCAGGTCGGCCGGCACCGCGAAGCCGTGCTGCGCCTTGAGCGCGCGTGCGCAGGCCGGCACCACGGTTTCGTCGAACAGCAGGTCGAGTTCGGCGCGTGGCCATTCGGGCGCGCCGTAGTGCAGGGCAGCGTCCACGCCCTCGGCTTCCATGTTGAAGGGCTGCAGCCGCGTCACGAGGTTCAGCGTCACGCCGGGGTTCTGGCGCGTGAAGTCCGGCAGCAGCGGCGCGAGCCAGCGCGTGCCCATGGTCGGCAGGATGGCCAGTGTGAGCGTGCCCGCGCCGGGGCTGGCCTTCAGGCGCAGCGTGGCCTGCGCGATCGCGTGCAGGGCCTGGCGCAGTTCCCCGGCATAGGCCTCGCCGGCAGGGGTCAGGCGCACGGTCTGGCGTTCGCGCGCGAACAGCTCGACGCCGACGATGTCCTCCAGCGCGCGGATCTGCCGGCTCACGGCGCTCTGGGTCAGGCTCAGCTCCTCGGCGGCCGCCGTGAACTTCTGCAGCCGCGCGCAGGCCTCGAAGGCCACCAGCAAGCCCATGGAGGGTAGGTATTTCCGTGCGTGCATGAACTTGTGGGGGCGGAGTCCGCGCACTTGAGCGCGGCCCGGCTCGGCTCCCGAGAGGGAAATAACCGCGTTGCGCGCGATTCTAGCGGGCCGCTGTCTACGTGTTTCCCGCAATGGTTCATTCCAAAGACGAATGAACTCCTTCCGAAACATTGATTGATCTCAAGACCGCTTGTCGGAAACATCCGTGTTTTTGCGCCGGCCGTGCAGGCCGCGCACCGACTCCCGAGACCCTTCCGATGACCCGTTCCCTGCTGTCCAAGACCCCCACGCGCAAGCACTTCCTCGCCACGCTGGCGCTGCTGGCTGCGGGCCTCGCCGCCCCGGCCTTCGCCCAGGGCGATTACCCGAACAAGCCCGTCAAGCTGGTCGTGCCATTCGCGCCGGGCGGCAACACCGACCTCATCGCGCGCATGCTGGCCCAGGGGCTGGCTGAGCAACTGGGCCAGCCCGTGATCGTGGAGAACCTGGCCGGCGCCAACGGCTCCATCGGTGCCAGCCGCGTGGCAGGCGCACCGAACGACGGCTACACACTGCTGTTCGGCACGGCCGGCACCCAGGCCATCAACCAGAGCCTGTACCGCAACCTGGGCGAGAAGAACCTGGCGGACTACGAGTACGTGGCGCTCGTCACCAGCATTCCCAATGTGCTGGTCGTCAACGAGGGCAGGACGCCCGTGCGCACGGTGGCCGAGTTCGTGGCGGCCGAACGCAAGCGCGGCGCGGGCCTGAGCTACGGCTCGCCGGGCACGGGCTCGACCGTGCACCTGTCGGGCGAACTGTTCAAGACCGCCACCAAGCTGGACCTGCTGCACGTGCCCTACAAGGGCAGCGCACCGGCGCTGACCGACCTCATGGGCGGGCAGATCGACTTCATCTTCGAGAACGTGACGCCCGCGCTGCCCTTCGTGCAGTCCGGCAAGCTGCGCGCGCTGGCCGTGACCTCGGCCGAGCGCCTGCCGGCCCTGCCCAATGTGCCGACCATGAAGGAAAGCGGCTACCCCGATTTCGTGACCGCCACCTGGAACGGCGTGCTGGCGCCCAAGGGCACGGCGCCGTCCATCCTCAAGCGGCTGCAGGACGCCACGCTCAAGGTTGCCGGCAGCGCCGACTTCAAGACCCGCGTGACGGCGCTGGGCGGCGAGGTGCGGCTCATGGAGGCCGCCGCGTTCCGCGACTTCACGCGCAACGAGTACCAGCACTGGGGCGCCATCATCAAGAACGCCGGCGTGACGGTGCAATGAGCACGGTGATCGAGACGCTGGCCGACATCGTCGGCGCCGCCCACGTGCTGACGGGCGAGGACGCATCGGGCTACGAGCAGGACTGGCGCCGCCGTGCCCAGGGCCGCGCGCTGTGCGTGGTGCGGCCGGGCTCCACGCAGGAGGTCGCCGCCGTGGTGCAGGCCTGCGCGGCCGCACGCGTGGCCATCGTGCCGCAGGGCGGCAACACCGGTCTGGTGGCCGGCTCGGTGCCCGACGACACCGGTACGCAGGTGGTGCTGAGCCTGCGCCGCATGGCGGCCGTGCGCGGCATCGATGCGCACAACATGACCATCACGGTCGAGGCCGGCTGCATCCTGCAGACGCTGCAGGAGGCGGCCGATGCGGCCGGCTTCCTGTTCCCGCTGAGCCTGGGCGCGGAGGGCAGCTGCACCATCGGCGGCAACCTGGCCACCAATGCCGGCGGCACCCAGGTGGTGCGCTACGGCAATGCGCGCGAGCTGTGCCTGGGCGTGGAGGTGGTCACGGCCCAGGGCCAGGTATGGGACGGCCTCGCGGGCCTGCGCAAGGACAACACGGGCTACGACCTGCGCGACCTCATCGTCGGCAGCGAGGGCACGCTGGGCATCATCACGGCCGCGACCCTGCGGCTGTATCCCCGGCCTGCCGCGCAGCTGACGGCCTGGGCCGCCGTTCCCTCGCTGGAGGATGCGAACCGCCTGCTGGGCCTGGCGCACCAGCACCTGGCCGCAGCGCTCACGGGCTTCGAGCTCATGAACCAGTTCGCGCTGGGCCTGGTGGACCAGCACTACCCGCATCTGCGCGTGCCGATGTGGCGTGACACCGCCTGGTGCGTGCTGCTGGAGATCTCGGACCACGAGTCCGAGGCGCATGCACGCGGCCTGTTCGAGCGCCTGCTGGAAACCGCCTTCGAGCAGGGCATCGTGGCCGACGCCATCGTCGCCGAAAGCATGAAGCAGGCCCACGACCTCTGGCACATCCGCGAAAGCATCACGCTGGCCCAGGTCGAGGAGGGCTTCAACATCAAGCACGACATCTCGATCCCGGTCTCGCGCATTCCCGACTTCGTGCGCGCGGCCGATGCCGCGTTGCTGGCCGCGGTGCCCGGCGTGCGCTTCGTCAACTTCGGCCACCTGGGCGACGGCAACCTGCACTACAACATCCAGGCCCCGGCCGGTGGCGACTCCAAGGCCTTCGTGGCGCAGCACGAGGAGCAGATCACGGCCATCGTCTACGACACCGTGAGCGCCTTCGGCGGCTCGATCTCGGCCGAGCACGGCATCGGCGAGCTCAAGCGCCACAAGCTGCCGCTGCACAAGTCGCCCGTGGCGCTGGACCTCATGCGCGCGGTGAAGACCGCCTTCGACCCGCTGGACATCCTGAACCCGGGCCGCGTGCTGGCGCGCCAGCACTGAACCTCTCTCACTTCCTTCCTTCGTTTTCCATGCCAACGTTTGCCAGTGCGGACCAGATCCGTGATGCGTTCTCCCGCGCCATGTCGGCCATGTACAAGACCGAGGTGCCGCAGTACGGCACCTTGCTCGATCTGGTCGCGGACATCAACCGCGCCACGCTCGAGCAGGACGCCGCCCTGCGCGGCGAACTCGAGGCCGGCGACGAGCTGCGCCGCCTGGACGTGGAGCGCCACGGCGCGATCCGCCTGGGCACGGCGCAGGAGCTCGCCGACATGCGGCGCATCTTCCGCGTCATGGGCATGTTCCCGGTCGGCTACTACGACCTCTCGGTGGCCGGCGTGCCCGTCCATGCCACGGCGTTCCGCCCGGTCAGCGACGCGGCCCTGCGCAACAACCCCTTCCGCGTGTTCACCTCGCTGCTGCGGCTGGAGCTGATCGCCGACGCGGCGTTGCGCGCGCAGGCCGAGGCCATCCTGGCCCGGCGCGCCATCTTCACGCCGCGAGCGCTCGAACTGACCGCGCTGGCCGAAGAGGCGGGCGGCCTGACCGAGGCCCAGGCCGTGGAATTCGTGCAGGAGGTGACGCAGACCTTCCGCTGGCACAGCGAGGCCACCGTGTCCCATGCGACCTACCGCCAGCTGCACGGGGCCCACCGCCTGGTGGCCGACGTGGTCTCGTTCAAGGGCCCGCACATCAACCACCTGACGCCGCGCACGCTGGACATCGACGCCGCCCAGGCCGAGATGCCGCGCCGCGGCATCGCCGCCAAGGAAGTGGTGGAAGGCCCGCCGCGCCGCAAGCACGCCATCCTGCTGCGCCAAACCAGCTTCAAGGCGCTGGAGGAACCCATCGTCTTCGCCGAAGACGGTGCCGACGGCTCGCACACCGCGCGCTTCGGCGAGATCGAGCAGCGCGGCATGGCGCTCACGCGCGCCGGCCGCGCGCTGTACGACCAGTTGCTGGCCGGCGTGCGTTCGATGCAGGGGGCGGGCAGTGCGTCGGCCGACTACAGCGAGCGCCTGGCCGCGGCATTCCAGGCGTTCCCCGACGACCTGGACCAGCTGCGCGAGCGCGGCCTGGCCTTCTTCCGCTGGCGCGTGCTGGATGCCGATGGCCTGGCGCGCGTGGCCGCGAGCGGCGCCGCGTTCGATCTGCAGGCGCTGCGCGCGCAGGGCCTGGTGGCGGCCAGCCCCATCGTTTACGAGGACTTCCTGCCCGTCAGCGCAGCCGGCATCTTCCAGTCCAACCTGGGCGGGGCCGAGCAGAAGAGCTATGCCGCCAACGCGGCGCAGGAGGCTTTCGAGGCCGCGCTGGGCGCGCCGGTGGCCGACGAGATCGCGCTGTACGAACAGAGCCAGCAGGCCTCGGTCGACGCCGTGCGCGCGCAGTACGCAGCTGTTCTCAACCGCTGATGGCGACCTGGTTGCGGCCCTTGCGCTTGGCTTCGTAGAGCGCGGCGTCGGCGGCCTTGAGCAGGGCCGGTTCGGTGTCCTGCTGGCCGGGCACGATGGCGGCCACGCCCAGGCTGATGGTGACCTTGCCGGCCACCACGGCCGCGTGCGGAATGTCCATGGCGGCCACCGCAGTGCGCGCCGCCTCGGCCACCAGGGTGGCGCCCAGCTGGTCGGTCTGCGGCAGCAGCAGCACCATCTCCTCGCCACCGTAGCGCGCAACGAAGTCCTCCGGCCGCTGCACGGTGGCGCGCAGCGTGGCCGCCACGCGGCGCAGGCATTCGTCGCCCTCCACATGGCCGTAGCGGTCGTTGTACTTCTTGAAGTCGTCCACATCGACCATGACCACGGCCAGCGGACTGCCCTCGCGCTGCGCCTGGCGGAACACGCGCGCGAAGCGCCGGTCGAAGTAGCGCCGGTTCGGCAGCCGGGTCAGCTCGTCGATGCGCGCCAGGGCAGCCAGCTGCTCGTTGGCCCGGGTCAGCGCATCGCGCGCCTCGCGCAGGCCGGCCTCGGCCTGCAGGCGCTGGGCCATGGTGCGGCGCGTGTAGGCCCCGGCGCGCTGCAGCAGCAGGCACAGGAAGCCGACCCAGACCGTCTGCAGCGCCGAGTTGATGCGCCAGTTGGCCAGCACCTGGCGCTTGCCGGCCGCCACCGTGACCTGCAGCGGATAGTTGCGCGCATGCTCGAAGCTGACCAGTCGCGCCACACCGTCCAGCGGCGAGCGCGCATCGACCGTGCCGGAGCGGTGCGTCGCCAGAAAGGTGGTCACCTCCGAGGGCGGCAGCGGCTTGCCGATGTCGGCGTCGATCGAGGGGTTGCGCGCGACCATGCGGCCGACCACGGTGAGCAGGATCGCGCCTTCCCCCACGTCGAAGCGCTCCAGCATGCTGCGCAGGTGCCGCACGCTCAAGGTGGCCAGCGCCACGCCGGCGAACTCGCCATCGACCCCGTTGAGCCTGCGCGAAACCGGCACGATCCATTCGCCCGACGAGCGGCTCAGGATCGGCGGGCCGATCAGCGTCGATGCGCTGGGGTTGTCGCGGTGGTGGATGAAGTAGGCGCGGTCGGCGTTGTTCCAGCCCGGGTCCCATTGCGGCACCGAGGTGGCGACCCAGGCGCCCCGCGCGTCGTAGACGAACAAGCCCTTGAGCTGCTCCGTGCGTGCCACGTGGTTGACCAGCAGCGGCTGCATGGGCTCGAGCGCGGTCGGCGAGAGGTCGCTGCGCTCCAGTTCGTAGACCAGGCTGTCCAGGATGTGGTCGGCCTCGGACACCGCCGCTTCCATGCGCTCCGTGACGGCCCGCGCAAGGTTGGTGCTGGCCAACTGCGCCTGGGCGATGGCATGGGCGCGTGCATCGACGATGAGCCAGACGTTGGTGGCCAGCAGCGCCAGGCACACGAAGACCACCAGCCAGCGCGCACGCCGGATCGGGTCACGCGCCGGCGTCGGTGCGTCCGGCGGCTGGCCCAGGGGCGCCAGGTCGCTGAAGCCGGACGGCGCGCCCGCGCGGTCTGGGGATGGGGGAGGAATGCCTGGTCGCATGGACATGTCTGGTGCTGCGCAAGGGAGCACCACGAACCGGGGCCACAGACACTGCCGCCGGGGGTCTGATTCGCTCGCTCAGCGCGCGCTATTCGGCATAGTAGCGCACAGAAAACGTAGCAAGTGTGTAGGGTGATTTCCATGCCAGCCCGGGCGTCCGTCTGGCGTAGCGGCTGCGCCCGGGGCGCGGGTTCATGCCTGCAGCGGGTCGTAGCGCGACACCACCCAGGGCCGTCCGGAGTAGTCCCTGGGTTCGCGGTGGCCTTCGGCTTGGGCCTGGGTGCTCGCGATCTCGGCCAGCGGGGCCAGCACGGGGGCCAGGGCCTCGACCTCCTCGAAGGCCTTCATCGCCAGCAGCAGGAAGCCTGGCGTCAGCCGGCCTGCGTCGTGCAACTGGATCAGGTGGGCGATCAGGTCGGACGCCAGATCGTCCAGTTCGGCGGGCACGGCGATGGTGCCCAGCAGGCCTTGGCAATGTGCGAGGCGGGCGCGGATCTCGGGACTCTGCATGGTGGCCCCTGAATGTATGCGCGCGGCCGGCGGGCATGCCGGCCTGGGCCCGCCTGCGGTCGCCCCGGTGCCACCGTTGGGCGTGGCGTTCCGGCCGCGCGCCGCTGCCAGGGCCGGGCCCACCGAGAAGCTATGATCGCGGCCCTGGCGCCGGACCACCCGTGCGCCGATCTGCCTGTAGCTCAGTTGGATAGAGCAACAGCCTTCTAAGCTGTGGGTCGGGGGTTCGATCCCCTCCAGGCAGGCCAACCAGCGGCCCTTTGAACTCGCACTTGCGACCTGCTCAGCGGTGGCATCGGGCGCGTGCTGGCCACCGACGTTGACACTTCCAGCGCCACGCCGCTAGACTCGCGCCCGCTCCGGGGTGCACGTATGGCGTGCTGAGATGGCGAACCTGATCGCCGGAACCGCGAACTTGATCTGGGTCATACCAGCGTAAGAAGAGCTGCAGTGCCGTGGTGCCTGCGCACGCCGCCATGGCGTGCGTGCGCGCATCCCGCGCGATGCGGAGCAATCCATCCAACCCAAGGAGATTGGCCGCATGAACGCCCCCGACCGCCACGCCGTCCCGCTCGCCGAGCGTCTCGCGCTCACGCGCGAACCCTTTCCGGCCTCCACCAAGGTCTATCTCGAAGGCTCGCGCCCCGACCTGCGCGTGCCCTTGCGCGAGGTGTTGCTGACCAACGGCGAGCGCGTCCACCTGTACGACACCTCGGGCCCCTACACCGACCCCAACGCCACCATCGACGTGCGCCGCGGCCTGCCGGCGCTGCGCGCGCCCTGGCTGGACAGCCGGGCCGACACCGAGTTCTACACCGGCCGCATCCGCCAGGCCCTGGACGACGGCGGCAAGGACGACGCGCGCCTGGCCCAGCTGCGCGCCGAGGCCGCCGCGCTGCAGCGCATTCCGCGCCGCGCCAGGGCAGGCGGCAACCACACCGGCAATGTGACCCAGATGCACTACGCGCGCCGCGGCATCGTGACGCCCGAGATGGAGTACGTGGCGCTGCGCGAGAACGGCCGGCGCGAGTGGATGGCGCAGTACCAGCGCGATGCGGGGCGCGAGCGCCGCCTGGCCGGCAACCCGCTCGGTGCCGCGCTGCCCAAGGGACCGATCACGCCAGAATTCGTGCGCGAAGAGGTCGCGCGCGGCCGCGCCATCATCCCGGCCAACATCAACCACCCGGAGGTCGAGCCCATGGCCATCGGCCGCAACTTCCTGGTCAAGATCAACGCCAACATCGGCAACTCGGCCGTGACTTCCAGCATCGAGGAGGAGGTCGACAAGCTGGCCTGGGCCATCCGCTGGGGTGCGGACAACGTGATGGACCTCTCGACGGGCCGCAACATCCACACCACGCGCGACTGGATCGTGCGCAACAGCCCGGTGCCCATCGGCACGGTGCCGATCTACCAGGCGCTGGAGAAGGTCGGCGGCGTGGCCGAGGACCTCACCTGGGCCATCTTCCGCGACACGCTGATCGAGCAGGCCGAGCAGGGCGTGGACTACTTCACCATCCATGCCGGTCTGCGCCTGCCCTTCATCCACCTCACGGCGGACCGCATGACGGGCATCGTCTCGCGCGGCGGCTCCATCATGGCCAAGTGGTGCATCGCCCACCACCAGGAGAGCTTCCTCTACACGCACTTCGAGGAGATCTGCGAGATCATGAAAGCCTATGACGTGAGCTTCTCGCTCGGCGACGGCCTGCGGCCCGGCTGTGCGGCCGACGCCAACGACGAGGCCCAGTTCGCCGAGCTGCGCACGCTGGGCGAGCTCACGCAACTGGCCTGGAAGCACGACGTGCAGACCATGATCGAGGGCCCGGGCCATGTGCCCATGCACCTGGTGCAGGCCAACATGGACGAGCAGCTCCAGCACTGCCACGAGGCGCCGTTCTACACGCTGGGCCCGCTGACCATCGACATCGCGCCGGGCTACGACCACATCGCCAGCGCCATCGGGGCGGCCATGATCGGCTGGATGGGCACGGCCATGCTGTGCTACGTGACGCCCAAGGAGCACCTGGGCCTGCCGGACCGCGAGGACGTCAAGCAGGGCATCATCGCCTACAAGATCGCCGCGCATGCGGCCGACGTGGCCAAGGGCCATCCGGGGGCGCGGGCGCGCGACGACGCGCTGAGCAAGGCGCGCTTCGAGTTCCGCTGGACAGACCAGTTCAACCTGGGCCTGGACCCCGACACCGCGCGCGAATTCCACGACGAGACCCTGCCCAAGGACGCCAGCAAGGTCGCGCACTTCTGCTCCATGTGCGGCCCCAAGTTCTGCTCGATGAAGATCACGCAGGAGGTGCGCGACTACGCGGCCAGCGGCATGGCACAGAAGTCGGCCGAGTTCAAGGCCGGCGGCGGGGAGTTCTACATCCCGATCGAGCGCAGCTGATGCACAGCTTCGGGATTGCCGGCGCGGGCCTGCTGGGCCGCTTGCTGGCCTGGCGGCTCGCGCGCACCGGCGCGCAGGCGCAGGTGTTCGACGCCGCGGCCGGCCCGGCGCCGGCGTTCGACGCGCAGGGCCCGGCCGCGTTCAGCGCGGCCGGCATGCTGAGCCCGCTGGCCGAGCGCGACCACGCGGATGCGCGCGTCGCCAGCCTGGGCTGGCGCTCGATCGCGCTGTGGCGCGACATCGTCGCGGCCCTGCCGGCGCCGCGGCCGTTCTTCGCCGAGCGCGGCAGCCTGCTCGTGGCGCACCGCGGCGACCTGCCCAGCGCGCAGCGCGTGCTGGCGCGGCTGGCCGGGGAGACCCGTGCCGCACCCGAAGCGCTGGACACAGCCGCACTGGCGCGGCTGGAGCCGGCGCTGCCGCCGCCGGCGCACGCCTGGCTGCTGCCGGGCGAGGCGCAGATCGATCCGCTGGCGACCCTGGCGGCCCTGCATGCGGCCGCGGAAGGCGTGGCATGGCATTGGCGGCGACCGGTGGCGCAGGCGCTGCCGGGGCGGCTGCAGTTCGAGGGAGGTGACTGGGCCGAGTTCGACTGCGTGATCGATGTGCGCGGGCTCGGCGCGGCCCAGAGCCTGCCGCTGCGCGGCGTGCGCGGCGAGACCGTCTGGCTGCACGCACCCGGCCACGGCCTCACGCGGCCGGTGCGCCTCGTGCACCCGCGCCACCGCGTCTACCTCGTGCCGCGGCCGGACGACCTCTTGTTCCTGGGCGCGACCGAGATCGAGAGCGAAGACCGTTCGCCCGTCTCGCTCAAGAGCGCCGTGGAGCTCATGAGCGCGGCGCACAGCGTGCTGCCCGTGCTGGCCGAGGCGCGCATCCTGCGGCTGGACCGGCACCTGCGTCCTGCCCTGCCGGACCACCTGCCGCGCACCGTGCACGAGGACGGGCTGCTGCGCATCAACGGCCTGTTCCGCCATGGCTGGCTCATGGCGCCGGCGCTGGTGCAGGACGCGCTGGCGCTGCTGCGGCAGGAGGTGGTTGCATGACGCCCGAAACCGTTCCCATCGTGCTCGACGGCCAGCCGCACGCGCTGGCCGCTGGCAGCACGCTGGCCACGCTGGTTGCCGCGCTGGGCCACCAGCCCGAGGCCGTCAGCACGGCCGTCAACGGCGTCTTCGTCGCGCGCGGCCACCGCCACGACTATGCATTGCACAGCGGCGATGCCGTCGTGCTGTTCCAACCCATCACCGGAGGATGAACCATGCCTGAGGCTGGAGCACCGAACGAGCGCTGGCAGGTGGCCGGCACTTCTCTCACGAGCCGCTTTTTGCTCGGCACGGCCGGCTACCCTTCGCCCCAGGTCCTGGGCGAGGCCATTGCGGCCTCGGGCGCCGAGGTCGTCACCGTGGGCCTCAAGCGCGCGCTCGCGGCGGGTGGCGACAACGGCTTCGTCGCCATCGTGCGCGCGGCCGTGCAGCAACAGGGCGCGCGGCTGCTGCCGAACACCGCCGGCTGCCGTACGGCGCGCGAGGCCGTGCAACTGGCGTACATGGCGCGCGAGCTCTACGACACGCCCTGGCTCAAGCTGGAGGTGGTGGGCGACGAGCACACGCTGCAGCCCGACCCGTTCGAGCTGCTGCAGGCCGCGCAGCAGCTCGTGCGCGACGGTTTCGTGGTCTGGCCTTATTGCACGGACGATCTCGTGCTGTGCCGCCGCCTGCTCGACGTGGGTTGTCCGGTGCTGATGCCCTGGGGCGCGCCGATCGGCTCGGGGCAGGGGCTGCTGAATCCCTTCGCGCTGCGCAGCTTGCGCGAGCGCCTGCCCGACGCCACGCTGATCGTCGATGCCGGCATCGGCGCGCCCTCGCATGCGGCGCAGGCGCTGGAGCTGGGCTTCGACGCGGTGCTCTTGAACTCGGCCGTGGCCCAGGCGCGCGACCCCGTGCGCATGGCTGCTGCGTTCCGGGCGGCCGTGCAGGCGGGCAGGGCGGCGTGGCAGGCGGGTGTGATGGCCCGGCAGGACTTCGCCGTGCCGAGCACGCAGGTCGGCGGCGCACCGTTGCTGATCGGAGGCGCGGCATGAAGCGCATCTGGAGCATCGCCGGCACCGACAGCAGCGGCGGCGCCGGCCTCGCCGCCGACCAGCGCGCGATCGATGCCTGGCCCGACGCCCACTTCTGCGGCGTGGTGGCGGCCGTCACCGCGCAGAACTCCCAGGCCGTCACGCGCGTGGAGGCTGTCAGCCCGCAGCTGCTGGACGCGCAGCTGGCCGCGCTCGAGGCCGACATGCCGCCGGCCGCTGTGAAGACCGGGCTGCTGGCCGACGCCGCCCAGATGCGCAGCGTGGCCGCCTGGACCGACCGCCTGCGCGAGGCCCATGCCGGCCTGCCGCTGGTGGTCGACCCGGTGCTGGGCGCCAGCAGCGGCGCCAACTTCGCCGACGACGGCGCGGTCGCGGCCTACCGCGCGCACCTGCTGCCGCGCGCCACGCTGATCACGCCGAACCGGCGCGAGGCCGCGCGCCTGCTAGGCCTTCCCGGCCTGCGCCGCGACGAGGTGCCGGACGCAGCCCAGGCCCTGCGCGCGCTGGGCGCCCAGGCCGTCTGCATCACGGGCGGCGACCCGGCCGACACCCCGGACGATGCCACGCCCGAGGAAGCCGCCTTGGCAATGGACTGGCTGGCCAGCCCGCAGGCCAGCGGCTGGCTTGCGCTGCCGCGCATCGGCACGGGCAACACCCATGCCACGGGCTGCACCTTCGCGAGCAGCGCGGCGACCGCGCTGGCCCATGGTTTCGTCGCGGCCGACGCGGTGGTGCTGGCCAAGATGGCTGCCACGCATGCGCTGCGCCATGGCCATGCGGCCGGGCGCGGCCCGGGCCAGGTGCTGGCGCGGCCCGGGTTCCATGCCGAGCCTGGCCTTCTGCCCACCATGGGCTGGGGCGACGAGCTGCCCTGGGCGGTACCGGCTGGCGTGCGCGCCGCGCCGCTGGGCCTGTACGCCATCGTCGACAGCGCCGCACGCGTGCAGGCCGTGCTGGCCAGCGGCGTGCGCAGCGTGCAGCTGCGCATCAAGCAGCCCGCGGCCGCCACGCCGGCTTGGTGGGATGCGCTGCACGCCCAGGTGGCCGAGGCCGCGGCCACCTGCCGTGCCGCGGGCGCGCGCCTGTTCGTCAACGACCACTGGCAGCTGGCCGCGCAGCATGGCGCGCACGGCGTGCACCTGGGCCAGGAAGACCTGCTCGCCTTGGACGCCGGCCAGCGTGCCGCGCTGCGCGCGAGCGGCCTGGCGCTGGGTGTGAGTTCGCACAGCCTGTGGGAGTTGGCGCGCGCGCGCAGCCTGGCGCCGGCCTACATCGCCTGCGGCCCGGTCTGGCCCACGCTGACCAAGGCCATGCCCTGGCGGCCCCAGGGGCTGGACAACCTGGCCTGGTGGTGTGCGATGGCGGGCACGCCCGTGGTGGCCATCGGCGGCGTGCTCGACCCGGCGCAGATCGGCGCGGCGGCCGAGGCCGGGGCCGACGGCATCTGCGTCGTGCGCATGCTGGGCGAGAGGCCGGCGGAGACGGTGCCTGCCATGCTGGCGGCACTGGCTGGCCATTGGCCGGCTGAGCCACGCGCGGGTGCCGCCGTGCCCTGGCCACGCCACAGCCTCGCGCCTTGACGCATCTCAAACTGTTTCTTTGATTCGACAAATCATCGAATTCATTTGCTCCAAATTTGTTGCGCTGCTAGACTTTTTTCAGGCGGCAACGCAGCGAAAGCTGCGCACGAAAACACCGGCACCGGCCGGCGCGCATGCATCGGAGCGGGCGCTGGCCTGGCATCCGGCGGGCTCACAAGGGCCTTTGGACACCGTGCGCGCATCCCTGCGATGCCGCCGTCGCCCCGTCCTCCAGAACCGCAGGGATCCCATGTTCATTTCCACTGTTCCCCCCCTCCTCAGGCGCACCGCGCAAGCGGAGCAGCAAGCATGAGCGGCCTGCGCAATGTCCGCATCGGTGCGCGGCTGGGTCTGGCCTTCGGCCTGATCCTGTTGATCGTCGCGGCCAGCACGGCCATGGGCGTCTGGCGCCTGGAGCAGTCCGACGCCGCCACCCAGCAACTGGGCACGCTGGACAAGGAGCGCCAGGAGGTCGCGATCCGCTGGCGCCAGACCATCGATTTGAACTGGGTGCGCACCGAGGCCGCGCTGCTGGACTCGGACACCAGCCGCATCCCGCGCTGGCAGGCCGACATGGACAAGACCTCGCAGATCACGACGGCCTCGCGCGAGCGGCTGCACCAACTGGTGACCACCGACATCGGCAAGCGCATGCTGCAGGACATCGATGCGCGCCGCGAGGCCTACCGCACACCGCGCGCGGCCCTGCTCAAGCGGCGCCAGGCCGGTGAGGACGTGTCGGCCGAACTCGAGCGCACGCTGCGTCCGCTGGCCACGGCCTACAGCGACAGCATCCTGACGCTGGAAAAGCGCCAGCAGGAGCTCTACGCCGAGTCGCTGCGCAGCGCCGGCAGCGCGGCAGACCAGGGCCAGACCGTGCTGATCGTGAGCGGCATTGCCGCCGTGCTGCTGGGCGCGCTGTTCGCCTGGGCGATCTCGCGCTCGATCACGCAGCCGCTGGCCGAGGCCGGCGTGGTGGCGCGCCGCATCGCCGATGGCGACCTCACGCAGCCCGTGCACGTCGAGGGTCGTGACGAGGCGGCCGCCCTGGCCGCGGCCTTGCGCGACATGCAGCAGCAACTGGCCAGCGTGGTGGCCGGCGTGCGCCGCAACGCCGATGGCGTGGCCACCGCCAGCGCCGAGATCGCGCACGGCAACAACGACCTGTCGGCGCGCACCGAGCAACAGGCTTCGGCGCTGGAGGAGACCGCGGCGTCCATGGAGCAGCTCAGCTCCACCGTGCGGCAGAACGCCGACAATGCCCGCCAGGCCAAGAGCCTGGCCGAGAACGCGGCCAGCGTGGCCGGCCGCGGCGGCGAAGTCGTGGCCCGCGTGGTCGACACGATGAAGGGCATCGACGAGAGCTCGGGCAAGATCGCCAGCATCATCGGCACCATCGATTCCATCGCCTTCCAGACCAACATCCTGGCGCTCAACGCGGCCGTGGAGGCCGCGCGCGCCGGCGATCAGGGCCGCGGCTTCGCGGTGGTGGCCAGCGAGGTGCGCAGCCTGGCCGGCCGCTCGGCCGAGGCCGCGCGCGAGATCAAGGCCTTGATCGGCACCAGTGTGGAGCGCGTGCAGCAGGGCACGGTGCTGGTCGGCGAGGCCGGCAGCACCATGCAGGAAGTGGTGGCCGCGATCCAGCGCGTGAGCGATCTGGTCGGCGAGATCAGCGCGGCCAGCAACGAGCAGAGCGCGGGCGTGTCGCAGGTGGGCGAGGCCGTCACGCAGATGGACCAGGCCACGCAGCAGAACGCCGCCCTGGTGGAGGAATCGGCCGCGGCGGCCGACAGCCTGCGTGGCCAGGCCGAGCAGCTGGTGCAGGCCATGGCGGTGTTCAAGGTGGGCGCCGGTGGGGCACATGGCGCCGGCGCGGAGCCTTCGCTGGGGTACAAGGGTCAGCCGGCCCTGCTGGGCGCGGCCTGAGCGCGCGGCGGCGCCGCGCCGGCGGCTTCAGCGCCGCTGGTACTGCGTGGTGCCGAACAGGTTCTCGCGCGCCTTCTCGTCCGTGATGGGCTTGCGCCGGTCGGCCAGCACGGCCACGCCGCGCTGCACGGCCGGGCGTTCGGCGATGCGGTCGAACCAGGCTTTCAGGTGGGGGTAGTCGGCCCAAGCGATGCCCTGGTTCTGCCAGTTGCGCAGCCAGGGAAAGACGGCGATGTCCGCGATGCTGTACTCCGGTCCGGCGATGTGCGCGCTGTCGGCCAGCTGGCGGTCCATCACGCCGTACAGGCGGCGTGCCTCGTCGGTGTAGCGCTGGATCGGATAGGCCAGCTTCTCCGGGGCATACAGCCGGAAATGGTGGTTCTGGCCCAGCATGGGGCCCACGCTGCCCATCTGGAACATCAGCCACTGCAGCACGGCGTAGCGCGCGCGGTCGCCCTCGGGCAAAAGCATGCCCGTCTTGCCGGCCAGGTAGAGCAGGATGGCGCCCGACTCGAACAGCGTGAGCGGTCGGCCGTCCGGCCCATCGTCGTCGACGATGGCCGGGATCTTGTTGTTCGGACTGATGCGCAGGAAGTCGGGCGCGAACTGTTCTCCCGCGCCGATGTCCACCGGCACCACCCGGTAGGGCAGGCCGCACTCTTCCAGCATGATGTGGACCTTGTGGCCATTGGGCGTGGCCCAGCTGTGGACGGTGATCATGCCCCGAGCCGTCTCAGAACCGCGTCACCGGCATGTCATGCTGCTGCGGCCGGTCCGCGTACTTGCCCAGTTCCATCTTGGCGATGGCGTTGCGGTGCACCTCGTCCGGGCCGTCGGCAAAGCGCAGCGTGCGCGCATGGGCGTAGGCGAAGGCCAGAGGGAAGTCGTCGCACATGCCGCCGCCGCCATGCACCTGCATGGCCCAGTCGATCACCTGGCAGGCCATGCTGGGCGCGACGACCTTGATCATCGCGATCTCGTTCTTGGCCACCTTGTTGCCGGCCTTGTCCATGAGCCAGGCGGTCTTGAGCGTGAGCAGGCGCGCCATGTCGATCTTGCAGCGCGCCTCGGCGATGCGCTCCTGCGTGACGGTCTGCTGGGCCACGGTCTTGCCGAAGGCCACGCGCGAGGCGGCGCGCCGGCACATGAGCTCCAACGCGCGTTCGGCCAGGCCAATCAGGCGCATGCAGTGGTGGATGCGGCCGGGGCCCAGGCGGCCCTGGGCGATCTCGAAGCCGCGGCCCTGGCCCAGCAGCATGTTGGAGGCCGGCACGCGCACGTTCTCGAACACCATCTCCATGTGGCCGTGCGGCGCGTCGTCGTAGCCCATCACGTTGAGCGGGCGCAAGACCTTGATGCCGGGGGTGTCGGCCGGCACCAGGACCATGCTCTGCTGCTGGTGGCGCGCCGCGTCGGGGTCGCTCTTGCCCATGGTAATGTAGACCGCGCAGCGCGGATCGCCGGCGCCCGAGATCCACCACTTGCGGCCGTTGATCACGTAATCGTCGCCGTCGCGCTCGATGCGCGTGGCGATGTTGGTCGCATCGCTGGAGGCCACGTCGGGCTCGGTCATCGCGAAGGCCGAACGGATCTGGCCTTCGAGCAGCGGCCGGAGCCAGCGCGCGCGGTGCTCGTCGCTGCCGTAGCGCGCAATCGTCTCCATGTTGCCGGTGTCGGGCGCCGAGCAGTTGAAGACCTCGGAGGCGAAGGGCACGCGGCCCATGATCTCGGCCAGGGGCGCGTACTCCTGGTTGGTCAGGCCCGCGCCCTGGAAGCCGGAGAGTTCGGCCGTGTCCTCGGGCAGGAACAGGTTCCAGAGGTCTTGCGCGCGGGCCTTGGCCTTGAGGTCTTCGATCACCTGCAGCGGTGTCCAGCGCTTGCCGGCCGCGGTGTTGGCCTGCAGTTCGGCGTGGTAGGCGGCTTCGGCCGGGTAGATGTGCTCGTCCATGAAGCGCAGCACGCGCTGGCGCAGGGCTTCGGTCTTGGGGGAGTAGTCGAAATCCATGGCGTGTCTCCTTGCGTGGACGCTCAGGCCTGCTGCGCGAACTTCCAGGCCAGCTGGGCCAGCGGCCGCGCGCCGGCGCCCGAGGTGGCGGCGCGGTCGCTGGAGGCCGTGCCGGCTTCGGCGCGCTTGGCGATGCCCTGCAGGATCGCGGCCAGGCGGAACATGTTGTAGGCCAGGTAGAAGTTCCAGTCGCGCTGCAGGTCTTGCGGCGTGGCGAAACCGGTGCGCTCGCAGTAGCGCGCGATGTAGTCGGCCTCGGCCGGGATGCCCAGGGCCTTGAGGTCCAGCCCGGCGATGCCGCGGAACTGGCCCGGGCTGATGTGCCAGGACATGCAGTGGTAGCTGAAGTCCGCCAGCGGGTGGCCCAGCGTGGAGAGCTCCCAGTCCAGCACCGCGATGATGCGCGGCTCGCTGGCGTGGAACATGGTGTTGTCCAGCCGGTAGTCGCCGTGCACGATGCTCGTGAAACGCTCGTCGCGCGCGCTGGCGGGCATGTTGCGCGGCAGCCAGTCGATCAGCTTGTCCATCTCGGGGATGGGCTGGGTGATGGAGGCGACGTACTGCTTGCTCCAGCGTCCGATCTGGCGCTCGAAATAGTTGCCGGGCTTGCCGTAGTTGGCCAGGCCGCGCGCGGCGAAGTCCACGCTGTGCAGGGCCGCGATCACGCGGTTCATCTCGTCGTAGATGGCGGCGCGGCCGGCCGGCTCCATGCCGGGCAGGCCCTGGTCCCAGAGCACGCGGCCTTCCTTGAACTCCATGATGTAGAAGGCGCGGCCGATCACCGATTCGTCGTCGCACAGGCACAGCATGGCGGGCACGGGCACGTCGGTGCCGGCCAGGCCGCCCATCACGGCGAACTCGCGCTCGATCGCGTGGGCCGAAGGCAGCAGCTTGGCCACCGGGCCGGGCTTGGAGCGCATCACGTAGCGCTGCGTGGGCGTTGTGAGTTTGTAGGTGGGGTTGGACTGCCCGCCCTTGAACAGTTCGACCTGCAGCGGGCCTGCGAAGCCGGGCAGCCGGGTGGCCAGCCAGTCGGTCAGGCGCTGGACGTCGAAGGCGTGCTGGCCGGTCACGGCGCGGGTGCCTTCGAAGTGGTCGAATTCGCTCATACGGTGTGTCTCCCTTGTCGGTGGTTCAGCGGTCGGTCTCGACGATGCGCATCAGCGCATCGCGGTCGCGCACGATGAGGCCGGCCGCTTCGATGCGGATGGCTTCCTCGCGCTCCATGGTCTTGAGTTCCTGGTTCACGCGCTGGCGCGAGGCGCCCAGCAGCTGCGCGAGTTCTTCCTGCGCGAGCTGCAGGCTGATGCGGATCTCGTTGCCGTCTTCCAGGCTGGGCACGCCGTAGCTGCGCACCAGGTGCAGCAGCTGCTTGGCCAGCCGCGCGCGCAGCGGCAGGGTGTTGAGGTCTTCCACCAGCCCGAACAGCAGCCGGATGCGGCGCGACTGCAGCCACATCAGCGCCTCGTAGAGCTCGCTGTGCGCGGCGAGGATCTTCTTGAAATCGGCCCGCGCCACGCAGACGATGGTGGTCGCGCCATGCGCGTAGACGTCGTGCGTGCGCCGGTCGCTGTCGAAGAAGGCCACATCGCCGAACCAGATGCCGGGCTCCACGTAGGTCAGCGTGATCTGCTTGCCCGTGATCGAGGTGGAGCTCACACGGGCTGCGCCCTTGGCACAGGCGATCCACTCTTCCGCGATGTCGCCGCGGGCGGCGATCAGTTCGCCGTTCTTGTAGCGTCGAACGTAGGCGCATCGAAGGATGTCGTGCCGCAGCGAGGGGGAGAGGGAGGAAAACCAGCGCCCGGCATTGATGGCCTCGCGCTCGGCGATGTTAAGAATGGGTTCGTCCATGTCCTGTCTTGTGGGTGACTGTGGCCGGGCGGCCGGGCAAGGCTCAAGTGAGCGGCGATGCGCCGCGCTGCTCGCGGAAGGCGGCGATGGCCGCGCCGGTGCCTGCGTGGTGCAGGTTGGCGACGAAGCGGTCGCGTTCGTGCGCGAGTTGTTCGGACAGCGTGGCGCCGTCGGCCAGGGCCAGCAGTTCCTTGCCGCTGGCCAGCACGTGGGGCGCGCGCGCGTTGAGCTGTGCGGCCAGCGCCAGGGCTTCGTTGAGCGCCGTGCCTGGGCCGCAGATGCGGTTGACCACGCCCAGCGCATGGAGCCTCTCTGCGTCCACGCGCGTGCCCAGCATCAGCAACTCGGCGGCCAGTTGGCGCGGCAGCGCGCGCGCCAGGCTCCAGCTGGCGCCCGCATCGGGCGACAGGCCCAGCGCGCTGCCGGCCAGCGCGAACTGCGCGTTGCGTGCGGCGACGATGAAATCGCAGGCCAGCGCGAGCGCGAAGCCCGCATCGGCGGCCGCGCCCTCGACCGCGGCGACCACGGGCTTGGGGAAGCTGCGGACGGCCTCGATCCAGCTGTGCAGGCCTTCGGTCAGGGCGACCTGGTGCGAGGCGCTCTCGCGCCGGCTGGCCTGCAGCTGCGCCAGATCGTGTCCGATGCTGAACAGGTTGCCCGCGCCCGTGATGACCACGCTGGCCACCTCCGCGTTGGATTCGGCCACGTTCAGCGCCTCGACGCCGGCGGCCCAGAGGTCCGGGCCCAGCGCGTTGTGCCGCTCCGGGTGGGACAGGGTGAGCACCATGGTCTCGCCATGGCGGGTGCTGAGCAGGGCGGCGGGCATGGGCGGGTGGCTTCAGTTCTCTTCGTGCAGCAGCGACAGGCCGATGGCGCCGCGCCGGCGCAGCCAGGGGCTGGGGCGGTAGCGCGGGTCGCCGTAGACGGTCTGCAGGTTGAACAGCACTTCCAGGATGTTGGTGGGACCGCAACGGTCGCCCAGGGCCAGAGGTCCGGCCGGGTAACCCAGGCCCAGCGTGACGGCCAGTTCGAGATCGCGCGGCGTGCAGATGGACTGCTGGCAGATGTCGGAGGCGATGTTCACGATGGTGGCCAGCACGCGCTGCGTGACGAAGCCGCCGCTGTCGCGCAGCACGCTGACGGCCTTGCCGTCGCGCGCGAACAACGCGTGCGCGGCGTTGCGCATGTCCTCGCGCGTGGCCGGATTCGTGGCGAGCACGCGGCGCTTGGTGGCGGCATCGTCGATCAGCATGTCGATGCCGACGGTGCGCGCAGGGTCCAGCCGCTCGACCACGGCCACCGTGGTGATGTCGAAGCCCAGCGGCGCCACCAGGGTCAGGGCCTCCATCGAGGGCGACTGGCCGGTCTCGATGCGGGCCCCCAGGTTCTTGAGCAACTGCAGCAGCTCGGCGCGGCGCGAGGCGCGCGGCGAGACCCAGACCGGCGGCATCTGCTCGACCTGGGGCACGGGCGGTTCGGCCGGCACCTGGGCCACGCCGTCGACATAGCGGTAGAAGCCTTCGCCCGTCTTGCGGCCGATCACGCCGCCGGCCACGCGCTGGGCCGCCAGCGCGCTGGGGCGGTAGCGCGGCTCCTCGTAGTACTGGCGGTAGATCGATTCCATGACCGGGTGCGAGACGTCCAGCCCGGTCAGGTCCATGAGTTCGAACGGGCCCAGCTTGAAGCCGACCTGGTCCTTGAGGATGCGGTCGATGGTGGCGAAATCGGCCACCGATTCGCCGACGATGCGCAACGCCTCGGTACCGTAGCCGCGCCCGGCATGGTTGACGATGAAGCCCGGTGTGTCGGCCGCCTGCACCGGCGTGTGGCCCATGGCCCGTGCGTAGCGCGCGAGGTCGGCGCAGACCGCGGGCTCGGTCTTGAGCCCGGCGATGACCTCGACCACCTTCATGAGCGGCACGGGGTTGAAGAAGTGGTAGCCGGCCACCCGCTGCGGCTGCTTCAGCCCGGCGGCAATGGCGGTGATCGAGAGCGAAGAGGTGTTGCTGGCCAGCACCGCGTCCGGCCGCACGATGGTTTCGAGTTCTGCAAACAGGGCCTGCTTGACCTCCAGCCGCTCGACGACCGCCTCGACGACCAGGTCGCAGTCCGCCAGCTCGGCCAGCGAGGCGGCGACCATCAATGCTTCGCGCTGCGATTGGCGCGCTGGTGTGTCCAGACGGCCTTTTTCGTGGAGCTTGTCCCACTGTGCATACACCGCTTCGCGGGCCTTGGCGGCGGCGCCAGGAGCCGTGTCGAAAAGTTTGACGGTACTACCCGCTTGTGCTGCAATTTGAGCGATTCCGCGGCCCATTGCGCCGGCGCCGACCACGCCGACCACGCGATATGCTGTGTCCATCGATCAATTATGACGCGCCGATCCGACTGGTATGGTGCGCGAAAGACGCTAAGCACTCACTGTGAAACTACAACACAAGCTGGTGGGGCTGGGACTGCTGGGGGTGGCGGTCGGCAGTTCGGCATTGAGTCTGGGCCGGGCCCGCGGCTCCGTGGTTCTCGGCCAGCCGCTGAGCCTTGCAGTGGAGGTGCGGGTCGACCAGCCTGAAGATGCCACGGCGCAGTGCTTTCGCGTGGAGGTGTTCCATGGCGACACGCTGGTGGAGTCCTCGCGCGTGCGCCTGGTGGTGCAGGCGCCGGCCAGCGGCGCCCAGGAAGCGGTGCTGCGCATCCGCTCCAACGCCATCATCGACGAGCCCGTCGTGGGCCTGGTGCTGCACGCGCTGTGCGGCCAGGGCGGCACGCGGCGCTATGACTTCCTGCCGGAGTTCCCGGCGGAATTGAAGACGGCCGCGGGGCCGGTGGATCTTGCCGGATCGGCCTCCGCGCCCGCGCCGGCACCACAGTCTGTTGCAGCCACGCCACTGCCACCGGCTGCGTCGGTGCGCCCGGCTCCTGCGCCACCGCCCCGCGCCGCAGCGGCGCCGGCGCCGCGTCCGGCACAGCGCCCGGCAGCGCGTGCGCCGGCACCCGCACGTGCGCCGGCGCCGGCCGCCGCACCCAAGTCCNNNGCGGCCGCGCCGCGTCCCGCAGCTGCCAAGGCGCAGGCCGCGGCTTCGGCGCCCGCGACGGGCACGCCGCGGCTGACGCTGGATGCGCCGGCCACGCCCGTGGCCGGCATGCAGCCCAGCCCGACGCTGAACTCGCAGCTCATCGACGATGCCGCGCAGCGCGAGGCCGTGGCCGCCATGTGGCGCGCCCTGCGCACCACGCCCGAAGAAATCGTGCGCGATAAACAGCGCCTCGAAGCGTTGGAGGCACAGCAGGCCGTGCAGCGCAAGCAGGCGGCCGAGCCGAGCGCGGCCGAGCGTGAACTGCGCGCGCGGCTGGAGCGCGCGGAGCGCCGGCTCGACGAGGCCGAGAGCGGCCGCGTCGACATCCTGTTCGTCTATGGCCTGCTGGCGCTGCTGGCCCTCATGGTCGGCCTGGCCGCGTACTTCTGGCAGCGTGCGCGCAGCGCCGCGCTGGCCGCTGCCCCTTGGAGCGGCGAGGCCGCTCCTCGCGCCCCCGCAGGCCTGCCCGTGCCCCCGGTCGTCGCGCCGGCTGCGACGCGGCCGCCCGGGGCGTCGCGGCCTTCGCTGGCCGACGAGTTCCTGGACAGCGAGCCGGCCTCCGCTCTGGGCGTCGGACGGCCGTCGACGGTGGATACGGGAGCCGTGGCGGCCGCGGTCTTCGCGCACGACCGGGCGCAGCCCGTCGATGCGTCGCGGCCCGTGCGCCCGGACGAGTTCGTCGACGTGCAGCAGCATGCCGACTTCTTCGTCTCGCTGGGCCAGTACGAGCAGGCCATCGAGGTGCTGCAGCAGCACCTGGACGAGCACCAGGACATGAGCCCGCTGGCTTTCCTGGAGCTGTTCCGCATCTACCACCAGCAGGGCCGCAAGGACGACTTCAACGCGCTGCGGGCACGCTTCGAGCGCCGCTTCAACGCCCATGTGCCCAACTTCGCCGCCTTTGCCGACGAAGGCCTAGGGCTGGAGGACTATCCCGCGACGCTGCTCAGCATCGAGACCGCCTGGGGCCACGTGCGCGTGCTCGACACCATCGAAGCCAACCTGCTGCGCCACCCGGACGACAGCGGCCGCCCGCTCGACCTGGCCGCCTACCGGGATCTGTTGATGCTGTATGGCGTGGCGCAGGACGTGTTCGTGCCGGCCGGCGGCACGCGTTCGCCCTCGGGCTTCGGCGTGATCCCGCCGCCGGCGCCTGCTGTGGAAGAACCGCGCGGGCTGGGCGCCGGGTTGCAGGTCACGGCGCCGCTGATGGCCGGTGCCGCCGCGGACTCGCTGCTCGACCTCGTGCCCGATTCCGGCCAGGCACCGTTGCCGACCGCGCACGACGGCAGCGGGCTGGAACTGGACATCGACCTGTCGACCAGCACCGGTGATGTCGCGGCGCTGCCTGAGCTGTCGCTGGTCGACATCGACCTGCCGCTGCTGGACGACGACGCGCTGGCCGAGGTGCCGGCATCGGCGCCGACGCCGATGGCGCCGCCGGTCGGCGCGCCAGCCAAGTCGGACAAGCCCGAGATCGACAGCGGCCTGATCGATTTCGACCTGTTCGATCCGAACACCGAGGCGCGCATCGCGCCCAAGTCCACGCGCTGAAGAGCGGGGACTGCCAGTCCCCGGGGCCGCTCAGCGGCGCACCTGCAGCGATCCCGGGTTGACGATGTTGGTGGGCGTGCCGCGGATGTAGTTCAGCACGTTGTCGAACGCGGCGCTGAAGTACATCTCGTAGCTCTGCAGCTCCACATAGCCGATGTGCGGCGTGCAGATGCAGTTTTCCAGGCGCAGCAGCGCGTGGCCTTGCAGGATGGGTTCGCTCTCGAACACGTCGACGGCGGCCATGCCGGGGCGTCCGCGGTTCAGCCCGGCCAGCAGTGCGTCGGGCTCGATGAGTTCGGCGCGCGAGGTGTTGACCAGCAGCGAGGTCGGCTTCATTCGCGCGAGATCGTCGAGCTTGACGATGCCGCGCGTCTCCTCGTTCAGGCGCAGATGCAGCGACAGCACGTCGCTGTTGGCAAACAGCTCCTCTTGACTGGATGCGATCTGGTGACCGTCGGCCAGCGCACGCTCGCAGGAGCCGGCACGGCCCCAGACCAGCACCCGCATGCCGAAGGCGCGCGCATAGGTGCTGACGATCTGGCCGATGCGGCCATAACCGAAGATGCCCATGGTGCGTTCGCGCAGCACCGTGCCCAGGCCGAAGTTGGGCGGCATGGAGGCGGTCTTCATGCCCGACTGCTGCCAGGCGCCGTGCTTGAGGTTGCCGATGTACTGCGGCAGCCGGCGCGTGGCGGCCATGATCAGCGCCCACGTCAGTTCGGCCGGCGCCACCGGCGAGCCCACGCCCTCGGCCACGGCCACGCCGCGTTCGGTGCAGGCAGCGATGTCGATGTGCGGGCCCACGCGCCCGGTCTGGGCGATCAGCTTGAGGCGGGGGAGCTTCTCGATCAGCGCGCGGTTCAGGTGGGTGCGCTCGCGGATCAGCACGAGGATGTCTGCGTCGCGCAGGCGGACCGACAACTGTCCCAGGCCCTTGACGGTGTTGGTGTAGACCTTGGCCGCATAGGGTTCGAGCTTGGCTGCGCATTCGAGCTTGCGCACCGCGTCCTGGTAGTCGTCGAGGATCACAATGTTCATGCGGCCATTGTGCCTCGCGTCCCCGTGGCGCCAGGGCAGCAGCGGGTATGGCCCCCGTGCTTGCCGCAGCCCTGTGCCGCGCCATCGGCGGCGTGCGGTCAGTGCCGTGTGGCGGCTTCTGCTGCGGCCAGCCGGTCGAGCTCGGCGCACACGTCGGCCATGCGGCCGGAGATGACCATGCGGCCCGCTGCGGTGCGCGGCTGGTGCGGCTCCAGCACGCGCAGCACGCGCAGCGCGGGTGCCGGGCGGTCCGCGGTGGGCGCCACCTGCAACGGCCGGCGGCGCAGCCGCTGTTGCAGGCGTCCCGCCAGCCGCGGACCGAACTCTTCAAACCACTGCGGCAGCCGGGCCACGCGCACGGCGGTCAGCATTGCGATTCCCATTTCAAACTCCTTCCGTCCATTCGGGCGGATTGGGGCAGGATTGGTTGAAAGGCACAGCGCCAGGGTTGCCGCGCGCTGCGCGGCGGACGCCCGCCACCTGGCACTGTGCGGACAGGCCTTCGGCCTACATCAGCATGGTGTTGCGGATCAGCCCGACGGCCAGGCCTTCGATCTCGAAGGGGTCGCCGGGCTCCACGAAGATGGTGGGGTAGTCGGGGTTCTCGGGATGCAACTCGATGCTGTCGGCGGTGCGCTTGTAGCGCTTGACCGTGACATCGTCGCCGAGCCGGGCGACGACGATCTGGCCGTTCTTGGCGTCCTTGGTGGCGCGCACGGCGAGCAGGTCACCGTCCATGATGCCGGCATCGCGCATGGACATGCCGCGCACGCGCAGCAGGTAATCGGGCTTGTGCTGGAACAGGCTGCTTTCCACGTAGTAGGTCTGGTCCACATGCTCCTGCGCGAGGATGGGCGAGCCTGCCGCCACGCGGCCGACCAGGGGCAGGGCCAGTTGCGCAAGTTCCTGCAGCGGCAGCGTGAACTGCTTGTTGCGGCGCTCGTTGACCGAGCGCAGCATGTCGCCGCGCAGCCGGATGCCGCGCGAGGTGCCGCTCACGAGCTCGATCACGCCCTTGCGCGCCAGCGCCTGCAGGTGCTCTTCCGCAGCGTTGGCCGACTTGAAGCCCAGTTCGGCGGCGATCTCCGCGCGCGTGGGCGGTGCGCCGGTGTTCGCGATGGCGGCCTGGATCAGCTCCAGAATCTGTTGCTGGCGTGCCGTGAGCTTGGCCGGGAAGGCGGAAGAGGCGTCTGACATGGCTTTCCTTGTGCGACGTGGAACAGCTACCCTTGTGCTGGAGCGGGCTACACAGTGTGTCTGTGTAAATTTCCAGTACCTGTATTTTCATTCAGTTTTGACAAGCATGCAAGCATCCGATGCATTTCATGGGCCATCGCTGCGCACACTGCGCGTGCTCGGCTCGGGCGGCACCATCGCCGGCCTGGCGCCGCGCGCGGGCGACACGCTGGGCTACCAGGCGGCCCAGGTCGGGGTGGCGCAGCTGTTGGCGGGCTTCGACGCGCCGCCCGGCTGCACCCTGGAGGTCGAGCAGGTCGCGCAGATCGACAGCAAGGACATGGACGGCCCAGTGTGGCTGCGCCTGGCCCAGCGCTGCGCCGAAGCATTGGCACACGATGCGGTGCAGGGCATCGTCATCACGCATGGCACCGACACGCTGGAGGAAACCGCCTATTTTCTGCAGGCGGTGCTGGCGCCGGCCAAGCCCATCGTGCTGGCCTGCGCGATGCGGCCCGCCAACGCCGCCATGCCGGATGGCCCGCAGAACTTGCGCGATGCACTGGTCGTGGCGGCGCAGCCGGGCGCGTGCGGCGTGGTGGCCGTCTGTGCGGGGGTCGTGCATACGGCGTTCGACGTGCGCAAGGTGCACGGCTACCGCCTCGACGCCTTCGGCTCGGGTGACGCCGGCCCGCTCGGCTATGTGGAGGCCGGCGCCCTGCGCCAGTTGCGCGACTGGCCGCAGGCCCAGCCGACGCCCGGGCTGCTGGAGCGGCTGCCCTCCGCGCCAGAGGGCTGGCCGCGCGTGGAGATCGTGTTCAGCCACGCGGGCGCGAGCGGCGCCGGCGTCGATGCGCTGGTGCGCGACGGCGCGCGCGGCATCGTCGTCGCCGCGACCGGCAACGGCAGCGTGCACCACGCGCTCGAGGCAGCCTTGCTGCGCGCGCAATCGGCCGGCGTGCGCGTGCTGCGCGCCAGCCGCTGTGACCAGGGACGGGTGATGGGAGGGGGGGAGGGCGACGCGCTGCCCGGGGCCGGGGCGCTGTCGCCGGTCAAGGCGCGGATCCAGCTGCAGCTGGATCTGCTGGCGAACTGACTCAGGCGGCCAGGGCTGCCAGGGCGCGCGCGGTGATCTCGTCCACGCTGCCGGTGCCGTCGATCTTGCGGTACTTGGGCGCGTTGGCCGGGTCGTCCTTGGACCACTGGGTGTAGTAGTCGATCAGCGGGCGCGTCTGCGCGCTGTAGACGTCCAGGCGCTTGGTCACGGTGGCTTCGCTGTCGTCCTCGCGCTGCACCAGCGGCTCGCCGGTCACATCGTCCCGGCCTTCGACCTTGGGCGGGTTGAAGCGCACGTGGTAGACGCGGCCCGAGGCCGGGTGCGAGCGGCGGCCGCTCATGCGTTCGATGATGGCGTCGAAGGGCACGTCGATCTCGAGCACGAAGTCGAGCTTGACGCCGGCCGCCTTCATGGCGTCGGCCTGCGGGATGGTGCGCGGGAAGCCGTCGAACAGGAAGCCCTTGGCGCAGTCGGGCTGGGCGATGCGCTCCTTGACCAGGCCGATGATGATGTCGTCGCTGACCAGCGCGCCCGAATCCATGACCGACTTGGCCTGCAGGCCCAGCGGCGTGCCGGCCTTGACGGCCGCGCGCAGCATGTCTCCCGTGGAAATCTGGGGAATCCCGAACTGCTTGCAGATGAACGTGGCTTGCGTGCCTTTGCCGGCGCCTGGCGCGCCCAACAGAATCAGTCTCATGGATGTCCTCGGATTGCTTGTAGATGTTGGCGGCAGCGCTGGCAGCGCGCAGGCTGCCGCAGTGCTTCTGCGTCAAAGGATAGCATGCACCCCGGAGCCCTCAGTCCCGGGCGCAACAGTTCGTCAAAAGAGCTGGCGGACGCGTTCCAGATCCTGCGCCGTGTCCACGCCGGGGCCGGGCGCATGCTCGGTCACATGCACGGCGATCTGGTGGCCGTGCCACATGGCGCGCAGTTGTTCGAGCGCCTCGCTCTGCTCGATCGGCGCCTGGGCCAGTGTCGGGAAGCTGCGCAGGAAGCCCGCGCGGTAACCGTAGATGCCCACATGGCGCAGCGGCGCCGGCTGGGGCAGGGCGTTGACGCCTTCGGCGAAGCCGTCGCGCCACCATGGGATCGGGGCGCGGCTGAAGTACAGGGCGCGGCCGCGTGCGTCGCACACGACCTTGACCACGTTGGGATTGCGCAGGTCTTCCACGCTGTCGATGGCGTGGCCGGCCGTGCTCATGCTGGCCTCGGGATGCTGGTCCAGCAGCGCGGCCACGGCGTCGATCAGCGGCGGCGCGATCAGCGGCTCGTCGCCTTGCACGTTGACGACGAGGTCGTCGCCGTCCAGGCCCAGCAGCGTGCAGGCCTCGGCCAGACGGTCGCTGCCCGAGGCGTGGTCGTCGCGTGTCAGGATGGCTTCCACGCCATGGGCGGCGCAGGCCTGCATGATCTTGTCGCTGTCGCAGGCGACCACGGTGCGGGCGGCCTGCGAGCGCATGGCGCGCTGCGCCACGCGCACCACCATGGGCGCATCGCCCAGCGCCGCGAGCGGCTTGTTGGGCAGGCGCGTGGACGCCAGGCGCGCCGGGATCAGTACCGTAAAACGGGTCACAACCCGAGTTCCTCGTCGCTCAGCGTGCGGGCTTCGTTCTCCAGCAGGATGGGGATGCCGTCGCGCACCGGGTAGGCCAGCCGCGCGCTGCGCGACACCAGTTCCTGGCGTTCGCGTTCGTACTGCAGCGGGCCCTTGGTGACGGGGCAGACGAGCAGTTCCAAAAGCTTGCTGTCCATGGGATCGAGGAGGGGAATGTCGGAAGGGCGCTATGGTACCCGCGGCGGACGCAGGGCGGCGAGCCGGGCGTCCAGCGCCTGCCAGGCGCCGGCATCGAGTTCCACTTGCAGCGGCACGGCCCAGGCGTCCGGGTAGCGGGCCCACAGCTTGACGGCGTCCTTCTCGGTGCAGAGCCAGACGGCCGGCGCGTCGGCTGGCGGCTGCCAGCCCTCGAAGTCCTGGTGGTCGGCCAGTGGCAATTGCTGCAGCCGGCGCAGCCCGGCGGCGCGCAGCATGCCAAAGAAGCGCTCGGGCCGCGCGATGCCGGCCAGTGCCAGCACCGGGGTGTCGGCCAGATCGGCCAGGGCCAGGCGCCGGCCATCGGCCCGTTGCGCATGCTGAGCCAGCGTGCGACGGGCGCGCCAGCCCGCGAAGGCCGGCCGCTCGCCGCTGTGCAGCACGAGGTCGGCGGCGCGCGGCCAGGGCTCGCGCAAGGGGCCTGCGGGCAGCAGCCAGCCGTTGCCGAGGCCGCGGTCGTCGAACACGCAGACCTCCAGGTCGCGCGCCAGCGCCAGGTGCTGCAGGCCATCGTCGCACAGCAGCAGGTCGGTCGCGGGATGCCGCTCCAGCAGCGCGAGCCCGGCCTCGGCCCGGCGCGAGGCCACGAACACGGGCACGCCGCAGTGGCGGCGGATCAGCGCCGGCTCGTCGCCCACCTCCCGGGCCGGGCTGTCGGGCAGCACCTCGCGGCAGTCCGTCGTGCTGCGGCCGTAGCCGCGCGAGAGCACGCCCACGCGCCAGCCCTGGGCCTGCAGGCGCTGCACCAGGGCCATGGTCACGGGCGTCTTGCCCGATCCGCCCGCCACCACGTTGCCGACCACCAGCACTGGCACCGGCAACCGGGTGCTGCGCCGCAGCCCGCTGCGGTAGAGCAGGCGGCGCAGGCCGGTCACGGCGCCGTAGAGCAGCGACAACGGCCACAGCGGCCAGGCCAGGGCGCGCGACAGCCACAGGCGCGGCAGCAGCGCAGAGAGCCAGCCACGCATGCGGGTTGCCCCAGGGCCGGCCTCAGCGCCCGCTGGCGGAGCGCTGGGTCGCGAAGGTCAGCTGCTGCAGGCCGGCGCGGCGTGCCGCGTCCATGGCCGTGACCACGGCCTGGTGCGGCGTGCTGGCATCGGCGCTGATCACGACGATGGGCTCCTGCACACCTTTGGTGGCGCCCAGCAGCGCCTGCACCAGCAGCTCCACGCTGCGGCCGTCCAGCGGCTGGCGGTCGATCGCGTAGCGGCCGTCCGCTGCGATGGACACCACCACCTCGCGCGGGCGCTCACGCTGCGCCTCGGCATTGGCCAGCGGCAGGCGGACCTGCAGCTCGGCGTACTTGCTGTAGGTCGTGGACAGCATCAGGAAGATCAGCACGACCAGCAACACGTCGATGAACGGGATCAGGTTGATCTCGGGCTCTTCCGTCCCGCGGCGGCGGAAGTTCATGCGCTCTTGCGCAGACCGTTCAGATGGCGGGCGAAGCGCTCGCCCGCCAGTTCCAGCGTCAGCAGGTAGCCATCGACGCGGGCGCGGAAGTAGCGCCAGAAGATCAGCGAGGGAATCGCCACGATCAGCCCGAAGGCGGTGTTGTACAGCGCGATCGAGATGCCCTGCGCCAGCTGGGCCGGGTTGCCGGCGCCGCCCGCGGTGGCACCGGACTGGGAGCCGAAGATCTCGATCATGCCGATCACCGTGCCCAGAAGGCCCAGCAGCGGCGCCGCCGAGGCGATGGTGGCCAGCGCCGTCAGGTATTTCTCGAGGCGGTGCGCCACGGCGCGGCCAGTGTTCTCGATGCTGGCACGCAGGTCCTCCTCGCTGCAGCGCGGATTGCTGTGCAGCGCCCGCAGCCCGCTGGCCAGCACTTCGCCCAAGGCGGAGTTCTGCGCCAGTTGCGTCACGATGCCCGGCTCGGGCACCGTCTTCTGCGACACCGTGATCGCCTCGTCCAGCAGCTTGGGCGGGACGATGCGCCGCGCGTTGAGGTTGATGAAGCGTTCGATGACCAGGGCCAAGGCCAAAACCGAGCACGCGATCAGAGGCCAGATGGGCCAACCGGCGGCTTGTATGATCGAAAACAAGAGCAAATCTCCCCTGGCAATGGAACGCCGCGCGGATTATGGCGCAGTGTTTTTCGCGCGCCCTGCGCGGTCGATGGCGCCAGCCCGGTCTGTCGGCGTCCGTCGGACAGTACCCACAGGACATGTGGATAACTTTGTGAAGAACTCTGCTTCTCGTGGCCCAAACCCAGCACTGGCGCGGCTCTTTGACACTCTGATTAAAACGCAGGCACAAAAAAATCCAATGAAATCAACGTGCTTTCACGTGAGTGCTGGACGGATCGGGCACTGCAGGGCCGCCGTGGCTCCCCTGCGCGGCGCTGTGGAATATTCGTCCCTTGAATGCTGTGCTGCAGCAAAGGCCGTCCCATGCACGCGCCCCTGAGGCCAGCAACGACGCCGCTGGTGTGGCAAGTCGGGGCGCTGTGCCGCGCCATTGCTGGGGCGCTGGAGCAGAAGTTCAATCCTGTCGCGGTCCGTGGCGAGATTTCGGGCTTCTCGCGCGCATCCAGCGGGCATTGCTACTTCCAGATCAAGGATGGGCAAGGCCAGATCCGCTGCGCGATGTTCCGCCGCGCAGCCGCGCTGGTCGATTTTTCGCCGCGCGATGGCGACCTGGTGGAATTGCGCGGCCGCCTGTCGGTGTACGAGGCGCGCGGCGACCTGCAACTCGTCGTCGAAAGCCTGCAGCGTGCGGGCGCCGGCGCGCTCATGGAGCAGTTCCTGCGCCTGAAAGCCCGGCTCGAGGCCGAGGGCCTGTTCGACGCCGCGCGCAAGCGGCCGCTGCCGGCGCTGCCGCGTGGCATCGGCCTCGTGACATCGCCGGGCGCGGCGGCCCTGCACGACGTGGTCACGGCGCTGCGTCGCCGTCTGCCGCATGTGCCGGTGCTGCTGGCGCCGGCCCTGGTGCAGGGCGCCGACGCGCCGGCCGACCTGGTGCGCGCGCTGCAGCGGCTGTATGCGCATGCCGGCACCGGCGCAGGCCAGCCGATCGATCTGATCCTGCTGGTGCGCGGCGGTGGATCGGTCGAAGACCTTTGGGCCTTCAACGACGAGGCGCTGGCGCGCTGCATCGCCCAGAGCCCGGTGCCGCTGGTCAGCGGCGTGGGCCACGAAACCGACTTCAGCATCGCCGACTTCGTGGCCGACCTGCGGGCACCCACGCCCACGGCAGCGGCGGAGCTCGCGGCGCAGCCGCGCGAGGTCTGGCTGGCCGTGCTGGACGGCATGGCCACGCGCTTGCACGATGCCGCCATGCGTGCGCTGGACCAACGCGCGCAGCGGCTGGACCAGGCTGCGGCCCGACTGGGCCGCCCGTCCCAGGGTGCGGGCCGCCAGCGTCTGCACCTGGCCCAGCTCGAGCAACGCCTGCGCCACGGCCTGTCTACGCAGCTGGCGCAGCGGCGCCACCGGCTCGAGGTGCAGCAGCCGCGGCTGCAGTCCGCCATCCAGGGCCGGGTGCAGCAGGCGCGCCAGGCATTGGCCCATGCGGCACGCGGACTCGAGCTGCTGGATCCGCGCGTGGTGCTGCAGCGCGGCTACACCTGGCTCACGGACGCAGCCGGCAGCACCGTCACCAGCGTGGCGCAGTTGCCCGACGGCGCGGCCGTGCGCGCTACCCTGGCCGACGGCGAGGCCGATCTGCAGGTGACGAAGACCCATCGCGTTTAATTCCTACAATGCCCCGTCCGACCAGACCCCATCATTTCTCCAACCCACTCACGAGGAAAAAACATGGAACACAAGCTGCCTGAACTGCCGTACGCCATCGACGCGCTGGCGCCGCACTACTCCAAGGAGACCCTGGAGTACCACCACGGCAAGCACCACAACGCCTACGTCGTGAACCTGAACAACCTGCAAAAGGGCACGGAGTTCGAGAACATGACGCTCGAAGAGATCGTCAAGAAGTCCAGCGGCGGCATCTACAACAACGCAGCCCAGATCTGGAACCACACCTTCTTTTGGAACTGCATGAAGCCCGCCGGCGGTGGCGAACCCAGCGGCAAGCTGGCCGACGCCATCAACGCCAAGTGGGGCAGCTACGCCGCCTTCAAGGAAGCCTTTGTCAAGTCCGCCGTCGGCAACTTCGGCTCGGGCTGGACCTGGCTGGTCAAGAAGGGCGACGGCTCGGTCGACATCGTCAACACCGGCGCTGCCGGCACGCCGCTGACCACCGCCGACAAGGCGCTGCTGACCGTCGACGTCTGGGAACACGCCTACTACATCGACTACCGCAACCTGCGTCCCAAGTTCGTAGAGACCTTCCTCGACAAGCTCGTGAACTGGGAATTCGCGCAAGCCAACTTCGCCTGAGCGCGAGCACCGCGACGGTGCGAACGCAAGCCCCGCACCGCGGGGCTTCTTTTTTGCTTGCACGCAGCCATCCAGCCAACGCGCCTGCACCATGAGCGAACTGCAACCCGCCGACATCTACACCGAACCGCATCCGGTCGACTTCGACACCCTGGCCAACCTGGGGCCGCTGCGCGCCATGGCCGGCGTCTGGGAGGGCACGCGCGGCCTGGACGTCAAGCCCAAGGCCGAGGGCCCGAAGAAGCAGGCCTATGTGGAGCGCATCAGTCTGCAGCCCATCGACCCCGTGACCAACGGGCCGCAGCTGCTGTACGGGCTGCGCTACCACACGCACATCACCAAGCCTGACCAGGTGAAGACCTACCACGAGCAGGTCGGCTACTGGCTCTGGGAGCCGGCCACCGGGGCCGTGGTGCACACGCTCACGATCCCGCGCGGACAGACCGCGATGGCGGCTGGCACCGCCGCGCCCGACGCAACCCGCTTCACGCTGCAGTCGACGCAAGGGCACGAACATTGGGGCATCTGCTCGACGCCCTTTCTCGAGACCAACTTCCGCACCGTAGGCTTCACGATCACGGTGCAGATCCACGAGGACGGCAGCTGGGGCTACGAAGAGGACACGGTGCTCATGATCCGTGGCCAGGACCAGCCCTTCCACCACACCGACCGCAATCTGCTGCGGCGCGTGGCGGCGCCCACGCCGAACCCGCTCGTGCGGCCGGCATGAAGGACTAGATCCTGCCCATCAGCAGCAGGATCACGACGACCAGCACCACCAGGCCCAGACCGCCGCTCGGGACATAGCCCCAGTTGCGGCTGTGCGGCCACGAGGGCAGCGCACCGATCAGGAGCAGGATCAGCACGATCAGGAGAATCGTCGAAAGTGTCATGGCCATCCCTCAGGTTGTTGTGATGGAGCGATCGTCCGCGCGGCCATGGCCGGTGTCGGCAGGTGCCGGGCGCGACAGCCGGTGAGGGTTTTCCTACGGTGGGCGCCAGCGCTTCTTCCCTAGAGTGCGGCGACTTCCATTGCCCCCGACGAGGAGACAGACCATGACCGATCGCCGCCTGTTCCTGGCCCGCACCGCGGGCGCTCTGGCCGCCGTGGCCGCGCCCGCCGTGTTGCGCGCCCAGGCCTATCCAAGCCGGCCGATCCGCTACATCTGCCCCTGGCCCGCGGGCGGCTCCACGGATGCCGTGATCCGCTCGCTGGCCGAGAGCGCCGGCCGCACGCTGGGCACCAGCATCATCGTGGACAACAAGCCCGGCGCCGGCGGCACGCTGGGCGCCATCGAACTCGTCAACGCCAAGCCCGACGGCTACACGGTCTCGCAACTGCCGCACGGCGTGTTCCGCATCCCGCACATGCAGAAGGTGTCGTTCGACGTGCTCAAGGACTTCACCTGGATCGCCTGCCTCACGGGCTACACCTTCGGCCTCGTCGTGCCCGCCAGCTCGCCCATCAAGAGCATCCAGGACTACGTGGCCTATGCCAAGGCCAACCCCGGCAAGCTGACCTACGGCCACACGGGCGCGGGCACCAGTCCGCACCTGGCGATGGAGGAGTTCGCGCAACGCGCCGGCATCCAGCTCGTGAACGTGCCGTTCAAGGGCAATGCCGACAACATGCAGGCCGTGCTCGGCGAGCACGTGATGTCGGCCAGCGACGCCACGGGCTGGGGCCCGCATGTGGAAGCGGGCAAGTTGCGCCTCTTGGCCACCTACGGCAGCCAGCGCACCAAGCGCTGGCCCCAGGTGCCCACGCTGGACGAACTGGGCTACAAGACGGTGTCGGACTCGCCCTTCGGCGTCTGCGGCCCCAAGGGCATGGACCCGGCCGTCGTGCGCGTGCTGCACGACGCCTTCCGCAAGACGCTGGACGATCCGGCCGTGCTGGCCACCTTCGACAAGTTCGACCAGACCATCATCTACAAGAACACCGAGGACTACACGCGCTTCGCACGCGAAAGCTACGCGGCCGAGAAGGCCACGATCGAGCGGCTGGGCCTCGCCGCCAAGAGCTGATCAGAGCCTGGCCAGCCGGTCCAACGCGGTGCGCAGCGTGGCGTCTTCCTTGGCGTAGCAAAAGCGCACCACGCGCTGGTCGAAACCGTCGGCGTAGAAGGCCGACAGCGGAATCGCCGCCACGCCGATCTCGGTGGTCAGCCATTGGCAGAACGCGGCCTCGGGCAGGTCGCTGACGGCCGAGATGTCCACGCACTGGAAGAAGCTGCCTTCGCTGGGCAGCAACTCGAAGCGCGTCCTGGCGAGCCCGGCGCGGAACAGGTCGCGCTTGGCCTGGTAGAAGCTGGGCAGCGCGAGGTAGCGCTGCGGCTCGGCCATGTAGCGCGCCAGGCCGTGCTGCACGGGCGTGTTGACCGTGAACACGTTGAACTGGTGCACCTTGCGGAACTCGGCCGTCAAGGCCGCGGGCGCCGCCACCACGCCGACCTTCCAGCCCGTCACGTGGTAGGTCTTGCCGAAACTGGAGACCACGAAGGCGCGCGCCGCCAGGCCCGGGAAACGCGCCGCGCTCTCGTGCGCGCGGCCGTCGTAGACCATGTGCTCGTAGACCTCGTCGCTGATCAGGAACACATCGGTGGGCGCCAGCAGTTCCTCGAGCTTGCGCATGTCCTCGGCCGACCAGATCGTCGCGCTGGGGTTGTGCGGCGAGTTGACGAGGATGGCGCGCGTGCGCGGCGTGATCGCCGCGGCGATCTTGTCGAAGTCCGGCCGGAAGCTGTGCGGCACCAGCGGCACGCGCACGGCCGTGCCGCCCGCCAGTTCGATGTTGGGGATGTAGCTGTCGTAGCAGGGTTCCAGCACGATGACCTCGTCGCCCGGCCGCACGATCGCCAGGATCGCGGTCAGGATGGCCTGGGTGGCGCCCGCCGTGATGGTGATCTCGTCGGCCGCGCTGTAGCGCTTGCCGTGCAGGGCTTCGATCTTCGCGCCCACGGCTTCGCGCAGCGCCGGTACGCCGGCCATGGGCGGGTACTGGTTCAGGCCCTCGCGCATGGCCTGGTCCACGGCATCGACGAGCAGCGCGTCGCAGGCGAAGTCGGGAAAGCCCTGGCCCAGGTTCACGGCGTTCTTCTCGGCCGCCAGGGCCGACATGACCGTGAAGATGGTGGTGCCGACCTTGGGCAGCTTGCTCTGGATCTGGGGGGTGCGGGGTGCGGTGGTCATCGGATGAACGCGTGGGGTGGGATCACAGCTCGTAATCGTTGGCATGGCCGGCCATGGCCTTGGCCACCAGGGTGCGGTCCAGCCGGTCGCTCAGCAACTCGGCGAAGCGGTAGACGAAGTTGCGCAGGTAAGCGCCGCGCTTGAAGGCCACGCGTGCCACGTTCATGCCGAACAGCTGGCCCATGGGGCGCGCGACGAGGTCGGTGCCCGTGTCGTCGCGCACCGCCATCTCGGCCACGATGCCCAGGCCCAGGCCCAGGCGCACGTAGGTCTTGATCACGTCCGAATCGATCGCCTCCAGCGCGATGCGCGGCGTCAGGTGGCGCTGCGCGAAGGCATGGTCCACGCGCGTGCGTCCCGTGAACGAGGGGTGGTAGGTGATGATGGGCTCGGCCGCGATGTCCTCCAGCGTGAGCCGCTCCTTGGCCGCCAGGGGATGGTCCTTGGGCAGCACCAGCACGTGCTGCCACTCGTAGCAGGGCAGGGTCAGCAGCTCGGTGTAGCTGGACAGCGATTCGGTCGCGATGCCGATCTCGGCCACCTCGTCGATGAGCATGCGCGCCACCTGGTCGGGCGCGCCCTGGTGCAGGCTCACGTTGACCTTGGGATAGGCCTCGCGCAGCTTGGCCACGGGCACGGGCAGCACGTAGCGCGCCTGCGTGTGGGTGGTGGCGATGGACAGCGTGCCGCTGTCCTCGGCGCTGAACTGTTCGCCGATGCGCTTCAGGTTGCCGACCTCGCGCATGATGAGCTCGATGCTGCGCAGCACGTGCTGGCCCGGTTCCGTGATGCGCTTCAAGCGCTTGCCGTGGCGCGCGAAGATCTCGATGCCGAGTTCTTCTTCGAGTTCGATGATCGCCTTGGAAACCCCGGGCTGGGAAGTGTGCAGGGCCTTGGCCGCCTCGGTGAGGTTCAGGTTGCGCCGCGCGGCCTCCTGGACGAAACGGAACTGGTGCAAATTCATAATGATTTCGCCTAACGACGAAATTCATTATGCCGCAATCATCTATAGAACTGCGATGGCTGCGAACAGATCGAGTGCGTCCGGGTGCTCGCCCACTGGCGGCAGCACCAGGATGTTGAGCGCAGGGCAGCGTGCTTGCAGATCGCGCACCAAAGCGGGGAGGTCCTCGCGCGCGTGGCGCCCCATTCCCAGGAACATGGGCAGCACGCGCAACTCGGTCACGCCCAGCGCCACGAGCTCGGCGCTGGCACTTGCGAAATCCGGCGTGCACAGCTCGAGGTAGGCGCAGCGCACGGCCGGCGCCCCGGGCCGCGCCGCGATGCGCGCGGCCACGGCCTCGATGGGCGCACGCCAGGCCGGGTCGCGCGAGCCATGGCCGAACAGCAGCACGCCCTTCATCGCCGCAGCACCAGCCAGCCGAACGCGCCGAGCGAGATCGCGCTGTAGATCAGCCCCGGCGCGGCCGCGGTCAGCCACGGCTGCCAGTTCTGCAGGTTGCCGATGTAGCCGAACACGTTGTTGAGCAGGAAGAAGCTGATGCCGGCCATCACGCCGCCGAACACGTAGCCCGCGATGCCGGTGTTGCGAAAGTGCAGGTAGGCGAAGGGCAGGGCCAGCACCACCATCACCACGCAGCTGATCGGGTAGAACACCTTGCGCCAGAACTCGATCTCGAAGCGCTGGGCCGATTGCTGGTTGGCGTTCAGGTGCTGGATGTACTGGAACAGATCGATGGTGCGCATGCGATCGGGCTTGAGCAACGCGGTGGTGACCATCTCGTAGGTGATGCCGGTGGGCCATTGCAAGCTGGGCAGGCGCTCGCGCTGAACGCTCGCCTCGTCGCCGGCATGGCGGTAGGTGGTGCGCTGCACGCCCTCCAGTTCCCAGCCCCCGCTGGCGAAGCGGGCGCCTTCGGCCTGCAGGGCCGAGCGCAGGGTGTTGCGGCCGTCGAACTCGAAGATGCGCACGCCCTGCATCTGGCCGGCCGGCGTCAGCGCGGCCACATTGACGGCATAGGAATGGTCGCGCTGCCCTTCCTTGAGCCAGGCGCCGGTCTGGCCGATCGTGATGCGGCCCTGGTAGCGTGCCTTGAGCAGCTGCGCCATGCGGTCCGAGGCCGGCGCCACATAGTCCCCCACGGCGAAGGTCAGCAGCACGAA
The DNA here is from genome assembly GCF_014652235.1 of Pseudorhodoferax aquiterrae. GTDB lineage: Bacteria > Pseudomonadota > Gammaproteobacteria > Burkholderiales > Burkholderiaceae_C > Pseudorhodoferax > Pseudorhodoferax aquiterrae. The sequence continues at coordinate 87,316 of NZ_BMYK01000018.1, forward strand.
GCCCAGGCCCAGCGCCACCAGCGTGCCGAGCGCGCGCCAAGGCCCCAGGCCGCTCGTGCGCAGAATGGTGTATTCGGAGCTCTGGGCGAAGCGCGCCATCACGAAGATGGTGCCGATCAGAAGCGTGATGGGCAGCAGCTCGTACAGATGGTTGGGCACCAGCAGCGTCACGTACAGCAGCGCGTGCGTGAGCTGGTAGCCGGCGGCGCCGTACTTGCCGATGTCCGACAGCTCGTCGACGAAGTCGAAGAAGAAGAACAGCGCCAGGAAGCCCAGCGTGACGAAGCCCACGGCCGTCAGCTGCTCGCGGTAGATCAGGCGGCGGATGGTTTTCATGTGGCTTGCGCGGCGTCGGGCAGGGCGCGGCCGCGGCGCAGCCAGGCCAGCAGGCTGAAGCGGTGGTGCCGCTGCGCCAGCGCCAGCAGCGCCAGCAGCAGCACGCCGCCATGCACGAGCACGACGAAGGTGGCGAAGCCGACGCGGCCGCTGGCGATCCAGCTCTGCCCTAGGTTGATCAGGTTGTAGTAGGCGACGAAGGCGAACAGCGACAACACGAGATTGCCGCTGCGCGCCGAGCGCGGGTTGCCGCTGGACAGCACCAGCGACAGCAGCAGGAAGTTGAAGGCCGCGATCGCGAAGCCGATGCGCCATGAGAGCTCGGCCTGGTTCACGGGCGTGGGCTCGGCCAGCAACGCCATGGTCGACAGCGTGCGCGGGTTCACGCGCTGCGCACCGCCGGTGGTGCTCTCGCCGATGCGCGTGCCGTATTCCTGGAACTCGGTGATGCGCAGCGATTCCTTGCCGTTGGTGGTCTCCAGCCGCTGGCCTTCGGTCAGCAGCACGAAGCGGTCGTCACCGCGGATCTCGGTGCGGGCCGCGCGGGCCGAGGTCACCGATTCCTTGCCCGCATCCTGCGCGGACATGAACACGTTGTTCACGTTCATCGCGTCCGGCGAATCCTTGTCGACGAAGAACACGCGGCTGCCATCGGCCGACTCCTGGAACTGGCCCGGCGTCACGCGCTCGACATCGCTGCGCTGCTCGAAGCGCGTGCGCAGTTCCTGGATCTGCTGGTTCGACCAGGGCCAGACGATGAGGGCCATGCTGGCCACCACCAACAGCATCGGCCAGGCGAAGCGCAGCAGCGGCACGAACAGCCTGGCCGGGCCCTGGCCTGCGGTGAACCAGATCACCATCTCGCTGTCGCGGTACATGCGCGAGAGCGTGGCCACGCAGGCCACGAACAGGCTTAGCGTGAGGATGGTGGGCAGGTGGCCCAGGATGGTGTAGCCCAGCACCTGCAGCACGTCCGAGGGGTTCACACGCCCACGCGAGGCCAGCCGCAAGGTGCTGATCAGCAGCATGGTCATCACGATGGTGATGAGGGCGACGAAGGTCGCGCCAAAGCCCCTGGCCAGCTCCTTGCGTAGGGAGGAATGGAATAACATCGCCAGCCAAAAAAAGGCTGGATTATGAACTTCGAACTCAAGTCCCTCGACGCAGCGGGCTGTGCCGCCGCCAAGTGCGACGCACTGTTGGTGCTGGTGCCCGAAACCCCGGCGACGGGCACGGATGCACTGTCCGGCTGGATCGCGCAGGCGCGCAAGTCCGGCGATGTCGACGGCAAGGCAGGCAAGACCCTGGCCCTGTACCAGCCGCAGGGCGTGGCTGCCACGCGCGTGGTGCTGGCCGGCAGCGGCGACGGCAGCGCGCGCACCGTGCGCCAAGCCGTGCTGGCCGGCATGGGCACGCTGCGCCAGGCCAAGCGCCTGGTGCTGTGCTGCGCCGGCCCCTGGACCGAGGCCGCGCTGCGTGCGGCCATCGCCGCCGTGGCCGACGCCAGCTACGTCTACACCGCCACCAAGTCCAAGCCCGAGCCGCGCAAGCTGGCCCAGGTCGTGGTGGCCGTGGCCGAGGTCGCCAAGGCGCGCGCCGCGTTCGACCAGGCCGTCGGCCTGGTGGCCGGCGTGGAGTTCGCCAAGGAATGGGGCAACCGTCCCGGCAACCACGCCACGCCCGCACTGATCGCCAACGCCGCCAAGTCGCTGGCGCGCCATCCCGGCATCACCTGCGAGGTGCTGGGCCCACGCGAGGTGGCCAAGCTCGGCATGGGCGCCTTCATGGCCGTGGCCCAGGGTTCGGAGGAGCCGCTGCGCTTCGTGGTGCTGCGCTACAACGGCGCGGCGCGCGGTGCCGCGCCCACGGTGCTGGTCGGCAAGGGCATCAGCTTCGACACCGGCGGCATCTCCATCAAGCCGGCCGGCGAGATGGACGAGATGAAGTTCGACATGTGCGGCGCCGCCAGCGTGCTGGGCGTGTTCCGCGCGCTGGCGGAGATCAAGCCGGCCATCAACGTGGTGGGCCTGATCGCCAGCTGCGAGAACATGCCCGACGGCCGCGCCGTCAAGCCCGGCGACGTGGTGACCAGCATGAGCGGTCAGACCATCGAGATCTTGAACACCGATGCCGAAGGCCGGCTGATCCTGTGCGACGCGCTGACCTATGCCGAGCGCTTCAAGCCCGCCGCCATCGTCGACATCGCCACGCTGACGGGCGCCTGCGTGGTCGCGCTGGGCGGCGTGCGCAGCGGCCTATTCTCCAACGACGAGACGCTGGCCGCCGCGCTGCTGGCAGCCGGCGAGAGTGCGCTCGACCCCTGCTGGCGCCTGCCGCTGGACGACGACTACGCCGAGGGCCTGAAGACCAACTTCGCCGACGTCGCCAACGTGGCGGGCCGCGCGGGCGGGGCGGTCACGGCCGCCAAGTTCCTGCAGCGCTTCGTCGGCACGCGTGCCTGGGCTCACCTGGACATCGCCGGCACGGCCTGGAAGGGCGGTGCCGCCAAGGGCGCGACCGGCCGCCCGGTCGGCCTGCTGCTGGCCTACCTGCTGGAGCAGGCCGGCGCGACAGCCGCCGCCGCACCCAAGGCCGCGGCCCGCAAGCGCAGCGTCAAGACCTGAGCAGCCGTGAGCGGGAGCCATCCGCGGGCATGACCGAGATCGCCTTCCACTTCAACGCCCCGGACAAGCTGGCCTACGCCTGCCGGCTGCTGCGCAAGGCCGTGGCGGGCGGTGCACGCACCGTCGTGAGCGGACCGGACGACATGCTGGCCCGGCTGGACCAGCAGCTGTGGACCTTCTCGCCGCTGGACTTCGTGCCACACGCCCTGCTGGGCACCAGCCCGGCGCGCGTGCTCGGGGCCTCGCCCGTGGTGCTGGCCGTGGACGTGCTGCAGGCCCCTGCGCTGCCCGTGCTCGTCAACCTGGGCGGCCTGGTGCCGGCCGGCTTCGAACGCTTCGAGCGCCTGATCGAAGTGGTCAGCAACGACGAAGAAGACCGCTCGCTCGCACGCGGGCGCTGGAAGCACTACGTGGCGCGCGGCTACGCCATCGTGCGGCACGATCTCGAACTCAAGGAGTGAGCCATGAGCGATGTGCCGCGCGTGCCGCCGCGCTATGTGCCGGTGCTGACCGAGGTGGTCGGTGCCGCGGCGCGCGTGGAGCCGGTTGCGCCGGTCCAGCCCATGCCCCAGCCGCGCCTTGCGCCACCGCCGCCGTCCGCGCCGCTCGATGCGCAGGCCTTGCAGGACCAAGTGCTGCACCGGGTCATGCAGCGCGTGGACCTGGCGCTCGAGCAGCAACTGCACGATGCCGTGGCCAGCATGGTGCTGCAGCACACGCACGCGCTGGTGCCGCGGCTGCGCGAGGAGATCGAGTTCGTCGTGCGCCAGGCCGTCGCCGAGGCCGTGGCTGCCGAACTCGCCCAGCGTCCACCTGCGTGAAACCCCTAGTGGCGTTTGTGCCGATCGGTTCGATCGGGCCCGCAAATTGCATACCGCAAGCGGTATAAACCTGTTCTCTCGTTTTTCCCTGTCTGGAGGAATCTTATGCAGTTGAAATGGACCGCTGTCGCCCTGGCCGCCATGGTGCTCGTTGCGTGCGGCAAAAAGGAAGAACCGGCGCCAGCGCCCGCATCTGCGCCCGCTGCGGCCGCTCCCGCTGCCGCACCTGCCGGCGAGACGGTCACCGTCCGGATCGGCCACGTCGGCCCGACCAGCGGCCCCATCGCCCACCTGGGCAAGGACAACGAGCTCGGCGCCCGCATGGCCATCGAGGAACTCAATGCCGCCGGTTTCAAGATCGGCGACAAGGTCGCCAAGTTCGAACTGCTGGCCGAAGACGATGCGGCCGATCCCAAGCAAGGCACCTCGGTCGCCCAGAAGCTCGTGGACAGCAAGGTCCATGGCGTGGTCGGCCACCTGAACTCGGGCACCACCATCCCGGCCTCCAAGATCTACAGCGACGCCGGCATTCCGCAGATCTCGCCGTCCGCGACGAACCCCAAGTACACGCGCCAGGGCTTCAAGACCGCTTTCCGCGTGGTGGCCGATGACGTGCACCTGGGCAGCACGCTGGGCAAGTACGCCGTGGGCGAACTGGCCGGCAAGTCGGTCGCGGTGATCGACGACCGCACGGCCTACGGCCAGGGTGTGGCCGAGGAATTCGAGAAGGCCGTCAAGGCCGCCAATGGCAACCTGATCGGCCACGAGTTCACGACCGACAAGTCGACCGACTTCAACGCCATCCTGACCAAGCTCAAGGGCGCCAAGCCCGACGTGCTGTTCTACGGCGGCATGGATGCCGTGGCCGGCCCGATGCTGCGCCAGGCCAAGCAGCTGGGCCTGAACGTCAAGTTCATGGGCGGCGACGGCATCTGCACGAACGAGCTCTCCAAGCTGGCCGGCGACGCAATGGCCGACGGCCAGGTCGTCTGCGCCGAAGCCGGTGGCGTGGACGGTGACCTCAAGCCGGGCCTGGACAAGTTCAAGGCCGACTTCCAGCAGAAGTTCAACGTGGACGTGAAGCTGTATGCCCCCTATGTCTACGACGCCGTGAAGGTGCTGGCCACCGCCATGCAGAAGGCCGGTTCGCCCGAGCCCGAGAAGTACCTGCCCGAGCTCGCCAAGATCGAATACAAGGGCATCACCGGCAACATCGCCTTCGACGAGAAGGGCGACATCAAGAACGGCGCGCTGACGCTGTACACCTACAAGGGTGGTGCGCGCGAGCAGCTGGCCGTGGTGCGCTGAAACCGAGCCGCACCGCAAGCGACAAGGGGCCTTCGGGCCCCTTGTCTTTTTGGTGCTCAGGGCGCGGGCCGCAGCCGGCGCGGATCGAGCGCCGCGGCCAGGCGGGCCGGCACGGGCAGCGGCTCGCCGTGCAGGCGCGCGGCGATCAGCTCGGCGGCCAGCGGCGCCAGCGTGAGGCCGCGCGCGCCCAGCGCGGTCAGCACCCACAGGCCGTCGGCCCAGGGGCCGGCCAGCGGCAGCCGGTCGGGCGAAGCGCAGCGCACGCCGGCCCAGGCCGCCGGGGCGGGACCTTCGGCGATCGCTTGGGCCGTGGCCGGCAGCAGCACCTGCAGCCGCGCGAGGTTGTAGCGCTGCTCGTCGTCGCGCAGCTCGGTGGCCGTGTCGCCGCGCACGAAGCTCGAACCGCTGAGCCAGATGGGCCCTTGCGCACTCGGCACGCCCGGAATGAAGTGGCCATGGCCGTTGACCGGCATCGCCGGCACCGGCAGCGCGGGCGGACAGGGGCCCAGGCTGATTTGCCCGCGCACGTTCTGCAGCCCCTGCATTGCCAGCAGGGGTGCGCTGCCGATGCCGGCGGTCACGACCAGCAGCGGCGTGCGGTGCTGCACTTGGCCTTGGGCGTCATGCAGCGACCAGCCCTGGGGCGTGGCCTGCACCCGGCTGGTGCGGCAGCCGCCCCGGAAGCGGATCGCCGGATGCGCGAGCAGGGTCTGCACGAGCCGGCCCGGGCGCACCCAGCCGGCCAGGGCATGCCATTGCGCGGCGCTGTCCGGTGGCAGGCCCGCGGCCTGCAGCCGGTCCGGATCGGCAGCCGCGCTGATCAGGTCGTCGGCGCCGGCGAGCGGGCGCGCGCCGCGCAGGCGCCGCTCCAGCACGCCCGTGAGCGCGTAGTCCTCGCCTGCACGCAACACGGTCTGCAGCAGATGCGCGGTGCAGCGCGCGCCGGCACGCGAGAGCTGGGTGGGCAAGGTGTCGCTGGCCGCGTCGTGCGGCGAGAACAGGCCAGCCGGCAGGCCGGAGGCACCCGCGGCAGGCGCCTCGCCCGCGTCCAGCACCAGCACCTGCCAGCCGCGTTCGGCGAGTTCGCGCGCCACGCAGGCGCCGGCCAGGCCGGCGCCCAGCACCGTGCAGTGGCCGGGCCGGGCCACCGGGACGTCGTCCGGCCAGGCTTGCGGGCGCAGCCGGGGTGTCCAGGCTGGCGCATAGGTTGCTTCCAGCCGGTCGCGCTTGGGCGGCACACCGGCCACGCGCTGCACCGCGAAGCCGCATTGCGCGAGGCCGTCGCGCACGGCGCGTGCAATGCTCCAGGTCGCCAGCCGCGTGCCGTGGCGGCAGCAGCGGGCCACGGCCTTGAGCGTGTCCAGGCTCCAGATGTCAGGATTGCGCGCCGGACTGAAGCCGTCGAGGAACACCGCATCGGCCCGGCACCGCAGTTCGCGCAGCATGGGCTGCGCCTCGCCGATGGCCAGCGTCAGCAGCACGCGGCCCTGTTCCAGCCGCAGCCGGTGCACGCCGGGGCGCAGGCCCGCGTACTGGGTGGCCAACGCGTCGGCCAGCGGCTGCAGTTCGGGGAAGGCGGCGGCACTGCGGCGCAGGTCCTCGGCCGACGCGGGATAGGCCTCGACCGAGACGAAGTGCAGCCGCGCGGGGCGCTCGGGGTCGGCGCGCCAGGCGGACCAGGCCGCCAGGAAGTTCAGGCCCAGGCCGAAGCCGGTCTCCAAGATGGTCCAGTGCGGCTGCCCTGCCCAGGCCTGCGGCAGGCCGCAGCCGTGCAGGAACACACCGAAGGCCTGCGCCAGTCCGGCTTCGGAGCGGTAGCGGTCACCGAAGCGCGGGTTGTAGGGAGCGCCATCGGCCAGCCATTCGATGGGCTCGTCCACGCGGGCTCAGGCCGACGGCGGGACGTAGCCCTGGGCCACGTCGGCACCGGCACCGAAGAAGTGGTTCTCCATCTGGCGTGCGAGGTACTGGCGCGCACGCTGGTCGGCCATGTTCAGCTTGTTCTCGTTGATCAGCATGGTCTGCTGCTTGAGCCAGGCGGCCCAGGCTTCCTTGCTGACGTTCTGCCAGATGCGCTTGCCCAGTTCGCCCGGGTAGGGCGGCAGATCCAGGCCTTCGGCCTCGCGGCCGAGTTTGATGCAGTTCACCATGCGTGCCATGTCGATGTTCCTTGTGCAGGCCGTGGGCGGCCTTGTGGGATGCGGATTGCGGGCGCGGATTATCGGCCGCCCAGCAAGCCATCGACGATCAGGGCCCAATGCGCGGGCTCGACCGGCGTGATCGACAGCCGGCTGCCGCGCTGCAGCAGCACCATGCCAGCCAGACCCGGATGCGCGCGCAGCTCGGCCAGCGGCAGCAACCGGGTCTTGCGCAGCGCCTGCACATCGCGCAGCAGCCAGCGTGGCGCATCGGGCTTGGCCGCTGCATCGTGGTAGGGCGAGTCCGGATCGAACTGCGTGGGGTCGGGCCGGACCTCGGAGGCCACGCGTGCAATGCCGGCGATGCCGGGTTGCGGGCAGCTGGAGTGGTAGAACAGCACGCCGTCGCCGACCTGCATGGCGTCGCGCATGAAGTTGCGCGCCTGGTAGTTGCGCACGCCGATCCAGGGTACCGTCTGGTCGGGCGCGGCCAGCGCGTCGTCGATCGAGCATTCGTCGGGCTCGGATTTCATGAGCCAGTAATGGGGCGCGCGGGCGGTGGCTGCGTTCATGGCGGGGCGAGGGATGGCGGCTGCGCGAGCATGCCATAGCCAGCCGCGCTGTTCTCCTACAGGGCGTGACCGCGCGTGGTGGCACACTCCGCCCGCCGAAACGTTTCCTTGCCCGCTCCCACCCGCTCCATGACAGCGGACGCCCTCCCTCCCGATCTCACTGCCTGCGAGCTCGAACCGATCCGCTGGCCCGGTGCCATCCAGCCGCATGGCCGCATGCTGGTGCTGGACGCCCAGACGCTGCAGCCCGTGGCCGCCAGCGCGGGATGGCCTGCGCCCGAGCGTGCAGCGGTGCTCGCGGCGCTGGACCGCACGGCCTTGTCGGCGCTGCCGGCCACGGGCGCCGGCAGTTCGCCGATCGGCCTGGGCCGGCTGCAACTGCCTGGCGGGGTGGCGCAGGAGGTCTCTGCGCACCGCACGACGGCGCACGTGATCGTCGAATGCGAGGAAGCCGGCCCCGAGGATCCCGGCCCGGCGCCGATCTATGCGCTGGCCCGCAACTTCCTGCCGCGGCTGCAGCAAGCGCATGATCTGGCATCGCTGTGCCTGCTGGCGGCCGAAGAGATGCGCCGCCTCAGCGGCTTCGGCCGGGCCCTGGTCTACCGCTTCGACGAGGACGGCCATGGCGAGGTGCTGGCCGAGACGCTGGAGGCGGGCTACGACAGCTACCTCGGCCACCACTTTCCGGCTTCCGACATCCCGCGCCAGGCGCGCGCGCTGTACCTGCTCAACCACTTCCGGCTGATTCCCGATGCGCGCTATGCGCCGGTGCCGCTGGTGGGCCTGAACGGCGCTGCGGCGGCGCAGGTCGACCTGTCTCAGGCCTTCCTGCGCAGCGTCTCGCCCGTGCACCTGGAGTACATGCGCAACATGGGCACGCTGGCCTCGATGTCGGTGTCCATCGTCGTCGACGGCAAGCTCTGGGGCCTGGTGTCCTGCCACGACCATGCGCCGCGCACGCTGGCGCGCAACGTGCGCGCGGCCTGCGAGCATCTCGGCCAGCTGCTGTCGCTGCAGATCGGTGCGCTGCAGGCCGCCGAGGAGGCGGCCGAGCGGCTGGAACTGCGCCAGCTCACGCTCTCTCTCGTGGCCCAGCTGGCCGAAAGCGACGGCACGCTGAGCCGCCTGGTCCACAGCACGGGCTTGCAGCGGCTGGCATCCGCCAGCGGCGCTGCCGTGGTGCTGGACGATGCCGTCTGGACCGTCGGCGCAACGCCGCCGCCGGCCCAGATCGAGGCCCTGGCACGCTGGATCGTCGGGCGCGGCGAGGAGGTCTACGCCAGCGACGCGCTGGCCCGCGACTACCCGGGTGGCGCCGCGCTGCGCGAAACGGTGGCCGGTGTGCTCGCGGTGTCGATCTCCCAGGTCCACCGCCACGTCATCCTGTGGTTCCGCCCGGAGATCGTGCGCACGGTGCGCTGGGCCGGCAACCCGCGCAAGACCATCAACGAGGGCGGGCGCATCCATCCGCGCAAGAGCTTTCAGAGCTGGGTCGAGCACATCGGCGGGCGCTCCGCGCGCTGGCGCGCGTCCGAACTCGCGGCCGCGCGCGAACTGCGCGATGCGCTGATCGGCATCGTGCTGCGCCGGGCCCAGGAGATGGCCGACGCCGCCACGGCGCTGGGCCGGGTGAACAAGGAGCTGGAAGCCTTCTCCTACACCGTCTCGCACGACCTGCGCGCGCCCATGCGGCACATCGCCGGCTACGCCGACCTGGTGTTGGAGATGGACGGCAGCCAGGTCAGCGAGCGCGGCCGCCGCTACCTGGGCCATGTCAAGGAGGCGGCGGCCTTCGCCGGCCAGCTCGTCGACGCGCTGCTGGATTTCTCGCGCCTGGGCCGGGCCGCGCTCAAGCCGCGCAGCGTGGACACGGCGGCCATGGTGGCCGACCTGGTGCGCGAACTGCAACGCGACGAGCCCGGTCGCCGCGTGCACTGGGAGGTGGCGCCCGATCTGCCGCCGCTGTACGCCGACCCCTTTTTGCTGCAGGTGGCCACGCGCAATCTGCTGGCCAATGCCCAGAAGTACACGTGCCGCCAGGCCGCACCGCGCATCGTGGTGCGCGCCGTGGTGCGCGCGGACCGCGTCGGGCTGGAGGTCGAGGACAATGGCGTGGGGTTCGAAATGAAGTACGTCGACAAACTGTTCGGCGTGTTCCAGCGCTTGCACGCGGCCGAGGAATTCGAAGGCACCGGCATCGGACTGGCCAACGTCAAGCGCATCGTCGAACGCCATGGCGGCGAAGTCTGGGCCCGCGGCGTGCCGCAGCAGGGTGCGACGTTCGGATTCGTGCTGCCGCGCTCCCCCCACCATTGAAGAACAACATCCCCATGCTCAAGCCCATCCTGCTCGTCGAGGACGATACCCGAGACCTCGAACTCACTTTGCTGGCGCTGGAGCGCAGCCAACTGGCCAACGACGTCGTGGTGCTGCGTGACGGTGCCCAGGCGCTGTCCTACCTGCGCCGCGAGGACGCCCATGCCGACCGCAGCGAGGGCAACCCGGCCGTGATCCTGCTGGATCTGAAGCTGCCCAAGGTCAACGGCCTGGAGGTGCTGCAGGCCGTGCGCGCCGACCCGGGTCTGCGCAGCATCCCGGTGGTCATGCTGACCTCCTCGCAGCAGGAGACCGACGTGATCCGCAGCTACGAGCTGGGCGTCAACGCCTACGTGGTCAAGCCGGTGGAGTTCAAGCAGTTCGTGGCCGCCATCGCCGACCTGGGCATTTTCTGGGCCGTGCTGAACGAGCCGCCGCCCGGTTCGCTCAAGGCCAGCCGGCGCTACGAGCATGAGTGAACCACTCGCGCTGCTGCTGCTGGAGGATTCCGCCTTCGATGCGGAACTCGTGCAGGAGTGCGTGCAGGCCAGCCATCCCGGAGCGCGCTGCACGCTGGTACGCGACGAGGCGGGTTTCGTCCAGGCGCTGGCCACGCAGCGCTTCGACGCCGTGCTCTCCGATTTCCAGCTGCCCGGCTTCGGCGGCGACCAGGCCCTGGCGATCACACGGGCCAGGGCGCCGCAGCTGCCCGTCATCTTCGTCTCGGGCGTGATCGGCGAGGACAACGCGGTCGAGCTGCTCAAGCGCGGCGCCACCGACTACGTGAGCAAGGGCCGGTTGGAGCGGCTGCCGCTGGTGCTCGAGCGTGCCTTGCGCGAGGTGCGCGAGCGCGCCGCGCGCGATGCCGCCGAAGCGCGCCTGCGCGAGGCCGACAGCCTGTATGCCCGCATCGTGGAGTCGCTGCGCGACTACGCCGTGCTGCTGCTCGACGCCGAGCAACGCATCACGAGCTGGAACCGCGGCGCCCAGGCCATCTTCGGCTTCGAGCGCAGCGAGGCCGTGGGGCAGAACGCCACGCTGCTGCTGCCCGAGGGCGAGGACGCGCGCGAAGCCTGGCGGCGCGACCTGCGCCTGGCTGCCACCGCGCAGCGCGCTGCCACCCAGCGCTGGATGCGCCGGCGCGACGGCTCGCGCCTGTGGGCCGAGGGCGTGCTGATGCCGCTGCACGGCGAGGGCGGCGCCGTGGTCGGCTGGTGCAGCATCGCGCGCGACACCACGGCCGAGCACCTCGCCGCGCAGGCGCTGCGCGAAGCGAAGGAGCAGGCCGAGGCCGCGCGGCGGGAGGCCGAGCGCGCCAGCCAGGCCAAGGACCGTTTCATCGCCATGCTGTCGCACGAGCTGCGCGCGCCGCTGTCGGCCGTCTCGGCCGCCGTGCACCTGCTCGAGCGCCACGCCAGCGTGCCGGCGACGCACCAGGACCTGGTGCCGCTGGTGCGCCGCAACGTGGCCGTGGAGACGCGGCTCATCGACGACCTGCTGGACATCTCGGCCATCACCAGCGGCAAGCTCGGGATCAAGCCCGAGGTGGTCGACATGCACCTGGTGCTGCGCGAGGCGCTGGCCATGCTGGCCGAGGCGCTCGAAGAGCGCGGCATGCGCGTGGACCTGGCATTGGCGGACGGCGCTGCCTGGGTGTACGCCGACCCCGTGCGCATGCAGCAGGTCGTGGCCAACCTGGTGCGCAACGCCATCAAGTTCAGCGAACCCGGCGGCGCGGTGCACCTGCACACGGCGCTGGAGGCCGGCGAGTTCGTGTTTTCCTGCTGCGACCAGGGCATCGGCATCGCGCCCGACGCGCTGGAGCGCATCTTCACGGCCTTCGAGCAGGCCGACCGCGACACCGCACGCGAGCGCGGCGGCCTGGGCCTGGGCCTGGCCATCGCGCGCCATCTGGCGCTGGCCCATGGCGGCGTGCTGCTGGCCGAGAGCGCCGGCGTAGGCCAGGGCGCGCGCTTCACGCTGCGCCTGCCGCTGCGCGAAGGCGCCGTGCCGCCACCGCCGCCGCAGCAGCCCGCGGCCGAGCCGGTGCCGACCCGGCACGCGCGCGTGCTGATGGTGGAAGACCATCCCGGTGCGGCGATGGCGCTGCGCATGTGCCTGGAAGAGTACGGTTACGAGGTCGCGCATGCGGCCAGCGTGGCCGCGGCGCTGCAACTGGCCGAAGCCCAGGCCTTCGACATCGTGCTGACCGACCTGGGCCTGCCGGATGGCAGCGGCGTGGACATTGGGCGTGCGCTCGGCACGCGCCTGCCGGTGCTGGCGCTGAGCGGCTTCGGCGCCGAGAGCGACCTGCGCAGCACCGCCGCGGCCGGTTTCGCCGGCCACCTGGTCAAACCGGTCGACCCGCCGCAGGTGCACGCGGTGCTGCAAAAGCTGCTGGCCCGACCCGTGCCATGAAACCGGCGCTGCCGGACCTGAACCTGCTGCGCGTGTTCGATGCGATCTGGCGCTGCCGCAGCGTGACGGCGGCTGGCGCCGAGATCGGCCTGACCCAGGGCTCGATGAGCAATGCCCTGAACCGGCTGCGCCAGCACTTCGACGACCCCCTGTTCGTGCGGCTGCAGGGCCGCATGCAGCCCACGCCGCTGGCCGAGGGCCTGGCCGAGCCGGTGCAGCTGGCGCTGCGCCAGCTGGAGCAGGCGCTGGCGCAGCGCCGCGCCTTCGTGCCGGCCACGGCCGTGCAGGGCTTTCGCATCTGCATGACCGAGATCGCGCAGCGTGTGTTTCTGCCGCGGCTGGTGCAGCACCTCGCTAGCACGGCGCCGGGCGTGCAGCTGGCCACGGTGGACATGCCGCCTGCGCGTGCCCAGGCCGCGCTGGCGGCCGGCGAGATCGACCTGGCCATCGGCTACTTCGCCGCCTTCGGCGACAGCTTCTTCGCCCAGCGCCTGTTCGCCGAACACTATGTGGTGCTGGCGCGGGCCGGGCATCCCGGCATCGCCACGCGGCTCACGCGCGCCGCCTACCTGCAGGCGGCCCACATCTCCTACCGGCCGGCCGCGGCCAGCCACGAGCTGCTGGACGAAAGGCTGGACCGCGCCTTCGCCCGGGCCGGCGTGCGCCGGCGGGTGGGCCTGCAGGTGGCGCATTCCATGGGCCTGTCGGTCGTGGTGGCGCAGACCGACCTCATCGCCACCGTGCCGTCGCGGCTGGCGCTGAGCTTCGCCGACCAGCCGGGCCTGCGCGTGTTGCCGCTGCCGCTGGCCGTGCCGCCCATCGAGATCCGCCAGCACTGGCACCTGCGCAGCCACCAGGATCCGGCGCACCAGTGGCTGCGCACGCAGGTCGCCACGCTGTTCCAGGCCTGACCGGCATGCGCGGCATTCAGCGCTTCAATACCGCGCATTGACGGCACCGGCTTGTGCGGCGCGACGGGCGGCCTAGACTCGGCGGACCACCACGAGGGCGCCGCCAGAGCGCCGAGCGAGACAAGCCATGATCGATCTGCACGACATCCGCTACGTGCGCCTGGGCACGCGCGACCTGGAAGGCGCGGCGCGCTATGCGCACGACATCCTCGGCCTGGCCGAGGGGGGCCGCAGCGGCAACCCCAAGAACGGGCAGTCCGTCTACCTGCGCAGCGATGCGCGCGACCACACGCTGGTCTACTTCGACGGCGACCCGCGCGACCACACAGTGGGCTTCGACCTGCGCGCGGGCGTGGCGCTGGACGACGCCGCGGCCGAGCTGGAGCGCCTGGGCCATCCGGTGCACCGCGGCAGCGCCGAGGAGTGCGCGCAGCGCCGCGTCGACGCCTTCGTCTCGTTCCGCGACCCGAGCGGCAACCGCATCGACCTGCTTGCGCCCACGCCGCAGGCCGGCCGCCCTTTCACGCCCACGCGGCCCGTGGCCAACACCGGCTTCTCGCACGTGGGCCTGCGCAGCACCGACCCCGTGCGCGACGAAGCCTTCTGGACGCAGGTGCTGTCGGCCAAGGTCAGCGACCGCATCGGCCAGGCGCCGCTGCTGCGCATCGACGCCGTGCACCACAAGATCGCGCTGTTCCCGTCCAGCTTCGCCGGCGTGCAGCACGTCAACCACCAGGTCGCGTCCATCGACGACATCATGCAGTCCTGGTACTTCCTGCGCGAACGCGGTGTGCGCACCGTGTTCGGCCCGGGCCGGCACCCGACCTCGGGCGCCATGTTCCTGTACTTCGAAGGCCCGGACGGCATGGTCTACGAATACTCCAGCGGCGTGCGCCTGGTGACCGATCCCGACGAACAGCCGCGCCAGTTCCCGTTCGAGCCGGCCTCGTTCTGCATGTGGGGCGCGCGGCCGGACATCGCCGAATTCCGCAACTGACCGCGGGCCGCGCCGCGCGACCGGGCGGCCGCCGGGCCGCCCTGGCCTTGCCGCACAATCCGGCCCCATGTTGGAGACCAAGACACCTTCCGCGGCCCCCGTCCTGATCGCCGGCGGCGGCATCGGCGGCATGGCCATGGCGCTCACGCTGCACCAGATCGGCGTGCCCTGCGTGGTCTACGAGGCCGTGCCGGAGCTGCAACCGCTGGGCGTGGGCATCAACCTGCAGCCCAACGCCGTGCGCGAGCTGTACGACCTGGGGCTGGACGACCGCGTGCTCGACCGCATCGGCATCCAGGCGCGCGAATGGGCACTGGTCGGCCGCAACGGACGCGAAATCTATGCCGAGCCGCGCGGCCTGGCAGCCGGCTACCGCTGGCCGCAGTACTCGGTGCACCGCGGGGAGCTGCAGATGCTGCTGTACCGCACGGTGCTGGAGCGCCTGGGCCCCGGTGCCGTGCAACTGGGCCAGCGCGTGACGGGCTACCGCAATGGCGAGGAGGGCGTCACGGCGCAGATCGAGACGCGCGACGGCCAGCGGCGCGAAGCGCAGGGCGCCCTGCTGGTCGCCGCCGACGGCCTGCACTCGGCCGTGCGCGCACAGATGCACCCGCAGCAGCCGCCGATCCACTGGGGCGGCGCCATCATGTGGCGCGGCACCACCCCGGGCGTGCCGATCCGCACGGGCGCGTCCTTCGTCGGCCTGGGCAGCCTCAAGCACCGTGTGGTCTGCTACCCGATCTCCCAGCCCGACCCGGCCACGGGCCTGGCCACCATCAACTGGATCGCCGAGATCACGGTCGACAACTCCCAGGGCTGGACCCAGGGCGACTGGAACCGGCGTGTGGCGATCGACGAATTCATCCACCACTTCGCAGGCTGGGACTACGGCTGGATCGACGTGCCGGCCCTGCTGCGCGGCGCCAGCCAGGTGTACGAGTACCCCATGATCGACCGCGACCCGGTGCCGACCTGGGTCGATGGCCGGGTGGCCTTGCTGGGCGATGCCGCGCACGTGATGTACCCGGTGGGCTCCAACGGCGCCAGCCAGGCCATCGTGGACGCGCGCGTGCAGGGTGCAGCGCTGCAGGCGCAGGGCGTCGGCCCGGCCGCGCTGCGCGCCTACGACGACAGGCTCTGCGCCGACATCTCGGCCCTGGTGCTGCGCAACCGCGGCGCCGGCCCGTTCGGTCTGCTGGGCCTGGTGGACGAGCGCTGCGGCGGCGTCTTCGACGACATCGACCAGGTCGTTCCCAAGGCCGAGCGCGAAGCCTTCATGGCGCGCTACAAGGCGGCCGCAGGCTTTGCGATCGAGACGCTCAACGCGGCGCCGCCGACGGTGCGCGTCTAAGCGCCGAGCTTGTCGAGCGTCTTCGTGTCGAAGTCGCTCGCGTCGTGGCGCTCGCGCAGCTGGCTCTCGGGCTTGCCCTGCACGCGGTTGACCATGCGGCCGCGGCGCGCGGCCGGGCGCTGCGCGATCTCCTCGGTCCAGCGCTGCACGTGGGTGTACTCCTGCACCTGCAGGAAGGTGCCGGACTCGCCGTAGAGCTGGCCCTTGGCCAGCGCACCGTACCAGGGCCAGATCGCCATGTCGGCGATGGTGTAGTCGTCGCCGGCCACGAAGCGGCTTTCGGCCAGGCGCCGGTTCAGCACGTCGAGCTGGCGCTTGACCTCCATCGCGTAGCGGTCGATCGCGTACTCGATCTTGCTCGGCGCGTAGGCGTAAAAGTGGCCGAAGCCGCCGCCCAGGAAGGGCGCGCTGCCCATCTGCCAGAACAGCCAGGACAGGCATTCGGCGCGCGCCGCGCCGCCGCTGGGCACGAAGGCGCCGAACTTCTCCGCCAGGTACAACAGGATGGCGCCGGACTCGAACACGCGCACGGGCTCCGTGCCACTGCGGTCCACCAGCGCCGGGATCTTGGAGTTGGGGTTGACGGCCACGAAGCCGCTGCCGAACTGGTCGCCCTCGCCGATGTTGATGAGCCAGGCGTCGTACTCGGCCCCCGCGTGGCCCAGCGCCAGCAGCTCCTCCAGCATCACCGTGACCTTGACGCCGTTCGGCGTGCCCAGCGAGTACAGCTGCAGCGGATGCCTGCCGACCGGCAGTTCTTTGTCGTGCGTGGGGCCGGCCACGGGACGGTTGATGTTGGCGAAGCGGCCGCCGCTGGCCTTGTTCCAGGTCCAGACGGCGGGCGGAGTGTAGGTGGTGTCGTCGTTGGGCATCGGGCCAGTCTAGCGAGATCGGCCTGGTGGCGCAGGGCCGGTCTGCGCGGCCCCGGCCTCCAGCAGGTATTGCGTGACCTCGTCGGAAAAGCGCGCGCGCCGGCCTTGGAACAGCACGCCGTCCGGGTCCTGGGGATCGGGCTGCGCGCCGGGCATGCCGTGCGCGACCAGGGCCTGGGCGCAGCCCAGCCAGTCGCCCGCGCCGTCCTCGGGCTGGTTGCACGAGGCCCACTGCAGCGTGCCGCAGCAGTTGTCGCCGTAGCCGTGGCGCTCGGTCCATTGCGCGCCATGGTCGAGCAGCAGGCGCGCCATGGCCGCGTCGCCGCGGAACACGGCCTGGTTCAGCGCCGAGGCGTCCCAGTCGCCGCCGCGCACGGCGACAGGCCAGCCCAGGCGCAGCATGCACTGCACGGCTGGCCGCAGGCCCTGGGCCGCGAGTTCAGGCAGCAGGCGCAGCTGTCCGGCGGGCAGTTCCGCGGGCCAGCCGGGCTGCTGCAGCTGCCGTGCCGCGGCCTCGTCGCCACGCGCGCAGGCCGCCAGGAAGCGCTCCAGCGGCGCAGCCGGTGCGGGCAGGCCGGCGGCGATGAGCAGCGCCGCGACCTCGGGCAGGCCGTAGCGCAGCGCGAGCGTGGCCGCATCCGTGCCGTCCGGCATGCGCACCTGCGGGTCGGCGCCCGCCTGCAGCAGCGCCTGCACATGGGCGGCCGAGCGGCGCCGGCGGATCGCCCAGAGCAGTGGCCGGCCCCAGGTGGCCGTCGGCTCGCCGGGTGCGGGCTCGTTGGGGTCGGCGCCATGCGCCAGCAGCAGGCGCAGCTGGGGCAGGGCGTCGAGGTCGAGCACGCGGTACAGCGCGTTGCTGCCCGTCACGCGCGCCCCGGCCCGCAGCAGCAGCCCGGTGCATTCCACGCTCTCGAGCGCGTGGTAGAGCGATTCGCCGTCGTTCGGATCGGCGCCCGCGGCCAGCAGCAGGCGCGTGAGTTCCGGGTCGCGGTTCTGGCCGGCGGCGCCGTACAGCGCGGAAAGCCGTTCGGTGGTCGACGGCGCCTGCAGCGAGGCCGGCGGCCAGCGGTTGCCCACGGACTGGTTCGCATCGGCCCCGGCGTCCAGCAGCAGTTGCGCGCAGCCCAGCAGGCCGGGCCGGTAGGCGGGCAACTGCCACAGGCTGGAATGGGCCACGGCGAACAGCGGCGGCAGTTGCAGCGCGCCGCCGGGCCGGTGCAGCCAGGCCGGGTCGCGTGCGAGGGCGGCACGCAGCTGCGCTGCGTCGCCTGTGGCGCAGGCCATGGACAGGTCGTCACCCGCCAGTGCGGGCTGCTCGGCCAGCAGGCGCGCGGCCACGCGCGGCTGGGCGCGGCCGGTGCCGCCCGCCACGTCGCCGGCGTAGGCCAGCTGCAGCCAGCGCAGGCGCGCGCGGGCCGGGTCGGCGATGGCCTCGGCATGGGCCAGGCGTGCGGCCACGAAGCCCATGAGTTCGGACCAGGAGACGAAGCCGTGCTCGCGCGCGATGCAGGACTGCGCGTCGTGCAGGCGCGGTTCCATGGCCGCGATGGCGGCATCGCTGGCGCCGTGGGCTGCAGGCAGGGTGCTGCGCATGCGGGCGAAGGCCTCGGCCTCGCCGGCGCGCAGGGCGGCCAGCAGCTGCTTGGCCTGCTTCTTCAGGTGGGCGGCATCGGGCCGCGGGGGGATGCGCTTCAAGGAAACCTCCGTGCGTGGTGAGCCGGGGGCCCGCAGCATCGGCCGCACAAAGGTGGGGAAAGACCGCAGGCGCACGCGCAGGCGCGTGCGTGGGGCAAGTGGGTTCAACCCTTCCCGCGGGTCCGGGCGCGGCTTGCTCCGCGGCCGGCATGGTAGCTCACCGGCGGCCCAGCAGGGCGCGCATCTCGGGGACCGTGAGCGCTCCCTGGCCCGGCAGCGCGGCGGGCCGCGGGAGGCCGGCCAGCACGGGGAACTGCCCGTCGGGCTGGGCCACCTCGTACAGCTGCGCGATGGCCTGCTGCACGGCGCGCAGCGGCGCATCCTGGCCGTTCTTCAACGGCCCGCGCAGCGCCTGGCGCAGCAGGCGTTCGGCCAGCTCCAGGCTGTCGGCGAAGTAGGGCAGGCCGCGCTGCTGCAGGCTGGCCAGCGCGGCCACGCACGCGGCCTGCGGCGCGGATTCGCCGAAGGGCTTCTTCTTGCCCGCGGCCAGCGCATGGCGCAGCGCGGCAGCCCAGAGCACGGCCGCATCGGGCAGCGCGGGCACACGCTGCAGCAGGCTGCGCGGGAAGGCCTGCAGCTGGTCGGCGTGGCCGGTGCTGGCCTGCAGCAGCAGGCCGGCCGTGAGCGCGACCTGGCCGTTGGGCGCGTCCTGTGCGGCGGCGCGCAGGCGCTCGGGGTCGATGCGTTCGGCGGCCTTGCGCGGGCTGCCGAGTTCGGCCTCGCGCAGCAGTTGCCAGACGTACTGGTAGTGCGGGTTGTGCGCGGACGGCCCCAGGCGCGCCTGCAGCTTGAGCAGGCGTGGCGGCTCGCCGGGCAAGGCCGGGCCGAACTGCAGCGACAGGCGGATCGGCACCGGGCCGTTCGCATCGGTCGGCAAGGCCACGGCGAGCCGCTCGCGCTGCACGTACTGCGCGCCCTCGAACACCAGCAGCACGCCGCCCGCACGGGCGGGCAGTTCCAGGTCGACCTGCACCTGGCTGCTCGGGTCGTCGCGCTCGACCGCCTGCAGCACCAGGCCTCCGCCGAGCGGCTGCCCATCGTCCAGGCCGAAGGCGCGCACGCCTTCGCGCCACAGGTGCGAGGCGTACTCGTGGCCCATGCGGCGGTGGATCTCGCCGAAGTCCTGCACCAGCAATTCGAAGGCGATCGCGTCGTGCACGGCGAGCGCGGGGTCGAAGCGTTCGGCGCTCGCGCGCAGCGCCTCGGCGAGCGCGTCGGGGCGCGGGCGTGCCGCGCCCACGCGCGGCAGGCCGCCCGGCACGGGCACGGGCGGCGGCGGCACGGGGCCGGCCAGCAGCTCGGTCACGACCAGCGCATCGTCGCCTTCCACACGCGGCCGCACGGCCTGCTCCAGCTGTCCCTGGCTGGCCGCCCTGAGCAGCGCGTTGACGTCGTTGCGCACGGCCGTCACGAGCTCGCGGAACTCCAGCTGCGCATCGCCGCCGCCGGCACCACGCACGGCGTTGAGCACGGCCTGGCCGAACAGCGTGTGCGGCTGCCCGGGCACCTGGTAGGCCTGCGTGCCGGGCGAGGTGGCGGCCAGCGAGGCGGCCGTGCGCGGCACCTGGGTGCCCGCCTGCAGCAGCGGAAAGCAGGTGTTGGCCGTGGCCCCGCGCGACGCCAGCGGCGAGAACTCGTTGCGGCAGGCATCGATCAGCGCGAGGTGCTCGGCCACGGGGCTTTGCTCCATCCAGTCCTGCAGCTCGCGCGTGCTGATGCAGTTCTGCAGCTGCGGCGCGCCGGGGTCCGGGTCCAGGTAGTCGCTGGGCAGCAGTAGCGCGCGCCAGTTCGATTGCACGCCGTGACCGCTGAAGAAGAACAGGGTGCGGCTCTGGCGCGCCGCGGCCGGTGCGCTGGGCACCTGGCCGGTCCAGCGCTGGATGGCCTTGACCAACGTGGCATGGTCGGCCGGTGCGTAGTGCACGAGGCCGCGTGCGTCCAGGCCCGCCTTCTCCTCGGCCGTGGGCGACAGCAGCAGCTGGCACCAGACCAGCGGCAGGCCTTCGTGCCGGAAGTCGGCGCGCAGCCAGTCGAACAGGCTGGCTGCGGTGTTGGCCGAGGCGCCCAGCTGGCCCAGGCCGAAGGCGTCGGGCGCGGGGGCGCTGCCACCTTCCAGGTGCGGGTAGGCGCTGACGCCGGCCAGCAGCGCGTACAGGCCCGGCATGCCGGCCTGCCATTGCGGGTCACGCCACAGGCCGGGCGTGTTGGCGACGGGTTCCAGGGCCATGGCGTCTCCTAGCCGTAGCGGGGCGGGGGCGGGGGTGGGCCGGTCAGCGCGGCGGGGGCGGCACGGCCGGCGGCCTGGGCCCATTCGCGCGGGGGCTGCAGCTGCAGCGTGAGCAGGCAGCGCGCGCCGTTGGCCATGAGCGCGAGTTCGTAGTGCGCAGCAGGCGGGGCGATCGGATACGCCGCGCCCTCGGCACCGCCCAGCGCGGTGAGCTGGAAGTCGGGCGGCAGCACGATGCGCGCGGCGCGTCCGTGGGCGCGGTCGTGCAGTTCCACCGTGGCGCCGGGCCCGTCCTCTTCGTCCTGCCAGAAGCCCAGCCACAAGGCCTCGCGCGCACCGCAAGGCACCAGCAGCTGCTCGCCGTTGCGGTGCAGCGGCGCCACGCCCCAGCTGCGCAGCCGCGCGCCGGGCCGCCAGTGGGCCAGCCCGATGCGGTGCACGCGCATGCGCAGGCCCTCGAAGGCCAGCAGCTCAGGCGTAGAGCTTGCGGATGGTGGCGGCATCGCCGGCCGACAGCTTCCACGAGGGCATGAAGCTCTTGCCGTTGGTGGTCCAGTGGGCCGGGATCGTGTAGATCATGACCGAGGCGCTGTCGAAGTCGGTCGTGATGGTGGTGGACGCGTCGAACTTGGCGAACACGTTGTGCGCGATGGTCGCGTCGTCCCAGAAGTTGGGCGCGCCGCCCAGGTCGGCCTTGACCGCGGCCTTGTCCCATTCCACCCGCGCGCCGGGGTGGTTGTGTTCGTGCAGCAGGCCCAGGGCGTGGCCGAATTCGTGGATCACCACGCTGGAGAAGTCCTGCTCGGGCGTGTCCAGCGCGGCCCAGCCCAGGTTCATCGTGGCCTGCGAACTGCGGATGCCCTGCGCGTCCGTGCCCACGTAGGACCAGGAGCCGGCGGCAGGGTCGAAGCTGATGCGGATGTCGCCCGCCTCGTTGGGCCGGGCCGGCTCCAGCTTGAGGTGGACGCCGTCCAGCATCCAGGCCTGCGCGGTCTTCAGCGTGCGTTCGTGCAGCGCGGCGCCGCCCTGCAGGAAGCGCACCTTCAGCACCTTGTCGCGTGGCCAGAGCTTGTTCCTGGCCGCCACGCCCATGGGCGTGAGCTGCATGGGGTTGCCCGCCACGCGCTGGCCGCCATCGATGTCGACGGCCGTGCAGATCCATTGCTTGCGTTCTTCGCTCATCGTGGGCTCCTTGCACGGCCAAGCGGCCGTGCTGTGGATTGTGCGGCGCCCACCGGCGAACGCAATCCTCAGACCGGTGGAGGATCGCCTTGCCGCAGCCGCATCACGCGCAGCATGTGGGCATCGCGCTGCTGCGCCATGGCCTCGGTGCTGCGGCCGGCGGCGGCGTCCTGCATCTGCGCGATGAGCCTGGCGCGTGTGTCTGCGTCCAGCGTCGGCTGGCCGAGGTCGGCCCACCAGCTTTCCACGGCCGGGCCCAGGCGTTCCAGGAAGGCTTCCATGCCGCGCGGGCCGCCCGAGAGGTGGAAGACCGCGTGCGGGCCGCAGACCGTCCAGCGCGCGCCCAGGCCCTCGGTCACGGCGCGGTCCACGTCGGCCACCGTGGCGTAGCCGCCGGCGACCAGGTGCACGGCCTCGCGCCACAGCGCGGCCTGCAGCCGGTTCACGAGGTGGCCCGTGGCCTCGCGCTGCAGGCGCACGGTCTGCTTGCCCAGCGCGCGGTAGAAGGCCTCGGCCCGGTCCATGGCCTCGGCGCTGGTGGCCCGGCCGCCGACCAGCTCCACGAGCGGCATCAGGTAGGCCGGGTTGCAGGGGTGGGCGATCAAGAGGCGCTCCGGGTGCGCCAGGCCTTGCTGCAGCAGCGTGGGCATGAGGCCGGAGGAGCTGGACATCAGCAGCGCGTCCAACGGCGCGGCGGCCTCCACGGCGCGGTAGGCGGCGCGCTTGAGCTCGAGCTGCTCCGGCAGGGCTTCCTGGATGGCGCCCACGCCCTCGACGGCCTCTTCGATGCGGGCGCACAGGCGCGGCAGCGTGGGCTGCGCGTGCAGCAGGCCCAGCGCCTGCATGGCGGGGCGGGCGCGCGCGAGCATGTCGTCCAGGCGCTGCTGTGCGTCGGGCGCGGGGTCGGCCACGCGCACGTCGCGGCCAGCCAGCGCGAAGAAGGCCGCCCAGGCGGCGCCGATGACGCCCGCGCCGAGCACGGCGATGGGGCTTGGGTCGGTGGTGGTCAAACTTCGGGATCTCCGTGCGAAAGGTGGTCCCACATGCGTTCGAAGATGCGGCCCGCGCGGGTGGCGCGTCGCGTCGCTTCGTCGGCCGTGAGTTCGGCGGGCTGGCCGCCCGCGGCGGCGCAGTCCAGTTCGATGCGGGCAGCGTCTTCCAGGTACCAGGTCAGCACCACGGCGTCGGGCAGGCTGGGGCCGGCCACGACCACGCCGTTGCCGCGCATGACGATGGCGGGTGCCGCGCCCATCTGCGCCACCAGGGCCTCGGCCTGGGCGTCCGAACGCAGCAGCTGCACGTCGTCCCAAAGCGGCGTGCCGGGATGGAAGTAGCTGCCCATGCCGTGCAGCACGCGCGGCGTGCGCCGCAGCGTGGACAGCGACATGGCCTTGGGCGGCATGGCGCGCACCACGCCGCCGATGTCGGGGCGGCGCCGGTAGATTTCGCGGTGGATGCGCACCTCGCCCAACAGGTCGGCGGGGAAGTCGCCGGCCAGCGGCACGACCGTGCCCGGCACGCCGAAGCCGATGGTGCCGGGCGGCTGGCTGGCGCAGACCAGGAAGTGGTCGGCGTCGAGCCGCATGCTGCAGTGGCCGTAGGCGTGCAGCAGGCCGTGCCGGGCCAGCGCGCGGCCGGCGCGGCGCACCAGCAGTTGGGCGGACTCGAGGGCGTCGGGTTCCATGGTGTTTTCCTTCGGAAGAGTCGTCCAGTGCGACATGTGTTCTTGCAGGGTCAGAACCGGGCTCGCGTGCAGAGGTTCCGAAGGCCGCGGAGCAGGCCATGCCAGCGCACCTGCGGAACTGGTTCTGCCAGGCCGCCGGGTGCGCCCCTCGAGGGGTATTGGATGGCTACACGCAGTGCGCCGGACAAACGGGGTGGGCTCATGTCTAGCGGATGGCGCGCAGGCGCCGGCGGATGAACTGGCTGGCGATGAACAGGTCGCGCTCCACGGCCAGGCGCACGCCGACTGGGTCGTGGCGCGCCAGTGCGGCAAGCGTGGCCTCGTGCGCGTCCTTCAGCGCCACGGCGGCCTCGGGCACCTCGAACAGCCGGTTGGACACCGGCCCGGCCTTGAGCCACAGCGTCTCGATGAGGTCGAACAGCAGCGGCGAGCCGGCTGCGCGGTACAACCGCACCTGGAAGTCCTCGTTGGCGGCCAGGTAGCCGGCGCCATCGCCCTGGGCCAGCGCCTCGCGCATGCGCACGCCCAGCGCCACGAGCGCGGCGCGGCCGGGCTCGTCGATGCGCAGCGCGCCGCGTTCCGCGGCCTCGCCTTCGAGCAGCATGCGCATCTGCACGAGGTCGTCGAATTCGGCCGGCGAGAGCTTGGGCACGACCACGCCGGCATTGGGCACGTTGCGCAGCGCGCCTTCGGCCGCCAGCCGCTGCAGCGCCGCGCGCACTGGCATCAGGCCGCAGCCCAGCCGCTCGGCCAACTCGCGGATCTTGAGCCGCTCGCCGGGCTGGAAGCGGCCGACCGTGACCCATTGGCGCAGCTGCGCGTAGATGGTGTCCTGCTGGGTGGCTGAAGCGGCCGGTTCAGGGGGCATCGTCAGGTGGAGGTGAGTTCGGCCAGCACGGCGTCGAAGGCCTGGACCAGGCGTTCGACGTCGGCCGCCGTGGTCTCGGGGCAGACCAGCATCATGTTGTGGAAGGGCGTGATCAGCACGCCGCGGTTGAGCAGTGCCAGGTGCAGCAGGTGCTCGAGCGCGTCGTCCATGGCGGCGGCGGCCTCGCTGCCGTTGCGCGGCGGCCGGGCGCAGAACTGGAACTCGGCACGCGCGCCGACCTGGCTTACGCACCAGGGCAGGCCATGCCGTGCGATGGCGCCGCGCAGGCCGTCGGCGAGCTGGCCGGCCAGGGCCAGCATGGGTTGGTAGACCGCCTCGGTCATCAGCGTGGACAGCGTGGCGCGCATGGCGGCCATGGCCAGCAGGTTGGCCGTGAGCGTGGTGCCGATGCCCGAGTGGCCGGGCGGTGCGGCGCGCTTGGCCGCCTCGCAGCGCGCCGCCAGTTCGGCCGTGAAACCATAGGCCGCGCAGGGCATGCCGCCGCCCAGGGGCTTGCCCAGCACCAATGCGTCGGGCGCCAGGCCTTCGGCGCGCGCATAGCCGCCCGGGCCGCTGCTGATGGTGTGGGTCTCGTCCAGCACCAGCAGGCTGCCGTGGCGGCGGATGAGTTCGGCCGCGGCCGGCCAGAAGCCGGGCTCGGGCAGCACCATGCCGATGTTGGTCATCACCGGCTCGGCCAGCACGCAGGCCACGTCGCCGGGCGCGAGCGCGGCCTCCAGCGCGGCGAGGTCGTTGAACTCGACCACGCGCGTGGTCTGCGTGAGATCGTGCACCTGGCCCAGCAGGCTGGGACGCTGCACGGGCTGGCCGGCCACGAGGTCGACGAACACGTCGTCCACGGTGCCGTGGTAGCAGCCGTTGAACACCAGCAGCACGCGGCGCTGCGTCACCGCGCGCAGCCAGCGCAGCAGGAAGCGGTTGGCGTCGGTGGCCGTCATCGCGAACTGCCAGCGCGGCAGCCCGAAGCGCGCGGCCAGCAGCTCGCCGACGGCGCTGGCGTCCTCGCTGGCCAGCATGGTCGTCAGGCCGCGGGCGGCCTGGGCCTGCAGGGCGGCGACCACGGGGGCCGGGGAATGGCCGAACATGGCGCCGGTGTCGCCCAGGCAGAAGTCCACGAGACGGTGGCCGTCCACGTCGGTCAGCTGCGCGCCGCGGGCTTCGGCCACGTGCAGCGCGAACGGCGTGCCCCAGTCGCTCATCCAGTGCAGCGGCACGCCGAACAGCAGGTGCTCGGCGTTGCGTGCGGACAGCGCGGCGCTGCGCGGGCGCGCGGCGGCGAAGCGCGCGCGCTCGCGGGCCGTCAGTTTGGCGATGCGGTTGGCGGAAATGGCGGTGCTTGGCATGCGGATGCAGGACGGGTGGATGGTACTTTTGATCATAAGCACGCATTTGGCCCTATAGCGCTAATGGTACATGCGCCATTGTGATCAAGCGAGTCAAATGCCCAGGTGCCCCTGGACGGTGGCGCGGTCGGCCTGCAGCGCAGCGCTGTCGCCCTGCCAGACGATGCGGCCTTTTTCCAGCACCACATGCTGGTCCGCCAGCTCCATGAGCGCGCCGAGGTTCTTGTCCACCACCAGCATGGCCATGCCGGTGGCGCGCAGCGCGCCCAGCACACGCCAGATCTCGGCGCGCACCAGCGGCGCCAGGCCTTCGGTGGCCTCGTCCAGGATCAGCAGCCGGGGGTTGGTCATGAGGGCGCGGCCGATGGCCAGCATCTGTTGCTCGCCGCCCGAGAGCTGGTTGCCCAGGTTGCCGGCGCGCTCGGCCAGGCGCGGAAAGAAGTCGTAGACGCGCTGCAAGGTGAAGGGCTGCGCCGCGCCATGCCGGTTGGCGGCCGTGGCGAGGAGGTTCTCCTGCACCGTGAGCGTGGGAAAGACCTGGCGGCCTTCGGGCACCCAGCCCAGCCCCAGGCGCGCGGTCTCGAAGGCGGCCATGCGCGTGGTGTCGCGCCCGGCGAACTGCACGCTGCCGGCCTGCTTGGGCACGAGGCCCATCACGCTCTTGAGCGTGGTGGTCTTGCCCATGCCGTTCTTGCCCAGCAGCGTGACGATGCGGCCGTCGCCGACCGTGAGGTCGATGCCGTGCAACACGCGGCTGGCGCCGTAGCCGGCCTGCAGGCCTTCGATGCGGAGCAGGGCGGTCATCCGTGGTCGTCTCCGAGGTAGGCGCTGCGCACCGCCGGATCGGCCTGCACTTCGGCCGGCGTGCCGCAGGCGATGGCGCGGCCGTAGACCAGCACGCTCACGCGGTCGGCGAGGCTGAACACGGCCTGCATGTCGTGCTCCACGAGCAGCATGGTGTAGCGGCCCTTGAGGCCTTGCAACAGGTCGACCATGCGGGCCGACTCGCCCTGGCTCATGCCGGCCAGCGGCTCGTCGAGCAGCAAGAGGCGCGGCTGCATGGCCAGCGCCATGGCCAGCTCGAGCTGGCGGTGCTCGCCATGGGCCAGGGCCATCACGTCGTCGTGCGCGCGCTCGGCCAGGCCGGCCTGGGCCAGGGCCTGCAGCGCCGGCGCGGTCAGCGCGCGCTGGCGGTGTACGGGCGTCCACGCGCCGAAGGAATGGCCGCTGCGCGCCTGCACCACGAGCATCACGTTCTCCAGCACCGAGAAACCGTGCAGCAGCTGCGTGATCTGGTAGCTGCGCGCGATGCCGGCCAGTGCGCGCTGCGGCACCGGCCAGCGCGTGATGTCCTGGCCGTCGTAGAGCACGCGGCCGGCGTCGGGCAGCAGCTCGCCGGTCAACTGGCCCATCACGGTGGTCTTGCCGGCGCCGTTGGGGCCGATCAGCGCATGGGTCTCGCCCGCGGCCAGGGACAGTTCCAGCCGGTCGGTGGCGGTCAGGCCGCCGAAGCGCTTGACCAGGCCTTGCACCTGCAGCAGCGGCGTGCTCATGCGCGCTTCTCCCACTGCGTGACCACGCCCCAGATGCCGCGGCGCGACACCAGCGCAACCAGCAGGATCAGCGGCCCCAGGATCGCCATCCAGTGCTGCGTCCAGCCCGACAGCGCCTCTTCGAGCACCAGCAGCACCACGGCGCCGACCAGCGGCCCCATGACCGTGCCCATGCCGCCCAGCACCACGATCAGGATCAGCTCGCCCGAGGCCTGCCAGGACAGGTAGGAGGGCGAGGCGAAGGCCGTGAGGTTGCCCTGCAGCACCCCGGCCAGCGTGCAGACCAGGGCGGACAGCACATAGGCCGTGAGCTGGTAGCGCAGCCGCGGATGGCCGGCCGCGAGCATGCGCCGTCCATTGGCATGGAAGCCGCGCAGCACCATGCCGAAGCGGCTGTGCACGGCGCGCCAGACCAGCAGCATCACGGCGAACAGCACGGCCAGCGCGAGGTAGTACAGCGTCACCTTGCCGTCCAGCGTGGGCAGCGGCGCGAGCTGGCTGCGGGTGTCCAGCGGCAGGCCATCGTCGCCGCCGTATTGCTTGAGGCTCACGGCGAGGAAATAGAACATCTGGCCGAAGGCCAGCGTGATCATGATGAAGCCGATGCCGCGCGTGCGCAGCGACACCAGGCCGGTGACCGCCGCCACGCCGGCCGCCAGCGCGAGCGCGATGGCCAGCTGCGCCCAGCCGTTCGTGAGGCCGTGGAAGGCGGCGATGCCCACCACGTAGGCGCCCAGGCCCACGTACAGCGCATGGCCCAGGCTGACCATGCCGCCGTAGCCCAAGACCAGGTTGAGCCCGCTGGCGGCGATGGCGAACACCACGATGCGTGTGGCAAAGCCCAGATAGAAGCTGGAGCCGGCCCACTGTGCGAACAAGGGCACGAGCAGCATCAGCAGGAAGATGGTGCAGGCCAGTAAGGCGCGTGGCGAACGCCACGACAGAGATTCAGGGAACATTTCGTCGTACCTGCAACAGGATCCGGCGCAGGCGTGGTGCGTGGGCCGAGGCCACCGGGTGGCCTCTTCCGCGAATGTCCCCCGCCAGGGCCGCAGGCGGCCCAGGCTCCTCCTTTATTTCGCTGCAGAGGCCACCCGGTACCCTCGTCCCAGGACACGTCGCGTCGTGCCGGCCGATTAAGCGTGAGGCGTCCAGACCGCGACGATGGTGTGTTCTCCGCAGCGAAATCAAGGAGGAGCCCCGGGCCGCCTGCGGCCCGGGGCGGGGGACATTCGCGGAGGAGAGCACACCGTCGGCGCGGTCTCGCACCACCGAAAACGGGTATCTCATCGCCGCACCGGAAACAGCCCCGCCGGCTTGACCGCCAGGATCAATGCCATGAACAAATAGATCAGCATGGAGGCCAGCGCCGGACCGGCCGCGTCGGCCACGCTGCGCTCGAAGAACTGCCGCGTGATCTGCGGCATGTAGGCCCGGCCCATGGTGTCGACCAGGCCGACCAGCAGCGCCGCGTAGAAGGCGCCGCGGATGGAGCCGATGCCACCGATCACGATGACCACGAGCGCGAGGATCAGCACGTTGTCGCCCATGCCCGACTGCACCGAGACGATGGGGCCGACCAGCCAGCCGGCCAGCGCCGCCAGCCCCGCGCCGACCGCGAATAGCAGCGTGTTGAGCAGCCGCGCGTTGACTCCCAGCGCGGCCACGGTGTCGGGGTGCGTGGAGCTGGCGCGCACCAGCATGCCCACGCGCGTGCGGTGGATCAGCAGATGGATGCCGGCCGCCACCAGCAGCCCGGCCACGATGATCATGAGCCTGTAGGCCGGGTAGCTGAAGTCGCCGAGCTGCAGCGAGCCATTGAGCCACGCGGGCTGCGCCGTGAACACGGGCTGCGCGCCCCAGACCATGCGCACCGTCTCGTTGAAGAACATGATGAGGCCCAGCGTGGCCAGCACCTGGTCCAGGTGGTCGCGCGTGTAGAGCCGGCGCAGCGCCAGCCGCTCGATCGCGAAGGCCAGCAACATGGCGCCACCGATGCCGGCCAGGCCAGCGAGCAGGAAGGAATCCGTGCGCGCGAGCGCGGCCGCCGCGAAGTAGGCGCCCAGCATGTAGAACGAGCCGTGCGCGAGGTTGATGAAGTTCATGATGCCGAACACCAGCGTGAGGCCGGCCGACAGCAGGAACAGCAGCATCCCGAGCTGCACCCCGTTCAGCAGCTGGGAGAAGAACAGGCTCCAGATCAAGACGGACCCATCTCAGTTGTCCATTGCGCTGGCGCGCCGCCCGCAGGACATGAAGCCGGCCCGCAAGCCGCTGGTCGAGAGGCCGCGGAGCAGGCCATGCCAGCGCAGCCGCGGAACTGGCTTGCCAGGCCGCCGGGTGCGCCCCTTGAGGGGGATGGGACTTCTACACGAAGTGAGAAGTCCAAACGGGGTGGTTTCATTTCATTGGGCAGTCGCCGACGTAGGCATCCTTGTGCGCCGTGAGCTGCTTGCTGACCGTCTTGAGGTTGGCGTTGCCCTTGGCGTCCTTGGCCACCTCGAACACGTAGAAGTCCTGCACCGGGAAGTTGTTGGCGCCGAAGCTGAAGTTGCCGCGCACGGACTTGAAGTCCGCGGCCTTGAGCGCGGTCTGCAGCACGGCCTTGTCGGTGCCGCCTCGGGTCTTGCGCAGGGCCGAGTCGATGAGCAGCGCAGCGTCGTACGACTGGGCGGCGTACTCGCTGGGCGTGCGCTTGTACTTGGCCTCGAAGTCGGCCACGAACTTCTGGTTGGCCGGGTTCGGCAGGTCCGGGCCCCAGGCCGAGGCCGACATCACGCCCAGCGCGCTGTCCTTGAGCGCGGGCAGCGTGGTGCCGTCGGCCGTGGACACGGTCAGCAGCGGGATCTTGCTGGTCAGCCCTGCCTGCTGGTAGGCGCGCACGAAGGCCACGCCCAGGCCACCGGGGTAGAAGGCGTAGACCGCATCGGGCTTGTCGGCCGCGATGCGCGAGAGCTCGGCCGAGAAGTCGAGCTGGCTCAAGGGGGTGTAGATCTCGTCGGCCAGCGGCGTCTTGTACACGCGCTTGAAGCCGGCCACGTAGTCCTTGCCGGCCTGGTAGTTGGGCGTCATCGCGATGATGCGCTTGTAGCCCTTGTCGGTCGCGTACTTGCCCATGGCCTCGGCGAACTGGTCGTTCTGCTTGGAGACCACGAACAGGTTGGCCGCGCACTGGGGGCCGGCCAGCGGCGCCGGGCCGGCATTGCCACCCACCACGATGACGCCGGCCGAGGTCAGCTTCTTGCTCACGGCCATCATGATGTTGGAGAAGGTGATGCCGGCGACGATGGGCACCTTCTCCTTCTCGATCAGCTCGTCGGCGATCTGGTTGGCGACCTCGGGCTTGAGCTGGCTGTCGCGGCGCAGCACGTTGACGGGCACGTCGCCGAGCTTGCCGCCGTTCTGCTCCACGACCAGCATGAAGGCGTCCAGCATGTCCTGGCCCAACGCGGCCTGCGGGCCCGACAGCTCGGCCATGAAGCCGATCTTGACGGGGGTCTGGGCCTGGGCAGGGGCCGCGAGGCCGAAGGCGAGGGCCGCGAGCGCGCCGGCGAGAAGCGTTGGTTTCAAGTCGATCTCCTGTCGTTGGTCTGGCCGACGGACTGGGGCGCCCAGCGCGCCATCGGCGGGCCGCATTGTTCACCAAAAGAGTGCAGCCACCTTGGTGGCTAACCCGGAGAACGCCGCGGGATCTCAATCCACCGATGCGCCCGATGCCTTGACCAGCCGCAGGTGCTTTTCCAGCTCAGCCTTGAAGAAGGGCAGGGCCTGCTCGGGCGAGTTCTGCACGGTCACGATGCCCTGGGCGGCGAGCGCGTCGGCCACCTCCTTGCTGGCCAGCACGGCCTGCAGGTCGGCGGCGGTCTTGTGCACCACGGCCGGTGCCATGCCGGCCGGGCCGACCACGGCGATCCAGGCGTCGAAGCCGTAGCGCGGCAGGCCGAATTCGGCCAGCGTGGGCACCTCGGGCAGCAGGGCCGAGCGCGTGGTGCTCGACAGCGCGATGGCGCGCAACTTGCCGGCCTTGATGTGCGGCGCCACGGCCGTGACCGAGACGAAGGCCATGTCGACCTGGCCGCCCAGCAGGTCGGTGGTCAGCGGGCCGGTGCCGCGGTAGGGGATGTGCCTGATCTGCACGCCGGCTTCCTGGCCGAACAGTTCGCCGGCCAAGTGCAGCGTGCTGCCGTTGCCGGCCGAGCCCAGGTTCAGCGCGCCGGGTCTGGCCTTCATGAGGGCGATGAGTTCGGACGTGGTGTGCGCCGGCACCGAGGGGTGCAGCACCAGCACCAGCGGCACGCTGCCGATCACGCGGATCGGCGTGATGTCGGCGATCGCGTCGAACGGCATCTTCTTGTAGATGCCGGGGTTGATCACGTGGTTGGACGAGACCATGCCCAGCACCGTGCCGTCCTTGGCGCCGTTGACGACCTGCAGCGTGCCGGTCATACCGCCGGCGCCGGGCAGGTTCTCCACGACCACGGCATGGCCCGTGACCTTGGCCAGCGTGGGGCCCATGGCGCGGGCCAGGGTGTCCACGGTGGAACCCGTGGTCAGCGGCACGACGAGGCGGATGGGCTTGTCGCCCTGGGCCCAGGCGGGCGCGGCCAGGCTGGCGGCGAGCAGCGCCAGGGCGCCACGCCGCGCGATCGCGGGGTGTTTCATCTTGTCTCCTTGGTGGTTGTGGGAAGGCTCAGCCGTGCGCGGCCTGCAGCTCGGCGAAGGACAGCAGGCGGCCCGCGATGGCGCTGGCCGCCACCGTGGGCGGGCTGGCCAGCCAGACGCTGCCGGGGCCGGACCGCCCCGGGAAGTTGCGGTTGATCGCGCTGACGGTGACCTGGCCGGCGTCGGTGGACGAACCCGGGCCGCAGTTGGCGCAGGCGCCACAAGAGGGCTGCAGGATCTGCGCGCCGACCTGCTCAAAAGCCGCGAGATAGCCCTGCGCGGTGCAGTAGTCGCGCACGGCCGTGGTGCCGAACTGCAGGTACAGCTGCACGCCCTCGGCGACGCGCAGGCCGCGTGCGGCGGCCCAGGACAGCACCGCGTGGTAGTGGTCGAAATCCTCGCGCTTGCCGGCGGTGCACGAGCCGCCGTAGGCGATGTCCAGCCGCACGGGTGCGTCCAGCGCGGCCAGCGGCAGGCCGTTGCCGGGATCACCCGGGCGGGCCACCATGGGCGACAGCCTTCTGCAGTCCAGCACGATGTGGCCGGCGTAGGCGGCGCCAGGGTCGCTCGCCATCCAATCCTGCAGCGCGAAGTCGATGCCGCGGCGTTCCTTCAGGAAGCGCACGGTCTGGGCATCGGGCGCGACGATGCCCGTGAAGCCGCCGAGCTCGGCCACCATGTTGGTCAGCGTGGCGCGCTCGTCGATGGACATGGCGTCCACCGCGCTGCCGCAGAACTCGAACACCTTGCCCACACCGGCGCCGGCGCGGATGTCGGGCTGGGCCAGCAGGTGCAGCAGCACGTCCTTGGCCGTGATGCCGGCCGCCAGCGGGCCCCGCAGTTCCACGCGCAGGCTCTGCGGCACGGTCATGCGCACAGCGCCCGTCACGAAGGCATTGGCCATGTCGGTCGTGCCCACGCCGAAGGCCACGCAGCCCAGTGCGCCGCTGTGCGGCGTGTGCGAATCGGTGCCGACCACGAGCTCGCCGGGCAGCGCATAGTGCTCGGCCACCATGGCATGCGAGATGCCGGCCACGTTGGTGTCGGCGCCCGGTGCGGCGGCCTCGTCGTCGGTCAGCGTGCGGTGCAGGGTCAGGCCATGCGCCTGCGCGAAGTCGCGCTGGGCCTGCACCATGGCGCGGATGTTGGGCACCAGGCCCATGCGCAGGTGGGCGGGACTCTGGTCCACGTAGGAAGTGTGGTCCTCGAACACCACGATGGAGGCCGGATCGGCCAGTTGCAGCGCGGACCCGAAGCTGGCCTGCAGCATGTGGGCGCACATGCCGGTGTAGTACTCGTGGATGAAGCGGCGGTCGGCGCGCACGAAGGCGCCATCGCCCGCGGCCGGGTGCGCCGGCGTGAGCGGCGTGGCCAGCAGGTGGCGCGCGACGATCTTCTCGAACAGCGTGCGCGGGCCGCCGTCGTGCGCCCCTGCGGCCGGACGGATGCCCTGCAGGTGGCGCTGGCCGAAGCGCAGCAGGCCGCCCGCGCGCAGGATGGCGGCGGCCAGGGCGTCGCGGCCGGCCACGAGCTCGTCGATGGCGATGGCCTCGCCGCGTTCGATGCGCGGGATCAGGCCCAGGTCGGTCGAGGTGAACAGCCCGATGTTGTCGGCGTTCTGGCGGTAGATGCGCTCTAAGCTCTGGGCCACCACGAGCCGGATGCCGGCCAGCTTCTCGGCAGCCGGGCTGTGCTCGCGCGAGGAACCCTTGCCGTAGCGCGCGCCGGCCACCGTGACCGAGAAGCCGCCGGCACGCACGGCGCCTGCGGCGATGGGGCGCTGGCCCTCGACCGTGAAGCCTGTGTAGGGGTAGCGGCCTAGCGCGTCGTCGTAGTGCGCGAGGATGGCGACGGGTGTGAGTTCGTCGGTCGAGACCTCGTCGCGCAGCGGCCGGGCCTGGGCCAGGGTCATGGGCCGGCCGGCCATCTGGTCTGCCATGGCGGCAGGGTTGCGCGCGAGGTACAGCACGCGGCCTGGTAGTTCGAGATGCACGCTTCTTGTCTCCGTCGCTCACCGTGGTGGCGCGGACTGTAGGAGCGCGCGGCGCGCCCGACCAAGTGCTGATTGGCGCCGGGGGGCATGCGCTTCGCGCATGTCCGGCGCAAGCCCTGCGTGCGCTCAGGCCCGCAGCGCCTCGATCAGTGCCGCCACGGCCGCCGGCCGCGGCGTCTTGTGCAGGGCGTACAGCCGCAGCATGCGCGGCGCCCAGTCTTCGGCCAGTGGCCGCCGCGCGAACTGCGGCGCGCCGGCATAGGCCCGCGCGGCGCTGCGCGGCAGGATGGCCAGGCCCAGGCCGGCCTCGACCATGCGCGCCACACCGTCGAAGCTGTGCACGGCCACGGCCACCTGCAACGGCAGCCCGGTGGCCGCAGCGCGCTCGCGCAGCTGGCGGTCCAGCGCGCCGCCGCTCTGCACGCAGACCAGCGGCTGCTGCGCCACCTCGGCGAAGCGCAGGCTGTCGCTTCCGGCCAGCGGGTGGGCGGCGGGCAGCAGCACGGCGAGCGGGTCGTCTGCAAAGTCCCAGGCGTCGAGCCCGGCCGGCACCGCGTGGGCCACCGCCACGCCGACGTCGGTCGCGTCGTCCAGGCAGGCGCGCAGCACCTCGTCGCTGAGCCGTTCCTGCAGCGCGATCGTGACCTCCGGATAGGCCTGGCGGAAGCGCTGCAGCCGCTCGGGCAAAAAGCCGATCACCGAGGACTCGTTGGCGCACAGCCGCACCAGCCCGCTGACGCGGCCGTCATGCGACTGCACTTCGCGCAGCAAGGCGTCCAGCCCGGCCTCGAGCTGCAGGCCGCGCGCGTGCACGAGCCGGCCGGCGTCGGTGAGCCGGATGCCCAGCGGCGAGCGCACCAGCAGCGGCACGCCGAAGGCATGTTCGAGGTCGGCGATGCGGCGCGACAGCGCGGAGGCCGACAGGTGTTCGCGCGCGGCGGCGCGCGCGATCGAGCCTTCTTCGGCGGCGCTGGCGAACAGGCGCAGGCTGTAGGGGTCGAGGCGGCGGGTGGCCATGGCGAGCGGCAGTGTAGGGGCCGGGCCGGTCACGGCGCTCGGCTATCGTCGGCGCCATGACTTCCTCGACTGTGCGCGCGCACTGGGCTGCGCGTTTTTTGTTTTTCGCGGCCGGTTTCATGTTCGCGACCTGGGGTGTGCAGATTCCCACGGTGAAGACCGTCTACGGACTGGGCGTGGGCGCCATCGGCGGCCTGGTGCTGGCGGCCGGTGTGGGCTCGGTGCTGGGGCTCACCCAGGCCGGCTGGCTGATCGCGCGCCATGGCGCGCGCCGCGTGGCCTGGTGGGGCGCGCTGCTGTCGGCGCTGGCTCTGGTGCTGTTGCTGCACATGCCGCACCCGGTGCTGTTGTGGGGCCTGCTGGGCCTGTTCGGACTGGCGACGGGCCTGCTGGACGTGGCCATGAATGCCGATGCCTCGGAGCTCGAACGCCGGGCCGGCCGGCCGCTCATGAGTGCCTTCCACGGCATGTTCAGCCTGGGCGGCATGGTGGGGGCGGGCGTGGGCGGGCTGCTGTTCACGGCCGGCGTGGCGCCGAAGCTGCAACTGCTCGCAGTGGCCGTGTTCAGCATGCTGCTGGTGGGCTGGAGCGTACGGCAGATGGCGCCGGCGCCGGTAGCGGCCGAGGACGCGCACGGCCGCTTCGTGCTGCCGCGCGGGAGGCTGGCGCTGGTGGGCCTGCTCGCGGCGCTGGGCTTCGTGGTGGAGGGTGCGATGTACGACTGGAGCGTGCTGTTCCTGGCCAGCGAGCGCGGCGCGCCGCAGCAGCAGGCCGCGCTGGCCTATGCGAGCTTCTCGGCCGCCATGGCGGCCACGCGCTTCGTGGGCGACCGGCTGCGCGCGCGCTGGTCCGCCACGGGCCTGCTGCGCGCCAGCGCCTGTCTGGCAGCCGTGGCGCTGGCGCTCGTGCTGTTGTCGCCCAATGTGCCGCTCGCGCTGGCGGGCTTCGCGCTGGTCGGCGTGGGCCTGGCCAACGTGGTGCCGGTGCTGTTCAGTGCCGCCGCCCAGGTGCCGGGCGTGGCGCCGGCGCACGGCATCTCGGCCGTGGCTTCGGTGGGCTACTGCGGTTTCATGGTCGGGCCGTCCATCATCGGCTTCGTGGCCCATGGCAGTTCGCTGACGGCGGCACTGGCGCTGGTCGTGGGCTGCGCGCTGTTGCAGGCAACGCTGGCGCGGCGCGCATTGCGCGATTGAGCCGGCGCTCGACCAGCGCCACGGCGATACCGGCGCCGCAGATGCAGGCGATGCCCAGGGCCGTCGTGGCATCGGGCAGCTGGCCGAAGACCGCCCAGCCGAGCGCCACGGCACTCAGGATCTGCAGGTAGCTGTAAGGCGCGAGCAGCGTGGCCGGCGTGCGAGCGTAGGCAGCGGACTGCAGGCCGTGGCCGATCGCGCCCGTGACGCCGGTGGACAGCAGCAGCACCCATTGCGCCGTCGTGAGCGCGGGCAGCTCCCAGACCCAGGGCAGCAAGGGCGTCAACGCCACAGTGCCCACCAAGCCGCCGTAGTAGTTGGTCGTGAGCGGATCGTCACCGGCCAGCCGGCGCGTGGCGATCTGAAAGGCGGCGAAGGTCAGGGCCGTGGCCACGCCCAGCAACATGCCCACGGTGTCCAGCCCCGCGCCCGGCCGCACCACGAGCAACATGCCGGAAAAGCCCAGCGCCACGCCCAGCCAGCGGTGCAGCCGGTGCGGCTCGTGCAGCAGCCAGGGCGCCAGCGCCATCAGAAAGATCGGCGCCATGAAGTTCATGGCCGTGGCTTCAGCCAGCGGCACACGCTTCAAGACCGAGAAGAACAGCAGCGTGGAGCCGATCATGAGGACGCCGCGCAGCAGTTGCCCGCGCAGCGAGCGCGTGCGGAACAGGCCGAACCCGCGGCGGGGCAGCAGGATGGCGCTGGACAGCGCCGTGTGCACGGCATAGCGCACCCAGGCCACCAGCAGCACGGGCACGCCGACCAGCCCGAGGTACTTGCCGCTGGCGTCCAGGCAGGACAGCGTCCACAGGCCGAGCACGTGGAGCATCACTCCATTCGATTTCATATAAGCAGAAAACTTTATATTCTTATGAGTTTTATAAGAAAGAGCGTAGATTCACGCCCCTTGAAGTGAATCAGGGTTTCCACCGTTGTGGAGACCAAAGCAAGCAATGATCGAGTTGAGGGGTATCACCCAGACCTACCAGGGTAGCAGCGGACCGGTGCAGGCGCTGCGCGGCATCGACCTGGAGGTGGCGGGGGGCGAGGTGTTCGGCATCATCGGCCGCAGCGGCGCGGGCAAGAGCTCGCTGGTGCGCGTGATCAATCTGTTGAACCGGCCCACGTCCGGGCAGGTGCTGGTCGACGGCCGCGAGATGACGGCACTGGACGATGCGGCCCTGCGCATCGCGCGGCGCGACATCGGCATCGTGTTCCAGCATTTCAATGTGCTGAGCTCGCGCACGGTCTACGACAACGTGGCGCTGCCGCTGGAGATCGCCGGCCTGTCCGATGGCGAAATCAAGAGGCGCGTGGAGCCGCTGCTGGACCTGGTCGGGCTGTCGGCGCTGGCCAGGCGCCATCCCTCGCAGATCAGCGGCGGGCAGAAGCAGCGTGTGGGCATCGCCCGGGCGCTGGCGAACCGGCCCAAGGTGCTGCTGTCCGACGAAGCGACCTCGGCGCTGGACCCGGAGACCACGCGCTCCATCCTGGGTCTTCTGCGCCAGATCAACCAGGAGTTCGGCCTGACCATCGTGCTGATCACGCACCAGATGCAGGTCATCAAGCAGGTGGCCGAGCGTGTGGCCGTGATCGACGCGGGCCGCATCGTGGAGCAGGGCCGCGTGGTCGACGTGTTCTCCAAGCCGCAGCACGCCACGACGCGCAGCCTGATCGAGGAGATCGTGCCGCAGGAACTGCCGGACTCCGTGCTGGCGCGCCTGCGCACGCTGATGGGCGCGAGTCCGGCCGGCCAGGGGCAGGGCCTGCGCCTGGCGTTCGCCGGCGACGGCGCCGACCAGCCGCTGCTGACCGAGCTGGTGCGCCGCTTCGGGCTGGACCTGTCCATCCTGCACGGCCAGATCGACGAGGTGCAGGGCCAGCCCTTCGGGCAGCTCGCGGTGTTCGCGCGGGGTGCGGCCGACCAGCTGCAGGCCGGCATCGCGCACCTGCGCCAGGCCGGCGTGAACGTCCAACCCCTGGTGCCGGAGGCCGCCCATGTTTGATTTCCTCGACACCTTCAGCGGCCCGTTGCTGGAACTGTTCGCCACCTCCCTGTGGGAGACGCTGGTGATGGTCGGCATCTCGGGCCTGGCCGGCGCGCTGATCGGCGTGCCGCTGGGCGTGCTGCTGCGCCTGACCGACCGCGGCGGCGTGCGCGAGAACGCGCCCGTGAACCGCATCGTGGGCGGCATCGTCAACGCCGTGCGCTCCACGCCCTTCATCATCCTGCTGGTGGCCATCATCCCGTTCACGCGCTTCGTGACGGGCTCGTCCATCGGCACGGCCGCGGCCGTGGTGCCGCTCACGCTGGCGGCTGCGCCCTTCGTGGCAAGGCTCGTGGAGACGGCGCTGCGCGAGGTCGACCACGGCCTCGTGGAAGCGGCGCAGGCCATGGGCGCCACCACGTCGCAGATCGTCTGGAAGGTGCTGCTGCCCGAGGCGCTGCCCGGCATCGTGGCGGCGCTCACGATCACGCTGGTGAGCCTGACGGGCTTTTCGGCCATGGCCGGCGCCATCGGCGGCGGCGGCCTGGGCGACCTGGGCATCCGCTACGGCTACCAGCGCTTCCTGCCCGAGGTCATGGCCGCCGTGGTCCTCGTGCTCATCGTCTTCGTGCAGCTGGTGCAGAGCGCCGGCGACTGGCTGGTGCGCCGCATCCGCCATTGATGGATTTCTTCAGGAGCTTCCCATGCAAAAACGTACATTCCTTTCCACCATCGCCTTCGCACTCGTGGCCGGCACCGCACTGGCGCAGGACAAGCCGCTCAAGATCGGCGTCACGGCCGGCCCGCACGCGCAGATCTTCGAACAGGTCAAGCGCATCGCCGAGAAGGACGGGCTCAAGATCCAGATCGTCGAGTTCAGCGACTACATCCAGCCCAATGCCGCGCTGGCCGCCGGCGACCTGGACGCCAACAGCTATCAGCACCAGCCTTTCCTGGACCTGCAGGTCAAGGACCGCGGCTACAAGCTGGTCTCGGTCGCGCAGACGGTCAACTACCCGATCGGCCTGTACTCCAAGAAGGTCAAGGACCTGAAGGACCTCAAGGAAGGCGCGCGCTTCGGCATCCCGAACGACCCGACCAACGGTGGCCGCGTGCTGCTGGTGCTGCAGGACAAGGGCCTGATCAAGATCAAGCCCTCCGCGGGCCTGAAGGCCACACCGCTGGACGTGACCGAGAACCCCAAGAAGCTGAAGTTCGTCGAACTCGAGGCCGCGCAACTGGCGCGCTCGCTGGACGACCTGGATGCGGCCGCCGTCAACACCAACTTCGCGCTGTCGGCGGGCCTCAACCCCGGCCGGGACGCCATCGCGCAGGAGAGCGCCAAGTCGCCCTATGTGAACGTGCTGGTCGTGCGCGAGCAGGACAAGGCCCAGCCCTGGGTCGCCAAGCTGGTCAAGGCCTACCACTCCGACGAGATCC
Source organism: Pseudorhodoferax aquiterrae (assembly GCF_014652235.1). GTDB lineage: Bacteria > Pseudomonadota > Gammaproteobacteria > Burkholderiales > Burkholderiaceae_C > Pseudorhodoferax > Pseudorhodoferax aquiterrae. The sequence continues at coordinate 126,846 of NZ_BMYK01000018.1, forward strand.
GCAAGTTCATCCAGACCGAATTCAAGGGCGCGGTGCTGGCGGGTTTCTGAAACTGGGCTAAGGTGGGCGTCCTTCAACACTTCCGAAAGGACAGCCCATGGCCCAGACCAAGATCGCCGTCGTCGTCGGCAGCCTGCGCAAGGACTCGTTCAACCGCAAGCTGGCCGTCGCCCTGGCCAAGCTGGCGCCCAGCGACGTGACGTTCGAGCAGCTGCGCATCGACGACCTGCCGCTGTACAACCAGGACGACGACGGCAAGCCGGCTGCCAGCGTCACGCGGCTGAAGGCGGAGATCCAGTCCGCCCAGGGCCTGTTGTTCGTGACGCCCGAGTACAACCGCTCGATTCCGGGCGTGCTCAAGAACGCCATCGACCACGCCTCGCGGCCCTATGGCAAGAGCGCGTTCCCGGGCAAGCCCGCGGGTGTGATCGGAGTGTCGGTCGGTGCCATCGGCACGGCGCTGGCGCAGCAGCACCTGCGCAACGTGCTGGCCTACCTGGATGTGCCCACGCTGGGCCAGCCCGAGGCCTTCGTGCAGGCCAAGGACGGCCTGTTCGACGCCGACGGCAGCATCGGCGAGGCCAGCCGCGCCTTCCTGCAGGGCTGGCTCGACAAGTACCTGGCCTGGGTGCGGCTGCACACCGCGGGCTGATCAGCTGCGCGGCCGGTCCTGCGGCCGCGCGAACCAGGGCCAGGCGTTCAGCAGCGCGTAGAGCGCCAGGCCCGCCACCATGATCGCCAGCAGCGTGGGCAGGCCGGCCCCCAGCCGCAGCGCCAGGTGGCCGGCGAGGTAGACCACCAGCAGCCGCGCCGCGCCGGCCACGATGCTCCAGCCCATGCGCCGCGCGCCCTGCGAGGCGAAGTACAGCGACAAGCCCAGCCCGAACAGGCCGTAGGCCGGCCCCACGGTGCGCAGGTACTGCGTGCCGGTGCGGATGGCTTCCTGGTCGTGCGTGAACAGCCCGAGCCAGGCGGCGGGGAACAGCGCCGCTGCCAGGCCCACGCACGAGGTGACGGCGGCAGCGAGCAGCGCCCCGGTCCACGCCACGCGGCGCGCGCGCACCAATTGGCCGGCGCCGGTGTTCATGCCGACCATGGCGACCATGGCGGCGCCGAAGCCGAACACGATGGGAATCTGCAGGTACTCGAGCCGGATGCCCAGACCGAAGCCGGCCAATGCCGCGCTGCCCAGCGGGCTGACCAGGGCCGTGGCCGTCAGCACCGACAGGTTCAGCGTGACGTTGTTGACGATGGCCGGCGCGCCCACGCCCAGGATGTCGCGGAACAACGCCCAGCGCAGCGGGTGGTTCAGGCGCAACTGCACGCCGCCGTTGCCGCGCCACACCGCCACCAGCATCACGGCCGCCGCTGCGACGTAGTAGACGACCAGGGCCAGCCCCGCGCCCGTGATGCCCAGCGCCGGCACCGGGCCCCAGCCGAAGATCAGCAGGGGCGAGGCCAGCAGCAGGAGCAGCACGCCGCCGGACAGCACCATCGCGGGCAGCGCCATGTTGCCGCTGCCGCGCAGCACGCTGGCCATGCCGTTGGCCAGCCACAGGAACACGGCGCCGACGAAGATCGCGTTGGAGTAGGCGAGGGCGGCCTGCTGCACGGCCGGCGTGGCGCCCATGGCGCGGTACAGCAGCGGCCCGCCCAGCAGGCCGCCCAGCATGCAGACAGCGCCGAAGGCCAGCGCGATGACGAGGGCATGCAGCGCCAGCGCCTGGGCCTTTGGCGTGTCGCCGGCGCCGATGGCCCGCGCGATCGCCGAGGAGATGCCGCCGCCCATGCCGCCTGCGGACATGGTCTGCATCAGCATGACCAGGGGGAACACCAGCGCGGCGCCGGCCAGAGCGTCCACGCCGAGCAGGCCGACGAAGTAGCTCTCCAGGAAGTTGGCGGCGGCCTGGGCCAGCATCACGACCAGGTTGGGTGCGGCCAGCAGCAGCAAGGTGGTCAGCACGGGGCCTTGCAGCAGCCGCCGGGAGCGCGCCTGGGCCGCGAGCGCGGCCTTGCCTGGCGCGATGCTGGCGGCGGTGGGCACGGCGCTCATGGCTGCGTGCCTTCCTGCAGCAGGCGCGCGCGCGCACTGGCCAGCAGGGCTTCGGAGATGGGGTCGCCCTTGGTGGCGCGCGACAGCAGCAGCGCGCCGACCAGTGTGGCCACGTCGGCCAGCGCACGCCCTCCGGCCTCGGGCGTGCCGGCGTCGGGCTGCAGCTGGGCCAGGCGCGCGGCCATCGCCTTGAGGCCGTCCAGGTAGGCCGCGCGCACGGGCGCTTGGGCATCGGCGCGCGCCACATCGCCGGCCAGTGCGGCGGCCGTGCAGCTGCTGCCGGGGCGGTCGCGCGTGGCGGTGGCCAGATAGCCCTCCACATAGGCCCGGCGGCGGTCTTCGCGTTCGGGCAGCTCGGCGAAGCGTTGGTCCCAGCGCGCGCCGGATTGTTCGAAGGCCTTGGCGCAGGCCACGGCGGCCAGCCCGTCCTTGGACGAGAAGTGGCCGTAGAAGCCGCCGTGCGTGAGGCCGGCCGCGGCCATCACCTCGGCGACGCTGACGCCGTGCAGGCCCTTTTCGCGGAACAGGCGCGCCGAGGCCTTCTCGATCGCGATGCGGTTCTGGTCGGTCTGTTGCTGGGATACACGTGGCATGCGCGCTCCGTGGCTGATAAATGACAAGCATCATAAATCGAAAGCGCGAATAGATGTCGGCCGTCATGTTTTCGGGCGAACGCGCGGCTACCGCTCTTTACAGAACTTCATGCGCCGGATGTCGTCCTGGCCGGTGCCGGGCCGTTGAATGCGCATCTGCTTGCGTTGCAATGGAGATCCGCATGAAACGTCTGTCCCTGCTTGCCTTGCTGGCCGCCGCCGCCCTGAGCGGCTGCGTGGTGGCGCCCGTCGGCCCGGGTTACTACGGCTACCGCCGTCCGGTGGTCGTGGAACCTCCCGTGGTCGGGCCGCCCGTGGTGATCGTGCGCCCGGGCTACGAAGGCCGGCCCTACCACGACGACCGCGGCTACGGCCGCCGCTGGCGCCGCGACGATTGAGCGTCGGGCCGGGAACCAAAGCCCGGGCACTGCAATCCCATCGCCGACAATACCGTGACGCCCTCCGCCGGAGGGTGCGCGCCACAAGAAGCGTCGCAAGAAAGGGTGGGAATGCTGCTGCGAATGTTGGACCAGGCACCGCGCAAGGTGCTGGCCCTGGTGAGTCTGTTCTGTATCGCCTTGTTGGGCTTCGGCCTGTACCTGCAGCACGGCCTGGGTCTGGAGCCCTGTCCCATGTGCATCGTGCAACGCTACGCACTGGTGCTCGTGGCCGTCGTGGCGGGGTTCACCGCCATGCTGCGTTCGCGCGGTGCCCACCTGGCCGGTGGCCTGCTGACGCTGGCGATCGCCGGCTTCGGCGCCTTCGTGGCCGCACGGCAGACCTGGTTGCAGTGGTATCCGCCGGAGGTCGCGAGCTGTGGCCGCGACTTCTACGGCATGATCGAAACCTTTCCGCTCAAGCGTGCCGTGCCCATGATCTTCGCCGGCGGCGGCGATTGCGCTGCGATCGACTGGACTTTCCTGGGTGGCTCGATCGCCAACTGGTCCTTCCTGTGCTTCGTTGCCATCGGCCTGGCGATGCTCGCGCTGTTGTGGCGCCGGGGCCGCGCCCGCTGAACTCCCCACGCAGTTGTTGCAAGAGGTGTCGGCGCCGGCCTACAAGGGCTCGTGCCCAAACCTGACCACAACCCGCTGAGCGTGCGCTACCGTAGCCGCATCGATTCAAATGGGGAGTGTCGGTTCATGTCTTCAGCCGCGTTGCATGCCTTGGAAGCGCTTCCGCCTGCCGGTATGGCGGACGACGACGCGGTTTCCATCGCCCAGGAAGCGGCACGCTATGCGGTGCTGCGGCGCATGGGCTCGGCCATCCGGCACCAGATCGCCGGCTCGCTGCAGCCGGTCAGCATGATCGCCTCGCTCGTGGAGCGGCGCGTGCAGGCGCAGGCGCCCAACCTGGAGGCCCTGCGGCGCAATTGCAGCGAGATGAACACGCTGGCCCGCTCGGCCAGCAGCGAATGCGTGGCCCTCATGGGCTGGCTGGCCCCGCACGAGGGCGAGCAGGTCGCCCTGAACGAAGGTGTCGCCGATTGCCTACACCTGTTGACCACGGAGTTGTCGTTCCGCGGTTTCACGGTGTTGGACACGACCCAGGCGCTGGACGCGCGCGTGGCGCGGCTGGGCCTGCGCACGCTGGTGCCGGCCTGCTTGATGGCGTTGACGGATGCTGCGGCCATGCCCGCCCAGGTGCGCATCGAGGCCGGCGTCGACGGTGCGGTGGTCAACCTCTCGCTGTCGCTGCAAGCCATGCCCGATGCCGAGGGGCCGGCGCAGCGCGCCAAAGCGTACCGGCCGCTGACATGGGCGGACGTGAAGGCCTTGGCGCAGGCCGAAGGCGTGCGCCTGCAGCTGGGCCCGCAGACCGTGCGCATGCAGTTCGAGGTGCAGCCGGCCGCGGACGATGCCGACGTGCGCTGGGGCTGAAGTTCGCAGTTCGCCGCGGCGTGAAAAAGGGGCTCGGTGGAGCAATGCCAGTCAGTTAAGCCCAGGCGAAGCTGATAGCGGCTACAAAGGGA
>NZ_BMYK01000019.1 GCF_014652235.1 Pseudorhodoferax aquiterrae
TCCCTTTGTAGCCGCTATCAGCTTCGCCTGGGCTTAACTGACTGGCATTGCGCATGCGCGGGCTTTTTCTTTGGGAAACGGGCGCCGTTGGCGCCGCGCTCAGTCCTTGGGACGGAAGCTGATCGCCAAGACGGAGGGCACGCGGCCATCGGTGTCGCGCGGCAGCGTCTCGGTCTTGTCGATCGCGCGCAGCACTGCGTCGTCCCAGGCCTTGTTGCCGCTGGACTTGGTGAGGCGGCGGCCCACGATGGTGCCGTCCGGCGCGGTGCGCACCTCGACCTCGGCCGCGGGATTGCCCGGCACGCTGTCGGGGAACACGATGTTCGGCCGCACGCGCGCCGCGACGCGGCCGCCATAGCTGGCCGACGGGCCCGAGGACTGCAGTGCGCTGCCCGTGGCACCGGGGCCGCCGCTGGCGCCAGCCAGGCCCTGCATGCGGCGGATGTTCTCCTGGCGACGTGCCTCGGCGGCCTTTTCTTCGGCGGCCTTGGCGGCGGCCTGCTTCTGGGCCTCGGCCTTCTTCTGCGCTTCAGCGGCCTTGCGTTCCTCGGCTTCGGCCTTCTTCTGCGCCTCGGCCTTCTTCTGGGCGTCGAGCTTCTTTTGCGCCTCGGCCTTCTGCTGCGCTTCGCGCTTGGCCTCGGCCAGTTCTTCCTGGCGCTGCTTCTCGGCCGCCGCCTTCTTCTGCTGCTCGCGCCGCTCGGCCAGTTCGCGCTCGCGCTCCTTGCGTTCGCGCTCCTGCTTCTCGCGCTCCAACGCGATCTGCGCGTCGCGCACGCTGGTGTCCGGCGGCGGTGCGACCTTGGGCGGCGCAGGCGGCGTGGGCGGCGGCTCGACCTTGGGCTGGGGCTTGGGCGGCTCGGGTTCGGGCTGTACGGCAGGTGGCTCGACGGCGCGCGGCGCGGCCTGCTGGCGCACGGACGACCAGATCTCGGCTTCCACGGCCGGCATGTCCTGCGACTTCCAGTGCACGCCCCAGGTCAGCGCCGCGATCAACAAGGCGTGCGCGATCAGCGCCAGGCCGATGGAACGCAGCAGGCCGCCCTGTTCCGGCGGCGCGAGGCTGGACGGGTCCATCGCGGCGTGGGTCAGCGTGGCCATGGTGCGTGCGTCACTGGCCGCCGAGTTGGACCGACAGGCCCACGCGCGCGATGCCGGCGCGCTGCAAGGCGTCCATGGCCTTGACCACGGTCTCGTACTTCACGTTGCGGTCGGCGCTAATGACCACGGGTGCATTGGCGTCGCCGCCCTGGGCCTGCTTGACGGCGGCGGCCAGCTCGCGTTGCGAGACCGTCTGGGTGACCGCGTCGCCCTTGACCTCCAGCCGCTCGTCCTTGGCGATCACCACCTGGATCACCTTGTCGGGCTGGCGACCGGCCTTGCCCACGCTGGGCAGATCGATCAGGCTGGGCGTGACCATGGGCGCCGTGACCATGAAGATGATCAACAGCACCAGCATCACGTCGATGAAGGGCACCATGTTGATCTCGTTCATGGTGCGGCGGCCACGGCCGCGCGAGACGGTGGCGGGCATGGACGCTCCTCAGTGGCCCGACGCGGATTGCGTGGCCACGTTGCGCTGCAGGATGTTGCAGAACTCTTCGATGAAGGTTTCCAGCCGGATCGCGGTCCGGTCGATGTCGCGCGCGAAGCGGTTGTAGGCCACCACCGCCGGGATGGCGGCGAACAGGCCGATGGCCGTCGCCACTAGGGCCTCGGCGATGCCTGGGGCCACCGTGGCCAGCGTGACCTGCTGCATGCTAGCCAGCCCGGTGAAGGCGTGCATGATGCCCCAGACCGTGCCGAACAGGCCCACATAGGGCGAGACCGAGCCGACGGATGCCATGAACGACAGGTTGGTCTCGACCACGTCCATCTCGCGCTGGAAGCTCGCGCGCATGGCGCGGCGGGCGCCGTCCATCAGCGTGCCGGCGTCGGTGATGCGGCGCTCGCGCAGCTTCTGGTATTCGCGCATGCCGCTGGCGAAGATGCGCTCCATGGGGCCCGCGCTCTTGGCGTTCTGCGTGGCGGCGGCGTAGAGCTCGTTGAGGTTGCTGCCGGACCAGAAGTCGCGCTCGAACTCCTCGTTGAGCGCATGCACCTTCTTGAGCGCGAACAGCTTGCGAAAGATCGCGGCCCAGCTGGCGACGGACACGCAGACCAGCAGCGCCATCACGAACTGGACGACGAAGCTGGCGTTGAGCACCAGGTGCAGGATGGACATGTCCTGGGTCATCGGGGACTCCGGACGAAAGGGCGCAAGGTCAGCGTCATGGATGTTCGAGCACGTTCAAAACCGAGGGCGGGATTCTCGCAGGGCGCATCGTGTCGGCCTGGACCCAGCCGATGCGGATGCTTCCCTCGCACAGGACGGGCCCGCCGGGTGCCGGGCCTGCCAGCACCTGCTGAGCCAGTAAGAGCGAGGCGGCGCCAAAACGTTCCACGCGCACCGTGACCAGAAGTTCGTCGTCCAGCCGCGCCGGGCGTTGGTAGCGCACCTGCGTGTCGCTGACGACGAACATGCCGCCAGTCTCCTCCTTCAAAAGGCGCTGGCCGATGCCGCGCGCGCGCAACCATTCGGTGCGGGCCCGCTCGAAGAACTTCAGGTAGTTGACGTAGAACACGATGCCGCCGGCATCGGTGTCTTCCCAGTACACGCGCACCGGGAAGTGAAAGACAGACGCTGTCATGCGAGCAGGCTGCGCAGGCGCGCCACGGCTTCCTGCAGGTGGGCCATGGAGCTGGCGGTGGAAAAGCGGATGAAGCGGCCGGTGTCGGCCTGGCCGAAATCGCGGCCTGGCGTCACGGCCAGGTGGGCCTGGCGCATCAGCGCGAACGTGAGGTCCCAGCTGCCCTGCACGCCGAGGCGTTCGCAGGCTTGCGAGCAGTCGGCCCAGGCGTAGAAGGCGCCGTCGGGCATGACGGGGACCTTCAGGCCCAGCGCGTCGAGCGCAGGCACGAAGTAGTCGCGCCGCGCGCGGAACTCGGCACGCCGCTGCTCGTACAGCGCAATGCTCTCGGCCTCGAAGCAGGCCAGCGCGGCATGCTGGGCCACCGTGCTGGCACAGATGAACAGGTTCTGCGCCATGCGCTCGACCACGGGCACCAGCGCCTCGGGCACGACCAGCCAGCCCAGCCGCCAGCCCGTCATGTTGAAGTACTTGGAGAAGCTGTTGATGCTGACCACGTCTTCGCCCAGCGCCAGCGCGCTGCGGCCGAAGGTCGGGTCGTAGGACAGGCCCAGGTAGATCTCATCGACGAGCGTGATGCCGCCGCGCGCCTGGACCTGGGCGTGGATGCGGGCCAGTTCATCCGGCGCGATCGAGGTGCCCGTGGGGTTGGATGGTGAGGCCAGCAGCACGCCGCGCGTCTGCGCGTTCCAGGCCGCGGCGACCTTGTCGGCGCTGAGCTGGAAGCGCTCGGCCGCCGTGGTCGGCAGCAGCACGGCGCGGCCTTCGGCGGCGCTCACGAAATGGCGGTTGCAGGGGTAGCTCGGGTCCGGCATCAGCACTTCGTCGCCGGCCTCGATCAGCGCCAGGCAGGCCAGCTGCAGCGCGGCGGAGGCACCGGCCGTGACCACGATGCGGCGCGCCGGCACCTGCACGCCCAGGCGTTCGGCGTACCAGGCGCTGATGCGCTCGCGCAGCTCGGGCAGGCCGGTGGCCTGGGTGTACTGCGTGCGGCCGTCGTGCACGGCCCGGGCGGCGGCCTCCTGGACCAGCGGCGGGGCCGTGAAGTCGGGCTCGCCGATGTTCAGGAACACCATGGGGTGCGAACCGCCGGCCACTTCGCGCGCGAGCGCAGCGGCCTCCTTGGCCACCTCCATCACGTAGAAGGGCTCGATGGCCTGGGCCCGGCGCGAGATCCTCATGCGGTCGGCTTCTTCTTGGCGCGGTCGGCCTCGACCTCAGTGGCACGCAACTGCGGCGACAGGCCGTTCAGGATGCCGTTGACGTACTTGTGGCCATCGGTGCCGCCGAATTCCTTGGCCAACTCGATGCACTCGTTGAGCACTACGCGCCAGGGCACGTCCGGGCAGTGGCGCATCTCGTAGATGCCGATCCACAGGATCACATGCTCGATGGGCGAGATGCGCTCCATGGTGCGGTCCAGCAAGGGCTCTATCAGCGCGTCCATCTGGCCGGCTTCGGCGATGCAGCCGTGCAGCAGGGCGTCGTAGTGCACGGCGTCGGCCTTGTGGAAGCCCGACAGGTCGCGCGTGAAGACGTCGATGGCCGTGGCGTCGTTGCCGCCCACCACATGCTGGTACAGCGCCTGCAGCGCAAACTCGCGCGCACGGCTGCGCGGGTTCTTGGCCGCAGCCTTGCGCGCGCCGGTGGCCGTGCGGCCGGTGCGGGTCTGGTGGCCCTGCGGCGTCTCGGGGACGCTGTCGTCTTGGGGTTCGGTCATGGGCGCAGTTGTTCGAGCAGGCGTGCCATCTCGACCGCCACGCGGGCCGCGTCGCGGCCCTTGTCGGTCTGGCGGGCCACGGCCTGCTCCATGTTTTCGGTGGTCAGGATGGCGTTGGCGATCGGGATGCGGTGGTCCAGCGCGATGCGGCTCACGCTGGCGCCCGATTCGTTCGCCACGAGTTCGAAGTGGTAGGTCTCGCCGCGCACGATGCAGCCCAGCGCGACCAGCGCGTCGTAGCGGCGCGAGGCGGCCATGGCCTGCAGCGCGATCGGCACTTCCAGCGCGCCGGGCACGGTCTCGTGGCGGATTTGCTCGGCTGCAACACCCAGCGCGGCCAGTTCCTGCTTGCAGGCGTTGGCCAATGCGTCGGTGATGTCGGCGTTGAAGCGGGCCTGCACGATGCCGATGGACAGGCCACGGCCCTCCATGCGCGGGTCGTTGCCGGCGAGCTCGCCCTGGTTGGCGCCTTTCATGCGTGTTCCTTGTCCTGGCCGGGCGTCAGGTAGCCCGTGTTTTCGAGGCCATAGCCCGTCATGCTGGGCATGCGGCGCGGGTTGCCCATGAGGCGCATGCGCTGCACGCCGCAGTCGCGCAGGATCTGCGCGCCCACGCCGTAGGTGCGCAGGTCCATGCGGCCGCGCTCGGGGGCCTGGGCGGCGCGCGCCGTGCCTTCGAACTGGGCCAGCAGCTCGGCCGCGCTCTCGCCGCAGTTGAGCAGCACGGCCACGCCGGCGCCCTCGCGCGCGATGTGCTCCAGGCTGGACGGCAGCGTCCAGGAGTGCATGGAGCGGTCGACCTCGAGCAGGTCGAGCGCGGACAGCGGCTCGTGCACGCGCACGGCGACGCTGGTGTCCGGGCTCCAGCGGCCCTTGACCAGGGCCAGGTGCACGCTGGCGCTGGGCTTGTCTTGGTAGGCGTGGGCCGTGAACGGGCCGTAAGCCGTCTGGATCTCGCGGCTGCCCACGCGCTCGACCAGCGATTCGGTGCGGCTGCGGTACTCGATCAGGTCGGCGATGGTGCCGATCTTGAGGCCGTGCTGGGCGGCGAACAGCTGCAGGTCCGGCAGCCGGGCCATGGTGCCGTCCTCGTTCATGACCTCGCAGATCACCGAGGCCGGGCTGCAGCCAGCCATCACGGAGAGATCGCAACCGGCTTCGGTGTGGCCGGCGCGCATGAGCACGCCACCGTCCACGGCTTGCAGCGGAAAGATGTGGCCGGGCTGGACCAGGTCTTCGGCGCGCGCGTTCGGCGCCACCGCGGCCTGCACGGTGCGCGCGCGGTCGGCGGCCGAGATGCCGGTGGTCACGCCCTCGGCCGCTTCGATCGACACCGTGAACGCGGTGGAATGCTTGGCGCCGTTGCGCGCCACCATGGGCGGCAGGCGCAGGCGCTCGCACAGTTCGCGCGACAGCGTGAGGCAGATCAGGCCGCGCGCATGGCGGGCCATGAAGTTGATGGCCTCGGGCGTCACATGGTCGGCGGCCAGCACCAGGTCGCCTTCGTTCTCGCGGTCTTCCTCGTCCACGAGGATGACCATGCGGCCGGCGCGCAGCTCGGCCACGATGTCCTCGACCGGAGAGATCGGGGCGGGGGAGAGGGATGTCATGCGTTGTTGTCCTTGCCCAGCCGCAGCATGCGTTCCACGTAGCGGGCGATGGTGTCGATCTCGAGATTCACGGGCGAACCCGGGCGCAGGTCGCCGAGGGTGGTGTGCTCCACGGTGTGCGGGATCAGGTTGATGCGGATGACGCAGCCGCCCGCCACGTCCTCGACCGCGTTGACCGTGAGGCTGACGCCCTGCACCGTGACCGATCCCTTGTAGGCCATGTAGCGGGCCAGTTCGGTCGGTGCCAGGATGTCCAGCGCCCAGCTCTCGCCAACCTGCTCGAAGCGCTGCACATGGCCCAGGCCGTCGACATGGCCCGAGACGATGTGGCCGCCGAGCCGGTCGTGCGCGCGCAGGGCTTTCTCGAGGTTGACGCGGCCGACATCGGCCAGGCCCGCGGTGCGGGCGAGCGATTCGGCGGAGATGTCGACCGTGAAGCGCAGTGCGGGGGCGTCCAGCGTCGTGACCGTCATGCACGCGCCATTGAGCGCGATGCTGTCGCCCAGGCCCACGTCGTCGAGGTAGCCGGCCGGGGTCTCGATGACGAGCCGCTTGCCGTAGCTGGAGGAGCTGCCGAGGTCGTGGACGGCGGCGATGCGCCCCACGCCGGTGATGATTCCCGTGAACATAGCCGCGCATTTTCGCAGGCTTTGCGCCTGCGCCGGGCGCGTGGGGTCAGAACCGGTCGCGGCCAGGGACGCGCGCGAGGATGCGCAGGTCCTTGCCAATGCGCTCCACGGCGCCCCATTCCAGCGCCTGGGCCTGGGCCAGGTCGCCCAGCGGTCCCAGGCGCGCCATGCCCATGCCCTGGCCGATCAGCTTGGGCGCGAGGTAGACCAGCAACTCGTCCACCAGGCCCTCGCGCAGCAACGAGCCGTTGAGCTGGGTGCCGGCCTCCACGTGCACTTCGTTGACCTCGCGGGCCGCCAGGTCGCGCAGCAGGGCAGCCAGGTCGACCTTGGCCGCGGTCTGCGCAGTGGAGCCAGGCAGCCGGACGACGGTGGCGCCACGCGCGCGCAGCGCGTCGGCCTTGGCTGCGTCCTCGCTGGCGGTGTAGACGAGCAGTTGGCGCTCGGGACCGAACAGCCTGGCCGTCAATGGCAGCTGCAGCCGGCTGTCGACCAGCACCAGGTGGGGCTGGCGCGTGGTCGGTACCAGGCGCACGTCGAGTTGGGGATCGTCCTGCAGCACCGTGCCGATGCCGGTCAGCACGGCACAGGCACGCGCGCGCCAGGCATGGCCGTCGGTCCGGGCCGGCGTGTCGGTGATCCATTGGCTGCGGCCATCGTCCAGCGCCGTGCGGCCGTCCAGGGAGGCGGCGATCTTCATGCGCACCCAGGGCTGGCCGCGCAGCATGCGGCTGAAGAAGCCGATGTTGAGCGCGCGCGAGGCGGCACCGCCCGGCCCGCATTCGACCGCGACGCCGGCGGCGGCCAGCCGTGCCAGGCCTTGGCCTGCCACCTTGGGATTGGGATCCTCGCAGGCGGCGACGACGCGCGCGACACCTGCGGCGATCAGCGCATCGCAGCAGGGCCCGGTGCGGCCCTGGTGGGCGCAGGGTTCCAGCGTGACCCAGGCGGTGGCGCCGACCACCGAGTGGCCCTGCGCCTGTGCATCGCGCAGGGCCATGACTTCGGCATGGGGTCCGCCCGCCTGCTGCGTGAAGCCGCGGCCCAGCACGCGGCCCTGGGCGTCGCTGAGCACGCAGCCCACGCGCGGATTGGGATTGGACAGGGTCAGCGCCTGTTCGGCCAGCGCCAGTGCCTCGGGCATGAAATCGGGGGTCACGCCCCGGATTGTCGGAGATTGCTCAGGGCTGTTCGCGCCAGCCGGCCCGCGCGCCCGAGGTCGTGCCGGTGCGCAGCACCAGTTGTTGGCCGGAGGCGGAGCGCAACAGGGCGTCGCGGTGGCCGGCGCGGCGCGACAGCCAAGCTGGCCCGGCCGGCGCGCTGGCCATGGCCAGCGGCTGCACCTGCAGAGCGGTGTCGTCCTGCACGAAGGGCGGCTGGGCCGGCGGCATGCCGGTCAACAGGTTCAGCACCGACACCCAGCTGCGCCCCGCGTTGCGCGGCCCTGCGCCGCCGGCTGGCGCCACACTGCGCACCAGCAGCTTGTAACCCTCGAAGAGCTGCGGGTTGTGCAGCACGCGCTGGCCGGGATGCGGCAGATCGATCCACCATCCGCGCGACCGTGGGGCGCCCTCGGGCTGGGTGAGGCGCTGGACGCGGTGGTACGCCGTACCTTGCGCGGCGCCGGCTTCGCCGTAGGCCAATGCGCTCAGCGTATCGGGACGCCGGCAGGCAACTTCGTCGGGCTGCAGCGGATCGGACGGGCCGAGGTCGTGCAGGCCGTACAGCGATTGCGTGTCGGTGCTGGCGCTGTCCTGGTCCAGCAGGTGGCGGCCGGTGCCGAATGCCAGCATCCATCCGCCCTGGGGATGCGGCTGTGCATAGGGCGCCGTGGTGATGGGCTGGCGGCGGCCCTGCGCATCGCAGGCGGTGAAGACGCGGTTGGCGCGCCAGCTGCTTTCGGCACCGCCGAGGTCGAAGCGCCACAGCTGCCCTTGCAGATCGCCGGCATAGGCCAGGTCCACGCGGCCATCGCCGTCGGTGTCGAGCAGTCTGGGCATGGCCAGGCCGTTGGCGCCCGCGTAGGCGCATGGTGCATCCGCCATGCAGGGCGACAGGCGCAGCAGCTCGCGGGCCTGGTCGAGGTATTGCACGAGCAGGGCCGGCCGGCCCGCGCCGCTGAAGTAGCCGTTGCCGATCACGAGTGCCCAGCGGCCGTTGGCCATCTGCACAATGTGGCGCGCGCGGTTGGCGTTCGCGTCGTCGAGCACCGGTGGTGCGTGCAGCTGACCGATGTCGGCATCGGTGCCACCGGTGGTGTCGGCGACGACGAGATCGGCCTCGCCGGCCGAGGCGAAGCGGTCGGGCGCGCCCACGTCGAGCACCAGGTAACCCCGCCCACCCGTGCCGAGACCGGCGACGAGCAGGCTGCGCGGTGCGGCCTGCGCGCCCAGAGGAACTTCGCCACCGAACAGCGGGCCGTCGACAGCCGCCGTGCCCGCCCGGCGCTGTAGCCCGCGCGGCACGTAGGCCAGCAGCTCGCTGCCATCGTCGGCAGCAAACCCGTGCAGCATGCCGTCGGTGGCGCCAGCGTAGACCATGGCAGGGCGTGCCTGCGCGCCGCCACGCCCCGCGACGAACCACAGGTTGGCGTTGCGTACCGCCCCCAGGGGCACATTGCCATACTGCGCGGCCAGTGCGGTCCAGGCGACGCTGCGGCGCTCAACGCCCGCGCTGGCCAGAACGCGCGATGCGGCACTGAGGGCTTGCAGCTGGTTGGCAGCGCTCCAGCGCGGATGGCTGGCCGCAGGGCTGTCGAAGGCTTGCACGTCGCCGCTGGCGCCGTCGTTCCAGCCGACGAAGAGTTGCTGGCTCTGCGTCGGGCTGCCCGAGGCGGTGACGACCGTGCTGGGCTGCGGCTCGGCGATGGCGTTGGCCGCGCAGGCGGCGAGCAAGGCGGCGCAAACACGCCAAGGCAGCGGTTTCATTGCAGCTGGCTCCTTGGATAGGGCACGAACAGGCTCCTGAGCACGACCTGCGTACCGGGCTTGCGGCCTTCTGCCAATGCGGTGATGCGGTAGACGAAGGGGCGTGCCGGATCCGGCACGGCATGCTGCAGGCTGGCGGGCACGCTTGCTTCGCTGCGGAACAGGAAGATCTCGACCCAGTACCAGCCGCGCGCGCTGGATGGCGGCGTTGCGCCATCGCTGCCCGCAGTGAACTGCCCCAGGTGAGCACCAAGCGCTGGCGGCAGCGCACCGGTGTCGGCCAAGGCCTGCAAGCTGCTGGGCGCGCAGATGCCATCGCGGCAAGGTACGGCTGCGCCGACCTGGAGCAGGGCGCGCACCTCGTCGAACTCTTCGGTGTCCTGCGGGAAGTAGGGGGCTGTGGCGATCGATGTCGTGCCGCGTTCCCGGCAGCCGACGAAACCGCTTGCCGTGCGCTGCGGCTCCGCAAGGCTGGGGCGGCAGGGCGCATCGCCACGGCGGCCGAGGATGTCGGCCTCGGCGTCCAGCAGCAAGGCCTCGGCCAGCGCCTGTGCGCGCAGGCGGTCGGACTGGTGCCCGGCGACCATCTCGTGCAGCAACCCGGCGCGTGCGCTGGCCAGCACCGCCAGGCCAGCAAGCACCAGCGCCACCATCACGCTCAGCAGGGCAATGCCACGTTCTTGCATGCGGACCTCACTGGCCGGTGGACTGGATGTTGCGCAGGTGGAACGTGGCGTAAGCCACGCGGCGCAGCCGACCGTCTGCAGCCTGCTCCACGCCCTGGCAGTTGCGCACGCCGGTGGTCTGTGGATGGTGGCCTTCGCTGCGCAATTGCAGGCAGACCTGGACGGCAGCCACGTCGGCCCACCGATCTGCCACGCCATCGGCATCGACGAACTGGAACTGGTCGCCGCCCGAGCTGGTCGTGCGGATGCCGTAGACCACCTGGAAGTCCTCCACGCCATCCACGATGACCTGGCTGCCGCTGGCGGCTTGCGCACCCAGACAGCGCAAGCTGCCGTTGGTCACGGAAAAGCGGCTGTCCATGCGGATGCCTTGCGTTGCAGCGTCCGGGCGGTTGCCGAGGCAATCGTGCGCCTCGCCGTTGTCCTGGTAGCTGGCGCTCAACGTGTCCGGCTTGCCTGGGCCGCCGTTTTCGCCCTGCACCGGATAGCCGCTCGTCGCATAGCCGTCGAACGCGGGGCTGAAGCGCACGCTGCCGTCGGTGTTCTCCACGAGTTCGACGGCGCCGGCCTGGCGCAGTTGCAGTCCAATGGTGCGCAGCGCGGTGTCCGCCCGCTGCTGCAGCCGGAGTGCATCGCCATGGATGGTGGCGCTGGCCTGCACGAATGCCAGCGTTCCCATGGCCGTCAGCACGACGCCCATGCCCACCGCGAGCGCCACGACGAGTTCGAGCAGCATGCGGCCGCTTTGTCGCTCAGAATGGGACGTAGGTGACATGGCAGTTGCGCTGGGCCGGGCAATCGAAGCCCGTCGGTGGCGGCAGGGCGCTCGTGCTGCCTGAGCGCCAGGCGATCGCGATGCCCATCTGGCGACCGCTTCCGGCCGCAGCAAACACGTGGGCGTCGCTGCCGGGGAGCGCCTGCGCCAACGCGTCGCGCCATGCGGACAAGTCGGCGCGTGCCAGTGTGCTGCCCGGGCACGGCCCGCTGCGGCAGTCCGCCGAGGCCGGGCGCTCGCCCCAAGCCAGCTGGTAGTCGCCGCTCGCAGTTGCGCTGCGGTTGAAGAGCATCCGGTCTGCGAGATCCTCGGTCAGCAGAACCGCCATGCTGCGTGCGGCGCTGTCGCGGCCATCGGCCAGGTGACGCGCCTGGGTCCACGCGAGCGCACCGATGCCGGCCGACAGCACGAGCATGGCCACCAGCGATTCCAGCAAGGTGATGCCGGCCTGGCGTGTGGGACGGCTCAGCATGTGGTCGTCCCTGTGAGGGTGCGCACGCGTCCTGTGCGGTTGATGCACAAGACGGTGGTCGAGGGTGTGGCTTGCGCCGATGGAGCGATGATGAACTTGTGGGCGACGAGCACGGGCATGCCGCTGCGGCTGAACGCCATCGCCGGCCCGCCGCCCGCGTGCGTCAATCGCACGCCAGGCGGCAGTACGAAGCTCTGCAGTGGCTGCGCTTCGGCCGTCTGCACATCCCATCCGCAATCCCAGTCGTGCAGGGTGGCCAGGCGTGCCCCGCAGTCGGTGCGCCGTTGCAGCACGACGGGCGCGTTGCGCCGCACCGCTTCCCAGCGGGCCCATTGCATTGCGGCCGCCAGTTCGGTGCGCACGGTCGCGACGCGCTGGCGCAGGATCTGGTTACGCCACGCGGGCCCTGCCAGCGAAACCAGAACACCGGCGATCAACAGGCACACCATGGTTTCGACCAAGGTGAGGCCGGCAACAGCGCTGGGTGCGCCAAAACGCGAACGGAAGAACCTCATGACCACCTCTCAGCGCCAACGGCACGGAGGCAGTCTACGGATGCAATTGCTTACAAAGAAGAAGCAAAATTCACGACCGTGCACTTTGCATACGATCCGTGAATTTCTCTAGCGTTTGACTTCGTCGACCAGGGTCTTGAATTCTTCGATGTCGGCAAAGCTGCGGTAGACGCTGGCGAAGCGCACATACGCCACCTTGTCGAGCTTCTTCAACTCGCGCATGACGAGTTCGCCGATGGACTGCGACGGGATCTCGCGCACGCCCAGGTTCAGCAGTTTTTCCTCGACACGCTCGATGGCTGCGTCCATCTGCTCGGTGCTGACAGGTCGCTTGCGCAGCGCCAGCGCGAAGGACGAACGCAGCTTGGCCGGCGAATATTCGGTGCGCCGGCCATCCTTCTTGACCACTGCCGGAAAGCTGACTTCGGCGCGCTCGTAGGTCGTGAAGCGCTTGTCGCAGCCGGCGCAGCGCCGGCGGCGGCGGATGAAGTCGCCATCCTCCGAAACCCGGGTCTCTGCGACCTGGGTTTCGGCATGGCCGCAGAAGGGGCACCGCACGGCGGACCTTCGCTTGGCCTCTGGTTCAGCGGTAGACCGGGAAGCGCTGCGTCAGTGCCGCGACCTTGGCACGCACCTGCGCCAGGTTGGCTTCGTCGCGCGGCTTGTCCAGCACGTCGGCGATCAGGTGGGCGGTGGCATGGGCCTCGTCCATGCCGAAGCCGCGCGTGGTCATGGCCGGAGTGCCGACACGCACACCACTCGTGACCATCGGCTTTTCCGGGTCGTTCGGGATGGCGTTCTTGTTGATAGTCATGTGGGCTGCGCCCAGCACGGCCTCGGCTTCCTTGCCCGTGATGCCCTTGGCGCGCAGGTCGACCAGCATCACGTGGCTTTGCGTGCCGCCGCTGACGATGCGCAGGCCGCGCGACGTCAGCGTCTCGGCCACCACGCGGGCGTTGTCGAGCACGCGCTGCTGGTAGGCCTTGAACTCGGGCGTCAGCGCTTCCTTGAAGGCCACGGCCTTGGCCGCGATCACGTGCATGAGCGGGCCGCCCTGCAGGCCGGGGAACACGGCGCTGTTGATGGCCTTCTCGTGCTCGGCCTTCATGAGGATGATGCCGCCGCGCGGGCCGCGCAGGCTCTTGTGCGTGGTGGAGGTCACGACGTCGGCATGCGGCACAGGATTCGGGTAGACGCCCGCGGCGACCAGGCCGGCGTAGTGCGCCATGTCGACCATGAAGATCGCGCCCACGTCGCGTGCCACCTTGGCGAAGCGTGCGAAGTCGATGTGCAGGCTGTAGGCCGAGGCGCCGGCGATGATGAGCTTCGGCTTGGTTTCGTGCGCACGGCGCTCCATCGCGTCGTAGTCGATCTCTTCCTTGGCGTTGAGGCCGTAGCTCACCACGTTGAACCACTTGCCGCTCATGTTCAGCGCCATGCCGTGGGTCAGGTGGCCACCTTCGGCCAGACTCATGCCCATGATGGTGTCGCCGGGCTTGAGGAAGGCCAGGAACACGGCCTGGTTGGCCGAGGCTCCGCAGTGCGGTTGCACGTTGGCAGCGTCCGCGCCGAACAGCTGCTTCACGCGGTCGATGGCCAGTTGCTCGGCCACGTCCACGAACTCGCAGCCGCCGTAGTAGCGGCGGCCGGGGTAACCCTCGGCGTACTTGTTGGTCAGCTGCGAGCCCTGCGCAGCCATGACGGCGGGCGAGGCATAGTTCTCGCTGGCGATCAGCTCGATGTGGTCTTCCTGGCGGCGGTTCTCGGCCAGGATGGCGGCGTACAGCTCGGGGTCGGTTTGTTCGATCAGGATGTTGCGGTCGTACATGGCAGTCCTCAGAGGTATGGCCTTGTATCAGTACAAGGGCTGCCCAGGCGAACGGCTGAACGCGGGGGATCACGAGGATCCTGCGGTACGCTTCCCAGTGGTTGTCGAGGAGCTTGTGAAAGTCCGGCGGTTCCACGTCAGCATGCGGTCTGCGCTTGACCGTTGCCTATCGCCAGTTGCGTACGGGCGCTAGTGTAGCCGAGCCATGGGCCCGGCTGCCCGCATCAGGAAGCGCTTTGAGACAGCGACAGCAGCGTGTCGTCGGCCTTGGTCTGTACCGGATCGACCTGCGGCTCGGTGGCCGGCGCAGCCGCGGGGATCACGCGCGGCTCGGGCGGCGGCAGCGTGCGGCCGGTCGCCACCTGGAACAGCCGGGCATGTTCGGCCAACACCTTGAGCGCGTAGTTCTGGCCCTGCTCGCCCAGGCCGTCGCCGACGTAGTGCCGCAGGCCACCTTCGATGGAGCCGGCGCGCGCGATGCACTCCTGCAACACCTTGACCCCGACCTTGAGGTTGGTGACCGGATCGAAAGCCGCCAGCGTGCCGCCGAAGCGGTCGTACTTGGCGGTGTGCACGCGCGTCATGACCTGCATCAGGCCCTGGGCGCCCACCGTGCTTTGTGCAAACGGGTTGAAGCCGGACTCGACCGCCATGATCGCCAGGATCAGCGTCGGGTCGAGCTTGGTCTGGCGACCCACCTCATAGGCTTCCGCCACCAGCGCGCCGAGCGGCTCGGGCGCGACGCGGTACTTCTTGCTGAGCCAGAACGCCACGGCAGCCTGCTGCTTGGGCAGCTCGGCCGGGTTGGTGGCGGTGGCGCGCTCGATCGCGCCGGGCTCGGACGGTTGCCAGGCGGCTTCGGTCGTGGCGATGTGGCGCTCCTGCAGCCAGCCCATCAATTCCACTTCCGCCGACTGGCGCAGGTCAGGACGTGCGAGTGCCGTGCCGGCGCACACCACCACGACCAGGCCCAGCAGGGCGAAACCGTTGTGGGTGATCTCGAAGAACCCTTGGGCGACGTCGGACGCGAACGTCCTCAGCCCTTGCCCGATGTTCTGTAAAAGCTCCATAGCCTTCCTTCTCTCAGAAGCCCGCCGCCACGGCGCACAGCTGTGGCGGAAGGCTTGTCGATCGGATGGGGTCCATGTCCGGAATCGCGGTGTCCTGCGGAAGGATGCGACTCATGGCCTAGCGGCACTACGGGAAAACCCCAGGGGCCCCTGTAGGGGCTGGCGGATTCTAGAAGTGGCTTTAATAACAAGTCAAGAATATAAACTCTAATCTTTATTATTTTTTGGGATTACAAAAGTGGAGCGGACGGGCGGTTTGTGTCAACACAAACGCATCAATGGCGAACACTTTTGTCATTGAAACGCGCGCTTTGCCAGGGGCGGTGGTGGCGACTAGAGTGAAGGCGCTTGCCTGACAGCGAGCATTCCTCCGGTAGGAGCAGTTCCGCGGCATTCGTGCCAAGGGTTGCAGCCCCGGTACCTCTCGGAGGCAATACCTTGCCTCCATCGCACGGCAGGACATCGACCTCCAGCCTGCGAAAACGGCGGCGAAAGACGATGAGTCCGCTGCCCGGCCCGGCGCCCAGGATCTTCCTGGCGCCGGGCTTTCTTGTCGGTGCCGGCGCAGTAGGATGCCGGCATGTTCGCAGCGCTCCGCTCCCGTCTTCCCCTCAGGCTGCAGCGCCTGGCCCTGGTGCTCCTCGCCCTGGCTTTTATTTGGAGCGCCGGCATGCTGTGGGTGCCCTGGCTGCTCAAGCCCCAGGCCGAGCGCGCCATCGGCGAGGCGCTGGGCCGCAGCGCCCGCATCGGAGAGGTCGAGTTCCGTCCATGGAGTCTGGAGCTCACGCTGCAGGACCTCGCGGTGCGGACCCAGGACGGCACCGGCGACCAGTTGCACGTCGCGCAGATCTATGTCAACGCCGCGCTGGCCTCGCTCTGGCGTCTGGCACCCGTGCTCGATGCGCTCGAGGTAAGCCAGCCGCGGCTGCAGCTGCGTCAGCAGTCGCCGGGGCACTACGACATCGACGACATCATGGCGCGCCTTTCAGCACCGTCGGACAAACCACCGGGCGAGCCGCCGAAGTTCGCGCTCTACAACCTGGCGCTGACGGACGGTGCGGTCGAGTTCCAGGACGAGGTGGTGGGCCGCCAGCACAGCCTGCGCGGGCTGCAGCTGGGCCTGCCCTTCCTGAGCAACCTGCCGGCCGACCGCGAGATCCTGACCCAGCCGCGGCTCGCGTTCACGCTCAACGGCAGCGCCTTCGACTCCTCGGCGCAGAGCACGCCCTTCCTGGACTCGCGCAAGACGGCGGCGCACTTCGCCATCCGTGGCTTGGACGTGCAGCCCTACCTGCCGTACTGGCCGCAGGGTCTGCCGGTCAAGCTCCAGGCCGGCGTGCTCGAAGCGGACCTCGCGCTGGAGTTCGAGCAGACACCTGCTGCCTCCGTGGTCGTCAAGGGCCAGCTGGGCCTGCATGGCCTGCAGCTGCAGGACGCGAGCGGCGGCGAGTTGCTGCAAGTCGAGCGCATGGCGCTGGACGTGGCCGAGTTGCGCCCGTTGCAGCGGGTGCTCCGGCTGGCCTCCGTGGAGATCGACGCGCCGCAGCTGCGGGTCGAGCGCGATGGCGCTGGCCGGCTGAACCTGTTGCCGGCTGCGCCGGCATCCGCCGAACCGGCGCCAGCCGCCGAACCGGCGACCCCAGCGCCGGCCTGGTCGGTGGTGGTGGACAAGGCCGCACTGCAGGGTGGCCGCATCGCCTGGCGCGACCAGCTGGCATCGCCTGGCGGGCCGCCCGCCGAGCTTTCGGTGGACCAGCTGACGCTGGCGCTGCAGGAACTGGCCTATCCCTTCGCCCAGCCCATGCGCCTGCAGGGCTCGGCCCGCATCGGCGGCGCAGCCGCACTGGCCTTCGATGGGAGTGCGACGGACCAGGCTGCGGAGCTGAAGGCCACGCTGGACAAGGCCCCGCTGGAACTGGGCGCGTCCTACCTGGCGGCCGTGCTCAAGCCGCGCCTCAAGGGGGAGTTGTCGGCGCGCCTGGGGCTTGCCTGGAAGGCCGAGGGTAGCCTAGTGCTCAACGCCGAGCAGCTCAGCGTTGCGCAAATCGCACTGGCCACGGCCGAGCCCACCGACATCCGCAAACTGGACCTGCGCGACGTCCGCGTCGATCTGTCCAACCGGTCGGTGGACGTGGGCCGTGTGCAGCTGGAGCGGCCGCGCGTGGCGCTGGCGCGCGACGCCAAGGGGCGCTGGATGTTCGAGGACTGGCTGGTGCCTGCCCGCGCCGAGCCGGCGCCGGCCCAAGCCGCTGCCCCCTGGCGTGTCGGCCTGCGTTCCGTCGAGGTCGACGAGGGCGCCCTGGGCTATGCCGACCAGTCCGCGGCCAGGCCCGTCGCGCTGTCCGTCTCGGCGCTCAGGTTGCGCGCCGGCCCGTTGCAGCTCGACCAGCGTGGGCGCGCGGTGCCCGTGGAGCTCGCGGGCGCCGTCGCTGCCGGCAAGACCACGCCGGGCAAGCTGTCGCTGCGCGGGCAGCTCGCGCTGGAACCGCTGACGCTGCAAGCCGACCTCGATCTGCAGCAGCTGCCGCTGCATGCGCTCGAGCCCTACTTCGGCGAGGCGCTCAATGTGCGGTTGCAACGCGCCGACACCAGCTTCAAGGGCAGCCTGCGCTACGCGGCGCAAGGCGGCGGCCCGGCGCTGCGCGTCGCGGGGGACCTGGGCATCGACGACCTGCGCGCGCGACAAGGCGCCGGCGACACCGCGCAGGACGGCGCCGCGCGCGACCTGCTGAGCTGGAACACACTGCGCCTGCGCGGCCTGGCGCTCGAGATGGCGCCCGGCGCGGCGCTCGCGCTGACGGTGAACGAGACGGCGCTCAGCGACTTCTATGCGCGCGTGATCGTCGACGAGACCGGCCGCATCAACCTGCAGGATCTGGTCAAGACCGCGCCCGCGGACGCCGCGGCCACCGCCGCGCCAGCGGCCCCGGCGCCCAACATCCGTTTCGGGCCGATCCAGGTGCAAGGCGGCCGCGTGCTGTTCTCCGACCGCTTCGTCAAGCCCAACTACACCGCCAACCTGACCGAGCTGCAGGGCCGGCTCAGCGCCTTCGATTCGGCCGGCGCGGCCGGTGGCCAGCCGGCCATGGCCGATCTCACCCTGCGCGGCCGGGCCGAGGGCACGGCTTCGCTGGAGATCGACGGCAAGCTCAACCCGCTGGCCAAGCCGCTGGCGCTGGACATCCGGGCCAAGGTGCGTGACCTGGAGCTGCCGCCGCTCTCGCCTTACTCCGTCAAGTACGCCGGCCACGGCATCCAACGCGGCAAGCTCAGCGTGGACCTGCATTACGAGGTGCTGCCCAACGGCCAGCTCACGGCCAGCAACAGCCTGGTTCTCAACCAGCTGACCTTCGGCGATCCGGTGCCGGGCGCGCCGGCCAGCCTGCCGGTGCGCCTGGCCACGGCCCTGCTGGCCGACCGCCATGGCGTGATCGACCTGAACCTGCCGATCCAGGGCTCGCTGAACGACCCGCAGTTCAGCCTCGGCCCTGTCATCCTGAAGGCCATCGGCAACCTGATCCTCAAGGCCGTCACGGCGCCGTTCAGCCTGCTGGCCAGCGCCTTCGGCGGTGGTGGCGAGGAGCTCGGCAAGGTGTCCTTCGCACCCGGCGTCGCCACGCTCGACAAGGAGGCCGAACAGCAGCTCGACAAGGTCGCCCGGGCGCTGGGTGATCGGCCGGGCCTCAAGCTCACGGTGATCGGCACGGCCAGCCCCGAGGCCGAGCGCGAAGCCTTGAAGCGTGCCCGGCTCCAGCGCATGGTGCAGGCCGAAAAGCGCCGCGAGGTCGTGGCCGCGGGCCAGCCGCTGCCGGCCCAGGGCGCCGGTGCGCCGGCCACCGTGGTCGGCGCGGAGGAGTA
Source organism: Pseudorhodoferax aquiterrae (assembly GCF_014652235.1). Lineage (GTDB taxonomy): Bacteria > Pseudomonadota > Gammaproteobacteria > Burkholderiales > Burkholderiaceae_C > Pseudorhodoferax > Pseudorhodoferax aquiterrae. Next base: position 18,777 of record NZ_BMYK01000019.1, read on the forward strand.
TCCGGCGCTGCTGAAGTCGCTGTACGCCCGCTCCGAACTGACCGACAAGCCGCGCAACGCGCTGGGCGTGGCCAGGGAACTGCCGGTGCCCCAGATGGAGGCGCTGCTGCTGGCCGACATGCAAATCTCCGACGACTCCGTGCGCAACCTGGCCGTGCAACGCAGCGTCGCCGTGCGCGACTACCTGGCCGCGCAGCAGATTCCGCTGGATCGCCTGTTCCTCGGCGCGCCGCGTTCCGTGGCGTCCGAAACCGGATGGACGCCGCGCGCGGAGCTGGAGCTGGCCACGCCCTGAAACCCCGCGCGGCGGCACCGGGCGCAAAAGCAGCGAAAATGGCGGGCTTGGCGCGCCGGCCGGTGCGCCCCTCATGGATCCTGCGGCCGCCCCTGCCTGGGCGGCCGCTTCTTTTCGCAGAACACCCGTGGTGACAACGACTCCTTCCAAACCCCATGACCCCCAGGCACTGGACGCCCTGACCGGCGGCGCTTTCACCGCGCCGACCTCGGGTGAGCGCGCGGCGCGCATCCGCGAGTGGCTGGCGGGCAATCCCGACGCCGAGCTGATCCAGCAGGTGTTCCAGGAACTCAGCGTGCGCGACCGCGGCGCTGCCAAGCCGCTGCGCGAAAAGCTCGATGAGATCAAGCGCGCGCGCGGCCAGGAGGCCATCGCCGCCGAATGGGCCGCCAAGGCCCAGGCCTTGCTGGATCTGCCGCGCCTGAACATCGCCGACGCCATGGCCTGGCAGCGTGACGCGGCCAAGGCCGGCGCGCCGCTGTCCAAGGAACCCTTGTCGGTCCTCAAGACCCAGCTGTCCGAGCGCGTGCGCGGTATCGAAGATCTGCAGCACCGCGTGCAGGTGCAGCGCGAGGCCGCCGTGCTGCTGGCCCAGCGCATCGAGGTGCTGTCGACCAAGCCCTGGCAGGATGCACTGGCTGCGCTGCCCGCCCTGCGCACCGACGTGGCCGCCTGGCAGGAGCAGGCCGACACGCTGGCGCAGGACGCCAACTGGGCCAGCGTGGACGGCAAGTTCCCGCCGCTGCTGGACGCCTCCAAGGCGCAGCTGCTGGTGGTCTGGGACGCCTTCCAGGCCGCGCTGGAGCAGGCCCGTGTGGCCTCGGAGAACGCCGAGGCGCCGCTGCCACCCGTGCGCGTCTGGGCCGATGCGCTGCGCCTGGCGCGTGGCGAGGTGCTCGAGCCCGCCGCCGCGCCGGCCGCGGCCCCCAAGCCGGCCCGTCCCGCCGTCGACCCGGCGCAACGCGAGCAGGCCGAGGCCCGGGTCAGCGAAGCGCTGGCCAAGCTGCAGCAGGAAGTGGCCGAAGGCCACGGCAAGGCCAGCAGCGCCGCCGCGGCCGCGCTGCGTGCCGTGCTCAAGGACCATGGCCGTTACGTCAGCGACAAGCTCGAAGCCGAAGTCCACACTGCGCTGGTCTCGGCCGGTGAACTCGAAGGCTGGCAGCGCTGGCGTGCCGACCAGTTGCGCGAAGAGCTCGTGATCAAGGCCGAAGGCCTGCTCAAGCGGCCCGAGGGCCACGCACTGGGCGGCCGCAAGATGCAGGAAACGCTGCGCCAGATGCGCGAGCAGTGGAAGCAGACCGACCAAGGCGGTGCGGCCAACCATGCGCTGTGGAAGCGCTTCGACGAAGCCTGCAACGCGGCCCACAAGGTCGTCGAAGAATGGCTGGACAAGCGCAAGACCGAAGCCGCCGAACACAAGGCGCAGCGCCTGGCGCTGCTGGAGGAGCTCAAGGCCTGGGGCGCCGCGCATGCCGGCAGCACCGACCTCAAGGAGCTCTCGCGCGGTCTGCACCAGTTCGAGAACCGCTGGCGCGATGCCGGCCACCTGGGCGAAAAGGCCTTCGCCGAGCTGCAGAACCAGTGGAAGCAGGCGCTGCGCGAAGCCGGCGCACCGCTGGAGCAGGCGCAAAAGGCCAGCGTGGAGCGCCGCCAGGCCCTGATCGAGGAAGCCAAGCAGATCGGTGCCGCGCCGCAGCTGCGCATCGACGCCGTCAAGGCGCTGCAGCAGCGCTGGCAGTCGGAGGCGCAAAGCGTGCCGCTGGAGCGCAAGTTCGAGCAGAAGCTCTGGGATGCCTTCCGCAAGCCGCTGGACGAAGCCTTCCAGCGCAAGACGCAGGAGCGCGAGAAGTCGGCCGCCGCCATGAGCGAGGTCGACCGGGCCGTGCTCGAGGCCTCGCGGGCACTGGAGACGGCCAACGCCTCGGGCGATGCGCAGAAGATCCGCGCTGCGATCGCGGCCCTGGAAGCCGCCACGCGGGGCCAGGCCGCGGCGCAGGCCGCTGCCGCGGCACCTGCCGAGGCAGCGCCGGCGCCGGCTGCTGCCGCGGACACCCCGGCTGCCGATGCCCAGGCCCCGGCAGAGGCTGCGGCCGCTGCGCCAGCGCCGGCCCCCGCACCGCGCAAGCCCGTCGTGGCCATGCGCGGCGACGACCGACCGGGCATGCAGCGTGCGCAGCCCGCACCCGCCGGCCGTGGCCGCTTCGGCGACCGCGACGGTGGCCGTGGCCGCCCTGGCGAGCAGCGCTTCGACCCGCGCCGCGACGACCGTGGCCCGCGTCCCGAGCGCGGCCCGCGCCTGGGCGACACCGCCTTCCGCGCCCAGCGCGAGGCGCTGGAGCACGCCCAGGCCGCGCTGCGCAAGCTGGCCGCCCAGGCCCATGGCGAGGTGCTCACCGGCCTGCTGGGTGCGTGGGAACAACGCGCCGCCGACCAGGTCCCGACGGCACAGGCGCTTGGCCATGGTGTGACACCGGCCGTGCGCGGCCAGTGGGTGCAGAGCATCGCGGCCCCGGCCGGCAATGCCGATGCGGCCCGCGAGGCCCTGCTGCGCATGGAGATCGCGGCCGACGCGCCGACCCCGGCCGACCAGGTCGCGGCCCGCCGCATGCTGCAACTGCAGTTGCTGACGCGTCGCAACGATCCGTCGCCTGCGGAAACCTGGGCCCAGGACGCGGCCAAGGTGTTGGCCAGCCCCTACGAGGCCGGCACGGCGCGCCGCATGCAGAACGTGCTGAAGGTGCTGCTCAAGCGCTGATCCGCCGCCCTGACCTGCGCTTTCGGGCGCAGGCAACAAAAAAGCGCCCGAGGGCGCTTTTTTCATGGGAGGGACCGCTCGCTCAGACGCGCTTGCGGTACTCGCCCGTGCGGGTGTCGATTTCGATGCGGTCGCCCTGGGAGACGAACAGCGGCACCGGCACTTCGAAGCCGGTGGAGATCTTGGCGGGCTTGAGCACCTTGCCCGAAGTGTCGCCCTTGACGGCCGGCTCGGTCCAGGTGATCTCGCGCTCAATGCTGGTCGGCAGTTCCACCGAGATGGCCTTGCCGTCGTAGAACACCACTTCCAGCGGCATGCCGTCTTCCAGGTAGTTCAGTGCGTCGCCCATGTTCTCGGCTTCGACTTCGTACTGGTTGTACTCGCTGTCCATGCAGACGTACATCGGGTCGGCAAAGTAGGAGTAGGTGCACTCCTTCTTGTCCAGCACGATCTGGTCCATCTTGTCGTCGGCCTTGAACACCACTTCGGTACCGAAGTTGGCGATCAGGCTCTTGAGCTTCATGCGCACGGTGGCCGAGTTGCGGCCGCCGCGGCTGTATTCGGTCTTGAGCACGACCATCGGGTCCTTGCCGTGCATGATCACGTTGCCGGCGCGGATTTCTTGAGCGATCTTCATAAGCGTTCTGCGGAGAGGTTGGGTGGCCCGGGACGCCCATGGTTGCGGGGCCGCCGGGGCGCAACCCTGTACTCTGTGGGCTGCGTCAAGATTGCGAAATTTCGCAAAGCCCGCGATTTTATCGCTTTTCAGTGGCGAAGGCGTGCAACTGGCTCACGAGGTCGGGTTGCGCGAGCAGGCTCTGGCGGGCCGATTGCACGCAGGCGCGCCATTCGGCCAGCAGGGCGGGGCCCAGCGGCGGCAGTTCGGGCGCGGCCAGGCCGTTCCAGGCGGCGTGGAAGGCGCGCAGCGAAGGCGGGGCCTGCAGCCAGTCCAGGAAGGCCTGCAGCTTCTCATGGTGCGCGCCGTCGTCCTGCGGGTAGATCTGCCAGACGAAGGGCCGGCCGGCCCACAGCGCCCGCACCAGCGAGTCCTCGCCGCGCACGCAGTTCAGGTCGCAGGCCCACAGGAGTTCGTCGAAGGCCGGTTGGGGCCGCGCGGTCAGCCACCGTGGGGCCAGGCCGGCGGGCGGGGGCAGGGCGCGCACGGCGGCGCTTGCCCGTCCGGGCGTGACCAGCAGCTGCGCACCCGCCTGCGCCACCCGGGCGAGCAGGGAGGCCAGCGCGGGCGGCTCGTAGCAGAACAGCGAGACGGCCAGCGCGCCGTCCGCCAGGCCGTGGTCGTGGCGCCAGGCCCGGGCGTCGAAGGCGGACTGGCGCTGCAGCAGATCGGTCTCGCGCAGCAGCCCGCCCGTGTCGGGCGTGAACCCCGGGTAGTAGAACCAGCGCGTGCGGCCCGCGGCCGGCCCGGCCATGAGCGGCGAGGGCAGGGCGTGGCAGCGCGCCACGTAGGCTTCGGCCGAAAGGTATTCGAGGTTGATCCAGACCGGCGGCCGGGCGGCCTGGCCGAAGGCTTGGAGCCAGGCCAAGGGTGGCTCGCAGCCGAAGGCCTCGACCACGACCTCGCCAAGGCCGCCGGCCGGTGCGGCCTCGGGCCAGGGATGGACCTGCACGCCGGCCTGGCCCTGCGGCGCCATCCAGGCCAGCGCGCTGGCATCGTCGCACCACAGCCGGACCCGTTCGCCGCGCCGCGCCAGGTCTGCCGCCAGGCGCCAGCACACGCCCAGGTCGCCGTGGTTGTCGACCACGCGGCACAGGATGTCCCAGGTCATGCCCTGTCCTCCGCGCCGGCCTGCAGATGCTCGACCAGCAGCCGTGCCGCGCCACTGGGCACCTCGTCCGCGCGCAGGCACAGCATGAGCCGGCGCCGCGCCCAGGGCGCATCGAGCGCGACGAGCCGGATCGACAGCGCGTCCCGGTAGATCTGCGCGCTGCCGCGCGGCAATACGCCCAGGCCCATGCCGGCGGCCACCATCAGGCACAGCGCGTCGTAACCCGAGACCTGCATGCGCAGGCGCAACGGCATTTCCGCCTCGGCGGCGGCGCGCTGCAGCTGGTGGTGGATCGCGCTGCCCGGGTGCGTGGCAACCAGTTCGTGGGTCAGCACCTCGGCCATGGACACCTGTCTGCGCCGGGCCAGCGCGTGGCCGGCCGGCACCGCCAGCACCAGCTCGTCGGTGCGGTAGGGCAGAAGGCGCAGCTGCGTGCCATAGGCGCCGTCGTTGAGGATGCCCAGGTCGGCCGCGTTCTCGGCCACGCTGCGCGCGATCGCGCTGCTGATCTGCTCCTGCAGCTGCACCTGTACGCCCGGGTGCCTGGCCATGAAGCCCTGCAACTCGCCCGGCAGGAACTGGGTGATGGCCGAGATGTTGGCCACCAGACGCACCTGGCCGCGCAGGCCGCTGCCGTACTCGCGCATCTGCAGCGCGATGCCGTCCAGGTCGTGCAGCACGCCGCGCGCGAGGTTCAGCAGCGCCCAGGCCGCGTCGGTGGGCTGCATGCCGCGGTTGCTGCGCGCGAACAGCTCCACGCGCAGCTGCTGCTCGAGCTCGGCCAGGCGCCGGCTCGCGGCCGAGGGCGCGATGTGCTCGCGCGCGGCCGCACGCGCAATGGCGCCTTCTTCCATCGCGGCGACGAACAGGCGCAGGGAGACCGGGTCCAGCTTCATGGTCCGCGATCGTAGCCGGCCATGCCGGATCGCGATGGCGGCTTCGCGCATCGGGGTTTTGCGCCGGCGCCGGCCTGGCGCATGATGCGCGCCGTTCGCAACGCAGGAGACGAGACGATGGAAAGCGACAAGCCGCTGGCGCTGGCCGGTGTGCGGGTGGTCGAGATGGGTCAGCTGATCGCCGGCCCGTTCTGCGGCAAGACGCTCGCAGAGTTCGGCGCCGACGTGGTCAAGATCGAGGCCCCCGGCGGCGGCGACCCGCTGCGCAACTGGCGCATGCTCAAGAGCGGCACCTCGGTCTGGTGGCAGGTGCAGTCGCGCAACAAGCGTTCGCTCGCGCTGGACCTGCGCCAGGCCGAGGGCCAGGCCATCGCACGCAAGCTCATCGCCGAGGCCGACGTGCTGATCGAGAACTTCCGCCCCGGCACGCTGGAGGGCTGGGGCATGTCGCCCGAGGAACTGCATCGCCTGAACCCGGGCCTGGTCATGCTGCGCATTTCGGGCTACGGCCAGACCGGGCCCTACCGCGACATGCCCGGCTTCGGCGTGGTCGGCGAGGCCATGGGCGGGCTGCGCCACCTGACCGGCGAGCCCGGCCGCGTGCCGGTGCGCTGCGGCATCTCGATCGGCGACACGCTGGCCGCGCTGCACGGCGCCATCGGCGTGCTGACGGCGCTCTACCACCGCAAGGTCCACGGCGGGCAGGGCCAGGTCATCGACGTGGCGCTGCACGAGGCGGTGTTCAATTGCATGGAGAGCCTGATCCCCGAGTACAGCGCCTTCGGCGCCGTGCGCGAGGCGGCGGGCAGCGCCTTGCCCGGCATCGCACCCAGCAACGCCTACCCCTGCACCGACGGCTGGGTGCTGGTGGCCGGCAATGGCGACAGCATCTTCAAGCGCCTGATGGCCGCCATCGGCCGCGACGACCTGGCCACGGCGCCCGACCTGGCCGACAACGCGGGCCGCGTGGCGCGCGTGGCCGAGATCGATGCGGCCATCGGCGCCTGGACCGCGGCGCGCACCGTGCAGCAGGTGCTGGATGCGCTGGGCGCGGCACGTGTGCCGGCCGGCAAGGTCTACACCGCGCGCGACATCGCCGAAGACCCCCACTACCGCGCACGCGACATGCTGCTGGAGCAGACCACGCGCGACGGCGACACGCTGACCGTGCCGGGCATCGTGCCCAAGCTCTCGGCCACGCCGGGGCGCATTCGCACCAGCGCACCGCGCCTGGGCGACGACACCGACGCGGTGCTAGCCGAGGCCGGGCTGACGGGCGAACAGATCGCGCTGCTGCGCGCCAAAGGAGTGATCGCATGACCCAGGACATCTGGCAGGGCGCCGGCCGGCGCATCCACATCCAGGAGGTCGGCATGCGCGACGGCCTGCAGATGGAGCAGGCCTTCGTGCCGACCGACGAGAAGATCGCGCTGGCCAACGCGCTGTCGGCGGCTGGACTCGCCAAGATCGAGGTCACCTCCTTCGTTTCGCCCAGCGCCATCCCTGCGTTGCGCGACGCGGAGATCGTAATGCGCGAGATCACGCGCGTGCCCGGCGTGGTCTACACCGCGCTGGTGCCTAATGTGCGTGGGGCCGAGCGCGCCATCGAGGCCCGCACCGACGAGCTCAACCTGGTGATGTCCGCGAGCGCCACGCACAACCTGGCCAACCTGCGCATGACGCAGGAGCAGTCCTTCGCGGCGCTGGCCCAGGTCGTCGCCACGGCGCAGGCGGCGGGCGTGCCGGTCAACGTCTCCCTGTCCTGCGTGTTCGGCTGCCCGATGGAAGGCGATGTGGCGCCCGAGGCCGTGTTCGGCTGGGTGCAGCGCTTCGTCGACCTGGGCGTGGCCGGCATCACGCTGTGCGACACCACGGGCATGGCCTACCCCTCGCAGGTGCAGCCGCTCGCCGCGGCGGCACGGGCGCGCTGGCCCGCGGTGCTGTTCACGCTCCACTTCCACAACACGCGCGGCATGGGTCTGGCCAATGTGCTGGCCGGCATCGCGGCCGGCGTGGATTGCTACGACACCTCGCTGGGCGGCCTGGGCGGCTGCCCCTATGCGCCAGGCGCGTCGGGCAACGTCTGCAGCGAGGAGATCGTGCACGCGCTGCAACTCATGGGGTACGACACGGGCGTGGACCTGGCGCAGCTGATGTCCGCGGCCCGCCGCCTGCCCGCGCTGATCGGCCACGAGCTGCCGGGCCAGATCGTCAAGGCCGGCCGCCGGCTGGACCTGCACCCGGTGCCGGCGGACTTCGAAGCGACGCGCGCCCGCGCACTGGCGCGCGCCTGATGGTTTTTCGACAACGAAGGAGACGAGACATGCCCATTCCATTTCTGAGCCGCCGGCTGCTGCTGACGGGACTGGCGCTGTGCGCCCTGGGCGCGCACGCGCAGGACCCCTATCCCAGCAAGCCCATCACGTTGATCGTGCCCCAGGCGGCCGGCGGCGCCAACGACGCCATCGCGCGCGTGCTGGCGCAGCGCCTGTCCGAGCAGCTGGGCCAGAGCGTGGTGGTGGACAACAAGCCCGGTGCCGGCGGCACGCTGGCCACGGCCAACACCGCGCGCGCCAAGCCCGACGGCTACACCCTGCTGGTGACGGCCGACAGCGCGCACGTGATCGGCCCGGCGCTCTACAAGAGCCCGGGTTTCGATCCGGTCAAGGACTTCACGCCCGTGGCGCCCATCGCCACGGCCGGCTATGTGTTGGTGGCCAACCCGTCCTTTCCGGCCAACAACGTGGCCGAGCTCATCGCGCTGGCCAAGGCCGCGCCCGGCAAGTACAGCTATGCCTCGGCCGGCAACGGCACGCTGAACCACCTGATCGGCGAGATGCTGCAAAAGGCCGCCGGCATCCAGTTGCAGCACGTGCCCTACAAGGGCTCGGCCGCGGCGGCCGCCGACGTGGCCGGCGGCCAGGTGCCGCTGTCGGTGCAGAGCCTGCCCTCGGTCATCGGACTCGTGAAGAGCGGCAAGCTCAAGGTGCTGGGCGTGGTGAACGAGAAGCGGGTGGCCGCGCTGCCCGACGTGCCGACCATCGGCGAGACGCTCAAGGGCTTCGGCCAGGCACCCTGGTACGCGATGTTCGCGCCAGCCGGCACACCGGCACCCATCGTCGCGCGGCTGCAGGCGGCCGTGGCCCACGCGCTGGAACAGAAGGAGACGGTCGAGAAGCTGGCCGGCGTGGGCTGCGAGCCGTTCAAGGGCTCGGCGCAGCAGCTCGCTGCGCTCGTGCAGTCCGACCTGCCCAAGTGGGCGCGCGTGGTCAAAGAGACCGGCGCCCAGGTGGATTGATTTTTGGAAACCAGGAGACATGAACCCATGCAACGCATTCGACGATCCCTTCTGGCGCTGGCAGCGCTGAGCGCCCTGGCGGGCGCGGCCCTGGCCCAGGGCTACCCGGCCAAGCCCATCACCATGGTCGTGCCCACGGCCACGGGCGGCACGACCGACCTGTCGGCGCGCATGCTGGCCCAGGCCCTGACGCCCGTGCTGGGCCAGTCCGTGGTCGTGGACAACAAGGGCGGCGGCAACGGCGCCATCGCGGCCGCCATCGTCAAGCGGGCGCCGGCCGACGGCTACACGCTGCTCATGCAGTACTCGGGCTACCACGTGATCTCGCCGCATCTCACCAAGGTGCACCAGTGGGAGCAGGCGGATTTCCAGCCCGTGGCCAACGTGATCTCGGCGCCGCAGATCATCGTGGTGCGCGAGGGCCTGCCCGTGAAGACGCTGGCCGAACTCATCGCCTACGCCAAGGCCAACCCGGGCAAGCTCAACTACGCCTCGTCGGGCAACGGTTCGCTGCAGCACGTGACAGGCGCCATGCTCGAGCAGCAGGGCGGCATCAAGATGGTCCACGTGCCCTACAAGGGCACGGGCCCGGCGCTGCAGGACCTGCTGGGTGGCCAGGTCGACCTGACCTTCGGCACCGCGCCGCCCTTCATGCCGCACATCCAGGCCGGCAAGCTGCGCGTGCTGGCGGTCACGGGCAAGCAGCGCCTGGCCAGCCTGCCCGACGTGCCGACCACGGCCGAGGCCGGCCTGCCCAAGGTCGACGCCACCTCCTGGTTCGCGCTGTTCGCGCCGGCCGCCACGCCCAAGGCCGTGGTCGACAAGCTCGTGGCCGATGCGCGCACCGTGGTGCAGAGCGCCGAGTTCCGCAAGAAGGCCGAAGAGCAGGGCGCCACCGCCGACTTCCAGGACCCCGCGCAGCTGGGCGCCAAGGTCAAGGCCGACCTGGCCGGCTGGGCCGAGGTGGTCAAGAGCGCGCGCATCGAGGCCGAGTAGCACCACGGGCCGAGCGGCGGCGAGGGCACGGCCACAATACGGCCATGCCCTCGATGCATTCCGATGAACTGCTCGCCCAGGTCGCCGCGCTGCCCGCGCTGCCGGGCGTGTACCGCTATTTCGACGCTGCCGACCAGCTGCTCTACGTCGGCAAGGCGCGCGACCTCAAGAAGCGCGTCTCCAGCTACTTCCAGAAGACCCACGGCGGCACGCGCATCGGCCACATGGTGGCCAGCATCGCGCGCATGGAGACCACGGTGGTGCGCTCCGAGGCCGAGGCGCTGCTGCTCGAGAACAACCTGATCAAGGCGCTCTCGCCCAAGTACAACATCCTGTTCCGGGACGACAAGAGCTACCCCTACCTCAAGATCACGGCGGCCGGGCCGACCGAGCTATCGACCTCGCGCCAGACCGCACCTTCGGACTTCCCGCGCGTGGCCTACTACCGCGGCGCGGTGGACAAGAAGCACCGCTACTTCGGCCCCTTCCCGAACGCGTGGGCGGTCAAGGAGTCCATCCTGCTGCTGCAAAAGGTGTTTCGCCTGCGCACCTGCGAGGACACGGTCTTCATGAACCGCACGCGGCCCTGCCTGCTCTACCAGATCAAGCGCTGCTCGGGCCCTTGCGTGCACTTGATCGCGCCGGGCGACTACGCCGAGGACGTGCGCAACGCCGAGCGCTTCCTCGATGGCGAAACCCAGCAGGTGCTGCAAGGCCTGGAGCAGCGCATGATGGCCCACGCCGAGAAGCTGGAGTTCGAGAAGGCGGCCGAGCTGCGCAACCAGATGGGCGCGCTGTCGCGCGTGCTGCACCAGCAGTCGGTGGACACCGGCTCGGACAAGGACGCCGACATCCTGGCCGTCAAGGTGCAGGGCGGGCGTGCCTGCGTGAACCTGGCCATGGTGCGCGGCGGCCGCCACCTGGGCGACCGGCCCTATTTCCCGAGCCATGTGGACGATGCCGTGGCGCTGCAGGCGGCCGAGGCCGAGAGCGACGCCGAGGCCGCTGCGCCGGTCGAGGTCCAGGTGCTCGAGGCCTTCATCGCCCAGCACTACACCGGCGTGGCCGTACCGCCGCTGCTGATCACGAGCGAGGCCGTGTCCAAGGACCTGATCGCCGCGCTCTCGGCCGACAGCGGCCAGCGCGTGACCGCCCAGCACCAGCCGCGCGAGCAGCGCCGCCAGTGGCTGGAGATGGCCGAGAAGAATGCCGCCCTGCAACTGGCCCGCCTGCTGGCCGAGGAAGGCTCGCAGCAGGCGCGCACGCGTGCGCTGGTCGAGGCGCTGGACCTGGCGCCGGATGCGCTCGAGCAGTTCCGCATCGAGTGCTTCGACATCTCGCACACCGCGGGCGAGGCCACGCAGGCCTCCTGCGTGGTGTTCCAGAACCACAAGATGCAGAGCTCGGAGTACCGGCGCTTCAAGATCGAGGGCATCACGGGCGGCGACGACTATGCCGCCATGCGCCAGGTGCTCACGCGGCGCTACGCCAAGTTCTCGCCGCAGGCGCTGGCCGAAGCGGCGGCCGCCGAGCCGCAGGCCGAGGGCGCCGCGCCCGCCGCCGCGCCGTCCACGGTCCGCATGCCCGACCTCGTGCTGGTCGACGGCGGCCGTGGCCAGGTGTCCATGGCACGCGAGGTGTTCCAGGCGCTGGGCCTTCCCATCGGCCTCATCGTCGGCGTGGAGAAGGGCGAGGGCCGCAAGGTCGGGCTGGAGGAACTCGTGTTCGCCGATGGCCGGCCCAAGGCCCAGCTGGCGCGCGACTCGGCCGCGCTGATGCTGGTGGCCCAGATCCGCGACGAGGCCCACCGCTTCGCGATCACCGGCATGCGCGCGGCGCGCGCCAAGGTGCGCACGGGCGGCAGCCGCATCGAGGAGATCCCCGGCATCGGACCCAAGCGCCGGGCCCGTCTGCTGCAACGCTTCGGCGGCGTGCGCGGCGTGGCGGCGGCCAGCGTGGACGACATCGCCACCGTCGAAGGCGTCTCGCGCGAACTCGCCGAACGCATCTACAAAGCCTTGCACTGAGAACGCCGACCGGCGCCCGGAGGGCGCACGGTCGCATGCCACAATGCCCGCCATGTTCTGGACGATTCCCACCATCATGACGTGGACGCGCATCATCGCGATCCCGCTCATCGTGGGGGTGTTCTACCTGCCGCTGCCGGCGGCCACCTGCAACTTGGTTGCCACCGTGCTGTTCGTGCTGTTCGCAGCCACCGACTGGCTCGATGGCTACCTCGCGCGCAAGCTCAACCAGACCTCGGCCTTCGGCGCCTTCCTCGATCCCGTGGCCGACAAGTTCCTGGTCTGCGCGAGCCTGCTGGTGCTGGTGCACCTGAACCGCGCCGACGTGTTCGTCGCGCTGATCATCATCGGCCGCGAGATCGCGATCTCGGCGCTGCGCGAATGGATGGCACAGATCGGCGCCTCGCGCAGCGTGGCCGTGCACATGATCGGCAAGCTCAAGACCACGGTGCAGATGGTGGCCATTCCCTTCCTGCTCTACGACGGCCGCTTGCTCGGCTTCATCGACACCGCGCTGTGGGGCATCGTGCTGATCTGGATCGCCGCCGTGCTGACGGTCTGGTCCATGGTCTATTACCTGCAAAAGGCCATCCCCGAGATCCGGGCACGCGCACGATGAGCCTTCCTGCCGGTTGGCTGCGCTCCATGCCGGTGGTCTTCGTGCTGATCTGGAGCACCGGCTTCATCGTCGCGCGCTACGGCATGCCCCAGGCGCCGCCGTTCAAGTTCCTGGCCATCCGCTTCGGGCTGGCCGTGCTGTGCTTCGGCGTCTGGGCGCGGCTGGCGCGGGCCGCCTGGCCGGTCGGGCGTGCCCAGTGGGCGCACCTCGCGGTGACCGGCGTGCTCATGCACGCGGGCTACCTGGGCGGCGTCTGGGCCGCCGTGAAGCTGGGCATGGGCGCCGGGCTGGTGGCCTTGCTCGTCGGCCTGCAGCCCGTGCTGACGGCCGTCTGGGTCGCCTCGCGCGGTGGCCAGGTGGCACCGCGCCAATGGGCCGGGCTGGCGCTGGGCTTTGGCGGCCTGGCGCTGGTGGTCTGGCAAAAGCTCGGCCATGGCGAGGTCGGCAGCCACAACCTGGCGCTGGCCCTGTTCGCGCTGGCCAGCATCACGGTCGGCACGCTCTACCAGAAGCGCTACCTCGAGCCCTGCGCCGTGCCCACGGCCAACTGCGTGCAGAACCTCGCGGCGCTGCTGGCCACGCTGCCGCTGGCGCTGGCGCTGGCGTTGGAGAGCGAGGCGGTGCGCTGGAACGCCGACTTCGTCGGCGCGATGGCCTGGTCGGTGCTCGTGCTCACGCTGGGCGGCAGCTCGCTGCTGTACCTCATGATCCAGCGCGGTGCAGCCACCGCCGTGACCAGCCTGCTGTACCTGGTGCCGCCGACCACCGCGCTGATGGCGTGGGGGCTGTTCGCCGAACCCATCACCGTTTTCACCCTGGCCGGCACCGCGTTGACGGCCTTCGGCGTGGCGCTGGTCGTGCGCCCGCCGGCCACCACCAAGAGGAGCACACCATGAGCAAGAAACGCATCGCCGTGATCGCCGGCGACGGCATCGGCAAGGAAGTCATGCCCGAGGGCCTGCGCGTGATGGAGGCGGCCGCCAGCCGCTTCAACATCGACCTGCACTTCGACCACTTCGATTTTTCGAGCTGGGACTACTGCGAGAAGCACGGCAAGATGCTGCCCGACGATTGGAAGGAGCAGATCGGCGGCCACGACGCGATCTACTTCGGCGCGGTCGGCTGGCCCGAGAAGATCGCCGACCATGTATCGCTGTGGGGCTCGCTGCTGCTGTTCCGGCGCGAGTTCGACCAGTACATCAACCTGCGGCCCGCGCGTCTGATGCCCGGCATCGTGGCGCCCGTGGTGCGGCGCGACGGCAGCGCCCGCGCACCCGGCGAGATCGACATGTACATCGTGCGCGAGAACACCGAGGGCGAGTACTCCTCGATCGGCGGTCGCATGTACGAGGGCACGCCGCGCGAGATCGTGATGCAGGAGACCGTGATGTCGCGCCACGGCGTGGACCGCGTGCTGAAGTTCGCGTTCGAGCTCGCGCAGTCGCGGCCCAAGAAGCACCTGACCAGCGCCACCAAGTCCAATGGCATCGCCATCACCATGCCGTACTGGGACGAGCGCGTGGCGGCCATGGCCAAGGCCTATCCCGAGGTCAAGCTCGACAAGTTCCACATCGACATCCTGACCGCGCACTTCGTGCAGCGGCCCGACTTCTTCGACGTGGTGGTGGCCTCCAATCTCTTCGGCGACATCCTGTCCGACCTGGGCCCGGCCTGCACCGGCACCATCGGCATCGCGCCCAGTGCCAACCTCAATCCGGACCGCACGACGCCCTCGCTGTTCGAGCCGGTGCACGGTTCGGCGCCCGACATCGCGGGCAAGGCCATCGCCAACCCGATCGGCCAGATCTGGTGCGGCGCGATGATGTTGGAATTCCTCGGCCACAAGGATGCGCACGACGCCGTGCTCCAGGCCATCGAGACCGCGCTGGAGCCCGGCAGCGGCGCGCCGCGCACGCCGGACATCGGCGGCAAGGCCTCGACCTCGGACTTGGGCAAGGCCATCGCGCAGGCGCTCTGAGTCGGGCGGCGCAGCGGCGGATGCGCCCTGCGCAAGCCGCCTTGGCAGCCCCATAAATGCGTCTAGAATCCGCGTCCGCGCCGCCTGAGAGACCATGCCCTGCATGCCGTTGAGAGACGGTGGCGGCGGGCCTTGACGCCGCAACAATTCGTGTCCACTCCCCTTGCCAGATGCGCGCCGCTTCTCGTGCGGGCCGTGGAAACATTTCGTGTCGCATCCGACCACACAACCCAAGTGAGGGGCACTTCGTGAACAAGACTGAACTCATCGAACACATCGCCAACAACGCCGACATCTCCAAGGCTGCCGCCACGCGCGCCCTGGAGTCGACCATCGAGGCGGTCAAGAAAACCCTGAAAAAGGGTGGCACGGTGTCGCTGGTGGGCTTCGGTACCTTCGCTGTCGGCAAGCGCGCAGCCCGCACGGGCCGTAATCCCCGCACCGGCGCGGCGATTAAAATCAAGGCTGCCAAGGTGCCCAAGTTCCGTCCGGGCAAGGCGTTGAAGGACGCCTTGAACTGATCCGATTGCAGTGGGGTGCTTAGCTCAGTTGGTAGAGCGGCGCCCTTACAAGGCGTAGGTCGGCGGTTCGAGACCGTCAGCACCCACCACCCACTCCGGCCAAGGCGAACGATCCGTTCGCCTTTCGTATTTCTGCGAGACCATTTTCATGTTCGATTTCGTCCGCCAGCACACCAAGATCATGATGGGGCTGCTGTTCCTCCTGATCATCCCGTCGTTCGTGTTCTTCGGGCTGGAAGGCTATACGCGGATGAACGAAGGCGGCCAGGTCGTGGCGCGCGTGGCCGGCTCGGAGATCAAGCAGGCCGAGTGGGACTTCGCGCACCGCAACGAGGTGCAGCGCATGCTGGCACAGACGCCCAGCCTGGACCCGAGCCTGCTGGATTCGCCCGAAGCCAAGTACGCCACGCTGGAGCGCCTGGTGCGCGACCGCGTGCTGGCCGTCGCGGCCGACGAAGCCCACCTCGTGACCACCGACGCCCGCCTTGCACGCGCCTTGCAGGAAGACCCGGCCATCGCCAGCCTGCGCAAGCCCGACGGCAGCCTGGACGTGGAACGCTACCGCCTGCTCGTGGGCGCGCAGGGCATGACGCCCGAGATGTTCGAGGCCAATGCGCGTCGCCAGATCTCCACGCGCCAGGTCATGGCCGGCGTGGGCGAGTCGGGCTTCGGCGTGGCTGCTGCGGCCGATGCCACTTTCGGTGCCTTCCTGCAGCGGCGTGAGGTGCAGGTCGCGCAGTTCCCGGCCGGCGACTTCAGCGCCGGGCTGCAACCGACCGAGGCCGAACTGGAGGCCTGGTACAAGGGGCATGTGGAACAGTTCCGCGCACCGGAGCAGGCCAAGATCGAGTACGTGGTGCTCGACCTGGATGCCGTGAAGAAGAACATCGCGGTGAACGAGGACGACCTCAAGAGCTTCTACTCCCAGAACAACGCCCAGCTGGCCGGCAAGGAAGAACGCCGCGCCAGCCACATCCTGGTCAACGCGCCCAAGAGCGCTTCGGCGGATGAGCGCGCCAAGGCCAAGGCCCGGGCCGAGGAGCTGTTGGCCGAAGTGCGCAAGAACCCTGGCAGCTTCGCCGACGTGGCCCGCAAGAGCTCCGACGACAAGGGCTCCGCGGCCAGCGGCGGCGATCTGGACTACCTGGTCCGCAGTGCGATCGACAAGCCCATCGCGGACGCCATCTTCGGCCTGGCCAAGAAGGGCGACATCAGCGATGTGGTGGAGTCGGACTTCGGCTACCACGTGATCCAGCTGACCGACATCCGCGCCCCCAAGGTGCCGAGCTTCGCCGAGATGCGCACCCAGCTGGAGGGCGAGTTGCGCACCCAGCAGGCGCAGCGCCAGTTCGCCGAGACGGCAGAGACCTTCACGAACACGGTCTACGAACAGTCCGACAGCCTGAAGCCCGTGGCCGACAAGCTCAAGCTGCAGATCCAGACCGCCACCGTCACGCCCATGCCGGCCGCCGGCGCCACCGGCGCGCTGGCCAACGCCCGTCTGCTCGAGGCCGTGTTCTCGACCGACGCCACGCAGCAAAAGCGCAATACCGAGGCCATCGAGATCGGCACCAACCAGTTGGTTTCCGCGCGCGTGGTCGAGCACAGCCCGGCCCGCACGCAGGCGCTGGCCGAGGTGAAGGACCAGGTCCGTGCGCGCTGGATCGCCCAGCGCGCGGCCGAGCTCGCCAAGCAGAAGGGCGAGGCGCAACTGGCCGAGTGGAAGACACAGGGCGACAAGGCCAAGCTGCCGGCGGCCGTGACCATCGCGCGTGACGACACGCACCAGTTCCCGGCCAAGCTCATCGATGCCGCACTGCGCGCCGATCCGGCCGCCTTGCCGACGCTGCTCGGTGTCGACCTGGGCGAGCAAGGCTATGCGGTGGTCCGCGTCGACAAGATCGCGCCCTCGCGTGCGCTGCCGGCCGAGGCCGAGCAGCAGGTGCGCCAGCAATACGCCCAGGCCTGGGGCGCGGCCGAGACCGTGGCCTACTACAACCTGCTCAAGGAGCGCTTCAAGGTCCGCATGGAAGTTTCGGCGCCTGCGGGCACGCCAGCCCAGTGAGGCTGAAAGCTGGGCTATAATACTGAGCTTTCGTGGTGGCTGTAGCTCAGTTGGTAGAGTCCCAGATTGTGATTCTGGTTGTCGTGGGTTCGAGCCCCATCAGTCACCCCACCGAATTGCCGTGAAGCTTGCTTGAGGCAGGCCCAGCGGCCAGATGCCTGACCTTCCGAAGGTCAGGCATTTTTTTTGGCCGCATGCACCGCAGCGCCGCCCAGCTGCGCATTCGATGCAACAGTAGACGCGAGACTTGGCAGGTGTGCCGCGCAGATGTGCTAGTGTGCGTCGTTGCGTCAAGGTCCTGCGGTCCACTGGCCGCGGGCGTGCCACATGGGAGAACGAGCTTGAGCAGCAGTGGGCATCCATCGGACCAATATGCCGTCGAAGGCGGGTCGGAGGCGGACCACTTTTACCTCGACGAGGGCGCCGAGGCGCCGGGCCTGCAAGGCATGCCGGCCGAACTCGTGGCGGTGTTCGACAACCTGCCCGTCATGGTCTGCTGCATGGACTTCGGCGCGGAGGTGCCAGTGCTGTACTGGAACCGCGAGTGCGAGCGCTGCTCGGGCTACAGCGCTGCCGAGATCGTGGGCAACCCCGGCGCCTTGCAGTTGCTCTATCCCGAGCCCCTGTACCTGGCGCGCAAGACGGCCGACATCCTGGCCCAGGGCCCGCATTTTCGCGGGCTCGAGTGGACGCTGACCAGCAAGGACAACGGCAAGCGGCGCATCGCCTGGTCCTCGGTCGAGGGTTTGGCGATGCAAGGCGGGCAGCGCTGGTGCCTGGGCCTGGACATCACGGCCCATTCGGAGTCGCATCGGCTGCTGCGCGACCGCGACAAGCTGCTGACCTCGGTGTTCCGCCATCTGCCGGACATGGTCTACCTCAAGGATGGCGAAGGCCGCTGGTTGCTGGCCAACCCGACCGCGCGCGCCGTGCTGGGCCTGGCCGAGCAGGAGGGCCGCAGCGCGAGCAGCCTGGAGGTGGTGGAGCCCAGTCGCCCCGCCGCCATCGACCTGGACCACAGCGCGCTGACCGAAGAGGCGACCTGGCAGTCCGGCCGGCTCTCGCACGTGCAGGAGGCCAACGACGATGGCCACGGCAACCTGCGCTACTACGACGTGATCCGCGTGCCAACCTTCGGCCGGCGCGGCCAGCGCCTGCATCTGCTGGTGGTGCGGCGCGACGTGACCGACCAGCGCGTCGCGGCGACCAAGCTGGAACTGGCCGGCCGCGTGCTGGAGCAGAGCACCGACGGCATCATCATCACCGACGCGGACAACCGCATCATCATGGTCAACGCGGCCTTCGCCGAAATCACCGGCTACCAGGTCGAGGAGGTGCTGGGACGCGACCCGAAGTTCCTGGCCTCCGGCCAGCACGACAAGGCCTTCTATGCGCAGATGTGGGCCGTGCTGGCCGAGCAGGGCCGTTGGAGCGGCGAGATCTGGAACCGGCGCCGCAACGGCGAGGTGTATCCGCAGTGGCTGAGCCTGTCGGCGCTGCGCCAACGCGCCACCGATGAGATCACGCACTACGTCGCGGCCTTCTCCGACCTGAGCTCGCGCAAGGCAGCAGAGGAGAAGATCGCCTACCTCGCGAGCAAGGATGTGATCACGGGGCTGCCCAACCGCGCCCAGGCGACCTTGCAGGCCAGTCTCGCGCTCAAGCATGCCGAGCTCGGTAACGACCGCGTGGCCCTGATCGTCATCGACGTCGACAATTTCAAGAACCTCAACGATTCGCTGGGCCACAGCGTGGGCGACCAGCTGCTGCGTGAGATCGGTGCGCGCCTGCTGGGCCAGGCCCGCGAGCGCACCATGGTCGGCCGCCTGAGCGGCGACGAGTTCATGGTGCTGCTCTCCGGCGTGCACAGCACGGCCGAGGCCGCCCATGCCGTGCGCGCGCTGATGGACCTGCTGGGTCAGCCGGTGGTGCTGGGCGATCTGCCGGTGAACGTCTCCGTCTCGGCCGGCATCGCCATGTTTCCGAGCGACGGCACCGACTTCGACACGCTGTTCGGCCGCGCCGACGCGGCCATGTTCGCTGCCAAGCGCAAGGGCCGTGCGGCCTACCAGTTCGCCAGCGCGCTCATGAACGAGGCGGCCATCGACCGGCTGCAGATCGAGACCTCGCTGCGCCGCGCGATCGAGCAGCAGGCGCTGCGCCTGGAGTACCAGCCGCTGGTGCACCTGGCCAGCGGGCGCATCGTCGGTGCCGAGGCGCTGTGCCGCTGGGACGATCCAGAGCGCGGCGCCGTGCCACCCGGCCTGTTCATCCCCATCGCCGAGGACTGCGGCTTGATCGAGGCGCTGGGCGGCTGGGTGCTCAAGACGGCGGCGCTGCAACTGCGCGCATGGCACGATGCTGGCCACACCGAGCTCATGATGGCCGTGAACCTGTCGGCGCGGCAGTTCCAGCGCGGTGTGGTGCTGCAGCAGGTGGAGGACGCGCTCGTCACCTCCGGCATCGCGCCCGACCGCCTCGAACTGGAACTGACCGAGACCGTGCTGCTGCACGATGGCGACGCGGTCATGGCCACGCTGCGCCGGCTCAAGGCACTTGGCACCAAGCTTTCGATGGACGATTTCGGCACCGGCTACTCCAGTTTGGCCTACCTGCGCCGCTTCAAGTTCGACAAGATCAAGATCGACCGCTCCTTCGTCTGCGACCTGATCGACGATCCGGACAATGCCGCCATCGTGCGCGGCATCATCTCACTGGCGCAGAGCCTGGGGCTGTCGGTGCTGGCCGAGGGCGTGGAGACCGACGCCATCGCGCAGCGCCTGAAGCACCTGCAGTGCACCTTCGCGCAGGGCTACCTGTTCGACCGGCCGCTGCGGCCGGAAGACTTCGGCGCGCGGCTCGGCACGCCCTGAAGCGGCCTCAGGCGCCGGGGTTCACGAGCACCAGCTTGCCCTTGACGCCGCGCGAGCCCATGTGGGCGTAGGCCGCCTTGAGCTCGGACATGGGCATGGTGCTGTCGATGACGGGCTTGATCTTGCCCTCGGCGTACCACCGGGCCAGTTCGGCCAGGGCCGCTGCGCTGGCCTTGGGCTCGGCGCGCGAGAAGCCGCCCCAGAACACGCCAACGATGGACGCGCCCTTGAGCAGCGCCAGGTTCAGCGGCAGCGAGGGGATGGGACCCGAGGCGAAGCCGACCACCAGGTAGCGGCCGCGCCAGGCGATCGAACGGAAGACCGGTTCGGCGAATTCGCCGCCCACGGGGTCGTAGACCACGTCGGGGCCCTTGCCGTCGGTGAGCTTCTTGATTTCGTCGCGCAGGCTGCCCGAGGCGGTGTGCTCGCTGTAGTTGATGGTCGCATCCGCACCCAGGGAGCGGCACAGCGCGCACTTCTCCTCGCTCGATGCGGCGGCGATCACGCGCGCGCCCATGGCCTTGGCGATCTGGATCGCCGAAGTGCCCACGCCGCCGGCCGCGCCCAGCACCAGCACGGTCTCGCCAGCCTTGAGCTGCGCGCGGTCGACCAGCGCATGGTGCGAGGTGGCGTAGATCATGATGAAGGCCGCCGCATCCACGTGCGGGAAGCCGGCCGGCAGCGGCATGCAGGTGGCTGCCTGGGCCAGCGCATGGGTGCCGAAGCCGCCGGTGCCTGCCAGGCAGGCCACGTTCTGGCCCACCGCGAGGTTGCGCACGCCTTCGCCCACGGCCTCGACCACGCCCGCGAATTCCGAACCCGGTACGAAGGGCAGCTCGGGCTTCATCTGGTATTTGTTCTGCACGATCAGCAGATCGGGGAAATTGAGGCTGGCGGCGTGGATGCGCACCAGCACCTGGCCGGGGCCGGGCTGCGGCGTCGGCAGTTCCTTCCAGACCAATGCGTCCACGCCCACCGGGTTCTCGCACAACCATGCCTGCATCTCGTGTCTCCTTGGGTTCAGCCTTGAGGGATGGGGCGCATGATAGGCGGCGCCCCGGCCGCGCCGGGCGGCGCTTTGTCCCGCCCGCGACGCCCATGGCACTGCGTAGGGCGCCCCTACAATGCCGGCACTTCGAGCCATGCCCATGAAGATCCTGATCTGCAACGACGATGGTTACCAGGCACCCGGCGTCGCCGCGCTGTACGAGGCGCTCAAGGACGTTGCCGAGGTCGAGGTCATCGCCCCCGAACAGAACAACAGCGCCAAGTCCAACGCCTTGACGCTGAACGCGCCGCTCTATGTGCACCAGGGCGCCAACGGATTCCGCTACGTCAACGGCACACCGGCCGACTGCATGCACATCGCGCTGACCGGGCTGCTCGGCTACCGGCCCGACCTGGTGGTCTCGGGCATCAACAACGGCGCCAACATGGGCGACGACACCATTTATTCGGGCACCGTGGGCGCGGCCATGGAAGCCTACCTGTTCGGCATCCCCGCCGTGGCCTTCTCGCAGACCGAGAAGGGCTGGCAGCACCTGGACGCCGCCGGCGCCACGGCGCGCGCGCTGGTGCTGCAGCTGATGCAGCAGCACGCCGTGGGCGACGCGCCCTGGCTGCTCAACGTGAACATTCCGAACCGGCCGCTGGATCAGCTCAAGCCGGCCAAGGTCTGCCGCCTCGGCCGGCGCCATGCGGCCGAGCGCGTGATCACCATGGACAGCCCGCGCGGCGAAACCATGTACTGGATCGGCGGCGCCGGCGCGGCCAAGGACGGCGCCGACGGCACGGATTTCCACGCCACCGCCCAGGGCCATGTGTCGATCACGCCCTTGCAGGTGGACCTCACCGACCATCCGCGGCTGGCCCATTGGACAGACCTGCTCGCGGGTGTATCGGGCGGGTCGCGTACCGCGGCGTGATGGGCACGCGTCCAAGCTTTCCCGCACGTTTGAACAACGGCCCGGCACCCGTGGCGGCGCCCGCGCGGCCGCGTGCCGCGCTGCCGCCCGTGGCGGCGCCCGTGTCGGCCCGGGCCGACTTCAGCGCCATGCGCCAGCGCATGGTGCGCCGCCTGGCAGCGGGCGGCGTGCAGTCCGCCGCCGTCCTGGCCGCCATGGGCACGGTCGAGCGGGACCGCTTCATCGACAGTGCGCTCGTGGCCCAGGCCTACGAAGACACCAGTCTGCCGATCGGCCTGAACCAGACCATCTCCAAGCCCAACGTGGTGGCCCGCATGTGCGAGCTGTTGCTGGGCGCCGAGCTTGCACGCGAGGGCAAGCCCGCGCGCGTGCTCGAGATCGGCACGGGCTGTGGTTACCAGGCGGCCGTGCTGTCCTTGCTGGCCCGCGAGGTCTACAGCATCGAGCGCCTGCGCGGCCTGCACGAGAAGGCGCGCGAGAACCTGCGCCCGTTCCGGCTGCCGAACGTGCACCTGCTGTTCGGCGACGGCATGGCCGGCTACGCCAAGGGCGCGCCTTATGCGGCCATCATCGCCGCGGCCGGTGGCGAGGCCGTGCCGCAGGCCTGGCTGGACCAGCTGGCCGTCGGCGGCCGCCTGGTGGCGCCGGTGGCCGGGCAGGGCGGGCAGCAGGCCTTGGTGGTGATCGACCGCACGGCCCAGGGACTGCGCCAGCAGCTGCTCGAAGCCGTGCATTTCGTGCCTTTAAAATCCGGCGTTGCTTAAACGGAGTGCGTACATGGTGTTGGGCGTAGGGCGGCGATGGCACGGGGTGGTGGCGCTGATGGTGGCGTTGGCCCTGGGTGCGTGCGCGAGCCGCAATGTGCCTGTGCGCGGTGCACCGGTGGAAAACCGTGGCACCAGCGCAGGCGAACAGATCGCTACGGCGCCGGCAGAGACGCCGGCCAAACCGGTGGACCCGAACGCGGGCAAGCCGGGTTACTACACGGTCAAACCCGGTGACACGCTGATCCGCATCGGCCTGGACACGGGGCAGAACTGGCGCGACATCGTGCGCTGGAACAACATCGAGAACCCCAACCTGATCGAGGTCGGACAGGTCTTTCGCGTGGTGCCGCCGGGCGCCCATGTGGCGGAGAGTGGCGTGGTCACGCGGCCCGTGGCACCGACCAGCAGCGCCCAGGCGACGCCGCTGGGGCCGGCCGCTTCGGCCAGCGCCCCGCGGCCTGCCGCGAGCGCGGCTGCGGCACCGGTCGCCGAGCCTGCTCCTGCGCCTGCGCCAGCCGCACCGCCGGCCGTGGCGGCCGCGGGCGGCAGCGAAGACATGGCCTTCATCTGGCCGGCATCGGGCAGCCTGATCGGCAGCTTCGACGAGGCCAAGAACAAGGGCGTGGACCTGGCCGGCAAGGCCGGCGATGCCGTGCTGGCCGCGGCCGACGGCAAGGTGGTCTATGCCGGTGCCGGCCTGCGCGGCTACGGCAACCTGATCATCCTCAAGCACAACAACACCTACCTCACGGCCTACGCCCACAACCAGTCGCTGCTGGTCAAGGAAGACCAGACCGTGCGCAAGGGCCAGAAGGTGGCCGAGATGGGCAACAGCGACGCCGACCGCGTCAAGCTGCACTTCGAGATCCGGCGCCAGGGGCGGCCGGTCGATCCGCTCAAGTACCTGCCGCCGCGCCCGGCGCCGTGACATGAAGAAGCACAACGCATCCAGCCCAGCCCCCGAGCCAGATGCGTTGCAGGCGCCTTCTTCCGCTGCAGAGGCGCCGCCGTCCGGCGAACGGGCGGCCCTGCTGGACGATGTGCCGCTCGACGGTGAGTCCAGCGACATCCTGACCATGTACCTGCGCGACGTGCGGCGCACTGCCTTGTTCACGCCGCAGCAGGAGTTCGACACGGCCACGCGCGCGCGGGCCGGTGACTTCGAAGCCCGCCAGGCCATGATCGAGCACAACCTGCGGCTCGTCGTCAGCATCGCCAAGAACTACCTGGGCCGTGGCGTGCCCATGAGCGACTTGATCGAGGAGGGCAACCTCGGCCTCATGCACGCCATCGACAAGTTCGAGCCCGAGCGCGGCTTTCGCTTCTCGACCTATGCGACCTGGTGGATCCGCCAATCGGTCGAGCGCGCCGTGATGAACCAGGGCCGTGTGATCCGCCTGCCCGTGCACGTGGTGCGCGAACTGCAACAGGTGCTGCGGGCCCGGCGCACGCTGGAGAACGATTCGGCCTTCCAGGCGCTGCGCCCCGACGGTGTGCGCGTGGACGACGTGGCCTCGCTGCTGGGCCGCGACGTGCAGGAGGTCGCCGACCTGCTGGCGCTGGCCGAGACGCCGCGCTCGCTCGACGCTTCGCTGGACCGCTCCGACGACAGCGGCACCCTGGCCGACACCCTGACCGACGACCAGGCGCCCGACCCGTCCAGCATCACGCACTCGCGCGAGGTCGAGGAACTGCTGGAGACCTGGATCGGTGCGCTGTCCGCGCGCGAGCGCGAGGTGCTGGATGGCCGCTTCGGCCTGCACGACCGCGAGCCGGAAACCCTGGACACGCTGAGCGAGCGACTGAGCCTCACGCGCGAGCGCGTGCGGCAGATCCAGAACGAGGCGCTGCGCAAGCTGAAGCAGCACCTGGGGCGCAACGGCGTCGACCGCGACGCGCTGCTGTAGCTGCGCCCGGGCCGCATGGGGTGGCCTGAGACAATCGGGCCATGTCCGACGTTTCCCCCCAAGATTTGGCTGCCCCCCACGACACCGCGCACGATGCCAGCCCACCGCCCCCCTGGCTGGAGGTGCATGCGGTCGACCTCGAAGCGCAGGGCGTGGCGCGGCGCCCGGACGGCAAGGTCGTGTTCATCGAAGGGGCCTTGCCGACCGAGCGCGTGCTGGCCAACGTGCACCGCAAGAAGAGCCATTTCGAGCATGCGAGCCTGACGGCGGTGCTGCGCGAATCCGCGCAGCGCGTGCAGCCGGCCTGCCCGCATTTCGGCCTGCACGCGGGCGCCTGCGGCGGCTGCAAGATGCAGCACCTGCACGTGGCCGCCCAGGTGGCCGTCAAGCAGCGCGTGCTGGAAGACAACCTCTGGCACCTGGGGCGGCTGCGGCCCGAGCGCGTGCTGCGCCCCATCGAAGGTCCGGCATGGGGCTACCGTGACCGCGGCCGCTTGTCGGTGCGCTACGTGCGCAAGAAGGGCGAGGTGCTGGTCGGCTTCCACGAACGCAAGAGCCGCTATGTGGCCGACATGCGCGAGTGCCGCGTGCTGCCGCCCCATGTCAGCGCGCTGCTGCTGCCCTTGCGCGCCTTGATCGGCGCCATGGACGCGCGCGAGACGCTGCCGCAGATCGAGCTCGCCGTGGGCGCTGACGTGACGGCGCTGGTGCTGCGCCACATGGAGCCGCTCAGCGCGGGCGACATCGCGCAGTTGCGTGCTTTTGCCATCACCCACGGCGTGCAGTGGTGGCTGCAGCCCAAGGGGCCGGACACCGTGCACTTGCTGGACGAAGGCGGGCCGCAGCTGAGCTACCGCCTGCCCGAGTACGGCATCGAGATGCCCTACCGGCCGACCGACTTCACGCAGGTCAATGCCCACATCAACCGCGTGCTCGTGCACCGCGCGCTGGGCCTGCTGGATGTGCAGCGCGACGAGCGCGTGATCGACTGGTTCTGCGGCCTGGGCAACTTCAGCCTGCCGCTGGCGACGCAGGCGCGCGAGGTGCTCGGCATCGAGGGCAGCGAGGCCCTGGTGGCCCGTTCCCGCGACAACTACCAGCGCAACGCGGCAACGCGCGGCAGCCA
The DNA here is from genome assembly GCF_014652235.1 of Pseudorhodoferax aquiterrae. Lineage (GTDB taxonomy): Bacteria > Pseudomonadota > Gammaproteobacteria > Burkholderiales > Burkholderiaceae_C > Pseudorhodoferax > Pseudorhodoferax aquiterrae. Next base: position 44,612 of record NZ_BMYK01000019.1, read on the forward strand.
CGGCGCGCTGGCGCCGACGCGCTTTGCCGCGCGCAACCTGTTCGAGATGACGCCCGAGCAACTGGTGGCCGACGGCACGGCGCACAAGTGGCTCGTGGATCCGCCGCGCGAAGGCGCGCATGCGCTGGTCCAGGCGCTGGCCCAGCTGCGCCAGGGGCCAGAGCGCGCCGACTGGCAGCCGCCCCGGCGCATCGTCTATGTGAGCTGCAACCCCGCCACCTTGGCGCGTGACGCGGGCATCCTGGTCCACGAGGCGGGCTACCGCTGCGTGGCGGCCGGCGCGGTGAACATGTTCCCGCACACCGCGCACGTGGAAAGCATCGCGCAGTTCGAGCTGGTGCCGCGCTGAGCGGCGCGGGTCAGGAGCCGCGCGCGCCGCGGCGTTCGGTCTTGCCCTCGGGTGGGCTGCTGGCCACCGATTCCTCGGTGGTTTCAGCCTTGGGCGAGGGGATCACGGCTTGCACGCCCTCGATCTTGTTCTCGCGCATGTATTGGTCCATTTCACGCCAGCCGGCGAAGATGGCCGCACGCGGTGCCTTGGGATTGAGCGCATAGCAGTCTTCCAGGGCGCGCAGGGCATGGCGGCAACCGCCGCCCGTGGCCTTGGCGTCGGCTTCGCGTGCGAGCACCTTGGGGTCGGGGTAGATGCCCGGGATTTCACAGCCCGCCAGCAGCGAGGCGACGCTCAGGATGGCGAGAAGACGTGCAGACATGGGCGGCCTCGTGCAGGGGATGCGTTCATTATCGGCACGGATGCGCGAGACGTTGAGTACTCATTTCGCACAAATGGAAAAGGCCCCGAAGGGCCTTTGTTCCAGTGCAGGAGCGGGTCAGTCGCGCTCGCCGCCCATGATGCCCAGCAGGGCCAGCAAGCTCTGGAACACGTTGAACAGGTCCAGGTACAGGGCCAGCGTGGCGCTGATGTAGTTGGTCTCGCCGCCGTCCATGATGCGCTTCAGGTCGTACAGCATGAACGCGCTGAAGATGCCGATGGCGGCGACCGACAGGGCCATCATGCCGGCCGTGGAACCCACGAACACGTTCACGATGCCGCCCACCAGCAGCACGATCGCACCGACGAACAGCCACTTGCCCATGGACGACAGGTCGCGCTTGATGACCGTGGCCAGGCTGGCCATGGCCAGGAACACGCCAGCCGTGCCGCCGAAGGCCGTCATGACCAGCTCCGCGCCGTTGGAGAAGCCCAGCACCGCGGCGATCAGGCGCGAAAGCATCAGGCCCATGAAGAAGGTGAAGCCCAGCAGCACGGGCACGCCGGCGGCCGAGTTCTTGGTCTTCTCGATCGCGAACATGAAGCCGAAGGCACCGCCCAGGAACACGATCAGGCCCAGCCCGCCGGTCAGCGCGGCCGTGATGCCGGTGGACACGCCCACCCAGGCGCCCAGCACCGTGGGCAGCAGGCTCAGCGCCAGCAGCCAGTAGGTGTTGCGCAGCACCTTGTTGCGCTGCTCCTGGGAAATTTCAAAACCGCCGTAACCGGCGTCGTAGGTGCGGACTTGGTTGGTCATTGGTGGACTCCTCATTGCCTGGATCGGCAGTTGCGGAAATTCTAGGAGGATTCAAGAGGGGCCCTGCAATACCACTAAAGGGTCCGCCCTTATTGCGCCGCAGGGAATTGTCCGGCGGCTCCGGGCCGGCAGGAGGTCGGTTTTGTTTATGCTCACCGTCTTTCCTTTGCAAAGAGCACCATGAAGACCAAGTCCTTTCTCGAACTGTCCGACCTGAAGGCGATCGCCGCCGCCGCCGAAGCCGAGGCGCTCAAGAACAACTGGGCCGTGACCATCGCCATCGTCGACGACGGCGGCCACCTGCTGTGGCTGCAGCGCCTGGACGGCGCGCCCGCCGTGTCGGCCCACATCGCCCCCGCGAAGGCCAACACGGCCGCGCTGGGCCGCCGTGAGAGCAAGGTCTACGAAGACATCGTCAACGGCGGCCGCACGGCCTTCCTGAGTGCACCCGACCTCAAGGGCCTGCTGGAAGGTGGCGTGCCGATCATGAAGGACGGCAACTGCATCGGCGCCGTGGGCGTGAGCGGTGTGAAGTCGACCGAAGATGCGCAGATCGCCCGCGCCGGCATCGCTGCCATTGGCCTGTAATCGCGTCGTCCCCTGAAACAAAAGCCGGCCCATCGGGCCGGCTTTGTCGTTCTGGGCGCGGAAAAAATGCGTGGCTGGCGGGGCAACGCCCGCTGGCTGGCAAAAACGACCCTTGGAGACTGAGGATCAGTCCGGGAGTCGCCCCACGATGAAACTCATTTGGTCAGGATCAGCTTGCCGAGTTTGGTGGTCTGCAGGCGGTAGATCGCGCCGTTGTGCTTGATCTCCACGGCCTTGTGACCGCGCAGCAACTCGTGGCTGTCGACCGCGAGCGCGTCTGCTGCGCTGAGCTGCGCCATGCCGGCAGCGGCGAAGCGTTGGAGCGAGGCGGCGTTGCCGGACATCAGAGGATGGGTGGCTGCGTGCATGGTGTCGGTCCCTTCGTCAACTTGCGATGGAGTTAATGATAACGATTCGCAGTTGAGAGTCAAGAAAAGGGGCGAAGTTTTTTTCGCCCCTCGCCCCCGCAGGGTGGTGTCCTCAGGGCTTGGGCTCGGTGATGAAACCGATCTTGCGCACATTGGCCTGGCGCGCGAACGACATGGCCTGGGCCACGCGCTCGTAGCGCACCTCGCGGTCGCCGCGGATGTGCAGTTCGGGCTGCGGCTCCTTGGCGCCTTCGGCTTGCAGGCGCGGCAGCAGTTCCTCGTCGGTGATGCGCGTCTCGTTCCAGTAGTAGCCGCCATCGGCGGCCACGGACAGGCGGATGGTCTCCGGCTTGGCATCCTCCTGCTCGCTGCTGGCGCGGGGCAGGTCGATGTTCACCGCGTGCTTCATCACCGGGATGGTGATGATGAAGATGATGAGCAGCACCAGCATGACGTCGACCAGCGGCGTCATGTTGATCTCGTTCATCACCTCGTCGGCGTCGTCCTGGGTGCCGAAGGCCATCTCATGCTCCCTTCTTCATGGCCACGACGTTGGCGGAACCGCCCGTGGCCACGCGCGCACCGGTCACGAAGTAGGCGTGCAGGTCGTGCGCAAAGCTGTTGAGCTTGTTCAGCACCGACTTGTTGCCGCGCACCAGCGCGTTGTAGCCCAGCACGGCCGGAATGGCGACGGCCAGGCCCAGTGCCGTCATGATCAGCGCTTCGCCGATGGGGCCGGCCACCTTGTCGATCGTGGACTGGCCCGACAGGCCGATGGCCAGCAGCGCATGGTAGATGCCCCAGACCGTGCCGAACAGGCCCACGAACGGCGCGGTGGAGCCGACCGAAGCCAGAACCGCCAGGCCCGACTGCATGCGGGCCGTGGTGGCGTCGATGCTGTTGCGCAGCGTGCGCGTGACCCAGTCGCTCACATCCAGCGTGTCGTGCAGATGGGCCTTGGTGTTGCGGTGGTGGGCGGTGGCTTCACGGCCTTCTTCGGCCAGGCGCAGGAAGGGGTTGCTGGGGTCCTTGCCCAACTTGGCCATGCCGGTGGCGAAGTCCTCGCTGTGCCAGAAGCCGTCGGACGCGTTGGCCATCTTCTTGTAGCGGATGATGTCCAGCGTCTTGATGAGGATCACGATCCAGGAGGCCAGCGACATCGCGAGCAGCATGATGGCCACGCCCTTGGTCACGAGGTCGCCTTGTTGCCAGACGTTGGCGAGGCCGAAATGGGATTCCATGCGTTACTCCAGAAAGAAGAAAGAGATTATTCGAGGACGTAGTTGACCGGCGCTTCGTACCACATGGCCTGGACCACGCCGTTGACCTTGCCCGGCACGTAGCGGCATTTCATGACGTACTCCATGGCCGAGCGGTCCAGCCGCTCGAAGCCGCTGGAGCGCTTGATCTCGGCGCGCTCGGGCTGGCCATTGATGCCGATCAGCACGCGCACCAGCACCTTGCCCTGTTCGCCCAGGCGCCGGCTGATGGCCGGGTAGACGGGGCTGGGGTTCTGCAGGTAGCTGGCGTCGCTGGACGGCAGCTGGATCTTGGGCGGTGCCGGCGGTGCGGGCGGCGGCGGTTCGGGCGCCGGCGCGACGGGCTGCTCGATCGGCGGCAGCGGCGCCGGCGGGGCGACCACGCCGGTCGGGGCGGCCGGCGCCGGTGTGGGATCCTGGATCGCCTGGGGCTGCGGCGGTGGCGGCAGTGTCGGCGCCTTGGGCTTGACCACGGGCTTTTGCACCTTGGGCGGCGTCGGTGGGGCCGGCGGCGGTGGGGGAGGCGGCGTCGGCTTGGGTGGCTCGATGAACTGCGACATGATCTCGACCGGCACGATCACCTCGACGGCGCGGACCAGCAGCCCGCTCTGCAGCGCCCACAGGGCCGCGGCGTGGAAGGCGATCACGCTGCCGACGATGACCGTGTTGCGGCTCAGGCCACTGCGTTCGGGGTAAGTGCTGGAAGCCATAGTGAAAAGGACAAATGCCGAAGCGGGCGCCGACACGGTGCCCACCCTAAGAACGCACAGAGCGCAGTGTGGCGGCCCGGGCCTATCTGCGGAAGATCCACCAGGCCGAACCGACCACCAGGATCAGGCTGCCGCCGAGAGAGAACAGTTCCATGCAACGCCTTCCGTGATACTGCTGGCGAGCTTGGGAACCGGGGCGTCGAGACCGCGGTCATCGGGCCCGACGGCGCTGTGCAAGGCCGCGACCGGGTGCATGCGGCTGCACTGGTCGACGACCTCACGGGCGCACCCTTCACAGCGGCCACATTGCGTGGCCACGCCCAGTTCGAGCTGGATGTCGTCGAAGCTCAGACCGGCCCGCACGTGGCGGACGATTTCGCGGTCGGAGATCCGGTTGCACACACAGACGATCATGGCGATGAAGGCGGGTTGGCTGGCTGGTGAATGTCAGCACGATTATAAATACGAATTCATCGCATTTGTGCAACTTGTTGGCATGAAGACGGTTGCAGCGTGGGGATTTGCGCGTCTCAGGGGCTGCTGGGCCAGAGCATGCGCGGGCTGCAGTCGGCCAGGCGGGCGCAGCCGCACAAGGCCATCGCGATCTCCAGTTCGTCGCGCAACAGGCGCAGCACATGGGCCACGCCGACCGCACCCGCGTTGGCCAGGCCCCAGACCACTGGTCGTCCGACCAGGACGGCACGCGCGCCCAACGCCATGGCCTTGAGCACATCGGTGCCGCGGCGGATGCCGCCGTCCACGAGCACGGGCAGGGCGGTGCCGACGGCGTCGACGATGGGCGGCAACAAGGCCGCGGTGGGGGGCATGGTGTCCAGGGTCCGGCCACCATGGTTGGAAACGATGAGCCCGGCCACCTGCAAGGCCGCAGCCTGGCGCGCGTCCTCGGCATGCGCGATGCCCTTGAGCAGCACAGGCAGGCGGCTGATGGACTGCAGCCACTGCACGTCGTCCCAGGTCGGGGCGTGGCGCAGCAGCGCGTCGAACAGGGCGCTCTGGCCCGGCGCCAGCGCAACGGGCGGCGCCGGCGGCAATGCCGCCAGGTGCACGGCGGCGGCATGGGGTGGCACCTGGAAGCCGGCGCGGCGCTCGCGGTCCCGTGCCCCGCTGGTGGGGGCGTCCACGGTCAGCACCAAGGCCTCGTAGCCGGCCTGCTCGGCGCGGCGAACCAGTTCGCGCGTGAAGCCGCGGTCGTGTTGCAGGTAGAGCTGGAACCACAGCGGGCCGCGCGCGGGCTCGTGCGCGATGGCGGTGGCAATGGTCTCCAGCGGCGTGCTGGCCTGGGTGCTCAGCACGAGCCCCGCGCCGAGCGCGCAGGCCGCGTGGGCCGTGGCCAGTTCGCCATCCGCATGCGCCATGCGCTGGAACGCGACGGGTGCCACCAGGATGGGGTGGGCCAGTTCGCGGCCCAGCAGTTGCACACGCGTGTTGCCGCCTTGCAGCGGCCGCAGCACGCGGGGGTGCAGCTGCAGCGCATCCCAGGCCGCGCGGTTGGCGCGCAGCGTGATCTCGTCGCCCGCGCCGCCGCTGAAATAGGCCCAGGCGTTGTCATCCAGCCGGGTGCGGGCGTGGGCTTCATGGTCGGCCAGCGTGGCCAGCCCGGCGGGGAGGGCGGCGACGCTAGGCACGGGCGGCGGGGCAGCTGGCATCCCGCCAGTATCGCAATGCCGCAGGTCTGCGCCCGCCGGGCGCGTCGGATGCGCACGCGCCTTGGTGAAACATCCAGTGGCGCGGCGGGACCGGCCGGCTTCACGACGCGGGTCGGACCCAGCCTCCCCCGAGCGCCTTGTACAGATCCACCGCCGCGGTCAGCCGCGCCAACCGCTGCTGGGCCAGGCTGTCCTGCGCCAAGAACAGCGTGCGCTGCGCGTCCAGCGTGCTGAGCAGGTCTTCCACGCCTTCGCGGTAGCGCAGTTCGGCCAGGGCCAGCGCGCGCTGGGCCTCGTCGCGGATCGCCCGTTGCGATTGCTCCTGGCTGCGGTTGCGTGCGATGTTCGAGAGGCTGTCCTCCACCTCCTTGAGCGCGCGGTGGATGGACGCGCGGTAGCTTTCCACCAGCACGCGGCGCTGGGATTCGCTCTGCAGCACCTGGTTGCGCAGCCGGCCACTGTCGAAGAGCGTCTGCGCCACCGAGGCCGTGAGCCCCACGCTGAAGCTCGGGTTCGCGAGCGACAGCAGCGCGCTGCTGGCCAGCCCGGTCGAGCCCGACAGCTGGATGCTGGGCAGCAAGGCGGCGCGGGCCACGGCCACGTTGGCGTCGGCCTGCTGCAGCGCGGCTTCGGCGCTGGCGAGGTCCGGGCGGCGCAGCAACAGGTCGGAGGGCAGGCCCGGCGCCACGGCCGGCACGGCCAGTGCGTCCAGCGCCATGCCCGCCACCGAGAAGCCCTGCGGCGCGCGACCGAGCAGCAGCGCCAGCGCCGCCAGGGTCTGGCGTTCCTGCACCTGCAGCGGCTCGATGGTGGCGCGCTGGCTCAGCACCGTGGTGCGCTGGCGCGACAGGTCCAGCGCCGAGGCCGCGCCGTTGTCGTAGCGCGCTTGCACGATGCGGAACACGCGTTCGGCGATGGCCAGGTTCTCCTGCGCAATCGCGCGCCGCACGCGCAGCGCCAGCACCTGGAAGTAGGCATTGGCGACTGCGCTGCTGACGGACAGGCGCACCGTCTGCAGGTCGTAACGGCTGCCGGCGAGGCTGGCCTGTGCGCTGTCCACGGTGGCGGCCAGCCGGCCCCACAGGTCGACCTCGTAGCTGGCCGACAGCGACACGCCCGACGAGCGCGCGCTGGCGCCGCCGGTGCCGGACGGATCGATGTAGCGCTCGGCCGTGCTGGCCCCGCCGGACAGCGAGGGGAACAGCGAAGTGCCAGCGATGCGCACGGCCAGTTCGGCCTGGCGCACGCGCTCGGCCGCGATCGCGAGGTCGCTGCTGCCGGCCAGGGCCTGCTCGACCAGCGCCGCAAGTTCGGGCGCAGCGAAGCTGTTCCACCAGTCGGGCTGCAGTGCATCCAGGCCGGCCGGCGCTTCGGCGAACCGGGGCGGCATGGCGGGCTCGGCCCACGGCGCTTCGACCGGCGGCGCGGCGCAGCCGGCGGCGACAAGCGCGAGCAGGACGGCGCCGGCCGCGCGTCGACATGGCGGGAGGGGCATGGACAGGACCTTCATTCGGAAGACAGGGCCACGACCGGGTCTAGCCGCGCAGCCTTGCGTGCCGGCAGCCAGCCGAACACCAGTCCGGTAGCGAACGCGCAGCCGAAGGCCAGCAGCACGGGCGAGAGCGAATACCGGATCGGCGTCTCGAAGGCTGCGATGACGGCCGCGGCGACGAGCCCGCCGCCCACGCCGATGGCCCCGCCCAGCGCCGAAACCACCACGGCTTCGATCAGGAACTGCTGCAGGATGTTGCGCTCGCGCGCGCCCGTGGCCATGCGGATGCCGATCTCGCGGGTGCGCTCGGTCACCGAGACCAGCATGATGTTCATCACGCCGATGCCGCCGACCAGCAGCGAGATCGCCGCGATCGAGCCCAGCAGCATGGTCATGGTGTTCTGGGTCTCCATGCTGGCCGCAAGGATCGAGGCCATGTTGCGGATCTGGTAGTCCACCACGCCATGGCGCTCGAGCAGCAGCTGTTCCACCTCGGCCTGGGTCGCGTCGATGCGCGCCACGTCGTCCACCGCCACCGTCACGTTGCGCAGGAAGCGCTGGCCCGACAGCCGCAGGCTGCTCGTGGCATAGGGCAGGAAGACCACGTCGTCCTGGTCGCTCCCAGTGGGCGAGGCGCCGCGCTCGGCCATCACGCCCACCACCTGCAGGATCAGGTTGTTGATCAGAACGTACTGGCCGACCGGCTCGGTGCCGTCGGGAAACAGGGCATTGGCAACGGTCTGCCCCAGGACCGCCACCTTGGCGTAGGTCCGATCGTCCTCCTCGCTGAAGAAGGTGCCCTGCGCCACCGGCCATTGCCGCGCGAGCGGGAACTTGGCCGAGGTGCCGGTGACGGTCGTGCTGTGGTCCGCGCCCGAGCGCCGCAGCGTGGCCGTGCTGGTCTGCTCCGGCACGGCGGCCAGCACGTTGGGCAGGGTGTCGATGGCGTACACGTCGGACAGCACCAGCGTGGCCGTGTTGTTGAAGCCGCGCTGGTTGGGCGCACCGGGCCGCACCAGCAGCAGGTTCGAACCCATGGCGCTGATGCGCTCGACCACGGCTTGTTGGGCACCGTCGCCGATGGCCAGCATGGCGATCACCGAGCCCACACCGATCACGATGCCCAGCAGCGTCAGCACCGAGCGGAACACATTGGCACGCAGCGAGCGCAGCGCCATCTTGGCGGCCTCCACCACGTCGCCCAGGAAGGAGCCACCGCCACGGTGCGGTTGCGGCGTGAAGGCCGTGTTCTCGGGCGGCCGGTCGGCCGTGCCGCTGTCCGACAGGATGCGGCCGTCCTTGATCTCGATGAGGCGGTGCGCATGCTCGGCCACCTCGCGCGCGTGGGTGATCAGGATCACCGTGTGGCCCTGGGCCGACAGCTGGGCCAGCAAGGCCATCACGTCGGCACCGCTCTTGCTGTCCAGCGCGCCCGTGGGCTCGTCGGCCAGGATGATGCGGCCACCGTTCATGAGTGCCCGCGCGATCGACACGCGCTGCTGCTGTCCGCCCGAGAGCTGGTTGGGCCGGTGGTGGTGGCGCGTGCCCAGGCCCAGCCCGTCCAGCAGCGCGAGCGCACGGGCATGGCGTTCGGCCGCCGGCATGCCGGAGTACATGGCCGGCACCTCCACGTTCTCGGCCGCGCTGGCGGTGGCGATCAGGTGGTAGCTCTGGAACACGAAGCCGAAGTCGTCGCGGCGCAGCAGCGCAAGCGCGTCGCGCGAGAGCTGTGAGACGTCGCCTCCCAGGAAGTGGTAGCTGCCCGTGGTGGGGCGGTCCAGGCAGCCCAGGATGTTCATGAGCGTGGATTTGCCCGAGCCCGAGGCGCCTACGATGGCGACGAACTCGCCCTCGTGGATGACGAGGTCGATGCCATGCAGCACCTGCACCGCGAGATCGCCGTTGGCATAGGTCTTGGTGACGCCGCGCAGCTCGATCAGCGGCGCGCCCGGCGGAACGGCCGCGCGGGCCAGCCCGGGGTCTTCCGCCGGCTTCATCAGCGCGGGCCCCCGGGCGGCAACAGCGGCATGCCGCCACCCTGCAGGCCCGAGCGCTGCGGGCCCTGGCTGCCGCGTGCGCCAGAGGCGGCGCCGGCCGGCAGGCGCAGGCCGGCAATGACCTCCTCGCCCTCGGCCAGACCGGACAGGATCTGCACCTGCACGCGGTTGGCGATCCCGATCTCCACGCGGCGCTCCTCAATGCGGCCTTCGGCGTCGATCACGCGCACGGTGGCCTGGCGCGGCCCGCGCTGGGGCATGCCGGTTGGGCCTGTGAACAGGCCGCGGTGGACGGCTTGGGCGGCCTGGTCCGGCGCGCGCACGGCAGCCACCCGGTCGGCGGGCGGCGCGTCGGCCGGCGGGGCCGTGTGCGGGCCGACTTCGGCAGCACCACGTGCGCGGCGAGGTTCGCGCTCGGCCTGTGCCCCCTGGGCCGGCGCGCTCGCTGCCGAACCGGCGGGCACGGGCGCCGATGCGGCGCTGGCCGGCCCGCCCTGGCGGCGCGGCCCGCGCGGCTGGCTTTGTACGGCGCCGGCGGGCACCAGCAGCGTGCCCTGCGCCTGGGCGGCGATGAAGAACACCTGGGCCGTCATCGAGGTCATGAGGCGCTGGTCGGCGTTGGGCACGTCGAACAGCGCGTTGTAGAGCACCACGTTGTTGGTCACCGTGGGCGTGGGCTCGACCTTGCGCAGCTGGCCGTACCAGCGCTGGCCCTGGCTTCCGAGCGTCGTGAAGTACACCGGCATGGTCACGCGCAGCCGGCCCACGTCGGCTTCGGACACCTGGGTCTGCACCGTCATGGTCGACAGGTCGGCCACGCGCAGGAGAATGGGCGCGGACTGGTTGGCGTTGAGCGTCTGGCCCTGGCGCGCGGTGACCGAGACCACTACGCCCGCGATCGGGGCGTAGATGCGCGCGTAATTGAGGTTGGCCTCGTTGGCGCGCAGCGTGGACTGGGTCTGCTCGATCGAGGCCTTTTGCGCGGCCAGCTGGGCCTCGGCCGAGCGCAGATTGTTCTCGGCCGTGCGCAGCGCCTCCACCGTGGTCGCGTCGGCCGCCATGAGGTTCTTCTGCCGCTGGTGCTGGTCACGCGCCAGCACCAGGGCTGCCTCGCGCACGAGCAGATTGGCCTGCAAATTGCGCAGCCCGGCACGGCTGGCGTCCACGTTGGCCAGTAGCACCGTGGGATCGATTTCTGCCAGCAGGTCGCCCTGCTGCACGATGGAGCCCACCTCGACATGGATCTTCCTGAGCTGGCCGCTGACCTGGGCCCCCACGTCCACATAGTCGCGCGGCTGCAATGTGCCGGTGGCGGTGACCAGATCCTCGATGTCGCCGCGTTGCACCTCGGCGATCTGGTACTGGTCGCGCGGGTTCTCTGCCCGCAACCATGTCTTCCAGTCAAGGTAGCCGCCGCCGGCGAGCAGGGCGGTGGCGGCCAGAAGGCCGAGCAGGCGGGGCCAGAGTGCTTTTCGGGTGGAGGGCAAGGTGCGGGCCGAATTTGTTACAGACGGTAGCGCGCAAGTATGCCGGCAGGCGGCCCTGCGCCGATCGCCATCGTGTTGTCCGCACGCGGCGTTGCGGTGGAGCCCGCTGCCAATGAAAAACGGCGGGGAGAACCCCGCCGTTGCGATCGGAAACTTCAGTGCCGCGTCATTCGAGCTCGCCCATCTGGCTTTGCAGGTAGTTCTGCAGGCCGACCTTCTGGACCAGGTCGATCTGGGTTTCCAGGAAATCGATGTGCTCCTCGGTGTCGTCCAGGATCCCTTGCAGCAGGTCGCGCGAAACGTAGTCGCGCACGGTCTCGCAGTGGGCGATGCCGTCCTTGATCGTGGCCTGCGCGCCGTACTCCATCTTGAGGTCGCAGTTCAGCAGCTCGGGCACGTCCTCTCCGACCATGAGCTTGCCCAGGTCCTGCAGGTTGGGCAGGCCGTCCAGCATGAAGATGCGGTCCATGAGCTTGTCGGCGTGCTTCATCTCGCCGATGGACTCCTCGTATTCCTTCTTGGCCAGCTTGTCCAAACCCCAGTGCTTGAGCATGCGGTAGTGCAGGAAGTACTGGTTGATCGCGGTCAGCTCGTTCTTGAGTTGCGCCTGCAGGTGCGCGATGACTTGGGGATCGCCTTGCATGGGGTATTCCTTTCTTATGCCGCTGTGGGGTGGATCAAGCGGCGCATTGTCGTGTTTCGCGCATGGCAGCACCAGGCAATGGCCCCGCGTTGGCGGTGTGCCTGCGGCTGACATTGATAGGCGTTCTTGCTCAACACGTGACAGAACGGCGGCGGCGCATTGGCTTTTTCAATGCAGGCCATATCGGCAAACGATTGGTCTCGGGCCTGGGGCCAGGGTTAAAGTTCGGTCTTCGCGAATTTCCCAACTGCCTTAGACAAGGAACAACATGTCTCTGATCAACACGCAAGTCCAACCTTTCAAGACCACCGCCTACGTCAACCGCTCCGGCAAGGGTGAGTTCATCGAGGTGACCGAGGCGAATCTGAAGGGCAAGTGGTCCGTCCTGATCTTCATGCCGGCAGCCTTCACCTTCAACTGCCCGACCGAGATCGAGGACGCTGCCGACAACTACGCCGAATTCCAGAAGGCCGGTGCCGAGGTCTACATCGTGACGACCGACACGCACTTCTCGCACAAGATCTGGCACGAAACCTCCGACGCGGTGGGCAAGGCCAAGTTCCCGCTGGTCGGCGACCCGACGCACGCACTGACCAACGCCTTCGGTGTGCACATTCCCGAAGAAGGCCTGGCACTGCGCGGCACCTTCGTGATCAACCCCGATGGCGTGATCAAGACGCTGGAAATCCACTCCAACGAGATCGCCCGTGACGTGTCCGAGACGCTGCGCAAGCTCAAGGCTGCCCAGTTCACCGCCGCCAACCCTGGCCAGGTCTGCCCGGCCAAGTGGAAGGAAGGCGCCAAGACGCTGACGCCGTCGCTGGACCTGGTCGGCAAGATCTAAGCCGCAGCCGGCAACGGCAGGGCGCTCCGAGCGCCCAGCAGCCGGACAGCGTCATGGCGCGCATGCGCCATGCCGTCCGGCTTTTTTTCGCCCGTTTGATCCCCATCTAGAACTCGACACTGAAAGGAATCCACCATGCTCGACGACCAACTCAAAGCCCAGCTCGGCGCCTACCTGGAGCGCGTCACGCAGCCGTTCGAACTGGTGGCTTCCCTGGACGACAGCGAGACCGCGCGCGACATGCGCAGCCTGCTGGAAACGATCCAGAGCCTGCGCAGCGACAAGATCACGCTGCGCTTTGACGGCAAGGACGCGCGCAAGCCGTCCTTCAGCCTGCAGCGCACGGGCGCCGGCACGCAGGACCTGAACCTGCGATTCGCCGGCCTGCCGCTGGGCCACGAGTTCACTTCGCTGGTGCTGGCGCTGCTGTGGACCGGCGGCCATCCGCCCAAGGTCGAGCAGGATGTCATCGACCAGGTCAAGGCGCTGGACGGCGACTACCAGTTCGAGGTCTTCATGGGCCTGGACTGCCACAACTGCCCGGACGTGGTGCAGGCCCTGTCGCTGATGGCCGTGCTGAACCCGCGCGTGAAGACCGTCGTCATCGAAGGCAATGCCTTCCACAAGGAAGTCACCGAGCGCGAAATCATGGCTGTGCCCATGGTGTTCCTCAACGGCGAAGCGTTCGGCGCAGGCCGCATGTCGCTCGAAGAGATCGTCGGCAAGCTCGACACCGGCGCGGCCGCCCGGGAGGGCGCCAAGCTGTCGGCCAAGGACCCGTACGACGTGCTGATCGTGGGCGGTGGCCCGGCCGGTGCCGCCGCCGCCGTGTACGCGGCGCGCAAGGGCATCCGCACCGGCGTGGCGGCCGAGCGCTTCGGCGGCCAGGTCAACGACACGCTAGGCATCGAGAACTACATCTCCATCGTGGAGACCGATGGCCCCAAGTTCGCTGCCAACCTGGAGGCGCATGTGCGCGCCTACGAGGTCGACATCATGAACCTGCAGCGGGCCGACAAGCTGGTGCCGGCCGCCGAACCGGGCGGCCTGGTCGAGGTGCACCTGGCCAACGGCGGCGTGCTCAAGGGCAAGACCGTGATCCTGTCCACCGGTGCGCGCTGGCGCAACGTGAACGTTCCCGGCGAGGCCGAGTACCGCAACAAGGGTGTGGCCTATTGCCCGCACTGCGACGGCCCGCTGTTCAAGGGCAAGCGCGTGTCGGTCATCGGTGGCGGCAACTCGGGTGTCGAGGCCGCGATCGACCTGGCCGGCATCGTGAGCCATGTGACGCTGGTCGAGTTCGCCGAGCAGCTCAAGGCCGATGCCGTGCTGGTGCGCAAGCTGCTGAGCCTGCCCAACGTGACCGTGCACACCAATGCCCAGACCACCGAGATCCTGGGTGCCGACGGCAAGGTCAACGGCCTGCGTTACAAGGACCGCGCGACCGGTGCCGAACACCTCGTGGCGCTGGAAGGCGTGTTCGTGCAGATCGGCCTGGTGCCCAACACCGAATGGCTCAAGGGCACGGTCGAGCTGTCCAAGTACGGCGAGATCATCGTCGACGCCAAGGGCCAGACCTCGGTGCCGGGCGTGTTCGCGGCCGGCGATGCGACCACCACGCCTTACAAGCAGATCGTGATCGCCGCGGGCGAGGGCGCCAAGGCGGCCCTGTCGGCCTTCGACCACCTGATCCGCAGTTCGGCACCGGTCGCCGCCTGATGCGGCAGGCCGGGGCGGCGCTTCAATAGCTGAGCCGCTCCGGCCGCACCTCCTGCAAGATGGTGGTGGCGATCTCTTCGATGGACTTGGTCGTGGTGCTGAGCCAGCGGATGCCGCTGCGCCGCATCATCGACTCGGCCGCGGCCACCTCCATGCGGCAGTTCTCAAGCGATGCGTAGCGCGAGTTGGGCCGGCGCTCGTTGCGGATCTCCGAAAGGCGCTCGGGGTTGATCGTCAGCCCGAACAGCTTGGCGCGGTGCGGCACCAGCGAAGGCGGCAGGTGGTTGCGCTCGAAGTCTTCCGGGATCAGCGGGTAGTTCGAGGCCTTGAGGCCGTACTGCATGGCCAGGTAGAGCGAGGTCGGCGTCTTGCCGCTGCGCGAAACACCGACCAGGATCACGTCGGACTGCTGCAGGTCACGGTCGCTCTGGCCGTCGTCGTGCTCGAGCGAGAAGTTGATTGCCGCGATGCGGTCGTTGTAGGCCTGGCTCTTGCTGATGTCGCTGAACCGGCCCACGCGGTGGTGCGACTTGATGCCCAGCTCCACCTCCAGCGGCCGCACGAAGGTGCCGAACATGTCCAGCAGCATGCCGTCGCAATGCTGCTCGAAGAACTGCAGCACCTCGACGTTGACGATGGTCGTGAACACCAGCGGTTTGCGGTTCTCGACCTCGGCCGTGTGGTTGATCTGGCGCACCGCCTGGTGCGCCTTGTCGATGGTGTCGACGAAGGGCAGGCGCACATGGCGCGTCTTCATGTCGAACTGCGCGAGGATGGCGTTGCCGAAGGTTTCGGCCGTGATGCCCGTGCCGTCGGAAATGAAGAATACGGTGCGGGTGGTCATAGGTGCTCCAGAAACTGCGCGGCCATTTTGCAGGAACTGTGCCTACACACCGCGTCCGGGCTGGCCCCTACAATGCCGCCCCAATGTCCCAGATTTTCACCATCCGGTGCGCGCACACACAGCAACGACAACGACGTTGCGCCGCCGGCATGGACGACGTTGCTGACGGCGGGGTGTCCTGCGGGCGGCGTGCAGACGGTTTTTCAACCTTTGGAGCTTTCCCATGTCTGCACTCTTTGAGGCGACCGCCCTGGTCGTTCCGTTTGAGAACCTGAGAATGACCGACGTCGAGGCGGTTGGCGGCAAGAACGCCAGCCTCGGCGAAATGATCTCGCAGCTGCCCCAGGGCGTGCGCGTGCCCACGGGCTTCGCGACCACCGCCCATGCCTTCCGCCAATTCCTCGCGCACGAAGGCCTGACCCAACGCATCGCCCAGCGCCTTGCCACGCTGGACATCGAAGACGTGCGCGCGCTCGCCGCCGCCGGTTCCGAGATCCGCGGCTGGATCGAAGCCCAGCCCTTCCCGGCCGACCTGGAGAAGGGCGTGCGCGAAGCCTTCGCCAAGCTGTCGGCCGGCAACGAGCAGGCCAGTTTCGCGGTGCGTTCATCCGCCACGGCCGAAGACCTTCCCGACGCCTCGTTCGCCGGCCAGCAGGAGACCTTCCTGAACGTGGTGGGCATCGAGGACGTGCTGCACAAGATGAAGGAGGTGTTCGCCTCCCTCTACAACGACCGCGCGATCAGCTACCGCGTGCACAAGGGCTTCGCCCACGACGTGGTGGCCCTGTCGGCCGGTGTGCAGCGCATGGTGCGCTCCGACCAGGGCGCGGCCGGCGTGATGTTCACGATCGACACCGAGTCGGGCTTCGACCAGGTGGTGTTCATCACCTCCAGCTACGGCCTCGGCGAAACCGTGGTGCAGGGCGCCGTGAATCCCGACGAGTTCTACGCCCACAAGCCCATGCTCAAGGCCGGCAAGAAGGCTGTGATCCGCCGCAACCTGGGCAGCAAGCTGATCCAGATGGTGTTCGCCACGCCTGAGGAAAAGAAGGCCAGCGGCAAGCTGGTCAAGACCGTGGACGTGCCGACCGAGTTGCGCAACCGCTATTCGCTGACCGATGCCGAGGTCGAGCAACTGGCGCAGTACGCCCTCGTGATCGAGGAGCACTATGGCCGCCCCATGGACATCGAATGGGGCAAGGACGGCACCGACGGCCAGCTCTACATCCTGCAGGCCCGTCCGGAGACCGTGAAGAGCCAGCAGGCCGGCAAGGCCGAGCAGAAGTACAAGCTCAAGGGCAAGAGCGCCGTGCTGGCCGAAGGCCGCGCCATCGGCCAGAAGATCGGTACCGGCCCGGTGCGCGTGGTCGAGGGCATCCACCAGATGGACGAGGTGCAGCCCGGCGACGTGCTCGTGACCGACATGACCGACCCCAATTGGGAGCCCGTCATGAAACGGGCCAGCGCCATCGTGACCAACCGCGGCGGCCGCACCTGCCACGCGGCCATCATCGCGCGCGAACTGGGCATCCCGGCCGTGGTCGGCTGCGGCGACGCGACCGAGCGCCTGAAGACCGGCACGCTGGTCACCGTGAGCTGCGCCGAGGGCGACACCGGCCACATCTACGACGGCCTGCTGGAAACCGAGGTGACCGAGGTCGAGCGCGGCGCCATGCCCGAGATCAAGACCAAGATCATGATGAACGTGGGCAACCCGCAGCTGGCCTTCGACTTCTGCCAGCTGCCCAATGGCGGCGTGGGCCTGGCGCGGCTGGAGTTCATCATCAACAACAACATCGGCGTGCACCCCAAGGCCATCCTCGACTACCCGAACGTCGATGCCGACCTCAAGAAAGCCGTCGAGTCGGTGGCCCGCGGCCATGCCTCGCCGCGCGCCTTCTACGTCGACAAGGTGGCCGAGGGCGTGGCGACCATCGCCGCGGCCTTCTGGCCCAAGCCCGTGATCGTGCGCCTGTCGGACTTCAAGTCCAACGAGTACCGCAAGCTGATCGGCGGCAGCCGCTACGAGCCCGAGGAAGAGAACCCCATGCTGGGCTTCCGCGGCGCAGCGCGCTACATCAGCGCCGATTTCGGCGAGGCCTTCGCGATGGAGTGCCAGGCCTTGAAGCGCGTGCGCAACGACATGGGCCTGACCAATGTGCAGATCATGGTGCCCTTCGTGCGCACCCTGAAGCAGGCCGAGCGCGTGACCGGGCTGCTGGCCCAGCATGGCTTGAAGCGCGGCCAGGACGCGCTCAAGGTCATCATGATGTGCGAGGTGCCCAGCAACGCCATCCTGGCCGACCAGTTCCTCGAGTACTTCGACGGCTTCTCGATCGGTTCGAACGACCTGACCCAGCTCACGCTGGGCCTGGACCGCGACTCCGGCCTGGAGCTGCTGGCCGCCGACTTCGACGAGCGCGACCCGGCCGTGCAGGCCATGCTCAAGCGCGCCATCGACGCCTGCAAGGCCCAGGGCAAGTACGTGGGCATCTGCGGCCAGGGCCCCAGTGACCACCCGGACTTCGCGCAGTGGCTGGCCGACCAGGGCATCGAGTCGATCTCGCTGAACCCGGACACGGTGGTGGCGACCTGGCAGCAGCTGGCGCGCTGAAGCGCAAGGTCGGTCCTTTGCACCATCGGGGCGCCTTCGGGCGCCCTTTTTTATGAGACAGCCGCGCCGGTGCGTGGTGCATGGGAGACGACGGATTGCTGCGAGGTCTGCTGTTGCTGCTGTGGGCGTTGCTGGCTTTCGGGCCGGCCTGGTTCGCCCGCGACCTCGACGCCACGGTGGCCGGCTGGCCGCTGAACTACTGGCTCTGCGCGCAGGGCGCCGTGCTCGGCTTCATCGCCATCGTGGCGGTCTACGCACGGGCCAGGCGTGGCAGCGAGGCCGCCGCGCCGGCAGCCTCTGGCCGGCTGCACCGCATCTTCGGCCTCTACGTGCTGTGCCTGCTGATCTTTCTGGTGGCGATGGCGCTGGCCGAGCAGGCCGGCCTGCCGCGCCCCTGGATTGGCGCGATCTTCCTGTTCTCCAGCCTGGCGCTGTACGCGGGCATCGGCATCTTCTGCCGCACCTCCGACGCGCGCGAGTACTACGTGGCCGGCCGCAGCGTGCCACCCATCTACAACGGCATGGCGACAGCGGCGGACTGGATGAGCGCGGCCTCCTTCATCAGCCTGGCCGGCGGCCTGTACCTGCAGGGCTTCTCGGGACTGCCCGGCCAGGCGGGCGGCCTGGCCTACATCCTGGGCTGGACCGGCGGCTTCTGCCTGGTGGCGCTGCTGATCGCGCCGGCCCTGCGCCGCGCCGACATCTACACCGTGCCCGACTACTTCGCCCGACGCTTCGGCGGCCGCTGGCCGCGCGTGCTGGCGGCGCTGGCGGCGGTGCTGTGCTCCTTCACCTACGTCGTTGCGCAGATCTACGGTGTCGGCCTGATCGCCTCGCGCCTGACCGGGGTGCAGTTCGAGATCGGCATCCTGCTCGGCCTGGGCGGGGTGCTGGTCTGCAGCTTCCTGGGCGGCATGCGCGCCGTGACCTGGACCCAGGTGGCGCAGTACGTGATCCTGATCCTGGCCTTCCTGATCCCGGTGTCCTGGCTGGCCTACAAGCAGCTGGGCAACCCGGCGGCGCCCTTCGTCTACGGGCCGCAACTGGGCCAGATCGCGGTGCGCGAGGCCGAACTGGCTGCCGCGCCGGCCGAGCAGGCCGTGCTGGCCGAGTTCGCGCGCCGCGCCGCCGCCTACGAGGCCATGCTGCGCGACGTGCCCGCCGCGCTCCTGCGCGAGCGCCTGCAGGCGCAGCAGCGCCTGCAGCAACTGCGCGCGGCCGGTGCATCCGATGCCGAGCTGCGCCAGGCCAGCCGCGTGCTCAATGCGCTGCCCGCCACCGAGCAGGCCGCGCGCGAGCGCTGGACGCGCGCACTGGCCGAGATGCAGGAACGCGCGCGGCCACTGGGTGGCGTGGCACCCATGGCCCTGCCCTTTGGCGGCGATCCCGAGGGCACGCCGTCCGAGCAGGCCGCTTTTTCGACGGCGCGGCTCAACTTCCTCGCGCTGATGCTGTGCCTGATGCTGGGCACGGCCGGCCTGCCGCACCTGCTCACGCGGTTTTTCACCACGCCTTCGGTGGCTGGCGCGCGCAGCTCGGTGGCCTGGTCGCTGCTGTTCATCGCCTTGCTCTACATGGCGGCGCCTGCGCTGGCGGTGCTGGTCAAGCACGAGGTGCTCAGCGAACTGGTGGGCAAGAGCTTCGACGCGCTGCCGGCCTGGATCGCGCAGTGGGCACGCGTCGATC
The DNA here is from genome assembly GCF_014652235.1 of Pseudorhodoferax aquiterrae. Lineage (GTDB taxonomy): Bacteria > Pseudomonadota > Gammaproteobacteria > Burkholderiales > Burkholderiaceae_C > Pseudorhodoferax > Pseudorhodoferax aquiterrae. The sequence continues at coordinate 64,059 of NZ_BMYK01000019.1, forward strand.
CCGCGCTGGTCTCGGTGGCCGACGTGAACGGCGACCGCATCCTGCAGTTCGCCGAGATCCGCCTGGGCGCCGACATCATCATGCTGGCCACGCCAGAGATCGGCGGCCTGCCCTACGTGGTCGCCGGTCTGGTGGCGGCCGGTGGCCTGGCCGCGGCCCTGTCCACGGCCGACGGCTTGCTGCTGACCATGGGCAATGCCTTCGCGCACGACCTCTACCTGCAAAGCGGCCGTCGGCGCGTGGGCGCGATCTACAGCGTGGTGTTCTCCAAGTTCGCGCTGCTGATGGTGGCCCTGGCCGCGGCCTACGTGGCGGCTTGGCGCTCGGCCGACATCCTTTACCTGGTCACGGCCTCGTTCTCGCTCGCGGCCTCGACCTTCTTTCCGGCCTTGGTGGCCGGCATCTTCTGGCGCCGCAGCTCGCGCGCGGGCGTGGTGGCCGGCATGCTGGCCGGCGCCGGCGTGACGCTGGGCTACATGCTGGCCCACCATCCCGTGGTGCGTGACTGGACCGGTTTCACCGGGCCGGGCCTGTGGTTCGGCATCCAGCCGGCGGCGGCTGGCGTGTTCGGCCTGGCGGCTGCCACATTCGCGATCGTCACGGGCAGTTTGCTCTCGCCAAAGTCCGGGCTATAATGCTCGGCTTTGCCTTGCCACACTGCAGTTGACGCCGCAGGTGGCTCTGGCCCCTTCGGGGGCTTCACTCTTAAGGAGAGTCCATGCGTCATTACGAGATCATCCTCATGATCCACCCGGATCAGAGCGAACAGGTTCCGGCCATGCTGGAGCGCTACAAGTCCATGATCACCAACGGTGGCGGCAAGATCCACCGCGTGGAAGACTGGGGCCGTCGTCAACTGGCCTACATGATCAACAAGCTGGCCAAGGCGCACTACCTGTGCGTCAACATCGAGGCCGACCAGGCCGTGATGAGCGAGCTCGAGCACGCCTTCAAGTTCAACGACGCCGTGCTGCGCCACCTGACGGTCCAGATGAAGAAGGCCGAGACCGGCCCGTCTTCGATGATGAAGACCGTCGAGCGCGAAGAAGCCCGCAAGACCCAGCAGGCCGAGACCGCCGGCCAGCATTGAGAACGGCACCGCAGCAGAACGCAACGCACCTCCGCACGCGGGCTGAGCAGGCATGAACCGCCTGATGCTGACCGCGTCGATCGCCGAACTCAAGGCCCTGCGCCACACCCCGGCCGGCTTGCCCGCCCAGGATCTGGTGCTGGAACACGCGTCGGAGGTCGAGGAAGCAGGGCAGACCCGGCAGGTCAAGGCGACCATCCGGGCCGTGGCCTTCGGTGCGGTGGCAGAGCGCATGCGCAAGCAGGTGGTCGGCAGCAGCTGGCGGTTCGTCGGCTTCGTCACCAACCAGCGCGTGGGCAAGGGCCTCGTTCTGCACGTGCAAGAGTTTCAACCAGTTTCAACAGATTCATCAGGAGCCCACCATGGCCGGACCTAGGCGTTTCAACAACAAGGACAAGCGTCCCAAGCGCAACACCCAATCGCTGCTGTTCAAGCGCAAGCGCTTTTGCCGCTTCACCGTGACCGGTGTCGAACAGATCGACTACAAGGACATCGACACGCTGCGCGATTTCATTGCCGAGAACGGCAAGATCATCCCGGCGCGTCTGACCGGCACCCGTGCCTTCTTCCAGCGTCAGCTGAACACGGCCATCAAGCGTGCGCGTTTCCTCGCGATGCTGCCGTACAGCGACCAGCACCGCATCTAAGGAGCGATGACCATGCAAATCATTCTGCTCGACAAGGTCGTGAACCTCGGCAACCTCGGCGAAATCGTCAAGGTCAAGGATGGCTACGCCCGCAACTTCCTGATCCCGACCGGCCGTGCCCGCCGTGCCACCGAATCGGCCAAGGCCGAGTTCGAAGCACGCCGCGCCGAGCTGGAAAAGGCTGCCGCCGCCAAGCTGGCCGAAGCCCAAGCGCAAGGCGACAAGCTGTCCGGCACCACCGTCAAGCTGACCCAGAAGGCCGGCGTGGACGGCCGCCTGTTCGGCTCGGTGACCAACGCCGACATCGCCGAAGAGCTCGAAAAGCTGGGCTACAAGGTGGCCAAGTCGCAGGTGCGCATGCCCAACGGTCCGATCAAGACCGTCAGCGACAGCACCGTGAGCGTGGCCCTGCACACCGACGTGGTCGTCGAGATCAACGTCTCGGTGTACGGCGAAACCGCCTGATCGCCGCGATCTGCTGAAAAGCCGCCAGGCGCGAGCCCGGCGGCTTTTCTTTTTTCGGCCGCCGTTGCCCACAGCCTGCGGCAGGTAAACCACTGCCCTTCCACCGCTTATGCACAGGCTTGTCCCCTGCGGACAAGGCTGTAGCGGCGTAGCATGCCGCGCTTGTCTTCGAGGTCACCGATGTCCGCCATGTTCTCCATCGACGACGATCCGCAGGATCGCCAGATCGCGCAGCTGCGCGTGCCGCCGCATTCCATCGAGGCCGAGTCCAGCGTGCTGGGCGGCCTGCTGCTGGACAACGCGGCCTGGGACCGCGTGGGCGACGTGCTCAAGGACGGCGACTTCTACCGCTACGAGCACCGGCTGATCTTCGCGGCGATCCGCGACCTCGTGAACGCCAACAAGCCGGCCGACGTGATCACGGTCTACGAGGCGCTGCAATCGGTCGGCAAGGCCGACGACGTGGGCGGGCTGTCCTACCTGAACTCGCTGGCGCAGTTCGTGCCGAGCGCGAGCAACATCCGCCGTTACGGCGAGATCGTGCGCGAGCGTGCCATCCTGCGCAAGCTCGTCACGGCCAGCGACGAGATCGCCACCAGTGCCTTCAACACCCAGGGCCGCGCCGTCGACAAGATCCTGGACGAGGCCGAGCAGAAGATCTTCAACATCGGCGAAGAAGGCGCGCGCAACAAGCAGGGCTTTCAGGCTATGGAGTCGCTGGTCGTCGACCTGCTGGACCGCGTGCAGGAGATGGCCGACCAGCAGAACGAGATCACGGGCGTGCCCACGGGCTTCTACGATCTGGACCGCATGACCTCGGGCCTGCAGCCCGGCGACATGGTGGTGCTGGCCGCGCGTCCTTCGATGGGCAAGACCGCCTTCGCCGTGAACATTGCCGAACACGTGGCGCTCAACGAAGGCCTGCCGGTCGCGATCTTCTCGATGGAAATGGGCGCGTCCCAGCTGGCCGTGCGTATCGTGGGCTCCATCGGCCGCGTCGACCAGGGCCATCTGCGCAACGGCCGTCTGACCGACGACGAATGGCCACGCCTGACCGAGGCCATCGAGAAGCTGCGCAACATCTCGCTGCACATCGACGAGACGCCGGGCTTGTCGCCCAGCGAACTGCGTGCCAACGCGCGCCGGCTGGCGCGCCAGTGCGGCAAGCTGGGCCTGATCGTGGTGGACTATCTGCAGCTCATGAGCGGCTCGGGCGGCGGCAGCGACGAGAACCGTGCCACCGAGCTCGGCGAGATTTCGCGGGGCCTGAAGATGCTCGCGCGCGAACTGCAGTGCCCCGTGATCGCGCTGTCGCAGCTCAACCGCAGCGTGGAGCAGCGGCCCGACAAGCGCCCCATGATGTCCGACCTGCGCGAATCCGGCGCCATCGAGCAGGACGCGGACATCATCATGTTCATCTACCGCGACGAGTACTACACCAAGGACGCCTGCAAGGAGCCTGGCGTGGCCGAGGTCATCATCGCCAAGCAGCGGAACGGCCCGACCGGCACCGTCAAGCTCGCCTTCCTGCGCAACCTGACCCGTTTCGAGAGTCTGGCCGCGGGCTACGACGGAGACAGCTACTGATGGCCGCCGCCACCACGCGCGCGGACGTCATGGCCGCACACGAACGCCTGCGCCAGGGCCCGACCGACTTCCTGCGAAGCACGCCGCTGTGGCGCCTGCCCGGCGCGGCGCTGGGCCTGGCCTGCGCCGAGGTCTGGCTCAAGCTCGAGCACTTGCAGGTCTCGGGCAGCTTCAAGGCCCGCGGCATGCTGCACCGCCTGCTCGCGCAACCGATTCCGGCGGCTGGCGTCGTCGTCGCCTCGGGCGGCAACGCCGGCATCGCCACGGCCGCGGCCGCCCAGGCCCTGGGCGTGCACTGCGAGGTGTTCGTGCCGACCATTTCCTCGCCGGCCAAGCAGGCGCGCCTGCGCGCGCTGGGCGCCGAAGTGCAGGTCGTGGGCGCGGCCTATTCCGAGGCCCTGGCCGCCTGCCTGGCGCGCCAGCAGCAGACCGGCGCGTTGCTGACCCACGCCTACGACCAGCCCGAGGTCGTGGCCGGCGCCGGCACGCTGGCCCGCGAGATCGAAGAGCAGGCCGGTGGTCTGCCCGACAGCCTGCTCGTCAGCGTGGGCGGCGGCGGCCTGATCGGCGGCATCGCGGCCTGGTGCGAAGACCGCTGCCGTCTCGTGGCCTTGGAGCCAGCGCTGGCGCCCACGCTGTTCCGCGCGCGCGAAGCCGGTGCGCCCGTCGATGTGGAGGTGGGCGGCGTGGCCGCCGATTCGCTGGGCGCCAAGCGCATCGGCGCCATCAGCTGGGCCACCACGCAGCAGCACGTGCAGACCGCGCTGCTGCTCGACGACGATGCCATCCGCCAGGCCCAGCAATGGCTGTGGCGCGAGCTGCGCCTGGCCGTCGAGCCCGCAGCCGCCCTGGGCCTGGCCGCACTGCAGCGCGGCGCCTATGTGCCGCGCGCCAACGAGCGCGTTGGCCTGGTGCTGTGCGGTGCCAACGTCGACCTGGCCACCCTGGCCTGAAAACTAGAATGACCTGATGCTGGACATCACCCTTCTCCGAAAAGACCTGGACGCCGTCGTCGCACGGCTCGAGCAGCGCAAGAGCCCGCAGCCCTACCTCGACGTGGCGGCCTTCAAGGCCCTGGAAACCGAACGCAAGACCTTGCAGACCCGCACCGAGGAACTGCAGGCCAAGCGCAACGCGCTGTCCAAGCAGATCGGCCAGCTCAAGGCCAAGGGTGAGAGCGCCGATGCCGTGATGGCCGAGGTCAATGCGCTCAAGGCCGAGCTCGAGGCCTCCGCCGCGCGGCTCGACCAACTGCAGCCCGAGCTGCAGCAGCTGCTGCTGGCCGTGCCCAACCTGCCGCACGAGAGCGTGCCCGTCGGTGCCGACGAACAGGGCAACGTGGAGCTGCGCCGCTGGAGCCCGGATGGGCAGGATCCCAAGCCGCTGGCCTTCACGCCGCGCGACCATGTGGACATCGGCACGCCGCTGGGCCTGGACTTCGAGATGGGCGTGAAGCTCTCGGGTTCGCGCTTCACGGTCATGAAGGGGCCGATCGCGCGCCTGCACCGTGCGCTCGCCCAGTTCATGCTGGACGTGCAGACACAAGAGCATGGCTACACCGAGTGCTACGTGCCCTATGTCGTCAACGCCGACAGCATGCAGGGCACGGGCCAACTGCCCAAGTTCGAAGGCGACCTGTTCGCGGCCAAGAAGGGCGGCCAGGAGTCCGAGCCCGTGCCGGACCACCAGGCCCTGTACCTGATCCCCACGAGCGAGGTGCCGCTGACCAACTTCGTGCGCGACAGCATCGTGGCCGAGTCCGAGCTGCCGATCCGCCTGACCGCGCACACGCCGTGCTTCCGCTCGGAGGCTGGCAGCGCCGGCCGCGACACGCGCGGCCTGATCCGCCAGCACCAGTTCGACAAGGTCGAAATGGTGCAGATCGTGCATCCCGAGAAGAGCTACGCGGCGCTGGACGAGATGACCGCCCATGCCGAAGCCGTGCTCAAGAAGCTCGGCCTGCCGTACCGCGTGCTGTGCCTCAGCACGGGCGACATGGGCTTCGGCGCGGCGCGCACGCACGACCTGGAGGTCTGGCTGCCGGCGCAGAACACCTACCGCGAGATCAGCTCCGTGTCCAACTGCGAAGCCTTCCAGGCGCGCCGGCTGCAGGCGCGTTTCAAGAATGCCCAGGGCAAGAACGAGTTGCTGCACACGCTCAACGGTTCGGGCCTGGCCGTGGGCCGCACGCTGGTCGCCGTGCTCGAGAACTACCAGAACGAAGACGGTTCGGTGACGGTTCCCGAAGTTTTGCGGCCCTATCTGGGCGGAATCGCGCGTTTGTCCTGCTAGAATAGCGGGCTTCGCAACCCGGGTCGACCGCCGGGCGCCACAGGGAATTTCAGGAGAGGTGGCAGAGTGGTCGAATGTACCTGACTCGAAATCAGGCGTACCGCAAGGTACCGTGGGTTCGAATCCCACCCTCTCCGCCAAAACGAAAAGCCTTGCAAGTCCTGACTTGCAAGGCTTTTTTCGTTGGCTATGGCGGGGCGGCGTCGATGACCGCACGAAGCGCCGATTGCACGGCCGTTCGCCGGAACGCAGCCGCGCACGCGGCCGCCAGGCCTCAGGTCGCAGCCAGGTGCTTGCCGACCAGGCCCGTCATTTCGAACATGGTCACCTCGTCCTTGCCCATCACCGCCTTGAGCGCGTCGTCGCACAGGATGTTGCGTTTGTTTGCAGGGTTTTGCAGCTTGTGGGCCTTGATGTAGTCCCACAGCTTCTTCGTGGCCTCGGTGCGGGCCAGGGGCTCGGCGCCCACGACGCGGGCCAGCGCGGCGCTGGGACGCAGGGGCTTGTTGAACGCGGTTTGCTTCTTGAGGGTGGTGGCTTCTGTCATGGCGGATTCCTTCGAAAAGGGCGCGAGCATAGCCGGAAAGGAGGTCGGATCCTTTTCAGGACGTTGTCGCGGCCTGGCACAGACGGCGCGGAGGGCAGGAGTGCGCCGGCTTCGTGGGCTTCAGTGCGCGTGCGGCCGCAATGCGAAGCCGGCTTGCGGCTGGTCGCGGTAGCGCTCCTTGAGCACGCGGCGCAGCAGCTTGCCGTTGTCCATGCGCGGCAGGTCGGCATCGAACACCACGGAACGCGGCAGCTTGGTGCGCGCCAGCCGGCCCTGCAGGTAGTCCAGCAGGGCCTGGGCGCGCGCCGCATCGGCGCTGAGGCCGGGGCGCAGGCGCACGACGGCCTTGGGCACCTCGCTGAAGTCGGCGTCGGGCACGCCGACCACCCCCACGTCGTCCACGTCCGGGTTTGCCGCCAGCGAGTCCTCGATCTCCTTGGGATAGACGTTGACGCCGCCGGACAGGATCAGGTCGGCGCGCCGGTCGCTCAGAAACAAGTAGCCGTCCGCGTCCAAGTGGCCAATGTCACCGTAGGTGGCCCAGCCCTGCGCGTTGTACAGCCCGCGCGTCTTGTCGGCGTCGTTGAGGTAACTGGCGCCGGACATGCCCGAGAAGTAGATCGCGCCGATCTCGCCGGCGGGCAGCTCGGTGCCGTCCTCGCCGACGATGTGCACGCCGCAGCCCAGCGCCTTGCCGACCGTGCCAGGCCGCGCGCGCCATTCCTGCGGCCCGGCCACCGTGATGCCCACGCCCTCCGAACCGGCGTAGTACTCGTGGATCACGTCGCCCCACCAGTCCAGCATCGCGCGCTTGACCTCCACGGGGCAGGGCGCGGCCGCATGGATGGCCACGCGCAGCGACGACAGGTCGTACCGCGTGCGCACTTGCTCGGGCAGGCGCAGCAGGCGGCCGAACATGGTCGGCACCCACTGGCTGTGGCTCACGCGGTGGCGTTCGATCAAGGCCAGCGCCTGTTCGGCATCGAACTTCGGCATGACCACGGCCGTGCCGCCCAGGCCGATCACGCGCAGCGTGTAGCGCAACGGTGCCGCGTGGTACAGCGGCGCGGGCGAGAGGTAGACCGTGTCGGCGCCGAATCCGTAGAGCTGGCGCCAGCTGTCGATGTCGGGCGGCACCTGGCCGGCCGGCAGGCGTGGCGCCAGTGCGCGCTTGACGCCCTTGGGCCGGCCTGTGGTGCCCGAGGAGTACAGCAGGTCGCGGCCCTGCGGGCGCTGCGTGAGCTGGTCCCAGCGGGCCGCCAGTTGGTCCGCGGGCACGCTGGCCAGCGCCTCCTCGTAGCCCAGCCAGCCCTCGCGCTGGCCGTCGAGCAGCACGCGCGTGAGACCCGGTGGCAGATCCAGCCCCGCGCCCGGCCCCTCCAGCATCTTCTGCGAGGCCACGAACACGCGGGCGCCGCAGTCGCGCAGCAGGTAGTCGATCTCGCCGGGCGCGAGCTGCGTGCCGATGGGCGTGTGGTACAGGCCCGCGCGTTCGGCGCCCAGCGCCAGCTCGAGGAGCTCGGCGCGGTTCTCCAGCAGCATCGCGATGCCGTCGCCGGGTGCGAGGCCCAGGGCGCCGAGCCAGGCGGCGATGCGCGCGGCACGCAGCGCGAGGGTTCCGTGCGTGACGACGCGGCCGCTGCCGCCGTCGATGAAGGCCGGCTTGTCAGCCGCGACGCCGCCCGGCAAAGGGGGCAGCCACCCGGGAAGCGGATCGGTCATGCAAACTCGTGGAAGGCTCGGGACATTTCATGATCCCGTGCTGCTGCGGCAGCACGGACCCGTGATTACCCCGAACCTGTCGCACAGGCAACAGGCCGGCGGCCCAAAGCTTCCAACACTTGCCGCAGCGCGATCCCGCGCATCCTCTTCGAAAGGACGACGCCATGGCAGACAGCCTTCAAACCGAAGTGCACGGCAACGTGCTCGTGATGACCATGCACCGGCCCGAGGCGCGCAACGCCATGGACCGCGCCACGTCCGAGGCACTGGCCGCCGCGCTCGACGAACTCGATGCGCGCGACGATCTGCGGCTGGGCGTCGTCACGGGTTCCGGTGGCACCTTTTGCTCGGGCATGGACCTCAAGGGCTTCCTGCGTGGCGAGCGGCCCATGGTCGAAGGCCGTGGCTTCGCCGGCCTGACCGAGCGGCCGCCGCGCAAGGTGCTGATCGCCGCGGTGGAAGGCTACGCACTCGCGGGCGGCTTCGAGATGGTGCTCGCCTGCGACCTCGTCGTCGCCTCGCGTGCGGCCAAGTTCGGTCTGCCGGAAGCCAAGCGCGGCCTGGTCGCATCCGCTGGCGGGCTCATGCGCCTGCCGCGCCGCATCCCCTACCACGTCGCCATGGAGTTCGCGCTCACGGGCGACATGCTGGACGCCGAACGTGCCCACGCGCTGGGGCTCGTGAACCGGCTGGCCGAACCGGGCCAGGCCCTGGCCGGTGCACTGCAGCTGGCCGAGAGCGTGGCGGCCAACGGCCCGCTGGCCGTGGCCACGAGCAAGCGCATCGTGAGCGAGTCGGCCGACTGGAGCCAGGCCGAGATGTTCGAGCGCCAAAAGCCCATCGCGGCACCGGTGTTCACTTCGTCCGACGCGCGCGAGGGCTCGGCCGCGTTCGCGGAAAAGCGCAAGCCGAACTGGACCGGCCGTTGATCAGCTGAGCGGCTTTTGGTGCTGGTGCCGCGCCAGCCCATGGCCGTGCGTGTGGCCATGGTCGGGGGCCGCCAGCGGCACCAGGTGCATGGCGCCGTGCCGCACGCCGCGCAAGGCCACCAGCCGCTCGGCACAGGCCTGCACCGCGGCGAGCGGGCCGCGCAGCACGGCGGTCTCCAGGCAGTCCTCGTGGTCCAGGTGCGTGTGCAGGCTGCTGACCACGAGGTCGTGGTGTTCGTGCTGCAGGTCCAGCACGCGCCGCGCCACGGTCTGGTCGTAGTGGTCGTAGACGTAGCTGACCGTGGCCACGCACCAGGGGTTCATGGGCGTGAAGGCCGCGCTGGCCGGGGCCGCCAGCGAGGCATCGCCCAGGCGTGAGCGGATCAGGTCGCGCACGGCTTCGGAGCGGTTCTCGTAGCCCTTGGCGGCGATCAGTGCGTCGAACTGCCGGGCCAGCGCATCGTCCAGCGAGATGGTGAAGCGTTGCATGCGCGCGAGTGTGCCGCATTGCCATGGCAGTGCCGTGGCCACCGGCACCCGTCCCCGTCGTCCTTGTGCACCGCCGCAGTGCATGCAGCGGCGTGACTGTCATCAAGGCGTGTGACAAACGCATACCACCTTCAGTGTTTTCCTGGGGCGGGGTGGTTTTCTTCTTCGGTACAGTTCTTGATAGGTCGGTTGGACCTACTACGGAGATTTTTGAAATGACACAGAAGATCGCTTACGTCACCGGCGGCATGGGCGGCATCGGAACCGCCATCTGCCGGCGCCTGCACAAGGAAGGCTTCAAGGTGATCGCTGGCTGCGGCCCAACGCGCGACCACGCCAAGTGGATCGCTGAACAGGCGGCCCAGGGCTACACCTTCCACGCCTCCGTGGGCAACGTAGGCAATTGGGACTCGACCGTCGAGGCCTTCACCAAGGCCAAGGCCGAGCACGGCAGCATCGACGTGCTGGTCAACAACGCCGGCATCACCAAGGACCGCATGTTCCTCAAGATGACGCGCGAGGACTGGGACGCCGTGATCGAGACCAACCTGAACTCCATGTTCAACGTCACCAAGCAGGTGGTGGGCGACATGGTCGAGAAGGGCTGGGGCCGCATCATCAACATCTCCTCCGTGAACGGCGAGAAGGGCCAGGCCGGCCAGACCAACTACTCGGCCGCCAAGGCCGGCATGCACGGCTTCACGATGGCGCTGGCCCAGGAATTGGCCAACAAGGGCGTGACGGTCAACACCGTGAGCCCGGGCTACATCGGCACCGACATGGTCAAGGCGATCCGCCAGGACGTGCTGGACAAGATCGTCGCCACCATCCCCGTCAAGCGTCTGGGCCAGCCCGAGGAGATCGCCTCCATCATCGCCTGGCTCGCCTCCGACGAAGGCGGCTACTCGACCGGGGCCGACTTCTCGGTCAACGGCGGCCTGCACATGGGCTGACGCAGGCCTGCGGCCTGCGCGCAAGAACCCGCTTCGGCGGGTTTTTTCGTTTCCGGGGCTGGGGGCGCGCAGGCCTACGGTAAATTGCCCGCAGAACACCAGGCCAAGCCCGAAAGACACGCCCCATGCCGCACAGCGTCTCCCTGATCAGCACGATCGCCGTCGGTCTGGGCCTGGCCTTGGTGTTCGGCTTCCTGGCCTCGCTGGTACGGCTGCCGGCCCTGGTGGGCTACCTGCTGGCCGGCATTGTGATCGGCCCGTTCACGCCCGGCTTCGTGGCCGATGCGGAGATCGCGGCGCAGCTGGCCGAGATCGGCGTGATGCTGCTGATGTTCGGCGTGGGCCTGCACTTCTCGCTCGACGACCTGTTGGCCGTGCGCAAGATCGCGCTGCCCGGCGCCGTGGTGCAGATGGCGGTGGCCACGGCCCTGGGCATGGCGCTGGCCACGCTGTGGGGATGGAACCTGGGCGGCGCGCTGGTGTTCGGCCTGTCGCTGTCGGTGGCCAGCACCGTGGTGTTGCTGCGCGCGCTGGAGAGCCGTGGCATGCTCGATTCCTTCAACGGCCGCATCGCCGTGGGCTGGTTGGTTGTCGAAGACCTGGCCATGGTGCTGGTGCTGGTGCTGCTGCCGCCGCTGGGCGGCTGGCTGGCCGGCGGCCAGGTCGCCGATGCCAATGCGCTGTGGAAGACGCTGGGCCTCACGCTGCTGCAGGTCGGCGGCTTCGTCGCGCTGATGCTGATCGTGGGCCGCCGGCTGTTTCCCTGGCTGCTCTGGCAGGTGCAGCGCACGGGCTCGCGCGAGCTGTTCACGCTGTGCGTGGTGGCGGCCGCGGTCAGCATCGCGTTCGGCTCCACGGCGCTGTTCGGCGTGTCGTTCGCGCTGGGCGCCTTCTTCGCCGGCATGGTCATGCGCGAGTCCGAGTTCAGCCACCGCGCGGCCGAGGAGTCGCTGCCGCTGCGGGACGCGTTCGCCGTGCTGTTCTTCGTCTCGGTCGGCATGCTGTTCGACCCCATGGTGATCGTGCAGCGGCCGCTGCAGGTGATCGGCGTGGTCGGCATCATCATGGTCGGCAAGTCGATCGCCGCGGCGGCGCTGGTGCTGGCCTTCCGCTACCCGCTCAACACCGCGCTGACGGTGTCGGCCAGCCTGGCGCAGATCGGCGAGTTCTCGTTCATCCTGGTGGGCCTGGGCGCCTCGCTGGGCCTGCTGCCGCCCGAGGGCCAGAGCCTGGTGCTGGCCGGCGCGCTGATCTCGATTGCGCTGAACCCCGCGGCCTTCTACTTCTCCGAGCCCATGCAGCGCTGGATCCTCGCGCGCTCGGCCGTCGCGCGGCGCATGGAGGCGCGCGACGACCCCATGGCCGAACTGCCCACGCACACCGAACAGAAGTACCTGGCCCAGCAGGTGGTGCTGGTGGGCTATGGCCGCGTGGGCCGGCGCATCGCGGCCACCATGCAGGCCCACCACATCCCCTTCGTCGTGGCCGAGCAGAACCGCGAGACGGTGGAGCGGCTGCGTGGCGAGGGCATGGCCGCGGTGTTCGGCGATGCGTCGGAGCCGGCCACGCTGATCCAGGCCCACATCGCGCGCGCGCGCATGCTGGTCATCGCCACGCCCGACTCGCTCAACGTGCGGCAGATGATCGCGGTGGCGCGTGCGCTGAACCCGCAGATCGAGGTGGCCGTGCGCACGCACAGCGAGACCGAGGCGCGCCTGCTCAACGAGGAGCAGGCCGGCCGCGTGTTCCTGGGCGAGCAGGAGCTGGCCCAGTCCATGGCGCGCCACGTGGTGGAGCGCACCACGGCGGGCGCCGCGGCGCATTGATCAGCGCTGCGTGCTGGCGCGCAGCCGGCTCACGTCGAACTCGCTGACGCTCGCCGCCTGGTTGCCCCAGGCGCCGCGCACGTAGGTCAGCACGGCCGCGATCTCGCGGTCGTTCAAGGTCAGCACGAAGGGCGGCATGCCGTAAGGCCGCGGATTGCCGGCCGTGGCCGGCGTGAAGCCGCCGTGCAGCACGACCTGGATCAGGTTCGCAGTGGAGGCCATGGTCACGGCCCGGTTGCCGGCCAGCGGGGGGTAGGCCAGGCCCGCGCCTTCCCCGCGTTCGCCATGGCATTGGGCGCAATGCTGTTCGTAGCGCTGGCGGCCCAGCGTGGCGGTCTCGGCGCTCGGCGCCACGCGCGCGGGCGGCGGCGGCGCCGGCTGCTGCGGCAGCGCCTGCAGGTAGACCGCCATGGCACGCAGGTCCTCGCTCGTCAGGTGCTGGGTGCTGCGCAGCACCACCTCGGCCATGGGCCCGGCGGCCCAGCCGCGCGGCGCGACGCCGTTGCGCAGCAGCGCGACGGCCTCGTCCACGGGCCAGCCGGCCACGCTGGCCTCGCTCTCGGCGGTCAGTGCGGGGGCGTACCAGTTCTGCATCGGGATCAGACCGCCCGACAGCGGCAGCCGCTCGCTGCTCGCGCCCCAGGCGTTGCGCGTGGTGTGGCAGGCCGCGCAATGGCCCAGGCCACGCACGAGGTAAGCGCCGCGGTTCCATTCGGCCGTCTGCGCCTCGTCGGGTCGGTACGCACCGGGCCGGAAGTACAGCGCACGCCAGACCGCCAGCGCGGCCTGCTGGTTGTACGGGAAGCGCAGTTCGTGCGCGCGGTTGGGTTCGGCCACGGCCGGCTGGCTGCGCAGGAAGGCGAACAGCGCGTCCGAGTCCTCCCGCGTGACTTCGGTGAAGCTCGTGTACGGGAAGGCCGGCACCAGCAGGCGGCCGTCGCGCGAACGGCCATGGTGCATGGCGCGCCAGAACGCAGCGGCACTCCACTGGCCCAGGCCGTGCTCGGGGTCGGGCGTGAGGTTGCTGCCGTAGACCGTGCCGAAGGGCGTGGGAATGGGCGTGCCGCCGGCAAAGGGTTCGCCGCCGCGGGCCGTGTGGCAGGCCGCGCAGTTGCCGGCCTTGGCGAGGTAGGCGCCGCGCGCGATGAGCTCCGGTGTGGCCGGGACGGCGGGCTCGGCGACGGAGAGGTCGGGCTCGCCGCGCACGTTGAGCCACCAGACCAGCGCGCCGGCGGCGGCCAGCAGCAGCACGAGGGCGGTAAGGAACTGCGACAGCCGTTTCATCGCCCACCCCCGAGCTCGGGCGCGCTGCCGCAGGCCAGGCTGTTGCCCGCAGGGGCCAGTGCCGCGGCCTTGGTTTCGGCCGGCAGGGGCTGGGCCGCGAGCCAGCCCGAGACTGCCGCCACGTCCGCATCGGGCAGGCGCTGCGCCACATGCGCCATGCAGTCGGGCGCCAATGCGCGGCGCTGGCCCGTCTTCCAGGCGCCGAGCTGGCCGTTCAGGTAGTCGCGCGGCAGTCCCAGCAGGCCCGGCACGTTGGGCGCCACGCCGGTCATGGCCGCGCCATGGCATTGCACGCAGGCCGGCAGGCCACGCGCCGCGTCGCCGTGCTGCACGAGCTGGCGGCCGCGCTCGAGCAGCGCGGCCGGCGCCGCGGCGGCTGCGGGCGCGGGGTAGGGCACATCCAGGGCCGCGAAGTACTCCGCGATCTCGCGCAGGTAGTCGTCGCTGAGCCGGTCCACCATCTGCGTCATGAGGCCGTAGTGGCGCCGGCCGTCGCGGAAGTTCAGCAACTGGTGGTAGAGGTAGCCGGCCGGTTTGCCGGCGATGCGCGGGTAGTAGCCATCGGGGCCGGCACGGCCCGCGGGCCCGTGGCAGACCGCGCAGGCCACCATGCGCTGGGCCATGGTGTCCTGCACGGTGGGCGGCGCGGCCTGGGCCGCGGTGGCCAGCAGCGTGAAGGCAAGGGACAGGGCTGGGCGCATGGCGCGCGTGGCAGGGCGGGAGTTCACGGCGGTCGATGATGCCCCAAGCGGCCCCGGCAAGACAGCATCAGTTCGCCGGGGCCGGACCGGATCAGATGTCCCCCGGGTGACGCCGTCGTCCGTTCCGACGATTCCCCGCGCGGCCGCGCGCGCGCACAGTGCGGGCCTGGCCATCGAAGGGAGACGAGCCGTGTCTGGGGCACTGAACGACGAAGAACTGCGCTTTCGCGACCAGGTGCGCGATTTCCTCGCGCGCGAACTGACACCCGAGCTGCGCCAGGCCGGCAGGCGCTGCAGCGGCATCTTCACCGAGTACCACGACGGCAACCGCTGGCACCGCATCCTCGCGCAGCGCGGCTGGAGCGTGCCGCACTGGCCCGTCGAGCATGGCGGCACCGGCTGGACGCCCGTGCAGCACCACATCTTCGCGAGCGAGCTGGCCGCGGCCGATGCGCCGCCGCGCGCGCCCATGGGGCCGGGCATGGTGGCGCCCGTCATCATCGCCTTCGGCACGCCCGAGCAGCAGCAGCGCTGGCTGCCCGGCATCCGCAGCGGCGACGACTACTGGTGCCAGGGCTATTCGGAACCCGGCGCGGGCTCGGACCTGGCCTCGCTGCAGTGCCGCGCCGTGCGCGATGGCGACGACTACGTGATCAACGGCACCAAGATCTGGACCACGCACGCGCAATACGCCAACCGCATGTTCTGCCTGGTGCGCACGGCCACAGGCGGCAAGCCGCAGGCCGGCATCAGCTTCCTGTGCTTCGACATGGACACGCCCGGCATCACGGTGCGGCCCATCATCAGCATCTCGGGCGACCACGAGCTCAACCAGGTGTTCTTCGACAACGTGCGTGTGCCCGTCGCCGGCCGCATCGGCGAGGAGAACCAGGGCTGGACGATCGCCAAGTACCTGCTGCAGCACGAGCGCGGCGGCAGCTATGCGCCGCAGCTGCGCGCGCGGCTGCGGCGCCAGCGCCGCGCGTTCGCGCAGGCGAACCTGCACGGTGCGGAGGCCGGCGACCTGGCACTCCAGCTCGCCGAGCTGGAGTGCGCGGTCGATGCGATGGACGCCATGGACATGGCGGCTCTGCGCGCGCAGATGCGCGGCGAGCCGCGCGGCATCCGGCCGTCCATGGGCAAGACCCTGGGCACCGAGCTGCGCCAGCGCCTGGACGAAGTGGCCGTGGAGATCGCCGCCCAGTACGCGGCCGTGAGCCTGCTGCTGGACGACCGCCTGGACGGCCCGCTGCCGCTGCCCGAGGACGCCGTCTACGCGATGTCGGCCTACCTCAACGACCGTGCCGCGAGCATCTACGCCGGCACCAACGAAGTCCAGCGCAACCTCATCGCTGCCCATCTCCTGGCGAACTGATATGGCACACGAAGACACCCTGGCCATGCTGCAGGACAGCCTGGCCCGCTACCTGGAAGACCGCCACGGCTTCGACGCGCGCCTGGCCGCGCTGCGCGAAGCCGACACCGCGCCGCCGCCGTTCTGGAATGGCCTCGCGCGCGAGCTCGACCTGCTGCGCGCCGCGCTGCCCGAGGCCCAGGGTGGCCTGGGCCTGGGCCTGGCGGCGCACCTGGCCGTCATGGAGACGCTGGGCGCCTCGCTCGCGGCCCAGCCCTACCTGGCCACCATGGTGCTGGGCGCCGGCCTGCTGCAGCGCCACCCGGGCGCCGCGGCCGATGCGCTGCTGGCCCAGGTGGTCGAAGGCCGCGCCGTGCTGGCCTTCGCGCACGGCGAGGCCGAAGGGCGCCACAGCCGCAGCTGGGTGCAGACGCGGCTCGCACGCGCCGGCGAGGGCTGGCGCCTGGACGGCCGCAAGGCCGTGGTGCATGCCGCGCCCTGGGCCAGCCACTTCATCGTGAGCGCGCGCAGCGCCGGCGCGCCGGATGCGGCGCAGGGCCTGTCGCTGTTGCTGGTGCCGCGCGACACGCCGGGCCTGTCGCTGCGCGCCTACCCGCTGCGCGATGGTGACCGTGCGGCCGAACTGGCCTTCGACAACGTGCAACTGCCGGCCACGGCGCTGCTCGGCGAGGCGGGCGCCGCGCTGCCGCAGATCGAGCAGGCACTCGACGAGGCCACCCTGGCCGTCTGTGCCGAATCGCTGGGCGTGCTGCGCCGGCTGCTGCGCGACACACTGGACTACGTGCGCCAGCGCAAGCAGTTCGGTGTGGCCTTGTCGAGCTTCCAGGTCGTGCAGCACCGGTTGGCCGACATGCACATGGCGCTGGAGCAGGCGACTGCGCTGACCGGCCAGGTCGGCGAGCGGCTGGCGGCCGGCGGCATCTCGCCCGCCGAACGTGCGCGCGCCGTGTCCTCGGCCAAGGTGGTGGCGGGCAAGGCCTGCAAGGCCGTGGGCCAGGGGGCAGTGCAGTTGCACGGCGGGATGGGCATGACGGAAGAGCTGGCCGTGGGCCACTACATGCGGCGCGCCACGCTGATCGAAGGCCTGTTCGGCCCGGTGTCCTGGCATCTGCGCCGCGTCGCCGATCTGGCGGAACGGGCCGAGGCCACCGCATGACGGCGCTGCCGCCTGACAACACCCCCATCCTGGTCGGCATCGGCGAGGCCGTCCACCGCAGCAAGGAGCCGCCCGGCCTGGAGCCGCTGGCGCTCATGGAGCAGGCGCTGCGCACGGCCGAGCTGGACGCCGGCGCGCCGCTGCTGGCCGGCCTGGATGCGCTCGATGTGGTCTGCGAGTACTCCTGGCCCTACCGCGACGCACCCGGCCTGCTGGCCGCGCGGCTGGGCTGCCGCCCGGCGCACCTGGTCTACGGCGAGACCGGTGGCGAATCGCCCGTGCGCTTCATCCACGAGGCCGCGCTGCGCATCGCGCGCGGCGAAAGCCAGGTGGCGGCCATCGTCGGCGCCGAGGCGCGCTACACCGTGGACGCCGCGGCCAAGGCCGGCGTGGCGCTGCCCTGGACGCCGCGCGACGACAGCGTCCAGCTCGTGCGCGGCACCGTGCTGTGCCATCCCGTGGCGGTGCAGCTGGGCGCCTTCATGCCCACCACCATCTACCCGTTCTACGAGAACGCCACGCTCGCGCACTGGGGCCTCACGCCGCGCCAGGCGCACGAAGAGTCGGCGCGGCTGTGGGCGCGCTACTCCGAGGTCGCGGCCGACAACCCGCGCGCCTGGCTGCACCGGCGCTTCACGCCGGCTGAGGTGGCCGAACCCAGCCCGGCCAACCGCCTGATCGCCTGGCCCTACACCAAGCACATGGTGGCCAACCCGCTCGTCAACATGGGCGCGGGCGTGCTGCTGACCAGCGTGGGGCGGGCGCGGGCGCTGGGCATTGCGCCGTCGCGCTGGGTCCACATCTGGGGCGGCGCGGCCGCGCGCGAGCCGCGCGACTACCTGCAGCGCGACCACTACGTGGGCTCGCACGCGCAGGACCTGGTCATGGAGACCGTGCTGTCGCAGGCCGGCGGGGACGCCGCGGCCTTCGACATGCTGGAGCTGTACAGCTGCTTTCCGGTCGTGCCCAAGATGGCGCGCCGCTCGCTGGGCCTGGCGGCCGATGCGCGCATGACATCCACGGGCGGCCTGAGCTTTTTTGGCGCGCCGCTCAACAACTACATGACGCACGCGGCCTGCGGCCTGGTGCGCGCGCTGCGGGCCGCGCCCGGCAAGGCCGCGCTGCTGTATGGCCAGGGCGAGTACGTGACCAAGCACCATGCGCTGGTGCTGGGCGCCGACCCCGCGCCGCAGGGCCGCCTCGCCGAGGACTACAGCGTGCAGAGCGCTGCCGACGCGCGGCGCGGCACAGTGCCACCGCTGGTGCTGGACCATGCCGGGGCGGCGCAGCTGGAAACCTTCACGGTGATCTACGGCCGCGACGGCGCGCCCACGCACGGTGTCGTGATCGCGCGCACGCCGGCCGGCGCGCGCCTGATGGCGCGCGTGCCCGCCCAAGACGCCGCCGCGCTGGCACTGCTGACCGATGCCGACCGCAGCCCCATCGGTCGCACCGGGCGCACCGCCGCCGATGCGGACGGCCTGCTGGTCTGGGCGTTCGCGTGACTGCGCTGCCTGGGCCTTGGCGGCCCCTGCCGGCTCACCACTTGGGGATGCGCAAGGTCTTGCTGACCATCAGCGTGCCCGACAGCCCGAACAACAGGGCCATGGGATGCAGTGCCCAAGGCCCCAGCATCCAGGCGCCGCCGTAGAGTGCGTCGCCGATGCGGCCCTGCCAGGCCGCGAAGGCCAGCACGCCTGTCAGCACCACGCTGGTGGGGATGGGCGTGCCTTCGAAGTACTTGACCTTGCCGCCTTCGTTGCCCTCGGCCAATGCCTCGGCGGTCACGTTGAAGCGGGCCAGGCGGCTCACGCCGCAGCAGACGAAGTAGACGAGCAGGGCGATGTCCCAGCCACCCGACAGGCCCGCCGCGAAGCCCAGCGTCGCCGGCCCCACGCCGAACGAGATCACGTCGGCCAGCGAGTCGAGCTCGCGGCCCAGTGCCGAGTGCTGCTGGCGCCAGCGCGCGATGCGGCCGTCCAGCACATCGAACACGAAGGCGATCGGCGTCATGAGCGCAGCCAGCAGGAAGTGCGTGGTGTCCCGCGTCACGAGAAATTGCATGGCCAGGAACACCGAAGCCATGCCGAAGGCCGCGTTGCCCAGCGTGAAGAAGTCTGCGAGGTGAAAGCCGCGCAGCATCGAGAAATGGCGGGGAGGTTGGGGCAGGGCGCTCATGTGACGATTCTCCTGGAGCTTTGAGCATGCTGGCCGTCGCGCCGGTGGGGTGTGGGCCAAGCAAGGCATCGTTTGTAGGCCAATGGCGGCGACTGACAACGCATGGCGCTGCGCGATGACAGCGGGGTGCCGCGCCGCGTCGCATGCTGGGGCACTATGGCCAGTACCAAGTCCGCCCTCGCCACGTACCACGCCAAGCGTGATTTCCGCCGCACCTCCGAGCCGCGCAGCGGCGGCAAGCGCTCGCCGGCGGGTGCGCCCAGCTTCGTCGTCCAGAAGCACTGGGCCAGCAGCCTGCACTACGACTTCCGGCTCGAGATCGACGGCACCATGAAGAGCTGGGCCGTGCCCAAGGGGCCGAGCTTCGATCCGCACGACAAGCGGCTCGCGGTGCAGGTGGAGGACCACCCGATCTCCTACTCCAGCTTCGAAGGGCAGATTCCCGAGGGCCAGTACGGCGCGGGCAAGGTCATCGTCTGGGACAAGGGCCACTGGACGCCGGTCGGCGATCCGGCGGCCGGGCTGCGCAAGGGCAACCTCAAGTTCGAGCTGCACGGCCACAAGCTGCAAGGCCGCTGGGCGCTCGTGCGCATGCATGGCAAGGGCAAGGAGCGTCAGCCGCCCTGGCTGCTCGTGAAGGAGAAGGATGCCTTCGAGCGGCCGGCGGCCGAGTTCAGCGTGGTCGACGAACTGCCCGACAGCGTCAAGGGCCTGCAGGCGCTCCCGGCGCCCACGGCGCCCGCCGCACCCACGCTGCCGGCCGCGGCCCAGCCGCCGCAGGTCGCCTTGCCCGCGACGCTCGCGCCGCAGTTGGCCACGCTCGCAAGCCAGCCACCGGCCGACCCCGACAACTGGCTCTACGAGATCAAGTTCGACGGCTACCGCCTGCTGGCCCGCGTCGAGGGCAGCGGCAAGAAGCAGCAGGTGCAACTGTTCACGCGCAACGGCAACGACTGGACGCACAAGCTCGGCGCCCTGCACGCCGAGCTGCTGCGCCTGGAGCTGCCGGAGGGCTGGTACGACGGCGAGATCGTCGTGATGGACCACAACGGCCTGCCCGACTTCGGCGCGCTGCAGCAGGCCTTCGATGCGTCCAGGACCAAGACCATCGTCTACTACCTGTTCGATGCGCCCTACTGCGCCGGCCACGACCTGCGCGAGCAGCCTCTGCAGGCGCGCCGCGCGCTGCTGGCCTCGCTGCTGGAAGGCCGTGAATCCGACCTGGTGTTCTATTCGGCGACCTTCGACGCGCAGCCCGGCGAGGTGGTCGGCCAGGCCTGCAAGCTGGGCCTGGAAGGCGTGATCGCCAAGCGCAAGGATGCGCCCTACGTCTCGCGCCGCAGCGACAGCTGGCTCAAGCTCAAGTGCAGCCAGCGCCAGGAGTTCGTGATCGTCGGCGCCACGGAGCCGCAGGGCGCGCGTGCAGGCTTCGGCGCGCTGCTGCTGGGCGTGCACGACAAGGAGGGCAGGCTGGTCTATGCCGGCAAGGTCGGCACCGGCTTCAACCAGGCCACGCTCAGGAAGCTGGCGCGCCAGCTGGCCGATCTCGCCACGCCGCGCAGCCCGCTGGCCGACACGGCCGACGTGGACGGCAAGCCGCAATGGGTCCAGCCCCAGCTCGTGGCCGAGGTCACGTTCGGCGAATGGACGCGCAGCGGGCGGATTCGCCACGCCGTGTTCCATGGCCTGCGCAGCGACAAGCCCGCCAAGGCCATCGTGCGCGAGCGCGCCGCGCCGCCGCCCCGGCCGGCGAAGAAGGCCGCGGCCCATGCCGCCGACGGGGGCGACAGCGGAACCCATGCGCTGTCCACCCGGCTCAAGGTCACGCACCCCGAGCGCGTGATCGACGCCAGCACGGGCACGACCAAGATGGATCTGGTGCGCTACTACGCGCTGGTCGGCGGGTTGATGCTGGAGCACCTCAAGGGCAGCCGCCCGGTGGCGCTGGTGCGCGCGCCGGCCGGCATCGGCAAGCAGCTGTTCTTCCAGAAGCATGCCGAGATCGAGAAGCTGCCCGGCCTGCGCCAGCTCGATCCCGCGCTGGATCCGGACCATGCGCCACTGCTGGCCGTGGCCAACGCGCGCGGCCTGTTGTCGGCGGCGCAGTGGAACGTCGTGGAGCTGCATTCCATGAACGCGCTGGCCAGCTCCTTCGAGCGGCCCGATCGGCTGGTGTTCGACCTGGACCCGGGCGAGGGTGTGCGCTGGCCGCAGATGCAGGAGGCGGCCCAGCTCGTGCGCGCCTTCCTGAAGCAGCTCGGCCTGCCGGCCTTTCTCAAGACCAGTGGCGGCAAGGGCCTTCACGTGGTCGTGCCGATCAAGCGCCTGCACAGCTGGGCGGCGGCCAAGGGCTTTGCGCAGGCCATCGTGCAGCACCTGGCGCGCACCATCCCCGACCGCTTCGTGGCCAAGAGCGGCCCACGCAACCGCGTCGGCAAGATCTTCGTGGACTACCTGCGCAATGGCCAGGGCGCAACCACCGTCTGCGCCTGGTCGGCGCGCGCGCGGCCCGGCATGGGCATCTCGGTCCCGCTGGCCTGGGACGAACTGGCCAGCTTGAAGCGCAGCGACCAATGGACCGTGCGCAACGTACACGAGCGCTTGGCCGTGGGCAATGCGCCCTGGCAGGGCTATGCGGGTGCGGCCAAGTCGCTCAAGGCCGCCATGAAGACGTTGGGGTTCAAGGAGGACTGAACGGCCCGTCATGCATCGGGCCTGATTTCCTACAAGGGGCGGCTTTGCCGTCCGACGAACCCGCCCAGGCCCGGTGCGAACAATGGCGCAGTCCCCACAACAGGAGAACCCGGTGGCAGCTTCCCTTCCCTTGGCTTCATCGCGGCTGGAGACCGCCGTCGATGCGCCGGCCAGTGCCGTCTCCTGGGGCGCCATCGTCGCCGGCGGGGCCGCGGCGGCAGCGCTGTCGCTGATCCTGCTGATCCTGGGCGCAGGCCTGGGCCTGACCTCGCTGTCGCCCTACGGCGGGCAGGGCGCGAGCGCCATGGCGCTGGGCTTCTCGGCGATCGTCTGGGTGATGGTCACGCAGGCCCTGGCCTCGGGCATGGGCGGCTACTTGGCCGGCCGACTGCGCACGCGCTGGGCGGGTGTCCAGGGCGACGAGGTGTTTTTCCGCGACACGGCACATGGCTTTCTGGCCTGGGCCTTTGCCACGCTCGCCACGGCCGCGTTGCTGACCAGCGCCATCGGCAGCGTGGTGGGCGGTGCCGTCAAGGCGGGCGCCACGGTGGCCGGCAGCGCCGCCACGGCGGCCGTGGCGGGTGCCGTCCAGGGCGAGGGCGAGGGCGCCGGCCAGGGGCCGGCCGCCTACTTCATCGACAGCATGTTCCGCCGTCCGGCAGGACCGGCCCAGGCCGGCGAGATCGCGCCGGCCGGCCCCGTGCCGGCGGCCGAGGTGGCCCGCATCCTGGCCCAGGCCGGCCAGGACAAGCCGCTGGCACCCGAAGACCAGCGCTACCTGGGCCAGCTCGTGGCAGAGCGCACTGGCTTGCCGCCGCAGGAGGCGGAGCAGCGCGTGGCCGACACCGTCGCCCGGATGCAGACCAAGGCCCGCGAGGCCGAGGCGGCCGCGCGCGAGGCGGCCGACAAGGCGCGCAAAGCCGGCATCACGGCCACGCTGTGGCTGTTCGTGTCCATGCTGCTGGGGGCGTTCTGCGCCAGCCTGGCGGCCACCTGGGGCGGCCGCGAGCGCGACGCCTGATCCGATCCCCCTTTCCTGTCCTGGAGACTTCCCATGCGCTCTTTGCTGCTGTTCTTCCTCGGTGTGCCCATCCCCATCATCATCCTGATCGCACTGATCTTCCGTTGAAGCTTCCGGGGCAGAGCTGCCCCACCGTCCTGCGCCGCGGCCCGGCGCTTGCTTGCCACAAGAATCCATGACAGACACCTGCGATCCGGGCCGCCCCTGGCCCATGGGCATGCACCTGCGCGATGGCGGTGCGAATTTCGCGCTCTACTCCAGTGCGGCCGAAGCGGTCGAGCTGTGCCTCTTCGACGCCGAAGGGCGCGAGGAGCAGCGTCGCATCCGCCTGCCGGCGCGCACGGAGGACATCTGGCACGGCTTCGTGCCCGGTGTGGAACCCGGCACGCGCTATGGCGTGCGCGTGCACGGCCCCTTCGATCCCGGCAACGGTCAGCGCTGCAACCCGGCCAAGCTGCTGCTGGACCCCTACACGCGCGCCATCGACCGGCCGCTGCGCGGCGACGCCGTCACCTTCGGCTACCCCCTGGGACACGAGGAGCAGGACCTCGCGCGCGACGACGGCGACAGCGCTCCCGTGGCGGCCAAGTCCGTGGTCATCGCGCCGGATTTCGACTGGCAGGGCGACCGTCCGCCGGCCATCCCCATGGCCGACTCGGTCTTCTATGAGGTCAACGTGCGCGGCTTCACCAAGAACATGCCGGGCGTGCCCGAGGAGCTGCGAGGCACCTTCGCGGGCCTGGCCAATCAGGCGGCCATCGACTACCTCAAGCGCCTGGGTGTGACGGCCGTGCAGTTGCTGCCCGTGCAGGCCTTCAACGACGAAGGCCGGCTCGTCGATGCGGGCCTGGCCAACTACTGGGGCTACAACACCATCGGCTTCTTCGCACCCGAGCCGCGCTATTGCTTCAAGGGCACGGACGGCGGCGTGGCCGAGTTCCGCGGCATGGTCAAGGCGCTGCACCAGGCAGGGATCGAGGTGATCCTGGACGTGGTCTACAACCACACCTGCGAGGGCAACCACATGGGCCCGACCATGTGCTTCAAGGGCATCGACAACGCGGCCTACTACCGGCTGACAGACGACCGGCGCTACTACAACGACTTCAGCGGCACCGGCAACACGCTGGACGTGAGCAACCCGCCCGTGCTGCGCATGGTCATGGACAGCCTGCGCTACTGGGTGGAAGAGATGCACGTGGACGGCTTTCGCTTCGACCTCGCGCCGGCCATCGCCCGCGATGCGGCGGGCGCCTTCGAACACCGCACGCCCTTCCTGTCGGCCGTGGCGCAGGACCCGGTGCTGCGCCGCGTCAAGATGATCGCCGAGCCCTGGGACCTGGGCGACTACGGCTACCAGGTCGGCGGTTTCCCCGTCGGCTGGTCGGAGTGGAACGGCAGCTACCGCGACGAGGTGCGCGACTTCTGGCGCAACGCCGACGACAGCCTGCCGACCTTCGCCTCGCGCCTGTGCGGCACGCCCGAAATCTTCGCGCCCACGCGGCGTCCGCCCTCGGCCAGCGTCAACATCGTGACCGTGCACGACGGCTTCACGCTGCGCGACCTGGTCAGCTACAACGAGAAGCACAACGAGGCCAACGGCGAGGACAACCGCGACGGCGAGAGCCACAACCGCAGCTGGAACTGCGGTGCCGAAGGGCCGACCGACAACCCGGAGGTGCTGGCGCTGCGCGCGCGCCAGCAGCGCAACCTGCTGGCCACGCTGTTCATGTCGCGCGGCGTGCCGCTGCTGCTGGGTGGCGACGAGATCGGTCGCACCCAGCAGGGCAACAACAACGCCTACTGCCAGGATAGCCCGATCTCCTGGTTCGACTGGAGCGACGAGGCACGCGACGATGCGCTGTTCGCGTTCACGGCCAAGCTGATCCGCTTGCGCAAGGAGTTGGCGGTGCTGCGCAGCCCGCATTGGCCGGTGGGCGACGGTGAGCATCCCGACGCCACCTGGTACAGCGTCTGGGGCCTGCCCATGACCGAGAACGAGTGGCAGCACCCGGGCGCGCGCTGCCTGCAGCTGGTGTTCGACGGCGCCGCCGACCATGCCAAGGGCCGCGCAGACCAGCCCGGTCCCTCGGTGCTGCTGCTGTTCAACGGTGCGCCCGAGGCGCATCTGTTCACCGTGCCGCCCGAGACGCGCTTCGGTCCCACCTGGCAGCTGCGCATCGCGACCGACCGCGAGCAGTTGCCGGCGCGGCGCGCCCGGCGCGTGGCGCCGGGTGCCAAGCTGCGACTCAAGTCGCACGCGATGATGGTGCTGACACAGGGTCCGGTCGCGTAAGCCCTGTTCCTACTGCGGCTTGCGCCGCGCACCGATGCGGCGTGCGCGGCGGGCACCTTAGTCTGGTGCCAACCCGTCATGTGACGGTTGTTCCGTGTCCCCATCGTCCGATCCGGAGAATCGTCCATGACGCAAGCCAAGCGCAGCGTGCTCGCGCTGCTGAACCGCCGCACCACCGAGGGCTTCTACACCGCCATCGTGCTGGCCTGCCTGGCCTTTGCCGGCATGCTGCTGGCACCGGGCGACCACATGGAGCAGTTGCTGGCCCTGGCCTGGCTGTTCATGCTGTCGGCCATCGCCTTCCTCGCCGGCAAGCTCGGGTTGGAACTGGTGCTCGAGACCAGCAGCCAGTGAACGGGGCGGCAGGCAGGCCGCTTCACAAGCGCTCCTTTCCTACGCGGCGCGCGTGCCCGCGGTGCTAGATTGGCCGCGCCGAACGAGGAGACCCCATGCACAAGCCCGCCTCCCTTTCCTTGCCGACCCTGCTGGCCGCGGCCGCCCTGCTGGGTGGCTGTGCCCAGGGCGCTGGCAGCGCCGCCAGCCCGGGCGCCATGCCGGCGCCGCGCGCCGGATCCAGTGCGCTGGTCCGGCTCATGACCGAAGACGGCCAAGCGCGCGGCCAAGCCGTGCTGAGTTCCGTGGCCGAGGGCGTCGAAATCGTCGTGAACGCCGAGGGGTTGACGCCAGGCCTGCATGGGCTGCACATCCACGCCAATGGGCAATGTGGGCCCGGGCCCGACCCGAGCGGCAAGACCATCGCCTTCGGTGCCGCGGGCGGGCATTTCGATCCCGAAGCCACGGGCCGCCACGGCCATCCCGAACACGATGCGCAGCGCCATGCCGGCGACGCGCCCAACCTGCTGGTCGACGGCCAGGGCAAGGGCATGCTGCGCTTCACCAACCCCAAGATCACATTGCTGCCCGGCGCCAGGAACTCGGTGCTGGGCCGTGCGCTGGTCGTGCACGCCGATGCCGACGACTACAAGACCAACCCGGCCGGCAATTCGGGCGGCCGCGTGCTGTGCGGCGTGATCCAGCCCGCGCGGCTCGATGCGGTGGTCGGCAGTGTGCCCACCTCGCGGCACCTGCGCTGAACATGGACCGCGCAGCGTTCCAGGCGCGTTTCGAGGCCCGCTTCGCCGACCCGCGCTTCGACGGCGAGCGCGCCGCCATCGACCGCCTGGCCACCATCGCCTGGCGCAACCACGAGGACAGCCGCAAGGCGCCACGGACGCGGCCGGCGGGCCCGGGCCACGCCGACCCGTCCTACGAACTGTCCACCGAATGGTCGGAAACCCGCGCGCGGCTGCAGGCGGCGCAGGCCGGCTGGGCCCGGGCGCCGCGCTCGCGCGTGCTGCTCGTGAGCGGCGCCGCGCGCAACGACCAGACCTGCCCGGGCGAGAACTCCAAGACCATGCGGCTGGCCCGTCTGGCGCAGACTGCGCTGGCGGAGGAGGGCGCCGAGGCCGACCTGCTGGACCTGAGCCTGCTGACCTCGGACTACGACCGCCACATCCACCCCTGCAAGGGCTGCGTGTCGACCACCATGCCGCTGTGCCACTGGCCCTGCAGCTGCTACCCCAACCATGCACTGGGGCAGGTCAACGACTGGATGGCCGAGATCTACGAGCGCTGGGTCAGCGCCCATGGCGTGATCCTGTTGGCGCCGACCTATTGGTACCAGTCGCCGAGCCCGCTCAAGCAGATGATCGACCGGCTGGTCTGCGCCGACGGCGGCAATCCCGACCCGACCAGCACGCACGGCAAGAAGGTCGAGGAAGCGAGGGCGCTGGAAAAGCGCGGCTGGGACTATCCGCAGCACCTGGCCGGCCGCGTGTTCGGCCTCGTGGTGCATGGCGATGTGGCCGGCGTGGAGGCGCAACGGCGCAACCTGGCGGACTGGCTGCAGTGGATGGGCCTGCTGCCGGCCGGCTTCGCGTCGCAGCTGGACCGCTACGTGGGCTACTACGAGCCCTATGCCGACAGCCACGCGGCGCTGGACGCCGACCGTGCGCTGCAGGAGGAGGTCGGCAACGTCGCGCGCGCCGTGGCGCGGGCGGCCGACGCGGCGCGCGCGGGCAGGCTTGCGCGGCCCGATGCGGGCCTGGTCAATCCGCGGCGCAAGTGAATCCCCCCACCGGGAGGGAGCCACCACGTGCGGGAAGAAGGCCAGCGTGCGGCTCGTGAACGACCGCGCGGGCTTCAAGATCGACGGCATCGCGCCGGCGCAGACGGCCCGGGACGCGGGTGGACACGGCGAAGTTCAGCAGCGGGCCCAGGGCGCCAAGGCCGGCTGCCCGCTGTCCAGGGCAGGGCGCTGGCGGCCGTGCCCGAGATCACGCTCTCGGCGACGCTGCAGACCTGACGCTCAGGCGCGCGGCTCGACGGCCGCGCCGGGGTCTTCCTCGCCGGCCACCGAGCCGGGGTCGGCCTTGGGCGCGGCGAGCTGGGCCAATGCCGCGGCCGCCCCGGGCGCCGTGCTCGCCAGTTGCGCGGCCAGCGCCGTGAGGCCGGCGGCGCCCTCGCGCGTCAGCTGGGCGATGGCCTGGCCGGCCTCCCTGGGCGAGGCGAAGCCCTGGCTCTGCAGCAGCAGCGCGCCGCCCGCATCGACGAGCTTGAAGTAGAACAGCCCATCGGCCTCGCGGTACTGCTTGAAGGCCGGCACCGCGGCCTTGGCCGCCTTGGCGGGCTTGGTCTTCTCGGCCTGGGTGCCCAGCGGGCGCAGGCCCACGGCGTGGCGCAGCGTGGCGATGAAGGGGCTGGCCGTGCGGCGCGCCTTCTGGGCGCCGGCCAGCAGCACGCGTTCGACGCTGGCCGGGTCGTCGATGTAGCGTTGGTAGGTGGCGCGCATGGGGCCGACCTCGCGGTCGATGCGCTCGAACAGCGCCTGCTTGGCATCGGCCCAGGAGATGCCGCCTTCGAAGGCACGGCGGAACTCGGCGGTCTCGCTCGGTTCGGCGAAGGCCTGGAAGATCTGGAACAGGGCCGAGCCTTCGGTGTCCTTGGGCTCGCCGGGGCCGCGCGAGTCGGTCACGATGCCGGCGATGAGCTTCTTCATCTGCTCGCGCGGCGCGAACAGCGGGATGGTGTTGTCGTAGCTCTTGCTCATCTTGCGCCCGTCCAGGCCGGGCAGCAGGGCCACGTCTTCTTCGACGGCCGCCTCGGGCAGCACGAAATGCGCGCCGTAGGCGTGGTTGAAGCGCTGCGCCATGTCGCGCGCCATCTCGATGTGCTGCACCTGGTCGCGGCCCACGGGCACCTTGTGGGCGTTGAACATCAGGATGTCGGCACCCATCAGCACGGGGTACATGAAGAGGCCTGCCGTCACGTCGTTGTCGGGCTCGTCACCGGCCGCGGCGTTGCGGTCCACCGCGGCCTTGTAGGCGTGGGCCCGGTTCAGGATGCCCTTGCCCGTCACGCAGGTCAGGAACCAGGTGAGTTCGGGGATCTCGGGGATGTCGGACTGGCGGTAGAAGGTCACGCGCTCGGGGTCCAGGCCGCCGGCCAGCCAGGTCGCCGCGATCTCGAGCGTGGAGCGCTGGATGCGCGCCGGATCGTCGGTCTTGATCAGCGCGTGGTAGTCCGCAAGGAAGTAGAAGCTGTCGGTGCCGGCCGCCTGGCTGGCGCGGATGGCCGGGCGGATGGCGCCCACGTAGTTGCCCAGGTGGGGGGTGCCGGTGGTGGTGATGCCGGTCAGGACGCGCAGCGTGCTCATGGAGGTCTCAGCGGATCAAAAGGGAGAAAGGGGTCAGCAGCAGGTCGAGGAACTCGAAGGTCAGGCCCATGATGGGCCGCAGCCACAGTGCGCCGACCACGCCGGCCAGCACCAGGCCCATGACGATGAAAAAGCCCCAGGGTTCCACGCGCGAGACCAGCACGGCCTGCTTCCAGGGCAACAGGCCCACCAGCACGCGCCCGCCATCCAGCGGCGGCAGCGGGAACAGGTTGAACGCGAACATCACCACGTTGACCAGCATGCCGGCCTGGCACATCTTGACGAAGAAGGGCTCGCTGACGCCCAGGGCCACGAGCAGGTAGAACGCGATGCCCCACAGCAAGGCCTGCACCAGGTTGGCGCCCGGGCCGGCCAACGCCACCCAGACCATGTCGCGCTTGGGATTGCGCAGCCGGCCGAACTGCACGGGCACCGGCTTGGCGTAGCCGAACACGAAGGCACCCGAGGTCGCGAGGTACAAAAGGATGGGCATCAGGATGGTGCCCAGCGGGTCGATGTGCTTGACCGGGTTCAGCGTCACGCGGCCGAGCAGCCAGGAGGTCTGGTCGCCGTAGTGCCGGGCCACGTAGCCGTGGGCCGCTTCGTGCACCGTGATCGCGAAGAGCACGGGCAGCGCGAAGATCAGCAGGTTCTGGAGGATGGCGTCGAAGTTCACCGGCGGATTGTCGCAGCGCGTCTCACAGGCCCAGCGCGGCGAGCGAGCCACGGCCTTCGCGCACGACTTCTGGCTCGCCGCCCGTGCCCATGGGCACGAGATCGATCACCGTGGTCGGCGCCGACGGGCAGGCGCCGGCGTCCAGCACGGCGGCCAGCTGGTGCTCGAAGCGCTCGCGGATCTCGGCGCCTTCGTGCAGCGGTTCGGTCTCGCCAGGCGGGATCAGCGTGGTGGCCAGCAGCGGCGCGCCGTGCAGGGCCAGAAGCTCCTGCAAGGCCTTGTGCTCGGGCACGCGCAGGCCGATGGTCTTGCGCGAGGGATGGCTCACGCGCCGCGGCACTTCCTTGCTGGCTTCCAGGATGAAGGTATAGGCGCCGGGCGTGGCCGACTTGAGCAGGCGGTACTGCTTGTTGTCCACGCGCGCGTAGTTGGCGAGTTCCGACAGGTCGCGGCACAGCAAGGTGAGGTGGTGGCGGTCGTCCACGCCGCGCAGGCGGCGCATGCGGTCGACGGCGGCCTTGTCGTCCAGGTGGCAGACCAGGGCGTAGCTGGAGTCCGTCGGCACGGCGATCACCTCGCCCTTGGCCAGCAGCGCCACGGCCTGCTTGAGCAGGCGCGGCTGGGGGTTGTCGGGATGCAGTTCGAAGTACTGGGCCATGGTTCAAGGTCTCGGACGGGATTCGCGCAAGGTCATCCAGGCGCCAAGCGCGCCGCAGACGGCCACCAGGGCCATGCCCAGCAGCGACCAGCCGTCCGGCACGTGCGCGAACACCAGCCAGCCACCGATCATCGCAAAGCCGATCTGGCCGTAGAGGTAGGGCGTGAGCACGGCCGCCGGCGCGCGCGAGTAGCCCAGGATGAGCAGGAAGTGGCCCACGGTGGCCATCACGCCCATGAGCAGCAGGCCGGCCCACAGCCGCCAGTCCGGCAGGTCGACCCAGACGAAGGGCAGCGGGATGGAGGCGGCCAGCGTGCCGATCCAGCCCGTGTAGAGGTGGGTGGTGAGCGGCGCGTCGGTGCGTGCGAGCTTGCTGGTCAGCACCTGGAACCAGGCGTTGGTGGCCACCAGCGCCAGCGGCAGCAGCAGCCGCCAGTCGAAGGCCTCGCCGCCGGGACGGATGATGACCATGGTGCCGACAAAGCCGCCGACCACCAGCGCCCAGCGCTGCGGCGAGACGCGTTCGCCCAGCGTGCGCGCGGCCAGCAGCGTGATGACCAGCGGCGTGATCATGACGATGGCCGTGAACTCGCCGACCGGCATGGTCCTGAGGCTCAGGAAGGCCAGCAGGCTGCTGGTGAGCAGCAGCACGCCGCGCAGCAGCTGAAAGCGCGGGTGCGCCGTGCGCAGCATCTTCAGGCCCTGGCGCGGCAGCACGATGGCCGTGGTGGCCACGGCCTGGAAGGCATAGCGGAACCACAGGCCCATGAGCAGCGGCACGGTCACGGTGACGGCCTTGGTGGTGGTGTCCAGCACGGCGAAGCAGGCGACGGCGCACAGCACCAGCGCAATGCCGCCCAACGGCGAGGCGGGCAGGGCGGCGGAACTCACTGGATGCGGTCCGCCAGCAGCTCCCAGACAGGGGTCAGGTCGCCCGGCAGATAGGGCAGCGCACCCAGGTCGCAATGGCTCTCGTCGGGGCTGTGGAAATCGCTGCCGCGCGAGGCCGCGAGGCCGAATTCGCGCGCCATGTCCGCGTATTCCACGTACTCGGCCGGCGTGTGGCTGCCGGTCACGACCTCGACGCCGCGGCCGCCATGGGCCTTGAATTCGCTGAACAGCGCGTACTCTTCCGTGGCGCTGAACTTGTAGCGGCCCGGGTGGGCGATCACGGCGATGCCGCCGCCCTGGGTGATCCAGCTCACCGCATCCTTGAGGTTGGCCCAGCGGTGCGGCACGTAGCCGGGCTTGCCCTCGGTCAGGTACTTGCGGAACACCTCGGGCGTGTCCTTGCAGTGGCCGGTCTCGACCAGGAAACGTGCGAAGTGCGTGCGCGAGATCAGGGCCGGGTTGCCGACGAACTTGAGCGCGCCCTCGTAGGCGCCGTGGATGCCGACCTTGGCCAGGCCCTCGGCCATCTCGCGCGCGCGCGGGCCGCGGCCGTCGCGCGTGTCGGCCAGGCCCTGGACCATGCGCGGATCCTCGGCATCGAAGCCCAGGCCCACGATGTGCACGGTCTCGCCCGCGAAGGTGACGGAGATCTCGCATCCCGTGAGGTAGCGCAGGCCATTGGCCTTGGCCGCGGCTGCGGCGCGCCGCTGGCCGCCGATCTCGTCGTGGTCCGTCAGGGCCCATAGCTCGACGCCGTTGGCGCGCGCGCGCTGCGCCAGGTCCTCGGGGGTCAGCGTGCCATCGGAGACGATGGAGTGGCAGTGCAGGTCGGCGTTGAGGATGGAAGGCACGGCGGGCATTCTAGGTCTGCGGTCCATTTTCCGAGGTCGCCCGCGCGGCAGCGGCCGCGCAAAAAACAAAACCCGCTCGGTGGAGCGGGTTCGTGGAAGTTGGCTGCGGGCCGGAGCCCTAGGCATCACTTCAGCTTGATTTCCTTGTACTCGACATGCTTGCGAGCCTTGGGATCGAACTTGGTGATCAGCATCTTCTCGGGCATGGTCTTCTTGTTCTTGGTCGTGGTGTAGAAGTGACCCGTACCAGCCGTCGATTCCAGCTTGATCTTTTCGCGTCCGCCTTTGGTGGCCATGGTGATTCCCCTTCGCTTTAAGCTGCTTGGCCGCGTGCACGCAGGTCTGCGAGCACGGCGTCGATGCCGTTCTTGTCGATCAGGCGCAGGCCGGCGTTGGAGATGCGCAGGCGCACCCAGCGGTTTTCCGACTCCACCCAGAAACGGCGGTATTGCAGGTTCGGCAGGAACCGGCGCTTGGTCTTGTTGTTGGCGTGGGAAACGTTGTTCCCGACCATCGGGCCCTTGCCCGTGACTTCACATACGCGTGACATGGTCACTCTCTCGTAGTAACAGCTGGCACCTGGTCCCGAAAACGGCGATCAGGTGGGTGACAGCTTGACCTCGCCAAAAGCAGGTGGCGGTGACCTGTTTGCCGATGAGATTTCGGCAAAGCCCGCGATTGTAGCGCGTTTACTCCTGCTGCTCCAGGAAGCGCTGGGCGTCCAGCGCCGCCATGCAGCCGGTGCCGGCGCTCGTGATGGCCTGGCGGTAGACGTGGTCCTGCACGTCGCCGGCCGCGAACACGCCGGGCACGCTGGTCATGGTGGCGAAGCCCTGCAGGCCCGAGCGCGTGACGATGTAGCCGTCCTTCATCTCGATCTGGCCTTGGAAGATCTCCGTGTTGGGCCGGTGGCCGATGGCGATGAAGCAGCCCTTGAGGTCGATGTCGCGCGTGCTGCCGTCGCGCTGGTCCTTCAGGCGCACGCCGGTCACGCCGCTGGCGTCGCCCTTGACCTCCTCCAGCGTCTGGAACAGCTGCAGCTCGATCTTGCCCTCCTTGACCTTCTCGGCGACCTTGTCGACGAGGATGGGCTCGGCGCGGAACTTGTCGCGCCGGTGCACCAGCGTGACCTTGCGCGCGATGTTGGACAGGTACAGCGCCTCCTCCACGGCGGTGTTGCCGCCGCCGACCACGCAGACATCCTGGTCGCGGTAGAAGAAGCCGTCGCAGGTGGCGCAGGCCGACACGCCCTTGCCCATGAAGGCCTCTTCCGAGGGCAGGCCCAGGTACTGGGCCGAGGCCCCGGTGGCGATGATCAGCGTGTCGCAGGTGTAGCTGCCGCTGTCGCCGGTCAGGCGGAACGGCCGCTGGCTGAAGTCCACCTTGTTGATGTGGTCGAACACGATCTCGGTGTTGAAGCGCTCTGCGTGCTCCAGGAAGCGCTGCATGAGCTCCGGCCCTTGTACACCGTGCACGTCGGCAGGCCAGTTGTCTACCTCGGTCGTGGTCATCAGCTGGCCGCCCTGGGCGATGCCGGTGATCAGCAAGGGCTTCAGGTTGGCGCGCGCAGCGTAGACAGCGGCGGTATATCCCGCAGGGCCCGAGCCCAGGATCAGGACTTTGGCGTGTTTTTCAGTCGACATCAGCGGTTCTTTCGGGCGGAAATTGCACACGTAGTGTGTACAGGTGAGGGCTTTTCCCACAGAATCAAGCGAGGGCGGCTGCCCGCGCTGCAGGGCGTGGATTTTGCCCTTGATCGCCAATTGCTCTGTGGCGCGGGGATTCAACCAATAACAAGGAGTCATGGTCGATGTCGATGCTGTCGAATCTGGAGTTGCTGCTGCGCGTGCCGCTGTTCTCCATGCTGACCGGGGAGCAGGCCAACCTGGTGGCGCAGGCGGTCAGCAAGCGGCGCGTCAAGCGCGGCGAGACCATCGTCGAGCAGGGGCGCAAGACCAATGCGCTGTTCATCCTGCTGAGCGGCCGCTGCCGCGTGCTGACCACCGATTCGCGTGGGCGCGAGGTCATCATCGCCACGCTGCGGCCCGCAGATTGCATCGGCGAGATGAGCCTGATCGACAGCGAGCCGCATTCGGCCACCGTGCTGGCCGAGGTGCAGACCGACGTGCTGGTGCTGGGCCGCGCCGAATTCGACCGCTGCGTGGCCGACAACCCGCAGATGGCGCGCGCCGTCATGACCGGCCTGGTCAAGCGACTGCGCCGTGCCGACCAGAAGATCGAATCGCTGGCGCTGATGGACGTGTACGGCCGCGTGGCCCATGCGCTGCTCGAGCAGGCCAGCACCGACACGGCCGGCGTGCTGCAGATCCGCGACAAGATCTCGCGCCAGGACATCGCCAAGATGGTGGGCGCGTCGCGCGAGATGGTCAGCCGCGTGATGAAGGACCTTGAAGAGCGCGGTTACATCGAGACGCAGGAAAGCGGCGCCATCCACATCAAGGAACGGCTGACCAGCCTGGCCTGAGCGGGGCCGAAGCCATGCGGGGCATGGGGTAAGCTTGCGCGCTGCCTCCATGACCTATTCGCTCAACACCCTCAATTCGTCGCAGGGCGCGGAGCCGCCGCGCTCGGGCATCGTCCGGTTCGCGCGTGAGTTCGGCCTGCTGCTGGGCCTTTTGGCCCTGTCCTTCTGGTTCATCGCACTGATCAGTTACTCGCCGCAGGATGCGGCCTGGTCCACCTCGGGCGGGCCAGGCGCCACGCGCAACTGGGGCGGCCGGCTCGGCGCCCTGGTCGCCGACCTCAGTTACTTCGGCCTGGGCTATTCGGTCTGGTGGTGCGTGGCCGCCGGTGTGCGCGCCTGGCTGACCCATCTGGCGCGCTGGATGCGCGGCGCCCGGCCGCCACGCAAACCCGTGGGCGGTGGCCTGTGGGGCTTTGCCATCGGCCTGGCGGTGCTGCTGCTGGCCAGCTGCGTGCTGGAATGGACGCGGCTGTACCGGCTCGAGCCCGGCCTGCCCGGCGATGCCGGCGGTGTGCTCGGCTACCTGGCCGGCCCGCTGGCGACCAAGTGGCTGGGCTTCGCCGGCTCCGGGCTGGTGGCCATCGTGGCCGGCATCATCGGTGTGGCCGCGGTGTTCCGCTTCTCCTGGGCCCAGGTGGCCGAGCGCGTGGGCGCGCGCGTGCATGCGCTGGTCGAACTGCGCCGCGAGAAGCGCGAGGCCGCCGAAGACCGGGCCCTGGGCAAGCAGGCCGTGCGCGAGCGCGCCGAGGGCACGCTGGACCCGATCGAGGCGTTGGAAGACCGCGTCGAACCCGGCGCGGAGCCGCCACGGCCGCAGGCGCGCATGCCCAAGCCGGCCAAGCCGCCGGTGGTCATCGAGCCGCAGACGCTGGCCGAGCCACAGCCCAGCGCGCGCGTGGTCAAGGAACGCCAGAAGCCCTTGTTCACCGAGCTGCCCGATTCGCGCCTGCCGCAGGTCGACCTGCTGGATCCGGCGCAGGTGCGGCAGGAGACCGTCTCGAACGACACGCTGGAAATGACCAGCCGCATGATCGAGAAGAAGCTCAAGGACTTCGGCGTGGACGTGACCGTCGTGCTGGCCTCGCCGGGCCCGGTGATCACGCGCTACGAGATCGAGCCGGCCACGGGCGTCAAGGGCTCGCAGATCGTGAACTTGGCCAAGGACCTGGCGCGCTCGCTGTCGCTGGTGTCGATCCGCGTGATCGAGACCATCCCGGGCAAGAACTACATGGCGCTGGAGCTGCCCAACGCCAAGCGCCAGTCCATCAAGCTGTCGGAGATCCTGGGCTCGCAGGTCTACCACGAGGCCAAGTCCATGCTGACCATGGGCCTCGGGAAGGACATCGTGGGCAACCCGGTCGTGGCCGACCTCGCCAAGATGCCGCACGTGCTGGTGGCCGGCACCACGGGCTCGGGCAAGTCGGTCGGCATCAACGCGATGATCCTGTCGCTGCTGTACAAGGCCGAGGCGCGCGACGTGCGCCTGCTCATGATCGACCCCAAGATGCTGGAAATGTCGGTCTACGAAGGCATCCCGCACCTGCTGGCGCCCGTGGTCACCGACATGAAGCAGGCCGCCCACGGCCTGAACTGGTGCGTGGCCGAGATGGAGCGCCGCTACAAGCTCATGAGCAAGCTGGGCGTGCGCAACCTGGCGGGCTACAACACCAAGATCGACGAGGCCGCGGCGCGCGAGGAGTTCATCTACAACCCCTTCAGCCTGACGCCGGACGACCCCGAGCCGCTCAAGCGCGAGCCGCACATCGTGGTCATCATCGACGAGCTGGCCGACCTCATGATGGTGGTGGGCAAGAAGATCGAAGAGCTCATCGCACGGCTGGCGCAGAAGGCGCGCGCGGCCGGCATCCACCTGATCCTGGCCACGCAGCGCCCCAGCGTGGACGTGATCACGGGCCTGATCAAGGCCAACATCCCGACGCGGATCGCGTTCTCGGTCGGCTCCAAGATCGACAGCCGCACCATCCTGGACCAGATGGGCGCCGAGGCGCTGCTTGGCATGGGCGACATGCTCTACATGGCCAGCGGCACCGGCCTGCCGGTCCGCGTGCACGGCGCCTTCGTCAGCGACGACGAGGTGCACCGCGTGGTGGCCTACCTCAAGAGCCAGGGCGAGCCCGACTACATCGAAGGCGTGCTCGAAGGCGGCACCATCGACGGCGAGAGCACGGACTACCCGGGCGAGGGCGACGCTGGCGGCGAGAAGGATCCGATGTACGACCAGGCCGTGGAGGTGGTGCTCAAGCACCGCAAGCCCAGCATCTCGCTGGTGCAGCGCCACCTCAAGATCGGCTACAACCGCGCGGCGCGGCTCGTGGAAGACATGGAGAAGGCCGGCCTGGTCAGTTCCATGAGCGGCAGCGGCCAGCGCGAGATCCTCGTGCCCGAGCGGGCCGAGTGAACCAACGCGCAGTGCGCCGACTCCGAGACTCCATGAAGTTCAAACCCCTGCGGACCCTGGCCACCGGCGGCCTGCTCGCGCTGTGCCTGGGTGCCGCGCACGCCGACGCGCTCGACAGCCTCGAGACCTTCGTCAAGACCGTCAAGAGCGGCCGCGCGGCCTTCACGCAGACCGTGACCTCGCCGCCGCGCGACGGCCAGGCCGCGCGCAGCAAGACCTCCAGCGGCACCTTCGCGTTCCAGCGCCCGAGCCGCTTTCGCTTCGACTACACCAAGCCCTTCGAGCAGACCATCGTGGCCGACGGCCAGACCCTGTGGCTGCACGACGTGGACCTGAACCAGGTCACGGCGCGCAAGCAGGCCGATGTGCTGGGTTCCACGCCGGCTGCGCTGGTGGCCGCCGCACCCGATCTGGCCGCGCTGCGCGCCGACTTCGAGCTCAAGGCCGCGCCCGACCAGGACGGCCTGCAGTGGGTCGAGGCCACGCCCAAGGCCAGGGACGGTCAGCTGTCCGCCGTGCGCGTGGGCCTCAAGGCCGGCGACAAGGGCCCCGAGCTGGCCGCGCTCGAGATCGCCGACAGCTTCGGCCAGCGCTCGGTGCTGCGCTTCACGCAGGTCGAGGTGAATCCCACGCTGCCTTCCAGCAGCTTCCAGTTCAAGCCGCCGGCCGGTGCCGACGTGCTGCGCCAGTAGGCCGATGCAGCGGCGCCTGGCCTTGCCCCTGCTGCTGGCCAGCGTGCTGGCCGCCTGCGGCACGGCGCCGCCGCGCGGACGCGGGCCCGCTTCGAGCCGGCTCGATCCCGAAGGCGCGAGCGACGTGGCCATGCATGCGCTGGGCCTGGTCGGCACGCCCTACCGTTACGGCGGCAACACGCCCGACGGCGGCTTCGACTGCAGCGGCTTGATCGGCTACGTCTACCGCCATGGCATGACGCCGGTGGCGGCACCGCGCACCGTGGCGCAGCTGGCGGGCTGGGGTGCGGAGGTGGACCGCGAGATGCTGCGCACCGGCGACCTCGTGGTGTTCGGGTCGCGCGCGACGCACGCCGGCATCTATGTGGGCGAGGGCCGCTTCGTGCACGCACCGTCCTCGGGCGGCACGGTGCGGCTGGACCGGCTGGACGGGCCGTACTGGTCGCGCCAGCCCGTGGCGTTCCGCCGTCCCTGAGTTCAGATTTTCAAGAGCCGCTTCATCAGCAGCGACGCGAAGTCCTGGCGATGCCCGGCGACGGCATAGACAAAGATGGTGTCCGCCATGCGGCGGTACACCAGCTTGTGGTCCGAGGTGAAGACGTTGCGGTAGTCGAAGATGCCGACGGATGCCAGTTCCTGAACGGCTGCCCCGGTCAGGAAGCCGCTGTCGACGAGCGCGAGCTTTTCGAAGATCTCGTCCTCGGCTTTCAACCAGTCCGCCTCGCTCCATTTCGCGAGCATGAACTCCTGGAGCGAGAGCAAGTCATCCTGCGCATCGGGAAGGATGACGATGCGCCATCACTTGCGGCGTTGGCGCGCGGCAGCCAGTTGCGCGCGCGAATCGGCAACGGAGTGGCCATTGCCTTGCAGACGGTCTTTTTCACCAAGGGCGACGACCTTCAATGCTGCGATCAACTCCTCTTTCTCCTGAAACCGGCGCACGTTTTCGATGACCATGCTGGCTTCCCCGTTCTGCGTGATGAAGTAGGGGCTGCCGTGGCGTTCGAGGTCTTCGGAAATTTGGGCAGCGTGGCTCTTCAGGTAGGAAATGGATTTGATGTTCGCTACGGTCGGCATGTGGCACCCCTCTGCACAATTCGGTCCAAATTTAGTGCTGA
Organism: Pseudorhodoferax aquiterrae; assembly: GCF_014652235.1. Classification (GTDB taxonomy): domain Bacteria; phylum Pseudomonadota; class Gammaproteobacteria; order Burkholderiales; family Burkholderiaceae_C; genus Pseudorhodoferax; species Pseudorhodoferax aquiterrae. The sequence continues at coordinate 102,816 of NZ_BMYK01000019.1, forward strand.
ATTCAGTCATCGTTAAGGTCCATGCGGAGCAGGCCGGCCATCCGCCGCGCGCAGCTGCGGCTGGCGCGCCAGCACCTCTTCGCGCGGCCCGGCATCGCGCACGCGGCCGGCTTCCATCACGACGATCTGGTCGAAATGCGACAGCAGGCTCATGCGGTGGATGGACGCGATCACGCAGGCGTCCGGGAACGCGTCGGCGATCCGGTCCAGCACGCGCGCCTCGGTGGCCGGGTCGAGCGCGCTGGTCGGCTCGTCCAGCAGCAACAGCGAGCTGCCGCGCGCGGACAGCACGCCGCGCGCCAGGCACAGGCGCTGGCGCTGGCCGCCCGACAGGTTGGCGCCGCGTTCCGTGAGCGGCGTGTCGAGGTCGCCTTGCAGGCCGGCCAGCACCTCGTCGAAGGCGCTGGTGTGGACGGCGGCCAGCAGGTCGGCATCGTCCCGCGGCAGGCCGAAAGCCAGGTTCTCGCGCACGCTGGCCTCGAACACCTCGGTCTCCTGCGGGATCAGCGTGGCGATGTTGCGCAGGCGCGGCCAGTCCCCGGCCTGCCCATCGAACAGGAGCTGGCCCGAGGCCGGCGGGTAAAGCCCGGCCAGCACGCGCAGCAGCGTGCTCTTGCCGCCACCGCTGGCACCGACCAGGGCCACGCGCTGGCCGCGCGCGAGCTGCAGGTCGACCGCGCGCAGGCCGTGGCCGCGTGCGCTGTCGGCGTAGTGCCAGTGCAGCCCGCGCAGCGCAAGCTCCTGCCAGGTGGCGCCGGCATCCAGCCGCTCGGCGGCTTCGTCGGCGCGCTGCGGCGCGGCCAGCAGCGGCTCGGCACTGCGGTAGTCGGTGTGCATGCGCGCGAAGCTCTGGAAGTTGCCGGCCATGGAGCCGATCACGGTGGCGGTCTGCTGCGCGTACTGGTAGATCATGAACACGCCGCCCAGCAGCACGGCCTCGCCGGGCCTGCGCGTCTGCCAGACGTAGAGCACCACCAGACCCCAGGTCAGTGCCAGGCCCAGGATGTCGACGGTGAACCACTTGCCCTCGCCGACGATGGTGGCGCGGCGCAGCGGACCCGAGACCGCGCGCATGCGCAGCCGCATCAGCGCGCGCGAGGCCGAAGCCAGGCGCAGGCCGATCACCGTGGCGGTGTTGCCGATGAAGTCCACCAGCGCTGCGACATAGCGCCGGTCGGCATCGTTCTCCTGGCGCGCCAGCAGCATCAGCGCGCGGTCGAAGCGCAGCACCACGGCGGCGATCAGCACGTAGCCGCCCAGCGCCAGCGCGCCGCTGCTGCGCGAGAGCAGCGTCAGCGCGATGAGCGGCCCGAAGAAGTTGACGATGTTCTGCAGGTAGACGAACTGGTTCTGCGCGAAGTCCGCCAGCGCCCGGCTGGCCTGGTGCACACGGTGCTGCAATTCGCCCGAATGCTGGCTGCCGTGCCAGGCCAGCGGCGCGCCCGCGATGCGTGCGTAGAGCCGGTCGCCGAGCTGCTCGCGCACGTGGACGGCGACGTTGCGCTCGAGCACGCGGCCGGGGCCGTGCATGAGCCAGGAGACGAGGTAGATGCCCAGCAGCGCGACGATCCACCGGGCCGCGCCCTGCAGCTCGCCGCGTTGCAGCGCGTTGATCCCCTGGGCCGCCAGCCAGGGCATGGCCAGCCGCACCACCTGGGCGCCGCCCAGCAGCGCCATGGCACCGGCGAGCTGGCCGCGCGCGCCCTCGGCATGGCGCCACAGCGCGGCGTAGAGCTCGCGTGCGGCGTGGGCGGGCGTGCTGGGCGACAGGGGAGCGGAGGACGGAGGGGGCATGCGGCAGACGAGGAAGGCGCGGCGCATGCTGCATGCACGGCGCCGCCGCACCCATGGTACGCCGGGCCGTGGCGCAGACTCTGCCAGCGTCGCCGCCGCGCGTCAGCCGGCGGCCATGATGAGCTGGGTCTGCGTGACCACGGCGCAGAGCTTGCCTTCGGCGTTGCGGATGCTGGTCTGCCAGACCTGCGTGGTGCGGCCGCGGTGCAGCGCCACGCACTCTCCCGTGACCACGCTGCCCTGCCGGGCCCCGGCCATGAACTTGGTGCTGGAGTCGGTGGTCGTGGTGCGCTGGCCCGCGCCCAGCTGGGCGAAGGTGCCGACCGCGCCCAGCGTGTCGGCGAAGGCCATGTAGGCGCCGCCGTGCAGGATGCCACCGGCCGTGCAGAGGTTGGGCCGCACGCTCATCTCGGCGAACACGCGGTCGGCCGTGATCTCGAGCAGGCGCACGCCCATGAGGCCGGGGAACAGGGGGTCGAGCCGGGCCTGGACGGCGGCGAGGTCGGACATGCGCAAGTCTCCGGGGGGTTGTCGGGTGGATGGTTCAGTGCTGCGCGGCATGGCGCGCGTGCAGCTTCTGCATGCCGCCGAGCCAGCGCTCGTAGTCCTGGCCCTTGGCGCGCAGGTACTGCAGCACCTCGGGATGCGGCAGCACCAGGAAGCGGCCGTCCTGCATGGCCTGCAGCACGTCGCCAGCCACTTGTTCGGGCGGCAGCACGCCATCGTGCGAGGCCGAGCTGTCCGTGCCCTTGACCATGGGCGTGCGCACGGACTGCGGACACAGGCAGGCCACGCCCAGGCCGCGCCGGCCGTAGGCGATGCGCAACCATTCGGCGAAGGCCACGGCCGCGTGCTTGGTCACGGCATAGGGTGCGGTCTCGACGATGCTGAGCAGGCCTGCGGCCGAGGCCGTGACGAGGAAGAAACCCTCGCCGCGTTCGACCATCTCGGGCACCACGGCACGCGCGGCCCAGACATGGGCCATGCCGTGCACCTGCCACATCGCGTTCCAGAGTGCGTCGTCGAGTTCGATGCCGCCGGCCTGGCCGAGGATGCCGGCGTTCGACAAGTAGGCATCGACCTGGCCGAAGCGTTCGCGCGTGGCCGCGACCAGGGCCTGGATCTCGGCCTCGTGGCGCACGTCGCAGCGCAGCGCCAGGCCGACGCCCGCGGGCAGGCCGCCGGCGACCTGCTGCGCCGCTTCCTGCTGGATGTCGGCCACGACCACGCCACGCGCGCCCTCGGCGGCATAGCGCTGTGCCAGGCTGCGGCCGATGCCGCTGGCCCCGCCCGTGACGATGACGACCTTGTTCCGGATGTCCATGCCCAACCTCGATGGTGCGCGAGCGCGCGGGAGCGCCAGTGTGTCAGCTCGGTGCCGCGCCCTGTGTCGCGGTGTAGACGGCGTAGACCGACTGGCTCGCGATCATGAACAGCCGGTTGCGCTTGGGACCGCCGAAGGTCAGGTTGCCGCAGACCTCGGGCAGGCGGATGCGGCCGATCAGCTTGCCCTCGGGGTTCCAGACCGTGACGCCGTTGTAGCCCACGGCGCGGCCCGCGTTGCTGGCCGCCCAGATGTTGCCGAACACGTCGGCGCGGATGCCATCGGGCCCGCACTTGACGCCGTCGACCATGCAGTCGCTGAACACGCGCTGGTTCGAGAGCCGGTTGTCCGTGCCCACGTCCAGCACATGGATGTCGCCCTTGCCCGCCGGTCCGGTGCTGGCCACGTAGAGCTTCTTGAAATCGGGCGAGAAGCACAGGCCGTTGGGATTGGGCACCTTGTCGTCGACGACCACCGCGTCGAGCCGGCCGCTAAGATCCCAGCGGTAGACCTGGGTCGGCAGTTCCTGGCGCGCATCGCCCACGCCGGCCGGCTGGCCGATGCGGTTGTTGAGCCGGCCCGCGCGGTTGCTCTTGCCGCCGGCCGGGTCGGGCGTGCCCTCGTAGAGCTGCGCGCCGTAGGGCGGGTCGGTGAACCAGACGCTGCCGTCGGGGTGCGGCACGGCATCGTTGGGCGAGTTCAGGCGCTTGCCGTTCCACCGGTCGGCCAGGATGGTGATGGAGCCGTCCAGTTCGTAGCGCACCACGCGCCGCGTCAGGTGTTCGCAGCTGATCTGGCGGCCCTGGTAGTCGAAGCAGTTGCCGTTGCTGTTGTTCGACGGTGCGCGGAACACCGAGACATGGCCGTCGTCTTCGATCCAGCGGTGCTGGCGGTCGGCCGGGATGTCGCTCCACAGCAGGAACTTGCCGACCGAATTCCAGGCTGGGCCTTCGGCCCAGCCGGCGCCGGTCCACAGGCGCTGGATGGCCGCGTTGGGTTGGGCCAGGTCGTTGAACGAGGGGTCGACCGCGATCACGTCCGGGTCCCAGAAGTAGGTGGTGGGCGGGGCGCCGGGACCGAAGTCGCGCGGCGGTGTGGTCACGGTGCTGGGTGGCCCCAGTGGCGGCTTGCCCTGGGCCCAGACACTGGCGCCGGCCAGTGCCGCCGCACCGGCGCCGGCCCGCGCGAGGAAGCGCCTTCTGTCCTGCGTGGGCGCGTTGCCGTCGTCCCGTCCCTGCTTGTTCGCTGTCGCCATGCTGTGTCTCCTCGTTGTGTTGGCGTGTCGCTTTCGAAAAGCGCCGCCACGATACGGGCGTCGGCCATGTCGCACAAGGCGGCGGGCCCAGGCGTTACATCTGGTTGGAAACTTGGGGGGCGCAAACCTCCACCGTGCGCACGGGACAATGGGCCTATGGCTTCCGCTTCCCGTCCTTCCGCCGCGCCGCACCAGCCCCTGCCCGAACGCCTGCGTCCCAAGACCCTGGGCGAGGTCGTCGGCCAGCAGCAACTGCTGGGCGAGGGCATGCCGCTGCGCATCGCCTTCGAATCGGGCCGCCCGCATTCCTGCATCCTGTGGGGCCCGCCCGGCACCGGCAAGACCACCATCGCGCGGCTGATGGCCGACGCCTTCGATGCGCAGTTCATCGCGATCAGCGCGGTGCTGGGCGGCGTCAAGGAGATCCGCGAGGCGGTGGAGCGCGCCACCATCGCGCGCGACGGGCTGGAGCAACGCGGCACCATCGTCTTCGTCGACGAGGTGCACCGCTTCAACAAGAGCCAGCAGGACGCCTTCCTGCCGCATGTGGAGAGCGGGCTGTTCACCTTCATCGGCGCGACCACCGAGAACCCCTCGTTCGAGGTCAACTCCGCGTTGCTGTCGCGCGCAGCGGTCTACGTGCTGCAGCCGTTGGGCGAGGCCGAACTGCGCCAGATCGTGGCCCGGGCCCAGGCCATCGATGCCGTGCCCGCCATCGAGGACAAGGCGCTGGACCGGCTCATCGCCTACGCCGATGGCGACGCCCGCCGCCTGCTCAACACGCTGGAGACGCTGGCCGTGGCCGCGCAGCAGGAGAAGCTCGCGCGCATCGACGATGCCTGGCTCGTGCGCGTGCTGGGCGAGCGCATGCGCCGCTACGACAAGGGCGGCGACCAGTTCTACGACAGCATCAGCGCGCTGCACAAGTCGGTGCGCGGCTCCGATCCCGACGCCGCGCTGTACTGGCTCGTGCGCATGCTGGACGGCGGCGCCGAGCCGCGCTACATGGCGCGCCGCCTGGTGCGCATGGCCAGCGAGGACATCGGCCTGGCCGACCCGCGCGCGCTGCGCCTGGCGCTGGACGCGGCCGAGGTCTACGAACGCCTGGGCTCGCCCGAGGGCGAACTCGCGCTGGCCGAATGCGTGGTCTACCTGGCTGTGGCGCCCAAGTCCAACGCGGTCTACACGGCCTACAACCAGGCCCGTGCCTTCGTGAAGCAGGACGGTACGCGGCCCGTGCCCATGCACCTGCGCAATGCACCCACCAAGCTCATGAAGAGCCTGGACTACGGCAAGAACTACCGCTACGCGCACGACGAGGAAGATGGCTTCGCGGCCGGCGAGCGCTACTTTCCCGACGGCATGGACGAGCCGCAGTTCTACCGTCCGGTGCCGCGCGGTCTGGAGCTCAAGATTGGCGAAAAGCTGGCCGCGCTGCGCGAGAAGAACCGCCAGCAACGCGGCTGAAAACGCTTGATTTACAGAGGGAAAACCCCGTCTGAATACATCCGGGCAAGGCCCATCCCCGTGACTACAATCCCGCCCCAACCCGCCGGTGACACAGGCTTGGCGGGCTTTTTGCTAGCCCCCACAAAGGGCTACGCGCAGGGCGTACCGCAACGGAGAAGAAGATGGATATCTTGCTACAGCAGATCATCAACGGTCTGGTCATGGGCAGCATGTACGCACTGGTGGCCTTGGGCTACACCATGGTGTACGGCATCATCAACCTGATCAATTTCGCCCATGGCGAAGTGCTCATGGTGGGTGCACTCACAAGCTGGTCGGTCATCGGCCTCATGCAACAGAACATGGCCGGCACGCCCGGCTGGATCATCCTGATCATCGCCATGGTGATCGCCTGCGTGGTCGCCGCCACGCTCAATTTCGTGATCGAGAAGGTGGCCTACCGGCCGCTGCGCAACAGTCCCAAACTGGCCCCGCTGATCACCGCCATCGGCGTCTCCATCCTGCTGCAGACGCTGGCCATGATCATCTGGAAGCCCAACTACAAGGCCTATCCCACGCTGCTGCCGAGCGACCCCATCCACATCGGCGGCGCCGTGATCTCGCCCACGCAGGTGTTGATCCTGGGCCTCACGGCCGTCTCGCTGGCGATCCTGATGTGGCTGGTCAACTTCACCAAGCTCGGCCGCGCGATGCGCGCCACGGCAGAGAACCCGCGCGTGGCCGCGCTGATGGGCGTCAAGCCCGACGTCGTGATCTCGGCCACCTTCATCATCGGCGCCGTGCTGGCGGCGATCGCCGGCGTGATGTACGCCTCCAACTACGGCACGGCGCAGCACGCCATGGGTTTCCTGCCCGGCCTCAAGGCCTTCACGGCCGCCGTGTTCGGCGGCATCGGCAACCTCGGCGGTGCGGTGGTCGGCGGCATCCTGCTCGGCCTGATCGAAGCCATCGGCTCGGGCTACATCGGCCAGCTGACCGGCGGCGTGCTGGGCAGCCACTACGCCGACATCTTCGCCTTCATCGTGCTCATCATCATCCTAACGCTGCGGCCCTCGGGCCTGCTCGGCGAGCGGGTGGCGGACCGGGCCTGAGGAGCACCACGCCATGAGCCTCCTGCACAAGAACAAGCCGCTGACCCTGGTGGTCTGCGCCATCGTGCTGATCGCCTTCCCGCTGGTGCTGCAGAGCTTCGGCAACGCCTGGGTGCGCATCGCCGACATGTCGCTGCTGTACATCATGCTGGCGCTGGGCCTGAACATCGTGGTGGGCTACGCCGGCCTGCTGGACCTGGGCTTCGTCGCCTTCTTCGCGGTCGGTGCCTACATGTTCGCGCTGCTCGCCTCGCCGCATCTGACCGACACCTTCGCGGCCTTCAAGGCCATGTTCCCGAACGGCCTGCATTCCTCGCTGTGGCTGGTCATACCGCTCGGGGCCGGGCTCGCGGGCCTGTTCGGCATGCTGCTGGGCGCGCCCACGCTCAAGCTGCGCGGCGACTACCTGGCCATCGTGACGCTGGGCTTCGGCGAGATCATCCGGGTGTTCCTCAACAACCTGGACCACCCCGTCAACATCACCAACGGCCCCAAGGGCATCAACCAGATCGACTCGGTCAAGCTGTTCGGCCTGGACCTGGGGCGTTCGCTGAAGATCGGCGACTTCACGCTGCCTTCGGTCACGCTGTACTACTACCTGTTCCTGGTGCTGGTGGTCGTCAGCATCCTCGTGTGCTACCGGCTGGAGGTCTCGCGCATCGGCCGGGCCTGGATGGCCATCCGCGAGGACGAGATCGCGGCCAAGGCCATGGGCATCAACACGCGCAACATGAAGCTCCTGGCCTTCGGCATGGGCGCGGCCTTCGGCGGCATCGCGGGCTCCATGTTCGGCGCGTTCCAGGGCTTCGTCTCGCCCGAGTCCTTCAGCCTCATGGAGTCGGTCATGATCGTCGCCATGGTGGTGCTGGGCGGCATCGGCCACCTGCCCGGCGTGATCCTGGGTGCGGTGCTGCTGTCGGCCCTGCCCGAGGTGCTGCGCTACGTGGCCGGTCCGCTGCAGGCCATGACCGACGGGCGTCTCGACGCGCCCATCCTGCGCCAGCTGCTGATCGCGCTGGCCATGATCATCGTGATGCTGATGCGTCCGCGCGGCCTGTGGCCGGCGCCCGAGCATGGCAAGTCGCTGAACAAGAAGATGGCGCCCGATCCGGTCCCCGGTTCGGCGCAGGCCATCACGCCCGGCGTGGACACGCCGGCCGACGCGGTGCCCGGCACGGCCAACCGCCCCATGTCCATCAACCCCTGAAGCGAGACGGACATGGCAGACACGGTTCTGAACGTCAGCGGCATTTCCAAGCGCTTCGGCGGGCTGCAGGCCCTGTCCGATGTGGGCATGAAGATCGAGCGTGGCCAGGTCTATGGCCTGATCGGTCCCAACGGTGCCGGCAAGACCACCTTCTTCAACGTCATCACGGGGCTGTACACGCCCGACAGCGGCAGCTTCGAGCTGGCCGGCAAGCCCTACAAGCCGACCGCGGTGCATGAGGTGGCGCAGGCCGGCATCGCGCGCACCTTCCAGAACATCCGGCTGTTCGCCGAGATGACGGCGCTGGAGAACGTCATGGTGGGCCGCCACGTGCGCACACGCTCGGGCCTTCTGGGCGCGATCTTCCGCACCGGCGGCTTCAAGGCCGAGGAAGAAGCCATCGCCAAGCGCGCGCAGGAACTGCTGGAGTACGTGGGCATCGGCCGGCTGGCCGACTACAAGGCCCGCACGCTGAGCTACGGCGACCAGCGCCGGCTGGAGATCGCGCGCGCGCTGGCCACCGATCCGCAGCTGATCGCGCTGGACGAACCGGCCGCCGGCATGAACGCCACCGAGAAGGTGCAACTGCGCGAGCTGATCGACCGCATCCGCAAGGACAACCGCACCATCCTCCTGATCGAGCACGACGTGAAGCTGGTCATGGGCCTGTGCGACCGCGTCACCGTGCTCGACTACGGCAAGCTGATCGCCCAGGGCTCACCGGCCGAGGTGCAGAAGAACGAAAAGGTGATCGAGGCCTACCTCGGCACGGGAGCGCATTGAGATGACGGTTCTGTTGAAAGTCCAGGGCCTGCAGGTCGCCTACGGCGGCATCCAGGCCGTCAAGGGCATCGATTTCGAGGTGCGCGAGGGCGAGCTGGTCTCGCTGATCGGCTCCAACGGCGCGGGCAAGACCACGACCATGAAGGCCATCACGGGCACGTTGCCCGCGAGCGGCGGGCAGATCGAGTACCTGGGCAAGCCCGTGCGCGGCCAGGGCGCCTGGGACCTCGTCAAGCAGGGCCTGGCCATGGTGCCCGAGGGCCGCGGCGTGTTCGCGCGCATGACCATCACCGAGAACCTGCAGATGGGCGCCTACACGCGCAACGACAAGGCAGAGATCGCCCGCGACATCGAGAAGATGTTCGGCATCTTCCCGCGCCTGCGCGAGCGCAAGGACCAGCTGGCCGGCACCATGTCCGGCGGCGAGCAGCAGATGCTGGCCATGGGCCGCGCGCTCATGAGCCGGCCCAAGGTGCTGCTGCTGGACGAGCCGTCCATGGGCCTGTCGCCCATCATGGTGGACAAGATCTTCGAGGTGGTGCGCGACGTCCATGCCCAGGGCGTGACCATCATGCTCGTGGAGCAGAACGCCAGCCGCGCGCTGGCCATCGCCGACCGCGCCTACGTCATGGAATCCGGCATCATCACCATGAACGGCGAAGGCAAGGCCATGCTCAGCGACCCCAAGGTGCGGGCCGCCTACCTGGGCGAATGAGGGGACACCGTGTGGCGGCGCGCCGTCACACGATGTCCAGCTGGTGCATGCCGAACTGGCCGGCCTTGCGGTCGGCGAAGAACCACTGCAGCGTCTCGCGCACGGTCTTGAACGCGATCTCGTCCCAGGGGATCTCGTGCTCCTCGAACAGCCGCGCCTCGATGGTCTCGTGGCCGGGGTCGAAGCGGTCGTGCAGCAGTTGGGCGCGGTAGAACATGTGGACCTGGCCCACGCGCACCACGTTGATGAGGCTGAACAGCGCGCCGATCTCGTAGGCCGCGCCGGCCTCCTCGTCGGTCTCGCGGGCCGCCCCCTGGGCCGTGGTCTCGCCCAGTTCCATGAAGCCGGCTGGCAGCGTCCATTTGCCCCAGCGCGGCTCGATGTTGCGCTTGCACAGCAGCACGCGCTCGCCGAGCACCGGCACCGTGCCGACCACGATCAGCGGGTTCTCGTAGTGGATCTGGCCGCAGGCCGGGCACACCGCGCGTTCCTTGGTGTCGCCGTCGTCCGGCACACGGTAGACCACGGCGGTACCGCAGTTGCGGCAGTGCTTGAGAGGGGGGCGAAAGCTCATGGCGGGGCAGTTTAAGGGCGCAGGCTGCAGCCGCCCACCCGCAGTTTCCTAAAATTCGGCGTGCCTCCGACGCCCGCCACCATTTCCGCTGCTCCGCGCATCGTCGTATTCGCCGGCCCCAATGGCGCGGGCAAGTCCACCCATGCAGACGCCATCCTGGCGGGACTGGGCATCGAGGTCTTCGTCAATGCCGATTTGATCGCGCGGGCTGTCGGGACGCAGTTCCGATGCCGTGGCATTCGAGGCGGGGCGCATCATGCTGCGGCGCCTGCGTCAGTTGGCGCAGGACCGGCAGGAGTTCGCGTTCGAAAGCACACTGTCGAGCCGCAGCTTCGCCCCCTTTTTGCAGCGGCAGATCGATGCCGGATACCGTGTGTCGGTTTACTACTTCAGCCTCGCGAGTGCCGCGCTCGCATTGCAGCGCGTCAGGCTGCGCGTGCAGCAGGGAGGCCATGATGTTGCAGCAGATGTCGTGCGCCGACGCTTTGGGCGCAGCCTCGGCAACTTCATGACCCTGTACGCGCCGATGGCGACGCAATGGGCTATCTTCGACAACTCTTCGCTGCCGCGTGCTCGTCTCGTGGCGCTCCAACAGGGCAATGGCCCCGAGATCAAGGATCCTGTGACATGGCGCAAATTGCAGAAGCTGGCACTGAAAAGCCGCTGATCCTGCCGCCCAGGGCGTTGAACAAGGCGCTGGCAGAGTCCGCGGATCGAGCCCAGCGCTTGGCCCGGGCGTTCGGCCAGAAGGTTCCGAGCCGGCCGGTTGTGCCAGGCGTGCAGCCTGGCACTGGCAAGCACGGCGTCAGCCGATGATCCTGACCGTCAGGCTTTCCAACCCGGCCACGCCACCCGACAGCACGTCGCCCGCCACCACGGCCGCGACGCCTTCGGGCGTGCCGCTGTAGATCAGGTCGCCGGGCTGCAGCGTCCAGGCGGCCGACAGGTGCTCGATGGTCTCGGCGATGTTCCAGATCAGCTTAGAGACATCGCTGCGCTGGCGGTCCTTGCCATTGACCTGCAGGAAGATCTCGGCCTTCTCGACATCGCCGGCCTGGGCGGTAGGCGTGATCGGTCCGATCGGCGCGGACTGCTCGAAGCCCTTGCCGATGCACCAGGGCCGGCCCTGTTTCTTCATCTCGCCCTGCAGGTCGCGGCGCGTCATGTCCAGGCCCACGGCGTAACCATAGATGTGCTTGTGCGCATCGGCCGCCTTGATGTTGGAGCCGCCCGTGCCGATGGCCACCACGAGCTCGATCTCATGGTGCAAATCCTTCGTCAGACTGGGGTAGGCGATGGCGCCGGTCTGCCCGGCTGGCACCGGCACCACGGCATCGGCTGGCTTCATGAAGAAGAACGGCGGCTCGCGGCCCGTGAAGCCCATCTCCTTGGCATGCTCGGCGTAGTTGCGGCCGACGCAGTAGACGCGGTGCACCGGGAAGGCCGCGGATTGGCCGACCACGGGCACGGCAACGGTGGGGGCGGGAGGGAAGACGAAGCTCATCGCAACCTTTCTGCTGGGATATGCGGCCCGCACGCTGCGGGCCCTGTGATGCGCGGGGCAGTGTGCCACGGCTGCGGCGCGCATGCGGGCGCGGCCGTGTCCGACAGCCGATCGGCGCCGCCGCGGCTGGGCGCCACTTCGGCGCACCGGTACAACTCGTAGCACATCGTCATCGGGTGGCGGATGCGGCTGGTGTGCAATGCCGCCGTGAGCCACGACAACAGGAGTCCTTCATGACCACACTACACGCCTCTTCCTCCATTTCCTTCCGTCCGGCCGTCCCACGCGCCGGCGTCGCCGCAGCCGTGGTGCTGGCGGTGGCCCTGGGCGGTTGCGCGAACATGAGCGAGACGCAAAAGGGCACGGCCGTCGGTGCCGGCGTGGGCGCCGGGGTCGGCGCACTCGTGGGGCAGGGCCGCGGCGCGGCCATCGGTGCCGGCGTGGGCGCGCTGGGCGGCTACATCTGGTCGTCCCACATGCAGAAGAAGAAGGCCGAGATGGAGCAGGCCACGGCCGGCACCGGCGTGGCCGTCACGCAGACGGCCGACAACCAGCTCAAGCTCAACATCCCGAGCGACATTTCGTTCGACACCGGCCGGGCCGACATCCGTCCGGCGTTGCGGCCCATCCTGGACCAGTTCGCCAACGGCCTGCGCGACCAGCCCAACACCGAGGTCCGCATCATCGGCCACACCGATTCCACGGGCTCGGACGCCGTCAACGACCCGCTGTCGCTGCAGCGCGCCAACAGCGCCCGCGACTACCTGACCGCACGCGGCGTGGATCCGCGGCGCATCCTGACGGCCGGCCGCGGCTCGCACGAGCCCATTGCCGAGAACAACAGCGATGCGGGCCGGGCCAAGAATCGGCGCGTCGAGATCTTCCTCGCCGAACGTCCGCAGGGTTGAGCCTTGACCCCGCCGCGGCAAGGGCGCGGCGCGGTCCGTACCATCGGGCGGATGCCTTCCTCCCCCGATCTGGCCGCGCCCCGCGGCCTGCCGCCCGGTGCCTTGCTGGCCCTGGGCCTTTGCGCCTTCGGCAGCGCCTTCGCGATGCGTCTGACCGATCCTCTGTTGCCGCGATTGGCGAGCGAGTTCTCGGTCTCGCTGGCACAGGCGGCGCAGGTCGTCACCGTGTTCTCGATGGCCTATGGGCTGGCGCAACTGCTGTTCGGTCCGCTAGGCGACCGCTTCGGCAAGTTCCGCGTGATCGGCTGGGCGGCCATGGCCTGTGCGCTGGCCTCGGCGGCCTGTGCCCTGGCGCCCGGCCATGCCGCATTGGTCGCCGCGCGGCTGGTGGCTGGCGTGGCTGCGGCCGCCATCATTCCGCTGTCCATGGCCTTCATCGGCGACATGGTGGCCTATGCCGACCGCCAGCCGGTGCTCGCGCGTTTCCTGGTCGGGCAGATCCTGGGCATGTCCAGCGGCGTGGTCGTCGGCGGCCTGGCGGCCGACCATCTGGGCTTGCGCCTGCCGTTCTGGGGACTGGCGGTGTGGTTCGTCGCCATCGCGCTGACCATGCAGCGCGTCGGCCGGCGCGTGCCGCGGCCCAGCGGCGCGCCAGTCGCCGGCCACCCGGTGCGGCGCATGGCCGGCGAGTTCGCCAAGGTGCTGGCCGTGCCCTGGGCGCGCGTGGTGCTGGCCACCGTGTTCCTCGAGGGCGCCTGCATCTTCGGCGCCTTCGCCTTCATCGCCGTGCACCTGCACGCGGTGTTCGATCTGCCGCTGGCGGCCGCGGGCGCCACGCTGATGGCCTTCGGGGCGGGCGGCATCCTGTTCGCGTTCGGCGCGCGGCCGCTGGTGGCGCGCATGGGCGAGACGCGGCTGGCGGCCTGGGGCGGCGCCATCGTCGCGCTGGCGCTGCTGGGCATGGCCTGGGCGCCCGCCTGGTGGTGGGCGGTGCCGGGCTGCCTGGCGGCCGGACTGGGCTTTTACATGCTGCACAACACCTTGCAGACCAATGCGACGCAGATGGCGCCCGAGCGCCGCGGGGCGGCCGTGTCCTCGTTCGCGTGCTGCTTCTTCCTGGGCCAGGCCATCGGCGTGTGGCTGGCCGGCCTGTCGGTGGCCGAGCACGGCACGCGGCCGCTGATGGTGGTCGGCGCACTGGGCACGCTGGCGGTCGGTGCGGTGTTCGGGCGCCTGCGTGCACGGCAGTCGGCGCGGACGCTGGCGGCAGCGGCTTGAGCGCTGCGGATAATCGCCGCTCCCATTGCAGCCCCTGCCGCCATGAAGCTCTACAGCTACTTCCGTTCCTCGGCCTCCTACCGCGTGCGCATCGCGCTGGCGCTCAAGGGCATCGCCTACGACTACCTGCCGATCCACCTGGTCAAGGGCGAGCAGCGCAGCGCGCCGTTCGCGGCCCTGTCCGCCGACCGCCTGGTGCCGGTGCTCGAGGTCGATGGCGTGCCGCTGGCGCAGTCCATGGCCATCATCGAGTACCTCGAGGAAACGCATCCCACGCCGCCGCTGCTGCCGGCCGCGCCGCTCGCGCGGGCCCAGGTGCGCGCACTGGCGCAGACGATCGCCTGCGAGATCCACCCCATCAACAACCTGCGCGTGCTGAAGTACCTGTCGCAGGAGCTGCGGGTCGACGACGACGCCAAGAACGCCTGGTACCGGCACTGGTGCCGCAGCGGGCTGGAGGCGGTCGAGCGCGAACTGGCGCAGCTGCGCGCAGCCCATGGGCCGGCGCGCCTGTGCTTCGGCGACAGCCCCACGCTGGCCGACTGCTGCCTGGTGCCGCAGATCTTCAACGCGCAGCGCTTTGCGGTCGACCTGTCCGGCCTGCCGCTGACCATGGCCGCCTACGAGGCCGGCATGGCCCTGCCCGCCGTGCAGCAGGCCCAGCCCTCGGCCTGCCCGGACTTCGAGGGCTGATGGACCTGCTCGTGCCCGACTGGCCCGCGCCTGCCAGGGTCCAGGCGCGCATGAGCCTGCGTGCGGGCGGCGTGTCGGCGGCGCCCTACGACAGCCTGAACCTGGGCGACCATGTGGGCGACGACGGCGCCGCCGTGCTGCGCAACCGCGCCTTGCTGGCCGCGCGACTGGGCGCCACGCCGGTGTTCATGCAGCAGGTCCACGGCACGGCCGTGGAGCGCCTGCCCAGCCGACATGCCGTGCCGGTGGCCGATGCCTGCATGAGCCATGCGCCCGGAATGGCCTGCACCATCATGGTCGCCGACTGCCTGCCCGTGCTGTTCTGCGACACCGAAGGCCGCGCCGTCGCGGCCGCGCATGCCGGCTGGCGCGGCCTGGCGGCAGGCGTGCTCGAAAGCACGCTGGCGGCGCTGCGCAGCGCCGTGCCGCAGGCGCGCTGGCTGGCCTGGCTGGGCCCCTGCATCGGTCCCTCGGCCTTCGAGGTCGGCGACGAGGTGCGCGCCGCCTTCGTCGCGCAGTCCGCCGCCGCGGCCCCATGCTTTCGCGCGCACGCTGACGGCAAGTGGCTGGCCGACCTGCCCGCGCTGGCCCGGCTGCGGCTGGCGGCAGCGGGCCTGCAAGGCATCCACGGCAACGACGGCAGCGCGCCGTGGTGCACGGTCAGCGACGCTTCACGGTTCTTTTCGCACCGGCGCGACCGCGTCAGCGGGCGCATGGCCGCCTGCATCTGGCTCGGCGCCTGAGGTCTCGCGCAGCGCCTGTTGCTGCGCCGCGAACTCGGCCGCTTCGCGCGCGCGCAGCAGCTTGCGCCGGGCCGGCGCCAGCATCAGGTAAACCACCAGTGCCACCGGCCCGAGGCCGTAGAGTACAAAGGTCACCAGGGCGCCGAGCAGCGTGCCCTGCGTACTGGTGGCTTCGGCCACTGCCATCATCAGCGCTACATACAGCCACGCGATCACGACCAGATACATAACGTAAAAAAAGTTGCTGCACCTCACAGGGTGCTGCTGTAATCAGGGTTTACCCCAGTTTCTCTGGGGGTTTCGAGGTCGAGGAGACGCAATGCATTCTCAAGCAGACTGGGCGCAGGCCGCCCAGCAGTTCCAGAGCCTGATGGGCGACATGCTGGCCAAGGCCATGCAGCAAGCGGCCGGCACGGCGCCGGGCACACCTGCTGCAGCGCCCATGCCGGCGCTGTCGTTCGCACCCGACAAGCTGCAGGAGCTGCAAAAGCAATACCTCAGCGAGGTCGGTGCGCTGTGGAGCCAGAACATGCAGCAGTCCCTGCAGCGCGACAAGCGCTTCGCGGGCGAGGCCTGGTCCGGCAATCCCGTCGCCGCCTTCTCGGCCGCCAGCTACCTGCTCAATGCGCGGACCTTGATGGGCCTGGCCGATGCCGTGCAGGGCGACGAGAAGACGCGTGCGCGCGTGCGCTTCGCCGTCGAGCAATGGATGGCCGCCTCGGCACCGAGCAACTTCCTGGCCTTCAACGCCGAGGCCCAGGCGCTGGCGCTCAAGACCCAGGGCGAGAGCATCGCCAAGGGCATGCAGAACCTGCTGCACGACATCGCCCAGGGCCATGTGTCCATGACCGACGAGAGCCAGTTCGAGGTCGGCCGCAACGTCGCCACCACCGAGGGCGCCGTGGTGTTCGAGAACGAGCTGTTCCAGCTGCTCGAGTACAAGCCGCTCACGGCCAAGGTCTACGAGCGGCCCTTCCTGCTGGTGCCGCCCTGCATCAACAAGTTCTACATCCTCGACCTGCAGCCCGAGAACTCGCTGATCCGCTACGCGGTGGAGCAGGGCCACCGCACCTTCGTCGTGAGCTGGCGCAACCCCGACCAGTCGCTCGCGCACAAGACCTGGGACGACTACATCGAGGACGCTGCGATCCGCGCCATCGGCGTGGTGCAGGACATCACGGGCGCCAAGCAGATCAATGCGCTGGGCTTTTGCGTCGGCGGCACCATCCTGAGCACGGCCGCCGCCGTGCTGGCCGCGCGTGGCGAAAAGCCCATCGCCGCGCTCACGCTCTTGACCACCTTCCTCGATTTCACCGACACCGGCGTGCTGGATGTGTTCATCGACGAGAACATGGTCAAGTACCGCGAGATGCAGATGGGCCAGGGCGGCCTGTTGCCCGGCAACGACCTGGCCTCGACCTTCAGCTTCCTGCGCCCGAACGACCTGGTCTGGAACTACGTGGTCGGCAACTACCTCAAGGGCGAGACGCCGCCGCCGTTCGACCTGCTCTACTGGAACAGCGATTCCACCAACCTGCCGGGGCCGTTCTACGCCTGGTACCTGCGCAACACGTACCTGGAGAACAAGCTCGTCAAGCCCGGCGCCACCACGGTCTGCGGCGAGAAGATCGACCTGTCCCGGCTGGACATGCCGGTCTACATCTATGGTTCGCGCGAGGACCACATCGTGCCCATCGGCGGTGCCTACGCATCGACGCAGCACCTGCCGGGCAAGAAGCGCTTCGTGATGGGCGCCTCCGGGCACATCGCAGGCGTGATCAACCCGCCGGCCAAGAAGAAGCGCAGCCACTGGATCGGCAGCGACACCAAGTTCCCGCCCAAGCTGCAGGACTGGCTGGCCGCGGCCACCGAGCACCCGGGCAGCTGGTGGACCGATTGGTCCGGCTGGCTGGCCGGCCATGCCGGCCGCCAGGTCACTGCACCGCGCGGCTACGGGCGCGCACAATACAAGGCCATCGAGCCCGCGCCCGGCCGCTACGTCAAGGCCAAGGCCTGACCCGCTTTTCGATTCCCGCAACCCCAAGCATCGTTAGGAAGAGACATGGAAGACATCGTCATCGTCGCAGCCGCCCGCACCGCCGTCGGCAAGTTCGGCGGCAGCCTGGCCAAGATCGCCGCGCCCGAACTGGGCGCCACCGTGGTCAAGGAACTGCTCGCACGCGCCAAGCTGGACGCCGGCCAGGTCGGCGAGGTCATCATGGGCCAGGTGCTGGCCGCGGGCTCGGGCCAGAACCCGGCACGCCAGACCGTCATCAAGAGCGGCCTGGACAAGTCCACGCCCGGCCTCACCATCAACGCCGTCTGCGGCTCGGGCTTGAAGGCCGTCATGCTGGCCGCCCAGGCCGTGGCCTGGGGTGATTCGGACATCGTGATCGCCGGTGGCCAGGAGAACATGAGCGCCGCGCCGCACGTGCTGCTGGGTTCGCGCGACGGCCAGCGCATGGGCGACTGGAAGATGGCCGATTCCATGATCACCGACGGCCTGTGGGACGTCTACAACCAGTACCACATGGGCATCACGGCCGAGAACGTGGCCAAGCAGTACAGCATCAGCCGCGAAGCGCAGGACGCGTTCGCGCTGGCGAGCCAGCAAAAGGCCGCTGCCGCCCAGGAAGCCGGCAAGTTCAAGGACGAGATCGTGCCCGTGACGATCCCGCAGAAGAAGGGCGACCCGGTGGTGTTCGCCGCCGACGAGTTCATCAACAAGAAGACCACGGCCGAAGCCCTGGCCGGCCTGCGCCCGGCCTTCGACAAGGCCGGCGGCGTGACGGCCGGCAATGCCTCGGGCATCAACGACGGCGCCGCCGGCGTGGTCGTCATGACGGCCAAGAAGGCCGCCGCGCTGGGCCTGACCCCGCTGGGCCGCATCGCCAGCTTCGCCACCGTGGGCCTGGACCCGGCCATCATGGGCATGGGCCCGGCCCCGGCGTCGCGCAAGGCGCTCGAGCGCGCCGGCTGGAAGGCCGCCGACCTGGACCTGCTGGAGATCAACGAAGCCTTCGCGGCCCAGGCCTGCGCCGTCAACAACGAGATGGGCTGGGACACCAGCAAGATCAACGTGAACGGTGGTGCCATCGCCATCGGCCACCCGATCGGCGCGTCCGGCTGCCGCATCCTGGTCACGCTGCTGCACGAGATGGGCCGGCGCAACGCCAAGAAGGGCATCGCCTCGCTGTGCATCGGCGGCGGCATGGGCGTGGCGCTGACGATCGAGCGCTGATCGCCGCTGGCGCATTGCGAACACAGGCCCTGCGGGGCCTGTTTTTGTTTGGGGCGCCCATGCAGCCTGTGCGGCGCGCGGCATGGAAACTGCTTGACATCTCGTGCCTGCCGCAGCGCCGTGGCGTCGAACCCACGAAGTGCAACGGCCGCACCGGCGCCAGGCATCCGCCCGTATATTGCTGCCGCACCGATCCCAACCCAGAGGTCATCCCAGGAGTTGTCCGATGAAACGCCGTTCCCTGATCGCGATCGCATCCCTGGCCGCCACGCTGCTGGCGCCCTTGTCGGCCCAGGCCCAGGCCCAGGCCAGCACCCTGCGCGTGGTGCCCCATGCGAACGTGACCATCCTCGATCCGATCTGGACCACGGCCTTCGTCACCCGCAACCACGGCTACATGGTCTACGACACCTTGTTCGGCACCGATGCGGCCGGCAAGGTCAAGCCGCAGATGGTGGACAAGTGGTCCATGTCCAAGGACAGCCTCAGCTGGACCTTCACGTTGCGCGACGGCCTGGAGTTCCACGACGGCAAGCCCGTCACCAGCGAGGACGTGGTGGCCTCGCTCAAGCGCTGGGCCAGCCGCGACAGCTTCGGCGGCGTGCTCGCGCGCAGCGTGGACAGCTATGCCACGCCCGACGCCAAGACCTTCACGATCAAGCTCAAGGCCCCGTTCGGCGTGATGCTGGAGGCGCTGGGCAAGCCCTCGTCCAACGTGCCCTTCATCATGCCGGCGCGCATCGCGGCCACGCCGGGCTCCGAGCAGATCAAGGAACACATCGGCTCGGGCCCGTTCAAGTTCGTCACTGCAGAGTACAAGCCCGGTGAGCGCCTGGTCTACGTCAAGAACGAGAAGTACAAGCCGCGCGCCGAAGCGCCCGACGGCACGGCCGGCGGCAAGCCGGTGTTCATCGACCGTGTCGAATGGGTCGTCATCCGTGACCCGCAGACGCAGTTCAATGCGCTGCTGGCCGGCGAGGTCGACATCATCGAGCAGCCCACCTTCGAGCAGTACGCCTCGCTCAAGGCCGCCAAGGACGTCAAGCTGGTCGATGCCCAGCCCGACGGCCTGCAGTACATCCTGCGCTTCAACCACCTGCACCCGCCGTTCGACAACGTGAAGATCCGCCAGGCCGCCATGGTGGCGCTGGGCCAGGAGGCCTTCCTCAAGACCCAGGTGGGCGCGCCCGGCATGTACCGCTTCTGCAAGAGCATGTTCCCGTGCGGGACGCCGTTCGCGAGCGACGCCACCGGCCCCTTGTTCACGGGCACGGCCAACCCCAAGAAGGCGCAGGAGATGCTCAAGGAGGCCGGCTACAACGGCACGCCGGTGCTGCTGATGCGCCCGACCGATCTGGCCTCCATCAGCAAGCTGCCGCTGGTGGCCAAGCAGCAGCTGGAGGCCGCCGGCTTCAAGGTCGACATGCAGCAGATGGACTGGGCCACGCTGGTGGCGCGCCGCGCCAAGAAGGACGCGCCCTCGGCCGGCGGCTGGAACGCCTTCCTGACGGCCTGGACCGCCGGCGACATCCTGAACCCGCTCACCATGGCCATGATGAATGCGGCCGGCGACAAGGGCTGGTTCGGTTGGCAGGACGACCCGCAGATCGAGGAGCTCAAGGTCAAGTTCGCGCAGGCCGGCACCGATGCCGACAAGAAGAAGCTGGCCGAGCAGCTGCAATTGCGCGCCTTCGAGACCGCCACCCACGTGCCGCTGGGCCAGTACAACAACCCGGCCGCCGTGCGCAGCAACGTGAGCGGCATCGTGCCCGGCGGCGCCCAGGTCTACTGGAACATCAAGAAGAACTGACGACGGGCCCGCATGCTGCGCTTTCTTGCCCAGCGGCTCGCGGCCGTCGTGCCGGTGCTGCTGGTGGTGGCGGTGATCGTGTTCCTGATCCTGCGGCTCACGCCGGGCGACCCGGCCGCCGTGATCGCCGGCAACAACGCCACCAACGAGGACATCGACCGCATCCGCGAACAGCTCGGCCTGTCCAAGCCGCTGCTGGCGCAGTTCTGGATCTGGTTCTCGGGGGTGCTGCAGGGCGACCTGGGTTACTCGTTCTATCTGAACAAGCCGGTCACCGAGCTCATCGGCCAGCGCATCGAGCCCACGCTCTCGCTGGCGGCCGGCACCTTGCTGCTGTCGGTGCTGCTGGCCGTGCCGCTGGGCACGCTGGCGGCCTGGCGCATGGGCGGCTGGCTGGACCGCATCCTGTCGGGCTTTTCGGTCGCGGGCTTCTCGATCCCGGTGTTCGTGGTCGGCTACGTGCTGATCTACCTGTTCGCGATCGAGCTGCAATGGCTGCCCGTGCAGGGCTACCGCCGGCTGTTCGGCCCCTCCTCGCAAGGCGTCGGGCCCTGGGCCTACCAGCTCGTGCTGCCCTGGGTCACGCTGTCCACCATCTACGTTGCGCTGATCGCGCGCATCACGCGGGCCAGCGTCTCCGAGGCGCTGACCGAGGACTACATCCGCACCGCGCGCGCCAAGGGACTGCGCGAGAGCGCGGTGCTGATGCGCCATGCGCTGGCCAACGCGGCCGTGCCCATCGCCACCGTGATCGGCATCGGCGTGGCGCTGCTGATCGGCGGCGTGGTCGTGACCGAGACGGTCTATGCGATCCCGGGCCTGGGCTCGCTGACGGTGGACGCGGTGCTGAACCGCGACTTCCCGGTGATCCAGGGCGTGGTGCTCTTCTTCAGCGTGCTGTACGTGCTGGTCAACCTCTTGGTCGATCTGTCGTACCTGGTGCTCGACCCCAGGATCCGCTACTGATGTTCGCAAGGCTCTGGCGCAACAGCGCGTTCCGCTTCGGCATCCTCGTGCTGCTGGCCCTGCTCGCCGTGGCCATCGCGGCGCCGCTGCTGGGCACGGTCGATCCGGCGGCCATGGACTCGGCCCACATCAACACCCCGCGCGGCACGCGCGGCGAGTTCGCGCTGCTGGACGGCAGCACGGTGGCCCACACCTTCTGGATGGGCGCCGACAACTTCGGCCGCGACATCTACAGCCGCGTGCTCTACGGCACGCGCACCTCGCTGCTGGTGGCGGCCTTCACGGCGCTGGTGGCGGTTGGCCTGGGCGCGCTGCTGGGCATGCTGGCCGGCTACTTCCGCGCGGTGGACGTGGTGCTCATGCGCGTGATGGACGGGATGATGGCGATCCCCGCCATCCTGCTGGCCATCGCGCTGGTGGCCGCGCTCGGCGCGCAGCTGTGGACGGTGGTGATCGCCATCGCCATCCCCGAGGTGCCGCGCGTGACCCGGCTCGTGCGCGCCCTGGTGCTCACGCTGCGCGAGGAGCCCTTCGTCGAGGCCGCACGTGCGCTGGCCACACCCACGCCCACCATCCTGGCGCGGCACATCCTGCCCAACGCGCTGGCGCCGCTGATCGTGCAGGGCACCTTCATCGCAGCCTCGGCCGTGCTGACCGAAGCCATCCTCTCCTTCCTGGGCCTGGGCCTGCCGGCCGACATCCCGACCTGGGGCAACATCATGGCCGAGGGCCGCGTGCAGTTCACCCAGTACCCCGGCAACGTGCTGTTCCCCGCGCTGTTCCTGGTGCCCACCGTGCTGGCCATCAACCTGCTCGGCGACGGCCTGCGCGACGTGCTCGACCCCAAGTTCGCCAAGCGATGAAGCCCGTCCTGCAGATCGAACACCTCAGCGTGGCCCTGCCGGCCGGCGCCGACCGCCGCCACGCCATCGAGGACGTGAGCCTGTCCATCCTGCCCGGCCGCACGCTGTGCGTGGTGGGCGAGTCGGGCTCGGGCAAGTCGGTCATGGCGACCACCGTCATGGGCCTGCTGCCCAAGGAACTCCGGCCCAGCGCCGGCCAGGTCCGGCTGCAGGGCGAATCGCTGCTCGACGCCTCGGCATTGCGCTTGCGCCAGCTGCGCGGCAAGGCCATGGGCATGGTGTTCCAGGAACCGATGACGGCGCTGAACCCCGTCATGCGCTGCGGCGACCAGGTCGACGAACTGCTGCGTGCGCACACCGACTGGCCCGCCGCACAGCGCCAGCAGGAGGTGCTGCGCATCTTCGAGCGCGTGCGCCTGCCGGAGCCGGCACGCATGGTGCGCAGCTATCCACACCAACTGTCGGGCGGGCAGCGCCAGCGCATCGTGATCGCGATGGCCATGATCTTGAAGCCCGCACTGCTGATCTGCGACGAGCCCACCACGGCGCTGGACGTGACCACGCAGAAGGAGATCCTGCGCCTCATCGCAGACCTGCAGGCCGCCGAGGGCCTGTCCAGCGCGGTGCTGTTCATCACGCACGACATGGGCGTGGTGGCCGAGATCGCCGACGAGGTGCTGGTCATGCACCAGGGCCGCTGCGTCGAATACGGCCCGGCCGACGCCGTGCTGCGCGCGCCGAAGGCCGACTACACGCGCATGCTGCTCGACGCCGTGCCCAGCATGACGCCGCCACCCGCGCGGCCGGAGCCTATGGGCCCCGCGCTGCTGGCCGCCGAGAAGCTGGACAAGACCTACCAGAGCCGCAACTGGATGGGCCAGCGCCGCGACACCCATGCGCTGCGCGAAGCCGCGCTGGCCGTGCGCGCGGGCGAGACGGTGGGCATCGTGGGCGAATCGGGCTCGGGCAAGTCCACGCTGGCGCGCTGCATGATCCGCCTGATCGATCCCAGCGCCGGCAGCATCCGCTGGGGCGGTACCGAGGTGGCGCAGTTGCCCGAGTCGCGGCTGCGCCCGCTGCGCGACCGTGTACAGGTGGTGTTCCAGGACCCCAACCGCTCGCTGAACCCGCGCCGCAAGGTCGGCGATTCCATCGTCGAGGGCGCCATGAACCTGGGGCTGGCGCGTGCCGCCGCGATGGCGCTGGCCGAAGACCTCATGGACAAGGTGCGCCTGCCGCGCGAGGGCCTGCAGCGCTACCCCAGCCAGTTCTCGGGCGGGCAGCGCCAGCGCATCGCCATCGCGCGGGCACTGGCCTGCAGGCCGGCCGTGCTGGTGGCCGACGAGGCCGTCAGCGCGCTCGACGTGAGCGTGCAGGCGCAGATCCTCGCGCTGCTGCAGGGCATCCGCGACGAGCTCGGCCTGGGCCTGTTGTTCATCACGCACGACCTGCGCGTGGCCGCCCAGCTGTGCGAC
Organism: Pseudorhodoferax aquiterrae; assembly: GCF_014652235.1. Taxonomy (GTDB): domain Bacteria; phylum Pseudomonadota; class Gammaproteobacteria; order Burkholderiales; family Burkholderiaceae_C; genus Pseudorhodoferax; species Pseudorhodoferax aquiterrae. The sequence goes on from NZ_BMYK01000019.1 coordinate 126,510, forward strand.
CGCGTCATCGTCATGCACCAGGGCCGCATCGTCGAGCAGGGCGCCACGGCGGCTCTGTACGCCGATCCGCGCCACGAGTACACCCGCACCCTGCTGCAGGCCGCACCCGCCGGGATCCGATGAGCGCGCGGCCGGCGGCGGCAACCACCGAACACCCATGAAGATCCTCGTTGCCGGCTACCAGCACGAAACCAACACCTTCGCGCCGACCCTGGCCGATTGGGCCGCGTTCAACCGCGGCGACACCTTCCCGGCCTACGTGCACGGCCAGGCCATGCTGGAGCAGCTGCGCGGCGTGAACATTCCCATCGGTGGCTTCATCGACGCGGCGGCCACGCGCGGCTGGCAGCTGGTGCCCAGCTGCTGGGCCGGTGCCATTCCCTCCTCGTTCGTGACCGAGGACGCGTTCGAGCGCATCGCCGGCAGCATGGAAGCCGACGTGCGGCGCGGTGGCTTCGACGCCGTCTACCTCGACCTGCATGGCGCGGCCGTGGCCGAGCATGCGGCCGACAGCGAGGGCGAGCTGCTGGGCCGCATCCGCGCCATCGTCGGCCCCGGCCTGCCCATCGTCGCCAGCCTGGACCTGCATGCCAACGTCACGCAGCGCATGCTGCGCGAGGCCGACGCGCTGGTGGCCTACCGCAGCTACCCGCATGTGGACATGGCGGCCACGGGCGAGCTGGCGGCCGAGTTGCTGGCGCGGCGCGTGCACGCCGGCCGCCGCGAACCGCTGCAGGCGCAGCGCCTGCCCTTCCTGATCCCGTTGAACGCGCAGAGCACCTGGATGGAGCCGGCCAAGGGCCTGTACGAGGCGCTGCAGGCCATCGACCGGCGGCACGGCACGGTCAGCAGCTTCTGCATGGGGTTTCCGGCGGCGGACTTCGACGAGTGCGCGCCCATGGTGTGGAGCCATGGCGCCGCTGCCGAAGCCGCCGCGGCCGAGCTGTTCGCGCTGGTGGCCCAACCCGGCCAGTGGCGGCCCCACTACCTGAACGCGCCCGATGCCGTGGCCCAGGCGCTGGCCCTCGCGGCCGATACCGACCGCCCGGTGGTGCTGGCCGACACGCAGGACAACCCCGGCGCGGGCGGCGACAGCAACACCACCGGCCTGCTGCATGCGTTGCTGCACCAGGGCGCAGGCCGGCGCTACCCCGGCCGCGTGGTGCTGGGCCTGATGTTCGACGAAGCCGCTGCCGCGCGCGCCCATGCGGCAGGCCAGGGTGCCACGCTGGAGCTGGCCCTGGGCACGGCCGTGCCCACCTTCACGGGCCGGCCCAGCGACCCGCCCGTGCGGGGCCGCTACACGGTGCGCGCGCTGGCCGATGGGCGCGTCACGCTCAAGGGCCCGATGATGACCGGCGTGGCACTCACGCTGGGCCCCTGCGCGTTGCTGGAGACCGACGGCGTGCTGGTCGCCGTGGTCAGCGGCAAGATGCAGCTGATGGACCGCGAACTGCTGCGCATGCTGGGCGTGCAGGCCGAGGCCATGAAGATCATCGTGGTCAAGAGCTCCAACCACTTCCGCGCCGACTTCACGCCCATCGCCAGCCGCATCCTGGTGGCCAAGGCCGCCGGCCCGATGGCGGCCGACCCGGCCGACCTGCCCTGGAAGCAGCTGGGCGCCGGCATCCGCACGCGGCCCTGACGGCACGCCGTCTGGCAGCCGCTGCGTGCGCCGACGCAGGCTATGGCTGCTGCGGCAGCGCGCGCAGCTTGTCGGGGTTGCGGATGGCGTAGACCGTGTGGATCTTCTCGCCATCGGTGACGAAGGCCAGCGCCGACTCGAGCCTGCCATCGACGTAGCGCAGCAGGCCGGGCTCGCCGTTGACCGTGGCCATTTGGTAGCGCACTGCCCCCGGCGCGCGGCGGAAGGCCGCGAAGAACAGGTTGGCGATGCGGAACGCGCCTTGCAGCACCTTGCCGAAGGAGGGCACCTTGCCGCCGCCGTCGCCGATCAGTTCGGCGTTCTCGGCCAGCAGCGCCTGCAGCGCATCACGCGCGCCGCTGCGCGCGGCCGTGACGAAGCGCTCCAGCACGCGCAGGTGCGCCTCGCGGGGCACGGCGAAGCGCGGCTGTTCGCGCTGCACGCGGTCGCTGGCGCGGTGCACGAGCTGGCGGCAGGCGGCCTCGCTCTTGTCCAGCAGCTTGGCGATGTCGGCGTAGTCCTGCTCGAACATCTCGCGCAACAGGTAGGCCGCACGCTCCTCGGGCGCCAGCCGCTCCAGCACCCAGAGCATGGCCACCGAGAGTTCGCCGGCCTGCTCCGCAAAGGCCTCGGGTGTGCGCTCGTCCAGCTCCACCAGCGGCTCGGGCAGCCAGAAGCCCACATAGGCCTCGCGCTCGGCCTTGGCCGCACGCAGCCGGTCCAGCGCGAGCCGCGTGACGGTGGTCACCAGCCAGGCTTCGGCCGATTGCACGGCCGCCTGGTCGCTGCCGTGCCAGCGCAGCCAGGCGTCCTGCACCACGTCCTCGGCGTCGGCGCGCGTGCCCAGCATGCGGTAGGCGATGGAAAACAGTTTGGGGCGTGCGGCGCTGAAAGCGTCGTTCGGTGAAGCCGGCATCAATCCTCGTCGCGGTGGGTTTCCGCGATGGTACGGAAGTCCTCCGCCACGACCAGGAAGGCATCGACCACGTCCGGGTCGAAGTGCTTGCCGCGCCCTTCCTGCAGGATGCGCACGGCCTCCGCATGCGGCAACGCGGGCTTGTAGACGCGCTTGCTGATCAGCGCGTCGTAGACATCGGCCAGCGCCATGAGCCGTGCCGACAGCGGGATCGCCTCGCCTGCCAGCGCCTGCGGGTAGCCCGAGCCGTCCCACTTCTCCTGGTGCGACAGCGCGATCTCCTTGGCCAGCGACAGGAAATCCACCTTCATGCCCAGCCGCTGCTCGGCTTCGGCGATGGCCGTGTGGCCCAGCGTGGTGTGGCTCTTCATGACCTCGAATTCCTCGGGCGTGAGCCGGCCCGGCTTGAGCAGGATGTTGTCCGGGATGCCGACCTTGCCGATGTCGTGCAGCGGCGCGGACTTGTACAACAGCTCGATGGTGCGCTCGCTCAGGTAGCCGGCGAAGCGTGGATGCGTCTTGAGCTGCTCGGCCAGCCGGCGCACGTACAGCTGGGTGCGCCGGATGTGCGCACCGGTCTCGTTGTCGCGCGTCTCCGCGAGCGAGGCCATGGCCATGATGGTCACGTCCTGGATC
>NZ_BMYK01000020.1 GCF_014652235.1 Pseudorhodoferax aquiterrae
TTCGCCATCCGCGAAGGCGGCAAGACCGTCGGCGCCGGCGTGGTCGCCAAGATCATCGAGTGAGCGGAGCGCACACCATGAGCAGCAAGCAAAAGATCCGCATCCGCCTGAAGGCCTTCGATTACAAGCTGATCGACCAGTCTGCAGCCGAGATCGTCGACACCGCCAAGCGCACCGGCGCCATCGTCAAGGGCCCCGTGCCCCTGCCGACGCGCATGAAGCGTTTCGACATCCTGCGTTCGCCGCACGTCAACAAGACCAGCCGCGACCAGTTCGAGATCCGCACGCACCAGCGCCTGATGGACATCGTCGATCCGACCGACAAAACCGTCGACGCGCTGATGAAGCTGGACCTGCCGGCCGGCGTGGACGTAGAGATCAAGCTGCAGTAATCGCGGCCTGATCCACCTCTTGTAGCCCGGAGTTGCTGACTCGGCAGCTCCGGGCTATAATTTTTGGCTCCGCCCGTTCTGGGTGGGGAATCATCAACCATCTTCCACGAAAAAACGCTGCGGCCAATTGCAGTTGCAGCGGTGGAAGTCACGGAGAAAACAATGAGTCAAAGCAACTCCCTCGGGTTGCTGGGACGCAAGGTTGGGATGATGCGTTTGTTCACCGACGACGGCGATGCAGTGCCCGTCACGGTGGTCGACGTGTCCAACAACCGCGTGACCCAGGTCAAGACCCAAGAGAACGACGGCTACGTCGCCCTGCAGGTGACGTTCGGTGCACGCCGTGCTTCGCGCGTGACCAAGCCGCAGGCCGGCCACCTTGCCAAGGCAGGTGTGCAAGCCGGTGAAATCATCCAGGAATTCCGCGTGACGGCCGACGCCGCTGCGAAGTACGCTGCCGGCGCCACGCTGCCCGTGGCCGAACTCTTCGCCGTGGGCCAGAAGGTGGACGTGCAGGGCACGACCATCGGTAAGGGCTTCGCCGGCACGATCAAGCGCCACCACTTCGGTTCGCAGCGCGCCTCGCACGGTAACAGCCGTTCGCACAACGTGCCGGGCTCGATCTCCATGGCGCAGGACCCGGGCCGCGTGTTCCCGGGCAAGAAGATGTCGGGCCATCTGGGCGCCGACACCGTCACCACCCAAAACCTCGACGTGATCCGCGTCGACGAAGCCCGTCAGCTGCTGATGATCCGCGGCGCCGTTCCCGGCTCCAAGGGCGGCTTCGTCACGGTGCGTCCGGCCATCAAGGCCAAGACTGAAAAGGGAGCGAACTGATGCAGCTCGAACTCCTGAACGACCAGGGCCAGGCCGCGTCCAAGGTGGACGTGCCCGACACCGTGTTCGGTCGTGACTACAACGAAGACCTGGTGCACCAGGTCGTGGTGGCCTACCAGGCCAACGCCCGCCAGGGCACGCGTGCGCAGAAGGACCGTGAACAGGTCAAGCACTCGACCAAGAAGCCTTTCAAGCAAAAGGGCACGGGTCGCGCACGTGCCGGTATGACGTCCTCGCCGCTGTGGCGTGGGGGCGGTCGGATCTTCCCGAACATGCCGGACGAAAACTTCACCCAGAAGCTGAACAAGAAGATGTACCGCGCCGGCATGGCGTCCATCTTCTCGCAGCTGGCCCGTGAAGGCCGCCTGGCTGTCGTCGAGTCGCTGACGGTGGATTCGCCCAAGACCAAGGCCCTGGCCACGCGCCTGAAGGCCCTGAACCTGGCCTCCTCGGTCATGGTCATCGCCGACGAAGTCGACGAGAACCTGTACCTGGCCTCCCGCAATCTGGCCAACGTGCTGGTTGTCGAGCCGCGCTACGCCGATCCGGTGTCGCTGGTGCATTACAAGAAGGTCCTGGTGACCAAGGCCGCCATGGACAAACTCAAGGAGATGTTCGCATGAGCTCCTCCAAGACGAAGCAATTCGACGAAGGCCGTCTGATGCAGGTGCTGGTTGCGCCTGTCGTCTCCGAGAAGGCCACCATGGTCGCCGAGAAGTCCAATGCCGTCACCTTCAAGGTGCTGCAGGACGCGACCAAGCATGAGATCAAGGCCGCAGTGCAACTGCTGTTCAAGGTCGAGGTGAAGGGCGTGTCCGTGGTCAACACCAAGGGCAAGACCAAGCGCTTCGGCAAGTCCATCGGCCGCCGGGACAACGTGCGCAAGGCGTACGTGACCCTGCAACCGGGCCAGGAACTCCAACTGACCGGGGAGGCTGCATAACATGGCCGTCATCAAGATGAAGCCCACCTCGCCAGGCCGTCGCGGCATGGTGAAGGTGACGCGCGACCACCTGCACAAGGGTGCTGCGCACGCGCCGCTGCTGGAGCCGCAATTCCAGAAGGCCGGCCGCAACAACAACGGTCACATCACGACCCGTCACAAGGGTGGTGGCCACAAGCACCACTACCGTGTGGTGGACTTCGTGCGCAACAAGGACGGCATCCCGGCCAAGGTCGAACGCATCGAGTACGACCCGAACCGTTCCGCCCACATCGCGCTCGTGTGCTACGCCGATGGCGAGCGCCGCTACATCATCGCCCCGCGCGGTGTGGAAGTCGGTGCAACGCTGCTGTCGGGCGCCGAGGCCCCGATCCGCGCTGGCAACACGCTGCCGATCCGCAACATCCCCGTCGGTTCGACGATCCACTGCATCGAGCTGCAGCCGGGCAAGGGTGCGCAGATCGCGCGTTCCGCCGGTGCGTCGGCCACGCTGCTGGCCCGCGAATCCGCCTACGCCCAGGTGCGTATGCGTTCGGGCGAAGTGCGCAAGATCCACATCGAGTGCCGTGCCACGATCGGCGAAGTCGCCAACGAAGAGCACAGCCTGCGCCGTCTGGGCAAGGCCGGCGCCACCCGCTGGCAGGGCGTCCGCCCGACCGTGCGTGGCGTGGTCATGAACCCGATCGACCACCCGCACGGTGGTGGTGAAGGCCGTACCGGCGAAGGCCGCCACCCGGTCGACCCGTGGGGCAACCTGACCAAGGGCTATCGCACCCGCAACAACAAGCGCACGCAGGTGATGATCGTGTCGCGTCGCAAGAAGTAAGGGATAGCACATGACCCGCTCTCTCAAGAAGGGTCCCTTCGTGGACCATCACCTGGTTGCCAAGGCCGACAAGGCCGTGACGACCAAGGACAAGAAGCCGATCAAGACCTGGTCGCGTCGCTCCATGATCCTGCCCGAGTTCATCGGCCTGACCATCGCCGTGCACAACGGCAAGCAGCACGTTCCGGTCTACATCACCGACCAGATGGTCGGTCACAAGCTGGGCGAGTTCGCACTGACCCGTACGTTCAAGGGTCACCCTGCGGACAAGAAGGTCCAGAAGAAGTAAGGAATGACCATGGAAACACGTGCAGTCCTGCGGGGTGTCCGTCTGTCGGTCGACAAGGGCCGTCTGGTGGCCGACCTGATCCGCGGCAAGAAGGTGGACCAGGCGCTGAACACGCTGCAATTCACGCAGAAGAAGGCCGCCGTCATCATCAAGAAGGTGCTGGAGTCCGCGATCGCGAACGCCGAGCACAACGACGGTGCCGACATCGACGAACTGAAGGTCAAGACCATCTACGTCGAGCAAGGTGCCACGCTCAAGCGTTTCACCGCGCGCGCCAAGGGCCGCGGCAACCGCATCAGCAAGCCCACGTGCCACGTGTACGTGACGGTTGGCAACTGAGAGGCCTGGAAAGCTATGGGACAGAAAATCCATCCGACCGGCTTCCGCCTCGCGGTGAGCCGCAACTGGGCCAGCCGCTGGTACGCGAGCAACCGTGACTTCGCCGGCATGCTGGCCGAAGACATCAAGGTGCGCGAGTACCTGAAGACCAAGCTCAAGAACGCGTCCGTGTCGCGCGTGCTGATCGAGCGCCCCGCCAAGAACGCCCGCATCACGATCTTCTCGGCACGTCCGGGCGTCGTGATCGGCAAGAAGGGCGAGGACATCGAGAACCTCAAGCGCGAACTGGCCAAGCAGCTGGGCGTGCCGGTGGCGGTCAACATCGAGGAAGTGCGCAAGCCCGAAATCGATGCCAAGCTGATCGCCGACAGCATCACCCAGCAGCTGGAAAAGCGCATCATGTTCCGCCGCGCCATGAAGCGCGCGATGCAGAACGCGATGCGTCTGGGCGCCCAGGGCATCAAGATCATGTCCGCCGGTCGTCTGAACGGCATCGAAATCGCCCGTACCGAGTGGTACCGCGAAGGCCGTGTGCCGCTGCACACGCTGCGCGCGGACATCGACTACGGCGTGTCCGAAGCCAAGACCACCTACGGCGTCATCGGCGTCAAGGTCTGGGTCTACAAGGGTGACACCCTGGGCCGTGGCGATGCACCCGTGGTGCAGGAGCCGCGTGCCGAGGAAGAGCGTCGTCCGCGTGGTCCGCGCCGCGATGCTCGCCCCGGTGAGCGTCCTGCCGGCCGTGGCCCCCGCCGCGACGGTGGCGACCGCCCCAATGAAACCGCAGGCGCGAATGCGCCGAAATCTACCGTTCAGCGCGTCCGCAAGGTAGCCGCGCCGGCAGCCGGTGCTGCCGACGGTAAAGGAGAGTAATCATGTTGCAACCCGCTCGCCGCAAATACCGCAAAGAGCAAAAGGGCCGTAACACGGGCGTCGCCACGCGTGGCAGCTCGGTCGCCTTTGGCGACTTCGGTCTGAAGTGCACCGACCGCGGCCGCCTGACGGCGCGCCAGATCGAGTCGGCCCGTCGTGCGATTTCCCGCCACGTCAAGCGTGGTGGCCGCATCTGGATCCGCGTGTTCCCGGACAAGCCCATCTCGCAAAAGCCCGCCGAAGTCCGGATGGGTAACGGCAAGGGCAACCCCGAGTACTACGTTGCCGAGATCCAGCCCGGCAAGATCGTGTTCGAAATCGTCGGTGTTCCCGAAGAGCTCGCCCGCGAAGCGTTCCGCCTGGCTGCTGCCAAGCTCCCGCTGCGCACGACCTTCGTGACGCGCATGATCGGCCAGTGAGCGAGGAGACCTGAATGTCCAAGATCACGGAATCCCGCAAGAACCTGCAAGCCAAGGACGTCGCCGGCCTCGAGGCCGAAGTCAAGGCGCTGCAGAAGGCCCATTTCGGCCTGCGCATGCAAAAGGGCACGCAGCAGCTGAACAACACCGCAACGCTGCGCAGCACGCGCCGCGAGATCGCGCGCGCCAAGACCATCCTGGCCCAGAAGCGCAGCGCCGATGCGGCCGCCAAGTAAGGAGTAGCACCATGACGGAAGCGAAACCCTCCCTCAAGCGCACTCTGATCGGCAAGGTCGTCAGCGACAAGCGCGCCAAGACGGTGACGGTGCTGATCGAGCGCCGCGTCAAGCACGAGCTCTACGGCAAGATCGTGGCCCGCTCGAGCAAGTACCACGCCCACGACGAAAAGGGCGAGTACAAGCTGGGCGACACCATCGAGATCACCGAAAGCCGGCCGATCTCCAAGACCAAGACCTGGGTTGCGACCCGTCTGGTCCAGAAGGCCCCTGAGCTCTGATGGCTTGCCGGCAGTGCCGGCATAGCAAGCGTCTGAAAACGGCCCACAATGTGGGCCGTTTTTCTTTTTCAACACGCTACAGGAGAGCACACATGATCAAAGTCGGCGACAGCCTGCCCAGCACCACGCTGATGGAGTATTCCGAAGTAGAAGGCGAGGGCTGCAGCATCGGCCCCAATCCGGTCGACGTGGCCAAAGCGAGCGCAGGCAAGACGATCGCGCTGTTCGCGCTGCCGGGTGCTTTCACGCCCACCTGCTCGGCCAAGCATGTGCCGGGTTACGTCGAGAACCAGGCCGCGCTCAAGGCCGCCGGCGTGGACGAGATCTGGTGCGTGAGCGTGAACGACGCGTTCGTGATGGGCGCCTGGGCGCGGGACCAGAAGACCGCTGGCAAGGTCCGCATGCTGGCCGATGGGAGTGCAGACTTCGCCAAGGCCACCGGCCTGACGCTGGACCTCACGGCGCGCGGCATGGGCCTGCGGAGCAACCGCTATTCCATGCTGGTCAAAGACGGCAAGGTTGCGGCGCTGAACGTGGAAGCGCCGGGCAAGTTCGAAGTCAGCGACGCCGCCACCCTGCTCAAGCAGGCCCAGGGCTGAGAACCCGCAGGCCGAGGCCGGCCGCGCTCAGAGCTCGGCCTTGAGGTAGTGCGCGCCCGCGATCGGGTTGTGGTAGTAGGGCGGCACTTCCTCGAAGCCCAATTCCTCGTACAAGGCGCGCGCGGCCTCCATGTCGTCGAGCGTGTCGAGCAACACGCAGCCATAGCCGGCGCGGCGGCCGGCATCCAGGGCCTGCTCGGCCAGTTGCCGGCCCAGGCCGAAGCCGCGGAAGGCCTTGCGCACGTACAGGCGCTTCATCTCGCAGGCGTTGGCGTAGTCCGTGTCGTCCAGTGGCCGCAATGCGCAACAGCCGGCCACGGCATCGTCGACCAGCGCCAGCAGCAGTGCGCCGCGCGGGGCGGCGTAGACGCCGGGCAGCGTGGCGAGTTCGGCATCGAACTGCTGGAACTGCAGGTCCACACTGAGGCTGGCCGCGTATTCGGAGAAGATTTCACGTGTCGCGTCCAGCAGCGCAGAGTCGTCGGGCTGGATGATGCTGATCCTTGGCATCGGCAGGCGGGCAGGCGAGGGCACGGCCCAGTGTAGCGACTCGTGCCGCCGACCCCAACCCGGGATGCTCCGGGTGGAGGGACCTCAGGCCTCAGCCAGCAGCTTTTCGATCAGGCGGTGCAGCTCGGCGAAGTCCGGCTCGCCCACGTAGCGCTTGACGATCTCGCCGCGCTTGTTGACGACGAAGGTCGTGGGCGTCAGCTGGATGTCGCCCCAGGCCTTGGCCACACTGCCGGTGTTGTCGATGGCCACGCGGAACGGCAGCTTGCGCGTCTCGGCGAAGTTCACGACATAGCTAGGCGGGTCGTACTGCATGGCCACGGCCAGCGTGTCGTAGCCTTGCCCGCTGTACTTGTCGTGGGTGGCGACGATGCGCGGCATCTCGGCCACGCAGGTCACGCAACTCGTGGCCCAGAAGTTGACCAGCGTGACGCGGCCCTTCATCGCCTGCGTGTCCACGGTGCTGCCGTCCAGCAGCACATACTTGGCATCCGGCGCCGGCGTGAGGGCGGCCATGACGTGGTAACCGAGTGCGCCGGCGGTCAGCAGGACGGCGACAGCGGCGAGGGAGTAGAGCTTTTTCATGGCGGTGAGGGCAGACCGGAAGAGCGACTCGGCAAATGCGGAAAAGTTCGGCGGTCCGACGCATTCAGCGCGCATGGGCCCGCGACAGGCCGTACAGCAGTGTGCTGGCCAGCTGGCTGCGCAGATTGTGCAGCGTCAGACTGTCCTCGCGCATCCACTGGGTCAGCGAAGCGCTGGCTGCGTCCGGTGCGATCTCGATCCAGGGGATGTCGGGCGCCGCGCTCTGCAGTTCCTGCTGCAGGCGCTGCGTCGCGGCATCGATGTTGCGGGCGTCCACGAGCACGAGGTCGGCCCGGGTCTGGGCGAATTGGCGCTGTGCCGCGGTTCCGGTCGCCACCCAGTCGACCAGGGCGCCCAGGCTCTCGCAAACATGCTCGACCTCCAGGCGCACCACCTCGTGCCGCGTGATCAGCAGCACGCGCTGGTGCTGCAGCGGCACGGCCGCGCTGCCCACCAGCGAATCCTGGCTGGTCAGCAGGTCGCCGGGAAGCGGGTCGGGCGCGACTTCGTGCAACTGCTGCAGGCCCAAGGTCAGCACCGTTTCATCGCCGTGGTTCTGGCGGGCCAGCCGGCTGCCCGTCGCGCGCGCCAGCGTCTCCAGCAGGTGCCAGGACAGGCGTTGCCGTTTGTCCGGGCTGGTGGGGCCGGCGCCCTCGGCGCGCAGGCGCAGGCGCAGCAGCGCGATGGCCATGTCGCCAGAGGCGTCGATCGACACCGCGAGGCTGTGGTCGGGCCGGATGCACCAGGCGATGGCGGCATCGAGCAGGCGCTGCAGCAACTCGGCGTCGTTGGCCACCCAGGCCGGCGCGGTGCTGTGTTGACGCACCTGGACGCGGTGGCGCTGCAGGCTCGACATCTGTCGCGCCAAGGCCTGCGACACGAGGATGTCCAGGCGTTGCGGCTGGCCCGTGGCGGGGCGCAGCGGCTCGGCCAGCGCCGCCAGTTGCCGGCTCTGCTGCGCGATCTGCAAGCCGTCTTCCACCGCAGCGCCGAGCCGCTGCAGCTCGGCGCGCGAGATCTTGCCGCTGCGCAGGAACGCCTGGACGATGGCGTGCGCCTCCTCCATGGGCGGGCCGAGTGCGTCGCCGATGGTCGCGGCCAGGCTGGCATGGGCGCGCGCGGTCCCCGACGCTGTCGCTGTCGGGTGCAGCGGCAAGGGCGGTATGCCGGGCATTGCCGGATCGGGGCCTGCGTCGTGGGTCATGGGCAGCTCTTCAGTTTAATGGGCCGGACACCGGATGCACGCGCTCGATAATCCGCGCCATGACGCGCCCCCGCCCCTGGTCTGCCACGCTGTTGGCGGCCGCGCTGCTGGCCTGCAGCCCCGCACTGAACTGGCGGGAAATCCGCATCGAGGGGACACCCCTGCGCATGCTGCTGCCCTGCAAGCCCGACCGTGCCGAGCGCGACGTCGCGATGGGCGGGCGTAGGCTGCCGCTGCGCATGCTGGGTTGCGACGCCGACGGCGCCACCTTCGCGGTCTCGCATGTGCAGGCGCCGTCTGCCGCAGGGCTGGACGCGGCTGCGTTGCTGGAAGGCTGGAAGGCTGCCGTGCTGGCCCATGTGCAGGCCAAGGCCGTGGTCGAGGAGGGCTGGGTACCGGCCGGCCTGGGCATCACGGGCCTGGCCTTGCGCCTGCGCGCCGAGGGCCGCAAGGCCGATGGCGAGGCCGTCGCCATGCAGGCGGTGTGGTTCGCCACGGCCGATGCGGCGGGGCTGCATCTCGTGCATGCTGTCGTGTTCGCGCCGCAGGCGCGGCCCGACGTGGCGGAGAGCTTTTTCTCCAGTGTCGCGCCGGCACCATAATCCCGCAGTCATGACCGGCATCCTCATCGTCGCCCATGCGCCGCTGGCGCACGCACTGCGGCAGTGCGCACTGCATGTATTTCCCGACTGCGAGCGCGGCGTGCAGGCGCTGGACGTGCAGCCCCATGTGTCTCCGGACGAAACCTTCAGCACGGCCCGTATTGCGATGGCGCAGATGGGCAATGCCCCGGTCCTCGTGCTGACCGATGTGTTCGGCGCGACGCCCTGCAACGTGGCGCAGCGCCTGGTGGATGGGGTGCGCAGCAAGCTGGTGGCAGGCGTCAACCTGCCCATGCTGTTGCGCACCGTGAGCTACCGGCACGAACCGCTGGAAGCGCTCGTTTCGCGCGCCCTGGTGGGTGGGACGCAGGGGGTCATGCAGGTGGCGATCACGGCGCCGCAGAACCAGGCAAGGAAGAGGAATGATCAAAGCCACCACGAGCATCAACAATAAGCTCGGGCTGCACGCCCGCGCGTCCGCCAAGCTGACCAAGCTGGCGGGCAGCTTTCCGTGCGAAGTCTGGATCGCCAAGGGCGAGCGGCGCGTGAATGCCAAGAGCATCATGGGCGTGATGATGCTGGCGGCCGGGCTGGGCAGCACCGTGGTCATCGACACCGAAGGGCCGCAGGAACAGGAAGCCATGGACGCCGTGCTGGCGCTGATCGCCGACAAGTTCGGCGAAGCCGAGTGAGCGCTGCGATGCGGAGCATGCAGTGACCTTCTCTCTGCACGGTCTGCCGGTGGCGCGCGGCGTGGCGATCGGCCGCGCGGTGCTGATGGCGTCCAGCCGGGTCGAGGTGGCGCACTACTTCATCGAGCCCGAGCGCATCGCCAGCGAGATCGACCGGCTGCGCTCCGGCCGCAACGCCGTCATCGACGAGTTGCACCGGCTGCAGCTGAGCGTGGCCCAGATGGGCCCGAACGATGCGCCGCACGAACTCTCGGCCATGCTGGACGTGCACCTCATGCTGCTGCAGGACGAGGCCCTCACCAGCGGCGTCAAACACTGGATCACCGACCGCCTCTACAACGCCGAATGGGCGCTGACGACGCAACTGGAGATCATCGCGCGCCAGTTCGACGAGATGGAGGACGAGTACCTGCGCGAGCGCAAGGCCGACCTGGAGCAGGTCGTCGAACGCATCCTGCGCTACATGAAGGGCGTGGCTTCACCGGTGGCGCCGCCGACCACGCCGCGCCGCAAGACCCAGCAGGATCTGTTGCTGGACGACACCGTGGACGTGCCGCTGGTGCTGATCGCGCACGACCTGTCGCCGGCCGACATGCTGCAGTTCAAGCAAAGCGTGTTCGCCGGCTTCGTGACCGACGTGGGCGGCAAGACCTCGCACACGGCCATCGTGGCGCGCAGCATGGACATCCCGGCCGTGGTGGGCGCGCGCGCGGCCAGCCAGCTGGTGCGCCAGGACGACTGGGTCATCATCGATGGCGATGCCGGCGTGGTCATCGTCGATCCCTCGGCCATCATCCTGGCCGAGTACGGGTTCAAGCAGCGCCAGGGTGAGCTCGAGCGCGAACGCCTGGCGCGCCTGCGCCACACGCCGGCCATCACGCTGGACGGCGAGCGCATCGAACTGCTGGCCAACATCGAGATGCCCGACGACGCGCCAGGTGCCTTCAAGGCCGGTGCGGCCGGTGTTGGGCTGTTCCGCAGCGAATTCCTGTTCATGGGCCGCCAGGGCCACCTGCCCGACGAGGAAGAGCAATACCAGGCCTACCGCCGCGCCGTGCTGGGCATGGAAGGCCTGCCGGTCACGATCCGCACCGTGGACGTGGGCGCCGACAAGCCACTGGACCGCGCCACCAAGGACGAGGCGCACCTGAATCCGGCGCTGGGCCTGCGCGCGATCCGCTGGAGCCTGGCCGACCCGGCCATGTTCCGCACCCAGCTGCGCGCCATCCTGCGTGCGGCCGTGCACGGCCCGGTGAATCTGCTGATCCCGATGCTGGCTCACGGCAGCGAGATCCGGCAGACGTTGTCGCTGATCGACTTCGCGCGTGCGGAGCTCGACAACCGCGGCGTGGCCCATGGCGCCGTGCAACTGGGCGCCATGATCGAGGTGCCGGCGGCCGCGCTGACGGTGCGCATGTTCCTCAGGTACTTCGATTTCCTGTCGATCGGCACCAACGATTTGATCCAGTACACGCTGGCGATCGACCGGGCCGACGAATCGGTCGCCCATCTGTACGACCCGCTGCATCCGGCCGTGCTGCGGCTGCTGGCCGACACCATCGCGGAATGCCGCGCCCAGGGCAAGGGTGTCAGCGTGTGCGGCGAGATGGCCGGTGACGTGCAGTTCACACGGCTGCTGCTGGGCCTGGGTCTGCGCAGCTTCTCCATGCATCCGGCACAGATCCTGGCCGTCAAGCAGGAGGTGCTGCGCGCCGACGCCGGCAAGCTGGCGGCGTGGGCGCAGCAGGTGCTCACGACCGAAGACCCGGCCGCGCTGCTGCTGGCGAAGGGCTGAGCGCCCTGCCGGGGCTCAGTGGGCGGCCAGCACGTGGCCGGCCTGCTGGTCGGCGTGGTAGCTGGAGCGCACCATGGCGCCCACGGCGGCATGGCTGAAGCCCATCTTGTAGGCCTCTTCCTCGAACATCTTGAAGGTGTCCGGGTGCACGTAGCGGCGCACCGGAAGGTGGCTGGTGCTGGGCGCGAGGTACTGGCCGATGGTCAGCATGTCGATGTCGTGCGCGCGCATGTCGCGCATCACCTGCAGGATCTCTTCGTCGGTTTCGCCCAGGCCGACCATGATGCCGCTCTTGGTCGGCACACTGGGATGCAAGGCCTTGAACTTCTTGAGCAGGTTCAGGCTGAACTGGTAGTCGCTGCCGGGGCGGGCCTGCTTGTACAGGCGCGGTGCGGTCTCCAGATTGTGGTTCATCACATCCGGCGGTGCGGCCTTGAGGATCTCCAGCGCGCGGTCGTCGCGGCCGCGGAAATCGGGCACCAGGATTTCGATCTGCGTCGACGGCGACAACGCGCGCGTCTGGCGGATGCACTCGACGAAATGGCCGCTGCCGCCGTCGCGCAGGTCGTCGCGGTCCACGCTGGTGATGACCACGTACTTCAGCCGCAGCTTGGCGATGGTCTTGGCAAGGTTCAGCGGTTCGTCCGGGTCCAGCGGATCGGGCCGGCCGTGGCCGACGTCGCAGAACGGGCAACGCCGCGTGCACTTGTCGCCCATGATCATGAATGTGGCTGTGCCCTTGCCGAAGCACTCGCCTATGTTCGGGCAGGAGGCTTCCTCGCAGACCGTGTGCAGGTTGCTCTCGCGCAGGATCTGCTTGATCTCGTAGAAGCGCGTGGTCGGCGAGCCGGCCTTGACGCGGATCCAGTCGGGCTTCTTGAGCGTCTCGGCCTGCTCGACCTTGACAGGGATGCGCGAGAGCTTGGCCGCGGCCTTCTGCTTGGCGGATGCGTTGTAGCTGGCGGCGTCTTGCGCGTCGCGGACGACTTCGGTGCTGCTCATGGCGGTCAGGGGGCGAGGTGGGCGGCGAGCTTGTCGCTCAACACCGACGCTGCTTCGTTCCAGGTAATGGGGACGCCGATTGTAGAAAGGTCCACCGTTTGCAGCCCGGCATAGCCGCAAGGGTTGATGCGGCCGAAGGGCTCCAGGTCCATGGCCACGTTGAGCGCCACGCCGTGGTAGGTGCAGTGCCGGCTGACCTTGATGCCCAGTGCGGCGATCTTGCCCAGGCCGGTGAAGCGCGGCTCCTCGCCCTCTGGTGTCGGTTCCAGGCGGGCATGGCCGAACGGGTCGTCCAGGCGCACGTAGATGCCCGGCGCGCCGCGCACGCGGTGGCCGGTCACGCCGAAGTGGGCCAGCGTGCGCAGCACCGCCTCCTCGATGCGGTGCACGTACTCCTTGACGTAGTAGCCGGCACGCTGCAGATCGATCAGCGGATAGGCGACCACCTGGCCAGGGCCGTGGTAGGTGGCCTGGCCGCCACGGTTGGTGGCCAGCACCGGGATGTCGCCAGGCAGCAGCAGGTGCTCGGGCTTGCCGGCCAGGCCTTGCGTGAACACGGGCGGATGCTCGCAGACCCACAGCGCATCGGGCGTGCCGGCGTTGCGTGCGGCCGTGAACGCCTGCATCTCGGCGCAAATGGCGGCGCAGTCCGTCAGGCCGCGCCGTTCGATGCGGATCGCAGACACGCGCTTACAGCACCACCTTGACCATGGGATGCGTGCTGAGCGTGCGGTAGAGCTCGTCGAGCTGCTCGCGCGAGGTGGCGGTCACGGTGACGGTCACCCCCAGGTAGTTGCCGGCCTTGCTCTCGCGCAGCTCCACGGTGCTCGCGTCGAAGCCGGGATCGAATTGGCGCGCAATGCTGGTCACGGCGTGCACGAAGCCTTCGGCCTTGGCGCCCATGACCTTGATCGGGAACAGCGAGGGGAAGTCGATCAGCGAGTCCTTGCGCGCCTCGGGTTGCGGAGTGTCGGGGCTTTCGTTCATGGTCAATTCCTATTCGGCGCGGGCCTTGGCCTGCTGGTAAAGCGCGTACAAGCGGGTGTAGATGGGGCCGGGGCGGCCATTGCCAACCGGGCGGCCGTCCAGCTGCGTGACGGGCAACACCTCCTTGCTGGCCGAGGACAGCAGCACCTCGTCGGCCGCAACGACCTCGTCGCGCGAGATCGCGCGCAGCGAGAACGCGATGCCGGCCTCGCGGCACAGCTGCTCGATCACACCGTAGCGGATGCCACGCAGCACCAGCTCGTCGGGCGTCACGCCGCTGAGCCGACCGTCCCGCACGATCCAGACATTGCTGGCCGAGGCCTCGCTGAGCAGGCCGTCACGGAACATCACGGTTTCGGCGGCACCGACCTGCGCGCTGATCTGGCGCGCCAGCACCGCACCGAGCAGGCTGGTGCTCTTGATGTGCGCCTTCTTCCAGCGGAAGTCCTCGGCCGTCACGCAGGCCACACCGGCGGCGCGGGCTGTCTCCGGCACGGGCTTCATGGGGTTCAGCATCGCGAACACGGTCGGCACGAGGCCGTCCGGGATGGTGTGCTCGCGCAGCGCGACGCCGCGCGTCACCTGCAGGTACAGGGCCTGCAGCGGTGCGGGCGGGCAGGCCGCCAGCAGCTGTTCGGCGATGCTGCGCCAGCCGGCCTCGCTGTGCGGGTTCGGAATGCCGATCTCGGCCAGCGACCGCGCCAGCCGCGTCATGTGCGATGCGAAGCCGAACAGGCGGCCCTGGTAGACCGGCACGACCTCGTAGATGCCGTCGCCGAAGATGAAGCCGCGGTCGAGCACACTGACCTTGGCGTCGCGCAAGGGCAGCAACGCGCCATCAAGATGGCAGGGGGTATCGGGCAGTGCGGCGGATGTCATGGGAGCGCAAATGCAACGCCGCAAGCGTGAAGCTTTCGAGCGCCAGGGGTTTCTACGTATAATAAGTGGCTTTGCGAAATTCTCGGGGGAGGCTTCACAAGCTGCAGCAGATGGCGCCCATGCGCTGCCCGCCACGCGGCCTGAAAGCACATCGCAGCAGGAGCCATAACCAATGAACCAACAAGCTCTTGCATCCGAGATGGACGCTGAAGTCGCAGATTTCAAGCCCTTGACCGCCGAAGAGGCGCAACGCTTGCGCGACGCAAACCCCGTGCTCTCGCCCTGGTGGGTGATTGCGGCCCAGTTGGGCATGGGTCTGCTCGTGGCGATGATTGCGCTGTTGTGGGTGCGCGAGTGGTCGGCCGCCTGGTCCGCGCTGTATGGCGCACTGGCGATCGCCCTGCCTGCGGCCTTGTTCGTTCGGGCCATGCGCCGTGCGCCTGCGAATTCGCAGGCGGCGATGCTGAGGTTCGCGGTCTGGGAGATGGTCAAGCTGGGCCTGAGCGTGCTGATGCTCGGTGTGGCCTGGTGGTTGATCGCAGACCTGCACTGGCTGGCCATGCTGGCTGGTGTGGTGGCTGCACTGAAGATGTATTGGCTGGCCCTGGTGGCTCGGCCGAAGTTGTTGAAAACGGAACTGAAGAGACCTTGAAAGATGGCCGCTGAAGGACACGCACCGACCGCAAGTGAGTACATCGTCCACCACTTGCAGCACTGGCAGGTGGATTGGGGTCTCAATCCTGTGAAGCAGACGGCCATCGTCGACTTCAACGTCATCAACCTGGACTCGGTCCTGTACTCGGTGATCCTGGGTGTGATCGGCTGCTTCGTGATGTGGCTGGCTGCGCGCAAGGCGTCCTCGGGTGTGCCCGGCCGCTTCCAGGCCGCGGTCGAGATCCTGGTCGAGATGGTGGACAACCAGGCCAAGGCCAACATCCACAACGCACAAAGCCGCAAGTTCATCGCGCCGCTGGCACTGACCGTGTTCGTCTGGATCTTTCTGATGAACGCCATGGACATGCTGCCGGTCGATCTGCTGCCGGCCGCCTGGACCCAGGTCTACAGCGCGCTGGGCCACGATCCGCACCACGCCTACATGCGCGTCGTGCCGACGGCCGACCTGTCGACCACGCTGGGTCTGTCCACCTCCGTGCTGTTCCTGTGCTTCCTGTACAGCGTCAAGATCAAGGGTCTCGGCGGCTGGGGCCACGAACTCATCACCGCTCCTTTCGGCGCCCACCCCGTGCTGTGGCCCGTGAACCTGCTGATGCAGGGCATCGAATATCTTGCCAAGACCGTCTCGCATGGCATGCGGTTGTTCGGCAACATGTATGCAGGCGAACTGGTGTTCATGTTGATTGCCCTGATGGGTGGCGCCATGGCCTTCAGCTTCTCCGGCATGGCACTCACGTTGGGTCACGTGGTCGCTGGCTTCATCTGGGCGGTGTTCCACATCCTCGTGATCACGCTGCAGGCTTTCATCTTCATGATGCTGACGCTCATCTACCTGGGCCAGGCACATGAGGCGCACTGATCGCCCGCAGCAGTTTTCTCTCGTTTCTTTCTCTCTTGCCTTTTCATTTATCTAAGGAGTCATCATGGCAAACGTTCTCGGTCTCGTCGCTCTGGCTTGTGGTTTGATCGTCGGTCTCGGCGCGATCGGTGCTTCCATCGGTATTGCCCTGATGGGTGGCAAGTTCCTCGAGTCCTCGGCCCGTCAACCCGAACTCATGAACGACCTGCAAACCAAGATGTTCATCTTGGCCGGTCTGATCGACGCGGCCTTCCTGATCGGTGTGGCCATCGCCCTGCTGTTCGCTTTCGCCAACCCGTTCATCGCTGCACTGCCCGCCGCCTGATTTCGCGTCCGACGCCCCAGCCTAGAGTAGAGGAGTGTTGACGTGAGTATCAACGCAACCCTGTTCGTTCAGGCCGTCGTCTTCCTGCTGCTGGTGCTGTTCACGATGAAGTTCGTGTGGCCGCCCATTGCAAAGGCGCTGGATGAACGGGCACAGAAAGTCGCAGCCGGCCTGGCGGCCGCCGAGAAGGCCAAGGCCGAACTCAGCTCCGCCAACCAGCGCGTCGAACAGGAACTGGCTGCCTCGCGCAACGAGACGGCCAGCCGCCTGGCCGACGCCGAGCGCCGCGCCCAGCAGATCATCGACGAGGCCAAGAGCCGCGCCACGGAAGAGGCCGCCAAGATCGTGGCCGCTGCGCGCGACGAAGCCGAGCACCAGACCGTGCGTGCACGCGAGGCCCTGCGCGAGCAGGTCGCCGTGCTGGCCGTCAAGGGTGCCGAACAGATCCTGCGCAAGGAAGTCAATGCCGGCGTGCACGCAGAACTGCTGCAGCGCCTGAAGACGGAACTCTGAGGACGCCATGGCCGAACTCGCGACCATTGCGCGTCCCTATGCAGAGGCCTTGTTCAAGGCCAGCGCGTCCGACCTGAACGGCGCGCAGGCCTGGCTGGACCAGCTGGCGGCCGTGGCCAGCCAGCCGGAACTGCTGCAGGTCGCTGCCAACCCCAAGGTCACGCCTGCCCAGGTGTTCGACCTGATCGCCGGCCTGGTGCCGCAGGGCCTGCCCGAAGCGGGCAGGAACTTCCTGCGCGTGCTGATCGACAACGACCGCCTGGCTGCCCTGCCCGAAGCGGCAGCGCAGTTCCGCGCGTTGAAGAACGCGGCCACCGGCGCGTCCGACGCGGTGGTCTACAGCGCCTTCCCGATCGATGCGCAGGCGTTGCAGGAAGTCTCGGCCACGCTGGAACAGCGCTTCGGCCGCAAGCTGACGACCCGGGTCGAGATCGATCCGGCGCTGATCGGCGGCATCCGTGCCGTGGTCGGTGACGAGGTGCTGGACACCTCGGTCAAGGCCCGCCTGGAACAGATGAAAGCTGCGCTCACCGCTTGATGCGGTCGGCGACGGTGTCTCCCAATATTGAATAAGGAAAGAGTCATGCAGCTCAATCCCGCAGAAATTTCCGAACTGATCAAGAGCCGCATCGAAGGCCTCGGCGTCAACGCCGACATCCGCAACCAGGGCACCGTCGTCTCCGTGACCGACGGCATCGTGCGCGTGCACGGCCTGTCGGACGTGATGCAGGGCGAAATGCTGGAATTCCCGGCTGCGCCCAGCGGCGCGCAGACCTTCGGTCTGGCCCTGAACCTGGAGCGCGACTCGGTCGGCGCGGTGATTCTGGGTGAGTACGAGCACATTTCCGAAGGCGACACCGTCAAGTGCACCGGCCGCATTCTGGAAGTGCCAGTCGGCCCCGAGCTGGTCGGCCGCGTGGTCAATGCGCTGGGCCAGCCGATCGACGGCAAGGGCCCTGTCAACGCCAAGCTGACGGACGTGATCGAGAAGGTCGCGCCCGGCGTGATCGCCCGCAAGTCGGTCGACCAGCCCATGCAGACCGGCCTGAAGTCCATCGACTCCATGGTGCCCGTCGGCCGCGGCCAGCGCGAGCTGATCATCGGCGACCGCCAGACCGGCAAGACCGCCGTGGCGATCGACGCGATCATCAACCAGAAGGGTCAGAACATGACCTGCGTCTACGTCGCGATCGGCCAGAAGGCATCTTCGATCAAGAACGTGGTACGCGCTCTGGAACAGGCCGGCGCGATGGAATACACCATCGTCGTGGCCGCTTCGGCTTCCGAATCCGCCGCCATGCAGTACCTGTCGGCCTACTCGGGCTGCACGATGGGCGAATACTTCCGCGACCGCGGCGAAGACGCGCTGATCGTCTACGACGACCTGTCCAAGCAGGCCGTGGCCTACCGCCAGGTCTCGCTGCTGCTGCGCCGCCCGCCGGGCCGCGAAGCCTATCCCGGCGACGTGTTCTACCTGCACAGCCGTCTGCTCGAACGCGCCGCCCGCGTGAACGCCGACTACGTGGAAGCCTTCACCAAGGGTGAAGTCAAGGGCAAGACCGGTTCGCTGACGGCACTGCCGATCATCGAAACGCAGGCTGGCGACGTGTCCGCCTTCGTGCCGACCAACGTGATCTCGATCACCGACGGCCAGATCTTCCTGGAAACCAGCCTGTTCAACGCCGGCATCCGTCCCGCCATCAACGCCGGTATCTCGGTGTCGCGCGTGGGTTCCTCGGCTCAGACCAAGATCATCAAGGGCCAGTCCGGCGGTATCCGTACCGACCTGGCGCAGTACCGCGAGCTGGCTGCGTTCGCGCAGTTCGCTTCCGATCTGGACGAAGCCACCCGCAAGCAGCTGGACCGCGGCGCCCGCGTGACGGAACTGCTCAAGCAGGCCCAGTACGCTCCGCTGCCGATCAGCCTGATGGGCGCGACGCTGTTCGCCGTGAACAAGGGCTTCATGGACGACATCGACGTCAAGAAGGTGCTGCCGTTCGAGCATGGCCTGCATGCCTACCTGAAGGACAAGAACGCCGCGCTGCTGGCCAAGCTGGAGTCGAGCAAGGCCCTGGACAAGGACGCGGAAGCCGAGCTGTCGGCTGCCATCGGCGCGTTCAAGAAGTCCTTTGCCTGATCACCTGAGCGAAGGAGTCTTGCATGTCTGCTGGTAAAGAGATTCGCGGCAAGATCAAGTCGGTCGAGAACACCAAGAAGATCACCAAGGCCATGGAAATGGTCTCGGTGTCCAAGATGCGCAAGGCCCAGGACCGGATGCGCGCTGCGCGTCCGTACGCCACCAAGATCCGCGACATCGCGGCCCACCTTGGCGAGGCGAACCCCGAGTACACGCACGCCTTCATGAAGACGAACGAAGCCAAGGACGCTGGCTTCATCGTCGTGACGACCGACAAGGGCCTGTGCGGTGGCTTGAACACCAACCTGTTGCGCCTGGTGACGGGCAAGCTGCGCGATGTGCAGGCCGCCGGCGGTACGCCGCTGACGGTGGCCATCGGCGGCAAGGGCCTGGGCTTCTTGAACCGCATGAACGCCAAGGTCGTCTCGCACGTGACGCACCTGGGCGACACGCCGCACCTGGACAAGCTGATCGGCCCCGTCAAGGTGCTGCTCGACGCGTACGCCGAGGGCAAGCTGGGCGCGGTCTACCTCTGCTACACCCGCTTCATCAACACGATGCGGCAGGAGTCGGTGGTCGAGCAACTGCTGCCGCTGTCGAACACGAAGATCCGTGACGAAGCCAAGGCCGAAGCCACGACCAGCGCGCACAGCTGGGACTACATCTACGAGCCCGACGCGCAGTCCGTCATCGACGAGCTGCTGGTCCGCTACGTGGAGGCGCTGGTCTACCAGGCCGTGGCCGAGAACATGGCGTCGGAGCAGTCCGCGCGCATGGTGGCCATGAAAGCCGCGACCGACAACGCCGGCAACGTGATTGCCGAGCTCAAGCTGGTCTACAACAAGTCGCGTCAGGCGGCGATCACGAAGGAGCTCTCCGAGATCGTCGCGGGTGCTGCCGCGGTCTGACGGGCCCACCCCGATTCAAATTTTTGGAGCAAAGGAGCACCAAATGGCTCAAGCACAAGGCAAGATTGTTCAATGTATCGGCGCTGTGGTGGACGTCGAGTTCCCGCGCGACCAGATGCCCAAGGTCTACGACGCGCTGAAGATGGAAGGCTCGGCGCTGACGCTGGAAGTCCAGCAGCAGCTGGGTGACGGCGTGGTCCGCACCATTGCGCTGGGTTCGTCCGACGGCCTGCGCCGCGGCTCTGTGGTGTTCAACACCTCGGCGCCGATCACGGTGCCGGTCGGCAAGGCCACGCTGGGCCGCATCATGGACGTGTTGGGCAGCCCGATCGACGAGCGCGGCCCGGTCGACCAGACCCTGACCGCCTCCATCCACCGCAAGGCTCCGGCCTACGACGAGCTGTCGCCCTCGCAGGAACTGCTGGAAACCGGCATCAAGGTGATCGACCTGGTGTGCCCGTTCGCCAAGGGCGGCAAGGTGGGTCTGTTCGGTGGCGCCGGCGTGGGCAAGACCGTGAACATGATGGAACTCATCAACAACATCGCCAAGGCCCACAGCGGTCTGTCGGTGTTCGCTGGTGTGGGCGAGCGCACCCGTGAGGGCAACGACTTCTACCACGAGATGGCCGACTCCGGCGTCGTGAACCTGGAGAACCTGCCCGAGTCCAAGGTGGCCATGGTCTACGGCCAGATGAACGAGCCCCCGGGCAACCGTCTGCGCGTGGCGCTGACCGGCCTGACGATCGCCGAGTCGTTCCGTGACGAAGGCAAGGACGTGCTGTTCTTCGTGGACAACATCTACCGCTACACGCTGGCCGGTACCGAAGTGTCCGCTCTGCTGGGCCGCATGCCTTCCGCCGTGGGCTACCAGCCGACGCTGGCCGAAGAAATGGGCCGCCTGCAAGAACGCATCACCTCGACCAAGGTGGGCTCGATCACCTCCATCCAGGCCGTGTACGTGCCGGCGGACGACTTGACCGACCCTTCGCCTGCCACGACCTTCGCCCACCTGGACTCCACCGTGGTGCTGTCGCGTGACATCGCCTCGCTGGGCATCTACCCGGCCGTGGACCCGCTGGACTCCACCAGCCGCCAGCTGGACCCGCTGGTGGTCGGTGCCGACCACTACGACACGGCCCGCGCCGTGCAGGGCACGCTACAGCGCTACAAGGAACTGCGCGACATCATCGCGATCCTGGGCATGGACGAACTCGCGCCGGAAGACAAGCTGGCCGTGGCCCGCGCCCGCAAGATCCAGCGTTTCCTGTCGCAGCCCTTCCACGTGGCCGAAGTGTTCACTGGCTCGCCGGGCAAGTACGTGCCGCTGGCCGAAACCATCCGTGGTTTCAAGATGATCACGGCCGGCGAATGCGACCACCTGCCCGAGCAGGCCTTCTACATGGTCGGCACCATCGACGAGGCCTTCGAGAAGGCCAAGAAGCTGGCCTGAGCGGGCGGCTGAAGGAACCCCATGGCAACGACATTCCAAGTTGACGTCGTCAGTGCCGAGGAGTCCATCTTCTCGGGCGAGGCCCGCTTCGTGGCCTTGCCTGGCGAGGCCGGCGAGCTCGGCATCTATCCGCGCCACGTGCCGCTGATCACGCGCATCAAGCCCGGCTCGGTGCGCATTGAGCGGCCCGACGGCAGCGAAGAGTTCATCTTCGTGGCAGGCGGCATCCTCGAGGTGCAGCCCAACGCCGTGACCGTGCTGTCCGACACCGCCATCCGCGGCAAGGACCTGGACGACGAGAAGGCCAACGCCGCCAAGGCCGCGGCCGAGGAAGCGCTGCGCAACGCCAAGGGCGATCTGGACATCGCCAAGGCGCAGTCCGAGCTGGCCGTGATGGCCGCGCAGATCGCTGCGCTGCGCAAGTACCGGCAGAAGAAGTAAGCCGACCGCACGGGACGGCAGGAGAACGCCGCAGACCGCTCCGGTCTGCGGCGTTCTTGTTTGGAGCTCAGCGCACCACGATGTGGTTGGACAAGCTGTTGCTGCGTGGCATGTCGGCAGGGTGCGGGAAATGTTCCACGAGCACGGCCGAAACTTCCTCCAGCGCGGTCGTGAGGCCGTCCTCCACGCTGCCCTGGCGCAGGGCCTGTCCCAGTTGGTGGACCACAGCGCGCCAGCGCTGCACATCCACATGCCGGTTCAGCCCCCGATCGGCCACCAGCTCGATGGCGTGTTCGGCCAGCAGCAGGTAGATCAGCACGCCGTTGTTGTGCTCGGTGTCCCAAACGCGCAGCTTGCCGAACATCGCTACCGCGCGCTCGCGCGCCGTGGCGTCGCGCAGCAGATAGCTGGCGGGCAGGGCGGTTTCCACGCAGATGCAGACCTCGCCGGTATGGCGCTGCTCGCTGGCGGCGATCCGGCGCTCCAGCCGCTCCTGCGCCGCGCGTGGCAAGGCCTTGCGCGCGTCGCCCACGTCGATCCAGCGGTGCGTCAGAAAGCGCCGCAGCCGGCGCCAGATCCGTGCCATGCGTGTCCTGCTCCTCACCAATCGCCGGAGGCGCCACCGCCCCCGAAGTCACCGCCACCGCCCGAGCTGAAACCGCCGCCCCCGCCGCCGCCCGACCAGCCGCCGCCGAAGCCACCAGCGCCGCCGGCCCAACCGCCCGGACCGGGGCCGATGCGCCCCCGTCGCGATGGCGCGCCGCTGCGCAGGAGCGGGCCGAGCCCCGCCACCAGCGCGACCACGAAGGCCAGCAGACCGGCCGCCGCGGCCAGCCACAGCGCCGTCTGCAGCACCAGGGCCGCGAACGCGCCGACGCCCACGCCCGTGGCGGCTGCGCCCAGGCGCCGGCCCAGCACGCTGCGCAGCACACCGGCCACCACCGGCACGGCGAAGAACAGCATGAACAGCAGCGGCGCGACGGTGTCCTCGTCCAGACCGTCCTGGGCCGCCGGGACGGGCGCCGGCAGGTTCTCGCCGCGGATGCGGGCGTCCAGCTGCGCCACGCCGGCCAGCAGCGCACCTGCATAGTCGTTCTGCCGCAGCCGCGGCGTAATGGCCTCGTCGATGATCTGCCTGGCCGCCAGGTCGGGGATGGCGCCTTCCAGGGTCTTGGCCACTTCGATGCGCAGCCGCCGGTCGTTCTTGGCGACCAGCAGCAACACGCCGTCGCCGATGTCGCGCCGGCCGATCTTCCAGGCGTTCGCGACGCGGTTGGCATAGGACGCAATGTCCTCGGGCGCCGTGGTCGCCACCAGCAGCACGACCACCTGCGTGCCGCGCTCCTGCTCTATCCGGGCCAGCGCCTGCTCCAGCTGCGCCCGCTGGCCCGCGTCCATGGTGCCGGTGGTGTCGACCACGCGCGCCGTGAGCGCAGGCACCGGTTGCACGGGCTGGGCCTGCAGCGTGGCCTGGGCCAGCAGCAGTGCCAGCCACAGGCCGAACCGTGCGAGCTGTCCGGGCCAGGTGCGCAAGGCCTACTTCTTCTCGAAGTCGACCACGGGCGGGACCGAGATCTGCGCCTCGTTGGCCACCGCGAAGCTGGGCTTGGCGTCGTAGCCGAACACCTTGGCCGTCAGGTTGGTGGGGAAGCTGCGTGCGAGCACGTTGTACTCCTGCACGGTCTGGATGTAGCGGTTGCGCGCCACGGTGATGCGGTTCTCCGTGCCTTCCAGCTGCACGCGCAGGTCGCGGAAGCCCTGGTTGGCCTTGAGGTCGGGGTAGCGCTCGCTGACCACCATGAGCCGCGACAGTGCGCTGCCCAACTCACCTTGGGCGGCCTGGAACTTCGCCATGGCCTCGGGGTTGTTCAGCGTCTCGGGCGTGACCTGGATCGCCGTGGCCTTGGCCCGTGCCTCGACCACCCGGGTCAAGGTGTCCTGTTCGAACGCGGCCTCGCCCTTGACCGTGGCCACGATGTTGGGCACCAGATCGGCGCGGCGCTGGTACTGGTTCAGCACCTCGCTCCAGGCCGCCTTGGACTGCTCGTCCAGGCGCTGGAAGTCGTTGTAGCCGCAACCCGTCAGGGCCAGTGCCAGCATGATCGTGAACAGCCAGTGACGCATCTTCTCGTGCTCCATGCTTCCGGCGCCACCGCCGGCCGGCGAGAAGCATAGCGGAGCCAGCCCGCGTCGGCGGCGCTCTGGCGGCATGGGGTGCAATTCGTTGCACAATCGCGCGCACCCAAGCTTTCGTATGCCGACCGCATGAGCCCAGCCCGACTGCAGTCCGCCCCCCTGGCCGGCAGTGCCGACGACACCGAGGCCGCGTTCTACGACGCCATGCTGCACGCCAATGTCGACGCCATGATGGCCTGCTGGGCCGACGAGGACGAAATCGTCTGCATCCACCCCGACGGCCCGCGCCTGGTCGGCGCCGGCGCCATCCGCGCCGCGTACGAAGCCCTGTTCGCCGCTGGTGCCGTGCGCGTGCTGCCGCAGCGCGTGCGCAAGATCGAGACGCTGACCTGCGCCGTGCACAGCGTGGTCGAGCGCATCGAGGTGCTGACCGACAGCGGTCTGCGCGCTGCCGAAGTCGTGGCCACCAACGTCTACGTGAAGACGGCCCAGGGCTGGCGCATCGTCACGCACCATGCGAGTGCCGACCGGCTCGGCGGTGGCCGCGACCACGAACCTGCGGGCGGTCCGCAGACCTTGCACTGAGCCGCCCACCGATCGAGGACAGCGAGGCGGGCCGATGGAGTACAGCGCACCCTGGTGGCTTCCCGGCGGCGACATCCAGACGATCTGGGCGTCGCTGTACGGCCAGCGGCGCCGGGGGCCCGCCCTGGTGTTCAAGCGCGAGCGCTGGATCACGCCCGACATGGACTTCATCGACGTGGACATGGCCGATGCCGCGGCCGATGCGGTCGACCCGGCCGCGAGTCCCGACCAGCGCACGCTGCTCGTGCTGTTCCATGGCCTGGAGGGCTCGTCGAGCAGCCACTATGCCGAAGCCTTCGGCGACTTCGCGCGCCAGCATGGCATGGTCTACGCGGTGCCGCACTTCCGCGGTTGCAGCGGTGAACTGAACCTCGCGCCGCGTGCCTACCATTCCGGCGATTTCGAGGAGGTGGGCTGGATCCTGCGGCGCATGCGCGCGCGCCACGCCGGGCCCATCGTGGCCGTCGGGGTCTCGCTGGGCGGCAATGCGCTGCTGCGCTGGGCCCAGGAGATGGAAGGCGAGGCGTCGGCCTATGTCTCGGCCGTCGCTGCGGTCTGCGCGCCGCTGGACCTCATGGCCGGTGGCCTGGCGCTGGGCCAGGGCTTCAACCGGCTCGTCTACACAGGCATGTTCCTGCGCTCGATGAAGCCCAAGGCGCTGCGCAAGCTGGCCCAGCATCCGGGCCTGTTCGACCGCGACCTGCTGCTGTCCGCGCGCGACCTCTACAGCTTCGACAACGTGTTCACCGCGCCGCTGCACGGCTACCGCGATGTCGAGGACTACTGGCGGCGCGCATCGGCCGGCCCGCACCTGGCCCGCATCCGCATCCCCGCGCTGGTGCTCAATGCGCGCAACGATCCCTTCGTGCCGGTGGCAAGCCTGCCCCGCGCCGATGCGGTGGGCGACTACGTCAGGTTGTGGCAGCCCGAGGAAGGCGGCCATGTCGGCTTTCCCCATGGCGCCTGGCCAGGCCATGTGCGGGCCATGCCCGACGCGGTGGGGAACTGGCTGCTGCAGGCCCTGCGCTGATAATCCGCGCATGGACGACATCGTGCGCCAGGCCATCGCGAAATGGCCCAACGTGCCGGACTGCTATGGCTGGCTGGGCCTGGATGCGCGTGGCGGCTGGTACCTGCGCGACGCCGCGGCACAGGCCGCGGGCGCCTTCACACAGGGCGGTGCTGCCAAGGGCGACCTGCTGCGGCACGACAAGCTGCTGGCCTTCATCGGCCGCAACTACGCTTGCGATGCACGCGGCTGCTGGTTCTTCCAGAACGGGCCGCAGCGTGTCTTCGTGGAACTGGAGGTTGCGCCCTGGATCTGGCGCGTCGCACCCGACTTCGCGCTCTCGGCCCACACGGGCGCACCCGCCCGTCTGGAGCGCGCGCTGCTGGACGAGCAAGGCCGGGTGTTCGCGCTGACCGATCTGGGCCTGGGCCTGGTGCACTCGCTCGACGTGGCGCTCGTGGCCGCGGCCGTGGAGCAGGCCGGTTGGGTGCTGGAAGAGGTGAGGGCGGCCGATCTGCCGGTCCGCCACGGCTTCGTCACCAGCCCGCAGCGGCTGGCGCAGGCGGCCGGCTAAAGCCGCCGCCCGGGCCGTCTTACTTGGAGGCGGCTTCCGCCGGGGCCGAAGCGGCGGCTGCAGGCTGTGCCGGCTCTTCGAACTTGCCGCCGCCCGCATTGCCCAGGTAGGCCACGGCACGCGCGATTTCCAGATCGGCGAAATCGCCGCCACCCTGGGGTGCCATGGCGCCCTTGCCCTTGAGCGCGTGTTCGACCAGCGTCTGGAAGCCCTGGCCCAGGCGCGGACCCCAGGCGGCTGCATCGCCGAGCTTGGGCGCGCCCGCGACGCCGGTCGCATGGCAGGCCGCACATTGCGCCTTGAACACCGTCTCGCCGTTGGCCAGGGGGCGGTTGGCATCGCGGATCTCCACGCTGCCGACCTTTTGCAGGCGTGCCGCCACGCCCTGCGCCAGGCCTTGCTCGGTCACGCCGCCCAGCGCCATGGCATTGGCATCGCCGCTGCCGGACGGCTTGACCGCCGACACCACGAAGTACACCAGCCCGATGATCACGAAGATCGGCACGACAAACGAGAACAAGGTCGCCACCAGCAGTTGCTTAGGATTTTTGATGGGGCCCGTATGGGCGCCGCCGTCCGCATGTTCGCTCATGTTGTCCTCAGTCTCGTCGGGGGCTTTTTGTCAGCCGGCGAGTATAACGGCGGGTTCTGGACGAACCCGTCGCGCACGCGCCGCTGGCTCAGGGCTGGCCGGTCCAGCCACCGCCCAGCGTCTTGTACAGCGTGACCTGGTTCTGTAGCTGCGCGAGCCGGGTCTGCACCACGGCCTGCTGGGTCGTGAACAGCGAGCGCTGCGCGTCCAGCAGATCCAGGTAGCTGGCCACGCCGTTGCGGTAGCGCAGGTCCGACAGCTTGAAACGCGCGGCCTCGGCTTCGGCCTGCGCCTGCTGCGCGCGCAGTTCCTCGCCCAGCGTGGCGCGGCCGGCCAGCGCATCGGCCACCTCGCGGAACGCGGTCTGGATCGCCTTCTCGTACTGTGCCACCGCGATGTCGCGCTGCACCTTGGCCGAGTCCAGGCCGGCCTGGTTGCGCCCGCCGTCGAAGATCGGCAGCAACAGCTGCGGCGCGGCGCTGAAGCCCCAGCTGCCGCTTTCGAACAGGCCGGACAGCTGGCTGCTGACCGTGCCGAAGCCGGCCGTCAGCGTGATGCGCGGGAAGAAGGCCGCCCGCGCGGCGCCGATGTTGGCGTTCGCCGAACGCAGCTGCTGCTCGGCTTGGCGGATGTCGGGCCGCGCGGTCAGCACGTCCGAGGGCAGGCCGGCCGGCAGTTCGGTCATGAGCACGGCCGATTCCAGGCTCTTCGTGGGAGGCAGATCGGCGATGCGCTGCGACCAGTCGGGCTGGCCGACCAGCAGCGTCAGCTGGTTCTGGTCCTGGGCGCGCTGGCGCTGCAATTGCGCCAGCGTGGCGCGCGCGGCTTCCAGCAGCGACTGGGCCTGGCGCAGGTCCAGCTCGGAGGCGACGCCGTTGTCGAAGCGCAGCTTGGACAGCTTGGCCGAGTCCTCGCGCGTGGCCAGCGTCTGGCGCGTGAGCTCCAGCAGTTCCTCGTCGGCCAGCAGGCTCAGGTAGGCGTTCGCCACCGACGCGACCAGCGTGATCTGGGTGGACTTGCGGCCTTCCTCGGTCGCCAGGTACTGGGCCAGCGCGGCCTCGCTGAGGCTGGCCACGCGGCCGAAGAAGTCCAGCTCCCAGGACGACAGCGTGAGACCCACCTGGTAGGCCGTGGTGCTGCCGGCGGTGCCCAGTTCCGTGCGCGTGCCGCTGGCGCCCACGCCGATGGTCGGCACACGGTCGGCGCGCTGGATGCGGTACTGCGCGCGGGCCTGCTCGATGTTGAGCACGGCCACGCGCAGGTCGCGGTTGTTGGCCAGGGCCTGCTCCACCAGCGCGCGCAGCCGCGCGTCGGCGAAGAAGCTCTGCCACGGGATGTCGGCCACGGGCTGGGCCGCGGCCTGGGCGGTGGTCTCGCCCGGCCATTGCGTGGCTACGGGTGCGGCGGGCCGCTCGTAGGTCGGGATGAACGAGCAGCCCGTCAACAGCGCGGCCAGCGCCAGCGCCGACAGGCGCGCGGATGGATTCTTAGTCATGTGCGCCTCCCTTGGCTTCGCCCACACCGGCTTCGCGCGCATGGGCGGCATAGATCTCGTTCTGGCGTTTGCTGCCCTTGAAGAGGCTGCGCACGACCACGAAGAACACCGGCACGAAGAACACGGCCAGCAAGGTGCCCGTGACCATGCCGCCGATCACGCCCGTGCCGATCGCGCGCTGGCTGGCAGAGCCTGCACCCGACGCGATGAACAGCGGCACCACGCCCAGACCGAAGGCCAGCGATGTCATGACGATCGGGCGGAACCGCAGATGCGCGGCTTCCAGTGCCGCCGCTACCGCGCTCTTGCCCTGCGCCTGCAGGTCCTTGGCGAACTCGATGATCAGGATGGCGTTCTTGGCCGACAGGCCGATGATGGTGATCAGGCCGACCTGGAAGTACACGTCGTTCGCATAGGAGCGCAGCAGCGTGGCCAGCAGCACGCCGATCACGCCCAGCGGCACCACCAGGATCACGGCCAGCGGGATCGACCAGCTCTCGTACAGCGCGGCCAGGCACAGGAACACCGCCAGGATCGCGAAGCCGTACAGGATGATGGCCTGCGAGCCGGCGAGCTTTTCTTCGCGCGACTGGCCGGTCCATTCGAAGCCGAAGCCCGGCGGCAGCTGGGCCGCCAGCCGTTCCATCTCGGCCATGGCCGCGCCCGTGCTCTGGCCCGGTGCGGCGTCGCCGCTGATGCGCATGGCCGGGTAGCCGTTGTAGCGCACGGTCTGCATCGCGCCGGTCACCCAGCGCGTGCTGGCGAAGGCCGACAGCGGCACGAGCTGGCCTTGGGCGTTGGCGGCGTTCAGGCGCAGCAGGTCCTCGGGCTGCATGCGGGCCGGTGCGTCGGCCTGCACGATCACGCGCTGCAGCCGGCCCCGGTTCGGGAAGTCGTTGATGTAGCTCGAACCCAGCGCGGTCGACAGCGTGCTGTTGATCGCATCGAAACCCACGCCCAGGGCCTGGGCCTTGTCGCGGTCGATGTCGATCTGCAGCTGCGACGCGTCTTCCAGGCCGTCGGGCCGCACCTGCGCCAGGATCTTGCTCTGCGAGGCCATGCCCAGCAGCTGGTTGCGCGCATTGAGCAGAGCCTGGTGGCCCTGGCCCGAACGGTCCTGCAGCCGGAACGAGAAACCGCTGGCATTGCCCAGCTCGGGAATCGGCGGCGGCGACAGCGGGTAGATGAAGGCGTCACGGATGCCCGATAGCGCGCCGAACGCGCGGCCGGCCAGCGCACTGGCGGAGTGCGCCGGGTCGTGCCGTTCGGACCAGTCCGTGAGCGTCACGAAGGCCAGGCCCGAGTTCTGGCCCTGGCCAGAGAACGAGAAGCCCAGCACGCCGACCATGCTCTCCACTTCGGGCTGCTTGAGCATGAAGCCTTCGACCTGCTGCATCACGTCCAGCATGCGTTCCTGGGTGGCACCCGGCGGCAACTGCACGTTGACGATGATGTTGCCCTGGTCTTCCTGCGGCAGGAAGGAGGTGGGCAGGCGCTGGTAGACCACGACCACGGCGCCGATGATGGCGGCGTAGATGATCAGGTAGCGCGCGGCGCGCTTGAGCATGCGCGCCACCACGCCCTCGTAGCCCTTGGCGGTGCGCGAGAAGCTGCGGTTGAACCAGCCGAAGAAGCCGCGCTTCTCATGGTGGTGGCCGGCCTCCACGGGTTTGAGCAGCGTGGCGCACAGCGCCGGCGTCAGCGACAGCGCCAGAAAGGCCGAGAACCCGATCGAGACCACCATCACGGCCGAGAACTGGCGGTAGATGTTGCCGGTGGAGCCGGCGAAGAAGGCCAGCGGCACGAACACCGAGATCAGCACCACGGTCACGCCGATGATGGCGCCCGAGATCTGCTGCATGGCCTTCTTGGTGGCGTCCAGCGGCGACAGGCCTTCCTCGCTCATGATGCGCTCGACGTTCTCCACCACCACGATGGCGTCGTCCACCACGATGCCGATCACCAGCACCATGCCGAACATGGTCAGCACGTTGATCGAGAAGCCCAGCGCCAGCAGCGCCGCGAAGGTACCCAGGAGCGCGATCGGCACCACCAGCGTCGGAATCAGCGTGTAGCGCCAGTTCTGCAGGAACAGGAACATCACGAGGAACACCAGCGCCACGGCCTCGAACAGCGTGTGCGTGACCTGCTCGATCGAGATGCTCACGAACTTGGAGCTGTCGTAGGGGAAGTCGTACTTCACGCCCTGCGGGAAGAACTTGGACAGCTCGTCCATCTTCTGGCGCAGGAGACGCGCCGACTCCAGCGCGTTGCCGCCCGGCGAAGGCTGGATGCCCAGGCCGACGGCGGGCGTGCCGTTCAAGCGCGCCGAGGTGGCGTAGCTCTGGCCGCCCAGTTCGATGCGGGCCACATCCTTCAGGCGCACAGTGGAGCCATCGGGGTTGGCGCGCAGCACGATGTTCCTGAACTGCTCGACGTTGGACAGCTGGCCCTTGACGACCACCGTGGCCGCGATGCCCTGGCCCGCCACGTTCGGCAAGTCGCCGATGGTGCCGGAGGCGACCTGGGCGTTCTGCGCGCGGATCGCGGCCGACACCTCGGCCGACGAAATCTGCACGCCCTGCATCTTGGCCGGGTCCAGCCAGATCCGCATGGCGGTCTCCGAGCCGAACAACTGCACCTGGCCGACGCCCTTGACGCGCTGCAGCTCTGGCTGCACGTTGCGCGCGGCGTAGTCGCCCAGCTCCACGGGCGTGAAGTCCGGGTTGTCCGAGGACAGCATCACGAACGCCAGGAAGTTGTTGCGCGACTTGTCCACGCGCACGCCCTGCTGCGTCACGGCCGAGGGCAGACGCGGTGTCGCACGCGACAGCCGGTTCTGCACGTCCACCTGCGCCAGGTCGGCATTGGTGCCGGGCTCGAAGGTCACCGTGATGGTGCCCGTGCCGTCGGCCTGGGCGACCGACTCCATGTAGATCAGGCCCGGCGAGCCGTTCATCTCGCGCTCGATGACGGACAGCACGCTGTCCTCCAGCGTCTGCGCGGAGGCGCCTGGGTAGGTGGTGTTGATGATGATGGCCGGAGGTGCCACCGGCGGGTACTGCGAGATCGGCAGCTGGGTGATCGAGACCGCGCCCATCACGATGATGAACAGCGCGATCACCCAGGCAAAGATCGGGCGATCGATGAAGAACTTGGCCATGGATGCTTGCCTTGCTTCTTATTGCTTGGGGGCAGCGGCAGGTGCTGCGGCCGATGCCGCGGGAGCCGGCGCCTGGCCCGGCGGCTGCCAGGGCACGGCCTTGACCGGCGTGCCGGGCGGCAGCATCTGCAGCTTCTGGAAGCCGTCGACCATGACCTGCTCGCCGGCCTTGAGGCCTTCGGTCACGATCCAGCGGTTGTTCTGGCCGGCGGTGATCTTCACCTGCCGCTTTTCCAGCTTGCCGCCTTCGCCGACCACGGTCAGCGTGTTGCCCGTTTCGCTGCGCGTGACGGCCTGCTGCGGCACGGCGATCGCGTTGCTGGCCTGGGCCTGCTCGACCTGCACGCGCACGTACAGGCCGGGCAGCAGGTCACCCTTGGGATTGGGCACTTCGGCGCGCAGCGTGATCTGGCCCGTGGTCTGGTCCACCGTCAGATCGGAGAACAGCAGCTTGCCGGGCAGGGCATAGGTGCTGCCGTCTTCCAGCACCACGCGCACGCTGGCGCCGTCGCCGCTGCCCGCGCGCTTGAGCGTGCCGGACTCCATGGCGCGGCGCAGGCGCAGCGCGTCGCTGGCCGACTGCGTGAAGTTCACGTACAGCGGGTTGATCTGCTGCACCACGGCGAGCGGCGTGGCCTCGCCCTGGCCGACCAGGGCGCCTTCGGTTACGAGCGCGCGGCCGATGCGGCCGGAGATCGGGGAGGTGACGGCGGCGTAGTCCAGGCTGATCTTGGCGGTCTGCACCGCCGCCTTGGCCACGGCCAGGTCGGCCTCGGCCTGCACGCGCGCGGCCACCGCATCGGCATAGTCCTGCTTGCTGATGGCGTTGGCGGCCACCAGCGGTTCGTAGCGCTTGGCCACCTCGGTGGTGCGCGTCACGGCGGCCTGGGCGCGCAGCACCTGGGCTTGGGCGCTCTGGTAGGTCGCCTGGTAAGGCGCGGGGTCGATCGCGAACAGCGGCTGGCCGGCCTTCACGTCGCTGCCTTCCTTGAACAGCCGGCGCTGCAGGATGCCGGCCGCGCGGGCACGCACCTCGGCCACGCGCGAGGCTTCCAGCCGGCCGGGAAGTTCGGTCACGAGCCCGATGTCGCCCGGCGTGGCCACCACGACGCCGACCTCGGGCGCCGGCATGCCGCCGCCGGCCTTGGCCGGTGCGCCTTCGGCCTTCTTGTCGCCCTGGCCGCAGGCGACCAGCAAGACGGCCATGGCCAACACGATGGGACGCAGCGGCGCCGCCGCGGCATTCAGGGAACCAAGACGCAACGCAGACATGCGATTCCTTCCTCAGACAACAACACAACGCCGCAACCGCCGCCGGGGCGGTGGTTCCGGTCTCCTTCTTGGAAATGGTGGGATGGTGGATCAGGCGATGGCCGGCTGAGCAAGGCCGCCGGTTCCAGAACTCCCATACGCCGAGCGAGTGTAGCTTACTTACATACAATGATGAATGTATATTGCCCTCGCTGGGCACAACGGTCTCTTGCCAAGGAGGAAATGGTGGCGCGCAGTACCAAGGAAGAAGCCCAGGCCACGCGCCACCGCCTGCTCGATGCGGCCGAGCGACTGTTCCACCGCAACGGGGTGTCGCAGACCTCGCTGCAGCAGATCGCCACCGAAGCCGGCGCCACGCGCGGCGCGATCTACTGGCACTTCAAGGACAAGGCCGACCTGTTCAACGCGATGATGGAGCGCGTCACGCTGCCGCTGGAGCAGTCGCTGCAGCAGGTTGCAACAAATGGTGTCGATCCTCTGGTCGGCCTGAAATATTCGCTGCGCAATGCGCTGGTGCAGATGCGCGATGACGCCCAGTTGCGCCGCGTCGTGGAGATCGCCGTGCAGAAGGTCGAGTACGTGGACGAACTGCACGCCGTGCGCGCCCGCCACCTGGCGGTGCGCGACCAGTGCGTGGGCGACATCGGGCGCGCGTTGCGCTTGGCGGCGCGCCAGCGTGGCCAGCGGCTGCGGCTGCCGGCCGCGGTGGCGGCGGCCGGTCTGCACGCCACCATCGACGGGCTGATCTTCAACTGGCTGCTCGACACCACGGCCTTCGACCTGCCGACCCTGGGCGAGCAGATGCTGGAGCTGCACCTGGTCGGGCTGGGCCTGCGCGATTCGGCCCCGCGCAACAAGTGAAACAAGTCTCCGATGCGCGTGCAACCACGCTGAAACAGCGTCTTTTCACCATGGGCGGCCATGTCGCGCTTGCCCCTGTCTTCCATGCAAAGCCCCGGCCCGGGGCCGTCCGAGGAGCCAGCGCGGCTGCGCCCGCCCATCTCGGACCGCTGGACGCGGTACGACCTGCTTGCCTACCTGGAGGCCACCGACCTGCCCAGCGGCGAGGCGCATGCCTTCCTGGCCTACCGCGAAACCAGCCTCATGGGCGCAGGCTGGCGTGTGCGTGTGCGTTCGCGCCTGACCGCTGGCGGCGTGTTCGAGCCCGCGGCCATGGCCCAACAGGCGCAGGGCGCGACGGCGCGCGGCGAGCCGAGCTTCGTCTGGGGCTACCAGCGCCTGCCCTGCGCGGCCGATGCGCGCCACATCGAGTTCCGCGTGCATGTCGATGCCGGCAGGCCGGTGCGGCTGGAGTTGTACGCGCGGCTGCGCCAGGCCGACGGCAGCGCGGCACCGGCGCGCAGGGCCTGCTGCGACTGGCCGGCGGATCCGCCCGGGCCCTGAACCCGTCCGTTGCCGCTGCGGCCGGAGTCGGTCCTGGCGCGTGGCTACAATGGCGCCCGGTCGCGGCTGTAGCTCAGTGGATAGAGTATTGGCCTCCGAAGCCAAGGGTCGTGGGTTCGATCCCCGCCAGCCGCACCAAGTCTTTCAGTTCTCCCCCGCCTCTTCGTCCCGCTGCGGCTTGAGCCGCAGGGCCTGCGCGTACAGCGCATTGCGCGGCTGGCCCGTGATCTCGGCGGCCAGGCGCACGGCGGTCTTGAGCGGCAGCTCGGGCAGCAGCAGTTGCAGCACGCGCAGGTCCTGGGCCGGCTCCGCGCTCGCCGGCGCGGGATGGACCACCAACGCGAACTCGCCACGCGTGCGTGTGGGCTGCGCGGCCAGCCAGGCCGGCAATTCCTGGGCAGCCACCGTGGCGATCTCCTCGAACTGCTTGGTCAGTTCGCGGCCTACCGTCACGGGCCGCGCGCCCACGGGGGCCAGTGCGCGCGCGAGCGCCTCGATGCGGTGCGGCGCCTCCAGCAGCACCACGGCGCGCGGGTCGGCCGCCAGCACCTGCACCGCCGCATCGCGCTCGCCGGTCTTGCTGGGCAGGAAACCCATGAACACGAAGGCTGGGTCTTCCGCGATGCCGGCCACGGACAGGGCCGTGGTCACGCTGCTCGCCCCCGGCAGCGGCACCACGGCGAAGCCGGCTGCGCGCGCGGCCGCGACCAGGCGTGCGCCCGGATCGCTCAGCGCAGGCGTGCCGGCGTCGCTGACATAGGCGACGCGCTGCCCTTGCTGCAGGCGGGCCAGCACGGCCTGGGCGGCCTCGGCCTCGTTGTGCTGGTGCGCGGCCAGCAGCTGGGCGCCGGGGCGCTCCAGCCCGTAGGCGCGCAGCAGGCTCTGCGTATGCCGCGTGTCCTCGCAGGCGATGGCATCGACGAGTTGCAGCACGTGCAGCGCGCGCAGGCCGATGTCGGCCAGGTTGCCGATCGGCGTGGCGACCACGTAGAGTGCGGCCTGTGGGTAATGCTGGGTGGCCGCAGCCTCGTGGGCGGCGCGCAGCGCCAAGGCGAAAGAAGCGCTCAATGGGATTCCTCTGGAAGGGGCCGGCCGGCGCGCCGACCACGAAGCAGGCGGGCGATGCGGCCGAAGACCAGGCGCTGGCCCATCTGCAGCGCGCCGGGCTGCGCCTCTTAGCGCGCAATTATCGGACGCCGGGCCGCGGCGGCGGCGAGATCGACCTCGTCATGCGCGCGCCCGACGGCACCGTGGTCTTCGTGGAGGTGCGGCGCCGCGCCAGCCTCTCGCACGGCGGTGCGGCGGCCAGCATCGGCGCCGTCAAGCGCAGGCGCATCGTGTTCGCGGCGCGCCACTACCTCGCGCGGCTGGCCACGCCACCGCCCTGCCGCTTCGACGTGGTGGTGCTGGAGCCGGGCGGGCCGCAGTGGCTGCAGGCGGCCTTCGACGCCGATTGAGCCTGTTACAAGCCCGCTCACCCCAAGGGCGGCAGGGAAAACCGCAGGGGTATCATCACCGCCCCATGCTTGAGCAACGCATCCAACAGCATTTCATCGACAGCGCCGATCTGAAGTACCAGTCGGCCGAAGCGCTCAGCAAGCCCATCGCGGCGGCCGTGCAGGCCATCCTGGTCAGCGTGACCAGCGGCGGCAAGGTGCTGGCCTGCGGCAACGGCGGTTCGGCCGCCGATGCCCAGCATTTCGCGGCCGAGTTCGTCGGCCGCTTCGAGCGCGAGCGGCCCGAGCTCGGCGCCATTGCGCTGACGACCGACAGCTCCATCCTCACGGCCGTGGCCAACGACTATTCGTACGACCAGGTCTTCGCCCGCCAGGTGCGTGCGCTCGGCCTGGCCGGCGACGTGCTGCTGGCGATCTCCACCAGCGGCAATTCGCCCAGCATCCTGGCGGCCGTGGAGGCCGCGCATGCGCGCGAGATGACGGTGGTGGCGCTGACCGGGCGCGGCGGCGGCAAGATGGCCGGCGCGCTGCGCGAGACCGATGTACATGTCTGCGTGCCGCATGAGCGCACCGCCCGCATCCAGGAGGTGCATCTGCTCACGCTGCACTGCCTGTGCGACGGCGTGGATTCCCAATTGCTAGGTGACCAGGAAACAAGTCTATGAAAGTGCGTTCCAAGCGCGTCGTGCTGATGTCGCTGGCGGCTGCCACGCTGGTGGCCGGTTTGTCGGCCTGTGTGCCGCTCGTGGTGGGCAGCGGCTTTGCCGGCGGCGTGATGGTGGCGATGGACCGCCGCACCTCCGGCGCCCAGCTGGAAGACCAGGGCATCGAGCTGCGTGGCGCCAACCGCCTCAAGGAAGCCCTGGGCGAGAACGCGCGCGTCAACGTGACGAGCTACAACCGCCAGGTGCTGCTGACCGGGGAGGTCGCGCGCACCGAGGATATCCAGCGCGCCGAGCAGATCATCGCCAAGGTGGAGAACGTGAACTCCGTCGTGAACGACCTGGCCGTGGGCATCCCGGCGGCGCTCACGCAGCGCTCCACCGACCTGCTCATCACGAGCAAGGTCAAGGCCTCGCTGATCGACGCCAAGGACCTGCAGGCCAGTGCCTTCAAGGTCGTGACCGAGCGCAACGTGGTCTACCTCATGGGCCGCGTGACGCCGCGCGAAGCCAACCGCGCGACCGAGATCGCGCGTGGCGTGAAGGATGTGGCCAAGGTCGTGCGCGTGTTCGAGACGCTGACCGAGGAAGAACTGGCCCGGCTGGGGCAGCAGCCCCCCGCGAAGTGAAACAAGGGCGCCGCAAGGCGCCCTTGTTCATTTCAGCCGCGTGATCAGGCTGGAGGTGTCGTAACGGTTGCCGCCGGCCTGTTGCACGTCGGCGTAGAACTGGTCGACCAGCGCCGTGACGGGCAGCCGCGCGCCGTTGCGCTTGGCTTCGTCCAGCACCAGGCCCAGATCCTTGCGCATCCAGTCCACCGCGAAGCCGAAGTCGAACTTGCCTTCGACCATGGTCTTGCCGCGGTTCTCCATCTGCCAGCTCTGGGCCGCGCCCTTGCTGATCACGGCCAGCACCTGGCCCATGTCCAGCTTGGCGCGCTGGCCGAAGGCGATGGCCTCGGACAGGCCTTGCACCAGACCGGCGATGCAGATCTGGTTGACCATCTTGGCCAGCTGACCCGAACCGCTGTCGCCCAGCAGCACGATGGAGCGCGAGAAGGCCTGCGCCACGGGCTCGATGCGTGCGAACGGCTCGGCGTCGCCGCCGCACATCACGGTCAGCATGCCGTTCTGCGCGCCGGCCTGGCCGCCAGACACGGGCGCATCGACGAAGTGCAGGCCGGCCTCGCGGGCCTTGCCGTGCAGTTCGCGCGCCACGTCGGCCGAGGCCGTGGTGTGGTCCACGAACACCGCGTCCTTGCCCATGCCGGCGAAGGCGCCGTTCGGGCCCAGCACGACGGAGCGCAGGTCGTCGTCGTTGCCGACGCAGCAGAACACGATGTCGGCGCCGGCCGCGGCCTCGCGCGGCGTCGCGGCGGTCCTGCCCTTGAACTCGTCGGCCCAGGCCTTCGCCTTGGCGGGCGAGCGGTTGTAGACGGTCACCTGGTGGCCGGCCAGGGCCAGGTGGCCGGCCATGGGAAAGCCCATCACGCCCAGGCCCAGGAAGGCGACGTTGCGGACGGGAGTGGCGGTGTAGCTGCGCGGATTGGTGGAAGCCATGCGGATGCTTTTCTGCAGAGTGGACCGGCGATTCTAGGAAGCCGCGGGCGCATAGTGCGCCACGCCCTCGCCGAAGGACCAGTTCTCGCGCGCGGTCTCGACCAAGTGGACGATCACGTCGGCCGCGGCGAAGCCGGCCTGCGCGGCGTTGTGCGCGATGCCGGCGTACAGCGCGCGCTTGTGCGCCAGCGTGCGGCCGAACGAGCAGGTGATCTGCACCAGCGCCACGCGCGCGGAATGCCGCACACCCAGGTAGGCCGACGTGCAGACCAGCGCGCCGGGCGCATGCCGCGCCAGCACCTGGAAGCGGTCGTCGGGCGGCACCTCGAAGCTGGCCACCAGGGCCTGGTGGACGGCATCGCCGAGCGCTTGCGCGTCTTCGGGCGAGACGGTGTCGGGAAGGTCGATGCGGACGAAGGGCATGGGGTTCTCCTTGGAAGAGACCTGACTGTGCCGGCTGCACGGTGCGTGCGACACGCCCGCGCCTTCACAATGCTTGTGCATGGCACGCACAAGCATGGACCAGCTGGGCTTCGAGGACTTCGAGCTGTTCGACCGGATCGCGGCGACGCGTTCGCTGTCCGAGGTCGCGCGCGAGCGCGGCGTGGCCAGCAGCAATGTTTCGCGCGCGCTGGGCCGCATCGAGGCCGCCTGCGGCCTGCGCCTGGCGCACCGCAGCACGCATGGCCTGGCGCTCACCGACGAGGGCGAACTGTTCCTCGAACACGCGCGACGCATGCTGGCCGAGCGCCGTGCGCTGCAGGCCAGCCTCTCCCCCCGCCGAACGGCCGTCGTGGGCCTGCTGCGGCTCGCGCTGAGCCGGCTGCTGGCCGAGTACGTCGTGGTGCCCAGCCTGCCGGCCCTGCGCGCCGCCCATCCGGACCTGCAGGTGGAGCTGTGCCTGGGCGACCGCCTGGCCCGCATCGCCGACGAGGGCATCGACATCGCCGTGCGGGCCGGCGTGGCGCCCGCAGGCCACCATGTGGTGCGGCCGCTGGCGCGCTATGGCCGGCGCCTGTACGCTGCGCCTGCCTACCTCGCGCAGCATGGCGCGCCGCGCAACGTGGCCGAGCTGGCCACGCACGCGCTCATCGGCAACACCGCGGTGCCGGGCCACAACCTCTGGACCTTCCATGGGGCGCCCAGCCTGCCGGTGCAGGGCCAGCTGCGGGCCGATTGCAGCGCCGCCGTCGTGGCGCTGGCACTGGCCGGTGCAGGCATCGCGCGCCTGAACGACCTGGTGGCCGAGCCGCTGGTGCGCCAGGGGCGGCTGCAGCCCGTGCTGGCGTCCTGCGTGGACCCGGGCGAGCACGGCATCGAGGCCGTGGTGCTGGCCGAGCGGCACCGGGCGCCGCGCATCCGCGCCATGCTGGCGCATCTGCAGGCCGCGTTCGCGCCCGGTTAGAGAATCGTCAGGTTCTCCGTACCCGCAGCCAGGTCGTTGCTGCGCGCGCGCTGGCTGTTGAGCTTGATCTGCAGGCGCAGGTCGTTGAGCGAGTCGGCGTTGCGCAGCGCGTCCTCGTAGGTGATCAGGTAGCTCTCGAAGGCGTCGAACAAGGCCTGGTCGAAGGTCTGCATGCCCAGGTTGCGGCTCTTCTTCATGATCTCCTTGATGCCGGCCACCTCGCCCTTGAAGATGAGGTCGGCGATCAGCGGGGAGTTCAGCAGCACTTCCACCGCCGCCACGCGACCCTTGCCGTCCTGGCGCGGCACCAGGCGCTGCGAGACGATGGCCTTGAGGTTCAGCGACAGGTCCATCAGCAGCTGGGCGCGCCGCTCCTCGGGGAAGAAGTTGACGATGCGGTCCATCGCCTGGTTGGCGTTGTTGGCATGCAGCGTGGCCAGGCACAGGTGGCCGGTCTCGGCGAAGGCCACGGCCTGGTCCATGGTCGTGCGGTCGCGGATCTCGCCCATCAGGATCACGTCGGGCGCCTGGCGCAGCGCGTTCTTGAGCGCGGCCTCCCAGCTCTCCGTGTCGATGCCCACCTCGCGCTGCGTCACCACGCAGTTCTTGTGCGGGTGCACGAACTCCACCGGGTCCTCGACCGTGATGATGTGGCCGTGCGAATTCTCGTTGCGCCAGTCCACCATGGCGGCCAGCGTCGTCGATTTGCCCGAGCCGGTGGCGCCCACCATGATGCACAGGCCGCGCTTGGTCATGGCGATGTCCTTGAGCACGGTGGGCACGCCCAGTCCGTCCAGCG
The DNA here is from genome assembly GCF_014652235.1 of Pseudorhodoferax aquiterrae. Lineage (GTDB taxonomy): Bacteria > Pseudomonadota > Gammaproteobacteria > Burkholderiales > Burkholderiaceae_C > Pseudorhodoferax > Pseudorhodoferax aquiterrae. The sequence goes on from NZ_BMYK01000020.1 coordinate 39,711, forward strand.
TGGGCACCGAGGCCGGGATCACGCGCAGCACCAGGCCGACCTTGCCCTGCTGCAGGAAGGCGTTGACGCGGAAGCGGCCGATGCCGCCCGGCGAGATCGAGAAGTTGCACTCCTTGGTGCGCTCGAACTCGGCCGCCTGCTTGTCGTTCATGATGGCGCGCGCCAGCGCCATCGTGTGGGCCGGCAGCAGCGGTTGCGCCGAGACCTTGACGATCTTGCCGTCCACCTTGATGCCGGGCGGGAAGTCGGCCGTGACGAACAGGTCGCTGCCGCCGCGGGTGATCAGCAGCCGCAACAGGTCGCTGATGAACTTACTGGCCTGATCGCGTTCCATGGGGGGCTTCCTGGTTCGGGCGGTCCGTGAGGCGGGCGTTGACGGCACGCAGCCGCAACGAGAGCTTGCGCGCCAGCAGGGCGATCAGCGCCGCCGCCAGCCGTGGATCCTTGCCCATCATCTCGTCCAGGCCGTCGGCAGGCAAGACGGCGATCTCGCAGTCGGTCAGCGTGGTGCAGGCGGAGAAGCGCTGGCCGCTGTCCAGCAGCGACATCTCGCCCAGGATCTCGCCCGGCCGGCTCTCGGCCAGGCGCAGCAACTCGCCCCAGGGCTGGCGCCGGTCCACCGCGATGCTGCCGCGCAGCAGCACCACCATGAAGTTGCCGAACTCGTGCTGGTGGATGACGACGCGGCCGCTGCCGACGCGCACGAAGCGCAGGAAGCGCTCCATCTGCGCGATGTCCTGTGCTTCCAGGCGCGACATGTTGCGGTCGCGCGCCCACAGGGCCTGCAGCTGGGCGATGGCCGCGCCCAAGGGGATGCTGCGCGCGCCGATCTCGGTGGCGCGCGTTTCCCAGGGCACCATCACCGCTTCCTCGTGGCCCGGGCCGGGCTGTGGCGCAGCGAACAGCCCCGGCTCGGCGCCGTCGCCCGTGCGCTCGCGCGCCGGCCATGCACCGCGCAGGGAACCGAACCAGCTACGCATGGGAGCTTGCGCGCCGCCCGCTCATCCGGGGAAGTTCTCGGGCGTCTTCGCCTTGCCGCGCGCCTCGGCCGGCGAGATGACGTTGCGCCGCACCAGGTCGGTCAGGTTCTGGTCCAGCGTCTGCATGCCGGCGGCCTGGCTGGTCTGGATGGTCGAGTACATCTGCGCCACCTTGGCCTCGCGGATCAGGTTGCGGATGGCCGGCGTGCCCAGCATGATCTCGTGCGCCGCCACGCGGCCCTGGCCGTCCTTGGTCTTGCACAGGGTCTGCGAGATCACGGCCTGCAGCGATTCGGACAGCATGGCGCGCACCATCTCCTTCTCCTCGGCCGGGAACACGTCGATGATGCGGTCGATGGTCTTGGCCGCGCTGGAGGTGTGCAGCGTGCCGAACACCAGGTGGCCGGTCTCGGCCGCCGTCATGGCCAGGCGGATGGTTTCCAGGTCGCGCAGCTCGCCGACCAGGATGGCGTCCGGGTCCTCGCGCAGCGCCGAACGCAGCGCGGCCGCGAACGACAGTGTGTGCGGCCCGACCTCGCGCTGGTTCACCAGGCATTTCTTGGACTCGTGCACGAACTCGATCGGGTCCTCGATCGTCAGCACGTGGCCGTACTCGCTCTCGTTGAGGTGGTTCACCATGCCGGCCAATGTGGTCGACTTGCCCGAGCCGGTGGGGCCGGTCACGAGCACCAGGCCGCGCGGCCTGAGCGCCAGTTCGCCGAAGATGCGCGGCGCATTGAGCTGCTCCAGCGTGAGGATCTTCGACGGAATCGTCCGCAGCACCGCACCGGCGCCGCGGTTGTGGTTGAAGGCGTTGACCCGAAAGCGCGACAGGCCCTCGATCTCGAACGAGAAGTCGATCTCCAGGAATTCCTCGAAGTGCTTGCGCTGGCTGTCGCTCATGATGTCGTACACCATGCCATGCACCGTCTTGTGGTCCAGCGGATCGACGTTGATGCGGCGCACGTCGCCATGCACGCGGATCATCGGCGGCAGGCCGGCCGACAGGTGCAGATCCGAAGCCTTGTTCTTGACCGTGAAGGCCAGCAGCTGGGTGATGTCCACAGGAATCCTAGGGTGGATTTGGTACTCTTGCCCAACTAATTATGACGAGCATACGTAACAATCTCCAGCAAGTGCGTGACCGCATCGCCACAGCCTGTGCGCGTGCCGGTCGCCCCGCGGACAGCGTGCAGTTGCTGGCCGTGTCCAAGACCATGCCGCTGCCCTGTGTCCTGGAGGCCATGGCCGCCGGCCAGGCCGCCTTCGGCGAGAACTACGTGCAAGAAGGCGTGCAGAAGATCGAAGCGCTGCGCGCCTGGGAGGCGGAGGGCGGACGGCCCGTGCAGGTCGCCTGGCACCTGATCGGGCCGCTGCAGAGCAACAAGACGCGCGTGGTCGCCGCCAACTTCGACTGGGTGCACAGCGTGGACCGGCTCAAGATCGCCGAGCGGCTGGCCGAGCAGCGGCCGGCCGAACTGGGGCCGCTGCAGGTCTGCATCCAGGTCAACATCGATGGCGGGACCACCAAGTCCGGCGTCGCGCCCGAGGAGGTGCCGGACCTGGCGCGCGCCGTGGCCGCCCTGCCGCGGCTGGCACTGCGCGGGCTCATGACCATTCCCGAGCCGCAGAGCGGCTTCGACGCCCAACGTGCCGTGCACGCGCGCGCGCGGGCCCTGTTCGAGCAACTGCGCGCGGCCGGCATCGGCGGGGCGGCGTTCGACACCTTGTCCATGGGCATGACGGCCGATCTGGAGGCCGCCATCGACGCGGGCAGCACGCTGGTGCGCGTGGGCACGGCAATCTTCGGCGCGCGCTGAGGCGCGCCGTCTCGTTTCACTGCGCCGGCAGCACGATGGCCACGCGCCGGTTCTGCTGGCGCTGCTCGGGTGTGCGGTTGTCGTTCACGGGCGCAGCCTTGCCCAGGCCCACGGTCTGGATGTCGGCGTCGCGCAGTCCGGCGGCCACCATGGCCCGCTGCACGGCCTGGGCCCGGCGCAGGGACAGGCCCAGGTTGTAGGCCTGGCTGCCAGTGCTGTCGGAATGGCCTTCGATGCGCACGCGCGTGATCTGCAGCTGGGCCAGCTGGCTCCCGAGCCGTTCGGCCGTGGCCTGGCCCTCGGCGTCCAGCACGTCCGAGTCGCTGTCGAACAGCATCCGGCCCGCGATCGAAAGCTCCCAGCCCTCGTCGGTCGGGCGAAAGCCCAGTGCCCGCAGCTGCTCTTCCCGGCTCGGGGCCGGTGCGGGCGGGGGGGCGGGCGGTGCGGCGCAGGCCGCCAGCAGCCAGGTGCTGCCCCAGGCCGCGCCGAGCAGGCAGGCGCGGCGCGAGGCCATCCAATGCAGTTCCATCACAACTCCGAGATGTCGCTCACGACATAGGCGCCTTCGAACAGGCGGCTGGTGCCCCGGCCGCTCTTCTTGGCTTCGTACATGGCGCGGTCGGCCGCGCGCAGCAGCTGGTCGGCGGTCTGGCCATGCTGGGGATACAGCGCAATGCCGATGCTGACCGAGGGCACGATGCGCTCGTGCCGCTTGGACAGGGGCAGCGCCACGGCGGCGTTGATCTTGTCGGCGATGCGCAGCGCATCCTGCGGGTGGTGCACCGGCGCCAGCAGCACCGCGAATTCGTCGCCGCCCAGCCGGGCCACCGTGTCGCCCTCGCGCAGCTGCGCGCGGATGCGTGCGGCCACCTCGATCAACAGCAGGTCCCCCACGGCATGGCCGTAGCGGTCGTTGGTTTCCTTGAAGCGGTCGTTGTCCATGTACAGCACGGCGATGCTGCCGCCCTGGAGCTGGGCGTCCTGCAGGATGCGCGCCAGGCGGCGGCTGAAGTAGGCGCGGTTGTACAGGCCGGTCAGGCTGTCGTGGTTGGCCAGGTGCGTCAGCGAACGGTTCTCCTGCGCCAGCTGCGCCTGCTGCATCTCGATCTCGGCCAAGAGGGCGTTGAAATCCTCACCCAGGGCATGGAACTCGGCGATCTGCGACGCCGGTGCGCGCTGCAGGCCGCCGCGTTGCGCGCGCGCTCGGTGCGTCATGGTGATCAAGGCCTGCACGGGCTCCACGATGTCGCGCTGGATGCGCCGCGACAGCAGGCGCAGGCCCAGCCCGGCGAGCACCAGGCACAGCGCGATGCCGGTCGCGGCGGTGGCCAGGAAGCGGGCGAACACCGCGCCGTCGCCACGCAGCCGCACCTCGCCGATCTGGCGGCCGCGGTCCAGCACGGGGGCCACGGTTGGCTGCGGCATCAGCAGGCGCCCCAGCGGCTCGCCGGCCGCCTCCAGCAGCGCGTCGGCGCGCTGCCGGTCCGCAAGCTCGTAGCGCGCCAGCACATGGCCGGCCTGGTCGCGCAGCTCGGCCTCGCGCAGCGACTCGCGCTGGGCGATGACCGCCAACTGCTCCATGACGGCCACGCGGTCGTTGAACACCACGGCCGCCTCGACCGAGTAGGCGATCGAACGCGCCACCAGTTCCAGGTGGTTGTTGGCGTAGGTGCGCAGCGCCAGCACGGCTGCCAGCAGCAGCGCCAGGCCGACGGCCGCCATGCTGATGCTGGCCACGCGCACATGGGCCCGCCGCAAGGTCTGCAACAGGCTGCGGCGCACCGGCTGCGCGGGCATGCCGGCTTTCGCGCGAGGCGGCCGGTCGGGGCTCATGGCTTGCGCTCCTGGCCCAGGCGCAGCACCTGCGGATGGATGCGCACCTTGCCGCGGGCCAGCGCATCGAGGTTGATCTCGAAGCGCACGGACTGTCCTGCAGGTTCGATGTCCAGCCGCACCATGCCATTGGCCAGGCAGGGCGTGGAGCGCTCGCACAGCGTCAGCACCGGCTGGCCTTCCAACTCCTGCGCCAGCTGCTGCCATTGGGCGATGTCCAGCGCGCCGACGTAGAGCACGTCGCATTGGCTGGCGACGGCCTGGCCGGTTTCCAGCCGCCGCAGCAGCACAGGGCCGCCCGGCCAGGCGATGCCCTGCTGTTGCAGGCGTTCGGCATGCGGGCTGGTGCCGGCGAAGCACACGCGCAAGGGATCGGGGGGCACGGGCCAGCGCGTGTAGGCCAGCACGCGGGTCACGGTGTCGCGCAGGTCCAGCCCGATCTGCTGGCCCCTGGCCGGGAGGGCCAGCACGAGGGCGAGCAGCATCGGCAGGGCCAGGCGCGCCGGCCCGTGGCGTCGCAGGAGAGAGGCGGCGTGTTGGCCGGGAGACATGCAGGGTAAGGGGACGTTCTCACGCCCCGGCGAAAGCAGCGCGAGATGCTACCAGCCCCCTCTGACGCCGGCCTGTCGCGGCCACCGGACGGAGATCAGCTCTTGTACTTGATGGTGCAGCCGTAGGGCGCGGTCTGGGCCTGGCTGATGGGCTTGCCGGCCAGTGCCTCGTTGAGACCCTGGCGCACGTAGTTGGTGGCGGTCTGGATGTCGCTGGCCCGCGCCGAGGCGATGGAGTCGATGCCGCCCGCGTAGACCAGCGTGCCCTGCGGGTTGACGATGTACATGTGCGGCGTGGTGCGCGCGCCATAGGCCTTGCCCACGCTGCCTTCCTCGTCCATCAGCGTGGCCGTGGGCGTGCCGGACTTGTCCTGCATCCAGCGCGCCAGCTGCTGCGGCGGCAGGTAGTCCGAGGCGGCCTTCTCGGTCGAGTTGACGGCGAGCCAGACCACGTCCCTGGCCGTGAACTCCTTCTGCAGGCCGGGCAGGTTGGCGCTGTCGTAGTGCTTGCGCACGAAAGGGCAGCCCGGGTTGGTCCATTCCAGCACCACGGTCTTGCCCTTGAACTCGGCCAGCGTGCGCGTCTTGCCGCTGGTGTCGGTCAGCGTGAAGGCGGGTGCGGGCTGGCCGACGGCGGCCGCTGCATGCGCCGTGCCGGCGAGCAAGCTGGCACTGGCGGCGAGGGCGGCCAGCATGGCCGTGCGGCGCTGCAGGAGGGGGCGGGTCGCGGAGATGGTCATCGGATCGACTCCTTCGGTGGGGATTAGAGGGTCGCGATGGCCGCGCGCAGTTCGGCCACGCTCAGGATCTCGGACAGCACCACGGGCGCGCGGCCCTGGCGGTACAGCACATAGACCGGCACGCCGCTGCGGCCCAGGTCGCGCAAGGCCGCCGTGATGGCCGGGTCGCGCCGCGTCCAGTCGGCCGTCAGCAGCTGCACGTTCTTGGCGTCCAGGTCGGCCAGCACGCGCTGGTCGGCCAGCGCCGTGCGCTTGTTGTACTGGCAGGTCACGCACCAGGCGGCCGTGAAGTCCACGAACACGGGCCGGCCCTGGGCCAGCGCCTGCTGCACCTGCGTGGGCGCCCAGGGCTGCCAGCGCGCGCCGGCGGTGGCCACGGGCGTGGCCGCCTCCACGGGGCGCAGCACGGCCGGCCCGAGCAGGCCCAGCATGGCCACGGCCAGCAGCAGCGACAGCGTGCCCATGACCCAGCGGGCGCGGCCCGCCAGGCCCAGCGCCCAGACCACGGCGGCCAGCGCCACCAGCAGCAGCAGCAGCGCGGCGGCACCGTCGATGCCGGTCTGCTGGCCCAGCACCCAGACCAGCCAGGCCACAGTGGCGAACATCGGGAAGGCCATGCAGCGTCGGAACACGTCCATCCAGGGGCCGGGCCGCGGCAGCCAGCGCACCACGGCCGGCACCAGGCTGGCGAGCAGGAAGGGCAGCGCCATGCCCAGGCCCAGTACCGCGAACACCGCCAGCGCCTGGGCCGTCGGCAGGCCCACGGCGACGCCCATGGAGGCGCCCATGAACGGTGCCGTGCAGGGCGAGGCGATGGCCACGGCCAGCACGCCGGACAGGAAGGCGTCGGCGACCGGGTGGCGCGCCTGGGCCGAGGCCAGGCGCGAGGGCAGCAGGTGGCCGAACTCGAACAGGCCGGCCAGGTTCAGCCCGAACAGCGTGAACAGCACGGCCAGCGCCGCCACCACGCCCGGCGATTGCAGCTGGAAGCCCCAGCCGAGTTGCTCGCCGGCAGCGCGCAGCCCCAGCAGCAGGCCGGCCAGCGCCACGAACGACAGCACCACGCCCGCGCTGTAGGCCAGGCCATGCAGCCGCAGCGCGCGCTGTTCGCCGGCATGGCGCGCAAAGCCCAGCATCTTGATGGCCAGCACCGGGAACACGCAGGGCATGAAGTTCAGGATCAATCCGCCCAGCAGCGCCCCCACCAGCACGGCGGCCAGGCCGATCGGCCGGCCCGCGTCGACGGGCGGCTGGGCGGCCGCGTTGGCCTCGAGTGCGGCGCTCAATGCGGGCGACACCGTCGCGACGGCCGCGCCCTGCGGCCAGGGGCCGGCCACGGCGGCTTCCGCACGCCAGCCCTGGCGCCGGCCGTCGACGTCCAGTGCCAGCACCACGGGCATCACGGCCGGGCTCTGGCTGCGCTGGTCCGACAGCGGCACGCGCGCGGTCCAGACGGCGCCGTCCCAGGCCTGGGTCCAGGCGCCGGCTGTCTGGATGACCTCGGCGGTCTCGGGGAAGAACTCCAGGGTCCTGCCCTGCACGGCTGCGGGCAGGCCGCGCACCGACACGGCCAGGGTCTTGCCATCGACGATGTCCACCGTGCTGCCCGCGGGCAAGGCCTGGGGATGGGCGGCGGCGGCCGCGTCGAACGCGGCCTGGTGCAAGGCGGTGGCGCCCTGCACGGGCAGATCCAGCGTGAACTCGCCCTCTTCGGGAATGCACTCCTTGCGGCAGACCAGCCAGGACGCGCTGAGCTTGAGCTGCAGCTGCCCGCTGCTGGCCTGAAAGTCCGGCCCCACGGTCAGCGGGACGGGCAGCAGCACGGTGTTCTCGTAGCCGTAGTTGGCCAGCGGGCCGATAGCGATCTTGTGCGGCACGGGCCAGGCGATCTCGCCGGCCTGCACGCCGGCCGGCAACTGCCAGCGCAGCTCGGTCGGCAGGCCCGAGTCGCCCGGATTCTTCCAGTAGGTGTGCCACTCGGGCTGGTGGGTGATCGACAGGCCGACCCAGACCGGCTGGCCCGGCGCCACGCCTTGCGGCGCCAGCGCCACGAGCTCGGCGCGCACCTGCGGCGTGGTCACGACGGCACTGTCGGCCCATGCCGCGGGGCCGGCCAGCGCGGCGCAGCTGGCCAGGAGCAGGGCGAGGGCAGGGCGTTGCGGCATGGAATGCGTGGAAAACCGCCCATGGGAGCAGGGCCGGAGGGCAAAGTTCCGCGCGCTCATGCCGCGAAACCCAGCACCACGCGGCGCGCCATGGCGCCCTTCTTCTCGATCTTGGTCACCACCACGGCGCCGATCTCGGCCGTGTTGGCCACATGGGTGCCGCCGCAGGGCTGCAGGTCGATCAGGTCCTCGGCGCCGATGCGGATGGTGCGCACGGCGCCCGTGCCGCGCGGCGGCGAGACCGACATGCTCTTGACCAGGGCCGGGTTGGCGTCGAGCTCGGCCTCGGCGATCTCGCCCACGGTGACGGGCAGCGCGGCGCCCACCAGGCGCGCGATGCCGGCGCTGAGCGCTTCCTTGTCCAGCGGCTGGTCGGTGTGGAAGTCCAGCCGCGCCGCATCGGCCGTGATCGAGCAGCCGTTCACGGGTTGGGCCACGAGGTGGCACAGCAAGTGCGTGGTGGTGTGGAACCGCATGAGCCGGTGGCGGCGCTCCCAGTCGATCTCGGCCGTCACGGCCGCGCCCACCGTGCAGCGGGCCAGCAACCCGTCCTGGCCGGGCGCGGGCACATGGCAGATCGCGGCCGTGGGCCGGCCTTCGGCGTCCTTGCCCTTGCGCGTGTCGGCGATGGCCAGGCGCTGGCCATCGGCCAGCAGCAGCCAGCCGGTGTCGCCGGCCTGGCCGCCGCCCAGCGGGTAGAACACCGTGCGGTCGAGCACGATGCCATCGGGGCCGACGGCGGTGATGGTGGCGCCGGTCTGGCGCAGGCGGGCGTCCTGGCGGAAGAGATCCTGGGTCATCGTGCAAGAAGGCAGTGGTGCGGGCAGGGGCGCCATTGTCGGCGGCCCGGCGCATGGGCGCTGCTATGCTGGCCGAACACCCAGAACCAGGAGGAGACATGTCCCATCCACAACGCCGTGCGCTGCTGCTGGGCCTGGCAGGCGCCGCGCTCGCACCCGTGGTGCGCGCCCAGGCCTGGCCCGCCAAGCCCATCAAGCTCATCGTCGGCTTTCCGCCCGGCGGCGGCATCGACTTCGCGGCGCGCACCGTGCAGGTGCCGCTGCAGGAGCTGCTGGGCCAGCAGATGGTGGTCGAGTACAAGCCCGGCGCCGGCGGCCTGCTGGCGGCCACCGAACTGACACGCGCCGCGCCCGACGGCTACACGCTGCTGCTGGCCAACACCGGCCCGTTCGCGATCGCGCCCTACCTGCAACCCAAGATGCCCTACGACCCGCTGCGCAGCTTCAGCTACGTGGGCCAGATCAGCCAGGGCAGCTACATCGCGGTCACGCGGCCGGACCACCCGGCGCGCGACCTCAAGGAGTTCGTGGCCTGGGCGCGTGCCAACCCCGGCCAGGTCAACTTCGCCTCGGCCGGCAAGGGCTCGTCCACCCACCTGAACGGCGAGCTGCTGAACCAGGTCACGGGCCTGGACCTCGTGCACGTGCCCTACAAGGGCAGTGCGCCGGCCGTACAGGACCTGATCGGCGGCCAGACCCAGCTGCTGATCGACGCGGGCACCGTGCTGCTGCCCCAGGTCAAGGGCGGCAAGCTCAAGGCCCTGGCCGTGACGGGTTCCAAGCGCGATCCGCAGCTGCCCGATGTCGCCACCGTGGCCGAGCAGGGGCTGGCCGGCGTGCAGTCCATCGGCTTTCAGGGCCTGGTCGGCCCGGCCGGCCTGCCGCGCGAGGTGATCGACAAGCTGGCCGCCGGCCTGGCCAGGGTGCTGGCCATGCCGGAGGTGCAGGCCAAGTTCGCGGCCGCCGGCGCCGAGGTGCACTCCCAGGGCCCCGAGGCCTTCGCCGCGTTCGTCAGGGCCGACAACGAGAAGTGGGCCAAGCTCATCCGCGACCGCAAGATCCAGCTGGACTGAGCCCATGGAACACGCCCCGGACAGCCACGAAGGCCGTTGCAGCTGCGGCTTCGTGCGCTTGCGCATGGCCTCGGCGCCGATGATCGTGCACGCCTGCCATTGCACCTGGTGCCAGCGCGAGAGTGGCGGGCCCTTCGTCGTCAATGCCGTGGTCGAGGCCGCGCGCGTCACGCTGCTGCAAGGCGAGGTCCACCTGGTCGTGACGCCCTCGGCGAGTGGCAGGAACCAGAAGATCGCGCGCTGCCCGCGTTGCGAGGTGGCGCTGTGGAGCCACTACCCGAACGCCGGCGAGCGCATCTGCTTCGTGCGCGTGGGCACGCTGGACGCGCCCGCGCGGCTGCCGCCCGACGTGCACATCTTCACGTCCACGCGCCAGACCTGGCTGCCGCTGCCCGAGGGCGCATTGGCCGTGCCGGAGTTCTACGATCCGGCCAAGGTCTGGTCGGCCGAGGCCCGCGCACGCTGGGCCGCGGCGCGGGCCTGAGCCTCAGTCGACCGCGATCCCGCGCGCGCGGATCAGCGGCGTCAGCACGGCTGTCTCGTCGGCGATGGTCCTGGCGAAGCTCGCGCCGTCCTGCGCAATGGCCTCCACGCCGAGTTCGGCGAAGCGCTGGCGCACCTCGGGCAGCTGCAAGGTCTTGGCCACTTCGGCGGCCATGCGTTGGACGATGGCCGGGGGCGTGCGGGCCGGCGCGAACAGGCCGAACCAGTTGCCGAGCTCCACACCGGGGACGCCGGCCTCGGTCAGCGTGGGCACGTCGGGGAAGAACGGCGAGCGCCGCGTGCCGCTCACGGCCAGCAGCCGGGCGCGCCCCTCGCGGATGTGCTGCAGGCCCGCCGCCGGATCGAAGAAGTAGTCGATCTGGCCGGCCAGGACGTCCTGCAGCGCCGGCGCGGCGCCCTTGTAGGGCACGTGGACCACGTCGATGCCGGCCTGCTGCTTGAACAGTTCGCCGACCAGGTGCATCTGCGTGCCGGGCCCGCCCGAGCCGTAGCTGAGCTTGCCCGGCGCGGCCTTGGCCAGGGCGACGAGCTGCGTGCTGCTGTTGGCCGGCAGGCTCTTGCGGGCCACGAGGTAGAGCTGGGCGTAGCCCAGGCTGCCGACGGGCTGCAGATCCCGCGCAGGGTTCAGCGCGGGCTTGAACAGCGAGGGATTGGCGGTCTGCACCGAGATCGGCGCGACCATGAAGGTATGGCCATCGGCCGCGGCGCGGATGGTCTCGCTGGCCGCGATGTTGCCGCTCGCGCCGGGCCGGTTGTCCACGACGATGGGCTGGCCCAGCGCCTTCTGCAGCGGCAGGCCGACCACGCGGGCCATGATGTCGGTGGTGCCGCCGGCCGGAAAGCCGACGACGAAGCGGATCGGCCTGGCGGGCCAGGCGTCCTGGGCCTGGCCGCTGCCGGCGGCCAGCAGGCCGGCGGCGGCCGTGGCGCGCAGCAGCGTGCGGCGGGTGAAGAGTGGGGAGCGGTGGGCGTTCATGGCGTGTCTCCGTCGTTGCAGGATGGGGGTCAGCGGGCCGGCCAGGCCGGCATCGCGGCGGCACGGACCAGGCGTGTCTCCTGCGCCGTGATCAGGTGCTCGGAGGCAGCCAGGTAGGCCGGGAAGTCCGGGTGCGCGTCGCGGGCCTGGCTGCGGCGTTCGTAGTCCGCCAGGCTCTCGTAGGCCCACAGGTGCACGAACTGGTTCTGCGGGCCGACCTGGCTCAGGTAGAAGCCGACCGGGTGCTCCAGCGTCTGCAGCAGCACCGGCATGGCCAGGCGGTTGAACACCTCGAGGAACTCGCCCATGCGGCGCAGGCGGATGGTGTAGACGCGGTGGTCCACGAGCGGCCTATGCGGCATGGCGCTGCTCCTGCGGCATGGTGGCCCGGGTTGGCAGGTCGCCCGCGATGTGGCGCGCCGTGAGCCAGCCGAAGGTCATGGCCGGGCCCAGCGTGATGCCGGCGCCGGGGTAGTTGCCGCCCATGATGCTGGCGCGGTCGTTGCCCACGGCATACAGGCCCGCGATGGCACTGCCGTCGGCGCGCAGCACTTCGCCGACCACGCTGGTGCGCAGCCCGTCGAAGGTGCCGAGGTCGCCCATGAGGACCTTGACCGCGTAGAAGGGCCCGCGCGCGATCGGTGCCACGCAGGGGTTGGGCTGCTGCTGCGGGTCGGCCAGGTAGCGGTTGAAGGCGTTGGTGCCGCGGCCGAATTGCGGGTCCTGGCCCTGCGTGGCGCCCTGGTTGTAGGCCGCCACGGTGGCCTGCAGGCCGGCGCCGTCGATGCCGGCGGCCCGGGCCAGCTCCGCCAGCGTGCGGCCCTTGAACAGATAGCCGTGGCGGACGAGGCCGCCCAGCGGCATGGGCGCGGGCTTGGCATAGCCCAGGCCGTACTTGGAGATGGCGGTCTGGTCGCAGACCAGCCACATGGCCGTCTCGCGTTCGCCCGCGCAGGCCTCGATCAGCGCCGCGCCCACGTCGTGGTAGGAGTCGGCTTCGTTCGTGAAGCGCCGCCCATTGCGCAGCACGCCGATCACGCCGGGCTTGTAGCGGTCCAGCAGGTGCGGGAACACGCCGCTGCGCCCGCCCGGCAGCGGCACGCGCGAGACCGGCATCCAGGCCGCGGCGCCGGTGCCGTCGAAGCGCATGTCCACCTGGCCGCCGGCGCGCTCGGCCAGGGCCAGGCCATCGCCGGTGTTCTCGGCCGGCACGGGCGAGAGGTGCTCGCCGCCGCGCGCCAGGTGCGGGTAGCGCTGGGCGGTGCGCGCGCGGTCGTGCGCATAGCCGCCGCAGGCCAGCACCACGCCGCGCCGCGCGCTGATGCGCAGCTCGCCCTGCGGCGTGCTCACGCGCGCGCCGACGGTGCGGCCTTCGGCCTGCAGCAGCTCGCGCAGCTCGGTGCCGGTGTGGATCGGAATGCCGAGGTCGAAGCAGCTCTTGGCCAGCCGCGCGGCGAGCGCGTTGCCGCTCGTGACCTGCACGCCGCGCCGCCAGCGCAGCAGGTCGACGAAGTGCGCCGCCAGCCGCCGGGCCACGTACAGCGCCGACACCAGGGACTTGCTGGCACGGAAGAAGTGCTTGAGGTCGGCGTTGGAAGAATTGAACATCATGCCCATGAAGGTAATGGTCTCCAGCGGTGGGCGCAGGCGCGCGAGATCGGGGCCGAGCTGGCTGGCGTCGAAGGGCGCGGCCAGGATGGAGCGCCCGACCTGCGCGCCGCCCGGCGCGTCGGGGTGGTAGTCCGGGTACAGCGTGGGCACGAAGCGCACGCAGGTTTCGCGCTCGAACCAGTCGACCATGGCGCTGCCGTGCTCGAGGAAGGCCTCGGCCGCGTCCGCGTCGAAGAAGCGGCCGGCCTGGTCGCGCAAGTAGGTGCGCATGGCGGCGCGCGTGTCGCCGGCCGGCGCGTGGCGGCTGCCCGGAATCCAGAGCACGCCGCCCGAGAACGCGGTGGTGCCGCCGAAGACCGGGGCCTTCTCGACGACGACCACATCCAGGCCGAGCTTGCGGGCCGTGATGGCGGTGGACAGGCCGCCGGCGCCCGAGCCGACGACCAGCAGGTCGCAGAGCAGGTCCTGTGGGACGGAAGCGGAAGGGGGCATGCTGAGGTCTCCTTTGGGATGTGCGAAGCCACCGCATGCCTGGGCATGCGGAAGGAAGGGCGGAACGGGAAGAGGGGAGGGGCGCGTTCAGGCGGCGCGCGCCGCCTCGTCGTTGAAGCCGGGGCGCGGCACCATGTCCATCAGCATGCAGGCCAGGCCACCGTCGACCACGAGTTCGGCGCCGTTGACGTAAGCCGCGCGGTCGCTGGCCAGGAACAGCACGGGCTCGGCGATGTCCTGGGGCTCGCCGATGCGGCGGCTCGCGGTGGCGGCGGCGCGGCGCGCCTCGAAGCCGGGCTCGGCATAGAACCGGGCCGACAGCGCCGTGCGGACCATGCCGGGGCAGACCACGTTGCTGCGCACGCCCTGCGGCCCCCATTCGGCCGCGAGCTGGCGCGACAGCAGGCGCACGCCGGCCTTGCTGGCGCTGTAGGCGCCGCTGGCCGTCTGCGGATGGAGTGCGGAGACCGAGGCCACGTGCACGATGCTGCCGCGGCCGGCCTCGCGCATGTCCTGACCGAAGGCGCGCGCACACAGCAGATAGCCGGTCAGGTTGACGGCCAGCACGGCGTTCCATTCGGCGAGGGAGACGGCGGCCAGCGCACCCGGACGCAGCAGGCCGGCGTTGTTGACGAGCGCTGTGGCCGGGCCGAGCTGGCGGCGCACCTGCTGTGCGGCCGCCTGCACGGCGGCTTCGTCGGCGATGTCGCATTCGACGGCCAGCACGCGCGCGCCCTGTTCGGCCAGCGCGCCGGCCACGCGGCGCGCGCCCGCGATGTCGCGGTCCAGCAGCGCGACCTGGGCCCCCGCGGCCGCGAAGCCCTGCGCGATGGCCGCGCCGATGCCGCTGCCTGCACCGCTGACCACGCACACGCGGCCTGCGAGGCCCAGCCATGCAGGGGAGGACGATTCGTTCGTGGGAGCATGGAAAGGCTTGTGCGTCATCGGTGCTGTCTCCGTCTTGGTACGGGCTCTAGCATCGCGCTGCAGGCCATTCGCTTCAATCGACAAAGCCGGCCATGAACCGGACAATCCGTGCATCAGGAGGAAACGCGCCATGCGCACTGAACCGGGCACCGTGCGCAGCTTCGCGCTGTACGGCAGCAGCGACCAGCAGCCGGCCTGGGCCGAGCTCGTGCACCTGGAGACCATTCCGGAACGCTCCAGCCTGTTCGATTGGGAGATCGACCTGCATTTCCACGAGGCCCTCGTGCAGCTGCTCTACCTCACGCAGGGCGGCGAGGGCGAGGCCGTCATCGACGGCGTGCGCTGGGTGTTGCGCCCGCCCTGCCTGATCGTGGTGCCGGCGCGCGCGGTGCATGGCTTCAGCTTCCATCCTGCGACCGACGGGCCCGTCATCACGGCCGCGCAGAAGCCGCTGGAGTCGCTGGCCGCGTTGACGGCGCCGCAGCTGCTGGAACACCTGCGCCGGCCGGTGGTGCTGGACGTGCCGCCGGACAGCCGCCATGCCCAGGTGCTGGCGCCGCTGTTCGAAGCCATCGGCCGGGAGCAGCAACTGCTGGCCGACGGCGGCATGCGCGCCGGCATGGCCTTGCTGGCGGCGCTGTTCGTGCAGGTGGCGCGTGTGGCGGCCTCGGCCAGCGGGGCCGTGCACAGCACGCGTTCGCGCAAGGCGGCGCAGATCGAGCGCTTCCGCGCGCTGCTGGATGCGCGCTTTCGCGAGCGCCTGACCGTGCAGGCCTACGCGCAGGCGCTGGGCATCACGCTGGGCCAGCTCACGCGGCTCACGCGCGAGCTGCTCGGAGCGTCGGCGCAGGCCGTGGTCAATGCGCGCGTGGTGCACGAAGCCGAGCGCGAACTCGTGTACTCCTCGCTGTCGGTCAAGCAGATCGCGGCCGAACTGGGTTTCCAGGACGAGGCCTACTTCGGCCGCTTCTTCAAGAAGCACACGGGGCGGCGGCCGACCGAGTTCCGCACCCAGGCGCGGGCCCGGCTGGCGGCGCAGTGAGGCCTGCTACTCGACCTTGGCGCCCGAGGCCTTGACGATCGCGCCCGCGTTCTCCCAGTCCGCGCGCAGCAGCTGCTGGAAAGCGTCGGGCGCCATGGTGGCGGACTCCACGCCGAGCCGCGCCAGCCGCTCCTGCACGGCCGGATCGGCGAGCGTCTTCTGCAAGGCCGCGTTGAGCCTGTCGCGCTCGGCGCGCGGCAGCGCGGCCGGTGCCAGCAGGCCGATCCACGAATCGAAGCTGTAGCCGGGCAGGCCGCTCTCGGCTGCGGTGGGCAACTCCGGCAGGAAGCGCGAGCGCTGCTTGCCCGTGTAGGCGATGAACTTCACGCGCGGGTCGTCCTTGTAGCCCATCACACCGATCAGCGAGGAGGTCACGGCCTGCACGCGCCCGGCCAGCACCTCGTTGACGGCATCGCCCGTGGACTTCATCGGGATGTGCTGCATGTCCAGCCCGGCCATGGCCACGAACGAGGCCATGCCCAGATGCGTGGCGCTGCCGTTGCCGGCCGAGGCGTAGTTGGTGGCACCGGGCCTGGCCTTGACGGCGGCGATGAACTCGCGCGTGTTGCCGGCCCCCAGCGCCGCGTTGGCGACGATGGCATAGCCCGAGTTGCCGATGTAGCCCACGCCGACGAAGTCCTTGAGCGGGTCGTAGTCGAGCTTCTTGTAGAGATGGCCGACGATGTGGTGGCTGGCCGCGGCCAGCACCAGCGTGTTGCCGTCGGGCGCGGACTTGGCCACGTAGGACGAGCCCACGCTGCCGCCCGCGCCGGCCCGGTTCTCCACGATCACGCTGGCCCCCAGGGCCTGGCCGAGTTCGTTGTTGATCGCGCGCGCGATGGTGTCCTGCACCGCGCCGGTGCCGAAGGGCACGACGATGCGCACGACGCGCTGGGCCTGGGCCGGCAGCGCGGCGGACAGCAGGGCGGCCGTCAGCAGCGGCAGCAGGCGCGGGAGGGTGTGGCGGAACATGGGGCGACTCCTGGGGTGGGGAAACGGCAGGTTTTGCAAGAACGGCGCCAGCCTGCAAAGTCAGGCCAGCCAGCGTTCGGCCAGCCGCACGAAGTAGCTCGCGCCGATCGGGATGATCTCGTCGTTGAAGTCGAACGAGGTGTTGTGGATGATGCACGGCCCCGGTCCGTGGCCGGCCATGCGGTGGTCGCCGTCGCCGTTGCCCAGGAAGGCATAGCAGCCGGGCCGTTCCATGAGCATGTGGGCGAAGTCCTCTGCGCCCAGCACCCCGGGCAGGTTCTCGTCGACCAGGGCGTCGCCGACGATCTCGCGCATGACCTCGGCCGCGAAGCGCGCTTCGGCCGGGTGGTTCACGACCGGCGGCGAGGCGCGCCGGAACATCACCTGGGCCTCGCACTCGTGTGCCTGCGCGATGTGGGTGGCCAGGTGGCGCAGGCGCGCCTCGATCTTGTCCAGCGCATCGACCGAGAAGGTCCGCACCGTGCCGCCGACCCAGGCTTCGTCGGGGATGACGTTGGGCGCGTCCGACCCCTGGATCTGCGTGACGGCGAGCAGCGCGCGTTCGGTGCTCGGAATGGTGCGCGCGACCAGGCTGCGCAGCGCCTGGGCGATCTCGAGCACGGCGCCGACCGGGTCCAGGCCCGTGTGGGGCATGGAGGCGTGCGTGCCGCGGCCGCGCACGGTGATGCGCCAGGTGTTGCTGGACGCCATCAGCGCGCCATGGTTCAGCGCGAAGTTGCCGACCTGGCCGAGATTGAAGTTGTGCAGCGCGAACACCGCGTCGCACGGAAAGCGCTCGAACAGGCCTTCGTCGATCATCTTGCGTGCACCGGCCTTGCCCATCTCCTCGGCCGGCTGGAAGATGAAATGCACGGTGCCGGCGAAGTCGCGCCGCTGCGCGAGCTGCCAGGCCGCGGCCAGCAGCATGGCGGTGTGGCCGTCGTGGCCGCAGGCGTGCATGCGGCCGTCGTGGCGCGAGCGGTGGTCGAAGCCGTTGACCTCCTGCAGCGGCAGCGCGTCCATGTCGGCACGCAGGCCGATGGTCCGCCCGTTGTCGGGCCGCGCGCCGCGTAGCACGCCGACCAGGCCCGTGCCCGCGATGCCGCGGTGCACGGCGATGCCCCATTCGGTCAGCAGGTCGGCCACCAGCGTGCTGGTGCGGTGTTCCTCGAAGCCGAGCTCGGGGTGGGCATGGATGTCACGCCGCAGGGCGCGGAAGCGGCTGGTGTCGGCGAAGGCGTCGAGGATGGGCATGGGATTCAGAACTCCAGGTTGTCGATCAGGCGCGTATGGCCCAGCTTGGCCGCGGCCAGCACCACGCGGGCCTCGTCGCCCTGCGGCGCAAGCAGGTCGCTGCGTCGCCGCACGGCCACGTAGTCGGGTTGCCACCCTTGCGCCTGCAGCGCCTGCATGGCGGCCTGCTCGGCGGCTGTGCTGCGGCCCGGGTCGGCACGCACGGCCTCGACGACGGCCAGCAACTGGCGGCGCAGCATCAGTGCTTCGCCACGTTCGCTGGCGCTGAGGTAGCCGTTGCGGGACGACAGGGCCAGGCCATCGTCGGCGCGCACGGTCTCGCCGCCATGCACCTCGATCGGCATGGCGAAGTCGCGCACCATGCCTTCGATCACGCGCAGTTGCTGGTAGTCCTTCTTGCCGAACAGGGCCAGTCCGGGCTGGACGATCTGGAACAGCTTCATGACCACCGTGCACACGCCGGTGAAGAAGCCGGGCCGGAAGTGGCCTTCGAGGATGTCGCCCAGCGCCGCCGGCGGCGCCACCTTGTAGGCCTGCGGCGCGGGATACATCTCGGCCTCGTCGGGGGCGAAGACGAAGTCGCAGCCGGCGCCGGCCAGCAGTTCGCTGTCGCGCGGCAGGGTGCGGGGATAGCGGTCGAAGTCCTCGTGCGGGGCGAACTGCAGCCGGTTCACGAAGATGCTGGCCACCACGGGGCGGCCGCTGGCCCTGGCCTGGCGCACCAGGGCCAGGTGGCCTTCGTGCAGGTTGCCCATGGTGGGCACGAAGGCGGGGCGGGGGCCGGTGCCCAATGCCTCGCGCAGTTCGGCGATGCGGTGGATCACATGCATGCGTCGTGTCTCCTTCTCGGACGGTCAAAGGCCGCAAGTGTGCCGGATGGGGCCTCAGCGGCGCGGCAGCGGCAGCGCCGTCTTGTAGCGGACCTGCTTGAGCGCGAAGCTCGAGCGGATCTTCTCGATGCCGGGGATGGGGGTGAGCTGCTCCAGGATGAAGCGCTCCAGCGCCGCGATGTCGGCCACGGCCACGCGGATCAGGTAGTCGCTGTCGCCGGTCATGAGGTAGCACTCCATGACCTCTTCGTGCAACGCGATGCGGTGCTCGAAATCGGCCAGCGCCTCCTTGCTCTGGCGCGTCAGGCTGATGGAGATGAACACGTTCAGGCCCAGGCCCAGCAGCGCCGGGTCGGCCAGCGCCACATAGCCGGTGATGATGCCGGCGGCCTGCAGCGCCTTCACGCGTGCCAGGCAAGGCGATGGCGACAGGTGCACGCGCCGCGCGAGCTCCACGTTGGACAGGGCGCCGTCGCGCTGCAATTCGTCCAGGATGCGCAGGTCCGTGGCATCCAGATTCATTTTGTGCCTCCGTTCTCGGGTTCGACGGCATTCTGTGCTGCGTCGGCGCGTTGCGCCATGCATCTTGGCAACATCTTCGGCGCATTTGCGCCTAGAGTGCGGCCATTCCTCGACTCGCTTCTTCCGTCCGCCATGAACGCACCCCACTCGCTGGCCCAGCTGCTGCAGACGCCCGCAGCAGGCGACATCGATCCGCAGGAAACGCAGGAATGGCGCGACGCCTTCTCCGCGCTGCTGGCCTCGGGCGGGCCGGAGCGGGCCCGCTTCATGCTCGATGAGCTCGCCCGGATGGCCCGTGCCCGGCGCATCGGCTGGAAACCCGAGCTGGCCACGCCCTACGCCAACACCATCGCCGTGGAACAGCAGCCCCGCTTTCCGGGCGACCTGGCGATCGAGGAGCGGCTGGCCTCGCTGATGCGCTGGAACGCGCTGGCCATGGTGGTGCGCGCCAACCAGGCCTATGGCGAGCTGGGTGGCCACATCGCGAGCTATGCCAGTGCGGCGGACCTGTTCGAGGTCGGCTTCAACCACTTCTTTCACGCGAGGGACGCGCGCCACCGCGGCGACCTCGTGTTCTTCCAGCCCCACAGCGCGCCGGGTGTCTACGCGCGCGCCTTCCTCGAAGGCCGGCTCAACGAGGCCGACCTCATGCACTACCGCCAGGAGATCGTGGCGCCCGAGGCCGGCGCGCGCGGGCTGTCGAGCTACCCGCACCCCTGGCTGATGCCGGACTTCTGGCAGTTCCCGACCGGCTCCATGGGCATCGGGCCGATCAGCTCGATCTACCACGCGCGCTTCATGCGCTACCTCACGCACCGCAATTTGCTCGATTGCACAGGCCGCAAGGTCTGGGGCGTGTTCGGCGACGGCGAGATGGACGAGCCCGAGTCCATGAGTGCGCTGACGCTGGCCGCGCGCGAGAAGCTGGACAACCTGGTCTGGGTCGTCAACTGCAATCTGCAGCGCCTGGACGGCCCGGTGCGCGGCAATGGCCGCATCATCGACGAGCTCGAGCAGCTGTTCGCCGGCGCCGGCTGGAACGTCGTCAAGCTGGTCTGGGGCAGCGACTGGGACGGCCTGTTCGCGCGCGACCAGCAGGGTGCGCTGCTGCGTGCCTTCGCCCACACCGTGGACGGCCAGATGCAGACCTTCGCGGCCAAGGACGGGCGCTACAACCGCGAGCACTTCTTTGGCCAGGACGAGGCGCTGCAGCGCCTGGCCCAGGGCATGACGGACGAGCAGATCGACCGCCTGCGTCGCGGCGGCCACGACCTCGTGAAGATCCATGCGGCCTATGCCGCCGCTGCTGCGCACCGTGGCCAGCCCACCGTGGTGCTGGCCCACACCAAGAAGGGCTATGGCATGGGCACGGCGGGGCAGGGCCGCATGACCACGCACTCACAGAAGAAGCTGGACGAGACCGACCTGATCGCGTTCCGCAACCGCTTCGACCTGCCTTTGAGCGACGAGCAGGCCACCTCGCTGGCCTTCCACAAGCCGGCCGAGGACAGCCCCGAGATGGTCTACCTGCGCGAGCGCCGGGCGGCGCTGGGCGGCTTCCTGCCGCGGCGCGAGACGGCGTGCGATGCGCCGCCGGTGCCGCCGCTGGCCAGCTACGCGCAGTTCGCGCTGGCGGCCGAAGGCAAGGAGATGAGCACGACCATGGCCTTCGTGCGCCTCCTGGGCCAGTTGCTCAAGGACCCGCAGCTGGGCCCGCGCATCGTGCCCATCGTGGCCGACGAGGCCCGCACCTTCGGCATGGCCAACCTGTTCAAGCAGGTCGGCATCTACAGCAGCGTGGGCCAGCGCTACGCGCCCGAGGACATCGGCTCGGTGCTGTCCTACCGCGAGGCGCTGGACGGGCAGATCCTCGAGGAAGGCATCAGCGAGGCCGGTGCCATCGCCAGCTGGACCGCCGCGGCGACCAGTTACAGCGTGCACGGCCTGGCCATGCTGCCGTTCTACATCTACTACTCGATGTTCGGCTTCCAGCGCGTGGGCGATGCGATCTGGGCCGCGGCCGACCAGCGCGCACGCGGCTTCTTGCTCGGCGCGACCTCGGGCCGCACCACGCTGGGCGGCGAGGGCCTGCAGCACCAGGACGGCAGCAGCCACCTGGTGGCCGCGACCATCCCCAACTGCAAGGCCTACGACCCGGCCTTCGCAGGCGAGATGGCCGTGATCGTCGATGCCGGCATGCGCGAGATGCTGCTCGAGCAGCAGGACGTCTTCTATTACGTGACGCTCATGAACGAGAACTACGCCCAGCCCAGCCTGCCCGAGGGCGCGGCACAGGGCGTGGTGCGCGGCGGCTACCGTTTCGGCGTGTACGGTCCGCAGGATGGCAAGCGCGTGACCTTGATGGGCTCGGGCGCGATCCTGACCGAGGTGATCAAGGCGGCCGAACAACTGGCGTCGGACGGCATCGGCAGCGAAGTGCTGAGCATCACGAGCTGGAGCGAGCTCGCGCGCCCGGCCGGCCAGGCGACGCTGGCACAACTGGTGGCCGGCCAGGGTCCCATCGTCGCCGCCAGCGACTATGTGCGTGCCGTGCCGGAGTGCCTGCGTGCGGGCGTGCCTGCATCGCGCAGCTATACGACGCTGGGCACGGACGGCTTCGGCCGCAGCGACACGCGGGCCGCGCTGCGCCGCTTCTTCGGCGTCGACGCAGCGGCCATCGCCAAGGCGGCGCGGGCTGCTCTGCAGGCATAAAAAAACCCCGCCGAGGCGGGGTTTCGAGAGCAGGGCTGAAGAATCAGGCCTTGTTCTTTTGCTGGCGGCGACGGATGCCGGCCAGGCCCAACAGGCCAGCGCCCAGCAGAGCGATGGAGGCCGGCTCGGGCACTTCCGCGGGCGTTGCGACCAGACCGAACTGGAACGTCACGGGGGTGGTCGCATTTTCGGGCGTCGAGACGCCGAAGCAGGTGTCAGGGGCGCCAGCGTACACGCACTGTTCCGGGGATGCCGCCAGGAGCAGCTGCGGATCCTTGATGCCGAAGGCGAAGGTGTAGTCGTAGCCGTCGTAGCTGAAGGCTTCGCCCAGCGAGCCGTCGATCACGAAGATGTCGCTGCAGGGGTTGACTTCGGGACCGCTCGGGCAGCCGACGTTGGTGTTCGGCACTTCCTTGAAGTTGACGAAGTAGGTCGCTTCGAAGTACTTGTTGAGGGAGGCCGAGAACAGCTCCAGGGTTGCCTGGATCTGGACCGTCTGCAGCGTGACGCTGTTGGAGCCCAGGTTGCTGTTGTTGTAGTGGATGTAGGTGTTGGCATCGACCAAGGCACCGTTGGTCTGCACATTCCCGTTGGTTTCGGCGGGGTTGATCTGCAGGCCGCTGCGGGTGCCAGCGCCCAGGCTGCCACCGATGCGGCCCCAGGTCAGCAGGGTGTCGCTGGTCGTGTAGTTGGTGTTCGGGTTCGGCGTGGCGGGATTGGCGCCGCCGGTGCCGGAGCCGGCCCAGGTCGCGCTGTCGGTGACGAACGCGCTCTTCACCGTGTAGGTCCAGTCGGTGATCAGCACGCCTGCCGAAGCAGAGGAGGCCGCGAAAGCGGTGGCGGCAGCGAGGCCGAGGTGGGCAAGTTTGAAGCGGGTCAGGTTCATGACGGTTCCTTCAGGCGATGAGTTGGTGGGAAGCGGCCCAACGAGGTTGGTGTGAGATATTCAGCAACTAGCATGCCTTCCGCCAATTTTTGAGAGAAAACAAATGCTTATGCGACTTTTTGGTGTGCTTTCAGCAAGGCGGTGTCAAGATTTTCGACGTGTCGCGAGTTTCTTGTGAGAGCCCGTGCGGTCCCGTCCCCGAAGGTCATGCCGCGCGGCGGCGCCGGCGCAGGAGCTGCGTCTCCCACACGCTGACCACCAGCACCACGGCCGTGGTCAGCCACCCCATGAGCAGCATGTTGCCGGCCAGGCCGATGGGCACGAGCGCCAGCAGCATGGCGGCGCCGGCGATGTGCGAGACAGCCACGCCGCCATACACCACCGACTTGTAGACCGCGCTGCCCAGCAGGTAGATCGCCGGCCCAAGCAGCAAAACGGCGACCTGCGCTGCGCTCGGCAGGGCATGCGGATGGGCCAGCACCAGGTCGTTGCCGACGGCTGTGGCGATGATGCCGGCCACCAGGATCGCGTGGACATAGTGGAAGTAGGCCCCGATCCGGCCGGGGTCGGCGGAGCGCACGATGGCTTCGCTGGCGTCCTTGCTCGAGGTGCCGAAGTACAGCCACCACATGGCCAGCGTGCCGAGGAAGGTGGCCACCAGCGCCTGCAGCACCTCGGAGGACCAGTGCTCCACATCGGACAGGGTCGCGCCCGTCGCCAGCAGGGTTTCGCCCAGCGCGACGATCACGAACAGCTGGCAGCGCTCCGCCAGGTGGCCGCCTTCGATGGTCCAGTCCCTGGTGTTCGAGCGGCCCATGCCCGGCACGGCGAAGCCCACCATCGGCGCGCCGTATTCGCACACCACGGCGATGGACCAGAGCGCGGCGCGCGTCCCGTGCTCGGCCAGCGCGCCGGCGATCCAGAACGCTGCCGAGACCAGCAGCCAGACCAGCATGCGCCGGTAGTTCGCAGCCAGCGCGTGGCCGGACGGCAGCTGGAAGGCGATGAAGGCGGTACGACCGACCTGGATGGCCACATAGGACAGCGCGAAGACCATCCCTCGTTCACCGAAGGCCTGCGGGATGCTCGAGGCCATCACCAGGCCCAGCAGCATGTTGGCGAAGATCAGGCCGCGGATCTGCGGCGTCTCGGGATCGAACCAGTTGGTCACCCAGCAGGTGTACTGCCATCCCAACCACACCGCGAACCAGAGGATCAGCACCTCGACGACCCCGCCGACCGTCAGATGGTGCAGCAACTGGTGGCTGAGTTGCGTGACCGCAAAGACGTAGACCAGGTCGAAGAAGAGCTCCTCGAAGGTCACGCGGGCATGGTGTCCGTCGCGATGGCGCAACAGCGGGTGGTGTCTGGCGCCGGGGTGGCTCGGTGTCGCATGGGAAGAGTGCATGTCGCCGTCCTTGTCGTGTGTTGGTATGGAACCGGTGGGTGCGCACCGGAAGGCGTGTATTCAGTCTAGTGCGATTGTTGCTCCGGCATCGCGTTTGTCGACAGTTCGGCGCCGTCGAAGGCGGAGGGCTCACGCAGCGGTGTGCGTCAGCGGCCACCATGCAGGCAGCAGCGCCCGCACGGCGCGGCGCGTGAAGCGCGCATCGATGAGCACGATCACGCCCCGGTCCTCGCGCGACCGGATCACGCGGCCCGCCGCCTGCACCACCTTGCGCAGTCCGGGGTACAGGTAGGCGTAGTCGTAGCCCGCGCCGAAGGCCTCCTGCATGCGCCGACGCATCTCCTCGTTGACGGGGTTGACCTGCGGCAGGCCCAGCGTCGCGACGAAGGCACCGATCAGCCGGTCGCCCGGCAGATCGATGCCCTCGCCGAAGCTGCCGCCCAGCACCGCGAAGCCGATGCCGGCACCTCCGGGCGCGAAGCGGCCGAGGAAGGCCTGGCGCTCGGCCTCGTCCATGCGCCGGGTCTGGCGCCAGTGCGGGATGGCCGGGTGCGCCTGCGCGAAGGCATTGGCCACCAGGTCCAGGTAGTCGTAGCTGCTGAAGAACGCCAGGTAGTTGCCGGGCTGTGCCAGGTACTGCTGCGCCATCAGCGCCGCGATGGGCGCGGCCGACGCCTGCCGGTCGGCAAAGCGGGTGGAAATGCCGTCGGCCACGCGCACGCGCAACTGCTCGGCGGCATAGGGCGATGCGATGTCGACGAAGGGCGCGTCGCCCGGCAGTCCCAGCGTGTTGCGGTAGAAGTCGGGCGGCGCCAGCGTCGCCGAGAACAGCGTGCTGCTCCAGGCGGCAGCCAGCCGAGGTGCCAGGAACTCGGCCGGGATCAGGTTGCGGATGTGCAGTTCGGCATCGTTGCGCCCCGTGCCTCTCCCGGCCGGCAGGCGCGCCACGTCGACCATGGAATGCGGGCCGAAGCTCTGCACCAGCCGCAGCAGCTGCAGAGCCTCGAACCAGAACGACTGCAGCGCGCCGTCGAGCGGATGCGACGCGCCCGGCGCGGCATTGGCTAAATAGTCGCCCAGCGCGGTGGCGGCGTTCTGCAGTGCGGTGGCCCAGGCGGCCGGTGGCGCCTCGCGCGTGCTGTACGGGCGCTCGTCCTCGGCCAGCAGCGCGCGCCATTGCCGGTCCAGCCGTTCGAGCGGGCGCCGCAACGCAGCGGGCGCCTCGCGCGCCAGCGCACGCACGGTGCCGCGTTGCATGCCGGCCGAATACATCGCGCGGCCGCGGTCGACCAGGTTGTGCGCCTCGTCCACCAGAACGCCCACGCGCCATTCGTTCTGCAAGGCCAGCGCGTACAGCATCGCGCTGCCATCGAACCAGTAGTTGTAGTCGCCGACCACCACGTCGGCCCAACGCGCCAGCTCCTGGCCCAGGTAGTAGGGGCAGACCTGGTGCGCCAGCGCCACCTCGCGCAGCGTCGCCCGGGCCAGCGGCCCTGCGGCCACGGCCGCACTGCGGGCTGCCGGCAGCCGGTCGTAGAAGCCACGCGCCAGCGGGCAGGACTCGCCGTGGCAGGCCTTGTCGGGGTGCTCGCAGCTCTTCTCGCGCGCCGTCAGTTCCAGCACGCGCAACGGCTGGCCGGGCGGCGCGATGCGCGCCAGGGCATCCAGCGCCAGCTGACGGCCCGGGGTCTTGGCGGCCAGGTAGAACAGCTTGTCGATGCGCTTGCCCGGACAGGCCTTGAGCAGCGGGAACAGCGTGCCCACGGTCTTGCCGATGCCCGTGGGCGCCTGCGCCAGCAGGGGGCGGCCGCGCGCAGCGGCGCGGTACACGGCCTCGGCCAGCTCGCGCTGGCCGGGGCGGAACGCCGGGTGCGGAAACGCCAACGCGGCCAGGGCCGCATCGCGCGCGGCGCGGTGGGCCTGTTCCTGTGCTGCCCAGGCCAGGAAGCGTTGGCACTGCTGCGCGAAAAAGCCCTGCAGCGCAGCCGCTTCGTGCCGCTCTTCGAACACCGTCTCGCGCTGGCTCGCGATGTCGAAGTACACCAGCGCCAAGGTCAGCGCGGGCAGGCCGCGTTCGGCGCACAGCAGGGCGCCGTAGATCTTCAGCTGGGCCCAGTGCAAGGCACGTTGCGCAGCCGGCTGGCGCGCCAGGTCGCCGCGGTGGGTCTTGATCTCTTCGAGCCGTTGCCGGGCGGCGTCGAACCCATCGGCGCGGCCGCGCACCTGCAGCGCACCGTGAGCGCCCTGCAGCCGAACCTCGGCTTCGTAGTCCGCTGCGCGCCGTCCGGTCACCAGCGCATGGCCCGCAATGCCTTCCAATGCGGTGGGCGCCGGCGTGAAGCGCAGGTCGAGATCGCCGGCCTTGGCCGTGAACTCGCACAGCGCCCGCACAGCCACCGTGTACGGTGCCGGCGCCGCGGGCGCGCTGCTCAAGGGCAGTTCAGCACCGTGCCCTGTTGGGTGCACAGTCGACCCTGCGGATGGACCAGCTGGCCGCCTGCGCGGTTCAGCCGCTGGCCCTGGCTGTCCCAGCAGCCGCCCGCGTCGCAGCGCGCCGCCTGCGGTGGCTGCGGCGGCGCTGGCGCCGCGGTGGTGGGCGCCGCGGTGGTGGGCGCCGCGGGCGGCGTCGGCAGGGCGGGCACCGCTGCGGGTGGCGGGACGACCACGGGGCGTTCGGCGCGCGAGGGCGGTGGGGCATCGGCCTCGGCGCGGAAACAGGCGCGTGCAGCGCGCTGGCGTGCCGCACGCAACAGCACGATGTCGGGCTTGGGCTCGGCCATGATGGCGTCGAGCCGCTCGCGTGCGGCCAGGCAGGCCGGCGACTTCAGCGCATCGTCCAGCGGCATCGCGCCCGCGCCCAGCGCCAGTCCGGCGAGCACGACAGCAGCGAGCGTCCGGTCCCGGCGCGTCATTGCGTGCCCTCCCTGGGATAGCGCCGCGCACCGAGCAGGTACAGCGCGGCGCCCAGCAGCAGCGTGCCGGCCGCCACCATCAGCGCCAGCGTGAAACCGCGTGCCGGCGAGCCCGACCAGCCGATCAGCAGCGCCACCAGCGGCGGTCCCAGCACCTGGCCGATGCCGTACAGCGCCGTCAACAGCCCCATCGTGCTGGCCGCGCTGGCGGGGCGCAGGCGGCGCACCTCCTGCATCGCGAAGTAGGTGATGGCCGTGAACGGCAGGCCCAGCAACAGGCTGCCCAGCACGAAACCCGGCAGGGTGGGGCTGACCAGGCTCATGGCCACGCCCACGGCCTGCACGCCGTGGCACAGCGCCAGCATGCGCCGCAAGTCGCCGCTCAGAGCCACACGCGTGGTGGCCATGGCGCCGAGGATCACGCCGACGCCGAAGATCGGCCAGAACAGGTCCAGCCAGACCGAGGCCGGCAGCGCCGCGCGGGCGATCACGGGCAGGAAGGTGGCGGTGATGATGTAGCCGAAGCCGGCGCAGCCGTAGCCTGCGGCCAGCAGCGCCATCTCGCCGCGCGAGGCCGTGCGTTGCGCGGCGGGCGCACCGGCTGCCGCGGCCACCGGCGGTGCCGGCAGTTCCCCATGGCGCAGCACCGGCCGCACGGCCAACGCCAGCGCGGCGGCCAGGGCGCCGAATACCAGCCAGCCCAGCCGTGCGCTGCCGTCGCCGGCCACCACGGCGCCAGCGATCAGCCCGCTCAGCACGATGCCCGTGCCCGGCCCGACATAGATCATGCCGCCCAATGCGCCGCGACCGCGCCGCGCCAGCTGCGCCAGGCACCAGCCCGAGATGTAGACGAACACGAGGGCACTGGCGACGCCGGCCGCGAAGCGCAGCGCCGGCCACAGCGCGGGCCACGGCAGGGCCATGGCCAGCGTTAGCAGCACGGTGGCGACGAGCCCTGCCTGCACCATGCGCGCGGGATCGGGCGGCGGCGGGTTGCCGAGCCGGCGCCAAAGCCACGGCTGCAGCGTGCACAGCACGGCGCCGAGCAGGTAGCCCAGGTAGTTGGCGCTGGCCAGCCAGCTCGCACCGTCCAGATCGATCACGCCGTCGTGCAACATCATGGGCATCAGCGGCGTGAAGGCGAAGCGGCCGATGCCCATGGCGGTGGCCAGGCCGACGGCACCGGCCGCGGCGATGGCCCATGGGCCGTACGCAGCCGGGGCCGCGGCGTCGGAGGGAATCGAGGACATAGGGCAATAGGGCAGGGGCGGCCGGCATGTTAGCGCCCGGCCCCCGGCGGCGCCGGCCTGGGGGCTTGGGCGCGGAACACCCTCTAAGATCCCGCCATGAGCCTACCCTCGCGATTCTGGTCCGACCTCGGCACGCGCGACTTCGCGCGGCTGGACCCCGCAGCGACCGTGGCCGTGCTGCCCGTGGCCGCCACCGAGCAGCACGGCCCGCACCTGCCCGTGCGCGTGGACACGGCGCTGGTCGACGGCGTCATCGCAGCCGCGCTGCCGCACCTGCCCGAGACGCTGCCCGTGCTGTTCCTGCCCACGCAGGCCATCGGCCGCAGCAGCGAGCACCAGCGCTTTCCGGGCACGCTGTCGCTGTCGGCCGAGACCACGATCCGGCTGTGGACCGAGATCGGCGAGTCCGTCGCGCGCGCCGGCCTGCGCAAGCTGCTGCTGTTCAACAGCCACGGCGGCCAGGTGTCCATCATGGACATCGTGGCGCGCGACCTGCGCACGCGCTGCGAGCTGTTGTGCTACCACGCCAGCTGGTACACGCTGCCGCTGGGCCCCGACGTGGAGGGCCTGTTCGGCGCCGAGGAGCACCGCTTCGGCATCCACGGCGGCGACATCGAGACCTCGATGATGCTGGCGCTGGACCCAGCGCGCGTGGACATGGCGCAGGCGCGCCATTTCCGCTCCACGTCGCAAGACCGCGCCGCGGCCTACCCCATTCTGGGCAACGGCAAGACCGCCAAGCTCGGCTGGCAGATGCAGGACTACAACGCCGAGGGCGCAGCGGGCGATGCCGCCAACGCCACGGCCGAGAAGGGCCGCGCGCTCGTGGAGGCTGCCGGCCGCCAACTCGCGGCGCTGCTCGGCGAACTGTCCCGCCTGCCGCTCACCACGCTGGTCGACGCGCCGCGGCTGTCCGACTGAGTGGCCGACCCGAAGGCGCCGCTCGCGCTGGCGCTCGACCGCGCAGCGCCCACCGCGCTGACCGAGCAGATCGCCGCTGGCCTGCGCAGCGCGATCGAACAGGGTCGGCTGGCTCCGGGCGCACGGCTGCCGTCGTGGCGCGACCTGGCCTCCCAACTGGGCGTGGCGCGCGGCACGGTGCGTGCGGCCTACGAGACGCTGATCGATGCCGGCCTGGTCCAGGCGATGGGCGCGGCCGGCACGCGCGTGGCGCGGCGCGTGCCCGTGCGGCCGCAGGGCGACCTACCGGCCACGGCTGCGCCGGGCCCGCTGCCCGGGCTCGTGCGCGGCAATGGCGTGTTCCAGATGGGCGTGCCGGCGCAGGACGGCATCCCGGTCAAGCTCTGGTCGCGCCTGTTCGTGCGCGCCGCGCGCACGGCCGCCGGTGCCGCGCCAAGCTACCCCGATCCGCGCGGCGAGCCCGCATTGCGCACGCAGATCGCCGCCATGCTCGCCGTGGCGCGTGGCCTGGCCTGCAGCCCCGCCCAGGTCTACGTGACGGGCGGGCACGCCGCCTCCGTCGCGCTTGCCGTGCATGCCTTGGGCCTGGCGGGCCAGGCCTGGACCGAGGAGCCCGGCTACCCGCTCACGCGCAAGCTGCTGGCCACGCTCGGCCTGGCCACCGTGGCCGTTCCGGTGGACGCGCAGGGCCTGGACGTGGCGGCCGGCCAGGCGCTGGCGCCGCAGGCGGCGCTGGCCGTGGTCACGCCGGGTCAGCAGGCGCCGCTGGGCGTGGCGCTGGCCCCGGCGCGGCGCAGCGCGCTGCTTGACTGGGCCGCACGCCAGCAGGCCTGGGTGCTCGAAGACGACTACCTCGGCGAACTGCAGCTGCAAGGCCGGACCGCGCCCGCGCTCGGTGCCGGTGACGCCGCGGCGCGCGTGCTGCACGTGGGCACCTTCAGCAAGACCATCAGCCCGGCGCTGCGCCTGGGTTTCCTGGTGGTGCCGGCGGACCAGGTCGCCTGTTTCGACGCCGCCGCCGCCCTGCACGGCAGCGCGCCGACGCCGCTCGTGCAGCAGGCCGTGGCCGAACTGCTGCGCGGTGGCCACCACCTGCGCCACCTGCGGCGCATGAAGCGCCTGTACCTGCAGCGGCGCGATGCTCTGCTGGCCTGCCTGCGCGCGGCCGGCATCACCCACCGCGCGGCCGGGCTGGCCGTGCTGCTCCGGCTGCCGCCCGGGCGCGCCGACGTGGCGCTCGTGCGCGCGGCCCAGGCCCTGGGCCTGTCGCCCGCGCCGCTGTCGCCCTGGTACGCGCGGCCCGGCCCCGAGCACAACGGCCTGCTGCTGGGCGTGACCAATCTGCGCGCGGAAGAGGCTGCGGCGCACTGGGCCCGGCTGCAGACGCTGATCGACGCCGACCTCTAACATCGGCCCATGCCCATCCTGCGCACATCCCCCGCCTCGCCCTTCGGCCGCAAGGTCCGCATCGCCGCCGCCGTCGCCGGCCTGAGCGACCGCATCCGTATCGAGGCCGCCGACACCAACGACGCCAACGATGCGCTGCGCCAGCAGAACCCGCTCGGCAAGATCCCCACGCTGCTGCTGGACGACGGCGAACCGCTGTACGACTCGCGCGTGATCGTGGAATACCTCAACGAGGCCGCCGCCACGCCCGTGCTGGTGCCGCCCGGGCCGGGCCGCCTGGCCGTGCTGCGCCACCAGGCGCTGGCCGACGGCCTGCTCGACGCCTGCATCCTGCAGGTCTACGAGGGCCGCTACCGCCCACCCGAGTTGCGCGGCGAGCAATGGCTCGCGCACCAGCGCGGCAAGATGGAGCGCGCGCTGGCCCACCTGGCCACGCACCACGCCGTGCCCGGCACGGGCGTGCCGCACATCGGCGAGATCGCCCAGGCCTGCGCGCTGGGCTACCTGGACCTGCGCTTCGCGGGCGCCTGGCGCACCGAACACCCGGCACTCGTGGCCTGGCTGCAGGACTTCGCGGCCCGCGTGCCGGCCTACGCGCTGACCGCGCCGACGGCCTGAGCCGCCTGCGGCACCATGCGCAGCCCCACGCCGATGCGGTTGAAGGCGTTCATGAGGCTCACGGCCAGCGTGAGTTCTCCGATCTCGCGTTCGCCGAACACGGCGGCCACGGCTGCATAGTCGGCGTCGGGCGCCTGGGTCTGCGCCACCGCCGTGAGGCTCTCGGCCCATTGCAGCGCGGCACGCTCGCGCGTGTCGAACAAGGGCAGTGCCTCGCGCCAGACCGGCACCAGCAGCAGCTTGTCCAGGGCCATGCCCAGCGCGAGCAGGTCGCGCGAATGCAGGTCGATGCAGTAGGCGCAGCCGTTGATCTGCGACACGCGCAGATAGACCAGGTCCACCAGCAGCTTGGGCAGGCTGCACTGCGCGAGGTAGGCGCTGGTGGCGTACAGACCCTTGGCGGCGTTCGGCGCCGCCTCGTTGAGCAGGAGTCGTTGCGTCATCGTTCTTCAGTGCTGGAGTTCGAGGGGAGCGGGCTGCGGCGCTGCCAGCCGCGCAACCTGGCGCAGTGCGTCGTCCCAGGCCGCGGCCAGCGCGTCGGGCCCGCGCACCGTGGCCTGCAGCACGAAGAAGTGCAGGTCGTGCAGGCCCATGGTGTTGAGCACGGCGCGCAGATAGGGCGTCAGGAAATCCGGCTGGCGCGCGCGCTCGCCCAGGAACATCCCGCCCGAGGCAACCGCGATGTAAACCGGCCGGTTGCGCAGCAGCCCGCGCTTGTGGCCCTCGGGCGTGGGCGCAAACGTGCGGTGGATGCGCAGCACATGGTCGATCCAGGACTTGAGCACCGAGGGCACGGTGAAGTTGTGCATGGGCGTGCCGAGCACGATGGCGTCGGCCTGCTCCAGCTCGGCGATCAAGGCATCCGAGCGCGCCAGCGCACCGGCTGCGGCACCCACCGGCGGCCTGCCGGCCAGCGCATCGGCGTAGGCGCCGTCCACATGCGGCAGCGGCTCGGCGGCCAGGTCGCGCAGTTGCACCTGCGTGGCCGGATGCAACACGCAGAGCCGCTCGACGATGGCTTGCGCCAGCCGCGCGCTGTGCGAGCCCTGCGCGCGCGGGCTGCAGCTGATGTGCAGGAGCTTCATGCGGCCACCTCCGCCGGCACTGCGCAGCTGAAGCGCGTGGCCTTGTTGGCCAGGCCCTGGGCCGCGTAGAAGCGCTGCGCAGCGGTGTTGGCGATGGCGGTGTCCAGCACGACATGGGCGCAGCCGGCCTGTGCGGCCAGAGCGCGTGTGGCCGCGATCAGCCGCGCGCCCCAGCCCTGGCCGCGCACCTCCTCGCTGCTGACGAGGTCGTCGATGTACAGGAAGCGGCCGTAGACCAGGTTCTCCTGCAGCCGGTAGCCGGCCAGTGCCAGCACGCGCTCGCCGTGCCAGGCCGCCAGCACGCGGTAGCTGTGCTGGCGCATGCGCTGCACGCGCTCCAGGAAATCGTCGATGCCAGCCAGCTGCGGGCGCAGCTGCCGGGCCACGGGCCAGCAGGCGCGCAGCGCGGCGGCGTCATCGGCGTGGCGCAGGGCCGTGCCGGGCGGCAGGGGGGTGTCTGTTGCGGTGTCCATGTTCGTTCCTTGGGGATGGAGGAACTGTAGGAACGCGGCGGTGTGGCCACCAGACCCAAGAATGGGCGATCGCAGTGGACCATGATCGCCGCGCCGGCTGCACGCCGGCGTGCTCAGCGCACGGTGTCCCGCGCCATCTGCGCGATGCGCTCTGCGAACTGGCGGGCCAGCAGCGACGGCCGCTCGGGCCGCGTGATCGCGTACAACCGCACGGCGCGCCGGGGCAGCAGCGGCCGCACCTCCAGGTCGTCCGCCACCGCGCGCACCGACAGCTGGTCCACGACGGCGATGCCGGCGCCGGCGCGCACCAACGCGGCGGCCACGAAGGTCTGGCCCACCTCGATGCCGATGCGGCGCGTGGCACCGGCCTCGGCGAAGGCGCTCTCGGTCTCGAAGCCGATCGGCAAGGTGGAGCTGAACGAAATCAGCGGCACGCCGTGCAGGTCCTTGGCCGACACCGACTTGCGCGCCGCCAGCGCATGGCCGCGCGGCAGCAGGCACACCAGGCGCGAGCGTCCGATCTCGGTGGCCACCACCTCGCTTTGGCGCGGCACGTCCCAGGCGTAGCCGATGTCGGCACTGCGCGTGCGCACCAGCTCCACCACCTCGTAGTTCAGCGCCGTCTGGATCGACACGCGCGCGTCGGGCGCGAGCGCGCTGGTCTGGCCCAGCACCGTGGCGACCAGGGTGGAGGCCACGGACGGATTGCAGGCCACGGACAGGCGGCCGCCGCGCAGGTTGCGCAGGTCGCCGGAGGTGCGCTCGACCGCCTCGATCTCGCGGTACACGCGCTCGATGTCGCGCTGCAGCGTCAAGGCCTCCGGCGTCGGCGACATGCGGCCGCCGCGCCGCTCGAACAACAGCATGCCGATGCGGCCTTCGGCGTTCTTCAGCGTGCGGCTCAGCGCCGGCTGCGACACCGCCAGCAGGCGCGCGGCGCCGGTGACCGAGCCCTCCTGCAGCACCGCGCGGATGACTTCGATGTGTCTGAGCGTGAGGCTCATGGGTAAACCCTCGGGTATGCAGTCCGTCTATGGACCAGCGAAGCATCGGTATTGGACAGGATGGCCGGCGCCTTTCCACAATCCGCCGCCATGCAGACACCACAAGGCGCACGCATCGCCCGCATCGACGGCTTCGAAATCGTCTGCACGCTGCCCGAGCCCATCGGCAACGCGATGCGCTTCTTCGACCGCCGTGTCACGCTGCTGCTGTGCCTGACGGACGCCGACGGCCAGGTCGGCTGGGGCGAAACCTGGTCCATGCCGGGCGCGGCCGCCGCCGCCATTCGCGGCGGGCTGGCCCAGGCCGTGCTGGCCCAAGCCGATGGCGCGCCACGCGTGCTGTGGAACGCCATGGCCCAGACCCTGACCTACGACCGGCGCGGCGTGACCACCATGGCCATGAGCGCCATCGACATCGCGGCCTGGGACCTCGCGGCCCGGCGCGCCGGCATGCCGGTCGCACGGCTGCTGGGCGGCGCCGTGCGGCACGAGGTGCCGGCCTACGTGAGCGGCCCCTTCCTCAAGCCGGGCGGCGACCCCTACCGCGACTTCGAGCGCGACATCGACGGCTACCTGCGCGACGGCTTCAAGGCGATGAAGCTGCGCCTGGGCCTGGACGCGCGCGCCGAGGGCGCCCTGCTGACCCGCCTGCGCCGGCGCGTGGGCGATGCCTTCCCACTCATGGCCGACCTCAACGAAGGCGCCACGGTGCGCTCCGCGCTGGTGTTCGCGCAGCACTTCGCGCCGAGCGATCTGGTCTGGCTCGAAGAGCCCATCCGCCACGACAACCTGCCGGGCTACGTGCAGCTGTCCAAGGCCCTGCCGATGGCACTGGCCGGCGGCGAGGCGCTGCTCGGCGTGACGCCGTTCCGCGACTTCCTCGCGCAGGGCGCGCTGGACGTGGTGCAACCCGACCTGGCGCTGTGTGGCGGCTTCACCGAAGGCCTGAAGATCGCGGCGCTGGCCGACGCGTACGGCGTGCCGGTGGTGCCGCATGTCTGGGGCACGGCCATCAACTTCTACGCGTCGCTGCAGTTCATCGCGGGCCTGCCGGAATTGCGCGGCCCAGGCCTGCGCTATCCGATGTTCGAGTTCGACCCCTCGTACAACCCGTTCCGTGACATGTGCGGCACCGTGGGCGTGCGGTCCGACGGCCGCATCGCCATCCCCGACGGGCCGGGCCTGGGCATCGAGGTCGATCCGCAGCAGTTCCGCGAACACCTGGTCGACCAATGGTCCGTGACCCTCTGATTGCATCGATTCCAAAGAACGAGGAGACATCCACCATGAAGAGCAGAACCTTCCTGGCGTTGGCCGCCACCGTGCTGTTCGGCTGGGCCGCGGCGCCCGCACTGGCCCAGGAGCCGGTGTCGCTGCGCGTGGCCTACGTGCAGGCGCCCGACCATCCGCACGGCCTGGGCATCCGCCGCTTCGCCGAACTGGTGCAGCAAAAGAGCGGCAAGCGCATCGAGGTCAAGACCTTCGGCAGCGCCACGCTGGGCGGCGACGTGGCCGTGCTCTCGTCGCTGCGCGGCGGCACCATCGACATGACGGTGGTGATCCCCAGCCTGCTGACCGGCATGGTCAAGGAATACGTGCTGCTGGACCTGCCCTTCCTGTTCAACAGCTACGCCGAGGCCGATGCCGTGCTCGACGGCCCGGTCGGCAAGCGCCTGCTGGATCTGCTGCCCGACAAGGGCCTGATCGGCCTGGCGTACTGGGACCACGGCTTTCGCATCGTGACCAACAGCCGGCGTCCGATCGCCAAGGCCGAGGACTTCGCCGGCCTCAAGCTGCGCGTGCCGCAGAGCACCATCTTCATCGACACCTTCGGCGCGCTGGGCGCCAACGCCGTGCCCATGCCCATCCCGGAGCTTTACGGTGCGCTGGAGACGCGCGCCATGGACGGCCAGGAAAACCCCTTTGCCGCGGTCGAGGCGCTCAAGCTGCAGGAGGTGCAGAAGTTCGCCTCGGCCACCAACCATGCCTACAACCCGCTGGTCGTGGTGTTCAGCAAGATGAAGTGGGACAAGCTCGCGCCGGCCGACCGCCAGATCCTCATGGACGCGGCGTCCGAGGCCGGGGCCTACGAGCGCAAGGTCTCGCGCGAGGCCAACGAGAAGGCCGCCGACAGCCTCAAGGCCAAGGGGCTGCAGGTCAACACCGTGGCGCCGGCCGAGGTCGCACGCATGCGCGAGAAGGTCGCCG
Organism: Pseudorhodoferax aquiterrae; assembly: GCF_014652235.1. Classification (GTDB taxonomy): domain Bacteria; phylum Pseudomonadota; class Gammaproteobacteria; order Burkholderiales; family Burkholderiaceae_C; genus Pseudorhodoferax; species Pseudorhodoferax aquiterrae. The sequence goes on from NZ_BMYK01000020.1 coordinate 75,687, forward strand.
CCGTGCACGCCAAGTACGTGAAGGAGGGCGGCGAGGCGCTGGCGGCCGAGATGCAGGCCGAGATCGACAAGGTGCGCGGCAAGCGGTGAGGGCAGGGGCCGAATGCCCGGGGCGCGCGTGTCGCCGCCGGCTTCCCGGCCACAATCCGGTCATCGACTTCTCCGAAGACCCGCATGATCCCCATCACCCCCACCATCTCCGCCGGCAACGACCGCCCCTTCGTGCTGTTCGGCGGCATCAACGTGCTCGAGTCCCGCGACCTGGCCCTGCGCACCTGCGAGGAGTACGTGCGCGTCACGACCAAGCTGGGCATCCCCTACGTGTTCAAGGCCAGCTTCGACAAGGCCAACCGCTCGTCCATCCACTCCTACCGCGGCCCGGGCCTGGAGGAGGGCATGAAGATCTTCGAGGCCGTCAAGGCGCAGTTCGGCGTGCCCGTCATCACCGACGTGCACGAGCCCTGGCAGGCCCAGCCCGTGGCCGAGGTGGTCGACGTGCTGCAGCTGCCGGCCTTCCTGGCGCGCCAGACCGACCTGGTGGTGGCGCTGGCCAAGACGGGCCGCGTGGTCAACATCAAGAAGCCGCAGTTCCTGAGCCCGCCGCAGATGCTCAACATCGTCGAGAAGTTCAAGGAGGCCGGCAACGATCGCATCATCCTGTGCGACCGCGGCACCTGCTTCGGCTACGACAACCTGGTGGTGGACATGCTGGGCTTCGGCGTGATGAAGAAGGTCACGGGCGGCCTGCCGCTGATCTTCGACGTGACCCATGCGCTGCAGCAGCGCGACCCGTCCGGCGCCGCTTCGGGCGGGCGCCGCACGCAGGTGGTGGACCTCGCGCGCGCCGGCATGGCCGTGGGCCTGGCCGGCCTGTTCCTCGAGGCCCACCCCAACCCCGACCAGGCCAAGTGCGACGGCCCGAGCGCTCTGCCGCTGGACAAGCTCGAACCCTTCCTGGCCCAGGTCAAGGCCATCGACGATCTCGTCAAGTCGTTCGCGCCGCTGCAGATCGACTGAGGCGCCGGCGCGGGCTCACAGCAGCCCGCGCAACGCGCTCAGGGCGCCGTCCACATCGCCCATCTGCGCCCGCACGATCGCGCCATCCACTGCCACGCCGACCGCCTGCGCCCGCGCCGTGCGCTGCGGCCCGGGCGGCAGCAGTTCGCTGATCACCTGCTCCATCTCCTGCTTGTGGCGCCGCGCCGTGTCGGCCGCACCCTGCAGGCTCGCGCCCACCTCTACCACGCTGTTGATGAAGGCGCAGCCCCGGAAGGCCGGGTCGCGGAACCATTCCTCCAGTGCGTCGAACAGCGGCTGCAGGCCCTGGCCTTCGCCCGCACCGCGCCGGCCCAGCGCGTCGACGAACCAGGCCATCCAGCGTTCGTGGCGGTGCTCCAGGAAAGCACGCACCAGGTCGTCCTTGGACGCGAAGTGGCGGTAGAAGGTCAGCTTGGCCACGCCGCTCTCGGCGATCAGCTTGTCCACGCCCGTGGCGCGGATGCCGTCGCGGTAGAACAGGTCGTGCGCGGTGGCCAGGATGCGCTCGCGCGCCGAGGGGGTGGTCGTCTCCATGCCGGGCATTGTAGACAGGTCTGTCTATCTGCATTAGCATGGAGGTAGACGAACTTGTCTACTTCAAGGAGAGCCCATGACCGCTGCCGAACAACGCCCGCCGTTGCCCCCTTTCACCGCCGAATCCGCTGCGCAGAAGGTGCGCCTGGCCGAGGATGGCTGGAACTCGCGCGACCCCGACCGCGTGGTGCTGGCCTACACGCCCGATACCGTGTGGCGCAACCGGGCCGAGTTCCCGGTCGGGCGTGACCAGGCCCGTGCGCTGCTGCAGCGCAAGTGGGCGCGCGAGCTGGACTACCGGCTCATCAAGGAGTTGTGGGCCTTCGCGGGCAATCGCATCGCTGTGCGCTTTGCCTACGAATGGCACGACGACAGCGGCCACTGGTTCCGCAGCTACGGCAACGAGAATTGGGAGTTCGATGCCGACGGCCTCATGGCGCGCCGCTTCGCCAGCATCAACGACATGCCGATCCTGGCGTCCGAGCGCAAATTCCACTGGCCGCTGGGCCGGCGGCCGGACGACCATCCAGGCCTGTCCGATCTCGGCCTCTGACCGGCTTCGGGTCGCTCCGCCTTCCTACAGTGCCGGGCGCGCCCCGCGCCCACCATCGGCTCGCACCTTTCGTGAAGGAACAACAATGGACCTGTCGACCCCCACCATGCACGATCTCTTCGCCCAGTTGGGCCTTCCCAGCGACGAGGCCGCCGTGCAGGAATTCATCGCACGCCACCGCCCGGTGCCCGAGACGATTGCCTTGCCCGACGCGCCGTTCTGGACGCCAGCGCAGGCCCAGTTCCTGCGCGAGCAATGGCAGCGCGATGCCGAGTGGGCCGAGGTGGTGGACCAGCTCAACCTGGCGCTGCGTCCCTGAGCCAGGCAGCAACCGCTGGCACAGCGGTTGCATGCACCAGGTCCATGCATGCAGATGCCCTGGACCTGGCCACGACGGCCGACACCGCCGTCCACCCGCTGTGGCAACAGCAGCTGGGCCTGCTGCTGCAGTCCACCGGCGACGGCATCTTCGGCATCGACCTGGATGGCCGCTGCATGTTCATCAACCGTGCCGGCGCGCGCTTGATCGGCCATGCGCCAGCGGCCCTGCTGGGCCGCAACATGCACGAGGTGACCCACCATTCGCATGCCGACGGCGCCCACTACGCCGACGAGGACTGTCCGATCTTCAACGCCTTCCGCCGCGGCCTGCCCTGCCGGATCGACAGCGAGGTGTTCTGGCGCGCAGACGGCACGGCCTTTCCGGTCGAATACTCCAGCTACCCCATCGTCGACGGCGGCGAGGTGCGCGGCGCCGTCGTCACCTTCGTCGACATCACCGAGCGCCGCCGTGCGGCCGATGCGCTGCGCCACGCGCGCGACGAACTGGAGCAGCGCGTGGCCGAGCGCACGCACGCGCTGTCGCTCGCGCTGCAGCGCCAGCGTGAACTCTCCGCCCACCTGGACACCGTGCGCGAGGAGGAGCGCACACGCATCGCGCGCGAGGTGCACGACGAGCTCGGCAGCCTGCTCGTGGCGCTCAAGATGGATGTGAACTGGCTGGACAAGCGTCTTGCCGAACAGCAGGCGCGCAGCGCGCACGAGGCCGAGGCCATGCGCACGCGCATGCGCAGCAAGTGCAGCAACATGAGCCGGCTGATCGAATCAGCCGTGGACAACGTGGGCCGCATCATCACCGACCTGCGGCCCAGCATCCTGGACCACCAGGGCCTGTGGGCCGCGCTGGAGTGGCAGGCCCAGGAATTCGTGGCGGCGGCCGAGCTGCGGCTGCACTGGTGCATGCAGGTGGCCGGCGCGCCCGAGCCCGGCGGCGCGCAGGCCATGGCCGTGTTCCGCATCTTCCAGGAGATGCTGTCCAACGTGGGCCGCCACGCGCATGCGCGCACCTTGTCGGTGGACGTGCAGGCCAGCGCGCGGCAGCTGCGCCTGGCCGTGCACGACGACGGCGTGGGCGCGCCTGCCGCGGCCTTCGAGGCCGGCACGGCCTACGGTGTGATGGGCATGCGCGAGCGCGCGCTGCACTTCGGCGGTCGCATCGAGATCGCCAGCGCACCGGGAGCGGGCGCCACCTTTAGCCTGCAGATGCCGCTGGGGGCCGCGACATGAGCGCCGCCGGGCCGCCCCAAGGTACTCCAGGGACTGCGGCCATCCGGCTGCTGCTGGCCGACGACCACCGCATCGTGCGCGAGGGCCTCAAGCAGGTGCTGGCCGATGCGCCCGAGGTCCAGGTCGTCGCCGAGGCCGCCAGCGGCGCCGAAGTGCTGCAGGCCGTGCGCGCCGCAGGCGCCGGGCTGGACCTCGTGTTGCTGGACATCGCCATGCCCCAGGGCGACGGGCTCGACGTGCTGGAGACGCTGCGCCGCGAGTTCCCGGCGCTGCCGGTGCTGATGCTCAGCACCTACCCTGAGCGCCAGTACGCCGTGCGCTGCATCCGCCTGGGCGCGGCCGGCTACCTGCACAAGGGGGCCGATCCCGACGACATGCTGGCGGCCGTGCGCAAGGCCGCTGCCGGTGGCATGTGGGTCAGCGGCGCCACGGCCGAGGCGTTGGCCGCAGCCATGGGCCGGCGTGGTGCACAGCCGGGCGCGGACGCGCTCTCGCACCGCGAGCACCAGGTGCTGCGCCTGCTCACATCGGGGCACAGCGTGGGCGAAATTGGTGCACAGCTGGGCCTGGCGGCCAACACGGTCAGCACCTACCGCGCGCGCATCCTCGAGAAGACCGGCACCAAGAACGACGTCGAACTCACGCTGTACATGCTGGACCGGGGCTGACGGCCCCCGTTGTAGGGCTGGCCCTACACGCCGTGGTGGTGGCGCCCACGATCTTGCAGGGCCTGCCACAGTGGCGCGCCGGTTGGCAAAGAGCTTGCACCGCGGCAGGCATCTTTGTCCTGGAGGTGTGCCATGTCCGACTTCGCCGACCCCTACGACGCCGACCGCCCGCTGCGCCTGGGGTGCAGCTGCGGGCGCGACCACAGCCCTGCCGAGCATGCGGCCGAGGCCGCCGTGGAGGCCACGGCCGCCAGCGCCGCGCGCGAGCTGCGCGAGCGCGCGCGCCGGCCCGACGTGCAGGCCCGCTCCAACGCCTTCGTCGAGGCCGCGCTGGTCAAGGCGCTGTTCCCGCACGACGCCCTGCGCCGGCGCTTCCTGCGCGCCGTGGGCAAGGGTACGGCCATGGCCGCCATCGGCAGCGTGCTGCCCATCGCCAGCCTGCAGGCCATGGCCCAGGAGAAGGGCGCGCTGGAGAAGAAGGACCTCAAGATCGGCTTCATCCCGATCACCTGTGCCACGCCGCTGATCATGGCCCACCCGCTGGGCTTCTACCAGAAGCAGGGCCTCAACGTGGAGGTGGTCAAGACGGCGGGCTGGGCCCTGATCCGCGACAAGATGCTCAACAGGGAGTACGACGCCACGCACTTCCTCTCCCCGATGCCGCTGGCCATCTCGCTGGGCGTGGGCAGCAACGCCACGCCCATGAACGTGGCCACCATCCAGAACACCAACGGCCAGGCCATCACGCTGGCCAACAAGCACAAGGACAGGCGCGATCCCAAGCTCTGGAAGGGCTTCAGGTTCGCCGTGCCCTTCGAGTTCAGCATGCACAACTTCCTGCTGCGCTACTACGTGGCCGAGCATGGGCTGAACCCCGACACCGACATCCAGATCCGCGTGGTGCCGCCGCCCGAGATGGTGGCCAACCTGCGCGCCGGCAACATCGACGGCTACCTGGGTCCGGACCCGTTCAACCAGCGCGCGGTGTTCGAGGAGATCGGCTTCCTGCACCTGCTGACCAAGGATCTGTGGGACGGCCACCCCTGCTGCGCGTTCGGCACCAGCACGGCCTTCATCCAGCAGAACCCCAACACCTTCGCCGCGCTGTACCGCGCCGTGCTCACCGCCTCGGCGATGGCGCGCGAGGCCAAGAACCGCGAACTCATCGCCAAGGTGATCGCGCCGGCCCAGTACCTGAACCAGCCCGAGACCGTGCTGTCCCAGGTGCTGACCGGCCGCTTCGCCGACGGCCTCGGCAAGGTCCAGACCGTGCCCAACCGCGCCGACTTCGACCCCATCCCCTGGCAGAGCATGGCGGTCTGGATGCTCACGCAGATGCAGCGCTGGGGCTACGTCAAGGGCGAGGTCGACTACAAGCAGATCGCCGAGCGCGTGTTCCTGCTGACCGACGCGAAGAAGCAGATGGCGGCGCTGGACCAGAAGGCGCCCGAAGGCGCCTACCCGAAGTTCAAGATCATGGGCAAGGAGTTCGACGCGGACAAGGCCGCGGCCTATGCCAAGAGCTTCGCGATCGGCAAGGCATGACCAGCCTGACCCTGCGGGCGGCGCTGCTGTCCGTGCTGATCTTCCTGGCTTTGCTGGGCGTCTGGCATGTGGCGACCACGGGTGGCACGGTTGCCGGCAGCACGGCCGGCATGACGGCCGAGGAGATCGAGTACGCCAAGCTGACCGGCAAGGACCCCGGCGCGGCGCGCAGCGGCGGCTTTCCCACGTTGGCGCAGATGGGCACCACGGTCTGGGGCCATTTGTCCAACCCGTTCTACGACAACGGGCCCAACGACAAGGGCATCGCCATCCAGCTCGGGCATTCGCTGGGCCGCGTGGCGCTGGGCTTCGGGCTGGCCTGCATGGTGGCGATTCCGCTGGGCTTCGTGATCGGCATGTCGCCGCTCGTCTACCGGGCGCTCGACCCCTTCATCCAGGTCTTGAAGCCCATCAGTCCGCTGGCCTGGATGCCGCTGGCGCTCTACACCATCAAGGACTCGGCCATCAGCGGGATCTTCGTGATCTTCATCTGCTCGGTCTGGCCGATGCTGGTGAACACGGCCTTCGGCGTGGCCTCGGTGCGGCGCGACTGGCTCAACGTGGCCAGCACGCTGGAGGTGAGTCCGCTGCGCAAGGCCTTCCAGGTGATCCTGCCGGCCGCCGCACCCACCATCCTCACGGGCATGCGCATCAGCATGGGCATCGCCTGGCTCGTGATCGTGGCGGCCGAGATGCTGGTGGGCGGCACCGGCATCGGCTACTTCGTCTGGAACGAGTGGAACAACCTGTCGCTGACCAACGTGATCTTCGCCATCTTGCTGATCGGCGTGGTCGGCATGCTGCTGGACCTGGCCTTCGGCCGCTTGCAGAAGGCGGTGACCTATGTGGAGTGAGGTGGGTGTGCGCACCGCGCCGCAACGAGAGGCCCCGGCCATGGACAGCTTCCTGAAGATCGAGGGCCTGGCCAAGGCCTTCCAGCCGGCGCGGCCGGTGTTCGCCGACGTGTCGTTCGCGCTTGCGCGCGGCGAGTTCGTCTGCATCATCGGCCACAGCGGCTGCGGCAAGACCACCATCCTCAACGTGCTGGCCGGGCTCGACCAGGCCAGCGCCGGCCATGTGTTCATGGACGGCCGCGAACTGCGCGGTCCCGGCCTGGAGCGCGGCGTGGTGTTCCAGGGCCATGCGCTGATGCCCTGGCTCACCGTGCGCCAGAACATCGCATTCGCCGTCAAGTCGCGCTGGCCGCAGTGGGGGCGCGCCGAGGTCGATGCCCATGTGCGCAAGTTCGTCGCGCTGGTGGGCCTGCTGCCGGCCATCGACAGGAAGCCCAGCGAACTGTCGGGCGGCATGAAGCAGCGCGTGGGCATCGCGCGCGCCTTCGCGATCCAGCCCAAGATGCTGCTGCTGGACGAGCCCTTCGGCGCGCTGGACGCGCTCACGCGCGGCAGCATCCAGGACGAGCTGCTCGCCATCGTGCGCCAGACGCAGCAGACCGTCTTCATGATCACGCACGATGTGGACGAGGCCATCCTGCTGGCCGACCGCATCCTGCTCATGCGCAACAGTGCCGACACGCCCGGCGGCTACAAGCCCGGCGGCATCGCCGAGGTGGTCGTCAACCCCTTGCCGCGCGAGCGCACGCGCGCAGGCCTGCACCACCTGGACGGCTACTACGACCTGCGCAACCACATCGTCGATTTCCTCGTCACCCGCGCCCTGGCGCACTGAGTTTTCACAGCACGGAGCACACCGCAATGAACCGCCTCGCAGTCACCGAAAAAATCATCACCACCAAGGTCGCCAAGGGCATCCAATGGGCCGACGTGGCCAAGAAGGTCGGCCAATCCAAGGAATGGACCACGGCCCTGTGCCTGGGCCAGATGACGGCCACGGCCGAACAGGCCAAGGTGGTGGGCAAGATCTTCGGCCTCACGGCAGAGGAACAGAAGTGGCTGCAGGTCGTGCCCTACAAGGGCTCGCTGCCCACGGCCGTGCCGACCGATCCGCTGATCTACCGCTGGTACGAGATCGTCAACGTCTACGGCACCACCATCAAGGAGCTGATCCACGAGGAATTCGGCGACGGCATCATGAGCGCCATCGACTTCTCCATGGACATCGTGCGCCAGCCCGATCCCAAGGGCGACCGCGTCAACGTCGTCCTATCCGGCAAATTCCTGCCGTACAAGACCTATTAGCAAGAGGTGTTGCTGCCGCCAGACTTGTAAATGAAATGTTGCAATTGCGCCGCAAAGCTCGGTTATCGTGTAGAACTTCTGTGCACGGGGCCCCTGGTTTCGGCACAGAAGAAGACTTGTTTCAATCACCCAGAGATCTGGAAAGACAGCAATGAAAAAAGTAGTTCTCACGCTCGGCGTCGCCTTGGCGCAAATGTTTGCCGTCGGTGCTTTCGCACAAGGTGAGGCTGGTACCTCCAAGGCACCGCCGCCGGCCCAGAAGGCTTCGCCCGAGGACCGCGCCGCTGCGCGCGCCGAGCGCAAGGCCGAGGGCGCCGCGGCGATCAAGGACCAACCTCCTGGCGAAGTGGGGGGCGTGAAGAAGGCGGCACCGCGGACCAAGGTGTCGGCCGAGGAGAAGGCGGCCGCGCGCGCCAAGCGCAAGGCCGAAGGCGCCGCCGCGATCAAGCAGGCGCCTCCCGGCGAAGTCGGCCCCTCCAAGTAAGCAGCGTGCCGGGCGGCGCCAGCCGCCCGCCCCGGCCGGGGGTGGGCGCCATCGCGCCTACCGCGGCGGGGGGCGCGTTCCTACGCAGCGATGCGCTGCGGGACGGGACGGCTCGGACGGGCCGCTGGATACGGTGGGACTTCGCGGTGCTGGCGCATGCCGGCATGGCGAATTCGACAACCATCCAGAGACCTGAAAGCCAGACCATGAAGAAAACCATGCTTGCCCTCGGCGTCGCCGCGGCCCAGATGTTCGCCGTGGGTGCCTTTGCCCAGGGCGAAGTGGGCGGCGTGAAGAAGCCGCCACCGGCCACTGCGGCCTCGCCCCAGGAAAAGGCGGCCGCCAGGGCCGAGCGCAGGGCCGAGGGCGCCGAAGCCGTGAAGCAGAACAAGGACGGCGAGGTCGGCCGTTCGAAGGCGCCCCCGCCTGCCGCCAAGGCCACGCCCGAGGAGAAGGCCGCGGCCCGTGCCCAGCGCAAGGCCGAAGGCGCCGAGGCGATCAAGAAGCAGCCGAGCGGCGAGGTCGGTCCGACCAAGTGAGCGCGGGCTGAACGCATTGCCGCGGTCCGGCCACGCCGCTGCCGCGGCGCGTTCCTGCGCGGCCGGCGCCATTCAGTTTTTGTAGCCCGGGTCGATCCGGTCCAGTTTGCGCAGCAGCGCGGGCCACACGAAGCGCCCGCCCAGCCCGCCGGTCTGCACCCGCGAGGCATGGCCCACGCCTTCGACGATGCGCGGGTCCACCTGCACCAGTTCGCCGCCGCCGGCCTGCGCGGCGATCTGGATCTGGCAGGTGTTCTCGAACGTGTACATGGCCAGGAAGGCGTCGGCGACGCTCGCCCCCACGGTCAGCAGGCCGTGGTTGCGCAGCATCAGGAAGTTGGCATCGCCCAGGTCGGCCTGCAGGCGGGCCTTCTCGTCGTCGCGGATCGCCACGCCCTCGTAGTCGTGGTAGGCCAGCGAGGCCAGCACGAAGGTCGATTGCTGGCTGATCGGCAGCACGCCGCCCCGTTGCGCGCTGACCGCGACGCCGGCGCGCGTGTGCGTGTGCAGCACGCACTGGGCGTCCTCGCGCACGGCATGGATCGCGCTGTGGATCACGAAACCGGCCGGGTTCACAGGGTGGGGCGACTCGATCAGCTTGTTGCAGGCCAGGTCCACCTTCACGAGGCTGGAGGCCGTGATCTCGTCGAACATCAGCCCGTAGGGGTTGATCAGGAAATGGTGCTCGGGCCCCGGGATGCGGGCGCTGATGTGCGTGAACACCAGGTCGCTCCAGCCGTACAGCGCCACCAGGCGGTAGCAGGCGGCCAGGTCGGTGCGCAGCTGCCACTCCTCGGCACTGACATGGGCGCGCAGGTCTTGGGGGGCGTTCATCGTGGCGTCTCCAGGTGGTGGGAAGACGCCACTGTAGGCGCTGGCGGTGCCGTGCGTTGTCCGCGGGCGGACAGGGCGGCGCGCGGCCGGCGGCTCAGGCGCTGACGGCTTCGGCGGCCGGCGCGGTCACCAGCGACGCGGCGATGTCGGCCTCGCCCTGGCGCAGTGCGGCGGCGCGCTGTTCGGGGCCGTAGGCCACGCCTTCGGCGCGCACGAAGCGCACGTCGGTGATGCCGAAGAAGCCGAACACGGTCTGCAGATAGCTTTCCTGGTGTTCCAGCGCGCGGCCTTGCTCGCTCGTGGAATAGATGCCGCCGCGGCCGGACACCACGATCACGGTCTTGCCCTTGGCCAGGCCTTCCGGGCCCGCCGCGGTGTAGCGGAAGGCGCGGCCGGGCACGGCCAGCCGGTCGATCCAGGCCTTCAGCTGCGTGGGGATCGAGAAGTTGTACAGCGGCGCACCGATGACGATGACGTCCGACGCCAGGAACTGCGCCAGGTAGCGTTCGGTTTCGATGTTCTCGGCGCGTTGCGCTTCGGTCACCTTGGTCAGGTCCAGGCCGAGCTTGAAGCTCAGCGCGTCGGCACCGAAGTGGGCAGGTGCTTCGGCGGCCAGGTCCAGGTACTGGACCTGGGCGTTCGGGTGGGCGGCGCGCCAGGCGGCCACGGTGCTGGCGGTCAGCTGGCGGGTGACGGAAGCGTCGCCGAGGACGCTGGAATCGATGTGCAAGATGTTCATGGCAGGGCCTTCAACGGGTTGGATGCGATGGATTGATTGTGGTGGTGAAGCTAGTCATCGATAAGATGGCTGAATCGAAATGGATCGTCCTATCCTTGGAAACAATCGAGCCATGCAAGACCTCAACGACATGCTGTTTTTTGCGGAAGTCGCCGAGCGCGGCAGCTTCGCCGCCGCGGGCCGCGCGCTGGGCCTGCCCAAGTCGCGGCTGTCGCGGCGCGTGGCCGAGCTGGAAGATCGGCTGGGCGTGCGCCTGCTGCACCGCAGCACGCGCAAGCTCTCGCTGACGGAAGTCGGCACCCTCTACCTGCGCCATTGCCTGGCCATGCGCAGCGAGGCCCTGGCCGCCAGCGAAGTCGTGCAGCGGCTGTCGGTGGAACCCCGCGGCACGGTGCGCGTGACCTGCCCCGTCACGCTGGCGCAGTCGGTGGTCGGCGCGCTGATGCCCGGCTTCCTGCTGGCCTACCCGCAGGTGCGCGTGGAGATGGAGGTCAGCAACCGCGTGGTCGATCCCGTGGAGGAGGGCGTGGACGTGGCCTTGCGCGTGCGCCCCAGCGTGCAGGACAGCGCCAGTCTGGTCGTCAAGCAGCTGGGGCGTTCGCAGTCGGTGCTGGTCGCCAGCCCCGCGCTGCTGGCGCGCCAGGGCCGGCCGCTGCGGCCGCAGGACCTGCAGCAGCTCGACTCCATGGCCATGTCGGCGCCCGACGGGCGCGCGAGCGTCAAGCTGCAGGGGCCGGACGGGGCCGAGTTCCAGTGGCAGCACCACCCGCGCTACGTGGCGGACGACCTGGAGACCCTGCTGCGGGCCGCCATCGACGGCGTGGGCTTGGCGTTGTTGCCGGGCTACATGTGCCGCGAGGCGCTGAACGCGAACCGGCTGGTCGAGGTGCTGGAGGGATGGGCGCCGCCGCCGGGCATCGCCCACGCGGTGTTCACGTCGCGGCGCGGCCTGGTGCCCGCCGTGCGGGCCTTTCTGGACCATCTGGAGACCGGCGACTTCCATTGAGCCGGTTGCATCCGGTCACGGCTTATAAGTTTTCGGATGAAAGCAAAGAGAAAAACAATAGTTTGCGCATAGCGGCCAAGTCTTGACAATGCACGCTCTGCTCAGGGACTCCGTCATGACCTCCACGTTCTTCTCGGGCCGCACGGCCCGTTCCGTCCTGGCCGCCGCATTGCTCGCGGCCGCCACCGCCGCCTCGGCCCAGACCCAGACGCTGCTGAACGTCTCCTACGACGTGGCGCGCGAGTTCTACAAGGACATCAACGCCGCTTTCGTCCCTTACTACAAGAAGCAGACCGGCAAGGACATCAAGATCGACCAGGCCCACGGCGGCTCCAGCGCCCAGGCGCGCGCCGTCAACGACGGCCTGGACGCCGACGTGGTGACCTTCAACACCACGACCGACATCGAGTTCCTGGCCGGCAACGGCATCGTCGCCAAGGACTGGGCCAAGCGCTTCCCGAACGACGCCTCGCCCACCACCTCGACCATGCTGTTCCTCGTGCGCAAGGGCAACCCCAAGGGCATCAAGGACTGGGACGACCTGGTCAAGCCCGGCGTGCAGGTCGTGGTGGTCAACCCCAAGACCGGCGGCAACGGCCGCTACGCCTATCTGGCCGCCTGGGGCTACGTGCGCGAGAACGGCGGCACGGACGCGCAGGCGGCCGAATTCGTCAAGAAGCTCTACGCCAACGTGCCCGTGCTGGGCAAGGGCGGCCGGGACGCCACCAGCATCTTCCTGCAGCGCAACACCGGCGACGTGCTGATCACCTTCGAGTCGGAGGTCATCTCGGTCGAGCGCGAATTCGGCAAGGGCCGGGTCGATGCCATCCACCCGTCGACCAGCATCATCGCGGAGAACCCGGTGGCCGTGGTCGAGCGCACCGTGGCCAAGAAGGGCACGGCCGAGGCGGCCAAGGCCTACCTCAACTTCCTGTACACCGACGAGGCCCAGGAGATCGCCGCCCAGCACGCGCTGCGCCCGCGTTCGGCGGCCGTGCTGCAAAAGCACGCCGATCTGTTCAAGCCGATCAAGCAGTACACCGTGGCCAAGTACTTCGGTTCGCTGGGCGAGGCGCAGAAAGTGCACTTCAACGACGGCGGCCAGTTCGACAAGCTCTACACCGTCAAGTAAGCGATGAGCGCCACGACCTCCACCGCGGCGCTGGCCGGGCCCGCGCCCGGGGCGGCCGTGCCACGCAGAAAAGGCAGCAAGCGCGTGCTGCCCGGCTTCAACATCACGCTGGGCTACACGCTGCTGTACCTGAGCCTGATCGTGCTGATCCCGCTCACGGCGTTGTTCGCCAAGACGCTCACGCTGTCCTGGCCGCAGTTCTGGGAGGCCGTCAGTTCGCCGCGCGTGCTGGCCTCCTACCGCCTGACCTTCGGCGCGTCCTTCCTGGCGGCCTGCGTCAACACCGTGTTCGGCCTGCTCGTGGCCTGGGTGTTGGTGCGCTACGAGTTCTTCGGCAAGAAGATCGTCGACGCGCTGGTGGACCTGCCCTTCGCACTGCCCACGGCCGTGGCGGGCATCTCGCTCACGGCGCTCTTGGCCGGCAACGGCTGGGTCGGCCAATACCTGGAGCCGCTGGGCATCCAGCTCGCGTTCAACCCCAACGGCGTGGTCATCGCGCTGATCTTCATCGGCCTGCCTTTCGTGGTGCGCACCGTGCAGCCCGTGCTCGAGGACACCGAGAAGGAGCTGGAGGAGGCCGCCATGTGCCTGGGCGCCACGCGCTGGCAGACCTTTGCCAAGGTGATCTTCCCGGCCATCGCGCCGGCCTTGCTGACCGGCTTCGCCATGGCCTTCGCCCGAGCGATCGGCGAGTACGGCTCGGTCATCTTCATCGCCGGCAACATGCCCATGGTCTCCGAAATCACGCCGCTGATCATCATCGGCAAGCTCGAGCAGTACGACTACGCCGGCGCCACCGCCGTGGCCGTGGTCATGCTGCTGATCTCCTTCGTCATGCTGCTGGTCATCAACGGCCTGCAGGCCTGGCAGCGCAAGCGTTCCGGCGGAGTGTGATATGGCCGCCATCGACGTGACCCGCAAGCACATCACGACGACCGAGACCCCCTGGGTCCGGCGCACGCTGATCGGCATCGCGCTGCTGTTCCTCGCGCTGTTCCTCGCGCTGCCGCTCGCGGCCGTGTTCACCGAGGCGCTGCGCAAGGGGCTGGACGCCTACCTCGAAGCGCTCAAGGAGCCCGATGCCTGGGCCGCGATCCGGCTCACGCTGATCACGGCTGCCATCGCCGTGCCGCTGAACCTGGTGTTCGGCGTCTGCGCGGCCTGGTGCATCGCCAAGTACGAGTTCCGCGGCAAGGCCTTCCTGACCACGCTGGTCGATCTGCCGTTCTCGGTCTCGCCGGTCGTGGCCGGCCTGATCTACGTGCTGGTCTTCGGCGCCAACGGCTGGCTTGGGCCCTGGCTGGCCGCGCACGACATCAAGATCATCTTCGCGATCCCCGGCATCGTGCTGGCCACGGTGTTCGTGACCTTCCCGTTCATCGCGCGCGAGCTGATCCCGCTCATGCAGGCACAGGGCAACGAGGAGGAGCAGGCCGCCATCGTGCTGGGCGCCAGCGGCTGGCAGACCTTCTGGCATGTGACGCTGCCCAACATCAAGTGGGGCCTTCTGTACGGCGTGATCCTGTGCAACGCGCGCGCCATGGGCGAGTTCGGCGCGGTGTCGGTGGTGTCGGGCCACATCCGCGGCCAGACCAACACCATGCCGCTGCACGTGGAGATCCTCTACAACGAATACCAGAGCGTGGCGGCCTTCGCCGTGGCCTCGCTGCTGGCCCTGCTGGCGCTGGTCACGCTGGCGATCAAGAGCTGGGTCGAATGGCGGCACGAGCGCGAGCGCAAGGCCGCGGCCGACCTGCCGCTCGAGCGGCCGCAAGCCACGGTCGCTGCAACCTGAGGGACACCATGAGCATCGAAATCCGCAACGTCAGCAAGCAGTTCGGCGACTTCCGCGCCCTCAACAACGTGAGCCTGGACATCGCGTCCGGCGAACTGGTCGCGCTGCTGGGGCCCTCGGGCTGCGGCAAGACCACGCTGCTGCGCATCATCGCGGGGCTGGAGAGCGGCGACGCCGGCAGCATCCTGTTCGCCGGCGAGGACACGACCGACGTGCACGTGCGCGAGCGCCAGGTCGGCTTCGTGTTCCAGCACTACGCGCTGTTCCGCCACATGACGGTGTTCGACAACGTGGCCTTCGGCCTGCGCATGAAGCCGCGCGGCCAGCGCCCGTCCGAAGCGCAGATCAAGGCCAAGGTGCACGAGCTGCTGGGCCTGGTGCAGCTGGACTGGCTGGCCGACCGCTTCCCGGCCCAGCTGTCGGGCGGGCAGCGCCAGCGCATCGCGCTGGCGCGCGCGCTGGCCGTGGAGCCCAAGGTGCTGCTGCTCGACGAGCCCTTCGGCGCGCTCGACGCCAAGGTGCGCAAGGAGCTGCGCCGCTGGCTGCGCCGCCTGCACGACGACCTGCACGTGACCAGCATCTTCGTGACCCACGACCAGGAAGAAGCACTCGAAGTGGCCGACCGCGTGGTCGTCATGAACAAGGGCCAGATCGAGCAGATCGGCACGCCGCAGCAGGTCTGGGAACACCCGGCCAGCCCCTTCGTCTACGGCTTCCTGGGCGA
Organism: Pseudorhodoferax aquiterrae; assembly: GCF_014652235.1. Lineage (GTDB taxonomy): Bacteria > Pseudomonadota > Gammaproteobacteria > Burkholderiales > Burkholderiaceae_C > Pseudorhodoferax > Pseudorhodoferax aquiterrae. The sequence continues at coordinate 91,002 of NZ_BMYK01000020.1, forward strand.
CGTGAACCTGTTCCACGGCCGTGCCCACGAGGGCGAGCTGCTGGTGCAGGGCATGAAGATCGACGCACCCGAGCACGCCGCCGCCAGCGACGCCAAGGCCTTCGCCTACGTGCGGCCGCACGACCTGGAGGTCGAGCGCTATGCGCCGGGCGCCACGGGCATCGTGGCCCAGCTCACGCGCGCGCTCGTGGTCGGCCCGATCGCGCGGCTCGAACTCACGCCGCAGGACGCCAAGGACGGCAAGGGCGAGCAGATCATCGAGGCCCAGCTGACGGCCGAGGAGTTCAACGCACGCGGCTTCCGCGAGGGCGAAACCCTGGTCGTCACGCCGCGCCGCGCCAAGGTCTTCGTGGACCACGGCGCGGGCGTCTGATCAGCCGGTGGCGTAGCGCCACAGCAACGCGAGGCCGGAGCAGAGCACCACGCCGTTGACGATGCGCAGGAACTGCGCACGCGGCAGCGACAGCGTGATGCGCCGGCCCAGCGCCGTGCCCAGCAGCATGGCCGGCACCAGGGCCAGCGCGAGCAGCAGCGTCTCGCTGTGCGCATAGACACCGGCCAGCACGAACAGCACGACACGCGTGAGCGTGGACAGCCCGATCAGCGTGGACTGCGTGACGCGCATGCGCTCGGCGCTGTCCAGCCGCCCGTTCAGGTAGATCGCGTAGAGGAAGCCGCCGCTGCCGAACAGCGCGGAGAACACGCCACCGATGAGGCCGAAGGGCACCGCGGCGCGCGGCGTGAGCCGCCCGGCCGGCTTGAAGCCGCTCAGCGCGTAGAGGGCGTAGCCGACCGCGAACAGGCCCAGCGCGAGCAGCAGCGCCTGCGGCTGGCCGCGCAGCAGGATGGCGGCGCCGACCAGGCTGCCGATGGCCATCAGCGGCACCAGGCGCCGCAGTTCGGAGAGATCGGCCGCGCGCCGGTCGCGCGCCACGTTCACGCCGGCGGCCGCGCAGTCCAGCAGGGCCAGCAGCGGCACGATGGTGGCCACCGGCACGCAGTGCGCGAGCACGGGACCGGCGACCAGCGCGGTGCCGAAGCCCGCGAGTCCGAACACGGTGTAGGCCAGGGCCACGCCCAGGCCCACGGCCAGCAATTGGAGCGGTGGCAGCGGCAGGCTGCCCGCAAGCGGTGCAAGAAGTTCCATGGCGCGCCAATCTAGCCGCGCGGGCGCGCGCCGGCCAATACAGCTTGCGGCGCGCATGTATCTCGAAATCAGATGGGGGCGCAGGCCGACTGCAGGTCCGCGGCGAAGCGCTGCACGAGCGGGGGTGCTTCCTGGCGCCACAGCGCGAGCACGCCGCTGCTGCTGCCCGGGTCGGCCAGCGGCAGCACGCGCACGCCGGCCGGTGCCAGCGCACCCATGGAGGCGGGCACGATGGCGATGCCCATGCCGCCCTGCACGAGCGCCAGCTGGGCCCATTTGCGCGAGCGCACGGCGGCTGGCTGCGGCGCGAAACCGTGCGCGCGGCACAGTTCCGCCACGGCATGGCCCAGGCCGCCGCGCTCCGGATGCGGCGTGGCGACGAAGCGTTCGCCGCGCAGCGCCGCCACGTGCACGCGCGCCTGGCCTGCCAGCGCGTGGCCGGCCGGCAGGGCCAGCACCAGCGCTTCCTCGTAGAGCGGTCGGTAGTGCAATGCGGCGCGGCGGCGCAGGATGGGCGCGCGCGCCAGGCCCAGGTCGGCGCGGCCTTCGTCGATGTCCAGCGCCTGTTGCTCGGAGGAGGCCTGGGCGATTTCGATGGCCACGCCCGGGTGCTGCTGCGTGTGCCGGTCCAGCAGCGCCAGCAGGGCCGGGACCAGCGGCACGGAACTGGAGTGCAGCAGCTGCAGCGTGCCCTCGGTACCGCGCTGGGCATGCGTGGCGCGGGCCATGGCGTCGCCGAGCGCGGCCAGGATCTGCCGCGCATCGGCGTACAGCGAACGGCCGGCGGCCGTCATCTCCAGGCCGCGTGCGTCGCGTGCGAGCAACGGCACCTGCAATGCCTGCTCCATCTCGCGCACCTGGCGGCTCAGGGCCGACTGGGCGATGAACAGCCGCTCGGCGGCCTGGCTGAAGCTGCCGGCGTCGACGATCTCCACGAAGTAGCGCAATTGGCGGTGCGTGAGCATGGCAGGCATGCTGCCATGGAAACCCCGCCGCCCCGGGGCGCCGCTCAGAAGCGGTAGGTCAGGTAGGCGAAGGGCACCACAGGGTTCAGCGTGAGCCCGCTCTCCGATGTGGCGACGGCATTGCCGTTGGCATAGGTGGTGAGCTTGGCCTTGGTCTTCATGCGCACGTAGGAGACCGACAGCGTGAGACCCAGCCGGTCGGTGAACGCATAGGTCGCGCCGAGGGCGAACACCGGGCCGAATCGGCTGTCGATCTTGGCGCGCGTGCTCGAGGCGCCCGCGGGCAGGCCCAGCGCGCCGCCCAGCGTGTTCTGCAGCCCGCCGGTCAACTTCACATCGGAGAAGTGCGCATAGGTCACGCCCAGGCCCGCGGCCAGCCGCCACTTGTCGCTGGGCTGGCCGAAGAAATACTTGGCCAGCAGCGAGGGGCCGTACAGCCGCGCCGAGCCCAGTTCGCCGATGCCGGCCAGCGTGCCTTCGCCCTGCAGCTTGAGCCGCGGCGGTATGCCGAACACGCCCTCGATGGCCCAGTTGTCGGTCAGGAAGTAGTGGGCGTTCAGGCCCAGCGTGTCCTCGTGGCCCAGGCTGGAGCCCGAGCCGGGGACCTCGCGTTCCACGGGCGATGTGAAGCGCAGCGGCGTGCTCTTGTCGCGCGGCGCGTAGCGCAACCAGCCGGCGCCCAGCACGATGTCGCCGGCCTTCTGGGCCCATGTGCCGCTACAGGCGAAAAGGGCCAGCGCCGCGGTGGCGATGGCCCTGTGGAGCTTGGGTGGAGGACTGGTCTGCATGTGGGGGTCTCCTAGGTCTGGATACGCGACCAGCATAGGCCGGCGCGCCGACCTTGTCGACCCGGGCGCAGCGCCCCACGCCGTTTTACTTCGCCGTGTAGATCTGGTCGAAGCTGCCGCCGTCGGCGAAGTGGGCCTTGTCGGCCGCGGCCCAGCCGCCGAAGGCCTGGTCGATCGTGAACAGGTTCAGCTTGGGGAACTGGCTGGCGTACTTGGCCTTGGCCTTCTCCGACACCGCGGGGCGGTAGAAGTGCTTGCCGGCGATGTCCTGGCCTTCCTCGGAGTACAGGAACTTGAGGTACTCCTCGGCCACGGCACGCGTGCCCTTCTTGTCGACGTTCTTGTCGACCACGGCCACGGCCGGTTCGGCCAGGATGCTCAGCGACGGGGCGACCACGTCGAACTTGGCGCCGAATTCCTTGTCGAGCAGGTAGGCCTCGTTCTCCCAGGCGATCAGCACGTCGCCCTGTGCGCGCTGCGCGAAGGTGATCGTCGAGCCGCGCGCGCCGGTGTCCAGCACGGGCACGTTCTTGTACAGCGCGGCCACGAACTCCTTGGCCTTGGCGTCGCTGCCACCGTTCTTGCGCTTGGCGTATTCCCAGGCCGCCAGGTAGTTCCAGCGCGCGCCGCCCGAGGTCTTGGGGTTGGGCGTGATCACGCTGACGCCAGGCTTGACGAGATCGTCCCAGTCCTTGATGCCCTTGGGGTTGCCCTTGCGCACGGCGAACACGATGGTCGAGGTGTAAGGCGAGGAATTGTGCGGCAGGCGCTTTTGCCAGTCGGCCGCCAGCCAGCCGCCGTTCTTCACCAGCGCGTCGGTGTCGCCGGCCAGGGCCAGCGTGGCCACGTCCGCATCCAGGCCGTCGATGATGGAACGCGCCTGCTTGCCCGAGCCGCCGTGCGACTGCTTGATCGTCACGTCCTGGCCGGTCTTGGCCTTCCAGTGCGCGGCGAAGGCCTTGTTGTAGTCCACGTAGAGCTCGCGCGTGGGGTCGTAGGAGACGTTCAGCAGCGTGACCGGCGCGGGCTGGGCCAGGGCGGCGCCCATGGACAGGGCCAGCGTGGCGCTGGAGAGGTGGCTCAGGAGGCGGCGGCGCGTTTGCATGGAGGACTTTCGCGGGATTCGTTGCAGATGCCGCGATTCTCAAAGTCCCCCCACCGAACAGGAACGATTGAATTTTCCCTAACTTATGCCTTTGGCGTCTAAGGCGTAGTTCGGTCAGGCCAGCACGCGCGCGATCTCGGGGTCACGCAGCGCCTCGCCGACGGCTGCCAGCACCGGCGCCGGCAGGTGCGGACGCAGCGCCTGCAGGTCGTCGTGGGGATCCTGTTCAGGCGCGTAGTCCTGCAGCGCGGTGAGTTGCCGGCGTGCGATGCGCTCGGCCAGGCTGGCGCACAGCGCCGCCAGGACCAGGCGCGTGGCCTGTGCCGGGGCAGGCGGCACGGCGAAGGCGACGCGCGCGATCGCGCGCGTGGGTGCTTCCATGGCCGCAGGCAGACCCCACTCCTGCAGCAGCAGCGAGCCGATTTCGCCCGACGACAGGCCCAGGCGTTGCTGCTCGACGAGCGCGCGCTCCTGCAGCCCCGTAGGAGATAGCGTGGTGCCGGCCTGCATGTGCAGCAGCGTGACCGCGGCGAAGCGGCCCAGGAAATGCAGCACCAGCTGGGTGCTCATGCCCGCCGCATCGGGCAGTTGCAGCCGCCTGGCCAGGGCCAGGCTCAGTTCGCTGGCGATGGCGCTGCTGCTCCACAGCACGTCGAATTCCTGGCGCAGCGCCGGCGCGGGCGTCGGCATGGCTTCGCGCAGCAAGTGCTGCAGGCTCAGGTTGCGCACCGTGTTCAGGCCCAGGAAGGTGATGGCCTGGCCGACGCTGGTGACGGCGCTGCGCAGACCGTACAGCGGCGAATTGACGGCCGCCATCACGCGCGCGGCGACCACGGGTTCGGTCATCACCAGCTCGGCCAGCTCGGTCGAGGAGGCGCGCGCCACGAAGTCGGGCGAGACCAGCGCGTGCAGCGCGCGCGGCGGTCGCGGCAGCTGGCGCAAGTCCTGCAGCAAGGCCTGCCGGCGCTCGGAATCCAGGTTCTCGTGCCGCACGAGCCGGCCATCCTCGGCGAGCGCTGTGTCGGCAAGCGCCGGCGTGGTCGGCGCCGCTGCCGGCGCGGGCGCAGACACCCGGGATGGCGCGGCGGCCCGGCGCGCGGCGGCCGCCGGGTGCCGCGGACCCGCGCCACGCCGCTGCAGCCACCACCACGCCAGCCCGCCGAGCGCCAGCACGACCACGATGAAGCCTCCGAGCATCGTCCGCCCTTCCGTGTTGTCCGCTGCATCTGCGCGAGGTGCGGCAGCGGTCTGCGCACCAATATACCCACACGCCCACGCCTGCGCGACGAGCGCCACGGCGCGGCGCTGCACCGCGGGCAACCCGCTGCTATCGTCGGCCCATGACCGCATCCACCAAGAGCGGGCCCAGCGCCCGCAAGCTCGCCGCGCTGACGCACAGCGATCCCGAGGCCCGCTTCGAGCTGGCCGGCATCGACCCTTCGGCCAAACCCTTTTCGAGCGGCGACAAGGCGCAGGACAAGGCCGCCGTCGAAGCCCTGGCGCTGGAGATCGACGCGCTGCAGAACCTGTTCTATGCCGACAAGCGCTTCAAGCTGCTGGTGGTGCTGCAGGGCATCGACACCAGCGGCAAGGACGGCACGCTGCGCGCCGTGTTCGGCCGCTCGAGCCCCTTGGGCGTACGCGCCGTGGGCTGGAAGGCACCGAGCGACCAGGAGAAGGCCCATGACGTGCTCTGGCGCATCCACCGCGAGGTGCCGGCTGCCGGCGAGATCGTGGTGTTCAACCGCAGCCACTACGAAGATGTGCTGGTGCCCGTGGTGCACGGCTGGATCACGCCTGAGCAGCAGCGCCAGCGCTACGCCCACATCAACGACTTCGAACGCATGCTTTGCGAAACTGGCACCGTCGTCTGCAAGTTCCTGCTGCACATCGGCAAGGACGAGCAGCGCGAACGCCTGCAGGCGCGGCTGGACGATCCGACCAAGCGCTGGAAATTCCAGTCCGAAGACCTGGCCGTGCGCGCCCAATGGGACGACTACCAGCGCGCCTACCAGGACGCCGTCGCGGCCACGGGCACGCCCTGGGCGCCCTGGACCATCGTGCCCGCCGACTCCAAGACGCACCGCAACCTCATGATCGCCACGCTGCTCAAGCGCAAGCTCGAGAGCCTGCAGCTGCGCTACCCGCCCGACGCACCGGACCTGCCCAAGCGGAAGATCGTGTGAGCCTTGCCGTCCAGGCGGTGCCGGCGGCCTGGCGCCAGCGGCTGATCCCGGTCGTCGTCGCCTGCCCGCTGTTCCTGCAGAACCTGGACACCTCGGTCATGGCGACCGCGCTGCCCAGCATCGCGCGCGCGCTCGACGTGCAGCCGCTGCGGCTGAACCTGGCCATCACGGCCTACCTGCTGAGCCTGGCGGTGTTCCTGCCGCTGTCGGGCTGGTGCGCCGAGCGCTTCGGCGCGCGGCGCGTGTTCTGCTGGGCCATTGGCCTGTTCGCGCTGGGCTCGGCGCTGTGCGGCATGGCGCAGACGCTGTCCCAACTGGTGCTGTTCCGCATCCTGCAGGGCATGGGCGGCGCGCTCATGGTGCCGGTGGGCCGGCTGATCCTGCTGCGCAGCGTGCCGCCGGCGCTGATGGTCTCGGCCATGGTCTGGTTCACGGTGCCGCCCACCATCGGGCGCATGCTGGGGCCGCTGTTCGGCGGCGCCATCGTGAGCTTTGCGTCCTGGCGCTGGATCTTCCTGGTCAACGTGCCCTTCGGGCTGCTGGGCATCCTGCTTGCGCTGCACTTCCTGCCCGGACCCCGCGCGGGCCAGCCGGCTGCGGCACCGCCGCCGTTCGACGGTGTCGGCTTCGGCCTGTTGGCGCTGGGCCTCACCGCGCTGCTGAGCGCGATCGAAACCGCGGGCAAGGGTCTGCTGCCGGGCGGGCTCGAATGGCCCATGGCCGGCCTGGGCGTGCTCGCGCTGGCCGGCTACGTCTGGCGCAGCCGGCGCATGGCCGCGCCGCTGATCGACCTCACGGTCCTGCGCCACGCGACCTACCGCGCCTCCATCGTGGGCGGCATGCCGCTGCGCATCGCGATCGGCGCCTCGCCCTTCCTGCTGCCGCTCATGATGCAGCTGGGCTTCGGCCTGTCGCCGCTGGAATCGGGCCTGATCACGGTCGCCACGGCCATCGGCTCGCTGGCCACGCGCGTGGTGGTCACGCGCACGATCGGCTGGCTGGGCTTCAAGCCGCTGCTGCTGGGCACCACGGTCATGACCAGCCTGGCCTATGCGAGCTACAGCCTGTTCACGCCGGCGACGCCGCATCCGCTGATCTTCGTCACCTTGATGCTGGGCGGCCTGGTCAACGCCATGGGCATGGTGGCCCTGCAGACGCTGGGCTACTCGGAGATCCCCAAGCCGCGCATGAGCCATGCCACCACCCTGGCGACGATGGCGCAGCAGCTCTCGCTCTCGCTGGGCGTGCTGTTCGGCGCAGCGCTGCTGGGCCTGGCCGCGCACTGGCGCGGCGGCGATCCGGCGCAGCTGGCCGCGGGCGACTTCGCGCCGGCCTACTGGTGCATCGCCAGCGTGACCCTGCTGTCGCTGCTGTGGTTCGCGCGGCTGGACCGCCATGCGGGGGCGGAGCTGCGCGGGCGCGGCGCCTAGGTTGCCGGCGACGGGTAGCGCGACAACCCCTGCCGGTCCATGACCACGAGGTGGCCGTAGCCGCGGCGGATGAGGCCAGCGGCCTCGAGCTCGGTCAGCGCGGTGTTCACGCGCTGGCGCGAGACACCGACCAGCCAGCCCAGTTCCTCCTGGTTGATGCGCAGCGTGGCGTCGGTGTTGGGATACAGCACCGGATGGAACAGGCCCGCGATGCCGCGCGCCGCGCGCGCCGTGGGCTCGAGCAGCCGGTCGAACTTGACCATGGCGATGAACTGGCCGAGCCGCTCGTTCAGGTGCGAGAGCATGAAGTGGTTGAACGGGATGCTGTGCTCCAGCAGCCAGCCGAAGGTCTTGCGTGGCAGGTGCACGGTCACCGTGGGCCGTGTGGCCATGGCCTCGTACTTGCGCTGCTCGGGCTTGAGCAGCGAGCCTTCGCCGAACCAGCCGCCTGGCGCGACGCCGGTGTACATGACCAGCTTGCCCTCCAGCGTCGTGTCCTGCACGCTCAGGAAGCCCTCCATCACGCCCACCCAGCTGTCGGCGATCTCGTCGCGCTGGCACACGTAGCTGTGCGCCTCATGGCGGCGCACGTACAAGGCCTCGAAGGCCAGGTCGCGCTCGGCCTGCGTGAGCGCGCGCGGCCAGCTGCAGCGCGCGAAGAAGGCCGCGAGTTCGGCGGGCGTGGACACGGCCCGCAGGTCAGGGTGTCGTGCAGCGGTAGTTGCTGGCCAGCGCCGCGGCGGCGGCATCGTTGGCCGGCCCCGTGTAGCGCGCGTACTGCGGGTACTGGCACAGCGGGCGCGTGAACTGCGTGCTGCCGCCGCTCAGCTTGCTCGCGGTGAGCGTGCCCGGCGCGGTGCCGTTGCTGACCCAGTCGTCCAGCGCGGCCAGCAGATCGGCGTTGTCCGCACCGGGCCCGCCCGCGCAATGGTTGACGCCCGGCGCGATGTAGTAGCGCGCGAACTGGTCCATCGCAGCCTGGCCGCCCACGGCGGCGGTGGCGGCCTGGTAGTAGGCCGTGGTGGCCTTGTAGCTCAGCGCCGCGTCGTTGCCGCCGTGCCAGAGGATGAGCTTGGCGTTGCTGTCCTTGAACGGGCGCAGATCGGCGTTCGTCGCATCGTTCAGCGCGGCCAGCGCATAGACGGCGTTGAGGTTGGCGTCCCAGGTGTAGGCCAGCGAGTCCTGCGCCGGGTTGCGCGCCAGGTAGTTCTTGACCGTCGTGTCCTGGAACAGGTACTGCAGCGCGCTGCGCACGTCGGGCGTGCCGCTGACCCAGGTGGCCCAGGCGCCGGGGTCGTCCTCGTTGCCGGTCAGGGCCCAACCCGCGTTGGTATAGGCGCCGCCAGCCCAGGAGGCCGGCGACGTCCACGAGCCGACGACGGCCAGCTGCGCGTCGGACAGGCAGGCGTCACCGGTGTCGGCACCGCCGGCGCAGCGCAGCACGGCGGGGTCGAAGCTGCAGGCCTGCGGGTTGCCGACCACGCCGTCGACGATGCCGTCGGCAGCGTCGCAGGCGTTGCGCACTGCGCCGGCCAGCGTGGCCAGCTTGGCCGGGCTGAAGCCGCCGCCCGGGGCGGCCAGGGCCTTTGCCGTGCGATTGAACTGGCCCATGAAGCCGACCCAGTTGTAGGCCGGCGCGCGCGCGATGATGCCGTCGAACAGGTTGGGGTTGCGCTGCGCCGCCATGAGCGCCTCGCGCCCGCCGTTGGAGCAGCCCTCGAAGTAGGCGCGGTCGGGCTGCTTGCCGTAGGCGGCCTGCACCATCTCGCGCGCGGAGGACAGCACCGTGGGCACCGACAGCGAGCCGAACAGGTTGGCGGCGTAGGTGTCGTTGAGCGCAAAGGCGGCCGACAGCACGTTGCCGCTGTGGCCCGAGTCGCTGTTCACGGTGGCGTAGCCCTTCTTGAGCGCGTTGAGGTTGTTGCCCGAGAGGTCGGGGATGGCACCGTTGTAACCGCCGCCGCCGCCGTAGTAGAGCTTGCCGTTCCACTGCTGCGGCAAGCGCAGTTCCAGGTTCAGCTGCGGCGCGATGGTAGCGTCGACCTTGCAGTACAGCGGCGCATCGCCACTGGCGGCGACGGTGCTGGCACCGCTCACCGTGGCGCCGGCGAGCGTCTTGCCCGCCAGGGCCGCGCAAGCCTGCTCGGGCGTGGCGGAGGGACCGCCTGCGCCATCGTCGCCGTTGTCGTCACTGCCACCGCAGCCCAGCAGCGCCGCGGCCGCCAGCGCGGACAGCGTGAACCTGAAAAAAAGCGGAAAACCGGGTTGGCCGTGCATCGCGTCTCCTCTCGTTGGTGTGGAAATGGCGCGGCCAGTGTGTCACGCGGTGCCCGCGCTGAATGTCAGCGGGCGAACAATTGAGCGCGCGCAATCCCGGGGGTTTTCCCCAGGGCCCGTAAGAGGTCAACCGCGGCGTGCGGCGCGTGCCTTGCGCAACCGGTAACCGAACTGGCGCAGCGTCAGCCCGAGCGCATGGGCCGCGCCCGCCTGTCGGTTGCCATGCAGGGCCAGCGCGTGCTCGAGCTCCTGCAGGCTGTGCGAGTGGGCGGGCAGATAGGGCCGCACCAGGGGGCGCACCATGTCGCCGCCCAGACGTTGGGCGGCCAGGGCTGCGAGCACGCGCAACAGTGCCAGGTCGTCGTCCAGCGTGCGGTCGGGCAGGCGGCTGCGGTGGCAGCTCAGCACGCCGACGGTGCGCGCGCCCACCTGGAGCGGCAGTGCCAGGAAGGCCTGGCCTTCGTCGGGCAGCTTGTCGCGCACCACGCTGCGCGCCAGGAAGCGCGGCTCCGCATCGATGTCGTGCACCAGCACGGCCTGGCCGCTGGCCAGCACCAGGCCCGTCACGCCTTCGCCGACCGCATAGACGCCGCGCTGCACCTCTTCGTCCGTGAGGCCGTGGGCCAGGTGGATGCGCGCGTGCGTGTCGCCCAGTGGCACCAGCACGATGCGCCCGCGCTCCAGGCCCAGCAAGGCGTCCATCTGCGCCAGCATGGCGCGCAGCAGCGGGTCGGGCGTGCCGGTTTCGCCGAGTTGCTGCATGAGCAGGCCCAGCAGCTGCAGTTCCAGCAGACGCCACTGCGCACCGGTGCGGGGCGGGGAGGAGGACGGGGGCGCCATGCCACTGCGGTGTGCAAGTCGCGTGCCGCCTTGGCGCTGCGTGCCGGGCTGTTTTGTAACGGCGCCGCGCTCTTTGTTTGATTGACTGTTTGTCTGACAATGAGATATGGTCAGACAAACCGACACAGTGGGAGGCATGCGCATGGATGAACTCGACTTTTCCGGCAAGACCGTGTTCGTGGTCGGCGGCTCCAGCGGCATCGGCAACGGCATCGCCCAGGCCTTTCTGCGCAAGGGCGCCACGGTGCACGTGGCCGGCACGCGGGCGCGTGCGGCCGACTACGCGGACTCACCCGATTCGCAGCTCGCGGGCCTGCACTACCACCGCATCGACGCGGGCGATACCGGCTCGATCGAGTCCTTCGTGCCGCCCTTCGACCGGCTCGACGTGCTGGTGCTGTCGCAGGGCCAGGTGCTCTACAAGCGCCAGGAGTTCAAGACGCCGGCCTTCAAGCAGGTGGTGGACGTGAACCTGACCAGCCTCATGACCTTCGCCGAGAAGTTCCACGCCATGCTCCAGGCCAGCCAGGGTTCCATCATCACGATCAGCTCGACGGCGGCCTTCCACGCCGTGCGTGGCAACCCGGCCTATGCGGCCTCCAAGGCGGGTGCGTTCGGCCTCACGCGCACGCTGGCCGATGCCTGGGCGCGCGATGGCATCCGCGTCAACGGCATCGCACCGGGCTTCGTCGCCACCAAGATGACGCGCGTGACCACGGACCATCCGGAGCGCATGGAGGCGGCCATGGAGCGCATCCCGCTGGGCCGCTTCGGCACGCCGAGCGACATGGCCGGCGTGGCGCTGTTCCTGGCCTCTCCATTGGCCGCCTATGTGATCGGCCAGACCATCCCGGTCGACGGCGGCCTGACATTGTGAAACCACCCCGTTTGGACTTCTCACTGCGTGTAGAAGTCCCATCCCCCTCCAGGGGCGCCGCCAGCGCCCGGGCAGAGCCCGTTGCGCGGCGTCTGCTGGCATGGACTGCTCCGCGGCCTTCTGAATCGCTGCTTGCGAGCCGGCTCTGTGCTCTGCGAGTGACGCGTCACTGGTCTGTTCCGCATTGCATTGAGGAGACACCCCATGTCCTGGGACTTCGAAACCGATCCTGAATTCCAAACGCAACTCGACTGGGTCGCGCGCTTCGTCGATGCGGAAGTCGAACCGCTCGAGCATGTGCTGGGCAGCCCCTGGGACATCCACGACCCGCGCTTCGCCAAGCTCGTGCGCCCGCTGCAGGAGCAGGTCAAGGCGCGCAAGCTCTGGGCCTGCCACCTGGCGCCGCACCAGGGCGGCCAGGGCTACGGGCAGCTGAAGCTCGCGCTGCTCAACGAGATCCTGGGACGCGCGCACTTCGCGCCCATCGTGTTCGGCTGCCAGGCACCCGACACCGGCAACTCGGAAATCCTGTCGCATTACGGCAGCGAGGCCCAGAAGAAGAAGTACCTGGAGCCGCTGCTGGCCAACCGCATCGTCTCGTGCTTCGCGATGACAGAACCGCAGGGCGGTGCCGATCCCAAGGTGTTCACCACGCGCGCCGTGCAGGACGGCGGCGACTGGGTCATCACGGGCGAGAAGTGGTTCGCCTCGAACGCGCGCTACGCCGCGTTCTTCATCGTGATGGTGGTGACCGATCCGGACGCGCCGCCCTACCAGCGGATGTCGATGTTCATCGTGCCCAAGGATGCGCCGGGCCTCACGATCCTGCGCAACGTGGGCCTGGCCGACGAGCCCGTGCCCACGCACGGCTACCTGCGATTCGACGGTGTGCGCGTGCCGGCCGCCGACATGCTGGGCGCGCCGGGCGAGGCTTTCGCCGTGGCGCAGACGCGCCTGGGCGGTGGCCGCATCCACCACGCCATGCGCACCATCGGCCAGGCGAAGAAGGCCTTCGACCAGCTCTGCGAGCGCGCGCTGTCGCGCACCACCCAGGGCGAATTGCTGGCCGACAAGCAGATGGTGCAGGAGAAGATCGCCGACTCCTGGTGCCAGCTCGAGCAGTTCCGCCTGCTGGTGCTGCGCACGGCCTGGCGCATCGACAAGTACAAGGACTACATGCAGGTGCGCAAGGACATCGCGGCGGTGAAGGCGCTGATGCCCAAGGTGCTGCACGACATCGCCGAGCGCGCGCTGCACATCCATGGCTCGCTCGGCGCCTCGCTCGAGATGCCCTACACCGACCAGCTGGTGCTGTCCTACCACATGGGCCTGGCCGACGGGCCGACCGAGGTGCACAAGGTCACGGTGGCCCGCCAGGTGCTGCGCGACTACCAGGCCTGCACCGATTTGTTCCCGGCCTACCACCGGCCGCGTGCCAGGGCGGCGGCCGAGGCCAAGTACCGCCATTTGTTCGGCTGACGGTGGCACAGGCGGTGGTGCAGCCCTGGGCCGATCTGGTCGACCTGGATCGGCTGGCGGATTGGATGGATGGCCAGGGCCTGGGCAGCGGGCCGATCGCCCAGGCCCGGCCCCTGACGGGCGGCACGCAGAGCGTGTTGCTGCGCTTCACGCGCAGCGGGCGCGACTACGTGCTGCGGCGTCCGCCAGCCCATCCGCGCGCCGACGGCAACAAGACCATGCAGCGCGAGGCCCAGGTGCTGGCCGCGCTGGCCGGCAGCCTTGTGCCGCATCCTGGCCTGATCGCGGCCTGCGCCGATCCGCAGGTGCTGGGCGCGGCCTTCTACCTCATGGAGCCTGTGGAGGGCTTCAACGCGGCCGTGGCGCTGCCGCCGCGCCACGGGGCCGAGGCGCCGCTGCGCCAGCGCATGGGCCTGTCCATGGTCGATGCGCTGGTCGAACTGGGGAGGATCGACCACATGGCCGCGGGCCTCGCGGGCCTGGGCAAGGCCGAGGGCTTCCTCGAACGCCAGGTGCCGCGCTGGCGCGCGCAGCTGGAGAGCTACCACGACTACGCGGGCTGGCCCGGGCCGGCGGAGATCCCCGGCATCGCCACCGTGGCGGACTGGCTGGAGCGGCGCCGGCCCGCGGATGCCCGCCCCGGCATCCTGCACGGCGACTTCCACCTGGCCAACGTGCTGTTCGCACCCGACAGTGGCGAGCTTGCGGCCATCGTGGACTGGGAGCTCGTCACCATCGGCGACCCGCTGCTGGACCTGGGCTGGCTGCTCGCCACCTGGCCCGAACCGGCGGCCGAGCCCGCGCCGCTGTTCCGCATCCAGCCCTGGCAGGGCTTCGCCACGGCCGAGGAACTCGTGGCGCGCTATGCCGCGCACGGCCAGCGCAGCGTGGCGCACATCCTCTGGTACGAGGTGTTGGCCTGCTACAAGCTGGGCCTGATCCTGGAGGGCACGTACGCGCGCGCCTGCGCGGGAAAGGCCAGCCGCGCGACCGGTGAGCTGCTGCACAGCCACACGCTGGCGCTGTTCCGGCGTGCGCTGCGGCGGCTGGAGCAACGCGGCTGAGCTTGGCGACAATCGCCCCTTTTGAATCGCGGAGAGCGGCATGGCGGAAGGCGGGGCGGCACGGCAGACCACGGAGGCGGGACCGGCGTTCGCCTTCGACAAGCTCAAGCGCGTGCCGTCCTACCGCATGCTGGCCGAGGCGGTCACGCTGCAGATCCTGGACGGCCGGCTGCGCGCGGGCGATCCGCTGCCGACGGAGGCCCAGCTCTGCGAGGCCTTCGGCGTCAACCGTTCCACCGTGCGCGAGGCCGTGCGCGTGCTCGAGGAAGCCAGCCTGCTGCGGCGCGAGACCAGCCGGCGCTTCGTCATCAGCCACCCCTCCAATGCCGACCTGGGCGTGCAATTCGAGCGCATGGTGCTGCTGCAGGAGATCAGCTTCCAGGAGCTCTGGGAAACCGTGCGCGCCGTCGGCCCGGCCATGTCGCGGCTGGCGGCCGAGCGTGCGACCGGTGCCCAGCTGGACGCGCTCGAAGCCCACCTGGCACTGCTGCAGCAGGCCGTGGACGCGCACACCTCGCTGGTCGAGCCCAACATCGTGTTCGACGACATGGTCGCGCGCATGAGCGGCAACCGCGCCCTGCTGCTGGCCCACGAGACCATGTGGCGCCAGATGTACCCGCGCTACCAGGCGGCCGTGTTCGACCACGTGCCTGCGGCCAGCAAGCGCATGCTGGAATCGCGGCGCGCCCTGCTGGCCGCCCTGCGCCGGCGCGATGCGGACGAAGCCGAGCAGTGCACGATCCGCCACATCGTGGACTTCAAGCGCGGTTACGAGCTGGCCCAAAAGCAGATCGCCGCGCCGCAGGCCGCCCCGGCGGCGCGTCCCAAGGCGGTGCGCAAGAAAGCCTGACTCAGCCCTCTTCCGCGAAGCGCGCCCGCACCGCCTTCTTGTCGAGCTTGCCGATCGTCGTGACGGGCAGCTGATCGACGAAGCGGATCTGCTTGGGCGCGCAGACGGCGCCTTTGTGCTCGCGCACGAGTGCGATGAGCTCCTCCGCCGGGGCCGAGTGGCCCTGCTTGAGCACCACCATGGCCCGCACCTGCTCGCCCCACTTGGGATCGGGCACGCCGACCACGGCGGCCGAGGACACGGCTGGGTGCAGCGCGAGCACGTCCTCCACCTCGCGCGGGTAGACATTGAAGCCTCCGCTGATGACCATGTCCTTGGAGCGGTCCACGATGTAGAGGTAGCCGTCGGCATCCTGGCGCGCGAGGTCGCCCGTGTAGAGCCAGCCGTGGCGCAGCGCCTTGGCCGTCTCCTCGGGCTTGTTCAGGTAGCCGGCCATGACCAGCGGGGAGCGCACGCAGACCTCGCCGACCTCGCCCTGGGGCACCTCGCGCCCCTGCGCGTCCAGCAGCCGCAGCTGGTTGCCGACCACCGGCAGGCCGCAGGAGGCCAGGCGCGCGGGGTGGTGGTCGGGATCGTGGTCGCGCTGGCGCAGCACCGTGATCATCATGGGCGCCTCGGACTGGCCGTACAGCTGCATGAACACAGGCCCGAAGCGGCCCATGCCCTCGACGAGCCGGTTCGGCAACATGGGCGCCGCCCCATAGGCCACCATCTGCAGGCTGGACAGATCGGCGTCGGCCAGCCGCGGGTGGTCCAGCAGCACGTAGAGCATGGTGGGCACCAGGAAGGTGGTGGTGATGCGGTGGCGCGCGACGAGGTCGATGAACTTGTCGGCGCCGAACCCGTGCGTGAGCACCACGGTGCCGCCGCGCAGCAGCGTGGGCAGGATGAAGGTGCCGGCCGCGTGCGTGATCGGCGTGAGCAGCAGGGTGCGCACCTCGCGTGGCCAGTCCCAGTCCGCCAGCTGCATCAGCGTCATCGCCACCTGCACGCGGTGGGTGTGGATGACGCCCTTGGGCACCCCCGTGGTGCCGCCGGTGTAGACCAGCACGGCCACGTCGTCGGCGCTGGCGCGCGGCTGCAGCGGTGCCGGGGCGGCGCTGCGGCACAGCGTGTCGAGATCCGTGCCGGCCTCCGTGGGGGCCAGCCAGAACACGCGCGCGATGCCGGTGCGTTCGACCAGCCGCTCGCCGCGCTCGCGGAACAGCTCGGGGTCGATGAACAGCGTGCCCACAGCGGCGTCGGTCAGCAGGTAGGCCTGGTCGTTCTCGGAGGCCGTGGGATTGATCCAGGCCACGCGCAAGCCCATGAGGTAGCCGGCGCACGAGACCAGGAAGGACTCGGGCCGGTTGCCGGACAGCGAGGCGATGGTGTCGCCCTTCTTCAAGCCTTGGGCGTCGAGCGCTGCGACCAGGCGCGCCAGCTGGGCGCCGAAGGCACGGTACGTGGTCTGGCGCTCGCCGTGGACGAAGGCGATGGCGTCGCCGCCGCGCCGGATGGCGGTGACGATGAGCTCGCCCAGGGAGCCGAATCCGGTAAGTTCAGGTGCCATGGTGGGATGTGCTGCGCGTGGACGCAGAGAGGACTGCTTGTCAGACAGGAAGACGCGATCCTGCGGCGTCGAGGACCGGCGCGCGAGGCCGGCGCATTGAAGATGGTCCTGACGCCGGACTGATCAATCCCCGATGGGCTCGCCCAACAGCGTCCACTTCGTGCCGTCGAAGCGCTGCATCTGCAGCTTCTTGTAGGGGTTGTAGTCGGTGGGCGAGTAGGTGAGCTTGACGCCGGGTGTGAGCATGGGGGCGGCGTAGTCCAGCGAGGTCAGCGTCTTGAGCAGGCCCTCGCGCGTGAGGTTCGGGCCGGTCTCGCGCAGCGCATGTTCCAGCGTGTTGGCCGCGATGTAGGCGAACACGTTGCTCATGTTGGCCAGATCGCCCTTGGGGTAGTACTTCTTCATCCAGGCCAGCCAGTCCTGGAAGTCCTTGTCGTTCGCCCAGCGCGTGTCGGTCGGGTCCTTGATGGCGGTGGCGGTGATGATGCCGGTGGCCTTGTCCAGCCCGGCGTTGGTGAAGGTCGGCGAGACGTTGGCCGAGATGTAGCTCATGTAGATGGTGGGCTTCCAGTTCAGGTCGGCGATCTTGCGGATGGCCTGGCTGGACTGCTTGGACAGCGAGCCCAGCAGCAGCACGTCGACCCCGGCCGACTTGAGCGCCACGATCTGCGAGTCCACGGTCGGGTCGGTCACTTCGTAGCCCTGCTCGCTGACGACCATCTTGGCGGCCTTGTCACCCAGGCCGGCCTTGATGCCGCGCAGGTAGTCGCGGCCGAAGTCGTCGTTCTGGTAGAGCACGCCGACCTTGGCGTTGGGCTGGTTCGCCAGGATGTGCTTGGCGTAGATGCGCGACTCGCCGTAGTAGGTCGGCAGGTAGGGCACGGTCCAGGGCAGGTCCTTGGGGTTCTGGAACAGGTGCGAGCCCGAGTTCACGAAGAACTGCGGCACCTTCTTGGCGTTCAGGTACTTGGTGACCGACGAAGACGCCGCCGTGCCCTGCGGCGCGAAGACCATGAACACGCCTTCCTGCTCGACCAGCTTGCGCGTCTGCTCGACCGTCTTGGCCGGCGTGAACGCGTCGTCCAGGGGCAGCCAGGTGATCTTGCGGCCATGGATGCCGCCGGCCTCGTTGAGCCGCGTGAAGTAGGCCTCGGTCGAGGCCGCGACCACGCCGTAGGCCGAGGCCGGCCCGCTCAGCGGCTGGGTCGAGCCGATCTTGATCTCGGTGGCGGTGATGCCGGGTGTCTGGGCGGCGCAGGGTGCGGCCCAGGCCGCGAGGACGGACAGGCCCAGTGCCAGGGCAGGGATGCGCATGCGCATGCTTCGTCTCCTTCGTTGGTGGTGCGCCATGGTCGGAAAGCCACTGGCGGCACGCATCGTCCGAAGCGACGAATCACATGGCGGCGGCGCTCAGGCGAAGGTGATCCAGCCCGCGTGCTCGGGGTGGTCCAGGTGCGGCAGCGTGTTGTAGGTCAGCAGCACGTGGCGACTGGGGGTGTAGACGAACTCCGTCACGGCGCTGTTGCGGATGCGCATGTTGAGGTCGATGGTGGTTTCGGGCGCCGTGCCCAGCACCTGGCCCACCGCCGTGGAGATCGGCCCGCCGCTGGAGACCAGCAGCACGTTGCCGGTGTGGCGCGTGCGCACATGTTCGAGCACGGCCGCGATGCCGTCGCGAAATTCCACGTAGGTCGGCATGCCCTCGGGCTGCACGCGGCCGGCCATCCAGGCGGCCAGGCCTTGGCGCAGCAGGCGGAAGTGGTGCTTGTACAGCTCGGGCGTGGTGGGTCTGGCCAACGCCTCGGGGTGCACGGTGGCGATCACGGCCGCGCTGTCGTACTCGTTCAGGCCGGGCCAGGCCGCAGGTTCGGGGGGCAGCGGCGTGCCGGCGGCCTCCATGCCTTGCCGGATGCCGGCGAAGGTTTGCGCATGGCGGCGCAGCGTGCCGGTCAGCGAGGCCTCGAAGAGGATGCCCTTGAACGCGAAGTACTCGCCAAGGCGCACGGATTGGCGTTGGCCTTGTTCGCTGAGCTGGTCGTAATCGTCGGCACCGAACGAGGCCTGGCCGTGGCGCACGAGGTAGAGGGTTCCCATGGCGGGCGACTGTACGGCTGCGGATGGCTTGCGCTGTCACGGCAGCGACGCGGCCAATGGCCGGGTGTTACCATGGTGTCACTTGATTTGGAGGTCCGACCCATGTCGACGACGTCGTTGAAACTGCCCGAGGATGTCAAGCAACTCGCAGCGGCTGCGGCGCAGCAGCATGGCGTGACGCTGCACGCCTTCATGGTCGAAGCCATCCGCGCAGCGGCCGTTGCCGCCGAGCGACGTGCGGCTTTCGTGGCGGATGCGCAGGCTGCGCGTGCGGAGGCCTTGGAGTCGGGCAAGGCCTTCGACGCCGACGAGGTGCATGCCTACCTGCGGGCGCGCGCGCAAGGGCAGGCGGTGCCGCGGCCCAAGGCACGGACGTGGCGCGGCTGAACTATGCGCGGCGCGCGCTGGCGGACCTGGAGCGCCTGACCGATTTCCTGCGTGCGTCGGACCCTGCGGCCGCCGAGGTGACGGTGGCCCTGATTGCCGAGGCAGTGCAGATCCTCCGAAACCACCCCTTGATCGGACGCCCCGTGGAAGACGGGCTGCGCGAACTGGTCATCTCGCGGGGGCGCTCGGGCTACCTGGCGCTGTACAGCTTCGAAGAGGCCGCCGACACCGTGCTGGTCCTGGCCATCCGGCACCAGCGCGAGGCCGGCTACCAGTCCTGAGTCACTTGCGCTCGATCAGCGCCACCCGCAGCGCCAGGAACGCCAGCACCGAGCCCATCACATAGCGCTGCGCGCGCATCCAGGCCGCGCTGCGCGACAGCAGGCCCGTGATGCCGGCGGCCCCGAAGATGACCAACGTGTTGACGGCCGCACTGGCCGCGATCTGCACCGTGCCGAGCTGCAGCGCCTGCAGCAGCACGCTGCCGTGCTCGGGGTGCAGGAACTGCGGGAAGAAGGACAGTGTGAACAGCGCGACCTTGGGGTTCAGCAGGTTGGTCAGAAAGCCCATGCGCAGCAGCGTGGCCGTGGAATGCGCGGGCAGCTGGCGCGTCTGGAACGGGCCGCTGCCGCCGGGCTTGAGCGCCTGCCAAGCCAGCCAGGCCAGGTAGGCCGCGCCCAGGGCTTTGATGGCACCGAACGCGAAGGGCACGGCCAGCAGCAGCGCCGTGAGACCGAAGGCCGCGGCCAGCATGTGCACGACGAAGGCCGCCAGGACGCCGGCCAGCGAGACCAGTCCCGCGCGGCGGCCCTGGCTCAGCGTGCGCGAGACGCCGTACAGCATGTTGGGCCCGGGCGTCAGCGCCATGGCCAGCGTGGCCAGGGCGAACCAGCCCAGATCGTGCAGGGGAACCATCGTCACTCCCTGGTGGAAAGCACATCGGCGAACACGGGGGCGTCCACGTTGCCGCCGCTCAGCACCGCACCCACGGCCAGGCCACGCAAGGCCGCGCGCTCCTGCAGCGCGGCCGCGAATCCGGCTGCGCCCGCGCCTTCGGCGACGTTGTGCGTGTCCACGAACAGCGCCTGCATGGCGGCGGCCACTTCCGCGTCCGTGACCTGCACCACATGGTCGAGGCCGCCGGCCAGGATGGCCAGCGCCTGCGCGTTAGCCACACGGCAGGCCATGCCGTCGGCGAGCCGGGTCGTGACGGGCGCTTCGACGACGCGGCCTGCGGCCAGCGAGTCGGCGTAGGTCGTGGCGTGTGTGCTGACCACGCCGACGATGCGCACGCCGTGGCCCAGTGCGCGCTTGGCCGCGATGGCCGCGCAGGCGCCCGAGCCCTGGCCGATCGGCACATAGGCCACGTCGAGCTGCGGCACGGCGCGAAGGAACTCCAGCCAATAGGTCGCCACGCCCAACAGCAGGGCCGGATGGAAGCTCGGCACCATGTGGGCGCCGCGCGCGGCCGCCAGGCCGATGGCGTGTTCACGGCTTTCCTGGAAGTCCTGGCCGTGCTCGATCAGCGTGACGCCCAGCGCGCGCATGGCGGCGTTCTTCTCGACCGAGTTGCCATGCGGCACGACGATGGTGCAGGCGACGCCGTGGGCGCGCGCGGCCCAGCCGATGCTCTGCCCGTGGTTGCCGCGCGTGGCGCTAACGACCTCTGCCGGCAGGGCGCCGGCTGCCGCGAGCGCGGCGAAGTAGGTGAGGCCGCCGCGGATCTTGAATGCGCCGACCGGCGTGTGGTTCTCGTGCTTGAGCCAGCAGTCCGTGCCCAGCCGCTGGCTGGCCAGTGCCCAGCGGTGCTGGGGCGTGGCCGGGATGGCGCCGTGGACCAGCGCGGCGGCGCGTTCGATCTCGGCCAGCGTGGGCAGGGCGGCGGTCATAGCGTGACAGTGCCTTCGATGCACACGACGGAGTGCCCGCCCACCCAGACCTGTCCCGCGCCGTCGCGCGCGATGTGCACCATGCCGTCGCGCCCCAGGCAGGCGCCCTGCGTGGCCAGGTAGGGCGCGGCGATGTGCTCGTCGGCGATCAGCCATTGCGCGAGGCTCGCGTTGAGGCTGCCGGTCACGGGGTCTTCGGGGATGCCGGCGGCCGCCGCGAATGCGCGCACCACCAGGGCCGGCGCGGGTGCCGCTGCCGGCGCGGAGCTGCCGAAGGCGCGCGCTTCGCGGTTGCCGCGTGCGATCAGCGGCGTGGCGGCCGCGCCGTCCAGCGCGGCCACGCCGACCTTGTGGCCCAGCGCCTTGAGCACGGCATGGTCGGGCTGCAGGCGCAGCACCGTGCTCGGGTCGTCCAGCAGCAGCGTGAACCAGACCGGGCCGTTGTCCAGCATCTGGCTGCTGACGATCTGCGCGGCCTTCAAGCCCAAGGCCGAAGCCACCTGGGCCAGCTCGGTCGGGCGGGGCGCGCTGCGCTTGAGGGCCGGTGCCGCGAAGGCCAGGCGCTCGCCCTCGCGCCGGATGCGCACCAGGCCCGCGCCGCACTGCTGCACGATGGTCTCGCCGTTGCGAGGTCGGCCGCCCGCGGCCAGCCAGGCGTGGCAGCTGCCCAGCGTGGGATGGCCCGCGAAAGGCAGTTCGCCGCCCGGCGTGAAGATGCGCAGCCGGTAGTCGGCACCGGGCTCGGTGGCCGGCAGCACGAAGGTGGTTTCCGACAGGTTGGTCCACTGCGCGAATCGCTGCATCTGCGCGTCGGTCAGGCCGTGGCCGTCGAGCACCACGGCCAGTGGGTTGCCGTAGTAGGGCTGGTCGGTGAAGACGTCGACCTGGCGGAAAGGGCGGGACGAATGGCTCATCGGAGACTCACGAAAGGCTCATGTCGAGCACGCCGACGGCGCCGGGCCGGTCGCACAAGGCCTGGTACCAGCGGTCGAGGTGGGGGCGCGGCGTGCGCGCCAGGGGCAGGGCATACCAGCGGTGGATCTCGCAGGCGACGGGGATGTCGGCCATCGTGAAGTCCTCGCCGGCCAGGTAGGGGCGGCGCGCGAGCTCGGCGTCCAGCAGGTCGAGCAGCGGCTCGGTCTCGGCCACGGACTGCGCGATCAGCGCATCGTCGCGCTGCTCGGCCGGCGTGCGCACGAGCTGCAGGAAGGCGTTGCGGCCGGCCGGGTTCAGTGTGGTCTGCTGCCAGTCCATCCACATCTCGGCCGTAAAGCGTGCGGCCAGCGGCTCGGGATACAGCGTGCCCATGGCGTGGCGCGCGCAGAGGTAGCGCACGATCACGTTGGATTCCCACAGCGTGGCCTCGCCGTCCTCGAGTAGCGGCACCATGCCGTTGGGGTTCTTGCTGCGGTAGTCGGGCTCGGTCACCAGCCCGAAGTGGCCGCCTGCGTCGGTGCGCTGGGCCGACAGGCCCAGCTCCTGCACGGTGAAGACCACCTTGCGCACGTTGATGGAGCTCATGCGGCCCCAGATGTGGAGCGTCATAGCTGGACCGCCGCGGCCGACCGGGCGCTGCGCTGGGTCTCCATGGCTTCGCGGATGGTCTGCGCCAGGGCCGCGATGCCGATGTCGATCTGGCTCGTGCTGGCCGTCACGAAGGACAGGCGCATGGTGTTGCTCTCGGGCGCCTCGGCGTAGAAGGCCGCGCCGGGCACGAAGGCCACGTTGCGCTCCACGGCGCGCGGCAGCAGCGGCACGGTGTCCAGGCCGGCCGGCAGGCGCAACCACAGGAACATGCCGCCCACCGGGCGGCTCCACTGCACGCCTTCGGGCATCTCGCGTTCCAGCGCGGCCAGCATGTGGTCGCGCTGGCTCTTGTACAGCGCACGGATGGTCGGCACATGGCGTTGCAGGAAGCCGTCCTGCATGACCTGGGCCACCATGCGCTGGTTGAAGCTGGGGCTGTGCAGGTCGGCCGCCTGCTTGGCCTGCAGCAGCTTGGGGTAGAGCGCGGGCGGCGCCACCATGAAGCCCAGGCGCAGACCCGGCGCCAGCACCTTGGAGAAGGAGCCCAGGTAGACACAGCCCTCGGGATTGCGCGCGCTCAAGGGCGCCGGCGGGGCCTGCTCGAACCACAGGTCGCCGTAGGGGTTGTCTTCCAGCAGCGGCACGCCGGCCTGGTCGGCCGCGGCCACCACGGCGGCGCGGCGCGCCTCGCTCATGGTGCGGCCCGTGGGGTTCTGGAAGTTGGGCAGCAGGTAGGCGAAGCGCGCGCGGTCGGCACCCTGGCCGGCCTTGGCTGCCAGGTCGTCGGCACGCACGCCTTCGTCGTCGCTGGCCACCGCCACGGCCACCGGCTCCATGGGCGTGAAGGCCTGCAGCGCGCCCAGGTAGGTCGGCGTTTCCACGAGCATGCGGCTGCCCTTGTCGAGCAGGATCTTGGCGATCAGGTCCAGCCCCTGCTGCGAGCCCGTGGTGATCAGCACCTGCGAGGGCGCGACCTTCCAGGGCAGGTTGGCCGCCACCATCTCGCGCAGCGGGCCGTAGCCTTCGCTGGCGGCATACTGCAGCGCGCCGGTGCCGTCCTCGGTCAGCACCTTCTCGCAGGCGGCGCGGAACTCTGCCACCGGGAAGGTCTTGGGCGAGGGCAGCCCCCCGGCGAAGCTGATGATGCCGGGCTTCTCGGTGACCTTGAGGATTTCACGGATCACCGAGGGGTTCATCTTTTCGGCGCGTGCGGCCAGGGTCCAGGACATCATGTGCTCCTTGAGGCGGTCTTGGTTGTTGCTGTGGAAGGGTTGCGGGCGAGATTCTTGCCCAGGACGACGGTGGCGACCACGGCCGCGGCGAATCCCAGCGTGACGGTGTCCAGCGTCTCGCCCAGCAGCGGCACCGCGGCCAGGATGGACAGGAAGGGTTGCAGCAGCTGGGTCTGGCTCACACGCAGCGCGCCGCCCAGGGCCAGGCCGCGGTACCAGGCGAAGAAGCCGATCCACATCGAGAACACGCCCACGTAGACGAAGCCGGCCCAGGCGCTGGGCGCCACGGGCGTGGCGGGCCACAGCCAGAGCATGGCCGGCAGCGTGAGCGGCAGGGCCAGCACGCAGACCCAACAGATCACGCGCTCGGCGCCGAGCTCGGGGGTGACCTTGGCGCCGTACACATAGCCCAGCGAGGCCGCGACGACGGCGCCCACCAGCAGCAGGTCGGCCCATTCGAAGCCGAAACCGCCGCCGTGCTGCGCCGCGCGCAGCACCGAGAACGCCACCACCAGCGCGCTGCCGGCCGCAGCGCAGAGCCAGAAGCCGAGCGCGGCCCGCTGGCGCATGACCGCCGCCGCGACGGCCGCCGTGGCCAGCGGCAGCAGCGCCGTGACCACGGCCGCATGGCTGGCCGTGACCACGCGCAGCGCATAGGCGAGCAGCAGCGGGTAACCGACCACGTTGCCGAGCACGGCCATGGCCAGCGGCCCCAGGTGCCGGCGCGCTGGCAGCGGCGAGCGCGTGGCCAGCAGGAACAGCACCGACAGGCCGCCGGCCAGCGCGGCGCGGCCCAGTGTGACGAACCAGGGCGAGAGCTGCGGTGCGGCGGCCGTGCCCGTGGCCAAGCGGGTCATGGGCAGGGTGACCGCGAACAGTGCCACGCCGAGCACGCCGAGCCACAGCCCGAGGTTTTCGTCGCGCGTGGTCACGCGCTTGCCTTCGCCTGCAGCATCCAGACGGCGGTGAGCACCAGCACCGCCGCCATCAGCCGGTTGAACCACAGCAGCCGCCGGCCCTGCGCCAGCCACTGCCGCAGCAGCGCGCCCATCAGCGCGTAGCTCAGGTTGCTGAAGAAGGCGAAGCACAGCATCAGCGGCAGCACGACGGCCAGCCGGGGCAGCAGGTCCTCGCGGCCTGCGATCCAGCCGGCGACGATGGCCAGCGCCAGCATCCAGGCCTTGATGTTCACGAACTGCAGTGCGATGCCTTGCACGAAGCCCACGTTCAGCCGGCGCGCATCGGCCTCGCCGAGCCGGGCGCTGCGGGCGAGCTTGAATGCCAGCCACAACAGGTAGGCCACGCCGAACAGCTTGATCCCCAGCGCCAGCGCCGGCTGGGCCAGCACGAGCGCACCGACGCCGGCCGTGCTGAGCAGCAGCACCAGGCCCCAGCCGGCCGGCACGGCCCAGATGAAGGGCATGGCATGGCGCAGGCCGTGGTTGGCCGCCAGCGCCGACGACAGCGTGGTGTTGGGCCCGGGCGAGAAACTCATCGCCGTGGCCAGCAGCAGCAGGGCACTCAGTTCGCTTGCGTTCATGGAGATACAGACTCTATAGTTCGAACCAACACACTACCAATACAGTTTGTGCTGCTCTCGGCCCTGCTGTATTGCCCGACAGGCCGATACATCAGGATACCTTCCATGCTCACGCGCACCGCCTCGCAGTCGCTGACCGAACAGCTGGCCGCCCATTTCGCCGAGCGCATCGGCGACCGGCTGCTGGCCGCCGGCACGCGCCTGCCTTCGGTGCGCCAGTGTGCCGAGCAGCATGGCGTGAGCCCGGCCACCGTGGTGGCGGCCTACGACCGGCTGCTGGCCCAGGGGCTGGTGGAGGCGCGGCGCAACCGCGGCTTCTTCGTGCGCGAGCAGCGCGTGGCGCCGCTGTCGGGCGCAGCCGCGCAGCCCGCAGGCGCCGTGCGGCCGCCCGTGGACGCGGCGGCGCTCATGCGCGGCATGTTCCACAGCAGCGAGCAGCCGCAGCCCGGCATCGGCGTGTTCCCGCCCGATTGGCTGGCCAGTGACATCGTGGCCGCCGCCGTGCGCCGTGCCACGGTGGGGCAAGGCCTGAAGGCTTTGTCACTGCAATACGGCGAGCCGGCCGGCGACCCGGCGCTGCGCCGCGCGCTCTCGCACAAGCTTGCCGGCCTCAACGTGCCGGCCGCGCCCGAACAGATCGTGACCACGGTGGGCGCCACGCATGCGCTGGACATCGTGAGCCGCACGCTGCTGCGCGCAGGTGACCATGTGATGGTGGAGGAGCCGGGCTGGGCCATCGAATTCGCGCGCCTGCAGGCGCTGGGCGCCGTGATCCTGCCGGTGCCGCGCGGCGCCGACGGGCCGGACCTGGAAGTCATGGCGCGCTACTGCGAGGCCCATGCGCCCAAGCTGTTCGTGAGCGTGAGCGTGCTGCACAACCCCACGGGCCACTGCCTGTCGCCCGGCAGCGCGCACCGCGTGCTGACGCTGGCCAATGCGCATGGTTTCCACATCGTCGAGGACGACACCTACAGCCACCTGGCGCCCGACCACGCCACGCGGCTGTGCGCGCTGGACGGCCTGGCCCGCACGATCTACGTGAGCGGTTTCGCCAAGATCCTGGCCCCGGGCTGGCGTGTGGGCTACCTGGCGGCGCCGGCCGCGCTGGTCGAGCGCTTCCTGGACACCAAGCTGCTGGCGACGCTGACCACGCCTGCGCTGCTGGAGCAGGCCATGGCCTGGTGCATCGCGCAGGGCCAGCTGCGCCGCCATGCGCAGCGCGTGCGCACGCGGCTGGACCAGGCCCGCGCGCGCAGCGTCAAGCTCGCGCGCGCAGCGGGCTGCCGCTTCGTCAGCGAGCCAGCCGGGCTGTTCGGCTGGGTCGACACAGGCGTGGACACCGAGGCGCTGTCGCTGCGCATGCTCGACGAGGGCTACCTGCTGGCGCCCGGCGCGCTGTTCCACGCCGGCCGCAAGCCCGGCACGCTGATGCGCATCAACTTCGCGACCACGCAGGCCCAGGCCTTCTGGAAGGTGTTCGAGCGCGTGCGCGCGGCCATGTAGCGCCTGAATTCGGGCGCAAGGAGCGGGGTGCAGTGGCCTGCCGGCTGCCCTAGAGTTGCAGACATGCAGACCTCGTTTCTGGACGAACCGGCCACCGATCTGGCGGCCGCGCTCGACGCCGAAGGCCATGCCGTGTTGCCCGGCCTGCTGGCGCCCGCGCAGTGCGCGGCCCTGGCCGCGTTGTACCCGCAGGACGCGCTGTACCGCAGCACCGTGGTGATGGCGCGCCACGGCTTCGGCCGCGGTGAATACCGCTACTTCGCCTACCCGCTGCCGCCTCTGGTCGCGCAACTGCGCCAGGCCCTGTACCCGCAGCTTGTGCCCATCGCGAACCGCTGGAACCAGTGGCTCGGCAAGCCGCTTTGCTACCCCGCGACGCTGGACGCCTTCCTCGCGCGCTGCCACCGCGCCGGCCAGACGCGGCCCACGCCGCTGATCCTGCAGTACGGTGCTGGCGACTACAACTGCCTGCACCAGGACCTCTACGGCGAGCATGTGTTCCCGCTGCAGGTGGCGATCCTGCTGTCGCGGCCCGGTGTGGATTTCACGGGCGGCGAGTTCGTGATGACCGAGAGCCGGCCGGGCGAGCAGCGCGCCCATGTGGTGCCGCTGGCGCAGGGCGATGGCGTGGTGTTCGCCGTGCACGAGCGGCCTGCGGCGGGGCCCACGGGCCGCGTGCGCCGCCTCGCGATGCGCCATGGCGTGAGCCGGCTGCTGGCCGGCCGGCGCCACACGGTCGGCCTGATCTTCCACGACGCCACCTGAAATTGCGCCGCAAGAACCGGAGTGCTTGCGCTGGAACTGCGCCGGACACTGGAGGCTTACAGGAGAGCACCATGGAGACCACCATCCACAACGCCTATGCCGACGACGACGCGCGCTGGGCCGCCGTGCAGGCGCGCGACGCACGCGCCGATGGCAGTTTCGTCTACGGCGTGAAAACCACCGGCGTGTTCTGCCGGCCCAGCGCCGCGGCAAGGCTGCCGCGGCGCGAGAACGTGGAGTTCTTCGCCAGCGCCCAGGCGGCTGAGGCCGCGGGCTACCGCGCCAGCCGCCGCGCGGCGGCCGACCGCAGCGCGCTGGCTGCGCAGCGCGCTGCCCTCATCGCCCGGGCCTGCCGCAGCATCGAAGCATCGGAACTGCCGCCGTCGCTGGACGCGCTGGCGGGCGAAGCGGGCATGAGTTCCTTCCACTTCCATCGCGTGTTCAAGGCCGAGACCGGGCTCACGCCCAAGGCCTATGCGTGCGCCTTTCGCGCACGGCGCCTGCGCGAGGAGCTTGGCCAGGGCGAGGCCTCGGTCACGCAGGCCATCTACGGGGCCGGGTTCAACTCCAACAGCCGCTTCTACGCGGCCTCGCAGGCGCTGCTGGGCATGCATGCGCGCGACTACCGGGCCGGCGGTCCCAACATGCGCATCCGCTTCGCGGTGGGCCAGTGCACGCTGGGCGCGATCCTGGTCGCGCAGAGCCAGCGGGGCATCTGCGCCATCTTGCTCGGCGACGATGCCGACCAGCTCGTGCGCGACCTGCAAGACCAGTTTCCCAAGGCGCAACTGATCGGCGGCGATGCCGGGTTCGAGCAGCTCGTGGCCCAGGTCGTGGGCTTCGTCGAGGCGCCGGCGCTGGGCCTGAACCTGCCGCTGGACGTGCAGGGCACGGCCTTCCAGGAGCGGGTGTGGCAGGCGCTGCGCGAGATCCCGCCGGGCGCCACGGCCAGCTACGCCGAGGTGGCCGCGCGCATCGGCCAGCCCAAGGCCGTGCGTGCCGTGGCCCAGGCCTGCGGTGCGAACCGGCTCGCGGTCGCGATCCCCTGCCACCGCGTGGTGCGGCACAGCGGCGAGCTCTCGGGCTACCGCTGGGGTGTGGAACGCAAGCGCGCGCTGTTGTTGCGCGAGGCAGAAGGTGCTTGACGCACTGCGCGCGCGCGTCGCGGGCCTGGACTGGGCGGACATCGCTGCGCAACTGGATGCCGAGGGCTGGGCGGTGCTGCCGGGCCTGCTGCACACGGCGCAGGTTGAGGCCCTGGCTGCGATGTGCGAGCGGCCCGGCCCCTGGCCCGGCTGGGTCGGTGCGCTGCAAGCGGCGCTCTACGCCCAGCTGGTGCCGATCGCCAACGCTTGGCACGCACGCCTGGGGCGTTCGTTGCGCCATCCCGCTGCACTGGTACGGGGCGAGGAGCCGCGGCCGCATTGCCTGCGGGCCGGCGAAGACCTGCCGCTGCAACACGGAAGCGAGGCGCCGCAGGCCTTCCCCTTGCAAGCGGGCATCCTACTCAGTACGCCCGGCGAAGACTTCACGGGCGGCGCCCTGGTGCTGATCGAGCAACGCCCGCGCATGCAATCGCGGCCCACGGTGCTGCCGCTGCGCCGCAGCGACATCGCACTGTTCGCCGTGGCCGAGCGTCCCCATGCCGGCACCCGCGGCGACTACACCGTGCAGCTGCGGCACGGCATCGCGCGCGTGCGCTCGGGCCGGCGAC
Organism: Pseudorhodoferax aquiterrae; assembly: GCF_014652235.1. Classification (GTDB taxonomy): domain Bacteria; phylum Pseudomonadota; class Gammaproteobacteria; order Burkholderiales; family Burkholderiaceae_C; genus Pseudorhodoferax; species Pseudorhodoferax aquiterrae. The sequence continues at coordinate 120,213 of NZ_BMYK01000020.1, forward strand.
TGGCGTTGGTGCTGCGTTTTGAGGAAGCGATCTGAGCGTGCTTTGTTTTACCCGGGTGTAATTGACGGATTGTTTTTACCCGGATAATATCTCGGAATGGCATCCGATCCCCTACCTCACGAGCCGGCCGAGCCCCTGGTCACGGCCTTTCTGGGCCACCGCCGCATCGGGCAGGGCACGCGCGCCGCGGTCACGCGCGCGGCCCGGCGCGCGCTGGCTGCGCCGACCGCGGGCAGTGCGCCACTGCTCGCCTTCGACGACGCGAGCGGCGCACCGGTCGAGCTGGACCTGCGCCAATCCCCTCCTGCGGCGGCCACCGGTGCCGCTGCGCCACCGCCGCCGCCCGGTCGGCCGCGGCTCGGCGTGGTCGCGCGTGAGGTGACGCTGTTGCCCCAGCACTGGGAATGGCTCGCGCTGCAACCCGGCGGCGCATCGGTTGCGCTGCGCAAGCTCGTGCACGAGGCGCGCCGCAGCCTCGCGGCACAGGACGCAGTGCGTGCCGCGCAGGAGCGCTGCTACCAGTTCCTGCGCGCCATCGCTGGCGACCTGCCAGGCTACGAGGAAGCGCTGCGTGCGCTGTTCCGCGGCGACCGGGCCGGCTTCGACGCTGCCACTGCAGGCTGGCCGGCCGATGTGCTGGCCCATGGCAGGCGGCTTTCCGAAGGCGCCTTCGGCGCGCCGCAGGATTGACGGCCATGGTTGCACCGACATCTTCTGCCGATCCGCGCCCGCTCTGGCGCGTGTTCCTCGTGTTCTTCGGGCCCATGGTCCTGGGCAACGTGCTGCAAGGCCTGCAGGGCACCCTCAACGGCATCTTCGTGGGCCAGATGCTGGGCACGCATGCGCTGGCGGCCACGGCCGGCATGTTCCCGGTCGTGTTCTTCCTGGTGTCGCTCGTGATCGGCATCGGCGCAGGCGGATCCATCTTGATCGGTCAGGCCTGGGGTGCACGGGAGCCGCACAAGGTGCGCCACATCGCCGGCAACGCAGTCCTGGCGGGCCTGGTCGTCGGTCTGCTTGCGGCCATGCTGGGCGGCGTGTTCGCCGAGCCTGCGTTGCGCGCATTGCACACGCCGCCCGAGGTGCTGGCCGATGCCGTGCTCTATGCGCGCACGCTGATGCTGGCCATGCCGGGCCTCTTGCTGTTCATCCTGTTCTCGCAGCTGCTGCGCGGTGTGGGCGACACCTTCTCGCCCATGGTGGCCATGCTGCTGTCGACCCTGCTCTCCTGCGTGCTGACGCCTGCGCTGATCCGCGGCTGGGGCGGCCTGCCGCAGCTGGGCCTGGTCAGCGCTGCCGTGGCCACGGTGGCCTCCTATGTTGGCGCACTGGCCTGGTTGGCGTGGTACCTGCGTCGACGCCAGCACCCGCTGGCGCTCGGCATGCCGCTCCTGCGTGCGATGCGGCCGGACGCTGCCACGCTGCGGCTCATGCTGCGGATCGGCATGCCGGCCGGCGTGCAGATGATCGTGGTCTCGCTGGCCGAGATCGTGCTGCTGGCGCTCGTGAACGGCCATGGCCCGGACGCCGTGGCGGCCTACGGCGCCGTGAACCAGATCGTCAACTACGTGCAGTTCCCTGCCATGTCGATCGCGATCACGGCCTCCATCCTCAGCGCCCAGGCCATCGGCGCGGACCGAGCCGATCGCCTGGGTGCGATCACGCGCACGGCGCTCGTGCTCAACCTCGTCGTCACGGGCGCGCTGGTACTGCTGGGCTACGCGCTGTCAGCCCGCCTGTTGGCCCTGTTCATCACGCAGCCCGCCGTCATCGCGCTGGCGCAGTCGCTGTTGCACATCCTGCTCTGGAGCCTGCTTCTGTACGGCTGGGCCAGCGTGCTGGGCGGCGTGATGCGCGCCTCCGGCACGATCATGGTGCCCATGCTGATCGGCGTGGGCAGCATTGCTTGCGTCGAGCTGCCCGTGGCCTACGGGCTGTCCGGGCCGCTTGGCCTGCAAGGGGTCTGGATCGGCTATCCCGTCACCTTCGCGGCCATGCTGGCGCTGAACGCCGCCTACTTCCAGTGGGTGTGGCGCAAACGGCGGGTCGAGCGGCTGGTTTGAGCAAGCGTCAAAAAGTTGCGCACATTGGTTGCGCATGGTGTATAGTCGTGGGCTTCGCTGATCGCAGTGCTTGAAGTGCAGTGATCAGCCGTCCGGATCGGATGATCCTGGTG
>NZ_BMYK01000021.1 GCF_014652235.1 Pseudorhodoferax aquiterrae
GTGGGCATCGCCCGCGCCGCGCGGGCACCAGCGCCCCGCCGCGGACGGCCTGGCCGGCGCGCCCGCGCGCGGCCGGTACTTCGGCTTCGGCCCGGCACACTAGGAGCGCAGGCGGTTATTTCGACGCGAGCTTGGCGCGTGCGTCCGCGGGCAGCTCGAGTGCGAACACGGTGGCCTGCGCATCCGAGCGGACGAGCCGCAGCGCGCCGCCATGCGCCAGCGCCACCGCATGCGCGAACGCCAGGCCGATGCCCCAGCCCTTGTGCGCCGTGCCCTGGCCGCGCGCGAAGGGACGGAAGATCGCCTCGCGGTCGGACGGGGCGATCGGCGTGCCGAGGTTCTCCACGGTCAGCACGGTGCTGCCGTCGGCAGTGGTGGCGAGGCGGCACCAGATCGGACTGGCGGGCGCGCCGTACTTGACGGCATTGAGCAACAGGTTCTCGACGACGCGGAACAGCGCGTCGCGGTCCCACCAGCCGCTGGCCGAACCTTCCCAGGCCACGCGCGCACCCAGGGCGGCCTCGTTCTCGGTGACCACTTCGGCCAGCAGCGCCTGGCATTCCACGAAGCACGCCTGCAGCCGCAGCGGCCGCCCCGCGTCGAGCGACAAGGTGTCCAACAAGGAGCGCAGCAGGCGGTCCAGTCTGCGGTTGCTGCGCTGCAAGCGCGCCAGCGCCGCCTCGGCCTGCGGCCCGGTCACGAGCCGCTGCAGCAGCGAGGCCGAGACCACCGCCGTCTGCAAGGGGCTGCGCAGGTCGTGCGTGACGGCGGCCGCCACGAGCTGGCGCATCTCGTCGCGTTCGCGCTCCGCCTGCACGCGCGCCAGTTCGGCGCGCTGCACCGCCACCGCGAGGGCCCACAGCATGCCCCACAGCACCGCCACGGCACTCCAGGCGACCAGCAGTACAGCGGTTTCCGCATCGAAGGCCGCGACGCGCCGGGCCACGATGACCAGGGCCGCCACCAACAGCACGCAAGCTGCGCCGGCGAGCAGCAGCAGCCTGCCGAAGCGCCCGACCGTGTTGCGCGACGTCAGCGCGCCGACGACCCCGCCGTGCGGGCGGGCCAGCAGCAGGCTGGCCGACAGGGCACCGAATGCCAGCACCGTCGGCAAGGCCACGCCGGTCCCCGGCATGAAGGCGTACAGATCGGCCCCGGGAAACGCATGGCCCAGGCCCACCAGCCCGGTGAACAGCAGCACGGCGCAGGCCAGCATCTGACCGCAGGCCAGCCGCCCCAGGGCCAGCAACAGGCTCGCCAGGCCGGACAGCGCGAACAGCGCACCCGTCAGCGCCGAGGACCACCACGGCAGCCGCAGGCCGCTCGTGAGCGGGATGTCGGCCAGGTGCGCCAGCACGATGCCTGCACCGCATGCCGCCTGCACGCCGGCCAGGGCGGCAGCGGCCGGCGGCCGTCGCCGCAGTGCGCAGGCCGCCGCGCAGGCCACCAGCATGAGCACGGCGGTCATGGGCGAGAGCGCCGGCCGGCCAGGCACCAGCGTGGTCAGGATCGGCCGGTCCAGCCACCAGCCCGCGAGCGAGCACGCGGCCAAGCCGGCCGCCAGCAGCGCCAGCGCCAGATGCGCCGCAGGCGTGCGCCACAGGCCATCCCTTCCCGCCACTGTGCGTTGCCAACCCAGGTTTGCCATCACGCTTCCGTGCCCGCCATGTCCCCGCAGCGGCACGCTTGCCTCTGCCGGGGGTGTTGCAGCGTTGTGCGAGCCTAGCGCATCGGCAGCCGCGGCTGCGCCGGGACGCCGCCGCCGCCGACACGAGTTGCCACCACCAGCCTACACGGTGGCCCGCGCGGGACGGGCAGGCTTGCGGACCAACCACCCAAGACAGCGACGGGAGCACAACATGCGCAAGATGATCCTCATGGCCGTGGCCGGCTTCCTGTGGAAGCAGTTCAAGGCCAGGCAGAGCGCCAGGACGGCGGCAGCCGGCCCGCGCCGCTGACGGCCGCAGGCCGCGCAAGCGCGCGCCCGCCTGCACGCATGCGCGTCGCCAGCTGGAACATCAACAACGTCCGCAAGCGGCTGGAGCTGCTGCTGGACTGGCTCGCCCGTGCGCAGCCCGACGTGCTGGCCCTGCAGGAACTCAAGACGACGACCGCGGACTACCCGACCCAGGCCTTGACGGCCGCCGGCTACCACAGCCTGGTGGTCGGCCAGCGCAGCTGGAACGGGGTCGCGCTGCTGGCGCGCGGGGCCGAGCCGCTGCCGGTGCTGAACGCATTGCCGGGCGACCCGACGGACAAGGAGGCCCGCTATGTCGAAGCGGCCATCCACGGCGTGCTGTTCGCCTGCCTGTACCTGCCCAATGGCAACCCGCAGCCGGGGCCCAAGTTCGACCGCAAGCTGCGCTGGTTCGCGCGCCTGCAGGCGCGCACGCAAGCCCTGTGGGACTCGGGGCAGCCCGTGGTGCTGATGGGCGACTGGAACGTGGTGCCCACCGATGCCGACATCTACAAGCCCGACACCTGGCGCGACAACGCGCTGCTGCGGCCCGAGGCGCGCGAACGCTTTGCGGCCGTGCTGGCCCAGGGCTGGACCGACGCGGTGGACCGCATGCATCCGGGTGGCCGCCAGTTCACGTTCTGGGACTACCGCCGCAAGCGCTGGGAGCGCGATGCGGGGCTGCGCATCGACCACATCCTGGTGGGCGCGTCCCTGGTGCTGCGCGACGCCGGGGTGGACCGGGACGAGCGCGGCAGGGAGGGCGCCAGCGACCACGCCCCGGTCTGGGCGGAACTCGGTCTCGCCAAGGCCAAGCGGCCCGCACGCACCGCGGCCCGCCGCCAGAGCGCGCCGGAGCGCGCTGCCGATGCCGCTGCGCCGCTCGCCCGCTACCACGCCAAGCGCGACTTTTCGAGGACGGCCGAGCCCGCCGGCACGGTGCCCGGCCGCAGCGGCGCCGCGGGCGCAGCACTGGCCTTCGTGATCCAGAAACACTGGGCATCGCGCCTGCACTACGACCTGCGCCTGGAGCTCGATGGCGTCATGGTGTCCTGGGCCGTGCCCAAGGGACCGTCCTACGACCCGGCCGCCAAGCAGATGGCGATCCATGTCGAGGACCACCCCATCGCGTACAACCGTTTCGAAGGCAGCATCCCCAAAGGCGCGTACGGCGCCGGCAAGGTGATCGTCTGGGACCATGGCAGCTGGGAACCCGTCGGCGACGCCCGCGCGGGCCTGGCGCAGGGCAAGCTGGTCTTTCACCTGCATGGCCAGAAGCTGGCCGGCCTGTGGGAGCTGGTGCGCATCTCCAAGCCGGGCGCGCAGGCGCAGGACCAGTGGCTGTTCTTCAAGAAGCGCGGCGACGCCTGGGCCCGACCGGGCACGGAGTACGACGTCATCGCGGCGCTGCCGGACAGCGTGGTCGCGCAGCCGCTCGGCCTGGTCGAGGAGCGCGAGCCGCAGCGCGTGCGGCGGCCCGCGCCGCCGCCACCCGGCACGGTCGACCTGCGCGAGGCCCGCCGCGCGCCCCTGCCCGCCCGGCTGCAGCCGCAACTGGCCACGCTCGTGTCCTCGGTCCCCCCGGGCCACTGGATCGTCGAATCCAAGTTCGACGGCTACCGGCTGCTGGCGCGCGTCGCACCGGGCCAGGTGCGGCTGTTCACCCGCAACGGGCACGACTGGACCGACAGGCTCGCGCCGATCGCGCGCGCCGTCGCCGACCTCGGGCTCGGCAGCGCCTGGCTGGACGGCGAGATCGTGGTGTTGAACGATGCCGGGCTGCCGGACTTCAACCGCCTGCAGAACGCCATCGACAAGGCCAGCACCGGCGAGATCGTGCTGTTCGTCTTCGATCTGCCCTACCTCGACGGCCTGGACCTGCGCGAACTGCCGCTGTCCAGCCGGCGCGAGGTGCTGCGCCAGCGGTTCGCGGCACGCGGCGACGGGGGCACCGTGCGCCTGAGCCAGTCCTTCGACGTGCAGCCCGGGCAGTTGCTGGAGGCCGCCTGCCGCATGGGCATGGAGGGCGTGATGGTCAAGCGCGCGGACGCCGCCTATACACCCGGCCGCGGCGAGAGCTGGCTCAAGCTCAAGTGCCAGCACCGGCAGGAGTTCGTGGTCGTGGGGTTCACCGAGCGCGCCGGCGCGCCCGGCGAGGTGGGCAGCCTGCTGCTGGGCTACCACGAAGGCACGGCGCTGCGCTTCGCGGGCTCGGTCGGGACGGGCTGGGGCGCGGAGACGGGGCGCGCGCTGCGCGCCAGGCTGGTCGGCCTGCGGACCGACCGGCCCGCGGTGGCCCCCGAGGACGCCCTGCCCGGCCGCTGGTCGCGCCGCGCGGCCGGCAGCGAGCGCTGGGTGCAGCCGCAGGTGGTGGTCGAGGTGGCGTTCTCCGAGTGGACGCCGGACGGCAAGGTGCGCCATGCGGTCTGGCGCGGGCTGCGCACCGACAAGCCGGCAGCGCTGGTCGTGCGCGAGCGGCCGCGCCCGCTCGGTGCCGACCCGCCGCCCAGGACCGGCGCCGGCCGCGCCAAGCTCACCCACCCGGAGCGCGTGATCGACACGTCCAGCGGCCTGCGCAAGGTCGACCTGGTCCGCTACTACGAGAGCGTGGCCGAGTGGATCCTGCCCCACCTGAAGGGCCGGCCGGTATCGCTGGTGCGCGGGCCCACGGGCGTCGAGGGCGAGCTGTTCTTCCAGAAGCACGACGACAAGCTCGCGATCCCGCACGTGCGCAAGCTGACCGAGCGGCTGTGGCCGGGGCATGCGCCGCTGCTGGAAGTGTCCACGGCGCAGGCCCTGCTTGCCTGCGCGCAGATGAACGTGATCGAGTTCCACACCTGGAACGCACGCGCGCGCACCATCGCCAGGCCCGACCGCATCGTGTTCGACCTGGACCCGGGCGAAGGCACGCCATGGCAGCAGGTGCAGGAGGCCGCCCTGCTCGTGCGGGCCCTGTTGCAGGAGCTCGGCCTGCAATGCTGGCTCAAGACCTCCGGCGGCAAGGGCCTGCACGTGGTGGTGCCGCTGGCGCCGCGGCTGGAGTACGACGCAGTGAAGGACTTCTCGCAGGCCGTGGTGCGGCATCTGGCGCGGACGATTCCGGGACGCTTCGTTGCCAAGAGCGGGCCCAGCAACCGCGTGGGCAAGCTGTTCGTGGACTACCTGCGCAACGGCCACGGTGCCACCACCGCGGCCGCGTTCTCGGCGCGTGCGCGCCCCGGCCTGGGCGTGTCCATGCCGGTGGCCTGGGAGCAGCTGGCCGAGCTGCGCAACGGCGCGCAGTGGACCATCGCCACCGCGCGCGAGTACCTGAGCTTCCAGCAGCAGGATCCCTGGCACGACTACTGGTCGACGCGCCAGGGCCTGGCCGCCGCACGCAGGACGCTGGACCGTGCCGCGGCGCGTTGAGAGCATGGCCGGCAGCGTCTGTGCGACCGGATGCCCCTGATGCGGTGGCCGCTCGCCTGCGTGCTGCTCGGCGCCGCGCTGGCCGCTGCGACCCATGGGCGCCTGTGGTCCCTGCCAGAGCGACACAATCCCTGGGCGCCGCTGCGCTACGCCGACGCGCCGAACTGGCTCACGCGCTACAAGCTGCAGCGCCTGTCCACCCAGCCACAAGCCTGCATGGCGCTGTTGGCACAGACGCCATGGCGCTTCCATCCGGTGCCCGACCGCGACAACGCCGCGGGTTGCGGCCTGCGCGATGCCGTCCAGGTGCAGCGCACCGCGCTGGACATCGGCCGCCCCTTCACGCTGCGCTGCACAGCGGCGGCCGCCACCGCGCTCTGGGAACGCCACGTGGTCCAACCCGAAGCGCAACGGCATTTCGGCATGCCGGTGCGCCGGCTGGAGCACCTGGGCAGCTACGCCTGCCGCGACATCGCCGGCAGCGGCGCCGGGCGGCGCAGCGAGCACGCCACGGCCAATGCCCTGGATGTCGCGGCCTTCGTCCTCGAGGACGGGCGCCGGGTCCGCGTGGCGGGCGGCTGGGACGATGGCGGCAGCAGCGCCGCCTTCCTGCAAGCGGTCCACCGCGGAGCGTGCGGCTTGTTCAGCGGCGTGCTGGGGCCGGACTACAACCAGGCCCACCACGACCACTTCCACCTGGACCGGGGCCCGTTTCAGGTCTGCCGCTGAGGGGCCCGGCCCGCGCGGGCTCAGGGTGCCGCGCGGTCGAACAGCGGCTGCAGGCCGGAAGGGGTGGCCGCGCTGCGCAGCGGCAAGGTGGTCTGCAGCAAGGCGCGCAGCCCCTCGTCGGGCATCGGCCTGGCGTACAGGTAGCCCTGCATCTCGTCGCAGCCGCAGTCCTTGAGGAAATTCGCCTGCTCTTCGGTTTCCACACCTTCGGCGACCACGCGCAGCCGCAGGGCCTTGGCCATGGAGACGACCGACTGCACGATGGCCTCGGCCTCCTGTCCCTTGGACGTTCCGATCGGCAGCACGAAGGAGCGGTCGATCTTGAGCTTGTCCAGCGCGAACCGCGTGAGGTAGCTCAGGCTGGAGTAGCCCGTGCCGAAGTCGTCCAGCGCGATGCGCACGCCCCTCGCCGACAGGCGCTGCATGGTGGTGATGGCGGCCTCGGAGCTCTCCATGATCAGGCTTTCCGTGAGCTCCAGCACGAGGCCGTGCGGTGCGACATCGAAGCGCGCCATCGTGCGCTCCACCTGCTCGACGAAGCCAGGGCGGCTGAACTGCAGGGCCGAGACGTTGACTGCGACCGCAGGCGGCAGCAGACCTGCGTCGCGCCATGCGGCCCAGGCCCGGCAGGCCTCTTCCAGGACCCACTGGCTCAGCTCGACGATGAGCCCCGAGGCTTCGGCGATGGGCACGAAGCGCGCGGGCGGCACCATGCCGCGCCGCGGATGCTTCCAGCGCAGCAGCGCCTCGACGCCGGTCAGGGACCAGTTCGCCAGGCGCGCCTGGGGTTGGTAGTGCAGTTCGAGCTGGCGGTGCTCGATGGCCGACTGCAGCTCCACCGCCAGCAGCATGTCGTCGTGCGCCGAGGCGTTCATCGCCGGTTCGTACAGCTGCCAGGTCTTGCCGCCCCGGGCCTTGGCCGTGGTCAGGGCCGCGCTGGCATTGCGCAGCAGCGATTCGGCGTCCTGCGACAGTTCGGGGTAGCTGGCCACGCCCACGCTGACCGACGGCGTGATGGCATGGTGGCCCGCCGTGTGCTTGCCGCACGCCAGCTCCAGCATGCGGTTGATGGTCAGCGCGTGGCCGACCGGCGGCCCTTCGAGCAGTCCGACGAATTCGTCGGCGCCGAAGTGGTACAGCCTGCCCGGCGGCAACGAGGCCTGCAGCCGCCGCGCCAGCTCGATCAGCATCCTGTCGCCTTCGGACAGTCCGAACGATTCGTTGATGGACTTGAAGCGGTCCAGGTTGAGCATGACCACGGTCAGGCTCCGGTCCCGCTCGGCCGCTTCGCGGACCAGGGCGGGCAGCGCGGCATCGAGACAGCGCCGGTTGGGCAGCTGCGTGAGCTGGTCGTGGTTGGCGTGGAACGCAGCCCGCGTCTGCGCTTCGCGCAGGGCCGTGAGGTCGGTGAACATGCCGACGTACTGGTAGACCTGCCCCGACGCGTCGCGGTGCGCGGCAGCCAGCATGTGGCGCGGATAGATCTGGCCGTTCTTGCGGCGGCCCATCAGCTCGCCTTCCCAGAAGTCGTTCTGCAGCACTTGCGCGACCATCAAGGCGTTCTTCTCAGGGTAGGCGCCCGTGGCGAGCGCCTCGACCCGGACACCGAGCACCTCTTCGGGCGCGTAGCCCGTGATGGCCGTGAACGCCGGGTTCACGGAAACCACCTGCAGCGCCTTGTTGCACACGACGATGGCCGCCGGCGCGAGTTCGAACACGCTGGCCGCCTGCTGCATGCGGGCCTGCAGCTCGCGCGCCTGCGTGACGTCCGTGGCCACGCTGTGGAAGTAGCGGCGGCCCTGGATCTCCAGCAGCCCCACGCGGCCTTCGACGAAGAAGGTGCTGCCGTCGGATCGGCGCCGCCGCCCCGTGAAGCGGCGCGAGTCACCGGGCTGCATCCCCTCGACCATCTGCAGGACGGCCGCGCGCTCGCTGTCGGGCGCCAGCGCCATCACGTCGCTGCCGATCATCTGCTCGCGCGCCAGACGGAAGGCCGTCAACGCCGAGGCGCTCGCGTCGACGACCTTGCCACGCCAGTCGTTGAGCACGAACAAGGCGTCGCCGTGGCGCAGGATCTGGTCGTAGAAGGCGGCCATCTCGGCTTCCCGCCGGAAATGGTGGCGGCGTTCTGCACGCAGCCAGAACGCCAGGCCGGCCGCCCCCAGCAGCAACAGCACGCCATAGGCCAGCACGGCCAGCCGGGTCGGCTCGCGCAGGCCCGCCAGGATTTCCGTCTCGTCGAGCACGCCGACCAGGTACCAGCCCGGCAGCGACAACGCTTCGCGCACGGCCATCGCACGGTCGCCGCTGCGCATGGTCCCCTGCACCACGGACTGTGGTGCAGTGAGCAGGCGGTGTTCGATGCTGCCGGGAACCCCATCGTGCAAGACCGCCAGCGCCGGGCCGGCAGGGCCGTCGACGCTGGCGAAACGCACGGGCCGGCCGTCCTGCACGCGCATCAGGATGCCTTTGCCGTCGAACACCCGCGGGCCGGATTCGGCCAGCGCCCGCACGAGCTGCACGGGCTGCACCTCGAGGTAGAACACGAAGCGTGCGAGCGGGCCACCGTCGGCCATGCGGCGCACCACCGCGGCGCGGTAGGCGTGGCCGGAGACGGTCGGCGGCAAGTCGATCCAGCGTGCGCCATCGCCCACCAGCACGCCGGCGGCCAGCGCGATGTCCGCAGCGTCCGGCCGGGCGCCGGCGGCGTAGACGGCCAGCTTCTGCTCGGTGTCGACGATGCTGACCGAGGTGTAGCCGTAGCGCAGACGGATCGACTCGAGGGAATGGCGGATCTCTTCGTCCTCGTGCGTGCTGTCGCCGTCGCCGATCGCATGGCGCAGCACGTGCTGCATGCTGGCACTGCTGGAGAACACGTCGGCATCGGCAAAGCGTTCGGCCAGCCATGCGTTCATGCTGCGGGCACCGAGCTGCACGGTGGCACGCAGCTTGTCCACCGCGGCTTGCTCGCTCCATCGTTCGGCCTGCCGATAGGCCAGGCTGCCGAGCACCAGGATCGCCGCGGCGAAGGCGACGAATCCGGCCGTGAGCCGCCATGGCAGCGAACGGCCACGCCATGCCCGCCGGATGCGGCTGGTGGGACGCGGGGCAGGCGCCGGTGCGGGGCCGCGACGCCTCACGGTCCTGGCAGCAGACGGAAGTCTGCCGTGGCCAAGCCGCCGCAGGCCACCATCGCCGCGCGGCCCGCGATCTGCCAGGCGCGCGCCGCGCGCACCATGGCCGGGCTGGTGTCCGGGGCAGCCGTTTGCGTGGCCTGCACCAGCTGTTCATGGGCGCGGTAGGCCGCCTCCGGGCTCAGGCCCGCGCTGCGCAGCACGTGGGCGGCCGCCCTGGCGCCCATGGCCCTCTGCTCCGCCGACGCTCCGGTCGCGATCACTGACAAATTCACGCTGCCCTCCCCTTGCGAAACGGGCCGGCAGGACCCGCGTTGCGCCATTGTGGGGAGATCCCGCGAGCGAATGTGGCGGGACTGTGGCGGCATGCCGGCAGCGGGGATGGGGCGGTGCTACAGGAGCACGATGTCGTACTGCTCCGGCCCCATCGCGCTTTCGGCCTGCAGCGAGATCGGTTTGCCGATGAAGTCCGACAGGCCCGCCAGGTGCTGGCTCTCCTCGTCCAGGAACAGCTCCACCACCTTGGGCGAGGCCACGACGCGGAACTCGCGTGGGTTGAACTGGCGTGCCTCGCGCAGGATCTCTCGCAGGATGTCGTAGGTCACGCTGCGCGCGGTCTTCACGGCACCGGTGCCGCGGCAGATCGCACAGGGCTCGCACAGCATGTGGGCCAGCGATTCGCGCGTGCGCTTGCGCGTCATCTCCACCAGGCCCAGTGGCGAGAAGCCGCTCGCGGTGGTCTTCACACGGTCGCGCCCGAGCTGCTTGCGCAGCTCGGCCAGCACGGCGCTGCGGTGCTCGTCGCGCACCATGTCGATGAAGTCCACGATGATGATGCCGCCCAGGTTGCGCAGCCGCAGCTGGCGCGCGATGGCGCCGGCGGCCTCCAGGTTGGTCTTGAAGATGGTGTCGTCGAAGTTGCGCGCGCCCACGTAGCCGCCGGTGTTCACGTCCACCGTGGTCAGGGCCTCGGTCTGGTCGATGATCAGGTAACCGCCGGACTTGAGGTCCACGCGCCGGCCCAGGGCCTTGGCGACCTCGTCGTCGATCGAGAACAGGTCGAAGATCGGCCGCTCGCCCTTGTAGTGCTGCAGCTTCTGCGTGGCCGCCGGCATGAACTCGCGGCCGAAGGCCTGCAGCTTGTCGAACTGCTCGCGCGAGTCGAGCCGGATGCTCTGCGTCTCCTCGGTCACGAGGTCGCGCAACACGCGCTGCAGCAGGTCCAGGTCCTGGTGCAGCAGCGAGGCCGGCGGCAGCTTCTGCGCGGCGGCCTTGGTGCGCGCCCACGCCTTGCGCAGGTAGGCGATGTCCTCGGCGAGCTCGGCATCGGTCGCGTCCTCGGCGTTGGTGCGCAGGATGAAGCCGCCACCGCCGCCGCTGGCGGCATCGCCCACCAGCGCCTGCAGCCGGCGCCGCAGGTCCTCGCGCTGGGCTGCGGGGATCTTCTGCGACACGCCCACATGCTCGTCCTGCGGCAGGAACACCAGCAGCCGGCCGGCGATGCTGATCTGCGTGGACAGCCGCGCGCCCTTGGTGCCGATCGGGTCCTTGATGACCTGCACCATGATCGCCTGGCCCTCGAAGACCTGGCGTTCGATCGGCACCTGGCCGTGGCCATGCGCGCCGGGCCGCGCCTGCGCCGGCTCGCCCTCGCCACGCACGCCGGCCGCGCTGGGCAGCAGGTCGGCCACGTGCAGGAAGGCGGCGCGCTCCAGGCCGATGTCGATGAAGGTGGACTGCATGCCGGGCAGCACGCGCACCACCTTGCCCATGTAGACGTTGCCGACCAGGCCCCGCTCCAGCGTGCGTTCCAGGTGCAGCTCCTGCACCGCGCCGTGTTCGACGATGGCCACGCGCGTCTCCTGCGGCGACCAGTTGATCAGGATGTCCTGCTGCATGCGTTCCTTGCTGTGGAGCGCGCGCGCGACCGCCGGATGCCGGCGGGGCTGCGCGCGGCCGCTCCTCGTTGTTCTGTTGTCCGGGTCTGGATCGTACGCGCTCAGCGCCGCGGCCAGGCCCGCGCCAGCGCATCCTGGTGGGCGGGTGCCAGCGCGGCCAGGCGCACATGGCCGGCCAGGCCGAAGGAAGCGCAGTCGCGCAACTGCACGCCAGCCGCGCGCAGCCGGGCCAGGTCCTCTGCCGGGCGCGCCGCGTCGGGCAGGCGGGCGCAGAAGAAGTTGGCATCGCTGTGCAGCACCTGCCAGCCCAGCTCGGCGCACAGCGCAGCCTGGCGTGTTTTCCAGGCGCGCAGCTGCGCCAGGCTGGCGGCCAGCCAGTCCTGCGCCGCGCGGCCGGTCCAGGCCTGCAGCATGGCCACGCCGTGCGCGCCCAGCGGCCAGGACGGCGCCAGCTCCGCGAGCCGCGCGAGCAACGGCGCGTCGGCCCGCAGCGGCGCGATCGCGTAGGCCGCGCGCACGCCGGTCAGGCCCAGCGCCTTGTTGGGCGACCACAGCTGCCAGACCTGCTCACGCTGCGCGGCGTCCAGCGATGCCGCGCCGGCCAGGCGCAGCGGCGCGTAGGCGCAGTCCAGCACGAGCGGCACTTGCGGCGCCAGGGCCTGCAGCTGCGCTGCCAGGCCGGCATGGGCCTGGCCCAGCGGCGAGGAGGGCTCGCAGGCCCAGACCAGCTGCGCCGGCGCATCCGTGCTGTGCACGGCCATCCGCTGCGCGCGCGCGGCCCAGGCATAGTCGCCATAGGCATGGGCCGGCACCCGCACGGCGGCGCCCGGCCGGGCCACGGCCGCGCTGATGCGCATGATGAATTCGCTGGCACTGGCCGCCACCAGCACGCGCGCCGGCGCCACGCCGTGGAAGGCGGCCAGCTGCTCGCGCAAGGCGCCGTAGCCGGGGTCGGGATAGCGCGTGGGATCGGCAGCCTGCAAGGCCGCGCGCGCTGCGGGGCATGGCCCGCAGGCGTTGGCATTGGTCGAGAAATCGTTCGCGGCCGGGCCGTCGGCGTCCGGCCCGCCGTGCACGCGGGCCGCCACCGCGGTGTCAGCGTCCATGGCGCGGCCGGGTCGCCGTCATGCGCCGTCGGGAATCTCGGGTTCGACCAGCTGCGCCAGCAGCGTCAGCGACTCCTGCCAGCCCAGCATGCAGGCGGCCGCCGGAATCACGGCCGGAATGCCTTGCTGCTCGATGTGCATTTCGGTGCCCACCAGGGTCTTGGCCAGGCGCACCGTGACCTGCATCTCGCCCGGCAGGTTGGGATCGTCGAAGCGGTCGGTGTAGCGCAGCAGTTCGCCGGGCACCAGTTCCAGGTAGGTGCCGCCGAAGCTGTGGCTGCTGCCCGTCGTGAAGTTCGTGAACGACATGCGGTGGCTGCCCCCCACGCGCGCGTCCATGGCATGCACCTTGGCCGTGAAGCCGTGCGGCGGCAGCCACTTGACCATGGCCTCGGGTTCGATGAAGGCGCGGTAGACGCGCTCGGGCGGCGCGCGCAGCACACGGTGCAGACGGACGGTGTGGGTGGAAGCGGACATGCGGTGCTCCTGAATCAAGCCGAGGACGACCCTCTGCCTCCACGACGCGTGGTGCGGGCCGAAATCGACAAGGCGTATCAGGGCTTGCGCTTGGCCTGCTTGGCCACGTCCTCGGCCAGCAGACGGCGCACCTCCAGCGCGTCCAGCGCGTAGGGCAGCAGCGAGATCGCATGCTCGGGCCTGGCCTTCTCGCCGAACACGGCCTGGGTGGCGGACCACATGAATTCCAGCGTCTCGGTGACTTCGCCCAGCGCGTCGCGCGTCATGTTGGGCAACAGGGCTTCGGCCTGTGCGGGCTTGGCCGCTGCCTTGCGCGCGGGGGCGGCGGCTTTCGACTTGGCGGTGGCGGATGTGCGGGCAGGCTTGGCGGTGGTCACGGCGGCTCCTTGTTCTGGGTCGGTCTGGTGTGGCGCGAGTGTAGTGTGCGAGCGGGTGCAGAGGGCACGCCGGGCGCTGCGGTGGCCGATCTTCCACAGCATGCCGGCTGCCCAAAAACCGGGCAATCCTGTGGCAGGCCGCATGGATGCTGGTGGTGCGCCAGCCCCTCCCAAGCCTGTCCCCAGCAATATCCACAGGCGGCCGGGACAAGTCCGGCGCCGGGGTTTCAGCAATCGACGCCCGCCTGGCGCAGCAGCTGCGCGGTCTCGAACAGGGGCAGGCCCATGATGCCCGTGTAGCTGCCGCGCAGGGTGCGGATGAAGGCCTGCGCCCTGCCCTGCACGGCATAGGCGCCGGCCTTGCCGAGCGGCTCGCCGCTGGCCACGTAGGCGGCGATCTGCGCGGGCGTGAGGCTGTCGAAACAGACCTCGGACACGCTCAGGGCCTGCAGCCTCTGGCCGCCGTGCTGCACGGCCACGGCCGTCAGCACGCGGTGGGCCTGGCCGGACAGCGCGGCCAGCATGCGGGCCGCATCGTCCGCATCCTCGGGCTTGCCGAGGATGGTGGAACCCAGCGCCACCGTGGTGTCGGCGCACAGCACGGGCGCCTCCGGCAGGCCGCGCGTGCGCAGGCGCGCCACGGCGGCATCGAGCTTCAGGGCCGTCACGCGCTGCACGTAGCGCGCCGGCGCCTCGCGGCCGCGCACGGCCTCGAGCGCCTCGGCATCCTCGCCGGGCGCGGCCAGCAGCAGTTCGTGGCGCACGCCGATCTGGTCGAGCAACTGGCGCCGGCGCGGGCTCTGCGAGGCGAGGTAGACGAAATCCGGCATGGGGCAGCGCCCCTACTCGCGGTGGTAGGGGTGGTTGGCGTTGATGGACCAGGCGCGGTAGAGCTGCTCGATCAGCAGCACGCGCGCCATGGCGTGCGGCAAGGTCATGTCCGACAGGCGGATGCGCTCGTGCGCAGCCTGGCGGAAGGCCGGCTCCAGGCCGTCGGGCCCGCCGATCACGAGGGCGACGCCGTCGCCTTCGAGCTGCCAGGTCGACAGCCGCGTGGCCAGGGCCTGCGTGGTCAGCGCGGTGCCGCGCTCGTCGAGCGCGACCACGCGGGCATTGCGGCCGACGGCCGAGGCGATGGCGGTTTCGATGCGCTCGCGCTCGGCGGCCTGCATCTGGGCCACGGTGCGCGAGCCGCGCGGCTCGGTCTTGACGGCGCGCAGTTCGACGCGCAGTTCGGCAGGGAAACGCTTGGCGTAGTCGTCGTAGGCCGTCTGCGCCCAGTCGGGCACGCGCAGGCCCACGGCCACGATGACGAGCTTCACGCGTAGATCAGCGGCGAATCAAGTGCGACGTGCAGCGGCCTTCTTGGCCGGCGCCGCCTTCTTCGCCGCAGGCTTGCCCACGACCACGGTCTTCACGGCGGTCTTCGCCGGCGTCTTCTTGGCCACGGCCTTCTTGGCGGGAGCGGCGGCCTGGGCCGGCGCACCGGCCTTCTTCGCGGGCGCCTTCTTCCTGGCGGGCGCGGCGATCACCGGACGCTCGGGTGCGTATTCGGGTTCGGGCCTGGCCTTCTTCGCAGCTGTCTTGCCAGCCGCGGTCTTCTTGGCGGCGACCTTCTTGGCCGGCGCCTTGTCGGCCGCCTTCGCCGGTGCGGCGGGCTTGGGCGCACCCAGCTTCAGGCGCACCGGCTTGTCGCCCCACAGCTCTTCCAGGTGGTAGTACTGGCGGATGCTGGGCTGCATGATGTGGACCACGGCCGGGCCGCAGTCCACGATGATCCATTCACCGTTGTCCTCGCCTTCCACGCGCGGCTTGGCGAAGCCGGCCTCGCGCACCGCATCGCGCACGCTGGCGGCCAGCGCACGGGTCTGGCGGTTGGAAGTGCCCGAGGCGACGATCACGCGCTCGAACAGCGGGGACAGGTGCTCGGTGTTGAAGACCTGGATGTCCTGCGCCTTGACGTCTTCGAGGCCATCGATGATGGACCTCTGCAGCTTCTGGGTGTCTTTCTTGGCGGCGGATTCCGTGGTGGGGCCAGTGGTCATCGAGCGGTACGGTAGAGGTGGTGTTGGTCAATATAGCCTGCAACGGCGGGCGGAACCAGATGGGCGATGCCCTGGCCCGCCGCGACGCGCTGGCGTATGTCGGTGGCGCTGGTCGCCACCGGATGGGTGTGGAGGAAGTCGATTGTCGCGCCCGGCAATGCCAGGTCGGGCACCTGGCCCTGCGGCGCGGCGTCGTCCACGCGGGCGGCGACGCACAGGGTTGCCAGCTTCACGATCTCCTGCCACTCGTGCCAACTGGTCAATGCACGCGCCTGGTCGGAACCGATCAGGAGGTGCAGCCGGGCGCGAGGATAGCCGATTTGCAGTTCCCGCAGGCTGTCCACGGTATAGCTGGGGCCGCTGCGCTCGGTCTCGCGCGCGTCCACGACCACGCCCGGGATGCCCTCGAACGCCAGTTCGGCCATGGCCAGACGGTGCACGGCAGCGGTCGGCTGCGTGGGACGGTGCCAGGGCTGGCCCGTGGGCAGCACGTGCATGCGGTCCAGCCGCCACTGGGACATGGCGGCGCGCACCAGGTCCACGTGGGTGTTGTGCGGCGGGTCGAAGGCACCGCCATAGACGCCGACGCGCAGCATGGTGGGAAGGCTCAGACCCAAGCGCGCGGCACCAGGAAGTGCTCGGTCAGTTGCGCCTCGGCCGAGCCGGGCGCGGGTGTGTGGCGGTAGGACCAGGCGGCCTGCGGCGGCATCGACAGCAAGATGGACTCGGTGCGCCCGCCGGACTGCAGGCCGAAGTGCGTGCCGCGGTCCCACACCAGGTTGAACTCCACGTAGCGGCCGCGGCGGTAGAGCTGGAAGGCGCGCTCGCGCTCGCCCCAGGCCATGTCCTTGCGGCGCGCGAGGATCGGCAGGTAGGCACCCAGGAAGGCCGCGCCCACGGCCCGGGTCATGGCCGCGCTGCGTTCCATGCCGAGTTCGGAGAAATCGTCGAAGAACACGCCGCCGATGCCGCGCGCCTCCTGCCGGTGCTTGAGGAAGAAGTACGCGTCGCACCACTGCTTGAAGCGCGGGTACTTGTCCTCGCCATAGGGCGCCAGCGCGTCGCGGCAGACCTGGTGGAAGTGGCGTGCGTCCTCCTCGAAGCCGTAGATGGGCGTGAGGTCCATGCCGCCGCCGAACCAGCACACGGGCGGCTCGCCCGGGTGGCCGGCCGAGATCATGCGCACGTTCATGTGCACGGTGGGCGCGTAGGGGTTGCGCGGGTGGAACACCAGCGAGACGCCCATGGCTTCGAACGGCGCACCCGCGAGTTGCGGCCGGTGTTGCGTGGCCGAGGGCGGCAGCTTCGGGCCGCGCACATGCGAGAAGCCGCAGCCGGCGCGCTCGAACACGGCGCCGTTCTCCAGGATGCGCGTGACGCCCTCGCCCTGCAGCACCTCGTCGGCACCCTTGGTCCAGGGGTCGGTCACGAAGCGGCCGCCGTCCACCGCGGCGACGGCACTGCAGATTTCCTCCTGCAGGCCACGCAGCCAGGCTGCGAAATGCGCAGAGGCGCTGGTCGTCATCTCGCGGCGCGGTGGCCGATGTCGCGGCGGTACTGCATCCCGTCAAAGTTGATCGCCCGCACGACCTCGTAGGCGCGCTGCTGGGCCAGCTTGACCTTGTCGGCCAGCACGGTCACGCACAGCACGCGGCCGCCGCTCACGCGCACGGTGCCGTCGGCGTCGCGCTGGGTGCCGGCGTGGAAGACCACGGCATCCGCCTCGGCGGCCGGCAGGCCGGTGATGGCATCGCCCTTGCGCGGCGTCAGCGGGTAGCCGTGCGCGGCCAGCACCACGCCCAGCGCGATGCGGCGGTCCCATTCCAGTTCGATCTGGTCGAGCTTGCCGTGCGGGCCGGGCTCGGTGGCGGCCCAGAACACCTCGAACAGGTCCGACTTCAGGCGCATCAGCAGCGGCTGGGTCTCGGGGTCGCCCAGGCGGCAGTTGAACTCCAGCGTCTTGGGCCGGCCCTGGGCGTCGATCATGAGCCCGGCGTACAGAAAGCCCGTGTAGGCGATGCCGTCCTTCTCCATGCCGCGGATGGTCGGCAGGATGATCTCGCGCATGGCGCGCGCGTGCACGTCGGCCGTGACCACGGGCGCGGGCGAATAGGCACCCATGCCGCCCGTGTTGGGGCCCTGGTCGCCGTCCTGCAGGCGCTTGTGGTCCTGGCTGGTGGCCATGGCTGTCACGTTCTTGCCGTCGCACAGCACGATGAAGCTGGCTTCCTCGCCCTGCAGGAACTCTTCGATCACCACGCGCGCGCCGCCTTCGTTGTGCGCCACGCCCAGGGGGTTGTCGACCAGCATGAAGTCGATGGCCTCGTGCGCCTCGGCCAGCGTGGTGGCCACGACCACGCCCTTGCCGGCCGCCAGGCCGTCGGCCTTGACCACGATGGGCGCGCCCTTGGCGTCCACGTAGGCATGGGCCTCCTTGGGATCGCTGAAGGTCTGGTACTCGGCCGTCGGAATGCCGTGGCGCTGCATGAAGGCCTTGGAGAAGGCCTTGGAGCTCTCCAGCTGCGCCGCGGCCTTGGTCGGGCCGAAGATGCGCAGGCCGTGGGCGCGGAATTCGTCCACCACACCGGCCGCCAGCGGGCCCTCGGGGCCGACCACGGACAGTGCGATGTGCTCCTTCTGCGCCCATTCGCGCAGCGCCACCACATCGGTGATGGGCACATTGACGAGCCGCTCGTCCAGCGCCGTGCCGCCGTTGCCGGGCGCCACGTACACGCGCGTGACGCGGGACGATTGCGCCAGCTTCCAGGCCAGCGCGTGCTCGCGGCCACCGCCGCCGATCACAAGAACTTTCATCTCAGTTTTCCACGGCGCTGGCGCGCCATCCGCAAGACACGAAACCGGCACGCAAGCCGCTGCTCGGAAGGCCGCGGAGCAGGCCATGCCAGCAGACGCGGCGCAACGGGCTCTGCCCGGGCGCTCGCGGCGCCCCCTGGAGGGGGGATGGGATTTCTACACGCAGTGAGAAATCCAAACGGGGGGGCTTCATTTCACAGCGCCCCGTTGTGGTACACGTTTTGCACGTCGTCCAGGTCTTCCAGGACGTCCAGCAGTTTCTGCATGCGCTCGGCGTCATCGCCCGTGAGCTCGACCGTGTTCTCGGCGCGCATGGTCACTTCGGCCAGCTCGGGCGTGAAGCCGGCGGCTTCCAGCGCGTTCTTGACCGTCTCGAAGGCCGCCGGCGCCGTCAGCACCTCGATGGCGCCGTCCTCGTCGGTGACCACGTCGTCGGCACCGGCTTCCAGCGCGACTTCCATGACCTTGTCCTCGTCGGCACCGGGCGCCAGCACGATCTGACCGCAATGCTTGAACTGGAAGGCCACCGAGCCTTCGGTGCCCATGTTGCCGCCGTACTTGCTGAAGGCGTGGCGCACCTCGGCCACCGTGCGCACGCGGTTGTCGGTCATGGTGTCGACGATGACGGCCGCGCCGCCGATGCCGTAGCCCTCGTAGCGGATCTCCTCGTAGCTCACGCCCTCGAGGTTGCCCGTGGCCTTGTCGATGTTGCGCTTGACGGTGTCGGCCGGCATGTTGGCGGCCTTGGCCTTGTCCACCGCCAGCCGCAGGCGCGGGTTGGCCGACAGGTCACCACCGCCCTGGCGCGCCGCCACCATGATTTCGCGGATGCAGCGCGTCCAGATCTTGCCCCGCTTCTCGTCCTGCCTGCCCTTGCGGTGCTGGATGTTCGCCCATTTGCTGTGTCCGGCCACGAAGAATCCTTTGATCGGTCTGATTTAATCTCGGGCGCGGATTTTACTTTTCGATTGAAGGACCCCCTGCCATGGCCGAGCCGCTCGTGATCGCCAAGAACGCCACCACCGAATGCGCACTGCTCCCGGGACTGGCCAACCGGCACGGCCTGATCACCGGCGCCACGGGCACGGGCAAGACGGTGTCGCTGCAGACGCTGGCGGAGAGCTTCTCCAGGATTGGCGTGCCGGTGTTCATGGCCGACGTCAAGGGCGACCTCACGGGCATCAGCCAGGCCGGCACACCCAACGCCAAGATGGCCGCCATCCTGGCCGAGCGCGGCATCGCCCCGCCCACGCCGCTGGCCTGCCCCGTGCAGCTGTGGGACGTGTTCGGCGAACAGGGCCACCCGGTGCGCGCCACCATCTCGGACATGGGGCCGCTGCTGCTGGCCCGCATGCTCAACCTCAACGAAACCCAGGCCGGCGTGCTGAACCTGGTGTTCAAGATCGCCGACGACAGCGGCCTCTTGCTGCTGGACTTGAAGGACCTGCGCGCCATGCTGCAGCACGTGGGCGACAACGCCAAGCAGTTCACCACCGAGTACGGCAACATCAGCGCGGCCAGCGTGGGCGCGATCCAGCGCGGCCTGCTGCAGATCGAGGGCCAGGGCGGCGACATGTTCTTTGGCGAGCCCATGCTGGACATCGCCGACTTCATGCAGACCGACGGCAACGGCCATGGCATGGTCAACGTGCTGGCGGCCGACAAGCTCATGCATTCACCGCGGCTGTACGCCACCTTCCTGCTGTGGCTGCTGTCCGAGCTGTTCGAGCAGCTGCCCGAGGTCGGCGACCCGGAACAGCCCAAGCTGGTGTTCTTCTTCGACGAGGCCCACCTGCTGTTCAACGAGGCGCCCAAGGTGCTGGTCGAGCGCATCGAGCTCGTGGTGCGGCTGGTGCGCTCCAAGGGCGTGGGCGTGTACTTCGTGACGCAGAACCCGCTGGACATTCCGGACAGCGTGCTGGCCCAGCTCGGCAACCGCGTGCAGCATGCGCTGCGTGCGTTCACGCCGCGCGACCAGAAGGCCGTCAAGGCGACGGCCAGCACCATGCGGCCCAAGCCCGGCCTGGACATCGAGGCCGCGATCACCGAGCTGGCCGTGGGCGAGGCCCTGGTCAGCCTGCTCGACGCCAAGGGCCGGCCCGGCATCACCGAACGCGCCTACATGCTGCCGCCGGGCAGCCAGGTCGGCCCGATCACGCCGCAGCAGCGCCAGGCGCTGATCGCCGGCTCGCTCGTGGCCGGCGTCTACGAAAAGGTGGTCGACCGCGAGTCGGCCTACGAGAAACTCAAGGGCCGCGCCGAGGAGGCAGCGGCCGGTGCCGCCGACGCCAGGGCGACGGCCGGTGCGCGCCAGGACAGCGGCGCGGGCAGCACCATGATGGACGGCTTGAACGACCTGTTGTTCGGCTCCACGGGCCCGCGCGGCGGCAAGCGCGACGGGCTGGTGCAGACCATGGCCAAGTCCACCATGCGCACCATGGGCACCAAGATCGGCAACGAGATCCTGCGCGGCGTGCTGGGCGGCATCTTCGGCGGCCGCAAGCGCTGACGCCTTGGACGGCCTGGACGCCGGTGGCGCCCGCCACCCCGCCGCTCCGCGGAAGGCGCGCGGCACCGTCGCCTTGACACCCTACCCCTGAACTGACGGAAACACCCCATGAACAGCCTGTCGAACACCCCCGAGGAGCCCCTGGCATGACGCTCGCGATGTCCTGGGACGAATGGACCGCGCACGACGGCACGGCCCTGGCCGCGCGCGTGCGCGCCGGCGAACTGACACCCTCCGAACTCGCGGCCCAGGCCGCGGCCGGCATCGCGCTGACCAACGGCCCCACCAGCGCCGTGGTCGAGGTCTTCGACGACGTGGTCGCCGATCCGCTCAAGGACGGCATGCACCCGGACGGCGTCTTCGCCGGCCTGCCCTACCTCATGAAGGACCTGGGGCCCACGCTCAAGGGCCGGCTGCAGGAGATGGGCTCGCAGCTCATGCAGGGCAACCGCGCCAGCGCCGACAGCTTCCTCACGGGCAAGCTGCGCCAGGCCGGGCTCAACATCATCGGCCGCACGACCACGCCCGAGTTCGGCGTCTGCAGCTCGGTCGAGAACGATCTCTTC
This sequence comes from Pseudorhodoferax aquiterrae, assembly GCF_014652235.1. Taxonomy (GTDB): domain Bacteria; phylum Pseudomonadota; class Gammaproteobacteria; order Burkholderiales; family Burkholderiaceae_C; genus Pseudorhodoferax; species Pseudorhodoferax aquiterrae. The sequence goes on from NZ_BMYK01000021.1 coordinate 21,021, forward strand.
GTCACGCGCAACCCCTGGAACCTCGACTACACGACCTGCGGCTCCTCGGCCGGCTCGGCCGCCATGGTGGCGGCCGGCGTGGTGCCGATCGCCCATGCGACCGATGGCGGCGGCTCCATCCGCATCCCGGCCGGTGTCAACGGCGCGATCGGCCTGAAGTGCTCGCGCGGCGTGTTCTCGATCGCGCCGGGCCTGTCGGACCTGTCCGGCCTGGTCTCCACCCAGGGCGCGATCAGCCGCAGCGTGCGCGACATGGCCAGTTTCGTGGACCACTGCCGCGGCGGCGCGCCGGGCGAGTTCATGCCCTACTGGAGCGCGCCCGAACCCTATGCCGATCTGATCCAGCGCGACCCGGGCCGGCTGCGCATCGCGCTCGTCCACCAGTGGGGCGACTTCGCGGCCACGCCGCACATCGCCGGCGAGCTCGAGCGCGTGGGTCGCTTCCTCCAAGGCCTGGGCCACGAGGTCGCATGGGCGCAACCGGTCGTGGACATCCGCGCCGCCTTTGAGGCCCAGACCTTCTGTTACATCAGCAACTTCGCGCAGACGATCGAAAGCATGCTGCGCACGCTGGGCCTGGACCGTCCACCGGCCGACAAGGTCGAGCCCATCAACATCAAGATCTGGGAAGCCGGCCGCGACGCGAGCTATGCCCAGCGCTTCGCGATGCAGGCCGCGTTCAACAGCACGGCGCGCGGCTTCGGCAGCTTCTTCGAGGACTGGGACATCCTGCTCTCGCCCGTGACCGCGCTGCCCACGCCGCGCGTGGGCACGACCGAGTACCTGACGACGAGCGACAACCCGTCGGTGCACGACTGGTTCGAGAACCTGTGGCGCAACTTCGCCTACACGCCGATCGCCAACCTGTGCGGCATTCCGGGGATCTCGTTGCCGCTGGCCTGGAACGAGCACGGCCTGCCGCTGGGCATGCACGCGCAGACGCGCCAGGCCGGCGACGGCCTGCTGCTGCAGCTGGCCGCGCAGATCGAGCGCGCCATCGGCGGGCGCTGGAACGACGGGCGCAGGCCCGGCGTGCACGTGACGGCCGGCCAGGGCTAGCAGGTTTTCGGCGCCGGCTTTGTTGCATCTGTCATCTGGCGGCGCGCGCGCTGTCCCTGCGCCCGCGGCCAGCCGCGTTGTGGTTCCAAGCCGGGCACATGCCCGGCCCACTCGACCGACTCGGAGTTGCCACGAGTCTTGCCCACCGAGGGACCACACCATGACCCGCACCCAGACCCTGATCGCCGCCGCCGCACTGGCCCTGGCCGCTTCGGCCAGCTTCGCCCAGGCCCCGGCAGCCGCCCCTGCCGCTCCGGCCGCAGCCACCGCCCCCGCCGATGCGGCCCCCGCCGCCACCAAGACCACGCCGGCCAAGAAGACCGTGGCCAAGAAGAAGAGCCACAAGACCAGCCACGCCGGAAAGAAGACCGCCGCCGCGCACAAGGCCTGATGGCGGCCCGCTGTGGCGCGGATGCACACCGCGCCGCAGCATCACATGCATCAACGTCCGGCGAGTCGCTATGCTTGGCAGACACCACCATCCGGTGGGCCAGCAGGCCGGCTGCGCGTTTCTGCGCAGCCGGTCCCTTTCGAGGAACGACCATGTCTGCAGAAGCCGACGCTGCCACCCCCACACCCTCCCCCGCGGCCGGCCCCAAACCGGCCGCGGGCCACATCCGGCTGACCTCGCATAGCGGCGGCTTCGGCGCCCTGCCGATCCGCTGGGACGCACCCACCGCCGCCGAACGCGGCCCCGTGGTCGGCACCACATCCAAGCGCGCCCACCGCAACGTGATCGGCACGCACAGCGGCTCCTACAGCGTCTACCGCGCGCTGGCCGTGGCCGCCGGCGCGCTCTCGCGCCAGCACAAGGCCGACCTCACCAACACCATGCCGACCGACCTGATCGGGCCCTACCCGCAGTGGAGCGAGCCCGGCAAGATCGTGAGCCTGGACCCCTGGGGCGCCTCGGTGGCCGATGTCTTCGCGACCGAACTGGCGGCCGGCTACGACATCCGTCCGACCATCGCCGTGACCAAGGCCCATGTGATCCTGCCCGAGGTGCTGGAGGCGCTGCAGAAGGGCCGCCTGAAAGCCGACGGCAAGTTCCTGACCGCGGGCGGCGCCGCCATGGTGACCAAGGCCGCGATCGAGCCGGTCTGGTACCTGCCCGGCGTGGCCAGGCGCTTCGGCTGCTCGGAAACCGATCTGCGCCGCGTGCTGTTCGAGGAGACGGGTGGCATGTACCCTGAACTCGTCACGCGCTCGGACCTGGAGGTGTTCCTGCCCCCCATCGGTGGGCAGACCATCTACATCTTCGGCAACCCGCGCGACCTGGCCAACCCCGCCGTGGAGCTGACCGCGCGGGTGCACGACGAGTGCAACGGCTCGGACGTGTTCGGCTCGGACATCTGCACCTGCAGGCCCTATCTCACGCACGCCATCGAGGAGTGCATCCAGGGCGCGCAGCGCGGCGGCGTGGGCCTCGTGGCCTATTCGCGCAAGGAAGGCCGGGCACTGGGCGAGGTCACCAAGTTCCTGGTCTACAACGCGCGCAAGCGCCAGGTCGGCGGCGACACGGCCGACCAGTACTTCGCCCGCACCGAGTGCGTGGCCGGCGTGCAGGACATGCGCTTCCAGGAGCTCATGCCCGATGTGCTGCACTGGCTGGGCATCCGCAAGATCCACCGACTGGTTTCGATGAGCAACATGAAGTACGACGCGATCACGGGCGCGGGCATCGAGGTCGGCGTGCGCGTGAACATCCCCGACGAGCTGATCCCTGCCGATGCCCGCGTGGAGATGGACGCCAAGATGGCGGCCGGCTACTTCACGCCGGGCGTGGTGCCCGATGCCGAGGAACTCAAGAAGGCCAAGGGCCGGGGGCTGGACGCATGAGCGCCGCGCCGGGCCGCCCCAAGCAAGCTCGCTCCCCCTCAGGGGGACAGGCCACAGGCCGAAGGGGGTACCAATGACGTTCGACGGCACCTCCCTGGAACTGGACACCGGACACCCCGAAGGCGCGGCCACGGCGCTGCGCACCACGCTCGCGGTGCGCACCCGCGCGCGCCAGCTGCTCGAGCGCGCGCGCGTCGGCGCCTCGCGCTGGTTCCTCGTGCACGACGACGCGCTGCAGACAGCGGCGGCCGACGTGGCCGCGCTCACGCGCCAGCGCTACCCCGACCTCAAGATCCCGTTCCACAGCCGCTGGCGCCATTTCGAGGCGGGCGGCGTGGACCGCAAGGCCGAACTGGACGCGCGGCTCGCGCCGCTGGATCCGCCCGCGCGGGCCCGCGCCATGATCGATCTGGCCCTGGTCAGTGTGCTGCTGGACGCTGGCGCCGGCCCGGACTGGAGCTACCTCGAAGCCGCCAGCGGCCAGCGTTTCGCGCGCTCCGAAGGCCTGGGCGTGGCCAGCTGGCATGCCTTCCTGGGCGGGCTGTTTTCCAGCGACCCGGCCCACCCGCTGCAAGTCGATGCGGCCGGGCTGCGCGGCCTGGTGCCGGACCGGCTGGCGCAGGCCTTCCAGGTCGGCACCTCCAATCCGCTGGTCGGGCTGGAGGGCCGCGTGCTGCTGCTGCGCAAGCTCGGCGAGGCGCTCGCGGCCCAGCCCGAGGTGTTCGGCCCGCAGGGCCGGCCCGGCGGGCTGTTCGACATGCTGATCGCGCCGCTGGGGCCGACCGGCATCGCGCCCACGGCCACCGTGGCGGCGCACGACATCCTCTCGCAGCTGCTGATGTCGCTGTCGGGCATCTGGCCCGCGCAGAACAGCATCGGCACCCAGCCGCTGGGCGACTGCTGGCGCCACGAGGCCGTGTCCGGTCCCGGCCTCACCGCCGGCTGGATGCCGTTCCACAAGCTCTCGCAGTGGCTGACCTACTCGCTGCTCGAGCCCTTCCAGTGGGCCGGCGTGCACGTGGACGGCATCGATGCGCTGACCGGCCTGCCCGAGTACCGCAACGGCGGCCTGCTGCTCGATGCCGGCGTGCTGGCGCTGCGCGACCCTGCGCTGGCCCAGCGCAGCTGGCAGCCCGGCGACGAACCCGTGGTGGAATGGCGGGCCCTGACCGTCGCGCTGCTCGACGAGCTGGCGCCCATCGTGCGCGCCCGGCTCGGCGTGCCCGCAGCGCAGCTGCCGCTGGCCTGCGTGCTCGAAGGCGGCACCTGGGCCATGGGGCGCGTGCTGGCCCAGCGCTTGCGTGGGGGCCTGCCGCCGCTGCAGATCGCCAGCGATGGCACCGTTTTCTAGTTTCACCTCAAACCAATAAAGAAGCCGCCATGTCCAATGTCCACCTGATCGACCACCCCCTGGTGCAGCACAAGCTGACGCTGATGCGACGCAAGGACGCCAGCACCAACACCTTCCGCCGGCTGCTCAACGAGCTGTCCAGCCTGATGGCCTACGAGGTCACGCGCGACATGGCCATGCAGGAGATCGAGATCGAGACGCCGCTGGAGACCATGCGCTCCAACGTGATCGACGGCAAGAAGCTGGTGTTCGTCTCCATCCTGCGCGCGGGCAACGGCATCCTGGAGGGCATGCTCAACATCGTGCCGGGCGCGCGCGTGGGCCACGTGGGCCTGTACCGCGACCCCAAGACCCTGGTGGCCGTGGAGTACTACTTCAAGATGCCGCAGGACATGCACGAGCGCGACATCATCGTCGTCGACCCCATGCTGGCGACCGGCAATTCCGCCAGCGCCGCGGTCGAGCGGCTCAAGGAGCTCAACCCCAAGTCGATCAAGTTCGTCTGCCTGCTGACCTGCCCCGAAGGCATCGCCACCATGCAGAAGGAGCACCCCGACGTGCCGATCTACACGGCCGCGATCGACCGCCAGCTCAACGAGCACGGCTACATCCTGCCCGGCCTGGGCGATGCGGGCGACCGCATCTTCGGCACCAAGTAGCCGGCGCCGCCCCCCATGCGCGCCGCCTGCCTGCCCCTCGCCGCCGCGCTGGCCCTGCTGCAGGGCTGCGCCACGCCCCCGGCCCCCATGGCGTGCACCAGCGTGGCGCCCAACGCGAGCTACACCGGCCCCTACAAGGGCGAGGAGAACCGGCTCACGGCGGCCGACATGGCGCGCGACCTGCACTGCGCCGAGGCCTTCAAGGCTGCCAAGTACCCGCGCGGCTTCGTCGTGGTCTACGGCAGTTCGCGCCTGGGCGAGGACAAGGCCGGCGCGCCACCGACCGACAGCGGCCGGCTCTACCAGGCCGTGCGCCGTTTCGCCGCCGACTGGACGCGCGCGCACGGCACCCGCTTGCCGATCCTGACCGGCGCCGGGCCCGGCATGATGGAGGCCGCCGCGCGTGGCGCCACCGAGGCCGGCGGCCCCAGCATCGGCTACACCACCTACTACGGCCCGGCGCGTGAGAAGGCCGATGCGCGGATCGCCTTCCAGACCTGGCAGGGCCAGCCCATCGTCAGCGATGGCCTGGTGTTCACGAGCGTGGCCATGCGCGAATCCATGATGGTGCTGCACGCCGCGGCCGTGGTCGTCACGCCCGGCGGCACCGGCACCGAGTGGGAGATCTACCAGACCGTGGAGTCGATCAAGAGCCGCCAGCTCGACCCGGTGCCGATCTACCTGGTCGGGCCGCGCGCGGTCTACTGGAAGGGCTTCGAGCAGCGCGTGCAGGAGATGGCGCGCTTGGGCACCATCCGCGCCAACGAGGTCACCGACCTGGTGCGCTTCGTCGAGGATCCGCAGACCCTGACCGAAGCGCTCGCGCGCGACATGCGGCTGGCGCGCTGATCAGCGCTGCGTCACCGGGAAGATGTCCAGCGGCGTGGCGCTGCTGATGGTCCAGCGCACCTGGTTGCGGCCGTTGCGCTTGGCCACGTACAGCGCGCGGTCGGCCAGTTCCAGCAGTTCGTGGGCGCCGGGGTAGCCGTCGCGCGGATCGTGGCAGGCCACGCCAAGGCTCACGGTGACGCAGGGCGCCACGCTGGAGGCCTGGTGCGGAATGGCGAGTGCCTCCACCGCGCTGCGGATCTTCTCGGCCACCCTTTGCGCGCCGATCTTGTCGGACGCCGGCAGCACGGCGGCGAACTCCTCGCCGCCGTAGCGCGCCAGCACGTCGGTGGCGCGGTTGATCTGCTCGCGCGCGGCGTGGGCGATGGCCACCAGCACGCGGTCGCCGGCCGGGTGGCCGTAGTTGTCGTTGTAGGCCTTGAAGCTGTCCACGTCGAACATCACCAGCGCCACCGGAACCTGGCTGCGCTGGGCGCGCTCGAGCTCGGCCCGCAGTTTGTCGTCCAGGTACTTGCGGTTGTAGATGCCGGTCAGTCCGTCGATCACGGCCTCGCGCGAGAGCCGGTCCGAGCGCAGCTGCAGCACGCGCTCGCGCGTGGCCAGCGTGCTCGTGTCGGTGATCTGCAGCAGACACAGGTGGCCGGCCCCCGGCTGCGCCACGGGCGTGATCGTGACGGACTGCGGCAGGCGCTGGTCGGCTGCGCGGTGCTCGGCGCGCGCGTAAAGCGGCAGCGGCGCACGGTGCAGCACGTTGGACAGCACGATGGGCAGGCGGTGCCGCAAGGCATTGGCCACGGCCTTGCGGAACGGCGCCGACAGCGCTTCGGGAAACACCTCTTCCAGCGTATGACCCTGGGCGTCGGCCAAAGCGATGCCGGCGTAGCGGCTGATCCAGGCGTTCCAGTGCAGCACGCGGCCCTTGCCGTCGAGCAGCACCAGGCCCAGCGCCAATGCGTCGGACAGCATGGGCCAGTTGACCTTCAGGCGCGGTGCGGTCATCGGTGCGGTGAAAGGGCCGGAGCCTCGTACCCGTTGTTCAAATGCGCGCCAGGAACCTGTCGACGGCGGCGATGAGCTCGTGGAACGAGGCCGAACTCAGCAGAAACACGAGCGCGCCGTGCGTCTCGCGCTTCTCGATGGTGAGGTCGATGTGCAGCACCAGCACCACGGGCTGTTGCATGTCCGAGGTCAGCTCGTGCAGCACCGTCTCGGTGCGGTTCACGAGGTACTGCGGCAGCGTGCTGGTCATCTCCACGCCCAGCATTTCCGAGATCGAGGCCATGCAGGCGTTCAGGATGATGTTGCCCAGCTCGCACATCGCTTCCTGCTCGAACTCGGGCAGGTCGTCCACGCTGACCTGCGAGCCCAGCATCTCGCGCACGATCTCCAGCGCCTTGTCCTCGGTGAACAACAAGGAGGCGGCGACCGAGAAGGCACCGCTGAAGTCCTGCCGCACCGCGCCCAGCCGCTCGCTGCGCAGCAAGGCCAGGCTGGTGCCGAGTTCCTCGCGGCGGCAGAACGCGATGCGCGGGATCGACAGCAGCACCTCGTCGCCGACGATCTCCGACAGGCTGGCAGCCGCATGCCCTGCGCCGACATTGAACATCTCGGCCAGCGCGTCGGTCTGCAGTTCGGTCAGCGTGATCACGCGGCCCCGTCGAAGAAGTTGAGGGCCAGCTGCACGCTGCGATCGCTGACCGGCTTGGGCACGAAGCAGGCGCCCATGGCGGCCGCCCTGGCCTGGTGCGCGGCCTGCACGTTGGCGGAGAACACGACCATGCGCACCTGCGGATAGGCCTGCAGGATGCGCTCGGCCACGTCCGTCCCGATGGTGCCCGGCATGTTGATGTCCATGCTCACGTAATCCGGCACGCCTTGCGCCAGCCGGGCCAGCGCCTCGTCGCCGGTTTCGCATTCCTGCAGCGTCCAGTGGGGTTTGCGGGCCGCCACCAGGGTGCGGATCATCATGCGCGACACGCGGCTGTCGTCGACGATCAAAAGGGTCTTGGGAGGCGCGCTGGACATGGGGCCGATGGTGCGTGGGCGGTCGGAGCCACACAATAGTCGAATACGAGGGACAAATTCTAGGCCCTCGCATTGCACAATCCGGCGCCTGCCACCGTCGGCGCGGCCGGCCCCGCCAGCGCCTGGCACGGAAGCTGCGCCGCCCTCCCTCCCACTGCACTTGCCCGCCGCGCCACGCGGTACCGCCTCAACCCCATGCTCGATCTGCTCGTCACCCACGCCACGCTGCCCGACGGCGCGTCCGACATGTCCATCGCCGTGCAGGACGGCCGCATCGTGGAGGTCACGCCCGGCCTGCAGGCGCCCGCACACAAGACACTGGACGCGGCCGGCCTGCTGGTCAGTCCGCCTTTCGTCGATCCGCATTTCCACCTGGACGCCACGCTGAGCCGCGGCCTGCCGCGCATCAACCAGAGCGGCACGCTGCTCGAGGGCATCGCGCTGTGGGGCGAGCTCAAGCCGCTGCTGACCGCCGAGGCGCTGATCGAACGCGCCGTCGCCTATTGCGACTGGGCCGTGGCGCGCGGCCTGCTGGCCATCCGCAGCCATGTGGACACCAGCGATGCCAGCCTGTTGCCGGTCGAGGCCATGCTGGAGGTACGCCGGCGCGTGGCGCCGTACCTGGACCTGCAGCTCGTCGCCTTCCCGCAGGACGGCGTGCTGCGCAGCCCGGGTGGCCTGGACAACCTGCGGCGCGCGCTGGACCTGGGCGTGGACGTGGTCGGCGGCATCCCGCACTTCGAGCGCACCATGTCCGAGGGCGCGGCCAGCGTGCAGCTGCTCTGCGAACTGGCGGCCGAGCGCGGCCTGCCCGTGGACATGCATTGCGACGAATCGGACGACCCGCTGTCGCGCCACATCGAGACACTGGCCTTCCAGACGCAGCGCCTGGGCCTGGCCGGGCGCGTGAACGGCTCGCATTGCACTTCCATGCACAGCATGGACAACTACTACGTGAGCAAGCTGCTGCCGCTGATCGCCGAGAGTGGCGTCAGCGTGGTGGCCAACCCGCTCATCAACATCACGCTGCAGGGCCGGCACGACAGCTACCCCAAGCGCCGCGGGATGACGCGCGTGCCCGAGCTGCTGGCGGCCGGCGTCACCGTGGCCTTCGGCCACGACTGCGTGATGGACCCCTGGTACGGCATGGGCTCGGGCGACATGCTGGAGGTGGCGCACATGGGGCTGCACGTGGCGCAGATGACCGGCGAGGCCGGCATGACCCAGTGCTTCGAGGCCGTGACCAGCCAGGCCGCACGCGTGATGGGCCTGTCCGGCTACGGGCTGGCGCCGGGCTGCGACGCGAGCTTCGTGCTGCTGCAGGCGCGCGACCCGGTCGAGGCGATCCGCCTGCGCGCCACGCGGCTGCAGGTCGTGCGCAAGGGCCAGGTGCTGGCACGGAGCCCGGCCGCCACGGCGACGCTGCACCTGCCTGGCCGGCCGGGGACGACGGCCTTCATGCCGGCACGCGCCGCATCCGTAACGTAACGAAATAATTCGCAGCGCACGTTTCGGGCGCGGCCCCGCTAGCCTCGTCTCGGCACAACAGCCGACAGGCGCGGCGGGAGGCTGGCGTGGACAACGAATTGCGCAAGCAGGTGCAGGCACGCCGGCAGGCCTGGGCGCGGGCCGGCACCGACGAGGAGCTGGGCAAGCCGCTCGAGGAAGCCGGCTTGTGGGGCCTGGCGCTGTCCGGCGGTGGCATCCGCAGCGCGACCTTCTGCTTCGGCCTGCTGCGCGCGCTGGCGCGCGAGGGGCTGCTGCTGCGCTTCGACCTGCTCTCCACGGTGTCCGGTGGCGGCCACATCGGCGGCCTGCTGGGCCGCCTGTTCTCGCGCGCCAGCTCGCCGCAGGAGGCGGCCCGGGTGCAGCAGGCCCTGGGCGCGGCGCGCACCAACTGGTTCGTCTGGTGGCTGCGCGCGAACGGCCGCTACCTCATTCCGCGCGGCGCGCGCGACGCGACCTTCGTCGCCGCGCTGTACCTGCGCAACCTGGTCGCCATCCATTTCGAGCTGGGCATGCTGGCGCTGCTGCTCGGTGTGCTGCTCACGGCGGTCAACCTGGCGGGCTGGCAGCTCATGCACCACCTGGGCTTCACGCACGCCACGCCCGTGTTCGCCATGCTGCGCAACCTGCCGGACTGGGTGCCGCTGTGGCTGCCCATGGCCTGGCTGCTGCTGCCCGGCGTGGTGCTGGTGGGTGCCACGCGGGCCATGGCCTACTGGATCGTGCCCTGGCTCACGCTCGCGCGGCGCTGGGCCCTGGCTGGCTGGCTCGCCGTGGCGGTGGCCACGGCCTGGCTGGTGTCGTGGTACTGGCGTTTGGTCGCGGCCAGCATCAGCCCGGTCGGCGAAGTCATGCGCACCACCTTGTGGGCGGTCACGGCGGCCCTGCTGCTGCTGTGGCTGCTGGCCGTGCCCGTGGGCGCCTTGGCGCTGCGCCGCGCCCGGCTGCGCTGCGCCGGGCCGGCGGCCGAGGCCGCGCGCAGCGATCTCACGGCCCGGCTGGCCAATGCCTTCCGCTGGTTCAGCGCGGTGGCGCTGGCCGGCCTGATCGACCGCGCCGCCTGGTTCCTCGCCTTCGAACTGGAACCGCTGACCGAGGCCGGCCAGGGCGCCGCGGCGTTGTGGCTGGCCGTATGGGCCGCCGCCATCCGCACCGTGCTGCCGCTGGCCTCGCAGCTGCTGCCCGGTCGCGTGCTCACGCGCGCGCTGCTGGTGGTCGGCCGCGTGCTGGGCTACGGCCTGTCGTTCGCGCTGTGCGTGTGGTGGGTCTCGCTCGTGCAGAAGGCGGTCATGGGTGCGGTGTTCAGCTACAACGGCGCGCAGTTCGCGCAGGGCTGGCAGATGTGGCTGCTGTTCCTGCTGCCGCTGGCGGCCTTCTTCCTGGCCACGGCGCGCAACGTGGAGTTCCTGAACCTGTCCTCGCTGCACGCCTTCTACCAGGCGCGCATCGTGCGCAGCTACCTGGGCGCGGCCAACGGCGCGCGCCTGGGCGCCGGGCCGGGTGCGCTGTCGGCGCTCGGCGAGGTGCCGCCGGTGCTGCCCGTGCGGCGCCGCCACATCCCGGTGGACGACCTCAATGCCGACGACGACATCGCGCTGGAGCGCTACCGGCCACAGGACTGCGGCGGCCCCGTGCACCTGCTGAACTGCTGCATCAACCAGACGCGCGACCCGCGTGGCGGCCTGTTCAACCAGGACCGCCGCGGCCTGCCACTGTCGGTGGCCTCCGGCGGGCTGATCAAGGTCTCGCAGGAGGACTGGGAACGCCCGCTCGCCCAGGGCCTGCCCAGCCTGGGCGGCTGGATGGCGATCTCGGGCGCGGCCATCGCGCCGGGCCTCGGCAACCTCACGCGCGGCGGCATCTCGGCGCTGGCCACCTTCGCGGGCATCCGGCTGGGCTACTGGTGGAACGTGTCGGCGCGCACCGGCGCCGAGCGCCGCTGGCCGCGCTTGTTCGTCAAGTCCTGCGGCGTGCTCAGCGAAACCTTCGGCAGCTTCCTGGGCGGGCGCGGCGACAACTGGTTCCTGACCGATGGCGGCCACTTCGAGAACACCGGCGCCTACGCGCTGCTGGCCGAACGCTGCCAGGTCATCGTGCTGGCCGACTGCGGCGCCGACCCGCGCTATGGCTTCGACAACCTGGAGGACCTGGTGCGCAAGGCCCGCATCGACCTGCAGGCCGACATCCTGTTCCAGCGCCCGCGCCGCGTCGCAGCGGCCGTGGGGCCCACGCCGGCGGGCCTGTCGCGCTTCGGTTCGCTGAACGATCTGGCCTCGCCCGAGAGCACGGCCTGCCTGGCGCTGGCCAAGGTGCTGTACGGCGGCGCGCGGCCCAGCACCGGCATCCTGCTCGTCATCAAGCCCAACCTGTGCGACGGGCTGCCCGTGGACCTGGTCAACTTCAAGCGCCAGAACCCGGACTTTCCGCAGGAGACCACGGCCGACCAGTTCTTCTCGGAAGCCCAGTGGGAGAGCTACTTCCACCTGGGCACCTTCCTGGGCCAGAACCTCAGCCGCGCCTGGATCGCCGAGCTGCTGCGCGACCCCGGCGCCTGGTTCGAGGACGACGACTGCTCGCCCTTCGCCGCCGCGCAGGCCGGCCGCGCGGCCCAGGAGCAGGAGGGCGCGCGCGTCGCCGCCGGCGGCCGGCTGCCGGCGCGCATCAGCGGCACGGCCACGGCCGTGGGCGCCACGCTGAGCCTGGGCGCCGCCGCCACGCTGGGCGTCACGGTGTGGCAGGCGATCGAAACGGCGCGCAGCGTGTACGCCAAGCAGACGCAGGACGAACGCGGCGCGCTCAAGGAATTGGCCGAGCTCTGGGCCAAGGCCACGCCCGACGGCCAGGCCCGGCCCGACCCGGCGACCGCCGGCAACCTGGCGGCCGCCCTGCTGCGCACGGCCGACACACTGTGCCCGACCGACGAGGCGCGCTGGTTCACGCGCTCGGACCTCGCGCGGCGCATCCACCAGTCCGCCATGCAGCAGTGCGCGGCGCTGACCGAGGCCCTGCCGGCCGCCTGCGCTGCCTTGCTGGCCACCGGCGAGCGCCATGCCGATACGCGCGCCAACGGCAGCTGCCTGGTGCCTGCGCCCGAGATCCTGGCCGTGGCGCCGCCGCCGCGCTACTGGGTCTACGACTACACGGGCAAGGGTGCGGCTTCCAGTTCCCACCCCTGCGATCCCGTCGTCGCCGAGCGGCTGTACCTGCAGCAGGCCGCCACCGGCGCGCCGCGCGACGGGCCGCCGGCCAGCTGCCACTACACGGGCCGCTTCGCCGAGGGGGCGTTCGCGCGCCATCCCACCGCGGCCGGTGCCCCCACCGCAGCGCCTTCACCGGGCGCAGCGCTGCCGCCGCTGCCCCCGCCTGTGCCCAGCCACGAATGCGCCGGCATCACGGTCTTCATGCAGATCTACGGCCCGAGCCAGCGCCGCGCCGTGTGGCCGCTGCGCCGCACCTGGCGCGCCATGGGCGCCGAGGTGCCGCCGCTGGAGGACGTGGTGGAAACCGCCAACGCACGCGGCTACGCGAGTCCGGTACCGGTGGACAAGACCACGGTGCGCTTCCACGACCCTGCGGCGCTGGCCTGTGCGCGCGCGCTCGGTCCCAAGGCCGGCTTCAACGACTGGATCGTCGAGCCGCTGTCCGCGCGCTACCGGCCGCGGCCCAACACCGTGGAAGTCTGGGTGGCCCCGGCCGACACCACGCTGCAGGACCATCCGCTGCCACCGGTCGAGAGCCGGCCACCGCCCGTGCCGAAGTCGCGCGCAACCCCCTGAGTCGCAAGACCCTGGCCACGCAGGGCCGGCCGCGGCCGCCTATGCTGCGCACCTCCAACATTTCCAAGGCTCCCAAGCACCATGCCCGACCTGTCCGCCTTCGCCATCACCAAGAAGTGGCCCGCGCGCCATCCCGAGCGTCTGCAGTTGTATTCCCTGCCCACGCCCAATGGCGTGAAGGTTTCCATCGCGCTGGAAGAGACCGGCCTGCCCTACGAGGTGCACCGCGTCGCGTTCGACACCAACGACCAGCTGTCGCCCGAGTTCCTATCGCTGAACCCGAACAACAAGATCCCGGCCATCCTGGATCCGAACGGGCCGAAAGGCCGGCCGCTGGCGCTGTTCGAGTCCGGCGCCATCCTGGTCTACCTGGCGGCCAAGACCGGCCAGCTCATGCCCACGGACGAGGCCGCGCGCTATGAGACGCTGCAGTGGCTGATGTTCCAGATGGGCGGCATCGGGCCCATGTTCGGCCAGCTCGGCTTCTTCCACAAATTCGCCGGCAAGGACTACGAGGACAAGCGCCCGCGCGACCGCTACGTGGCCGAGTCGCGCCGGCTGCTCAAGGTGCTCGATGGCCGGCTGGCCGGGCGCCAGTGGATCATGGGAGACGACTACGGCATCGCCGACATCGCCGTGTTTCCCTGGGTGCGCAACCTCGCGGGCTTCTATGGCGCGGGCGAGATCGTGGGCTTCGACGACTTCCGCGAAGTGCGGCGCGTGCTCGATGCCTTCGTGGCACGGCCGGCCGTGCAACGCGGGCTGGCGATCCCGCCAGCCCCCTGAGCCCGGCTCACTGCGACAGCAGCACCTGGGCGATGATGCCGGTCGCGATGGCGATCAGCACGTATTCGGCGCCCACCTGCACCCAGTGGTAGCCGCGCGGCGGCCGCTGCAGGCGGTGGCCACGCCAGTCGTCGACCACGTAGTAGCGGGTGCGGTAGGCGGGCGGCAGGCGGTCGCCCTTCTTCCAGTGGCCCGGAGGGCCGCCGTAGGCATGGCCGGGCGGGCCGCCGTGCGGATGGCGCGAAGGCTTGCCATGGTGGCGGTCGTCATGGCGGCCGGGGCCCCGCCGGTCGTCGCGGTCGCCGCGGCGCCCCCTGTCGTCCCGGTCACCGTCGCGGTCGCGGTCGCGCGGCTGGGCGAGCGCACCGACGGACGGCACACCCAGGGCCATGGCCAGCAGGGCTGTGGTGAAGGTCGAGCGTTTCATCTGGAGTCCTTTCGAGACCCGGTCTGTCGTGCCGGGCTGGGAACGAGCTTAGGCTGGAAATGTAAAGCTGCGGTGGCGCAATGCAGGGCTTGTGCAAAGCCGCGTGTCAGCTCGGCAATGCCGCCAGCGCGGGTCCAATGGGCAATTCGACCTTGAGCGCCAGCAGCGCGTCGGCGCGCGTGCGGCCCAGGTTCAGTGCCGCGATGGGTTTGTGCTGTTCGGCCGCGGCCAGCGCGAAGCGGTAGCCCGAAAACACCATCAGCGAGGAGCCGACCACCAGCAATGCGTCGGCACGTTGCAGCGCGGCCATGGCCTGCGCGACGCGTTCGCGCGGCACGGACTCGCCGAAGAACACCACGTCGGGCTTGAGCATGCCGCCGCAGCGGCTGCAGGGCGGCACCTGGAAGCGCGAGAAATCCGCGTGCTCCAGGTCGGCATCGCCATCCGGCGCGGCACCGGCCGACAGGCCGGCGAAGGCTGGATTGCGCGCCACCAGTTCCTGCTGCAGCAACGCACGCGGCGAGCGCGTGCCGCAGGCCAGGCAGACCACTGTGTCGATGCGCCCGTGCAGGTCGACCACGTGCCGGCTGCCGGCCGCCTCGTGCAGGCCGTCCACGTTCTGCGTGAGCAGCAGCTCCACCCGTCCCGCGGCCTCCAGCCGTGCCAGCGCGACGTGCGCGGCACCGGGTCGCGCATGGGCCATGGTGCGCCAGCCGAGCAGGCTGCGCGCCCAGTAGCGTCGGCGCGTGGTCTCGTCGCCTGTGAAGGCCTGGTAGGTCACGGGCTGCGGCCTTTTCCAGTCGCCGTTGGCGTCGCGGTAGTCCGGAATGCCGGACTCCGTGCTGACGCCGGCGCCCGTCAGCACCATGAGCCGCGGGTGGCGGCGCACGAAGTCGGCCAAGGCCGTCTGCGGGTCCATCTCAGGAGAGGTCTGCGGTGATGTCCTCGACATAGGCGTGCAAGGCTTCGAGGATCTCGATGGCGCGTTCGTCGGCGTCCTGGCCATGCCGGTCCAACTCCTCCAGCAACTGGTCCACATTGCGCACGCCGCCCTCGCCTTCGATCAGGCGCGCGGCGCGGTGCTGCAGCCAGCGCTCCTGCTCGTCCTCGGACAGCGTGTCGGGGAAGTTGCGTGCGCGGTAGCGGAACAGCAGCTCCTCCAACCGGCCGTCGTCGAAGCTGTTGCGGGCCGTGGCCAGCTGCTGGGGCGACTGCTGGCGCAGCTGGTTCAGGCGGCGCCGGTCGGCCGGGCCGATGAAGCCGCCGTACAGGTCTTCGTCCACGTCGGGCGTGGCCTGCGGTTCGCGGCGCAGCAGGCCGTCCCACAGCGCCGACAGATCGGGCAGCGCAGCGGCATGGGCAGCGTTCTGCAGCTGGGCCGTGAGGTCCAGGCCCCAGCGTGCGGCCATGGCCGGCGCCAGTGTCTTGAGGTTGCCGACCACCATGGGCGACTTGTTCAGGTGCACGCTCTTGAGCGGCAGGCGCGTCACGTCGGGCGGCAGCTCGGCCGCCCGCGTGTACAGGCGCAGGCGGGCATCCTCCACCGTGAGGCCGTCGAGCTGGCGCGGGTCGTGCGCGAGGTCCCAGGCCAGCAGCTCGTTCTTGTTGGTGGGATGCATGGCCAGCGGCCACATCAGCGCGAGGCAGCCGCGCTCGGTGCCGAACATGCCCGAGACATGCAGGAAGGGCCGGGCCGTCTGCGGCGAGGTCGGCAGGCCCAGCTCGCTGGCCACGCGGTCCTTCTTGTGCAGGGCCAGCGCGAACTCGAACAGCTTGGGCTGGGCCTGGCGGATCAGCCGCGCCAGCGCGATGGTGGCGCGCACGTCGGACAGCGCATCGTGCGCGGCCTCGTGCGCGAGGCCGTTGGCCGCGCTCAGGTGCTCGAGCTTGAAGCTGGGGCCGCCGCCCTCCTCGGCGCTGCGCTGCGGCCACTGGATGCCGTCCGGCCGCAGCGCGTGCGTGAGCCGCACCACGTCCAGCAGGTCCCAGCGGCCGCAGCCGTTCTGCCACTCGCGCGCATAGGGGTCGATCAGGTTGCGCCAGAACAAAAAGCGCGTGACCTCGTCGTCGAAGCGGATGGTGTTGTAGCCCACGCCGATGGTGCCGGGCTGGCTGAAGGCGGCCTCGATGCGCGCGGCGAACTCTGCCTCCGGCAGGCCGCGCTCCAGGCACAGCTGCGGCGTGATGCCGGTGATGAGGCAGGACGCCGGGTCGGGCAGGTAGTCCGGCGCCGGCTGGCAGTACAGCATGATGGGCTCGCCGATCTCGTTGAGCTCGGCATCGGTGCGGATCGCGGCGAACTGTGCCGGGCGGTCGCGCCGCGGCACCACGCCGAAGGTCTCGTAGTCGTGCCACAAAAAGGTACGGGGCACTTTGGAACCTTCGTCCTGTCGGGCGGCGGTGCGAGCGCCTTCGGGCGGCCGGGCGGCGCTCATAGCCGCCCCAGGGCCTTGTCCACGCCCTTGTTGGCCAGCGCGTCGGCGCGCTCGTTGCCGGGGTTGCCGGCATGGCCGCGCACCCAGCGCCAGTCGATCTTGTGGCCGCCGTTGGTCACCAGCGCGTCCAGCTTCTGCCAGAGTTCCACGTTCTTGACGGGCTGCTTGGTCGAGGTGATCCAGCCGCGCGCCTTCCACCCCTTCATCCATTCGGTGATGCCCTTGCGCACGTACTCGCTGTCCAGGTAGAGCGTGACCTCACAGGGCTTCTTCAAGGCCGCCAGCGCCTCGATCACGGCGGTCATTTCCATGCGGTTGTTGGTGGTGGCCAGCTCGCCACCGAACAACTCTTTCTCGAGCGTGCCCGACTTCAGCACCACCCCCCAGCCGCCCGGGCCGGGGTTGCCCTTGCAGGCGCCATCGGTGTAGATCTCGACGTGGTTCAACGCAATCCTTTTTCTCTCTGGGAAACGGAAGGGGCCGGCGCTGCGTGCGCCGGCTCGTGGACGGGGCGCCGCGGGCGCCGGTTGGCCAGCGGCACGGGCGCGGTGCTGAGCTTGCGCGCGGCCTTCCAGTTGGCCTCGAGCAGACGCATGCCGCGCACGCGCTTGACGGCCGTGACGAAGTAGACCGCGCCCAGGATGGGCCAGCAGCGCTCGCCGAGCGCCTCCATCCAGCCGAAACGGCCCAGCGTGGCCTCGCTGTTCACGGCCGGCCGGTAGCAGCCGAAGCGGCTGGACTCGACCTCGAAGGACAGCAGGCGCAGCCAGTCGCGCAGCCGCAGGTAGCCGATGAAGTCGCCGTCGGCCGGCAGGTACAGCTGGCCCAGACCCAGCTTGCGGTACAGCCGCGCGCGGCGCTGGCGCAAGCCCCACAGGCTGGCGCTGTTGAAGCCGCAGACGATGGCCTGGCCCTCGGGCACGAGCACGCGCTCGACCTCGCGCAGCGTGGCGTGCGGGTCGGGGCTCAGCTCCAGCGCATGCGGCAGCAGCACCAGGTCCAGGCTGTTGGATTCGAACGGCAGGGCAGAGAAGTCGCACGCCAGCGCGGCGCTTCCCGGCGCGCCGGGAAGCGGTGGCTCGGCGGCAGCGAGCCAGCGGTTCTGGATGCGGCAGGTGCGCAGGCCATCGATTTCGCCGGCGCCCAATTGCAACGCGTGGTAACCGAAGACGTCGGTCACCACCCGGTCGAAGGCGGCCTGCTCCCAGGCCAGCAGATAGCGGCCGGGCGGGGTCTGGAACCAATCGTGCAAACCTATAATTTGACCGCTCATGGAACTCATTGCGCTGCCCGCTTTCGCCGACAACTACGTGTGGATGCTGCACGACGGACAGGCGGCGCTGGTGGTCGATCCGGGCGATGCCGCGCCGGTCTTCGAGGCCCTGCAGCGCCACGGTTTGCAACTGCGCTCGATTCTAGTCACGCACCACCATGCCGATCATGTCGGCGGCGCGGCCGCGCTGCGCGAGGCCACCGGTGCCCGGGTCTTCGGTCCGTCGCGCGAGCGCATCCCCGAACCGCTCACGCGCCTGGCCGGCGGCGACCGCCTGCCGGTGGACGCCAGCACGCTGGGCCTGGCCTTCGAGGTCATCGACGTGCCCGGCCACACGGCCGGCCACATCGCCTACTGGTGCCCGGCCATCGACGACGCCGATGGCAGCCCCGTGCTGTTCTGCGGCGACACGCTGTTCTCGGGCGGCTGCGGGCGCCTGTTCGAAGGCACGCCCGCGCAGATGCTCGACTCGCTCGACCGGCTGGCCGCCCTGCCCGGCAACACGCGCGTGTGCTGCGCCCACGAGTACACGCTGTCCAACCTGAAATTCGCGCGCGCCGTGGAACCTGGCAGCGCCGATCTGCTCCACTACAGCGCGCAGTGCGAACAACAACGCGCGCTGAACCAGCCGACGCTGCCTTCGCGCATCGCGCTGGAGCGGCGCATCAATCCCTTCCTGCGCGTACGCGAACCCCTGGTGGCCCAAGCCGCCCGCGGCTTCGACGCCGGTGCGCAGGATGCGGTCGGCGTGCTGGCCGCGCTGCGGCAGTGGAAAAACGAATTCAAATGAATGTTCTGATGAAGTATCTCGGCGTGGCGGTGCTGCTCTGGCTGACCGGCTGCGCCAGCATCGACCAGCCCAACTCTCCGATCTCCGCCAATGCGCCGCAGCCCCCCGCCACCGTGCAGGTGGACGGCGCTGCGATTGCCGCGGGCCCTGGCCAGGCCATCATCCCCACGGGCCCGCTGAGTCCGATCGCTGCCTCCGAACTGCGCTCGGGCACCGTCACGCTGCAGCTGCCGCCGGCCGACCTGTGGGAGCGCATCCGCCGCGGCTTCGCTATGCCCGACCTGGACAGCGACCTCGTGCGCGACCGCGAGCAGTGGTACGCCACGCGGCCGGACTACATGCAGCGCATGACCGAGCGGTCGTCCAAGTACCTGTTCCACATCGTCGAGGAACTCGAGGTGCGCGGCATGCCGACGGAGCTCGCGCTGCTGCCCTATATCGAGAGCGCCTTCAACCCGCAGGCCGTGTCGGTGGCCAAGGCCGCCGGCATGTGGCAGTTCATGCCGGCCACCGGCACCTACTTCGAGCTCAAGCAGAACATCTTCCGCGACGACCGGCGCGACGTGCTGGCCTCCACGCGCGCGGCGCTGGACTACCTGCAAAAGCTCTACGGCATGTTCGGCGACTGGCACCTGGCCCTGGCCGCCTACAACTGGGGCGAAGGCAGCGTGAGCCGCGCGATCCAGCGCAACCAGCGCGCCGGCCTGCCGACGGGCTACATGGACCTGTCCATGCCCAACGAGACGCGCTACTACGTGCCCAAGCTGCAGGCCGTCAAGAACATCGTGGCCCGGCCCGAGCGCTTCAGCACCGAGCTGCCCTTGATCGAGAACCACCCCTACTTCCAGATGGTGGACCTGGCGCACGACATCGACGTGGCGCTGGCCGCGCAACTGGCCGACGTCTCGCCCGAGGACTTCCGCGCGCTGAACCCGGCCATGAACAAGCAGGTGATCCTGGCCGCGGCCACGCCGCAGATCCTGCTGCCTTGGGACAACGCGCTGGTCTTCAAGCGCAACCTCGACGCGCGCGGCAAGGGCCAGCACGCCAGCTGGGGCGCCTGGGCCGTGCCCAGCACCATGACGGTGGCCGCCGCCGCCGAGCGCGTGGGCATGAGCGAGGCCGAGCTGCGCAGCGTGAACAACATCCCGCCGCGCATGCTGATCAAGGCCGGCTCGGTGCTGGTGGTGCCGCGCTCGGGCAAGATGGGCGACGTGGCCAGCCACCTGGCCGACAACGCATCGCTGCAGCTTGCGCCCGAGATCATGACGCGCAGGACCGTGGTCAAGGCCGCGCGCAAGGACACCGTCGCCAACCTCGCGCGGCGCTACCACGTCACCGCGGCGCAGGTCGCCGACTGGAACGACATCTCCGCGACGGCCGCGCTGCGCGCCGGCCAGGCCGTCACGCTGTTCCTGCCGGTGCGCGCCAGCGTGGCGCGCAAGTCCGTCGTGGCGAAGCGGCCCGCCACACGGCAGGTGGCGCCATCGGCCAGGCAGCCGGTGGCCAAGAAGCGCGCCGCGCGCTGAGAACGTGATCAGGCGGTTTCCTCGGCCAGCTCCAGCCGGGCGGCACGCCGCAGCGACACTGCGTCGACCTCGGCCAGCGACTGCTCGCCGCGCACCAGCCGGAACAAGCGCATCGAGTCGCTGACGCCCTGCGCACGGCCCTGCAGCGACTGCGCCGCGGCCGCGAGCTGCTCGACCAGGGCCGCGTTCTGCTGCGTGATGCCGTCGATCTGGTTCACGCCCTCGTTGATCTGCGCGATGCCCTGCTGCTGCTCGCGTGCGGCGGTGCTGATCTCGTCCAGCGTCGTGCGCACCTTGGCCACCGAATCCAGGGCCTGCTGCATGCGCTCGCGCGCTTCGGCCGTGCGGCTCGCGCCCTGCTCCACGCGTGCAGCCGATTCGACGATGAGCTCGCGGATCTCGCGCGCCGCACCCGAACTGCGCTGCGCCAGCGCACGCACCTCGGACGCCACCACCGCGAAACCGCGCCCGCTCTCGCCGGCGCGGGCCGCCTCCACCGCGGCGTTCAGCGCCAGGATGTTGGTCTGGAAGGCCACGCCCTCGATCAGTTGCACGATCTCGCCGATCTGCTTGGACGACTGGGTGATGCGCTCCATGGTGTCGGCCGCGGCCAGCACCGCGGCATTGCTGCGCTCGGTGACCTCCGAGGTGGCGTGGGCAAGCTCGGCGCCGCGCGCGGCCGAGCTCGCGCTCTGCTGCACGGTGCCGTTGATCTCGTCCATCGAGGCCGCCGTCTGCTGCAGGCTGCTGGCCTGCGATTCGGTGCGGGCCGACAGGTCGTGGTTGCCGGCGGCGATCTCGCCCACTGCGTCGCCGAGCTGTCGCACCTCCGCGCGCACGTCGGACACCACCGTGCGCAGGTTGACCGACATCTGCATCAAGGCGCGCTGCAGGCGGCCGACGGCGCCCGTGGCATCCGTCGCCACGCGATGCGACAGATCGCCCGAGGCCAGCCGGTTGGCATCCACCACCAGGCCCTTGAGCGGGGCCAGCATGAGCTGGCGCACGCCCCAGACCGCGGCGGCCGTGGTCACGGCGGCCACGGCCAGCACCGCGGCATCCGGCAGTCCGGCCCAGCTGGCCAGCACGATGGCGGCCGACGCCGTCAGCTGCAGCGCCAGCAGCTTGCCGTTGGCTTGCGGCGTGAGGCCTTGCACGAGCCGGCCCCAGAGATCGCGGCGCCGCAGCTCCCCGCGCTGCAGCACATGGCGCAGCCGGCCGCTGGCGGCTTCCTCGCGCATGCTGGCGTACAGGCGCTCGGCTGCCTGCACATCCTCGCGCGCCGGATGGGTGCGCACCGACAGGAAGCCAGTGATGCGTTCGCCGTCCATCATGGGCGTGGCATTGGCCCGCACCCAGTAGTGGTCGCCGTTCTTGCGCCGGTTCTTGACCAGGGCGCTCCAGGGTTCGCCGGCCTGGATCGTGGCCCACATGTCGCGGAAGGCCTCGGCTGGCATGTCCGGATGCCGCACCAGGTTGTGCGGCTGGCCCAGCAATTCCTCGCGCGAAAACCCGCTGACCTCGATGAAGGCCGGGTTGCAGTAGGTGATGCGGCCCTTCAGGTCCGTGACCGAGACGAGCGTCTGGTCAGCGGGAAATTGGTATTCGTGCCCGCTGACAGGCTGGTTATTGCGCATACGGCCCCTACACGTTGGTCGGTGCGCACAGTCTAGTCACATAAACACACAAATAGAACGGAAATTTCGTTCGGCACGCGTGCGAATTGACGCAGGTCAATCTTCCGCAACATTTGTGCCGCACAGAAGTCCGGCACGCCCGGCGTCGGCCAGCGCGGCGACCCCGGCCAGCTGCATGGCCAGCCGCAGCTCGCCCAGCAGGATGGCGATGGCGCGGTGGGCGCCGGCCTCGCCACCGGCACAGGCGCCGAAGAGCGCGGCCCGGCCGACCGCCACGGCCTGGGCGCCCAGCAGGCGGGCCTTGAGCGCGTCCACACCGCGGCGCACGCCGGAATCGACGAGCAGCGGCACGCGCCCACCCAGCCGGCGCGCGATCGCCGCCAATGCGTCGGCCGAGGCCTGGGCGCCATCGAGCTGGCGGCCGCCGTGGTTGGAAACCCAGATGCCGTCCACCCCCAGCGCCGCGAGCCGCTCGGCATCGTCGGCATGCTCCACGCCCTTGACCAGCAGCCGGCCCGGCCAGCGGTCGCGCAAGGCGGCCAGGTCGTCCCAACCGTAGGAGGCGTCCAGGTTCTGGCCGACCTTGGCCGCGATCGTGAGGCCGGCGCTGTGGTCGCCCAGCAGGCCGCGCACGTTCTCGAACTCGGGCCGGCCGGCCCGCGCCATGCGCCAGGCCCAGCCCGGATGCGTAAGGCCTTCCCACAGGTGGCGCGGCGTCATGCGCAGCGGGATGGAGACGCCGTTGCGCAGGTCGCGCTCGCGCTTGCCGCCGGCCGGCAGGTCCACCGTGACGACCAGCGTGCCATAGCCCGCGGCCCAGGCGCGCTGCACCAGCGTGGCGTTGAAGGCGCGGTCACGCAGCACGTAGAGCTGGAACCACAGCCGGCCCTGCACCTCGGCGGCTATGCGCTCCAAGGCGGTGGTCGACATGGTCGACAGCGTGTAGGGGATGCCGTGGGCCGCAGCGGCCCTGGCGATGGCGATGTCGGCTCCGGGCCAGCCCAGCGCGCACGAGCCCATGGGCGCGACGACGAAGGGCGCGGCGGCCGGCGTGCCGACGATGTC
The DNA here is from genome assembly GCF_014652235.1 of Pseudorhodoferax aquiterrae. GTDB lineage: Bacteria > Pseudomonadota > Gammaproteobacteria > Burkholderiales > Burkholderiaceae_C > Pseudorhodoferax > Pseudorhodoferax aquiterrae. The sequence goes on from NZ_BMYK01000021.1 coordinate 44,027, forward strand.
GGTAGAAAGGTCGGGCGCCGAGACATCGACGAGCACGCGCGGCACGATGCGCACGCGCTCGAAGGCGGCGCGGTTGTCGGCCAGCGTGAGCTCGTCCTCGGCGCCGCCGTCGATGAACTCGAACACCGAGCGCGGCAGCTTGCGCTGCGCGATGGCGCGCAGGTCGGCGATGGACAGCGCGCGCTCCAGCGCGGCGGCCCTCACTTGCGACGCGAGGCCGCGGCCATGTAGTTGTCGAACGGGCCTTCGCAGAACTGCTGCCAGAGCACCTGCTCGTTGCGGAACTTGACCCAGTGCTCGAAGATTTTCTTGAACGCGGGGCTTTTGTCGGACAGCTCGGCGTACAAGGCCTCGGCCGCCTTGTAGCTCGCATCGAGCACCGGCCGCGGGAATGCGCGCAGCACCGCGCCGCCGGCCACCAGGCGCCCCATCGCGCGCGGGTTCTCCACGTCGTACTTGGCGGTGCACCACTGGTTGGCCTCGGCCGCCGCCGTGCGCAGCGCCGCCTGGTAGTGGGCCGGCAGCGCCGCCCAGGCCTTGGGGTTGATGAACAGGCCCAGCGTGGCCGATCCTTCCCACCAGCCCGGGTAGTAGTAGTACTTGGCCACCTTGTGCAGGCCCAGCTTCTCGTCGTCGTAGGGACCGACGAATTCCGCCGCATCCAGCGTGCCCTTCTCCAGCGCCACGTACAGGTCGCCCGCCGCCAGCTGCTGGGCGACGACGCCGAGCTTGGCCAGCACCATGCCGGCCAGGCCGCCGACGCGGAACTTCAGGCCCTTGAGGTCCTCGACGGTCTTGATCTCCTTGCGGTACCAGCCGGCCATCTGCGCGCCGGTGTTGCCGATCGGCATGGCCAGCACGCCCTGGCTGGCATAGAACTCGTCGAGCAGCGCCTGGCCCCCGCCTTCGTAGAGCCAGGCGTTCTGGCCGCGGGCGTTGAGGCCGAAGGGCAGCGCCGTGCCGAAGCCGTAGGCCGGGTCCTTGCCGATGTAGAAGTAGCTGGCCGAGTGACCGGCTTCGACCGAGCCGGACTGGGTCGCGTCCAGCACCTGCAGGGCCGGCACCAGCTCGCCGGCCGGGTGCAGCGAGATGTTGAAGCGCCCCTCGGTCAGCTCGCCGACGCGCTTGACGGCCATGTCCATGGCGCCGTAGATCGTGCCCAGCGAGCGTGGGTAGCTGGACGCCAGGCGCCAGCGCACCTGCGGGTTGCTGCCCTGGGCCAGCGCGGGCGCGGCCAGGCCGGCCGCGAGCGTGCCGGCGGCGGTGCCGCGGGCCAGGAATTTCCGGCGTTCCATCGTTCTTGTCTCCCTTGCGTTGGTCTGGTCAGTCGTGGCGGATGGCGACGGTCTTGAGCACCGTGAACGCGTACAGCGCCTCGAAGCCCTTCTCGCGCCCGTGGCCGCTGGCCTTGACGCCGCCGAACGGCAGCTCGATGCCGCCGCCCGCGCCGTAGTTGTTGATGAAGACCTGGCCCGCGCGCAGCTTGCGCGCCAGCCGCAGCTGGCGCCCGCCGTCGCGGCTCCAGACGCTGGCCACGAGGCCGTAGTCGGTGGCGTTGGCGATGCGCACGGCGTCGGCCTCGTCGTCGAAGGGCATGGCGGCCAGCACCGGGCCGAACACCTCCTCCTGCGCGAGCCGGTGCGTCACGGGCACGTCGCGCACCAGCGTGGGCGGCTGGTAGAAGCCGTCCCGCGGCGCGGTCGGGTCCACGCTGCCCTGCGCCACGATGGCCAGGCCATCGCGCCGCACCTCGTCCAGGAAGCCGGCCACGCGCTGCTGCTGGGTCTTGCGGATCAGCGGGCCGCAGTCCAGGTCCTGCTGCGCCGAGCCCACGCGCAGCGCCGCGAACATGGGCTGAAGGCGCGCCAGCACGGCCTCGTAGGCGCTGCGCTCGATCAGCAGCCGGCTGCCCGCGGAGCAGGTCTGGCCGGCGTTCTGCACGATGGCATTGACGATGACGGGCAGCGCGGCATCGAGGTCGGCATCGGCGAAGACGATCTGCGGGCTCTTGCCGCCCAGCTCCAGCGTGACCGGTGTGTGGTTCTCGCAGGCCGCACGCGTGACCACCTTGCCGATGTTGGGCGAGCCCGTGAACGAAACATGGTCGATGCCCGGATGCTTGACCAGCGCGTCGCCGGCCTCGTGGCCATAGCCCGTCACGATGTTGATGGCGCCGGGCGGGAAGCCCACCTCGGCCGCGAGCTCGGCCACGCGCAGCAGCGACAGGCAGGCGTCCTCGGCCGGCTTGACCACGCACGCGTTGCCGGCGGCCAGCGCGCCGCCCACGCTGCGGCCGAAGATCTGCAGCGGGTAGTTCCAGGGCACGATGTGGCCGGTCACGCCATGCGGCTCGCGCCAGGTCAGCACCGTGTAGCCGTTCTGGTAGGGAATGGTCTCGCCGTGCAGCTTGTCGCAGGCGCCGGCGTAGAACTCGAAGTAGCGCACGATGGCCAGCGCATCGGCGCGGGCCTGCTTCATGGGCTTGCCGGCATCGCGCGCCTCGGTCTGCGCCAGCTCATCGGTGTGCTGGGCCAGGTGCAGTGCGAGCTTGTGCATGAGGCGGCCGCGCTCGGCGGCTGTGAGACGACCCCAGTCACCTTCGTAGGCGGCGCGGGCGGCGGCCACGGCCATGTCGACATCGGCTGCGTTGCCGCGCGCGATCTCGTCGAAGACCTGGCCATCGGAGGGATCGACGACGGGAATGCTTTCGCCCGACGCGGGCGCGACACGGCGGTTGCCGATGAAATGCTGCTGCATGCTTGTCTCCTGGCCAATGGCGGCGGCGCGGATGTTAGGCGCGCGCCGGACGAGTTGTCAAAGCGTTTTACTACTTTGACCCGAACCTCCGTACTATCCCGGTTTCGTCCAAGCGTCGATCGGCCATACAAGTAAACCAGGATGACAAATTCACCGGAACAGCATGCCGACCTGCCGCTCGGCCTGGAACCCGTGCGGCACGAGCGCTTTGCCGAGCGCGTCTACGACAGCCTGTTCCATGCCGTCATGACCGGCCGCCTGGCGCCGGGCGCGCGGCTGCCCTCCGAGGTGGAACTGGCGGCGCGCTTCCAGGTGTCGCGGCCCGTCGTGCGGCAGGCGCTGGACCGCCTGCGCAGCGACCGGCTGGTGGAGTCCATCCGCGGCTCGGGCACCTACGTGCGCACCCAACCCGCCACCATGCCCGTGGTGCCGCTGGCACGCAGCACGGCCGACCTGAGCCACATCGCCCACGGCCTCGAACTGCGCCTGGTGCTGGAGCCCGAATGCGCCTTCTTCGCCGCCATGCGCCGCAAGCCGCGCGACCTGGCCCGCATGGAGGAGATGCTGGAAGGTTTCGAGAATGCGAACCGGCGTGGCGACGTGGCCCACCACTTCGACTATGGCTTTCATGAAGCCATCGCCCAGGCCAGCGCCAACCCAAGGCTGGCCCAGGTGCTCAAGTCGCTCGAGTACGACGTGAGCCATGCCGTCAACCTGTGGCGGCACCTGGCGCGCATGCAGCCCTGGCGCCGCACGCAGGATGCGCTGGACGAGCACCGCCACATCTTCGCGCTGATCCGCGCGCAGGACGCCGAGGGCGCGCGCCGCGCGATGCGCGCGCATGTGGAGAACGCGCGCGTGCGCATGCTCGAGATCGAGCCCGGCACCTGAGAACGTGTGAACGAACCGCTCACACCCACGCGAGGCCCCGATGAGCAGCCGTTTCCATCATGTTCGTTGCGCTCGGGGCCTCGCCCTTCGGGCCGGGGCACGCCAGGCCGCATGCGGGCGTTGCGGTCCTTGCCCGCGCACGAGCCCGGGCTGCGGCCCGCGCCTACGCCTGCGGCCCGCCGAGCCCCGTCGTGGGCGCGATCGGTTCATTCACACGTTCTGAGCGATCAAAGCTTGAAGCGCTCCTTGGCCTTGCGCGCGAACACGTTGGTGGACAGCTTGGCCGGATCGATGCGCGCGCCGTCGATGTCGGGGTCGAAGCTGGCCAGCGTGCGCAGCGCCGTGACACCGCCGTCGTCCGGCACCAGGCCATCAGGGGAGATCGTCTCGCGCACTTTCTGGAACGAGGCCAGGTACAGCGCGCGGTCGCCGAGAAGGTAGTTCTCGGGCACGGTGCGCACGATGTCGCCCGGGCCCGCGGTCTGCAGCCACTTGAGCGCATGCACGATGGCATGGGCCAGCGCCTGGCAGGTGCGCGGGTGGCTCGCGATGAACGCGGTGGACGCGTACAGGCAGGCCGCCGGCATGTTGCCGCCGAACAGCGCCTGCGAGCCCTTGAGCGTGCGCGTGTCGGCGACGATGCGCACATCGCCGTGCTGCTCCAGCATGGTCATCACGGGTTCGGTGTTGCACATGGCGTCGAGTTCGCCGGCGCGCAGCGTGGCCAGCGCTTCGGCGCCCGTGCCCACGCCGACGAAGCGCGCATCCTGCGGCCTGAGCCCGGCCCGTGCGAGCAGCAATTGCGCCACCATCTGGGCCGAGGTTCCCGATGCGGGCACGCCGATGCTGCGACCGCGCAGGTTGGCCAGCCCCTGGTACTGCGCCAGCGTGCGCGTGGAAACGCCCATGGCGATCTGCGGCGCGCGCCCCTGCAGCACGAAGGCCTGGTAGGACTGGTTGCGGTTGCGCAACACGACCATGGCCTCGAACGGTGCGGCACCGATGTCGGCCGCGCCGCCGAGCACGGCCTGCATGGCATGCGCGCCGGCAGCGTGGTCCTCGACGACCACGTCCAGGCCTTCGGCCTTGAAGTAGCCGAGCTGCTCGGCGATCGTCAGGGGCAGGTAGTAGAAGGTGGCCTTGCCACCCACGGCCAGGGTCAGCCGGGGCTTTTCCAGCTTGTCCTGCGCGCGCAGTGAGGGCGCTGCCCACCACGCCGCGCCGGCGAGGCCGGCGGCCACGATGCCGCGTCGGCTGAGGGCAGGCGTCTGCATGGTTCTGGTTCTGGACACAAGGCCGGCCCAGCATAGTCAGGCGCTGCCGCGTGCGTCATCCGGAACATCCCCTTTGGGGAAAGCACGTAAGCGGTGCTGCGGAGAGCCCGCGTGCCAGCATCGTCAACGCCGGTCCACCAAGGCGTGCGCAATGGTCGAGAGGTCGACGTATTCGAGCTCGCTGCCCGCAGGCACGCCGCGCGCGAGCCGCGTGACGGCCAGGCCGCGCGCCTTGAGCGAGGCGGCGATGGCATGCGCGGTGGCCTCGCCCTCGGCCGTGAAGTTGGTGGCCAGGATCACCTCCTGCACCACGCCGTCGCAGGCACGCTCGATGAGCTCGTGCATGCCGATCTCCTTGGGGCCGATGCCGTCCAGGGGGCTGAGCCGCCCCATCAGCACGAAGTAGCGGCCCTTGAAGGCGGCCGTGCGCTCCACGGCCGACTGGTCGGCCGGCGTCTCCACCACGCAGAGCTTGCTCGCATCGCGGCGCGGATCGGCGCAGGTGCTGCAGATCTCGTCCTCGGTGAAGGTGTGGCACAGCGCGCAGTGGCGCACGTGGTCCACGGCCTGCGTCAACGCGCGCGCCAGCGCCTGGGCGCCGGCACGGTCGTGCTGCAGCAGGTGAAAGGCCATGCGCGAGGCCGACTTGGCACCCACGCCGGGCAGGCGGCGCAGTCCTTCGACGAGCGCCTGCAATGAGCCGGAATCGGCCACCGTGTTCTGGCGGGTGCCTGCCTCAGAAAGGGAACTTCATGCCGCCCGGCAGGCCGGGCATGCCGGCCGTGAGCTTGCCCATCTTCTCCTGGCTGGTCTCTTCGGCCTTGCGCACGGCGGCGTTGAAGGCGGCGGCGACCAGGTCTTCCAGCATGTCCTTGTCGTCGGCCAGCAGGCTGGGGTCGATGGTGATGCGCTTGACGTCGTGCTTGCAGGTCATGACGACCTTGACCAGGCCGGCACCGGACTCGCCCTCGACCTCGATGAAGGCCAGTTCGTCCTGCGCCTTCTTGAGGTTGTCCTGCATGGCCTGGGCCTGCTTCATGAGGCCGGCCAGTTGTCCCTTGTTAAACATGCGAATACTCCTAAAGGTGTTTGGATCAGAGAGGCTTGATGCCGCTGGCGACGATTTTCGCGCCAAAGTCACGCACCAGGCTTTGCACATAGGCGTCGTTGCGCACGGTCTCTTCGGCGACGCGCTGTTTCTCGGCAGCGAACGCCGCATTGCGGCGTGCCGGGCTGTCGCTCACCGTGCCCACCTCCACGCTGAGCCGGGTGCCCAGGCCGGCCTGCTCCAGCGCGGCGCGCAGGCGCTCGCGGCTGCCGGGCTGGTTCAGCGACTCGCGCTCCACGCGCAGCATCCAGTGCTCGCCGTCGCGCGCAATCAGCTGGGCCTGCAGCGCCAGCTCGCGCGCCAGCGCGGTGATGGCTTCGGCGGCGACGAGCTGCTGCACGGTCTGGTGCCACAGGTCGCCCTCCTCGTTCGGCACCAGGCGCGAAGGTCCGGTGGCCGACTGGGGCTGTTCACGCGGGCCGGGCTCGGGTTGCTCGCGCACCGCGATGGCCACCACGTCCTGCTGCGGCACATGCGGGGGGGCCGCGGGCGCAGGGGCCTGCACTTCCACGGGCGGCATCTCGACCACACGCAGGCGCTCGCCCCCGGGTCGGGGCGACGCCGCGGCCGGCGGCGGCGCTGCCGCGGGCCGCGGTGCAGGGGCTGGGGCGGGGGGCGGTGCGGCGCGGTTCAGGCCGGCGCCGGCGTCATGCGGAGTTTTTTTTTCCGCGGTGGCGCTGGCCGGCTTGAAGGCCAACAGCCGCAGCAGCACCATCGTGAGGCCGGCGTACTCGTCCGGCGCCAGGCCCAGCTCGGTGCGGCCGTGCAGGCAGATGGAATAGAGCAGCTGCGTCTCGTCGGCCGGCATCGCGGCCGCCAGGCGTGCCGCGTCGGCCAGTTCGGCATCGTCGCCGTGGGCACCGTCCGGAACGGCCTGCAGCACCGCCATGCGCTGCAGCATGGCGGCCATGTCCTCCAGCGTGGCGGCGGCCGACAGGCCTTGCAGGCGCAGCTCTTCGCAGGTGTCGACGACCGTGCGCCCGTCACCTTCGGCCAGCGCCTGCAGCAGGCGCAGCACATGGCTGCGGTCGGCGCTGCCCAGCATCTGGCGCACGTTGTCTTCCTGCAGCTGGCCGGCGCCGAAGGCGATGGCCTGGTCCGTCAGCGACAGCGCATCGCGCATGGAGCCGCGCGCGGCCCGCGCGAGCAGGCGCAGCGCGCCCTCGTCGGCCGGCACGCTTTCGGTCTGCAGCACGCGGCCCAGGTGCTCGCGCACGGTCTCCGGCGCCATCGGGCGCAGGTTGAACTGCAGGCAGCGCGACAGCACGGTGACGGGCACCTTCTGCGGGTCGGTGGTGGCCAGCACGAACTTGAGGTACTCGGGCGGCTCCTCCAGCGTCTTGAGCATGGCGTTGAACGCCGTGTTCGTGAGCATGTGCACTTCGTCGATCATGAAGACCTTGAAGCGGCCCTGCACCGGCTTGTAGACGGCCTGCTCGAGCAGGCCCTGCACCTCGTCCACGCCGCGGTTGGAGGCGGCGTCCAGCTCGGTGTAGTCGATGAAGCGGCCGGCGTCGATCTCGGTGCAGGCCTGGCAGACGCCGCACGGCTGGGCCGTCACGCCGCCCTGCCCGTCCGGCCCCTGGCAATTCAGCGACTTGGCCAGGATGCGCGACACCGTGGTCTTGCCGACGCCGCGCGTGCCCGTGAACAGATAGGCGTGGTGCAAGCGCTGGCTGGTCAGCGCGTTCTCGAGCGCCCGGACCACATGTTCCTGCCCCACCATCTCTCCAAACGTCTTGGGTCGGAATTTGCGCGCGAGAACCAGATAGGACATCCGCGCATTCTACGAACCGGTCCGGAGGGGAATTCGGCCACGGCTACAATGCGCCCCGACGGGCCTTCCCGCATGGTGAAGCGGCCAACCGGGTCAGGTGGGGAACCAAGCAGCCCTAACTGTGGAGCCAGTGCCGGGGTCAAGGCTCGTCACCTTTCCTTCTCCCTCTTTTCGCATGGACGCCGCGCCAGCGGTGCTGCGAGCGTGCCCGGGCCCATGGGCCCGCCCTGCAGCAGTCCAGCCAACGCCCACCGTCCTCGCAGCCGCTCAGCGGTTTGCGGCGTCCCACAAGCCGCATCGGCGCAGCACAGATCCCTTTCGTCCAGCCGCGTGGCGCTGCCCGCGCGATGCTGCATGGCTACCGCCCGCGCATTCCATGCTTGTGCTGCGGTTTCCCGCCTGTCGGCACGCAGTAATATGATCTAAAACTGATCAATTAAAGCGACCAAAACGCACAAAAATGGGTGCTAATAACGCTCGTGGGACCTTATCGTCTGTCTTACTGCGCGAATGGCTGCTCTGGGCTGGTGTACTTGCTGTTCTTGCCGGCCTGATGGTGTACGCACTGGTGCGGGAGCACCGGCGCGTCGAAGTTTCGGAAAGCATCCGCCTGCAGACACAGGCCCAGGTCGTGGAGCACCATGTCCGCCGCCAATTGGAGAGCGTCGACCAGGCATTGCGCACCACCTTGCAGGCCGCCGCCCACGGGCCCGTGGCGACGGGCGGCGTCGGCGGGACGACCCTGCATGCGCTGGCCGACGTGATGCCGGGCGTGCGTACGCTGATGGTGCTGGACGCCAGAGGCACCGTGCTGACGGCGAACCGGCCCGAACTGCTGGGACGCAACTACGGCGAACGCGACTTCTTCCGGGCGGCCGTGGCCGCCCCGCAAGCCGGCATGCTGGCGCTCTCGGCACCGTTCCGCTCCTACCTGGGCAGCGTGGCGCTGAACGCCGCGCGCGCCGGCCTGGCATCCGATGGCCGCGTGCAGCATGTGGTCAGCGCGACGCTGGACCCGGAGTACTTCGGCGGCGTACTCGGTTCGGTCACTTACGCCCCCGACATGTGGGCCGCGGTGGTGCACGGCGCAGGCCGGCCGTTCCAGGTCGCCCCCTTGACGGCCGGCGACATGCTGGAGGACCTGCAGGAGGACGGCTCGTTCTGGCAGCAGCACGCCACGGCGGGCACGCCGCACAGCCTGGTACGCGACCATGGCACCGGCCTGGACAGGCTGGTGGCGGTGCGCACCGTGCTGTCGCCGCAGGTGCGGATCGACCACCCCCTGGTGGTGGCCGTTGGCCGCTCCGAAGCCGCCATGTACGCCCCCATCTGGCAGCAGGCGCAGACCTACGGCCTGCTGTTCGCCGCCGCGGCCCTGGCCAGCGGCGTGGGGCTGGGCCTGCTGCAGCGGCGCCGCCTGCAGGTCGCGGCGTTGCAGGAGGCCGGCCGCGCGGCGCGGCAGGACAGCGAGGAACGCGTGGCACTGGCCCTGCGCGGTGCCGATCTGGGCCTGTGGGAATGGAACCTGGACAGCGGCCGCATGGTGCTCGATGCGCGCGGCTGCAGCATGCTGGGTTTGACGCCGGCGCAGCTGCAGCTGGAGCACAGGCCCTGGGCCGAGCGGCTGCACCCCGACGACGCGGCCGCCGTGCTGGCCCATGCCACGGACCACGCGCAGGGCCGCGCCCTGCGCTTCGAGGCCGAATTCCGCGTGCGCCATGCCGACGGCCACTGGGTCTGGATCCTGTCGCGCGGCAACCGCGTCGACGGCCTGCCGGTGCGCCTCGCCGGCACCCACATGGATGTGACGGCGCGCCAGCAGGCGGCCCAGGCCCTGGCCGCGCGCGAGGCCGAACTGCGCGACTTCAAGAGCATGCTGGACGAGACGCTGGACTGCGTGTTCATCCTGGACGCCCAGACCTTGCAGTTCCTCTACGTCAACGAGGGCGCGATCCGCATGAGCGGCTACGGCGAGGCGGAACTGCTCACGATGAAGCCGACCGACCTGCTGTGGGACACCACGCCCGCGCAGTACCTCGAACGCACACGGCCGCTGGTGGAAGGGCGCGAGCCGGCGCAGCTCGTGGAGGTCGTGCACCGGCACCGTGACGGGCACCCGATCCCGGCCGAGGTGTTCCTGCAATACCTGCCGGCCACCGCGGAGCGCCGCCCGCGCTTCCTGGCCGTGGTGCGCGACATCACGGCGCGGCGCGCCCAGACCGCGCTGGAGCTGTCCGAGGCACGCTTTCGCATGCTCATCGAAGGCGCGCCGGCGGCCATCGCCATCCTGCGCGGCGAGCGCTTCGAGTACACCAACCGGCGCTTCCTCGCCATGCACGGCTACGACAGCGGCGACGACCTGGCCGGCAGCCCCTGGCGCGCGGCGTTCGCGGTCGATGCGCACGCCATCCTGGCTGCGCCCCGGGCCACGCCGGCCAGCGCGGGGAAGGCGCACAGCACCCGCAAGAACGGCGAGCTGCTGCCGGTGCTCGTGGCCTGCACCGCGGTGGAGCTGTCCGACGGTCCGGCCACGGTGGTGTTCCTGCAGGACATCTCGGACCTGGAACGCGCCGAGGCCGAACTGGTGCAGGCGCGCGACGCGGCCGAGCAGGCCAGCCGCGCCAAGGCCGCCTTCGTCGCCAACATGAGCCACGAGGTCCGCACCCCGCTCAACGCCATCCTGGGCCTGGCCTACCTGCTCGAACACGGATCGCTGCAGGGCGAGCCGCTGGACCTGGTGCGCAAGATCCACGCGGCCGGGCGCACGCTGCTGGGCACCATCAACCACGTGCTGGACATCTCCAAGATCGAGGCCGGCCGCCTGGAGATCGAGCGCGCGCCGTTCCGGCTCGACGAGGTCATCGACAACGTGGCCACCATCATGGGGGCCAACGTCGGCGACAAGCCGCTGGAGCTCGTGATCTCGCCGCCGCCGCTGGGCGCAGGCCAGCTGATGGGCGACGCGTTGCGGCTGCAGCAGGTGCTCGTGAACCTCACCGCCAACGCCATCAAGTTCACCGAACGCGGCCAGATCACCCTGCACACGGAGCTCGAGCACCGCGACCGCCGCCAGGTGCGGCTGCGCTTCTCGGTGGCCGATTCGGGCATCGGCATCCCGGCCGACAAGGTGGGCGAGATCTTCGCCCCGTTCGCACAGGCCGACACCTCGACCACGCGGCGCTTCGGCGGCACGGGCCTGGGCCTGGCGATCTGCCGGCAGCTGGTGGAACTCATGGGCGGGCAGATCGGCGTGCACAGCACGCCCGGCAAAGGCAGCACCTTCTGGTTCTCGCTGCCGTTCGAGCCGGCGCCGGCCACGCACTTCTCCTCGCCCGCCATGCTGCAGGTGCAGGCGCTGGTGGCAGACGACAACCCGCTCGTGTGCGAAGCCGCCGTCGCCACGGCGCGCGGGCTGGGCTGGCAGATGGATGCCGTGGCCTCGGGCAGCGACGCGCTGGCCTTCATCGAGCGGCGCCTGACGACGCAGGCCCTGCCCGACGTGGTGCTGCTGGACTGGCGCATGCCCGGCATGGACGGGCTGGCCGCCGCGCGGGCCATCCGTGCCACGGTGCCGCCCCACGCCTGCCCCATCGTCATCATGGTGACGGCCCATGCGCGCGGCGCGCTGCTGGCCGAGGCCGGCCCCGACCTCGTGGACGCCGTGCTGGACAAGCCGCTCACCGGCTCCAAGCTCTACGACGCGGTGGTGCAGGCGCAGCGCCGCCGCAGTGCCACGCCCGAGGCCCCGGTGGCCGGGCAGGCGGCGCAGGAGCAGCCGCTGGCCGGCTTGTCCATCCTGGTGGTGGACGACAGCGAGATCAACCGCGAGGTGGCGCAGCGCATCCTGCAGCGTGCCGGCGCTTGCGTGGTGCTGGCCAGCGATGGCCAACAGGCGCTGGACCGGTTGGACGACAGCACGGCCCCGGCCGTGGACATCGTGCTGATGGATGTGCAGATGCCCGTCATGGACGGCATCGAGGCCACCCGCCGGCTGCGGCGCGCCTCACGGATGGCGCACCTGCCCGTGGTCGCCCTGACCGCCGGCGCCTTCAAGAGCCAGCAGGACGCGGCCTGGGCCGCGGGCATGAACGGCTTCATCGGCAAGCCCTTCGACGTGGCCGAGGCCATCGCGCTGATCCGGCGCCTGACGGGGCGCGACGGCACGCCCGCGGCCGTGGCCGCGCCGGCAGCGCGGCGCGCGGCGCTGGCGCGGCCCGAACTGCCGGGCATCGACATGGCGCAGGGCCTGCAGATCTGGGCGGACGAGCGCGCCTACCGGCGCTTCCTCGCGCGCTTCCTCGACGAGCATGGCGCCAACGCCCAGGAGATCCGCAGCCTGCTGGCAGCCGGCGATGCCGAGCGGGCCGCTGCGCTGGCGCACCGTCTGCGCGGCGGCGCTGCCCACCTGGCCCTGCCGCAGACCACCGAGGCCGCGGCCGAGGTCGAGCTGGCGCTGCAACGCGGCCAGGATCCGACCGCGGCCCTGCAGCGGCTGGAGCAGGCACTGGCCACGGCCAGTGCCTCGGCGCGGCAGTTGCAAGCCACCGAGCCGGTCTCCGCACCGGCGGCACCGGCCGCAGCCGCCGCGCCGGCCACCGCGGCCAAACGGCAGCAGCTGCTGCAGGCCCTGCTGCGGGCGCTCGACGCCGACGACCCCGGCCCCGCCGAGGCCTTGCTGACCGCGCTGGGCCCGCAGCTTTCGCCCGCCGACCGGCAGGTCCTGCAGGACCTGCTGGACAGCTACGACTTCCGCGGCGGCGAGCGCTATGTGCGCCGCCTGCTCGACAACCCATGACCGCGCCCCAAGGAGCCCCCATGCAGCGCCGCCGGCCCATCCTGATCGTCGATGACGAACCGGCCAATCTCGCCACCCTGCGCCAGATCCTGGCCGACGAGCACCCGCTCGTGTTCGCCCGCGACGGCGCCGAGGCCCTGGCCGCCGCGCACAAGCACCAGCCGGCCTTGGTGCTGTTGGACATCCGCATGCCCGACATGGACGGCTATGCGCTGTGCCGCCGCCTGAAGGCCGAGCCGGCCACGCGCGACACGCCGGTGATCTTCGTGACCGCGCTGTCCGATGTCGGCGACGAGGCCGCGGGCTTTGCCGCCGGGGGCGTGGACTACATCGTCAAGCCGGTGTCTGCGCCCATCGTGCGCGCCCGGGTGCGCACCCATTTGTCCCTGGTGCGCGCGACGGCGCTGGAGGCCAGCTACCGCACCGCCATCTTCATGCTGGGCGAGGCCGGCCACTACAACGACAACGACACCGGCGTGCACATCTGGCGCATGGCGGCCTACGCCCGGCTGCTGGCCCAAGCCTGGGGCTGGGACCCGGAACAGGCGGCCATGCTGGAGCTGGCCGCCCCCATGCACGACACCGGCAAGATCGGCATTCCCCACACCATCCTGTGCAAGCCCGGCAAGCTCGACGAGGCCGAATGGGAAATCATGCGCACGCACCCGCGCATCGGCCACGACATCCTGGTCAAGAGCCGCGCGCCGGTGTTCCAGCTCGCGGCCGAGGTGGCGCTGGCCCACCACGAGCGCTGGGACGGCACGGGCTATCCGCAGGGGCTGGCCGGCAAGGACATCCCGGAATCGGCGCGCATCGTCGCCATCGCCGACGTGTTCGACGCACTCAGCATGCGCCGGCCCTACAAGGAGCCCTGGCCGCTGGACCGCATCATGCAGGCGCTGCACGACGGCACCGGATCGCATTTCGATCCGGAGATGGCGCCCGTGTTCGCATCCATCCTGCCGCAGGTGCTGCAGGTCAAGCAGCGCTGGGACCAGCGCGAGGCCGACGAGGGCGAGCCCTTCAGTGCCTCGGCGCTGCTGCCACCCTAGGCGTCCCCAGGGTCAGCGCTCCGCATCGGCGCCCCGGCCGGCTCGCGCTGCGCCTCGCGCAGGTGGGCCAGCACGCCCTCGGCCGCCACCACCCCGCTGGCCAGGCAGGCCGTCAGCAGGTAGCCGCCCGTCGGAGCTTCCCAGTCCAGCATCTCGCCGGCGCAGAACACGCCGGGCAAGGCCTTGAGCATCAGGCCGGCGTCCAGCGCCTGCAGGGCCACGCCGCCTGCGGTGCTGATGGCCTCGGCCACCGGCCGCGGCGCAGCGAGTTGCAGCGGCACGGCCTTGATCGCCTGGGCCAGTGCAGCCGGGTCATGCAGGGTCTCGGGGGGCAGCACCTCGTGCAGCAGCGCCAGCTTGATGCCCTCCAGACCGAGCCGGCTTTTCAGATGGCTGGACAGCGAACGCGCGCCGCGTGGGTGGCGGCAGGCGGCCAGCACCTGCTCTGGCGTGCGGTCGGGCAGCAGGTCCAGCCACAGCCGGGCCTGGCCGGTGCGCGCGATCTCCTCGCGCAGCAGGCGCGATGCGGCATAGACCAGGCTGCCCTCGATGCCCGTGGCCGTGGCGACGAACTCGCCCTTGCGCGCGAACCAGCCGCCCTGGCCATCGGCGCAGCGCAGCGCGACCGACTTGAAGGGCTGGCCCGCAAAACGCTCGGCGAAATGCGCGCTCCAGGCCCCGCCGGCCGCAGCGCGCGGCGTGGGCCGCAGGTCGAAGCCGCAGTTGGCCGGGGCCAGCGGCGCGATCGCCACCTGGCGCGCGGCCAGCAGCGGCAGCCAGGCCGCATCCGAGCCCAGGCGTGGCCAGCTGGCGCCGCCCAGGGCCAGCACCGTGGCGGCCGGGTGCGTCTGCACGGCGCCGGCGGGTGTCTCGAACTGCAGGTCGCCGTCCGCGGTCCAGCCGGTCCAGCGGTGGCGCATGTGCAGGCGCACGCCGGCCGCGCGCAACCGGTGCAGCCAGGCGCGCAGCAGCGGCGCAGCCTTCATGTCGGTGGGGAACACGCGGCCCGAGGTGCCGACGAAGGTCGCCACGCCCAAGCCGGCAGCCCAGGCGCGCACGCCCTGCGCGTCGAGCCGCGCAAGCCAGCCGGCCACTGCGCCCTGCTGCGCGGCGTAGCGCGCGACGAAGCGCGCCGCGTCCTCGGAATGCGTGAGATTGAGGCCGCCCTTGCCGGCCAGCAGGAACTTGCGGCCGACCGAGGGCATGGCGTCGTAAAGGTCTACCGACAGGCCGGCGCCGGCCAGCCGCTCGGCCGCCATGAGCCCGGCCGGACCGCCGCCGACGACGGCGATGTGCGGGGTCTGCCTCATGTTCTGCGCGCCCTGCATGGCGCCTGTTCAATAGCCGTTTTGGCTATGGCGGCTATAGCCTTGGAGGCCCCGCCCGGGTACTTGGTTTCTGTCACAATGCCGCGACTTTAGCCGTACCGTATCACCATAAAGGAAGCGACCAATGGCCAACGAATTGATCAAGCATGTGTCCGACGCGAGCTTTGAAGCCGATGTGCTGAAGTCGGCCACGCCCGTGTTGGTGGACTACTGGGCCGAGTGGTGCGGTCCCTGCAAGATGATCGCCCCGATCCTGGACGACGTCGCCACCGGCTATGCCGGCAAGCTGCAGATCGCCAAGATGAACGTGGACGAGAACCGCGACATCCCCGCCAAGTTCGGCATCCGCGGCATCCCCACGCTGATGCTGTTCAAGGGCGGCGAGCTGTCTGCCACCAAGGTCGGCGCCATGAGCAAGGCCCAGCTGACCGCCTTCATCGACCAGCAGCTCGCCTGAGCACGCTCCCCTCGCCTGCCCGACCCGGTCTTCCACGCACCGGCACCTCGGACAGGCGATCTTTCCTGTCATAATCCCCCGCAGTTCGCCGCACCCCCACCAGGGGCCAGCGGTTCGATTCCGGTGCAAGGCGCACGCCGCCTCCTCCGCACCACCTCCCCCGCGTAAGCCACCACGAACTCCCCGACGGAGTCATTCCATGCACTTAAACGAACTCAAGGCTCTGCACGTGTCCGAAGTCCTGCGGCAGGCCGAGGAACTGGAGATCGAGAACACGGGCCGCATGCGCAAGCAGGAGCTGATGTTCGCGATCATCAAGAAGCGCGCGCGTGCCGGCGAGCAGGTGTTCGCCGACGGCGTGCTGGAGATCCTGCCCGACGGCTTCGGCTTCCTGCGCAGCCCGGACACGAGCTACACCGCCAGCACCGACGACATCTACATCAGCCCGAGCCAGGTGCGGCGCTTCAACCTGCACACCGGCGACATGATCGAGGGCGAGGTGCGCACGCCCAAGGACGGCGAGCGCTACTTCGCGCTGAACAAGCTGGACAAGGTCAACGGCGGCGGCCCCGAAGAGAACAAGCACAAGGTCATGTTCGAGAACCTGACCCCGCTGTTCCCCAAGGAGCAGATGAAGCTCGAGCGCGACATGAAGGGCGAGGAGAACATCACCGGCCGCATCATCGACATCGTCGCACCCATCGGCAAGGGCCAGCGCGCGCTGCTGGTGGCCCCGCCCAAGAGCGGCAAGACGGTCATGATGCAGCACATCGCGCACGCGATCTCGGCCAACTACCCGAACAGCCACATGATGGTGCTGCTGGTCGACGAGCGGCCGGAAGAAGTGACCGAGATGCAGCGCTCGGTCAAGGGCGAGGTGATCGCCTCCACCTTCGACGAGCCCGCCGCGCGCCACGTGCACGTGGCCGAGATGGTGATCGAGCGCGCCAAGCGCCTGGTCGAGCTCAAGAAGGACGTGGTGATCCTGCTGGACTCCATCACCCGCCTGGCGCGCGCCTACAACAACGTCGTGCCCTCCTCGGGCAAGGTGCTGACCGGCGGTGTGGACTCCAACGCGCTGCAGCGTCCCAAGCGCTTCCTGGGCGCGGCCCGCAACGTGGAAGAAGGCGGCTCGCTGACCATCATCGGCACGGCGCTCGTGGACACCGGCAGCCGCATGGACGAGGTGATCTTCGAAGAGTTCAAGGGCACGGGCAACTGCGAGATCCACCTGGACCGCCGTTTGTACGAGAAGCGCGTGTTCCCCTCGATCCAGCTCAACCGCAGCGGCACGCGGCGCGAGGAACTGCTGCTGGCCCCCGAGATCCTGCAAAAGAGCCGCATCCTGCGCCAGTTCATGTACAACATGGACGAGATCGAATCGATGGAGCTCATGCTCAAGAACATGCGCGCGACGAAGACCAACACCGAGTTCTTCGACATGATGCGCAGAGGCGGCTGACAGCCCCCGCCCGCGGATATGTGATAATCGCGGGCTTTTCGCGGCAAGTATCTTGGCTTTGGATTGCATGAGAGGTTCATGCAAGGCACGGGACGGCTGCCGCAACTGAAACACAAGGAATTCCCATGAAAGAAGGCATCCATCCGAACTACCGCGAAGTGGTGTTCCAGGACATGTCCAACAACTTCCAGTTCGTCACGCGTTCGTGCGTGAACACCAAGGAAACCATCAAGCTGGACGACGGCCGCGAACTGCCGCTGTTCAAGCTGGACACCTCGAGCGAATCGCACCCCTTCTACACCGGCACGCAGAAGTCGGTGGACAACATGGGTGGCCGCGTCGAGCGCTTCCGCAACCGCTTCGGCAAGACCGCTGCCAAGTAAGCAGCTGTTCGCACGGCACGCAGCCCAAGGGCAGCCCGGTTCGACCGCGCTGCCCTTTTTGCTGCCCTCCTCCATCTTTCCCGACCAGTGAACCAACCCAGCCCAGCCATCGTCGCCCAGAGTTCGGTCCGCCGCCTGCCGCGCTGGCCGCTGCTGCTGCTCTGTGCGGCCTATGTGCTGGCCGGGTTCGTCGGGCGCGACCCGCTCAAGAACACCGACGTCGCCACCTTCGGCACCATGCTCGAGCTGGTGGCCGGCACCACCTCGTGGTGGGACCCCACGCTGATGGGCCAGCCCGAACCCGGCGTGCTGCTGCCGTTCTGGCTGGGTGCCGGCGCGCTGGCGCTGGCGCCGTCCTGGGTCGATCCGGCTTTCGCGGCGCGCATCCCCTTCATGCTGCTGCTGGCCGCGGCCCTGGCCTGCACCTGGTACGGCGTGTACTACCTGGCCCGCGCACCGCGGGCCCAGCCCGTGGCCTTCGCCTTCGGCGGCGAGGCCCGGCCGGCCGACTACGCGCGCGCGCTGGCCGATGGTGGTCTGCTGGCCTTGCTGGCCTGCCTGGGCCTGGCCCAGCTCTCGCATGAAACCTCGCCGGCGCTGGTGCAGCTCAGCGGCGCGGCGCTGGTCTTCTTCGGCCTGGCGGCCCTGCCCTACCGCCGAGCCCAGGCGCTGGCCGCATTGGCCGCTGGCCTGTTCGGGCTGGCGCTGTCCGGCGCACCCACGGTCGCGGCGCTGCTGGGCCTGGGCGGCGCTGCCACCAGCCTGATCGAGCGCGGGGAAGACGATCGCCCGGCCGAGCGGCGCCATGCTGCACTCTGGGTGCTGGGGCTGACGCTGGCCGCCGCCGGTCTGGCCGTCGCGCTCGGCCTGTGGCAATGGCGCATTGCCTTGCCGGCGGCGCAGTGGAGCACATGGCGCAGCCTGGGCCGCCTGCTGCTGTGGTTCACCTGGCCGGTCTGGCCGCTGGCGCTGTGGACGCTGTGGCGCTGGCGCGGCCAACTGCTGGGCGGCCGGCCCGAGCGGCATTTCGCCATCCCGCTGTGGTTCCTGCTCGTGCTGCTGGGCGGCACGCTGGTGGCCCCGCCTTCCGACCGGGCGCTGCTGCTGGGCCTGCCGGCCATGGCGGCGCTGGCCGCCTTCGCGCTGCCGACCTTCGGCCGCAGCATGGGCGCGCTGATCGACTGGTTCACGCTGCTGTTCTTCTCCAGCTGCGCGATCACGATCTGGGTCATCTGGATCTCGCTGCAGACCGGCGTGCCGGCCAAGCCGGCCGCCAACGTCTTCAAGCTGGCGCCGGGCTTCGAACCCGTGTTCTCGCCGCTCGCCTTCGTGCTGGCCCTGCTGGCCACGGGGGTCTGGATCTGGCTGGTGCGCTGGCGCGTGGGCCGCCACCCGGCCGCGATCTGGAAGAGCCTGGTGCTGCCGGCCGGCGGCACGGCGCTGTGCTGGTTCCTGCTCATGACGCTGGGCCTGCCCACGCTGAACTACGCGCGCAGCTACGCGCCGCTGGTGCGCCTGGTGCAGGCCAGGATGCAGGGCCCGCAGGGCTGTGTGGAGATCCACGGCTTCACGCGCGCGCAGGTCGCGGCCTTCCGCTTCCATGGCGGCATGGACCTGCGGCCGGCCACGGACCAGCCTTCGGCCTGCCCCTGGCTGCTGGTGCACTCGGACGCCATCTCCACGCTGCGCGCCACGATCGGCGCCCAGCCCTGGACGCTGGTCGGCTCGGTGCGCCGCCCGGCCGACAAGGACGAGGACATGCTGCTGTTCCGGCGCTGATGGCGTCGGAGTTCTCGCGCATCGCGCGGCACGCCGGCACCATCCTGGTCGGCCAGTTGGCCGTGATGGCCTTCGGCGTGACCGACACGCTGGTGGCCGGCCGGCATTCGGATGCAGCGCTGGCGGCGCTGTCGGTCGGCTCGGCCCTGTACGTCAGCGTCTATGTGGGCCTGATGGGCGTGCTGCAGGCGCTGCTGCCGGTCTGGGCCGAACTGCGCGGCGGCGGCCGCGGCCACGAGATCGGCCGCTCGGTGCGCCAGTCGCTCTACCTCGCCGCCGCCTGCGCCGTCTTGGGCTGCAGTGCGCTGCTGGCGCCGGCGCCGCTGCTGCGCTGGGCCGACGTGCCGCCGGCCATGCGCGCCGAGGTGCAGGACTACCTGGCCGTGCTGGCCATGGCCTTGCCGCCGGCCCTGTTGTTCCGGCTCTACAGCACGCTGAACCAGGCCCTGGCCCGGCCCCTGTTCGTGACCTGGCTGCAGGTCGTCGGCCTCGCGCTCAAGGTGCCGCTGTCGGTCTGGTTCACCTTCGGCGGCGCGGGACTGCCGGCAGGCGGGGCGGTGGGCTGCGCCTGGGCCACGCTGGTCGTCAACTACGCCATGCTGGCCGTGGCCTGGTGGATGCTGCGCACGCAGCCGCTGTACGCCGAGCTGGCCATCCGCGCGCGCATCGAGGCGCCCCACTGGGGCCGCCTGGCCGAGTTCCTGCGTCTGGGCGTGCCGGCCGGTCTGGCGGTGCTGGTCGAGGTGACCTCGTTCACGTTGATGGCGCTCATGATCGCGCGCCTGGGCACGGTGGCCTCGGCCGGCCACCAGATCGCTGCCAGCATGACGGCCGTGCTCTACATGGTGCCGCTCTCGCTGGGCCTGGCAACCAGCGCCCGAGTGAGCTGGTGGCGCGGCCAGGACGACGCGGCCCGCGCACGTGCGAGCCTGCGCACCGGCCTGGCCCTCGCCGCCGGCATGGCGCTGCTGCTGGCCAGCACGGTGGCCTTGCTGCGCGGGCCCATCGCCGCGCTGTACGCAGGCAGCCCCGCCGTGGCCGCGGTCGCCGCCGGCCTGCTGGGCTGGGTGGCGCTGTACCACCTGGCCGACGCGGTGCAGGCGGTGTGCGTGTTCGTGCTGCGCAGCTACCGCGTGACGCTCGTGCCGCTGCTGGTCTACGGCCTGCTGCTGTGGGGTGTGGGCCTGTACGGCGGCCAGTTGCTGGCCTACCGCGGCCTGGGCCCCTGGCCGGCGCTGCAATCGCCGGCCGCGTTCTGGATGGCCGGTGCCGCAGCCCTGGGCACCACGGCCGCCATCTTCCTTGTGCTGCTCTGGCGCCTCACACGGGCGCGCTGAGCGGCGTGCTGGCGCGCACGCGGCTGGCCGGAAACACGATGGCGAAGCGCGAGCCCTTGCCCAGCACCGACTGGATGCGCAGCTCGGCGCCGTGGCGCTGCACCACGTGCTTGACGATGGCCAGGCCCAGGCCGGTGCCGCCGGTCTCGCGCGAGCGGCTGCGGTCCACGCGGTAGAAGCGCTCCGTCAGCCGCGGCAGGTGCTCGGGCGCCACGCCCGGGCCGGTGTCTTCCACCGAGAACTCGAGCTGGCCGGCCGCCAGCGTCTGCCAGGCGACCTTCACGCTGCCGCCGCCCGGCGTGTAGCGCACGGCGTTGCTGACCAGGTTGGAGAGCGCGCTCATGAGCTCGGTGCGCGAGCCGGCCAGCGCCAGCTCTGGCGGCGGCGCGAAGTCCAGCGCATGGGGCGCACCCTGCCCCGCCGTCAACAGCGCCGACAAGGCCTGGGCCTCGTCCTCGCATTCCGCGTTGAGCTGGGCCAGCGCCGTCCACTCGCTGCGGCCCGGCGGCGGGCTGCCCTCGATGCGCGACAGCGTCAGCAGGTCGCTGACCAGGGTCTGCATGCGCGAAGCCTGTTGGGCCATGAGTTCCAGGTAGCGCGCGCGCTCGGTCTCGTCCAGCGGCAGCGATTGCAGTGTCTCGACGAAGCCGGTCAGCACCGTGAGCGGCGTGCGGATCTCGTGCGAGACGTTGGCCACGAAGTCGCGCCGCATGGCCTCGGCCTGCTCCAGGGCTGTGACGTCGTTCGACAGCATGAGCCGGCGGCCTTCGCCGTAGCCATGCAGGCGCACGGCCAGGCGCACCGGGTGGCCGGCGCTGTCGCCGCGGCCGGTGACGATGGCGTTGCGCGTCGGGTCGGGCTGCGCGTAGTAGCTCGTGAAGGCCGGGTCGCGCACGAGGTTGCCGATCAGTTGCTCGTGGTCGCGCTCGGTGTCGATGCCGAAGTGCGCAGCCGCCGTCGGGTTGCACCAGTTGATGCGGCCTTCGGCGTCCAGCAGGATCACGCCGTTGGACGAGGCCTGGATCGCATCGAGGAACTCCTGCAGCCGCCGCTCGCTGTCCTGCTGGCGACGCTCACCGATGCGCTGCAGCCGGCGCAGCCGGTCCGCGAACTCCCCCCACAGGCCGCCCATGCGCGGCAGGCCCTGGATGTCGTCGTCGCGCAGGCTGCGCAGCACGCGCAGCGCGCGCACCAGATCGGCGGCCCACCAGGCCAGGCCCGCCAGCAGCATGCCGGCGCAGGCTGCGGGCCAACCGCGCAGCCACCAGCCGATGCCAGCACCGGCCAGCAGCAAGACGACGAAACTCGTGAAACGCAACCACATGCGGGCAATTGTCGCGGCAGCCCGCGCGGGCGGAGGGTCAGGAAGCGGATGCCGATGTGGACGGCGCCTGTGCCACCCGCGCGGCACGGGTGGTGGGCGCGGGCGCCACGGGCTGCGCCGTGATGCGGTAGCCCGCGCCACGCACGGTCTCGACCATCGGGCCGGCCGCACCCAGTGCCTCGCGCAGGCGCTTGACGTGCACGTCCACCGTGCGTTCCTCGATGAACACGTGGTCGCCCCAGACGCGGTCCAGCAGCTGCGAGCGGCTGTGCACGCGCTCGGCATGCTGCATGAGGTAGTGCAGCAGCTTGAACTCGGTGGGCCCCATCTTGAGCGGCTGGCCCTCGAAGCTCACGCGGTGCGTGGAGCTGTCCAGCAGCAGCGCGCCGATCTGCACCGAGCCGCCGGCCTGCTCGGGCGCACGGCGGCGCAGCACGGCGCGGATGCGCGCCAGCATCTCCTTGGTGGAGAACGGCTTGGCGATGTAGTCGTCCGCGCCCGCATCCAGGCCGGCCACGCGGTCATGCTCGTCGCCGCGCGCGGTCAGCATGATGATGGGCACGGCCTTGGTGCGCGGGTCGGCGCGCCACTTGCGTGCCAGCGACAGCCCGCTCTCACCGGGCAGCATCCAGTCCAGCAGGATCACGTCGGGCAGCACCGCGTCGAGCTCGACCTGCGCGGTCACGCTGTCCATCGCCCAGGTCGGCTGGAAGCCGCTGTGGCGCAGGTTCACGGCCAGCAGTTCGGCGATCGCGGGTTCGTCCTCGACGATCAGGACGCGCGGCATGTGCTTCATTGGACTGCGGACTCGACCTGTTCCATGGTGGCATGGCGCACGTCGGCTCCCTTGACGATGTAGATGATGAACTCGGCGATGTTCTTGGCGTGGTCGCCGATGCGCTCGATGGCCTTGGCCAGGAACAGCAGGTCCAGGCTGGAGGAGATGGTGCGCGGGTCTTCCATCATGTAGGTGATGAGCTTGCGCACGAAGCCGTCGAACTCGCGGTCGATCAGGTCGTCCTCCTTGAGGATGCTGACGGCCGCTGCGGTGTCCAGCCGCGCGAACGCGTCCAGCGCCTTGCGCAAGAGGCCCGAGGCCAGGTCGGCCGAGACGCGCAGGTCCAGCGTGGGCAGTTGCCGCGCCGAGCCGCTCTGCGCGATGGACTTGGCCATGCGCGCGATCTTCGCGGATTCGTCGCCCACGCGCTCCAGGTTGGCCGTGGTCTTGGAGATCGCCAGCAGCAGACGCAGGTCGCGCGCCGTGGGCTGGCGCCGGCCGATGATGGAGGCCAGCTCGCGGTCGATCTCCACTTCCATGGCATTGACCTGCTGCTCGGCCGCCTCGACCTCGTCGGCCACCTCGGTGCTGAACTGGGCCAGCGCGTAGATCGCCTTGCGGATCTGCGACTCCACGAGCCCGCCGAGTTCCATGACGCGGCTGGACACGTTGTTCAGCTCGGCGTCGAACTGGGTCGAAAGATGTTTGTCCGACATGTTGTGTTCCCTCTTGGACAAGCAGTCCGGATCAGCCGAAGCGGCCGGTGATGTAGTCCTCGGTCTCCTTGCGCTTGGGCTTGAAGAACAGCTGCTCGGTGGCGCCGAACTCCATCAGGTCGCCCAGGTACATGTAGGCCGTGTAGTCGCTGCAGCGGGCGGCCTGCTGCATGTTGTGGGTCACGATCACCACCGTGTATTCGGTCTTCAGTTCGGTGATCAGTTCCTCGATCTTGGAAGTGGAGATCGGGTCCAGCGCCGAGCAGGGTTCGTCCAGCAGCAGCACCTCGGGCTTGATCGCGATGCCGCGGGCGATGCACAGGCGCTGCTGCTGGCCGCCGGACAGGCCGGAGCCGCTCTGGTTCAGCTTGTCCTTGACCTCGGTCCACAGCGCGGCCTTGCGCAGCGCCCATTCCACGCGCTCTTCCATGTCGGTGGCCGAGAGGTTCTCGAACAGCTTCACGCCGAAGGCGATGTTGTCGTAGATCGACATCGGGAACGGCGTGGGCTTTTGAAACACCATGCCGACCTTGGCACGCACCAGGGCCACGTCCTGCTTGCTCTCCAGCAGGTTCTCCCCGTCCAGCAGGATCTGGCCTTCGGCGCGCTGTTCGGGGTAGAGCTCGAACATGCGGTTGAAGGTGCGCAGCAGCGTGGACTTGCCGCAGCCGGAAGGGCCGATGAAGGCCGTGACCTTCTTCTCGGGGATCTCCAGATTGATGCCCTTGAGGGCGTGGAACTTGCCGTAGTAGAAGTTCAGGTCCTTGACGGCGATCTTGGCGCGTTCCGTCACCGGGGTGGCGATGCTTGCGGGCATATCGGTTCTCTCTTGGAATTCGGTTTACTGCTTGGAGCGCGTCAGCACGCGGGCCAGGATATTGAGGCCCAGCACGGCGACCGTGATCAGGAACACGCCGGCCCAGGCCAGCTGCTGCCAGTTCTCGTAGGGGCTCATCGCGAACTTGAAGATGGTCACCGGCAGGCTGGCCATGGGCTCGCCCATGCTGGAGGTCCAGAACTGGTTGTTCAGCGCGGTGAAAAGCAGCGGCGCGGTCTCGCCGGCGATGCGGGCCACGGCCAGCAGCACGCCGGTCACGACGCCGGCGCGGGCGGCGCGCAGCGTGATCGCCATGATCACCTTCCACTTGGGCGTGCCCAGGGCGTAGGCGGCCTCGCGCAGGCCGGGCGGTACCAGTTGCAGCATGTTCTCGGTGGTGCGGATCACGACCGGGATCACGATCAGCGCCAGCGCGATGGAGCCGGCGATGCCCGAGAAAGCGCGCATCTGCGTGACGATGACGGCGTACACGAACAGGCCGATCACGATGGACGGGGCCGACAGCAGGATGTCGTTGACGAAGCGCGTCACCGAGGCCAGCCAGCCCTTGGGCT
The DNA here is from genome assembly GCF_014652235.1 of Pseudorhodoferax aquiterrae. Lineage (GTDB taxonomy): Bacteria > Pseudomonadota > Gammaproteobacteria > Burkholderiales > Burkholderiaceae_C > Pseudorhodoferax > Pseudorhodoferax aquiterrae. The sequence continues at coordinate 68,637 of NZ_BMYK01000021.1, forward strand.
CGTACTCGGCCAGGTAGATGCCGGCCATGATGCCGATGGGCGTGCCCACGCAGGTGGCGACCAGCACCATCAGGAAGGAGCCGTACAGCGCGTTGGCGATGCCGCCCGCCTCGTTCGGCGGTGGCGTCATGTCGGTGAACACGGCCAGCGACAGGCCGCCCAGGCCCAGGCGCAGCGTTTCCCAGAGGATCCAGATCAGCCAGAACACGCCGAAGGCCATGGCTGCCAGCGACAGCGTCAGCGCGACCTGGTTGACACGTTTGCGGCTGGCGTACTTGGCGGCCTTGCCGGCCTCGTAGGCGGCCTTGGCGACCAGGGCCTGGCTCGTGGTAGTAGGGGTAGCGCTCACGACTTGGCTCCTTCGCTCTTGCGCAGGCGTGCCAGCAGCAGCTTGGAGCAGGACAGCACGACGAAGGTGATGAAGAAGAGGACCAGGCCGAGGTACATCAGCGCAGCCTGGTGCAGGCCGGCGCCGGCTTCGGCGAACTCGTTGGCCAGGGCCGAGGTGATGGAGTTGGCGGCCTGGAACAGGCTCAGCGAATCGAGCTGGTTCATGTTGCCGATCACGAAGGTCACGGCCATGGTCTCGCCCAGTGCGCGGCCCAGGCCCAGCATGATGCCGCCGATGACGCCGGCCTTGGTGTAGGGCAGCACGACCTTGGACATCACTTCCCAGGTGGTCGCCCCCAGGCCGTAGGCCGATTCCTTGAGCAGCGGCGGCGTGACTTCGAACACGTCGCGCATCACCGAGGCGATGAACGGAATGATCATGATGGCCAGGATGATGCCGGCCGACAGGATGCCGATGCCCACCGGGGGGCCGGAGACCAGCGCGCCCAGGTAGGGCACGCCGGAGAGCAGACTTTGCAGCGGCTGCTGCACGTAGGTCGACAGGATAGGGCCGAACACCAGCAGGCCCCACATGCCGTAGACGATGGAGGGCACCGCCGCCAGCAGCTCGATGGCCGTGCCCAGCGGGCGCTTGAGCCAGGCCGGCGACAGTTCCGTCAGGAACAGCGCGATGCCGAAGCTGACCGGCACCGCGATGACCAGCGCGATGATGGAGGTCATCAGCGTGCCGTAGACCATGACCAGACCGCCGAACTCTTCCTGCACCGGGTCCCAGGTCGTGCTGGTCAGGAACGACAGACCGTACTTGGAGATCGCCGGCCAGGCGCCCTGGATCAGGGACAGCAGGATGCCGATCAGCAGCAGCAGCGTGAGCCAGGCGGCACCCTTGGCGGCCATGCCGAACAGCTTGTCGGCCAGGGCGCCGCTGCGCGCCTTCTTGGGTGGAGGTGTTGTCATCGCGCGTTCGCCACCCTTGCCGGCAGCCTTGCCGGACAGATCGAAGGGGGCGCCGTTCGCTGGAAGTGTAGAAGACACGGCTGGGCTCGACGGGTCAGGTCAGGTCAGGGCGAGATCAGTTGGCAGCCTGCGCGACCGGCTTGCCGGAAGCGTCGACGACCTTCTCCCAGGACTTCTGGATCACGCCCTTGACGGCAGCGGGCATCGGCACGTAGTCCAGGTCTTCGGAGGTCTTGTCGCCCTCCTTGTAGGCCCACGAGAAGAACTTCAGGGCCGAGGCGGCCACCGCGGGCTTGTCCTGCTTCTTGTGCATCAGGATGAAGGTCGCACCGGTGATGGGCCAGGCGCCGTCGCCGTTCTGGTTCGTCAGGATCTGGTAGAAGCTCTTGTCCCACTGGGCGCCGGCGGCGGCGGCCTTGAAGGCGGAGTCGTCGGGCTGCGGGAACTTGCCCGCTGCGTTCTGCAGCAGGGCGTAGGTCATCTTGTTCTGCTTGACGTAGGCGTACTCGACGTAGCCGATCGAGTTGGGCAGGCGGCCGACGAAGGCGGCCACGCCCTCGTTGCCCTTGCCGCCGGCGCCCGTGGGCCAGTTCACGGCCGTGCCTTCACCGACCTTGTCCTTCCACTCGGCGTTGACCTTGGACAGGTAGTTCGTGAACAGGAAGCTCGTGCCCGAACCATCGGCGCGGCGCACCGGGGCGATCGCGGCATCGGGCAGCTTGACGCCGCTGTTCAGCGCCACGATGGCGGGGTCGTTCCACTTGGTGATCTTGCCCAGGTAGATGTCGCCCAGGACCTGGCCCGAAAGCTTCAGCTCGCCGGCCTTGATGCCCTGGATGTTGACCACGGGGATCACGCCACCGATCACGGTGGGGAACTGCAGCAGGCCCTTGGCTTCCAGATCAGCGTCCTTCAGGGGCGCGTCGGAAGCGCCGAAGTCCACGGTCTTGGCTTCGATCTGCTTGAGGCCGGCGCCGGAACCGACGGACTGGTAGTTGATCTTGGTGCCGGTGGCCTTGTTGTAGTCGGCGGCCCACTTGGCGTACAGCGGGGCCGGGAAGCTCGCACCGGCGCCGGTCACGTCCTGGGCGCTGGCGAAGCCCGAGATGGCCAGGCCCAGCAGGCCGATGGTGGAGAAGCGGATCGTCGATTGCATGAAAACCTCTGTCGAGTGCTTGCGGTTGGTGACCGGGCAGCGGGATTGCCACCCTCGATGGCCGTGAATTTAAGAAGCTTGTGTGACAGCAACATGACACCAAAACGGTATGCAAACTTTTGCAACGGCGTGCGGCGTTGCACTGCAGCATCGGTGCTAGCATCCCGCCCCAGCCATGCAGAACGGAACCCTTCTCGCTGCCCTGGACCTGGGCTCCAACAGCTTTCGGCTCGAGATCGGCCGGCTCGACCATGGCCAGATCCGCCGCACCGAGTACCTCAAGGAGGTGGTGCGCCAGGGCAGCGGCCTGGACGAGGCCCGCAATCTGAGCGAAGACGCGATGCAGCGGGGCCTGGACTGCCTGGCCCGTTTCGCCGAACGCTTGGCCGGCTTCCAGAAGCACCAGGTGCGTGCCGTCGCCACGCAGACGCTGCGCGAGGCGCGCAACCGCGACGAGTTCCTGCGCCGCGGCCATGCCGTCCTGGGTTTCCCGATCGACGTGATCCCGGGCCGTGAAGAGGCCCGGCTGATCTACCAGGGCGTTTCGCGCCTGCTGCCGCAGTCCGAGGAGCGCCGCCTGGTGGTGGACATCGGCGGGCGCTCGACCGAGATGATCCTGGGCCAGGGCTTCGAGGCCCGGGTCATGGAATCCTTCCGCGTGGGCAGCGTGGCCTGGTCCATGCGCTACTTTCCCAAGGGCGAATTCACGGCCGACGCCTTCCGCATGGCCCAGATCGCGGCCGAGGCCGTGCTGGACGAGGCCCTGGCCGCCTACGGTGCCGGCCACTGGGACCAGGCCTACGGCGCCTCGGGCACGGTGGGCGCCGTGGCCGACATGCTGGCCGCGGCCGGCGGCCCGCCCGGGCTGATCCCGCGCGTTGGCCTGGAATGGCTGCGCGAGCGCCTGCTCAAGGCGCGCACGGTCGAGAAGCTGCAGGTCGAGGGCATGAAGGACGACCGCAAGCTCGTGATCGGCGGCGGCCTGTCGGTGCTGCTGGCCATCTTCGACCTGCTGGGCATCAGCGAGATGCACGCGGCCGACGGCGCGCTGCGCCACGGCGTGCTGTACGACCTCATGGAGCGCGACGGTGCCGACAGCGACGTGCGCTCGGCCTCGGTGCGCCGGCTCGCGCGCAAGTTCGACACCGACCAGGCCCAGGCCGAGCGCGTCGGCGCCGTGGCCAACGCCTTCTTCGCCCAGTTGCAGGCCGGCGGCGAGCATCCGGCCGAGGAAATCGACCGCATGCAGCGCAAGCTGTCCTGGGCCGCGCAGTTGCACGAGATCGGGTTCCTGATCTCGCACAGCAGCTACCACCGCCACGGCGCCTACGTGCTGGACAACGCCGACGCGCCGGGCTTCGCCATGCCCGAGCTGCACCGGCTCAGCCAGCTGGTGCTGGGCCACCGCGGCAAGCTCAAGAAGCTGGACGCCGACCTGGCCGACCCGGCGCTGGCCCAGCAGTTGCTGGCGCTGCGCCTGGCCGTGATCCTGTGCCACGCCCGCCGCGACCCCGACATCCAGGGCCTGCGGCTGACCTGCGGCAAGGGCCGCCAGGCCACGCGCACGCTGAGCTGCCGCGCCGGCTGGGTCGAGGCCTTTCCGCAATCCGCGCACCTGCTGCGCGAGGAAGCCCAGGCCTGGTCCAAGACCCCTTGGCCGCTGGCCCTCAGCGGCTTTTAACGGCCTTTAGCCGTGCCAGGCGCTTTGCTTATAACCAAGCACACATAGCGCCAGAACAAATAAGTAGTTTGGATCTAAGGGCGCAGTCCTTAGAGTACGCGGGTTTTCACTGAGTCTTGAACCCCGCCGGCCCCGCGCGGCCACAGCCTTCTCAAGCACCACGATGTACCAATACACAGATTTCGACCGCGAGTTCGTCCAGTTGCGCGCTGCCCAGTACCGTGACCAGCTCGAGCGCTGGCAGAAGGGCGAGCTGGCGGAAGACGAATTCCGTCCGCTGCGCCTGCAGAACGGCTGGTACGTGCAGCGCTTCGCCCCCATGCTGCGCATCGCGGTGCCTTACGGCGAGCTCAACTCGGCCCAGCTGCGCGTGCTGGCCCGGATCGCCCGCGAGTACGACGACCGCGGCGCGCACGACCTGGCCAAGGCCAACGCCGGCCTGTCCGACCTGTCCAGCCTGCCCGACAAGGTCGCGCACTTCACGACGCGCCAGAACGTGCAATACAACTGGATCCCGCTGGACAAGAGCGCCGACGTGATGGACCTGCTGGCCAGCGTCAACATGCACGGCATCCAGACCAGCGGCAACTGCATCCGCAACATCACGAGCGACGAGCGTGCCGGCATCGCCGTGGACGAGATCGCCGACCCGCGCCCGTTCGCCGAGATCCTGCGCCACTGGAGCACGCTGCACCCCGAGTTCGCGTTCCTGCCGCGCAAGTTCAAGATCGCCATCACGGGCGCGAGCGAAGACCGCGCCGCCACCTTCTGGCACGACGTGGGCCTGCACGTGGTGCGCAACACCGCCGGCGAGGTGGGCTTTCGCGTGCTGGTGGGCGGCGGCATGGGCCGCACGCCGGTCGTGGGCACGGTGATCCGCGAGTTCCTGCCGTGGAACCAGATCATCAACTACCTGGAAGCCGTGGTCCGCGTCTACAACCGCTGGGGCCGGCGCGACAACATCTACAAGGCACGCATCAAGATCCTCGTGAAGGCCGAAGGCCAGCGCTACATCGACGAGGTCGAGCAGGAATACGCCGAGATCATGGCGCATGACGGCGCGGCCCACACCATCACGCAGGCCGAGCTGGACCGTGTGTCGGCCTCGTTCCAGGCCCCGGCCCGCCCCGCAGCCGCCGATGTCGATACCGCGCTGCGCGCCGCCGCGCAGATCGATGCCCAGAACGACGTGGATTACACGCGCTGGCTCGCGCGCAACGTGGCCCCGCACAAGGACCCCGCGCTGCGCATCGTCACGCTGTCGTTCAAGCGCCTGGGCTTCGCGCCCGGCGACGCCACGGCCGACCAGCTCGACCGTGCGGCCGAACTGGCCGACCGCTACAGCGCCGGCGAAGCGCGCGTCACGCACGACCAGAACCTGGTGCTGCCGTGGGTGCGCGCCGAGGAACTGCCGCTGCTCTGGCAGGAAGCCCGCAAGCTGGGCCTGGCCAAGTCCAACGTGCGCCTGCTGACCGACATGATCGCCTGCCCGGGCGGCGACTTCTGCGCGCTGGCCAACGCCCGCTCGCTGCCGATCGCGCACGCCATCACGGCGCGCTACCAGGACATGGACGAGCTGCACGACCTGGGCGAGATCGACCTGCACATGAGCGGCTGCATCAACTCCTGCGGCCACCACCACACCGGCCACATCGGCATCCTGGGCGTGGACAAGGACGGCCAGGAGTGGTACCAGGTGACGCTGGCCGGTTCGGACGGCTCGCAGCTGTCGGGCGCGCCCGCCGCCGGCAAGGTGGTCGGCCCCTCGTTCGCGGCGGCCGAAGTGCCCGAAGTCATCGAGGCGCTGCTGGACACCTACCGTCGCGAGCGCACCAGCGGCGAGACCTTCATTTCCACGCTGCGCCGCGTCGGCCACGACCCGTTCAAGGCGGCGGCCAACGCCGCCCGCGTGAGCACCGCGCGCAAGCCCGAAGCCCAGCCCGCCTGAACCCGCAGAGCCCCACGATGAACATCCTGACATTCGAAGACCACCAGGCCCCGGCCGAAGGCGAAGCCGGCGTGCTGGTGCTGGACAACACCGTCGATCCGCGCAGCGTGTCGCTGGCCGGCGTGCGGCGCATCGACCTCAACTTCCCCAAGTTCACCGACGGCCGCGCCTACAGCCAGGCCTACCTGCTGCGCCGCCGGCTGGGCTTCGCGGGCGAGATCCGCGCCACCGGCGACGTGCTGATCGACCAGCTCGTGCAGATGGCCCGCTCGGGTTTCACGACGGCCGTGCTGCGCCAGGGCCTGAAGGCCGACGCCGCCCAGCGCCAGTTCGACCGCTTCAAGGGCTTCTACCAGGGCGACGCGGCGCACCCGGCGCCGCACTTCGCCGATGCCGACGCGGCAGTTGCCTGAGCGCTTTTAGGAAACTGCCATGTCGACCCTCGACCTTGCCCGCATCAACGCCGAACTCGGCCGCAACGCGCCTGCGCTGGTGGATTGGGCCCTGGGCCTGCGCCAGCCGGCCATCGTCACCACCAACTTCCGCCCGTTCGAGGCGGTCATCCTGCACCTCGTGACACAAGCGAAGCCGGATGTGCCGGTGGTCTGGATGGACAACGGCTACAACACCGAGGCCACCTACCGCTTCGTCGACGAAGTCACCCAGCGCCTGAAGCTGAACCTGCACGTCTACCTGCCGCGCCGCTCGCGCGCGCACCGCGAAGCCGTCGAGGGCGCCACACCGGCGCTGGACGACCCGCGGCACCCCGCCTTCACCGAGGAGGTGAAGCTGGAGCCCTTCACGCGCGCGCTGCGCGAGATGGCGCCCAAGGTCTGGTTCACGGCCCTGCGCGCGACCGACACCGCCGTGCGCGCCCAGATGGAGCCGGTGAGCATCAACCCGGACGGCCTGATCAAGGTCGCGCCCCTGCTGCACTGGTCGTCCAAGGAACTGCACGACTACTGCCAGGCCCACGACCTGCCCAACAACTTCGACTATGTGGACCCCACCAAGGGTGAAGACAACCGCGAATGCGGCCTGCACCTGAGCCACTGAAGCCCGCCTGCACCCATCAGGCCCCTCCTGGCGCACCGAGAAACCGACCCGACATGAACGCCCGCACCCAACTCGAAGAACGTCCCGACCTGCTGCAGCCGCCGGTCGCCCACGCGCCGCTGGCCGACGCCCAGCTCGACGCACTCGAAGAAGAAGCCATCTTCGTGCTGCGCGAGGTGGCGGCTGCGTTCGAGCGCCCCGCTCTGCTGTTCTCGGGCGGCAAGGACTCGCTGGTGCTGCTCAAGTGCGCCGAAAAGGCCTTCGGCACGGGCCGCATCCCCTACCCCTTGCTCATGATCGACACGGGCCACAACTTCCATGAAGTCACCGACTTCCGCGACTTGCGCGCCAAGGAGCTGGGCGCCGAACTCATCGTGCGCAGCGTGGAAGACTCGATGAAGCGCGGCACCGTGCGCCTGGCCCACCCGGGCGAATCGCGCAACGTGCACCAATCGGTCACGCTGCTCGAAGCGATCGAGGAATTCCGCTTCGACGCGTTGATCGGCGGCGCCCGCCGCGACGAGGAGAAGGCCCGCGCCAAGGAGCGCATCTTCTCGCACCGCGACAGCTTCGGCCAATGGCAGCCCAAGGCCCAGCGCCCCGAACTGTGGACGCTGTTCAACACCCGGCTGCAAAGCGGCGAGCACTTCCGCGTGTTCCCGATCTCCAACTGGACCGAACGCGACGTCTGGCAGTACATCGCCCGCGAGAACATCGCCCTGCCCTCGCTGTACTACAGCCACGAGCGCACGGTGGTGGAGCGCCGCGGCCTCCTGGTGCCCGTGACCGAACTCACGCCGTTGAAAGAGGGCGAAGTGGCCGAGCGGCGCCAGGTGCGTTTCCGCACCGTGGGCGACATCACCTGCACTTGTCCCGTGGAGAGCCTGGCCAGCACGCCGGACGAGATCGTCGTGGAGACGCTGCTGTCCGACGTCAGCGAGCGCGGCGCCACGCGCATGGACGACAAGACCTCCGAAGCCTCGATGGAAAAGCGCAAGAAGGACGGTTACTTCTGATGACTGCGACCCTGGAACATCCCGTGACGACCGCCGCCAACGACGCCGCCCCGACGGCCGCGCTGAAATTCATCACCTGCGGCTCCGTCGACGACGGCAAGAGCACGCTGATCGGCCGCCTGCTGGTGGACAGCAAGGCCGTTCTCTCCGACCAGCTGGCCGGCGTGCAGCGCCAGGGCCAGGACGGCCGCGAGACCGACCTCGCGCTGCTGACCGACGGCCTGTCGGCCGAGCGCGAGCAAGGCATCACGATCGACGTGGCCTACCGCTACTTCTCGACCACGCGGCGCAAGTTCATCATCGGCGACACGCCGGGCCACGAGCAGTACACGCGCAACATGGTCACGGCCGCCTCCAGCGCCGATGCGGCCGTGCTGCTGGTCGATGCCACCAAGCTGGCCTGGCAGGACGCGAGCTTCCCGCTGCTGGCGCAGACGCGCCGCCATGCGCTGCTGGTGCAGCTGCTGCGCGTGCCGGCCATCGTCTTCGCCGTGAACAAGCTCGACGCCGTGGCCGACCCCAAGCTGGCCTACACCCGCATCGAGGCCGCGCTGCGCGGCTTCGCGGCGGAGGCCGGCATCGCGGTCGAGGCCATCGTGCCCGTCTCGGCACTCAAGGGCTGGAACGTGGTCGATCCGGCGCCCTCCGCGCCGGATGGCGCCCACTGGTGCGGCTACCACGGGCCCAGCCTGCTGCGCATCCTCGAAGGCCTGTCGAACACGCCCTCCGAAACCGGCCTGCCACTGGCTTTCCCGGTGCAATGGGTCGAGAAGTTCTCGTCCTCGTCGGACACCAGCCAGGGCCGCCGCGTGTTCTGGGGCCGCGTGGCCACAGGCCAGGCCACGGTCGGCCAGCGCGTGCGCGTGCTGCCGAGCGGCCAAAGCGCCACCATCGCCCGTGTGCTGAGCCATGTGCGGCAGGAGGGCGACGTGGCCGCCGGCCACAGCGCCGGCATCGTGCTGGACCGCGAGGTCGACGTCTCGCGCGGTGACTGGCTGCTGGCGCAGGCCGATGACGGCACGGCGCTGCAGGGCGCGCGCGAGCTGTCCGCCACCATCGCCTGGATGGACGACGAGCCGCTGGTGCCGGGCCGCGCCTACTGGGCGCTGCACGGCCACCGCTGGGTCAAGGCCAAGGTGCGCCGCATCGTGCACAAGCTGGACATCCACACGCTGGCCGAACAGGACGCCGCCGAGCTCGAAGCCAACGCCATCGGCGAGGTCGAGCTGGTGCTGCAGGACAGCATCGCCACGCTGCCCTACCGCCAGTCGCGCACACTGGGCGCCCTGGTGCTGGTCGACCAGGCTTCGCACAAGACCGCTGCCGCCGTGCTGGTGCGCTGAGCGCGCACCGGCTGTCTGCCCACCTCACCCATGCCGGCCGCAGGGCCGCGCACGGGGTGCGGCGCAAATGTCCCTAAAATCGCGGGTTTTCCCCAGCGGCCCTGCCCGCCCGCACCCACCAACACCATGACCCACGTCGTCTCCGAAAACTGTATCCGCTGCAAATACACCGACTGCGTCGATGTGTGCCCCGTGGACTGCTTCCGCGAAGGCCCGAACATGCTGGTGATCGACCCGGACGAGTGCATCGACTGCGCGGTCTGCATCCCCGAGTGCCCGGCCAACGCCATCTTCGCCGAGGAAGACCTGCCCGCGGACCAGCTGGCCTTCATCAAGCTCAATGCCGAACTGGCGCTGGCCGACGGCTGGAAGAGCATCACCAAGCGCAAGGCACCCCTGCCTGACGCCGACGAGTGGAAAGACAAGCCGAACAAGATCGCCGAACTGGTGAAGTGAGGGCTGGGCGCGCGTGATCGAGACCGACGCGCTCATCCTCGGTGCCGGCCCCGCCGGTCTGTTCCAGGCCTTCCAGCTCGGCCTGCAGGAGATCCGGGCCCACATCGTCGACGTGCTGCCTTACGTGGGCGGCCAGTGCGCCGCGCTGTACGCCGACAAACCCATCTACGACATTCCGGGCGTGCCGGTCTGCACGGGGCGCGAGCTTGTCGCATCCCTGCAGCAGCAGGTGGCGCCGTTCGCGCCCACGCTGCACCTGGGCCAGGAACTCACCGCATTCGCCACGCTGCCCGATGGGCGCCTGCAGCTGACCACCAGCGCGGGCACACAGTTCACCGCGCGTGCGCTCTTCATTGCGGCCGGCATCGGCGCCTTCCAGCCGCGGCGCCTGCGCATCGAGGGCATCGACGCCTTCGAGGGCGGCGCCCTGCACTACCACGCCCCCGAGCCGGCCAGCGTGGCCGGCAAGCACCTGGTCGTCGCCGGCGGCGGCGAGGAAGCCGTGGCATCGGCCATCGCGTTGGCCGATGCGTCACCGGCTTCGCTGACGCTGCTGCACCGGCGCGATGCCTTTGACGCCGAACCGCAGCAGCTGGCCACCTTGCAGCGCCTGCGCGAGAACGGCCGCGTGCAGGTCGTGACGGGCCAGCCGACAGGCTTCGCGACGGGCGGCGATGGCGCACTCGCGCAACTCGTGCTGAGCCATGCCGAGGGGCCGGACACGCCGCTGAACCTGGACCTGCTGCTGGTGCGCCAGGGCCTGTCGCCCCGGCTCGGTGCCATCGCCGACTGGGGCCTGGCGATGGAGCGCAAGCAGCTCGTGGTCGACCCTGCGAACTGCGCGACCAGCCTGCCCGGCGTCTACGCGGTGGGCGACATCAACCACTACCCGGGCAAGAAGAAGCTGATCCTGTGCGGCTTCCACGAGGCCACACTGGCGGCCTATGACGCGGCGGAGCGGCTCGTCACCGACCGCAAGGTGGTGGTCGAGTACACGACCACCTCGACGCGCCTGCACGCCCTGCTGCGCGCTTGATTCCCTGCGGGTGATCCACCCGCCGGCCCGCCGCGTACCAGCGGCATGACCCGCAACCCCGACCTCACCGCCGCCACGGCCCTGCGCTGGGCCGAACAGGGCCGCCTGCCGGACCGCCTCGTGCGCAGCGGCATCCGCCACCTGCTGCGCCAGCGCCTGGCCGAGCTGCGCACCGGCGATGCCGAAGCGGCAGCGCAGCAGACGCAGGATTTCCTCGCGCAGATGCGCCAGGCCGCTGTGGCGCCGCTGCCCGAGAAGGCCAACGAGCAGCACTACGAGGTGCCGGCCGCCTTCTTCGCCGAAGTGCTGGGCCCGCACCGCAAGTACAGCAGCTGCCACTGGCCGCCCGGAGTGCACACGCTGGCCGAAGCCGAAACCGCGGCGCTGACCGCCACCTGCAGCCGCGCCCAGCTGCAGGACGGCCAGCGCGTGATGGAACTGGGCTGCGGCTGGGGTTCGCTCTCGCTGTGGATGGCCGAGCGCTATCCGAACAGCTGGATCACGGCATTGTCCAACTCCCATTCGCAGCGCGAGCACATCGAGGCCGAAGCACGCCAGCGCGGCCTGTCCAACCTGCGCGTGCTGACCTGCGACATCAATGCGTTCGACACCCCGGAACGCTTCGACCGCGTGGTCTCGGTCGAGATGTTCGAGCACCTGCGCAACTGGCCGCGCGCCTTCTCCCAGGTGGCGCGCTGGCTGGCCCCGGGCGGCCGCTTTTTCATGCACGTGTTCGCCCACCGCGAGGCGCCCTACCCCTTCGAGGTGCGCGACGAGAGCGACTGGATGAGCCGCCATTTCTTCTCCGGCGGCATGATGCCCAGCGACGACCTCGCGCTGCTGTGCCAGGACGACCTGCGCCTGCTGGAGCGCTGGCGCTGGGACGGTCGCCACTACCAGCGCACGGCTGCCGCCTGGCTGGCGAACATGGATGCGGCGCAAGAGACGCTGATGCCGCTCATGGCTTCCACCTACGGCGCGGAACAGGCCGGCGTCTGGTGGCAGCGCTGGCGGCTCTTCTTCATGGCGGTCGAAGAGCTGTTCGGCTACGACGCGGGCCAGCAGTGGTGGGTCAGTCACTATCTGTTCGAGCGGCGTGCGCCATGACAGCCATGGGGCTGCCAGCGATGCGCCTGCCGACCGTCCCGCTGCGCACCGGTCCCGGGCCAGGACCCACGCGCTCCCTGCAGATTGCCAACCTCGCGGTCTCCCAGCTGGCCTGGTTCGCCGTGGTGCTGGGCGCCGCGCATGGCCGGCCGCTGGCCGGTGCCCTGTGCGCACTGGCCGCCATCGGCTGGCACCTGTGGGTGGTTCCGCGTCCGGGGCGCGAACTGCAACTCGTGCTGCTGGCCAGCCTGGTGGGCGGCGCGGCAGAGACGGTCGTCGTGGCGCTCGGCCATGTGGGCTATCCGTCCGGCCAGCCCCTGGCGCACTGGCCGCCCTACTGGATGGTGGCGCTGTGGGGGCTGTTCGCGATCGCGCTCAACGTGAACCTGCGCTGGCTGCGCGGCCGTCCCTGGCTTGCCGCCTGCCTGGGCGCCGTGGCCGGGCCCGCGGCATTCTCTGCCGGGGTGCGTCTGGGTGGCGCGCACTTCGTCCATCCCGGCCCCGCGCTGGCCACGCTGGCTTGTCTGTGGGCGCTGGCCTTGCCGCTGTTGGGGTGGCTGGCAGTGCGCTTCGATGGCGTGACGTGGCCGGAGGTGGACCGTGGCCGCTGATGCAGCGCTGTGGCAGGCCGCGCTCGCAGGCCTGGTGTTCACGCTGGGCCTGGCGGGCCTGACCTGGATCGCCAGCCTGGTGCGGCGCGACGTGAGTCTGGTCGACCGCGTCTGGGCCGTGCTCATCGTGGGGGCTGGCTGGGTTTACCTCGTGCGCCTGCCCGATGCGGGCCTGCGCGGCCTGGCCATGCTGTTGCTGGCCAGTCTCTGGGCGCTGCGCCTGAGCCTGTTCATCACCTGGCGCAACTGGGGCCATGGCGAAGAGCGGCGTTACCAGGAGATCCGCGCGCGCAACGAACCCGGCTTCGCCTTCAAGAGCCTGTACCTGGTGTTCGCGCTGCAGGCCGTGCTGGCCTGGGTGGTGTCCGCTCCCTTCCTGGCCGCTGCCAAGGCCAGCCGGCCGCTCGGCCTGCTCGATGCGCTGGGCCTGGCACTGGCCGCCTTCGGTCTGGTGTTCGAAGCCGTCGGCGACTGGCAGCTCGCGCGTTTCAAGGCCGACCCGGCCCACCGCGGCCAGGTGATGGACCGCGGCCTGTGGCGCTATAGCCGGCATCCCAACTACTTCGGCGAGGCCTGCGTGTGGTGGGGCTTGTGGCTGGTCGCGCTGTCCGGCGCAGGCCGGTCCGGCGCCTGGAGCATCGCCTCGCCGCTGCTGATGACGGTGCTGCTGCTCAAAGTTTCCGGCGTGCGCCTGCTCGAGAAGGACATCGGCGAGCGGCGCCCGGCCTACCGTGCCTACATCGCGCGCACCAACGCTTTTTTCCCCGGCCCGGTGCGCCACCATGCCGACTGAACGCATTCGCACTGCGCGGCACGCATTCCTGTGCCTGGGACTGGCGGCACTGGGCGCCGGGGCGCGCGCGCAGGAGTTCGAGGTGGCACTGGACGGCAAGCCCATCGGCACCCACCGCTTCGTGCTCGGCGGAACGGCGCAGACGCGCACCGTGCGCAGCGAGGCATCGTTCACCGTCAAGCTGCTCGGCCTGACGGTCTACCGCTACCGCCACGAGGCCAGCGAGCGCTGGCAGGGCGGCTGCCTCACGGCCGTGGAAGCCGACACCGACGACAACGGCAAGCCCAGCCGCGTGCAGGCCCGCACCGAGGGCGGTGCGCTGCAGGTGGCGGGCCCGGAGGGGCCCCTGCCGCTGCCTGGCTGCGTGTTCAGCTATGCCTACTGGAACCCGGCCATGCGCCAGCAGACGCAGCTGCTCAACGTGCAGACCGGCCGCCACGACGCCGTGCGCATCCGCCGCATGGACAGCGGCACCGTCGAGGTGCGCGGCAGGCCTCAGGAAGCCGAGCGCTGGCGCATCGAAGGGCCGGAGCAGCCCGTGGACGTCTGGTACACGACGGACGGGCAATGGGTGGGCCTGGACTCCACCGTGGCCGGCGGACGGCAGCTGCGCTACCGGCTGCGCTGAATCAGATGGCCTCGACCAGCCGCTCGAAGCCGCGCGCGCGGAACTGCTCCAGCACGAAGTCCACGAACACGCGTGTGCGCGCCGGCAGCAGCTTCTTGGCCGGGTAGTACAGCGACACCGGCCCGGCCTCAGCCGACCAGCCCGGCAGCACGCGCACCAGCGCGCCGCTTTGCAGCCAGGGCACGGCGAACGGCATGGGCAGCAGCGCCACGCCCAGGCCCAGCAAGGCGGCCTGGCACATGGCCTCGGGATCGTCGAACACCACGCGCGTGCGCAGCGCGGCGGCCGCCACCTCGCCATCGGCCCGGCGCAAGGTGTACTGGTAGATGCGGCCGTTCTGGCTGGAGCGGCGCACGATGCCGTCCAGCGCTGCGAGTTCGGACGGATGGTGCGGCGCGGGCCGGCCCGCCAGGTAGCCCGGCGCCGCCACCGCCACGATGTGGATTCGGCCCAGCGTGCGCGCCACCATGCCGGGCTTGAGCTCCAGCCCGCTGCCGATGCCGGCGTCGAAGCCCTCGCCGATCAGGTCGACCTGGCGGTTCTCGAAGCGCCAGTCGGGCACCACGGCCGGGTAGCGCCGCAGGAATTCATCCAGCAGCGGCACGAGGTAGGCGCGGCCGAAGGCCTGGCCCATGCTCACGCGCAGCGTGCCGGCCGGCTGGCGGTCCTGCTCGGCGGCGTGGCCCACCGCATCGGCCAGCGCCGCCAGCGGCCCGCCGACCTGGGCCAGCAGGCGCTCGCCGCCCTCGGTCAGGCTCAGCTGGCGCGTGCTGCGCTGGAACAGGCGCACGCCGAGCTCGGCCTCCAGCCGCGCGATGTTCTTGCTGACCGCCGCCGGCGTGAGTTCCAGCAGCCGGGCCGCCGCCGAGAAGCTGCCGCGCTCGGCGGATTTGACGAAGCAGTCCAGGTGGCTCAGGGAAGGCATGCCTCATTCTCAACCCACGGTTGAAATTGTTCTATCCCATTCGTGGCTACCGCGATCAGCGCATCGTCCCGACACTCCATGCACCAACCACCCCAAGGAGTTCCGACATGACTGCATCCACCCCCTCCACCCCCTCCACCCCCTCCACCCCCATGCTCGCCGGCAAGGCCGCCTTCGTCACCGGCGGCAGCCGCGGCATCGGCGCGGCCATCGTGCGCCGCCTGGCGCGCGACGGCGCGGCCGTGGCCTTCAGCTACGCGGGCTCCGAAGCCGCGGCGCGCGCCCTGGCCGCCGAGATCGAGACCGCGGGCGGCCGCGCGCTGGCCGTCCAGGCCGACAGCGCCGATGCCGAGGCGCTGCGCGCCGCCATCGACCGGACCGCCGCGCACTTCGGCCGGCTGGACATCCTCGTCAACAACGCCGGCGTGGCCGTGCTGGGCGAGCTGGACAGCTTCCGCCTGGAAGACCTGGACCGCACCCTGGACGTCAACGTGCGCGCCGTCTTCGTCGCCGTCCAGGCGGCCGCGCGCCACATGGGCCAAGGCGGGCGCATCGTCAACATCGGCAGCACCAACGCCGAGCGCATGCCCTGGGCCGGCGGCGCCGTCTACGCCATGAGCAAGGCCGCCATCGTCGGGCTCACGCGCGGCCTGGCGCGCGACCTGGGCCCGCGCGGCATCACCATCAACAACGTGCAGCCCGGCCCCGTCAACACCGACATGAACCCGGCCGACGGCCCCATGGCGGCCGGCATGCACGGTCTGATGGCGGTGGACCGCCATGCCCACCCCGACGAGATCGCCGGCATGGTCGCCTACCTCGTGGGCCCGGAGGCCGGCATGGTCACGGGCGGCAGCCTGCTCATCGACGGCGGGTTCGCCGCGTGATGGCCGCCTGATTGCGGATTGAAACAATTGGGCAGGCCAGGGGCCCTGCGTCCGGGGGTTTACCCGTTCATCGGTTGAAGTCAAAGATCGAAAGAATCTGCGCGCTACAACAACGAATCGGGAGACATTGCATGAGCATCACGCGACGCCAGCTCGCCTTTTCCGCCCTGGGCAGCACGTTCCTGGCCGGCTGTGCCAGCACCCCTGCCGTGCTACGCACCGAGATGTCGGTCGACCGGCTGGGCCGCATCGCGCCGGCGCTGAACGCGCAGGTCGGCATCGGCACTTTCGCCGGCGCGGTCTCGCTGGTTGCGCAGGACGGCAAGATCGTGCACCACGAGGCCGTGGGTTTCCTGGACGCCGCCAAGACCCGGCCGATGCCGCGCGACGCCATCTTCCGCCTAGCCTCGATGACCAAGCCCATCACCTCGGTCGCGACCATGATGCTGGCCGAGCAGGGCCAGCTCAAGATCAACGACCCGGTGACCAACTGGCTGCCCGAACTCAGGAACCTCAAGGTCGAGACGCCGCAGGGCGACGTGGCGCTGGCCCGGCCCATCACCGTGCAGGACCTGCTCATGCACACGGCCGGCTTCGTCTACGGCCCGGCCAGCCCGTCGGCGCGCATCGGCAAGATGTACGCGGAGCTCAACATCGAATCGCTGGAGACCGACATCTCGGGCGACGAGATGCTCAAGCGCCTGGGCACCATCCCGCTGCTCTACCAGCCCGGCACCACTTGGTTCTATTCCATCGCCACCGACGTGCTGGGCCTCCTGCTCGAAAGGGTGTCGGGCAAGCGCCTCGACGCGCTGACGCAGGAGCTGCTGCTGGGCCCGCTGGGCATGAGCGACACGGCCTGGTGGGTGCCGCCCGCCAAGCGCGGCCGCCTGGCCGAAACGCTGGACAGCGACCCGCTCAAGGCCGCCATGACGCGTGCCTACCGCCAGGACAGCGACCCGGCGCCGCGCCAGTACCTCAAGGGCGGCGCCGGCCTGGTCGGCACTGGTGCGGACTACCTCAAGTTCGCGCAGATGGTGCTCAATGGCGGCACCGACGGGCGCACGCGCTACCTCTCGCGCAAGACCACCGAGTTCATGCTCTCGGACCACCTGGTCGGCAAGGCCGGCGTGCCCAACGCCACCACCGGCCCGGGCTACGGCTTCGGCCTGGGCTGGGGCGTCCGGCTCTACGACGGCGTGGGCTGGACGCCCGGCAGCGTGGGCGACGCGATGTGGGCAGGCGCCTGGGGCACGAGCTTCTGGATCGATCCGCGCGAACGGCTGGCCGGCGTGCTGATGGCGCAGTGCCCTTCCAACCGCATCCACACGCGGATGCTCTACAAGAACCTGGTGTACGGCGCGGTGTCGTGAGCCCCGTGGCGCCTACAGCGCCGTGTCCTGGAACGCGCCCGAGCCCTGGCCCATGCGCGCCAGGACCTTCTGCACGGTCTGCTGGCTGGCCTCGTCCAGGTCGACGAACTCGCAGCCGAAGTGCAGTTGCTCGCCGGCGAGGAAGGATTTGTAGGCGCGGCGCGAGCAGACGTCCAACCGCAGGTCCATCAGCACGACCGAGCCCAGTTCCAGCCGCACCCGCTCCAGCCGCAGGCCGGCCGCCAGGTCGCGGTGCTCGGCCAGCGGGCCGCGCAGGCCCACGCCGCCCATGGACAGGTCGTCCACGGTCAGCACGCGGCGCTTGCCCTTGGCCTGGAACACCGCGCGCAGCGCGGGCCCGAGCGGGGTTTCCTGCCGCGTGAAGCGGCGCCGCTGCAACTGCAGCAGCCCGGCCGGCAGCGGCGCGCGGCCGGCCAGCAGATCGCCCGCCTGTTGCTGCCAGGCCAGATCGGCATGGAACTGCAGCCGCAGGCCCTCGGGCGCGGCCACCACCAGCGCGCGGCCGGCCGCAGGCGGCTGGGGCGCGCGCAGATGGACCACGATGCGCCCGTCCGGCTCGACCACCTGCACCAGCCGGCCGCACAGCGGCGCGCCGCCGTCGTCGGGGTACAGCGTGACCGGCTCGGCCCGCATGGCCAGGTCCCGCAACACGGCCAGCACGCGGCGCGCGTCGTCCACCTGCAGCGCGGTCTGCGCCATCGCCTCGCCGATCGGCGCGATCAGGGGCAAGGCGGGATTGGCCTCCGGGGCGGGGTTGCGGGAGAAGAACGAGGGCCAGATCATGCGGGGACGGCGGCGGCGGCAGGCGCCGGCAATGCAAAAGTGACCGGTTGTATCACCTCCGGGCCGACGCGGCCGGCCATGCGCCGCCGCCCGTCGGCTGCAGCACGCATTGCGCCAGAACACCCGCGGGGGGCGGGCCGACTGCCCCGCTGCGCCGGCGCCCATCGCCGCATCCAAGACAATAGGGCCTGCACGGCCTGGCGCCCGAACC
This sequence comes from Pseudorhodoferax aquiterrae, assembly GCF_014652235.1. Taxonomy (GTDB): domain Bacteria; phylum Pseudomonadota; class Gammaproteobacteria; order Burkholderiales; family Burkholderiaceae_C; genus Pseudorhodoferax; species Pseudorhodoferax aquiterrae. Next base: position 86,976 of record NZ_BMYK01000021.1, read on the forward strand.
GGGCCGCCCGCCCGTTGCGCCCCCATTTGTCCATGACCGAACCACAAGCCCTTCCCTTCTTCTCCCGCCTGTCCCTGGCCATCGGCAGCTTCTTCGCGCTGCTGGGCGACGGCCAGCTGGCAGCCCGCGTGCAGGCCCTGCGCGCCGGCGCACCGCTGGCCAGCGAGGTACCGCCCCCCGCACCCGTGCAGGCCCCGCCGCCGCCTCCTCCGCCCGCGCCGGCCCCGGTGCGTGCCACGGCCAACGTCGACGCGGCCCTGCAGCTGCTGGCCCTGCTGCAGCGCGAAGCGCGCTTCGTCGACTTCCTGCAGGAAGACATCGCCGCCTATTCCGACGCCGACGTGGGCGGCGCCGCCCGGCTGCTGCACGGTGGCGCGCGCAAGGTGCTGCAGGACAGCTTCGACCTGCAACCCGTGCGCACCGAGGCCGAAGGCAGCCGCCTGACGCTGGCGGCCGGCTTCGATGCCGCGGCCGTGCGCGTGACCGGCAACGTGGTCGGCCAGCCGCCGTTCACCGGCACGCTGCAGCACAAGGGCTGGCGCGCCACGGCCGTGCGCTTGCCGGCGCTGACCGAAGGCCACGACACGCGCGTGATCGCGCCGGCGGAGGTGGAGCTGTGAGCGCGGGCGCTCGCAACGCAGCGCGCAGCGCGGAGGTTTCGAAATGAGCCGTTACGCCATCGGCATCGACCTGGGCACCACGCACAGCGCCCTGTCCTGGGTCGACCTGCAGGCCGAGGCCGCAGCGCCCGAGATCCTGCCCATCGCGCAGCAGAGCGGCCCCGGCGCCGTACAGGACTACGCGCTGCTGCCGTCCTTCCTGTACATGCCGAACGCGAGCGAGTTCGCCGCGGGCGACCTGGCCCTGCCCTGGAACGCCGCGCCCGCCCACATCACGGGCGAATGGGCGCGCAGCCACGGCGCGCTGACGCCGATCCGCCTGGTCTCCAGCGCCAAGAGCTGGCTGGGCCATGGCGGCGTGGACCGGCGCGCCGGCATCCTGCCGGCCGACGCGCCGCCCGAGGTCGAGCGCATTTCGCCGCTGGCCGCCAGCACGCACTACCTGCGCCACCTGCGCGAGGCCTGGAACCACCGCCATCCCGAGGCGCCGTTCGACCAGCAGGCCGTCACGGTGACCATTCCGGCCTCGTTCGACCCGGCCGCGCGCGAACTGACGGCCGAGGCCGCCCAGGCCGCCGGCATGCATGCCATCACGCTGCTGGAGGAACCCCAGGCCGCGCTGTACAGCTGGATCGCCGGCAGCGCGGGCGACTGGCGCAAGCAGGTGCAAGTCGGCGACATCATCCTCGTCGTCGACGTGGGCGGCGGCACCAGCGACTTCTCGCTGATCGCCGTGACCGAAGAGGCCGGCAACCTGCAGCTCAACCGCGTGGCCGTGGGCGAGCACATCCTGCTGGGCGGCGACAACATGGACCTCGCGCTGGCCCATGGCGTGGCGCGCGGCCTGGCGGCCGAGGGCAAGACGCTGGACCCCTGGCAGATGCGCGCGCTGACCTACGCCTGCCGCCTGGCCAAGGAGCAGCTGCTCAGCGACGACAGCCTGCAGAGCGTGCCGCTGGTCGTGCCCAGCCGCGGCTCCAGGCTCATCGGCGGCTCGATCAGGACCGAACTGCAGCGCGAACTGCTCACCACCATCCTGCTCGAAGGCTTCTTCCCGGCCGTGGCCAGCGATGCACGCCCCGTGAGCCGCCCGCGCGCCGGCCTCACGCAGATCGGCCTGCCCTATGCCCAGGACGCGGCCGTCACGCGCCACCTGGCCGCGCTGCTGGGCCGCCAGCTCGGCGCGACGGCGCAGCTGCCCGGCTTCGCGCAGCCCGAGGGCGCGCGCTTCCTGCATCCCACGGCCGTGCTGTTCAACGGCGGCGTGTTCAAGTCCGGGCTGCTCGTGGCGCGCGTGCTGGACACCCTGAACGCCTGGCTGGCGGCCGACGGCGCGCCCGCCGCGCGGCTGCTGCAGGGTGCCGACATGGACCATGCGGTGGCGCGTGGCGCGGCCTACTACGGGCAGGTGCGGCGCGGCCAGGGCATCCGCATCCGCGGCGGCACGGCCCAGTCCTACTACGTGGGCATCGAATCGAGCATGCCGGCCGTGCCGGGGCTGGAGCCGCCCGTGCAGGCGCTGTGCGTGGCGCCCTTCGGCATGGAGGAAGGCACGGAAGCCCCGCTGCCGCCGCAGCAGCTGGGTCTGGTGGTCGGCGAATCGGTGCGCTTCCGATTCTTCGGCTCCTCGGTGCGGCGCGAGGACCAGCCCGGCACGCTGCTGGACTTCTGGTCGCCCGAGGAGCTGCAGGAGTTGGCGGGCATCGAGGCCACGCTGCCCGCCGAAGGCCGCGCCGTGGGCGAGGTCGTGCCCGTGCAGCTGCGCGCGCGCGTGACCGAGATCGGCACGCTGGAACTGCTGGCCGAGGCGGCCGGCGGGGCGCACTGGAAGGTGGAGTTCGACGTCCGCGCGGACGGCACGGCTTGACCTCGTGCCCGCACATGGCGATGGGCATTGGCATGGCGCGGACCTGCGCTGTTCACAAACTTGCTAACATCGCGCATGCCGTTCGAGATCAGCTACTTCCACGGGCGCGTCTTGGCGGAGATCACGGCCTGGCCTGCCGATGTGCTGGCCGACTACGCCCGGCTCGTTGAGCTGCTGGCCGCGCACGGGCCGAGTCTGCGCCTGCCGCACTCGCGCGCGTTCGGCGATGGCCTGTTCGAACTGCGGCCGCGTGGACGCTCGGGCATCGGCCGGGCGTTCTACTGCTTTCTCGTGGGCCGGCGCGTCGTGGTCCTGCATGCGTTCATCAAGAAGTCGCAACAGACATCGGACGCTGAACTGAAGATCGCGCGCAAGCGCCTCAAGGAGTTGCAACATGGCTGAGCTGAAGTACAAGCCCGTTCGCCACGACCACGCCGCGTTCCTGGCCGAGGCCCGGCAGCGCCCCGGCTTCACCGAAGCCTACGACGCGCTCGCGCTGGAATATGCGCTGGCCGACCAGATGCTCAAGGCGCGCGCCAAAGCCGGGTTGACGCAGGATGCGGTCGCCGAACGCATGGGCACGACCAAGAGCGCCGTCTCCCGGCTCGAGGCGGCTGGACGGCACACGCCCTCGCTGGCCACGCTGAAGAAGTACGCCGCGGCCGTCGGCTGCGACCTGCAGGTGAAGCTCGTTCCCCACAAGCTGGCATGACAGGGTTCACCTGCGCGCACGGCCCCCAGTGGTCGGTCCCCACGGATCGGCGCGCCCCTTGAGCGCCGCCTTCCGCATCGGCATCGACCTGGGCACGACCCACACCGTGCTGGCGTTCGCACCGCTCGGTGCGGACGGCATCGAGGTCTTCCCCATCCCGCAAAGCATCGCGGCTGGCGAGGTGGCGCCGCGGCCGCTGCTGCCCTCGCTGCGCTTCCATGCGGCCGAGGGCGCGCTGGCGGCGGCCGACTTGCCCCTGCCCTGGCCGTCGGACGAGCCGGCCATCCTGGGCGCCTTCGCGCGCGAGCTGGGCCAGCAGACGCCGGGGCGGCTCGTGGCCAGCGCCAAGAGCTGGCTTTCGCACCCTGCGGTGGACCGCACGGCCGCCATCCTGCCCTGGGGCGCGAGCGACGACGTGGCCAAGGTCTCGCCGCTCGAGGCCAGCGCGAGCTACCTGCGCCACCTGCGCCAGGCCTGGGACCAGGCCCATCCCGAGGCACCGCTGGCCGCGCAGCCCACCGTGCTCACGGTGCCTGCCTCATTCGACGACGGCGCGCGCGAGCTCACGCTGCAAGCCGCGCGCCTGGCCGGCCTGGGGCCGGTCCACCTGATCGAAGAGCCCCAGGCCGCGTTCTACGACTGGGTTCACGCCCACCGTGCCGACCTGGCGCAGCAGCTGGCCGGCACGCGCCGCCTGCTCGTGGTCGACGTGGGCGGCGGCACCACCGACCTCACGCTGATCGAGGTGACGCTGGACGCGCAAGGCCGACCGCAGCTGGCCCGCACGGGCGTGGGCGACCACCTGGTGCTGGGCGGCGACAACATGGACCTCGCGCTGGCGCGCTGGATCGAGCCGCGGCTGTCCGGCGGCCAGCCGGGCGTGCGGCTCAGCGCCATCCAGCTGGCCCAGCTCACGCAGCGTTGCCGCAGCGCCAAGGAGCGTCTGCTGGCGCCCGATGGGCCGACGGAGACCACGGTCACGCTGCAGGGCAGCGGCAGCCGGCTGATCGGCGGGGCACGCTCGGCCCTGTTGTCGCGCGCCGACGTGGACCGCCTGCTGGTCTATGGCTTCTTCCCGCAGGTGGCGGCCGACGCGCAAGTGCAGCGCGCCCGCGGCGCGCTGGTCGAGTTCGGCCTGCCCTACGCCAGCGATGCGGCCATCACGCGCCACATCGCCGCCTTCCTGCAGCGCCAGGGCGGCGCCCTGCCCGACACCGTGCTGCTCAACGGCGGCGTGTTCCATGCGCAGGTGCTGCGCGAACGCCTGCTGGCCACGCTGCGCAGCTGGCAGCCGGCCGGCGCCACGCCCATCCGCCTGCTGGACGCAGCGCGGCTGGACGCCGCCGTCGCGCGCGGGGCCGTGGCCTATGCCATGGCCCGTGCGGGCAGCGCGCCGCGCATCCGCAGCGGCGCCGCGCGCGCCTACTACCTCGCGCTGGAGGACGGCCAGGGCATCTGCCTGCTGCCCCATGGCACGCCCGAGGGCGAGGCCGTGCGGCTCGCGGGCCGGCGCTTCGGCCTGCGCCTGGGCCGGCCGGTGCGCTTCAACCTCGCCACCAGCGCCGTCGACCTGCGGCACCGGGCCGGCGAGCTGGTTGCGCTGCAGGAAGGTTTCCAGCGCCTGCCGCCGATCGCCACCGTGCTGCAAGCCCGGGCCGGCGCCGCCGGCGAGGTGCAGGTGCAGCTCGAGGCGCAGATCACCGAAGTGGGCACGCTGGAGATGCACTGCGTGGCCGCCGACGCACCGCGCCAGCGCTGGCAGCTCGCGTTCCAGCTGCGCGGTGACGCGGCCGCGCAGGACGCCGATGCACCCGTGGCCGCGCACCCGCGCCTGCCCGAGGCCCTGGCCGCCATCGACCGCGTCTACGGCGACAAGAAGCAAGGCGTGGACGCCAAGGAAGTGCGCCAGCTGCGCGCCACGCTGGAGCGCCTGCTCGGCGAACGCGCCACCTGGCATGCCGCGCTGCTGCGAACGTTGTTGGGCGCGCTGCTGCAAGGCGCCAGGCGCCGGCGCCGATCGCTGCAGCACGAGCGCAGCTGGTTCAACCTGGTCGGCTTCACGCTGCGCCCGGGCTATGGCGACCCGCTCGATGGCTGGCGCATGGCGCAGATGTGGGAACTGTTCGGCCCCGGCATCGCGCACAGCCACGACAGCCAGCAATGGTCGGAGTGGTGGACGCTGTGGCGCCGCATCGCGGGCGGTCTCGATGCCGAGCAGCAGCAGATGGTCTACGAGGTCATCGCCTATTACCTGCAGCCGGCGGGCGGCACCGAGCTGCCCAGGCCCGAGGGCCCGCCCATGCAGGCGCTGGACGAGCTGCTGCGCATGGCCGCCTCGTTCGAACGCATCGCGCTCGCGGACAAGGCCCGCTTCGGCGGCTGGCTGCTGCAGCGGCTGTCCCAGGGACCCACGGCCGAACTGTGGTGGGCGCTGGGCCGCCTGGGCGCGCGCCAGCCGCTGTACGCCAGCCTGCACCATGTGCTGCCGCCCGCCACCGCGCAGGACTGGCTGGTCCGGGTTGCCGCCATCGCGCCGGACTGGGCCCGCCACGAGGCCGCTGCGTTCGCCGTGGCCCAGATCGCGCGGGCCACGGGCGACCGCGCACGCGACCTGCCCGAGGCCTTGCGCCTGCAGATCGCCGACCAGCTGGACGCGGCCCATGCAGCACCCAGCTGGGCCGCCATGGTGCGCGCGGTGACGGTGCTCGAGGAGGCCGACCAGCGACGCGTGTTCGGCGAGGCCCTGCCACCCGGACTGGTGCTGCTGCGCGGGTGATCCGATCCGGCGGCGGCCGCGTACTGCGGACAACCCACCGGAGCCCTCCATGCCGCTGCCCCAGATCGCCATCGCCTACGTCGCCACCGCTTTCGTCTTCCTCGCGCTGGATGCGGTCTGGCTGGGTAGCATGGCCGAGCGCCTGTACCGTCCGGCCATCGGCCACCTGATGGCCGAGCGCTTCGCCATCGCGCCGGCCGCGCTGTTCTACCTGCTCTACGTGGGCGGCATCGTGTTCTTCGCCATCGGGCCGGCGCTGGAGGCACGCCGTCCGCTGCTGACGGCCCTGGGCCACGGTGCGCTGCTGGGCCTCGTGGCCTACGGCACCTTCGACCTGACCAACCAGGCCGTGCTCAGGGACTGGCCATGGCATGTGACGCTGGCCGACCTGGCCTGGGGCAGCTTCGTCACGGCGGCAGCGGCGGCGGGCGGCGCGGCAGCCGCGCCCTGGCTCCACGGCTTGCTGGCGAAGGGCTGATCGATCAGACCTTGACCGGATAGCCCAGCTCGACGTCGCAGACCGGCAGACCGCCCCGCACGCCGATGTTCTCCGGCGGCAGCTCGTGCAGCCGGATGAGGACACAGGGCCCCGGAATCCCGAAGCGCTCCAGCCCCTGGACCAGCAGCTGGTAGAGCCTGCGCTTGGCCGCGACAGAGCGGCCTGGCAGCACGAAGATGCTCACGTTGGTCAGCCGCTCGGGGTCGGGGCAGTCGGTGCGCCCCAGGAAGCGGTGCGGCGCATGCACGACGAGCGTGACGTTGCGGTGCACCGGCGACACCTTGAAGGCCTGCACGATGGCCGCGTGGACCGTCTCCAGCAGCTGGACTTCCACATCGGGCGCGTAGGTGGTCCGGATCTCGACGATGGCACTGGGCATGGCCGGCATGGTAGCCAGCGCAGCGCTGCTACATCCCGACCAATGCCCCGAGACGGCGCGCGAACCAGCCGTCGAACTCCAGCCGTCCCTCGATGGAGGCCAGGCAGACGCATTCGCTGCCGGCCTGCACCACGGGCTGGTGGTGCACCTGGGTGTCGGCCGCGTCGAAATCGCCGGCGCTGAAGTGGGCGCGGCCGTCGTGGAAGCTGCCATGCAGCACCTGCGTCAGCTCGCGGTCGCTGTGGGTGTGCTGGGCCAGGTACATGCCGGCGGCGATGCGGAGCAGCACCACGTTGGCCGAGGGATCGCGCGGAACGCGCACACGCGCGTAGCGCATGCCCGGCGCCATCCAGCGCCAGCGCGTGATCCGGCAACCGGCCAGCGCGCGCGGCCAGTGGGCGCCGGCCGGCAACGGCGGCAGCCCGCGCACCGGCACCGGAGTCGGCGCCGGGGGCGGCGCGTCGATGGCCGCCAGCGCGCGTGCCAGCGCATCGGCATGCAGCTCTGCGGGCGGCAGTTGCTGCAGCAGCGCGCCGCCCGCGGTCTCGAGCAGGCGCAGCTGCTCGCGGCAGTGCGCGCAGCCCTCCACGTGGGCGCTGAGCACCAGCGCAGGCGCAGTCGGCAACTGCCCGGCTGCAAGGGCCAGCAACAAATCGTCGCCGGGGTGGTGTCGGATGCTCTCGGAACTCATGGCGTGGGGTCTTCGAACGCGGCCAGCAGGCGGCGCAAGTGGTTCACGGCCAGCCGCACGCGCGACTTCACCGTGCCCAGGGGGATGCCCAGCCGCTCGGCGATGCGCGCATGGGGCTGGTCTTCGTAGTAGGACAGCTGCAGCACGAGCACCTGCTCGGCCGGCAGCTGGCGCAGCGCGGCCTGCACCTGGCGCTCCATGCGCAGGGCATGCAGCTGGGCCGCGGGTTCGGGCGCGCCATCGGCCAGGGCGTCCATGTCGACCCCGTCCTCCTGCAGTGCGGCGGCGCCGCCCTGGCGGCGGAAGCGGTCCACACGCAGGTTGCGCGCGATCGTGAACACCCAGGTCGCGGCCCCAGCCTGGGCCGCATCGAACAGGGTGGCCTTGCGCCACAGCTGCACCATGGTTTCCTGGGCCAGGTCTTCGGCCAGCGCATCGTCGGTGCCGGCGCGCAGCAGATAGCTCTTGATGCGCGGCGCGAAGTGGGCGAACAGCTGGGCGAAGGCGGCCCGGTCGCCTGACTGCGCGACCGCACGCACCCAGCCGGCCAAGTCTTCGGGACTGGGCGGCGCGTTGCGGGATCCAGGCGGGGGCACGATGGACAGATGGGAAGGGCGCAGCCCTGGCGCGACGGGTTCCGTCGGCGCGGGGGACGCGGGCTGCTGCGGGTGCATGGTCCATCTTACGCAGCCCGCGCGGCGCTGGATCACCGGGAGATCCAAATCGGCTGCCGGCGCGTAGAACGGCGACAACATGGCCGCAAGGCTTCCAAGGATTTCGCGCATGCAGCCAGCACACACCTTGTCCCACACAGCGGCCGCCACGGCCGGCGGCCGGCGCCTGCGTGTCGCCGTGGTCGGCAGCGGCATCGCCGGCCTCTCGGCGGCCTGGCTGCTGGGCCAGCGCCATGAGGTCCACGTGTTCGAGGCCGACCGGCGCGCAGGCGGCCACAGCCACACGGTGGATGCACCCGGCCCGGGCGGCACGGTGGCCGTGGACACTGGCTTCATCGTCTACAACGAGCCGGCCTACCCCAACCTCACCGCGCTGTTCGCCCATCTGGGGGTGCCGACCCAGGCCACCGACATGTCCTTCGGCGTGAGTCTGGACGGCGGCGCCCTCGAGTACGCAGGCAGCAACCTCAACAGCCTGTTCGCCCAGCGCAGCAACCTCGTGCGCCCGCGCTTTTGGCGCATGCTGCGCGAACTGCTGCGCTTCTACCGGGAAGCGCCCGGCGATGCGGGGGCCGCGGGCCTGCAGCCGCTGGACGACTACCTGGACCAGCACGGCTACGGTGCAGCGCTGCGCGAGGACCACCTGTACCCCATGGCCGCGGCGATCTGGTCCACACCCGCTGCGCAGGTGGGCCGCTACCCCACGGCCGCCTTCGTGCGCTTTTGCCAGAACCACGGGCTGCTGCAGGTGAATGGCCGGCCGCAGTGGCGCACCGTGCAGGGCGGCAGCCGCAGCTACGTGCGCCGGCTCACCGAGGGCCTGGGCGACCGCCTGCACCTGGACAGTGCCGTGCTCGAGGTGCAGCGCGACGCGGCCGGCGTGCGCTTGCGCACGCGCGAGCGCTGGCATCCGCAGCGCTTCGACCAGGTCGTGCTGGCCTGCCACGCCGACCAGGCCCTGCGTCTGCTGCCCGACGCCACGGGCGAAGAGCGCCACCTGCTGGGCGCCTTCGGCTACAGCCGCAACCTGGCCGTGCTGCACAGCGATCCCGCACTGATGCCCAGGCGCCCCGCCGTCTGGTCGGCCTGGAACTATCTGGCCGACCGTGCCCGCCCCGACGCGCTGTGCGTCACCTACTGGATGAACCGGCTGCAAGGCCTGCCGCAGCATCGCCCGCTCTTCGTCACCCTGAACCCGCTACAGCCACCGCGGCCCGAGCACCTGGTGCGCACCGAGGTCTACGAGCACCCGCTGTTCGATGCCGAAGCGCTGCGCGCCCAGGCCAGGCTGTGGTCGCTGCAGGGGCAGCGGCGCAGCTGGTTCTGCGGTGCCTACTTCGGCGCCGGCTTCCACGAGGACGGACTGCAGGCCGGACTGGCCGTGGCCGAGGCGCTCGGCGGCGTGCGCAGGCCCTGGACGGTGCCCGACGAATCCGGCCGCATCGTGCTGCCGGCGCAGCCAGCCACCGCATGAACAGCGCGCTCTACACCGGCCAGGTGGTGCACCAGCGCCTGCGCCCGCTCAGGCACCGCCTGCGCTACCGCGTGTTCTCGCTGCTGCTGGACCTGGACGAGTTGCCGGCCCTGGCGGCGCGGCTGCGGCTGTTCTCGCTGGACCGCTTCAACCTGTTCAGCTTCCATGGCGCCGACCATGGCGCGGGCGAACCCGCCGGCCCGCGCGCGCACGTGGAACGCCAGTTGCGTGCCGCCGGCCTGGCGCCGGGCGGCGCGATCCGGCTGCTGGCCATGCCGCGCATCCTGGGCTATGCCTTCAATCCGCTGGCCGTGTACTTCTGCCATGCACCGGGGGGCGCGCTGCAGGCCATCCTCTACGAGGTCAACAACACCTTCGGCGAGCGCCACAGCTACCTGATCCCGGTCGACGCCGCGCAGGATGCACAGTGTGTAGCGCAGGCCTGTGCCAAGCGCATGCACGTCTCGCCCTTCTTGCCGCTGGACATGCACTACCGCTTCCGCGTGCGGCCGCCGGGCGAGCGGCTGGGCATCGGCGTGCAGACGCACGATGCCGAGGGCGCCGTGCTGCTGGCGCAACTGGACGCGCAGCGCCGCCCGCTCAGCGACGGCAGCTTGCTGCGCGCCTTCTGCACGCATCCGCTGCTCACGCTCAAGGTCATTGCCGGCATCCACTGGGAAGCGCTCCAGCTGTGGGCCAAGGGTGCGCGCCTGCATCCGCGCCCGCCGGCACCGGCCGAACCCGTCACCTTCGTCATCCGCGACACCACGCCATGAAGCCAGGCACCGATACCCTGTCCAGCGCCGCTGCGGCACCCCCCCTGTCCACCCACTGGCAGCACCGGCTGCTGCGCCGCCTGCTGCACACCCAGCTGGCCGACCTGGCCTGCGGCGAGCTCACGGTGGTGCTGCCGCACGGCGAACGCGTGCACGCGCGCGGCACCGCGCCGGGCCCGCAGGCCCAGCTCGTGCTGCACCGCTGGCGACCCCTGTGGCGCCTGGCCGCGGAGGGCGACCTCGGGCTGGCGCGCTCGTACCGCGACGGCGACTGGTCCACCCCCGACCTCGTGGCGCTGCTGCAGTTCGGCGCGGCCAACGACCAGCAGGCCGGGCAGCGCCTGCAGGGCAAGGCCGGGGCGCGCTGGCTGGCGCGGCTGGCCCATGTGCGCCGCGCCAACACCCGGCGCGGCAGCCGCGACAACATCGCCTTCCACTACGACCTGGGCAACGACTTCTATGCCCAATGGCTGGACGCGAGCATGCTGTACTCCAGCGCGCTGTACCGGCGGCCCGAGGCCACGCTGGAAGAGGCGCAGGCCGAACGGCTGGACCGCATCGTCGCGCTCGTCGATGCGCCGCCGCAGGCCGACGTGCTGGAGATCGGCTGCGGCTGGGGCGCGCTCGCGCTGGCCCTGGCGCAGCGGCGCGGGGCGCGGGTCACCGGACTGACCCTGTCCACCGAGCAGCTCGCCTTCGCGCGCCAGCGCGCGCTGGCCGCGGGTTGTGCGCAGCAACTGGACCTGCGCCTGCAGGACTACCGCGACGTGCAGGGCCGCTACGCGCGCATCGTCTCCATCGAGATGGTCGAGGCCGTGGGCGAGGCCTGGTGGCCGACCTACTTCGCCACACTGCGCGAGCGGCTGGCGCCGGGCGGGCACGCGGTGCTGCAGGCCATCACCATCGCCGATGCGCATTTCGAGGGCTACCGGCGCGGCGCCGATTTCATCCAGCGCTACATCTTCCCGGGCGGCATGCTGCCCTCGCCCTCCGCGCTGCGCGAACAGGCGGCACGCGCCGGTCTGGTGCTGCAGGAGGAACTGCTGTTCGGCCAGAGCTACGCCGCCACGCTGGTCGAGTGGCGCAGGCGCTTCCTCGCGGCCTGGCCGACCATCGCGGCCCAGGGGTTCGACCTGCGCTTCAAGCGGCTCTGGGAGTACTACCTCTGCTACTGCGAGGCCGGCTTTCGCAGCGGGCGCGTGGATGTGGGCTTGTACACGCTGCGCCATGCGGAGGATGCGTCGGCCGCCAAGGCCCCGGGCTGATCGAACAAGCCGCGGCGATAACGTGACGCTGAGGCGCAGCGGTTGCTGCTCCACAGGCCGGCATCCTGACCGGGCCCGGCTTGCCCCGCTCGGGCGCGGCATTCATCGGCCCGCAGGGCGCCGACATGCGCTGACCAGCGTGCATGCGCCGCACGGCCCGGCGCCGCATGGCAAGGGCCGGGCCTTCAGTCGATGCGCGCCAGCGGCGCCCCGGCCGTCACGTACGCGCCCGGCGCCGCCAGCCGCGCCAGCGTGCCGGCGCGCTGCGCCAGCACCTGCGTCTCCATCTTCATCGCCTCCATGACGGCGACGAGCTCGCCCTGCGCCACGGTGGCGCCGTCCTCCACCTTCCAGGCGGCCACCGTGCCGGCCACCGGCGCGGTCAGCACCGCGGGGTCTGCAGCAGGCTCGGCCGGCACAGCGGTGGCCGGCGACGCCGCCGCGAGGCCGCCCAGCAGCGCGGCCGGCAGGCCCAGTTGCACGCGCCGGCCATCGATTTCGATGGCCGTGCGCAGCAAGGCCGGGTCGGGCGCGCGGGTGGCGGGCACGGCCGCGGCCAGGTCGTTGGCGAAGTCGGTCTCGATCCAGCGCGTGTGCACCGCAAAGGCCTCGCCCGTGAAGTCCGCATGGTCCATCACGGCGCGGTGGAAGGGCAGGACCGAGGCCAGGCCTTCGATGCGGAACTCCCCGAGCGCGCGGCGCGCCCGCGCGATGGCCTCGCCACGCGTGGCGCCGGTCACGATGAGCTTGGCCATCAGCGAGTCGAAACTGCCCGGCACCACGGAGCCCGCGACCACGCCCGTGTCCACGCGCACGCCGGGGCCGCCGGGGGCCTCGAACACCGTGACGGGGCCCGGTGCCGGCAGGAAACCGCGGCCCACGTCCTCGGCATTGATGCGGAATTCGAAGGCGTGGCACTTGGGCACCGGCGTCTCGGTGATGGACAGGGGCAGGCCATCGGCCACGCGCAGTTGCTCCACCACGAGGTCGATGCCGGCGGTCTCTTCCGTCACCGGATGCTCGACCTGCAGCCGCGTGTTGACCTCCAGGAAGGAGATCGCCCCCGTGGCGCTGAGCAGGAATTCCACCGTGCCGGCGCCCACGTAGCCGGCGCGCGCACAGATGTCCCTGGCGGACTGGTGGATGCGCGCGCGCTGCGCGTCGGTCAGGAACGGCGCCGGCGCCTCCTCCACGAGCTTCTGGTTGCGCCGCTGCAGCGAGCAGTCGCGCGTGCCCAGCACGACGACGCGGCCGTGCGTGTCGGCAATGACCTGGGCCTCGACGTGGCGCGGCTTGTCCAGGAACTGCTCGACGAAGCATTCGCCGCGCCCGAAGGCGGCCACGGCCTCGCGCACGGCCGAGGCGTAGAGGTCGGCCACCTCGTCCATCGCGCGCGCCACCTTGATGCCGCGGCCGCCGCCGCCATAGGCCGCCTTGATCGCGATCGGCAGGCCATGGCGCTCGGCGAAGGCCAGCACCTCGTCGGCGCCCTGCACCGGGCCGGGCGTGCCGGCCACCAGCGGCGCACCGACCTCCAGCGCGAGCTTGCGCGCCTGCACCTTGTCGCCCAGGGCCGCGATGGCGGCGGGCGGCGGGCCGATCCAGGTCAGGCCGGCGTCGATCACGGCCTGGGCAAAGCCGGCGTTCTCGGACAGGAAACCGTAGCCGGGGTGGACGGCGTCGGCGCCGCTCTTGCTGGCGATGTCGAGCAGCTTGTCGATGCAGAGGTAGGTGTCGGCCGGGCGGCTGCCCGAGAGGCCCCAGGCCTCGTCGGCCACACGGGTGTGCAAGGCATCCAGGTCCGGGTCTGCGTAGACAGCGACGGACTGCACGCCATAGTCGGCGCAGGCACGGGCGATGCGCACCGCAATCTCGCCCCGGTTGGCGATCAGGACTTTCCGCATGCCGCCGGGCCGCCCCAAGGCATGCGGCGCCCCCTCGGGGGGCAGCGAAGTACGCGCAGCGACGAGCGTGGGGGTCATGTTCATGGTTCGATGGGCGCGAACGCGCGGATGGGGTTGAAGCGGATGCGGGCGCCGATCGGGATCTGCCCGGCCAAGTCGAGGTGGTGCGGTGCGACGGCCGCGATCACGGGGTAGCCGCCCGTGAGCGGATGGTCGGCCAGGAACAGCACGGGCTGGCCGCTGGCCGGCACCTGGATCGCGCCCAGGGCCGTGCCTTCGCTGGGCAACTCGTCGTGCCGCATGCGCGCGAGCGCCTGTGCGCCGGCCAGGCGCAGCCCCACGCGGTTGGACTGGGGCGTGACGGTCCAGGTCTGCGCGGCGAACAGCGCGACCGCCTCGTCGGTGAACCAGTCGGTGCGCGGGCCGGGCACCACGTCGAGCACCACGACCTGCTGCATGTCCGGCAGTGGCGGCGGCAGCTCGGGCGCGCCGACCACACCGTGGGCGGTGGGCTGCACGGCCAGTCGCTCGCCCGCGCGCAGCGGCAGCGGCCCCACCTTGGCCAGCGTGTCGGTGGCGCAACTGCCCAGCACGGGCGCGACCGCGAAGCCGCCGCGCACCGCGAGGTAGCTGCGCAGGCCGGCCTCGGGCGCGCCGATCTCCAGCAGGTCGCCATCGGCCAACGCGAAGGCCTCGTGCCGCAGCAAGGGCCAGCGCCGGCCGGCGGCATCGCTGCGCGTGAGCGGCCCCCGGGCACCCGCCACCGCCAGCACCGTCTCGCCGTGGCTGCGCAGCGCGAAGCCGCCGTCCACGATCTCCAGCACCGCGCTGCCTGCGGCATTGCCGACCAGCCGGTTGGCCATGCGCAGCGCGCCCTGGTCGAGCGCGCCCGAGGCCGAAACGCCCTGCCCGGCCTGGCCATGGCGGCCCAGGTCCTGGAACAAGGCCTGCAATCCCGGCCGCAGGATCTCGAGCGCGGGGCCGTCCGCGGCAGCCGCAGGGGCAGGCGCAGCGGCGGGCGCGCTGCTGCGCGCCGGCCGCGGCCGGCCCGTGGCATCGACGAAGCGCACGCGAAAGCCGGGCTGCAGCAGCGCGGGCACCGCCCGCGCGAGATCCCACATGGGCGTGTCGGTCACGCCGATCAGCTGCCATCCGCCCGGGCTCTGCTGCGGATAGACGGCACTGAAATCGCCGGCCAGCGCCACCGACCCGGCCGGCACCTGGGTGCGCGGCGTCTTGCGGCGCGGCACCACCAGGCGCGGGTCGCCACCGCTCAGGTAGGCGAAGCCCGGCGCGAAGCCCGTGAAGGCCACGGTGTACTCGCTGCCGGTGTGCCAGGCGATGACCTGCTCGCGCGTGGCGCCCAGCAAGCGGGCCACTTCGTCCAGGTCTTCGCCGCGGTAGTCCACGGGGATCTCGACCAGCTGGCCCCTGCGCTCTGCCGCCCGGTCCAGCCCACGGCCCGCGATGGCCGTGGCCAGAGACTGGGCCGACACCGCGCTGGGCCGGAAGCGGACCAGGATGGTGCGGGCCGCGGGCACGAGTTCCTCCACGCCGGCCAGCGGCTGTTCCTGCAAGGAGGCCAGCAGCGCCAGCGTCTGCGGCAGGTCGTCGAGCTCGACCAGCAGCGCGTCCAGGTTGACGGGCAAAAAACGCATCATGCGGCGAAGGCCTGCACCGCCACGCCGGCCTGCTCGAGCACTGCGCGCACCTCGCGCGCCATGGCCACGGCGCCCGGGCTGTCGCCGTGCACGCAAATGGAATCGGCCTGCACGCGCACGCTGCTGCCGTCGATGGCCTCGACCACGCCTTCGCGCGCGAGCCTCAGCATGCGCGCGGCCACGGCCTGCGCATCGTGCAGCACCGCGCCCTTCTCGCGGCGCGAGACCAGCGTGCCCTCCGGGGTGTAGGCCCGGTCGGCAAAGGCCTCGGACACCACGGTGAGGCCGGCCTCGCGCGCCCAGTTCACCAGCGGTGCGCCGGCCAGCGCGACCAGCACCAGCGTCGGGTCGATGGCGCGGATCGCGGCGATCACATCGCCGGCCTGGGGCCGGTCGTGCGCGATGGTGTTGTACAGGGCGCCATGGGGCTTGACGTAGCGCACGCGCGTGCCGGCGACCTTGGCCAAGCCCTGCAGCGCGCCGATCTGGTAGATCACGTCGGCCTGCAGGTCGGCGCTGGCCACATCCATGTTGCGCCGGCCGAAGCCGGCCAGGTCCGGGTAGGCCACGTGGGCGCCCACGGCCACGCCGCGCGCGGCGGCCGCGCGCAGCGTCTGCAGGATGCCGGCCGCGTCGCCGGCATGGAAGCCGCAGGCCACGTTGGCACTGGAAACGATGGACAGCATGGCGGCGTCGTCGCCCATGGTCCAGGCGCCCAGGCTCTCGCCGAGGTCGCTGTTGAGGTCGATGCGCATGGGGTTCCTTTCAATGCAGTTGGCCGCCGACGGCGACGATGTCTTCGGTGACGGCCAGCGCCGTGCGCAGCGTCACGCGCAGGGCCTGGACCTGGGTGTCCAGGGCCATGCTGGGCAGGCCCGGGTGGCGGGCGGCCTGCTCGGGCAGGGCCGGCACGTGGACGAAGCCGCCGCGCACGCCGGGCCGCTCGGCCAGCCGGTGCATCAGCGCGTAGAAGACATGGTTGCAGACGAAGGTGCCGGCCGTGTTGGAGACCGAGGCCGGCAGGCCCGCGGCGCGCAGGGACTGCACGATGGCCTTGACCGGCAGCGTGGAGAAGTAGGCGGCCGGCCCGCCCTGCACCACGGCCTGGTCCACGGGCTGGCGACCGGCGTTGTCGGGGATGCGCGCGTCGTCGCAGTTGATGGCCACGCGTTCGGGCGTCCATTCGCTGCGGCCTGCGGCCAGACCCAGGCCCACGACCAGCCGCGGCTGCCACTGCGCCAGCGCCTGGTCCAGCCGCTCGACCGCCAGGCCGAAGACGCAGGGCAGCTGCACGGCACGCACGGTGGCACCGCCGCCATCCCAGCCGTCCAGCGCGCGGGCGACCTCCCAGGACGGGTTGACCGGGTCCTGGTCGAAGGGCTCGAAGCCGGTCACGAGCACGGTGGGCGGCACAGCGGGTCGGGGCATGGACATCTGCATCCTCGGTGGCAAGGCGATCAGTCGACCTTGATGCCGGCCTCGTCGATCACCTTCTTCCAGCGGGCCGCGTCGGACTTGATCAAGGCCGTCAATTGTGCGGGTGCGCCGCCCACCACCTCGAGGTTCATCTCCGCGAGCCTGGCCTGCACGTCTTTCTCGGCCAGGATCTGGTTGATGCTCTGGTTGAGCCTGGCCACGATGGCCGCCGGTGTGCCGGCCGGCGCGACGAAGCCGTACCAGAAGGTCACGTCCAGATCCTGGCCGCCCGACTCGGCCACCGTGGGCAGCTCGGGGTAGCTGGCCAGGCGCTTGCCGCTCGTGACGGCCAGCGCGCGCAGCCGCCCGCCCTTGACCATGGGCATGGCCTCGGGCACCAGCGCCATCATGAGCTGGGCCTGCCCGCCCATCACGTCCTGCAGCGCCGGCGCGCCGCCCTTGTAGGGCACGTGCACGGGGTCGACGCCGATGGCGCGCTTGTAGTACTCCATGCCCAGGTGGCTGGGCGTGCCGGCGCCGGCCGAGGCGTAGCTCACGCTGCCCGGCTTGCTCTTGAGGTAGCTGCCCAGTTCGGCCATGGTCTTCACGGGCACGGAGGGATGGACCACCACCACGCTGGGCACGGTGGCGGCCAGCACGATGGGCGTGAGGTCCTTCTGCACGTCGTAGGGCAGCTTGGGGTAGAGCCCGGGGTTCACGGCCAGGCCGCTCAGCGTGGACAGCAGCAGCGTGTAGCCGTCCGGCGCCGACTTGGCGACATGGGTGATCGCGATCTGCTCGCTGGCGCCCGGTCGGTTGTCCACCACGGCCGGCTGGCCCAGCTGCTTGCCCAGACGCTCGGACACCAATCGCGCCAGCGTGTCGGTGGAGCCGCCGGCCGCATACGGCACGACGATGCGGATGGGCTTGGCGGGGTAGTCGGACGCGGTGGCCCCAAGGGGCAACCAGGCCAGCAGGGCAGCGGCGGCGAGCGCGGGGATGCGGTGGAACATGCAGGACTCCAGGCAGGAGGGACGAGGAATGGACAACAATCTCAAATGAATGATGGAACATTGAAATTCAGATTGTTGAACAATCGTAGTTTCGGCAGTCACGCAAATCAAGTCCCTGTCCCAAAATTCTTTTGAAGTGCTCAACACCCCGGGCGGCCGTGCTTTCTGCTAAAAGCCTGCTCCATGCCAACCGCTGCCCCCGACACCGCTGCAGACGCCAACCTCGCCGAACGCCTGGCGGCCCGCTTGCGCCAACAGATCGCCGCAGGCGAACTCGCCCCAGGCCAGCGCCTGCCCGAGCAGAGCCTGAGCGAGAACCTGGGGGTCTCGCGCAACACGCTGCGCGAGGCCTTCCGCATGCTCACGCGGGACGGGCTGGTCACGCACGCGCCCAACCGGGGTGTCTGCGTCGCGGTGCCCAGCATCGCGTCCATCATCGACATCTACCGCGTGCGCCGGCTCATCGAATGCCAGGCCCTGGCCCAGGCCTATCCGCGGCACCCGGCCAAGAAGCGCATGCGCACGGCGGTGGAAGCCGCCATGGCACGCCGCGCTGCGGCCGACTGGCCGGGCGTGGGCACCGCCAACATGGACTTTCACATGGCGGTCGTCGAACTGGCCGACAGCGAACGGCTCAACGGCATGTTCAAGCCCATCCTGGCCGAACTGCGGCTCGCCTTCGGCATGCTGCAGGACGCCGAGTTCCTGCACGCGCCCTATGTGGACATGAACGTGAAGATCCTGGAGCTGACCGAGGCCGGCCGCTACGCCGAGGCCGCGGCGGCGCTGCAGGACTACCTGGTGCATTCCGAGCGCATCGTGCTGGCGGTCTATGCGCGCCGGCTCGCGGAGACCGGCGCGCCCGGCTGAAGGGGCATTGGCCCGCCGGCCACAATCGGTGCATGCCTTCCCGCTTCGCCCGCCGCACCGCCCTGCTCTCCGCCGCCAGCCTGCTGGTCCCGCCCGCGCTGCAGGCCGCACCCGCCAGGAAACAGCCCCCTGCGCCGCCCGACATGTGGCCGCGCCCGGCCGCGGTGCCCGGTGGCGTGGCCCGCCTGTCGCTGGGCCCGGCCCCCACGCGCCCGCAGGCCCATGCTGGCGATCTGCCGCTGCTCGTGCTCGGCGACGCCATCGAATGGACGGCCCTGGTGGGCATTGCGCTGGCGGCCCAACCCGGAGAAGCCGCGATCAGCGTTTCCATGCCCGGCGCGGCGCCGCGGCGCCTGCCCTACCGCATCGCGGCCAAGAAGTACCAGGAGCAGCGGCTGACGGTCTCGCCGCGCACCGTGGACCTCTCGCCCGAAGACCAGGCCCGCTATGAGCGCGAACGCGAACACCTGGCCGGCGTGATGGCCACCTTCAGCCCGGCCGTGCCCGCGCAGCTGCGGATGCGGGTGCCCGTGCCGGGCCGGCGTTCGAGTTCCTTCGGCCTGCGCCGCGTGTTCAACGGCCAGGCCCGCAATCCGCACAGCGGCATGGACATCGCGGCCGCCACGGGCACGGCTGTGCGGGCACCGCTGGACGGCCGCGTGATCGACGTCGGCGACTACTTCTTCAACGGCGGCACGGTCTGGCTGGACCATGGCGCCGGCCTGCTGAGCATGTACTGCCACCTGAGCGCGATGGACGTGAAGCCGGGCGACGCGCTGCGCGCGGGCGAGGCCTTTTGCAAGGTGGGCGCGACCGGCCGCGTGACCGGACCGCACCTGCACTGGTCGGTGATGCTGAACCGGGCGATGGTGGACCCGGCGCTGTTCATCGACGTGTGAATCAGGGCCGCACCAGCGGCGTGGGCTGCGTCAGCACCTCGGGCCGCAGGATGGCGTCCAGCTGCTCCTTGGTCAGCAAGCCCTTGGCCAGCACGATGGCGTAGACGCTGCCGCCCGTGGCATGCGCCTCCTGCGCCACGGCCGTGGCGTTGGCGTAGCCGATGTAGGGGTTCAGCGCCGTCACGATGCCGATGGAGTTGGCGACCAGGCCGCGCAGGTGCTCGGCATTGGCCGTGATGCCGTCCACGCAGCGCGAAGCCAGCGTGAGGCAGGCGCTGCGCAGGTGGGCCACGCTCTTGAACAGGCTGTGCGCGATGACGGGCTCGAAGGCGTTGAGCTGCAGCTGCCCGGCCTCGGCCGCGAAGCTGACCGTGATGTCGTTGCCGATCACCTCGAACGCGACCTGGTTCACCACCTCCGGGATCACCGGGTTGACCTTGCCCGGCATGATGCTGGAGCCGGCCTGCATGGGCGGCAGGTTGATCTCGTTGAAGCCGGCGCGCGGGCCGCTGGACAGGAGGCGCAGGTCGTTGCAGATCTTGGACAGCTTGACGGCCACGCGCTTGAGGACGCCGGACAGTTGCACGAAGGCGCCGCAGTCCTGCGTGGCCTCGATCAGGTTGGGCGCGGTGACCAGCGGGATGCCGGTGATGCGCTGCAGGTGCTTCAAGACAAGCGGCGCATAGTCCGGGTGCGCCGTGATGCCGGTGCCGATGGCGGTGGCGCCCATGTTGATCTCGCAGATCAGCAGCACGGCCTCGCGCAGGCGCTGCTGGTCTTCCTCGATCATCACGGCATAGGTGCCGAACTCCTGGCCCAGCGTCATGGGCACGGCGTCCTGAAGCTGGGTGCGGCCCATCTTGAGGATGTCCTTGAACTCCTCGGCCTTGCGCGCGAAGGACTGGCGCAGCACCTCCATCGCGTCGACCAGGCCGGCGATGCCGAACCAGGTGGCGATCTTGAGCGACGAGGGGTAGACGTCGTTGGTGCTCTGGCCGATGTTGACCTGCTCGTTGGGGTGCAGATGCTGGTACTGGCCCTTGGCATGGCCCAGCAGTTCGAGCGCGCGGTTGGCGATGACCTCGTTGGCGTTCATGTTGGTCGAGGTGCCGGCGCCGCCCTGGATCACGTCGACGACGAACTGCTCGTGCAGTTGGCCGGCCAGCAACTCGTCGCAGGCGGCCGAGATGGCCTTGCAGCGCGTCTCATCCAGCAGGCCCAGCTCGTGGTTGGCGTGGGCCGCGGCCTGCTTGACGCACGCCAGGGCCTTGATGAGTTCGGGATAGATCGAGATCGCGGTGCCGGTGATCGGGAAGTTCTCGACCGCGCGCAGCGTGTGCACGCCGTAGTAGACCTCGGCCGGCACCTCGCGGTCGCCCAACAGGTCGTGCTCGATGCGGAACGCGGGGGTGCTCATCTGGAATCTCTTGGGTGGTGGTCGCCCCAGTGTAGGAGCGCACCTACGGCGCGTACATGCCGAGTTTGCATGCCGGCTTGCCGGGCTCAGACATGCCGCGCCAGCACGGCCGCGAGGCGCGCGAAACCGGCGCGGATCTCGGGTTCGGTCACCGCGCCGTAGCCCAGCACCAGGCCTTTGTGCGGCGCCGGCCGGCGCAGGCTGTACATCGACAGCGGCCGCGTCATCACGCCGGCGGCCAGGGCTTGGTCGGCTACGGCGGCATCGTCCACCGCATGCGGCAGTCCCAGCACCAGGTGCAGCCCGGCATCGCTGCCCAGCAGCGGGAGGCGTGTGCCGAAGCGCGCCGTGACGGCCTCGATCAGCGCGGCGCGGCGCGTGGCGTAGACACTGCGCATGCGCCGGATGTGGCGCGCGTAGTGGCCCTCGCGCAGGAAGCGCGCCAGCACCACCTGCTGCAGCGTCTGGCCTTCGCGGTAGAGCTCGTTGAGCGCACGCGTGAAGCTCTCGACGAGGTCGCGCGGCAACACCAGATAGGCCAGGCGCAGCGAGGGGTACAGGGTCTTGGAGAAGGTGCCGAGGTAGAGCACACGGCCCTGCTCGTCCAGGCCCTGCAGCGCAGGCAGCGGCCGGGCGGCGAAGCGGAATTCGCTGTCGTAGTCGTCCTCGACGATCCAGACGCGGTGGCGCGCGGCGTAGTCCAGCAGCTGGCGGCGCCGGCCGTGGCTCATGAGCACGCCCGTGGGGTACTGGTGGGCGGGCGAGAGGAACATCAGCCGCGGCGGCTTTTCCAGCTGCGGCGCGCTGGGCGCCAGGCCTTCGGCGTCCAGATCCACGGGTTCCAGCGTCAGGCCGGCCGCGCGGAACATGGCGCGCGCGCCCCAGTAGCCCGGGTCCTCGAGCCAGACCCGGTCGCCGCTGTCGGCCAGCAGATGCGCCACCAGGTGCAGCGCCTGCTGCGTGCCGCTGGTCACCACCACCTGGGCGGCATCGCAGGCCACGCCGCGCGTGCCGCCCAGGTAGTCGGCGATGGCCTCGCGCAAGGCCGGGTGGCCGGCGCCCGTGGCATAGCTCAGATGGGCCGGCTGCACCTCGCGCCAGGCCTGGCTCTGCAGCCGGCTCCAGACCTTGGCCGGGAACATGCGCACCTCGGGCACGCCGGGCGTGAACGCACCCCACTGCAAAGGGCTGGCCAGCGCGCCCTGCACCAGGTCGGACCCGCGCAGCGAGAGCGGCGAGGCGTCCGCACCGCCGCCGCGCGGCGCGGCACGCACACGGCCGACGAAGCCCGGCGCCGCCTCGGCCACGTAGGTGCCGCGGCCCACGCCGGCCTGGGCCAGGCCTTCCAGCACGAGCTGTTCGTAGACCTGCACGACCGTGTTGCGTGCGATGCCCAGGGCCTGCGCCATGGCGCGCGTGGGCGGCAGCTTGAGACCCGGCGCCAGCGTGGACTGGCGAATGCCGCCCTGCAGGATGCGGTAGAGCTGCTGGTGGTTGTACTCGCCGTTGCCGGGCGCGAACTGCTGCAGCACGAAGTCTGGCAGTGCCTGCGCTTCCTGGCCTGAAATTGGCTCCATTGAATATAAGAAAGTTGGTTCTTTTGTTGGAATCAATGTATTCGTAGACTGCCGCCGTGTCCAGTCAACCCCAGGCCTTGCATGCCCGCACCCGCCATGACCACCGCCCTTGAAACCAGCACCAACCAGCAGATCGACGCGCGCCGCGTCGCCGCCACGCCGCGCGGCGTGGGCATCGGCTTTCAGATCTACGCCGAGCGCGCCGAGAACGCGCAGATCTGGGACGTGGAAGGCCGCCGCTACATCGACTTCGGTTCCGGCATCGCGGTGCTCAACACCGGCCACCGCCACCCGCGCGTGATGCAGGCGGTCAAGGACCAGCTCGAGCATTTCACGCACACCGCCTACCAGGTCGTGCCCTACGAAAGCGTGGTCGCGCTCGCCGAGCGACTGAACGCGCTGACGCCCGGGCAGCACGCCAAGAAAACGGCCTTCTTCACCACCGGCGCCGAGGCCGTGGAGAACGCCATCAAGATCGCCCGTGCGTACACACGCCGCCCCGGCGTGATCGCCCTGACGGGCGCCTTCCATGGCCGCACCTTCATGGGCATGGCGCTGACAGGAAAGGTCGTGCCCTACAAGACCGGCTTCGGCCCCCTCCCCGGCAGCATCTACCACGTGCCGGCGCCCGTTGCGCTGCACGGCACCACGGTCCAGCAGTCGCTGGCCGCGCTGACGCAGCTGTTCAAGGCCGACATCGATCCCGAACAGGTGGCGGCCATCATCGTCGAGCCCGTGCAGGGCGAAGGCGGCTTCTACGTGCAACCGCCGGAGTTCATGCGGGCGCTGCGCGAGGTCTGCGACCGCCACGGCATCGTGCTGATCGCCGACGAGATCCAGACCGGCTTCGGCCGCACCGGCAAGCTGTTCGCGATGGAGCATTACGACGTGCTGCCCGACCTCATGACGGTGGCCAAGAGCCTGGCCGGCGGCCTGCCGCTGTCGGGTGTGGTCGGCCGTGCCGAGATCATGGACGCACCGGCGCCCGGCGGCCTGGGCGGCACCTACGCCGGCAACGCGTTGTCCATCGCGGCCGCCCATGCCGTGCTCGACGTGATCGAAGACGAGCAGCTCAGCGCACGTGCCGGGCGCCTGGGCCAGCGGCTGACGTCGCGCCTGAATGCGCTGCGCCAGGCCGTGCCGCAGATCAGCGACGTGCGCGGCCTGGGCGCCATGGTGGCCGTGGAGTTCGCGCAGGCCGACGGCACGCCGGACCCCGTCTTCACCAAGAAAGCGCAGGACCGCGCCCGCGATGCCGGCCTGCTCCTACTGACCTGCGGCGTGCACGCCAACGTGATCCGCTTCCTGTTCCCGCTCACCATCGAGGATGCGCTGCTGGACGAAGGCCTGGACATCCTGGCCGCGGCCCTGCAGGCCTGACACCAAGGAACCGACCATGCTGCAACTCAAGGACCCCGGCCTGCTGCGCCAGCAGGCCTTCATCGCCGGCGAGTGGGTGGATGCGGACAGCGGCAAGACCACGGCCGTGACCAACCCGGCCAACGGGGAGCGGATCGGCACCATCCCCATGTGCGGCACGGCCGAGACCGCGCGCGCCATCGCCGCTGCGGCCGTGGCCCAGCGCGCCTGGCGCGAGGTGCCGGCCAAGGAGCGCGCCGCCGTGCTGCGCAGGCTCAACGACCTCATGCTGGCCCACCAGGACGACCTGGCGCTAATCATGACCACCGAGCAGGGCAAGCCGCTGGCCGAGGCCAAGGGCGAGATCGTTTACGCCGCCTCGTTCATCGAGTGGTTCGCCGAGGAGGCGCGCCGCGTCTATGGCGACACCATCCCGGCCACCAGCGGCGACAAGCGCATCCTCGCGCTCAAGCAGCCCATCGGCGTCACGGCGGCGATCACGCCCTGGAACTTCCCGACCGCCATGCTCACGCGCAAGGCCGGGCCGGCGCTCGCGGCCGGCTGCTCCATGGTGGTCAAGCCGGCCACGCAGACGCCCTACTCGGCGCTGGCCTTCGCCGAACTGGCGGCGCGCGCGGGCGTGCCCAAGGGCCTGCTGTCGGTGCTGACGGGCTCTGCCGCGGAGATCGGCGGCGAGATGACGCGCAACCCGGTGGTGCGCAAGCTGACCTTCACGGGCTCCACCGAGGTCGGCCGCACGCTGATGCGCCAGTCGGCCGACACGATCAAGAAGCTCTCTCTGGAATTGGGCGGCAACGCGCCCTTCATCGTGTTCGACGATGCCGACATCGACGCTGCCGTCGAGGGCGCGATGGTCTCCAAATACCGCAACACGGGCCAGACCTGTGTCTGCGCCAACCGGCTCTACGTGCAGCGCGGCGTGCTGCAGGCCTTCACGGAAAAGCTCGTGGCCAAGGTCCGGGCGCTCAAGGTCGGCAACGGCCTGGAGGCCGGCGTCACGCAGGGCCCGCTGATCGACGCCAAGGCCGTGGCCAAGATCGAGGAGCATGTGGCCGATGCCGTGGCCAAGGGCGGCCAGGTGCTGACCGGCGGCAAGCGCCATGCGCCGGGCGGCCAGTTCTACGAGCCCACGGTGGTCGGCGGCGCCACGCCCGACATGCTGTTCGCCAAGGAGGAGACCTTCGGCCCCTTGGCGCCGATCTTCGCCTTCGACAGCGAGGACGAGGTCATCGCCCAGGCCAACGACACCGAGTTCGGTCTGGCCGCCTACTTCTACAGCCGCGACATCGGCCGCATCATGCGCGTGGCCGAGCGCTTGGAGTCCGGCATGGTGGGTGTGAACACCGGCCTCATCTCCACGGCCGAGGCGCCGTTCGGCGGCGTCAAGCAGTCGGGCCTGGGCCGCGAGGGCTCCAAGTACGGCATCGAGGAATTCCTCGAAACCAAGTACGTCTGCCTGGGCGGACTGGGCTGAGTCCGGCCGTCACACCGGCGTCACACGCCACTACAATTCGCGTCTGCTAGGGGTGCTGGCCTGGTCTTGCGACCGGTTCGGCTGAGATCACACCCTTGGAACCTGTCCCGCCAACCCGCAAGGTCGGCGGCCCGAGTTAATCCTCGCGCAGGGAAGCATTGACCCGGTTGGGCCGTGCGCGCCGACCGGCGTCCACCGCCCATGCGATCCGTCAGGCCGACCTGCTATGACGTGAACACGTTGTGGCAAACCATCCTTCTTTCTTGCTGACCCAGGCCTGTGCTGCCGCACTGGCCTGCCTGGCCTCCATGGCCACGGCCCAGACAGCCAGCCTTCCGGCCGTGACCGTGCAGTCCGGCAACCAGCCGCCCCAAGGCGACGTGACCGGCTTCGGCGACCAGCCGCTCAACGAGTTGCCGATCTCGGCCGTTGTCATCGATGCCGCGGCGCTGCAGGCCAGCGGGGCGCGCCGGCTGGCCGACCTGACCAGCTTCGACGCCTCGGTCACCGATGCCTACAACTCGCCCGGTTACTGGGACTACCTCAGCATCCGCGGCTTCACGCTGGACAACCGCTTCAACTACCGGCGCGAGGGCCTGCCCATCAGCGCGGAGACCTCGATCCCGCTGGACAACAAGGAGCGCGTCGAGATCCTCAAGGGCACGAGCGGCATCCAGGCCGGCACCAGCGCGCCGGGCGGGCTCGTGAACTACGTGGTCAAGCGTCCGACCGAGAAGGACCTGCGCAGCGCCACGGTGGAAGTCTCCGGCCGCGGCGGCGTGCTGGGTGCGATCGACCTGGGCGGGCGCTTCGGCGTGGACCGCCAGTTCGGTTACCGCTTCAACGTGGCGCACGAGACGCTGCGCCCGCGCATCGACGACCTGAAGGGCGAACGCAGCCTGGTCGCGCTCGCGGCCGATTGGCGCGTGGGCCGTGACACGCTGGTCGAGGCAGAACTGGAGTGGAGCCACAAGTCGCAGCCCAGCCAGGCCGGCTACAGCCTGCTGGGCAACCGGCTGGCGCCCGTGCCCAGCCCGCACCTGAACCTCAACAACCAGCCCTGGTCGCAGCCTTCGGTGTTCGGCGCGCTGACGGGCACGCTGCGCATCGAGCAGGCACTGAATGCGGACTGGCGCTGGTCGGCCCAGGTGGGACAGCAGCGCTTGAAGACGGATGACCGGCTGGCCTATGCGTTCGGTTGCGGTGCTGAAGACGACTACACGCGCTACTGCAGCGATGGCAGCTACGACATGTACGACTTCCGCAGCGAGAACGAACGGCGCCGCTTGACCGCTGCGCAGGTGAAGCTCAAGGGCAAGTTCACGACAGGCAGCATCGCGCACGACGTGTCGGTCGGTCTGCTCTCCTCGCGTGTGCGCAACCGCTTCCAGGATCAGGCTTACAACTACGTGGGCACGGGCAATGTGGATGGATCGGCCGTCACGTCGCCCGATCCCGCGCTGACCGACTTCAACACCAACCGCGACGAGCGCTCGCTGGAGTTGTCGCTGCAGGACACCATCCGCTGGTCACCGCAATGGACCACCTGGTTGGGCCTGCGCCACACGCACTTGGACCGAGAGAGCGTGCGCACGGACGGCTCGCGGCCCACCGCATACGACGCCAGCGTGAACACGCCATGGCTCGCGCTCGGCTACCAATTGCAGGGAGGCCCCTTGCTCTATGCGAGCTATGGCCAGGGCACCGAGTCCTACCTGGTGCCGAACAAGACAAGCCAGTACCTGAATCCCGGGGTCGCCCTGCCCATACGCAAGTCGCGCCAACAGGAAGTCGGCGCCAAGGGCGGCGATGCCAGCTGGAGCTGGCAGGTCGCCTGGTTCCGCATCGTTCGCCCCATGACGAACATCGACAGCTGCGGCGACGGTTGCACCGGCGCCTACGACGGCGAGGCCGTCCACCAGGGCCTGGAAGGCACGTTGGGCTGGCGCGGCGGCCCATGGCGACTCGACGGCGGCGCCACCGTGCTCGACGCGAAGCGCCGCGGCAGTGCCAACGCCTCCCTCAACGGCACCCGCCCCGTCAACGTGCCCAAGCTGGTGCTGCGCGGCCGCGCCTCGTATGCCGTCGCCAGCGTCCCAGGCCTCGCGCTGGACGGCGCCGTGGTGCACGAAGGCCGTCGCTCCGTCCTGCCCGATGCATCGATCGAACTGCCCTCGTGGACCCGTGTCGATGTCGCACTGCGCTATGCGACCAGGCTCGGCGGCACCGCCACGCGCTGGACGCTCGGCGTCGAGAACCTGTTCGACCGCCGCTACTACAAGGAGTCGCCGACGCAGTTCGGCCATGTCTATCTGTTCACGGGCGCACCGCGCACGTTGCGCCTTGCGATGCAGGCGGACTTCTGAGCGCCGGAAAGTCGCAAAAAAGACGCTATAATCATGGGCTACCGTTCCTCAATAGCTCAGTCGGTAGAGCGCCGGACTGTTAATCCGTAGGTCCCTGGTTCGAGCCCAGGTTGAGGAGCCAGAAATTTACCGATCCATTCCTCAATAGCTCAGTCGGTAGAGCGCCGGACTGTTAATCCGTAGGTCCCTGGTTCGAGCCCAGGTTGAGGAGCCAGGAAGCCCGAGGCCCTGCATCGCACGATGCAGGGCCTTTTGCTTTGCCGCTTGCATTGGCGGGGTTCGACGCCATCTTCGGAGCATGAAGACCCAACCCTCTGCCCCCACCGAACTCGCCCCCGTCCGCATTCTGGCTGCGCTGTTGGAACGTCTGGAGCACAGCCGCATCGCCGTCGATCCCGCGCAATACCAGGCCGTCGTGGCACGCCTGGAGGCCGCGTTGCGGACTGTGAAACCGAGCGATGCACTGCGGGATTTGCTGGCCGAACATCCAGCAGCCTCCGAGTTGTACGAAAATACGCAGTATGAGGTCGCTGGCCTGTGCCGTTCGCCACTGGATGCATCCGTGGCCGCCGAGCAGCAGGCCAGGACCGTGATCCAGCGCGCAATGCAAATACCCAGGGAGAGTTCCGCCAATGGCCAAAGCTGAAGTGAAAACCGCAATCTTGGCTGACGGGCTGCGCTACAAGACCAAGGTCTCCGGTTCGCCCTTCACCGCTGGTACGTCGATGGGCGGCTCCACGATGTCCTGCTTCCTGTGCGGCAAGCACCGCCTGCGTTCCCAGCTGGGCACGCGCAAGGTCATCGGCAAGTCGCAAGCCGTCTGCGCACCGTCCTGCAAGGAACTGGACGAACTACTCGCCCGTTGAGCCCGGCAGCGCCCGCGCTGCCCGTTCGTTTCAATCGTCCGAATCGTCCGCGCCACCGATCGGCGGCGGGCTTGGCTGCGTCCGCATGGCGCTGCCTGGCTGCAGGGGCACAGCCTGCGGCAACACGCCCTGCAGGGTGCAGTGCCGCACCTGCTGCATCCGGGGTGCGGGCCGGCCTTCGATGCGTTCGCCCCACAGGGCACCCAGCAACACGCCGAACAAGGTCGCCAGCGCGCGCCCTTCCCCGCTGCCGAAGCGGTTGCCGGCGACACCGCCCGCCACCGTGCCCAGCAAGGCACCGGTGCCGGTGTCCCCTTGCGGCGCCACCTCTTGCACGACCTGGCACACCTGCTGCACCACCGGCGCGGCCGACAGCAGCTGGACCTGCTCTTGCGCCATGGACGGCGAGGCGCCCCCTGACGAGAGCGCCAGTACCATGCAGATCCATCGCTTGTTCATCGCGGCAGCGCCAGACCGAGGCCTCAAGGAAAACGGAGGCGTCATTATGGTGACGGGCCGGCGAGCATGCGCCACCCACCCTGCGTGACACCGGAGCACCCATGCATTACCGCCCTCTCGGCAAGAGTCCCCTGCGCGTTTCCACCCTGTGCCTGGGCACGATGATGTTCGGCGACCAGACGGCCCTGCCCGAGGCCAGCGACATCGTCGCGCATGCGCAGGAGCACGGCGTCAACTTCCTCGACACGGCCGACGTCTACAAGCAGGGCGCCTCCGAGGAGATGCTGGGCCAGATCCTGGCCGGCCGTCGCCAGCACTGGATCGTGGCGACCAAGCTGGGCAACAAGATGGCCGACGCACCCAACCACAGCCACTATTCGCGCCACTGGGTGCTGACCGAGGTGGAAAACAGCCTGCGACGCCTGCGCACCGACCACATCGACATCTACTACCTGCACCGCGACTTCGACGGGCTGGACCTCGAGGAGCCGCTGCGTGCCATCGACACCTTGCTGCGCGCCGGCAAGATCCGCTACTGGGGCCTGTCGAACTTCCGCGGCTGGCGCATCGCCGAAGCAGCGCACCTTGCGCAACGCCTGAACATGCCCGGCCCGGCCGTCTGCCAGCCGTACTACAACCTGCTCAACCGCATGCCCGAGGTCGAGATCCTTCCGGCCTGTCGCCAATACGGTCTCGGGGTCGTGCCCTACAGTCCGATCGCGCGCGGCATCCTGTCGGGCAAGTACTTGCCAGGCGCGACGCCGGCCGCCGACAGTCGCGTGGGCCGCGGCGAAAAGCGCGTGATGGAAACCGAATTCCGCGACGAGTCGCTGCAGATCGCGCAGACCTTGCATGCGCATGTGCAGGACCGCGGCATCACGCTGGCGCAGTTCGCCACCGCCTGGGTGCTGGGCAGCGGCGCAGTGTCATCGGTCATCGCCGGCCCGCGCACCTTGGCGCAGTGGAAGGACTACCTGCCCGCACTGGACCACGCACTCACCGCCGAGGACGAAGCCATCGTCAACCGCCTGGTGCCGCCGGGCCATCCTTCCACACCTGGCTACACCGACCCGTCGTATCCCGTCGTCGGTCGCCAGGCCCGGGCCGCTTGAGAACGCGCGCTCGAACACGACAAATGTCACGCCCTGTCCGACGGACTGCGGCGCGACGTCTTGTGGCAGCCAGAGCCGCGGCCTACATTCACGGCGACGGCGGTGCGGCCAGTACCCGCACCTGACAGATCGGCAGTCCAACGTGCCGACGCCGTCGCCAGATTCCGCTGCGCGCTCCTGCGCGGGCCTGATTTGGCCGCTGTCCTACAGACGCTCCAGAGCGGCCCAAGTACAACTCCTTCCACAGCAACAACACGCTTCACCGGAAGGAGCCAGATGATCAAAGTCGGCATCGTGGATGACCACGCCATCGTGCGTTCAGGTCTGCGGCAGTTCTTCTCGGACCACGTGGACCTGCGCGTGGTCGGCGAAGCTGCCAGCGGTCGCGAAGCCATCGACCTGGTCCGCAACACAGAGATGGATGTGCTGCTGATGGACCTGTCCATGCCCGGACAGACCGGCATCGACGTGCTCGCCATGATCCGCGCCAAGGCGCCGGACCTTGGCATCCTCATCCTCTCGGGCTACCCGGAGGAGCACTACGCGATGAACCTGATCCGCCAGGGCGCCAGCGGCTACCTGAACAAGGAATGCGACCCGATGGAGATCGTCAATGCGATCCGCACGGTCGCGATGGGACGGCGCTACATCACGCCCGCCGTGGCCGAACTGCTGGCCCAGCAGATCAACCGCAAGGGTGACGAGGCGCCGCACGAGCAGTTGTCCGAACGCGAGTTCCAGGTCTTCCTGAAGCTGGCCAAGGGCGAGACCGCGGGCGACATCGCCAAGACCCTGTCGCTGAGCGTCAAGACCGTCAGCACCTACCGCACGCGGCTGATGGAAAAGCTCAACCTGAGCTCCAACAGCGACCTGACCTACTACGCGCTCAAGAACAAGCTCATCGATTGATCGCTTGAGAGTACGCCATGGAAAAGGGGCTCCACCGAGCCAATGCCAGTCAGTTAAGCGCTGACTGGCATTTTCTTTGGTGGGTACTTG
>NZ_BMYK01000022.1 GCF_014652235.1 Pseudorhodoferax aquiterrae
ATGCGGGCGTTGCAGTCCTTGCCCGGGCATCAGCCCGGGCTGCGGCCTGCGCCTTCGCCTGCGACCCGCCGCACCCCGTCGTGGGCGCGATCGGTTCATTCACACGTTCTGAGATGCCACCACGTCTCTTGAGCGAGCGCCGCGGCCGCGTGCTGCTGCTGACCATCAGCCAACCCGAAGCCCGCAACGCGCTGCACCCCAGCCTGTACCCGCAGGCGACGAAGCACTTCCGCGACGCTGGGGCCGATGACGGCCTGGGCGCCATCGTGCTGTGCGGCGACGGCGCGCACTTCTGCGGCGGCGGCGACCTGCGCCGGCTGCAGCAGCAGCGTGGGCAGCCGGCCGAGGGCCAGCGGCAGATCCTCGACGCGCTGCACGACTGGATCGAGGCCATGCGTGCCTGCCCGCTGCCCGTGGTCGCCGCGGTCGAAGGCGCGGCGGCCGGCGGCGGTTTCTCCGTGGCGCTGGGCTGCGACCTGATCGTGGCGGCCGAGGATGCGCGCTTCGTCATGTCGTACGTGCGCATCGGCCTGTCGCCCGACGGCGGCGGTTCCGACGCGCTGGCCCGCGCATTGCCGCCGCAGGCTGCGCTGGAACTGCTGCTCGATGGCGATGTGGCCACTGCGCAGCGCCTGCACGCGCTCGGCCTGGTCAACCGCCTCGCGCCGCCGGGCCAGGCCCTCGCCACCGCCCTGGCCTGGGCCGAGCGCCTCGCGCAAGGCCCGCGTGCCGCGCAGCAGCGCATCAAGCAGCTCGTGCACGCCGCGCGTGGCCGTGGACACCGCGCCCAGCTCGACGCCGAGCGCGACGCCTTCGTCGCCAGCCTCTACGGCCCCGAGGCCGGCGAGGGCATCGCGGCCTTCCTCGACAAACGCAAGCCGACCTACCCCGCCCCATGACCGACCTGCTCACCGCCGCGCTGAACCCGTCCTCCATCGCCGTCATCGGCGCCTCCGAGAACCCGCACAAGATCGGTGGCCGCCCCATCGCCTACATGCAGCGCATGGGCTACCAGGGCCGGCTCTACCCGATCAACCCCAGCCGGCGCGAGCTGCAGGGCCTGGCGTGCTATGCGGCGCTGGCCGATCTGCCCGAGGTGCCCGAGATGGCCATCGTCATCGTCGCGGGCGATCAGGCCGTCGCGGCGGTGGAGGACTGCGCTGCACGCGGCGTACGCTGCGCCGTGGTGATCGCCTCGGGCTTCGGCGAGACCGGCGCCCAGGGCCGCGCGCAGCAGGACCACATGCGCGACGTGGCCCGCGCGGCGGGCATGCGCCTCATCGGTCCCAACACCCAGGGCCTGGCCAACTTCGGGACGGGCGCCATCGCGAGCTTCTCCACGCTGTTCACCGAGATGCCGCCAGCCGACGGCCCCGTGGCCGTGGTCAGCCAGAGCGGCGGCATGGCGGCCATGGCCTACGGCCTGCTGCGCCAGCGCGGCCTGGGCGTGCGCCATGTGCATGCCACCGGCAACGAGGCCGACGTGCGTGTGGCCGACCTGGCCTGGGCCGTCGCGCAGGATCCCGAGGTCAAGCTGCTGCTGCTGTATCTGGAGCACATCGCCAACCCGGCCCTGCTGGCCGCCACGGCCGCCCATGCACGCCAGCGCGGCCTGCCCATCGTGGCCGTGAAGGCCGGGCGCACGGCCGGCGGCGCGCAGGCCGCTTCCTCGCACACGGGCGCGCTGGCCAACGAAGACCGTGTGGTCGAGGCCTTCCTGCGCCGCCATGGCATCTGGCGTGCGCGCGACCCGCATGCCCTGGCATTGGCGGCCCCGGGCTACCTGCAGGGCTGGCGGCCCGCCGGGCGCCGCCTGGTCATCGTCAGCAACTCGGGCGCCAGCTGCGTGATGGGGGCCGACGCGGCCGAGCAGCATGGCCTGTCGATCGCCACGCTGTCCGAGGCCACGCGGCGCGAACTGGCGGCGCGGCTGCCGGGCTTCGCGACGACCACCAACCCCATCGACATCACGGCCGCGCTGCTGTCCAACAGCGGCCTGTTCAGCGAGGTGCTGCCCGTGCTCGCGCAGGACGATGCGGCCGACATGGTCTTCATCCACATCCCGGTCTCGGGCGCCGGCTACGACGTGGAGCGCTTCGCGCGCGACACCGCCGCGTTCGCCCGGGCCAGCGGCAAGCCCGTGGCCGTGGCGGCCTGGCAGGAGAGCGTGGCGCAAGTCTTCCGTGCGGCCGGCGTGGCGACCTATGCCAACGAGGACGAGGCGCTGGGCGCACTGGCCCAGGTGGCCGGGCACACGGCACTGCTGCGCGAGCCGCTGCCCGTGCTACCGACATCGGCGCCTGCCATGCTGCCCGCGGGCGAGGGCCTGCTCAACGAAGCCGACAGCCTGGCCCTGCTGGCCGCGCACGGCGTGCCGGTGGTCGCGCACCGGCTGTGCCGCAGCGCCGACGAGGCCCGCGCCGCCTTCGCCGAACTCGGTGGCCCCGTGGCCGTGAAGGCCTGCTCGCGCGACGTGCCGCACAAGTCCGAGCACGGCCTGGTGGCCTTGAACCTGCAGGATGCCGATGCCGTGGCCGCCGCCTTCACACAGCAGTGGAGCCGGCTCGCGGCCATGGGCGCCGCGCAGGAGGGCGTGCTGGTCGCGCGCATGCAGCACGGCCGGCACGAGGCCATGGTCGGCGCCCACATCGACCCGCAGTTCGGCCCGGTCGTGGCCGTGGGCGATGGTGGCAAGTACGTGGAGGCCATGCGCGACGTGGCGCTGCTGGTACCGCCCTTCGCGCATGGCGAGGTGGTGCAGGCGCTGCGTGGCCTGCGCATCGCGCCGCTGCTGGCCGGCACGCGCGGCGACCCCGCGCTGGATGTACAGGCGCTGGCCGACATCGCCGTGCGCGTGGGCGGCCTGATCAGCGCCGGGGCCGGCCGCATCGCCGCGATCGACCTCAACCCGGTGATGCTGGGTCCGGCCGGCCAGGGCGCGGTGGTCGTCGATGCCCTGGTCGACCTGGGCGGCGCCGGCACGCGGCCGGCGCCGGGACCGCGCTCATGAGCGCGCGCTGCGGATCACCGCTCCTGCAGCCACTTCACGGCCGGTGCCTTGAAGTTGCCCTTGCCGCGCTGTGCGTTCACCGTCTCGGTGCTCATGGCGAAGAACAGCGTGGCGTGGGCCACCGCGTCGCTGTTGACGTCGAGCGCGTCGTCGTTGTTGTTGGCGTAGTTGTCGCAGCTCTGGTGGTAGCAAGGGTCGTAGGCGGTGCCGGCCGTGCCGCCGAACAGGGCGGCTTCCTGCGCGGTCTTGATGCCCTCGGCGCCAGTGAACAGGCCACCCGCGGGAATGCCGTTGGCGATGAAGGGCCCGTAGTCGGAGCGTCCGGTGAAGTCCGTCCCCTTGAACGGCACGCCGCGCTGGCTGTAGAAGGCCTCGAACACCTTCTCGATCTCGGCCGAGCCGCCGGGGCCGGGGCCTTCGCCCTCGCCATCGGAATCGTCCCCGTCGTAGATGAAGAAGGCGTGGTTCGGCGAGCCGATCATGTCGAAGTTCAGGTACAGCGCGATGCGGTCGCGCTCGGCCTGCGCGAGGCCGGCGACATAGGCGGTCGAACCGAGCAGGCCGCCCTCCTCCGCACCCCACCAGGCGAAGCGCAGCTTGTTGCGCGGCTTGACCTTGGCCATCTGCAGCGCAGTTTCGAGGATGGCGGCACTGCCCGAGCCGTTGTCGTTGATGCCGGGTCCGCGCTGCACGGAATCCAGGTGCGCGCCGACCATCACCACGTTGTTCGGGTCGCCCGTGCGCGACTCGGCGATGACGTTGTACTGCACCGTCTGCTGCGGCGCGTCCAGCGCGATCGTGGCCTGCGCGCCAGGCTGCGACAGCGCCACGCCATCGGCGTAGGAAGCGCCCACGACCGGGATGCCGACGATGTTCTGCCCGCCCAGCGTGCCGACGATCAGGTCCATGCGGTCCGGAGTCTCGGCGTTGCCCTGGTTGAAGATGATCACCGCCGAGGCACCGGCGGCCGCGGCGTTCAAGGCCTTGGTGGCGAACGGGCAGGTGCCGCGCTGGACCAGGGCGATGTTGCCCGCGACGAAGCCGGCAAAATCGGCCGCCTCGCAGCCGCTGGAGCTGTCGCGCGGCGGCACGAGGTTGATGTCGACCGGCGTCACCGCCGCCGTGACCGTGCCGTAGCCGGTGCCGGTGAAGGCGCCGGTCTCGTAGCTGGCTGCCACGGGCGCCAGCTGGCGCAGCGTGGGCAGCGGCACGTACAGGAACGGGAAGCTGTTGAGCGTGACGCTGTAGCCGGCCGCCGTCATCTGCTCGACGACGTAGTCCACGCTGCGCGCGTAGCCCGGCGTGCCGGCCGCACGCGTGCCGCCATTGGCGTCGGCAATCGCCTGCAGTGCGGCCTGGTGGCGCCGCACGCCGTCCAGCGTCACGCACTCCGTCAGCTTGTCCAGCGTGTTGTTGACCCGTGCCTGGCAGGCCGAGCCCGCGCCCTGTGCCATGGCACGTTCGGTGACCGACATGTCGCTGCCGCCACCGCAGGCCGCCAGCGCAAGCGCGGCCACCACGCCGGCGCCATGCGGGCGCAGGCCGCGCCTGCGTGCCGCCGTTCCGTATACAGATGTCATGGGGTCTCCTCCTGTGTGCTGAGTGGGGGTGCGCAGCGTACTCCCCGCGTTTGCGTGCCGGCACCTCGCAAAAACCCCGATGGCGCAACCCAAGCGTGCGACAACACACCGTGAGGAATCCATGAGCAAGACCATCCGCATCGGCTCCGGCTCGGCCTGGTGGGGCGACCGCGTCGAACCCGCGCAGCTGAACGCCGAACAGGGCCGGCTCGACTACCTGTGCTTCGAGACCATGGCCGAGGCCACGGTCTCGGCGGCCCAGGTGCGCGCGCGCCGCGACCCGTCCTTCCCGGGCTACGACACCTACCTGGACGACCGCATGCGCGCCGTGCTGCCGGCCTGCATGGCCCAGGGCGTGCGCATCGTGTCCAACCAGGGCTGGATCAACCCGCGCGGCGCCGCCGCCCGCATCGCCGAACTGCTGGCCGGCATGGGCCACAGGGGCGTGAAGATCGCGGCCGTGGACGGCAGCCTCGTGACCGAGCGCATCGCGCAGCTGGCGGACACCATCATGGAGACCGGCGCGCCGCTCGCGTCGCTGGCGGGCAGCATCATCTCGGCCGAGGTCTACCAGGGCGCCGAGCCCATCGCCCAGGCGCTGCGCGCGGGCGCGCAGATCGTGGTCACGGGCCGCGTGGCCGACCCCTCGGTTTTCATGGCGCCCATGATGGCCGCGTTCGGCTGGGACCCGCTGGACCATGCCCGCCTGGGCGCGGGCAACGGCATCGGCCACCTGCTCGAATGCGGTGCCCAGGTCACGGGCGGCTACTTCAGCGACCCCGGCTTCAAGGATGTGCCCGAGCCCTGGAACTTCGGTTTCCCGATCGCCGAGGTGTCAGCCGACGGCAGCGCGGTGCTCGAAAAGGTGGCCGGCACGGGCGGCGCGATCGACCTGCGCACCGTCAAGGAGCAACTGCTCTACGAGGTGCATGACCCCGCCAACTACATCACGCCCGACGTGGTGGTGGACTTCACGAGCACGCGGCTCGAGCAGATCGGGCCCGACCGCGTGCGCGTGAGCGGCATCACCGGCAAGCCGCGCACGCCCACGCTCAAGGCCTCGGTGGGCTGCACCGAGGGCTTCATCGGCGAGGACATGTTCTTCTACGCCGGCCCCGGCGCACTGCGCCGCGCGCAACTGGCCAAGCGCATCCTCGAGGAGCGCTTGCGCATCGTGGGTCTGCAAGCCGAGGACCTGCGCATCGACTTCCTCGGCATGAACGCCGTGCACGGCAAGGCCACGCCCGCCGACTGGCCCGAGCCCTACGAGATCGCAGTGCGCGTGGCCGCGCGCACGCGAACCCGGGAGGAAGCACTCAAGGTCGGCCGCGAGGTCGACGGCATGGCGGTCTCGGGCATCGCGCACACGGGCAAGCGCGTGCCGCACCAGGACCGCACGCGCGAGGTCATCGGCGTGTGGTCCACGCTGGTGCCGCGCGAGGCGGTCCAGCCCGTCATCACCTACCTCGAAAGCTGACCATGCAAGTGATGCTCCAACACCTGGCCCATTGCCGCTCCGGCGACAAGGGCAACACCGTCAACATCGCCGTGTTCGCGTACGAACCGGCGCTGTACCCGCTGCTCGTCGAACAGCTGAGCGCCGAGCGCGTGAAGGCCTTCTACCAGGGCGCGATCACGGGCGAGGTGCTGCGCTATCCCGTGGACGGCCTGCACGCGATCAACTTCGTCGCGCACGGCGCGCTCGGTGGCGGCGTCTCGCGCAGCCTCGCACTGGACCAGTACGGCAAGGCCATGTCGGCGGCGCTGCTGCGCTTTCCGATCGACGTGCCCGAGGCACTGATGGGCGAACTGCGCAACCACCCCGAAAGGAAGCCCGCATGAAGCGCCGCACCGCATTGCAAGGGCTGGCCGCACTGGCGGCCACCCGCGCCTTCGCACAGCCCGCCTATCCCGGCAAGCCCGTGCGCCTCGTCGTGCCCTACCCGCCCGGCGGCACCACCGACCTGCTGGCCCGCCTGGTCGCCGCCGGCCTCGCGGAGAAGCTGGGCCAGAACTTCACGGTCGAGAACCGGGCCGGCGCGAGCGGTGCCATCGGATCGCTGGCCGTGGCCAAGTCGCCAGCGGATGGCTACACGCTGGTCATGGCCACCATCAGTTCGCACGGCATCAACAGCGCGCTGAACAAGGCCCTGCCCTACGACCCGGTGGCCGACTTCGCGCCCATCACCTGCGTGGCGAGCACGCCCAACGTCATCACCGTCAACGCGCAGCTGCCCGTCAAGACCCTGCCCGAGCTGCTGGCCATGGCGCGCGCCCAGCCCGGCAAGCTGAGCTTCGGCTCGACCAGCGCGGGCGGCTCGCCGCACATGAGCGTGGAGCTGCTCAAGATGATGGCCGGTGTGGACATGGTCCACATCCCGTACAAGGGCGGCGGCCCCATGCTGACCGACCTGATCGGCGGCCAGATTCCCATGGGCGTGGACAACCTGCCCTCGTCCATGGCCCACATCCAGTCCGGCCGCATCCGCGCGCTGGCCGTCACCACGGCCCAGCGCTGGCCGGGCACGCCCGACATTCCGACCGTCGCGGAAAGCGGCGTGCCGGGCTACGAGGCCAGTGCCTGGTTCGGCCTGCTGGCGCCGGCCGGCACGCCGCGGCCCATCGCCCTGCAGCTGCAGCGCGGCGTGGCCGAACTGCTGGGCCAGCCGGCTGCCGCGCAGCGCCTGCAGGAGATGGGCGCCGCGCCGTTGGCCAATGCCCCCGACGACTTCGGCCGCCAGATCGCGGCGGAGATCGACAAGTGGAAGAAGGTGGTCGCCGCCACCGGCGTGAAGGTCGAGTGATGCCGCAGGAACAGGCATACGCCGGCCTGCGCGTGCTCGACATGAGCCAGGGCGTGGCCGGCCCCTACTGCGCGACGCTGCTGGCCCTCCAGGGAGCCGACGTGGTCAAGGTCGAGCCGCCCGGCGGCGACTGGATCCGCGTGATGGGCGGCGGCGAGGCCGGCATGACGCCGCTCGCCGTGGCCAGCAACCTGGGCAAGCGCGCGCTGTGCATCGACGCGCGCCAGCCCGCCGGCCGGGCCGCCATCGAACGCCTGGCGGCGCGGGCCGACGTGCTGGTCGAGAACTTCCGGCCCGGCGTGATGGCGCGCCTGGGCCTGGATGCGGCCACGCTCTGCGCCCGCCATCCCGCGCTGGTCTACCTGTCGATCTCGGGCTTCGGCGCGAGCGGACCCTGGGTCGACAAGCCGGGCACCGATTCCGTGCTGCAGGCCTACACGGGCCTGGCCATGCTCAACCGCGAGCCCGATGGCCGGCCGCGCCGCATCGGCATGCTGGTGCCGGACACGGTCTCGGCGCTGTACGCCACGCAGGCGCTGGGCGCGGCGCTCTATGCGCGCAGCCGCACGGGCCGGGGCCGGCATGTGCAGGTCTCGCTGGCCGAATGCTGCGCCGCCTTCCAGGCCGCGCCGATCTACGAGAGCGCGCTGTTCGCGGGCCGCCAGGCGCCGCCCACGGCCGTGCCTTCGGGCGTGTTCCGCACGCAGGACGGCTTCGTCACGCTGCTGGTGCTGCGGCAGGACATGTGGGAGCGGCTGTGCACGGCGCTGGGCCGCGACGCGTGGCGCAGCGACCCGGACTACGCCGACAACCACGCGCGCGGCCGCAACGCGGCTGCACTCAACGCGGCCATCGCCGAACAACTGGCCGGGCAGCCCAGCGCGCACTGGATCGCCACGCTGGAAGCGGCCGACGTGCTGTGCGCCGAGGTGCAGGACTACGCGCAGTTCCGCAACCACCCGCAGATGCAGCACATGGGCACCTTCGGCGCGCTGGCGCAGCCGCCCTACCAGACCTTGCCCATGCCCTACCTGCCGGGCACGCCGCGCGGCGGGCCGATCCCGCCCGCACCGGCCACGGGGCAGCACACGCGCGCGCTGCTGGCCGAACTCGGCTATGCCGCTGACGAGGTGGCAGCGCTGGAACGCCACGGCATCGCCGTGCAGGGCTGATCCCGCGATAACGAGGAGACGACACATGCCCCATCCGAACCGCCGCGCGCTCGCCGCGCTGCTGCTGGCCACGGCCAGCGGCCTCACGCTGGCCCAGGCCTGGCCGGCCAAGCCCATCCGCATGGTCATTCCCTACCCGCCCGGCGGGCCCACCGACATCCTGGGCCGCATCGTGGCCCAGCAGCTCGAAGGCCGGCTCGGCCAGCCCGTGGTGGTGGACAACAAGCCGGGTGCGAGCGGCATGATCGGCGCCGACATCGTGGCCAAGGCACCGGGGGACGGCTACACGCTGCTCGTCAATGCGTCGATCCACGTGATCAACCCCAGCCTGTACAAGAAGCCGCCTTACGACGCCATCCGCGATTTCGCGCCCGTGGGTCTGATCGCCGATGTGCCGCTGGTGCTGGTGGCCGCGCCGTCGCTGGGCTTCCATACCGTGCAGGACGTCATCGCCGCGGCCAAGGCCGATCCGAACCGGCTCAACTTCGCGTCCTCGGGCAATGCGGCAGCGCCGCACCTGGCCGGCGAGGCCTTCAAGATCGCCACGGGCGTGCAGATGCAGCACGTGCCCTACAAGGGCAGCGGACCGGCGCTGGCCGACGTGATCGGCGGGCAGACGCAGCTGATGTTCGACTCCATGCCGTCCAGCATCGCCCACATCCGCGCTGGCAAGCTGCGCGCCATCGCCGTGACCACGGCCAGGCGCGCCAGCGCCCTGCCGGACGTGCCGACCATCGCCGAATCCGGCGTGGCGGGCTACGACATCAGCACCTGGTACGGCGTCTGGGCGCCGCCGCAGACGCCGGCCGGGATCGTGAACCGGGTGTCGCAGGAGATCGCCCAGATCGTGCGCCAGCCGGCCGTGCGCGAACGCTTGGCCGGCCTGGGCGCCGAACCCGTCGGCAACACCCCGCGCGAATTCGCCGACTACACGCGCAGCGAGTTGGCGAAGTGGGAGCGCATCGTCAAGGCGTCGGGCGCCACCGTGGACTGAACCCCGGGCCCCGCTGCGCAAGGCGCAGCATTGCGGCGCGTCAATGGCGTTCATCGGCCAATTTGATGTTGGAAATTCACAATTTTCCGGCTGGACCGGCTCCGACATCTGCAACAATTTGAGTTGCCTGGCACGCTTGCGCGCCTACCCGCCCCCACCAAGCAGGGAGACGCAATGCAGACCATGAACTCCCAACGCGACAAGCTGACCCGTCCGCAGAAGCTGGAACCGAGCGTTCCGGCCCTGCCTGCGAGTCCGGCGCAGCTGTTCGCAGGGGGTGTCCTGGTGGCCGCGATCATGGCGACGGTCTGCCTGTTCGGCGTCTGGACCCGCCTGGCCGGCCAGCTCGCCGTGTTCTGGCCCGCCAACGCATTGCTGCTGGGCCTGTTCATCCGCTTTCCGCGGCTGGACACCGCAGCCGGCTGGGTCGGCGCCTGCGCCGGCCACCTGCTGGCCGGCTTCATCGTCGGCGACCCGCTGCCCATCTCGGTGCTGCTCACGTTGACCAACTTCGCCAGCGTGATCACCGGCTATCTGCTGCTGGCCCAACCCTTCGGGGCCGATGCACGCAAGCTGCTGGGCGCGGCGGGCGTGCTGCAGCTGCTCGGGATCGCGGGCCTGGCCTCGGTGGCCGGCGGCCTGGCCGGCAGCTTCGTCGGGCCGATGGCCTTCGGCGGCACGGCGCTGGAGTCCGGCCTGGCCTGGTTCGCCAGCGAACTGCTCAACTACTTCACCATCCTGCCGGCCGTGCTGAGCATCCCCACGGCGCAGCACCGCGAGGTGGTGCGCCAGTGGCGCAAGAGCATGCCGCCGCTGCGCCGCGCCGCGCCGCTGCTGGCCCTGCTGGCCTCCGTGGCGGCCGCCTTGCTGGTCGGCGGGCCCGGCGCCGTGGCCTTCCCGGTGCCGGCGCTGCTGTGGTGCGGCATGCGCTACGGCGTCTTTCCGACCGCCGTGCTGTCGCTGCTGACCACGGCATGGACCCTGGTGGCGATGTCCAAGGGCGTCCTCGACACCGCAGTGCAGATCGAATCGCCGGCCATGCTGATGTCGGTGCGCCTGGGCGTGACGCTGATCGCGATCTCGCCGCTGGCCGTGGCCAGCGCCATGGCCGCCAACCGCATCCTGATGGCGCAGCTGCGCCACCTGGCCGAGCACGACCCGATGACCGGCACCATGAATCGCCGCGCCTTCGCCGAGCAGGCCGGAAAGGCCTTGCGCAGCGCCCGCACCGCCCGCCAGGGCGTGGGCCTGCTGGTGCTGGACATCGACCGTTTCAAGAGCGTCAACGACACCTACGGCCATGCCGTGGGGGACCAGGTCATCGTCCTGGCTGCCAACCTCGTGGCCGACCAGTTGCCCGACGGCCCGCTGCTGCTCGGGCGGCTGGGCGGCGAGGAGTTCGCCGTGCTGCTGCCCGGGGCCGACCATGCGCACACGCGTGCGGTGGCCGAGCGCGTGCGCCAGGCCTGCGCCGAGACGGCCGTGGACCTGGGCCAGGGCCGCACCCTCGGCTTCACGGTCAGCATCGGCGCCAGCGTGAGCCAGCCGGCCGACGCCGGCCTGGACCGGCTGTTGCAGGCGGCCGACCGGGCGCTCTACGAGGCCAAGCACGGCGGACGCAACCGCGTGGTGCTGACCGACGTGGACTGAAGGCGCGGCGTCTTGGTCGGCAAAGCACTCAATTGCGAGTAGTTTTCATTTAACATCACCCGCTTCCGGGGATGCCTGTTCCCCGCCAGCCCGCCATGCCGGGCCCAGCCGGCCCACCGAGGCCGAAGGAAGACGAGGGATGTCGAAGGAAAAGATCGGCGCGCGCTACCGCCTCGCGGTGGCCTCGCGCGCCCTGGCCGCCATCGGCGGCGGCTACGCGCTGTCGGCCCTGGCCGCCACGGCCGCAGCGCTGTACCTGCCGTTGCACCGCGCGGAGGCGGTGATCACAAGCACGCTGGCGTCTTTCGTCGTCTACACCTGCGCCGTGCTGTGGGCGTTCGCGGCCCGCAGCGCCTGGCGTGCCTGGGGCGGCCTGGCCCTGCCCTGCCTGCTGCTGGCCGGCGGCCTGTGGCTGGCGCACGGCGCGGGAGCAGCGGCATGAAGGAGGGCTTTCGCCAGTCCATGGCCTGGCTGCACACCTGGTCGGGCCTGCTGGTCGGCTGGGTGCTGTTCATGGTGTTCGCGGCCGGCACCTCGGCCTACTTCCGCGACGAGATCAGCCTGTGGATGAAGCCCGAGCTGCACGCGGGCACGGCCAGCGCCCCGGCCCGGCCCGAGCAGGCCGTCGGCCTGGCGCTGCAGCATCTGCAGCGCGCGGCGGCCGGCAGCCCGCGCTGGACCATCGAGCTGCCCAGCGAACGCGAGCCACTGCTGCGCGCGGGCTGGACCGTGCCGCCCCCGGCGGCCGCCGCCTCCGCGCCGCGCGCCGACGAGCGCCCGCGCCGCGCCCGCTTCGCCTCGGCCACGCTGGACCCGGCCACGGGCCAGCCCGTGGCAGCCCCGCGCGAGACGCGCGGCGGCGACTTCTTCTACCGCCTGCACTTCGACCTGCACTACATGTCGGCGATCTGGGGCCGCTGGATCGTGGGCTTTTGCGCGATGTTCATGCTGGTGGCCATCGTCAGCGGCATCGTCACGCACAAGCGCATCTTCCAGGACTTCTTCACCTTCCGGCCGAAGAAGGGACAGCGCTCCTGGCTGGACGCGCACAACGCCACCGCCGTGCTGGCCCTGCCCTACCACCTCATGATCACCTACACGGGACTCGTCACGCTGATGTTCCTGTACATGCCCTGGGGCCAGCAAGCCGTCTACAAGGACGACCGCCAGACCTTCATCGCCGAGGTCTTCCCCGCGTCCGCCGGCTTCGGCAACCAGAAGGCCACCGGCATCGCAGCGCCCTTGGTGCCCGTGGACGCGCTCATGCGCCAGGCCAGCGCGGCCTGGCATGGCGCGGCCGTCAGCCGCGTCGTCGTGAACAACCCGGGCGACGCCACGGCCCGCGTGACGCTGTACCGGCACGAGGGCGGCACGCTCTCGGCCAACCAGAGTTCCATGACCTTCGACGGCACCAGCGGCCAGTTGCTGGGCCGCGCCGGCGAGGACATCGCGCCGGCCTCCGACACGCGCGGTGTGCTCTACGGCCTGCACATCGGCCGCTTCGCGCACCCGCTGCTGCGCTGGCTGTTCTTCGTCTCGGGCGTGGCCGGCTGCGTGATGGTGGCCACGGGCCTGTTGCTGTGGTCTGTCAAGGAGCGCCAGAAGTACGGCAAGGCGCGAGCCTTGGGGGGGCGCGTCGGCTTCGGCCTGCGCCTGGTCGATGGGCTCAACCTGGGCGCCATCGCCGGCCTGCCGCTGGCCATGGCCGCGTTCTTCTGGGCCAACCGCTTCGTGCCTGTCGGCATCGCCGAGCGGCCCGCCACCGAGATCGCCTGCTTCTTCTGGGCCTGGGGCCTGGCCGCCGTGGCCGGCCTGGCCTGGCCGGGCCGGCGCATGTGGCAGATCCAGCTGGCGCTGGGCGGCCTGCTGTTCGCGCTGCTGCCGGTGCTGAACCCTTTGAGCGGCGGCATGGGCCTCTTGACGAGCCTGCCGGCGGGCGCATG
The DNA here is from genome assembly GCF_014652235.1 of Pseudorhodoferax aquiterrae. Taxonomy (GTDB): domain Bacteria; phylum Pseudomonadota; class Gammaproteobacteria; order Burkholderiales; family Burkholderiaceae_C; genus Pseudorhodoferax; species Pseudorhodoferax aquiterrae. The sequence goes on from NZ_BMYK01000022.1 coordinate 13,154, forward strand.
GCGCATCGCCGGCTTCGACCTGACGGCAGCCGCGCTGGGCGCGGGCCTGCTGGCGGCCGCGTGGTACGTGGGCAAGCGCAAGCCGGCCACCAGGCCGCGCGCGGCCGCTGCCAAGGCCAGCGTGCTGGCGGCCGAGCCACGGCTCGAGACCGCGGGAGCCGGCCGATGAAGGCGCTGCTGGCGTTCTCGGCCGCGCTGACGGGCTTCTCGGCGCTGAGTTTGGCGATGGACCGCCACTACGAGGACTACAAGGGCCGCGGCCATACGCCGCCGGCAGCGCTGCGGCGCTGGATGCAGCTGGGCGGCGCGCTGGGCCTGGCGCTGTCGCTGTGGGCCGCCATCGCGGGCTACGGCAGCGCCCAGGGCTGGGTGTTCTGGTTCGGCGCGATGATGGTGGCGGCGCTGGCCGTGGTGCTCACGCTGAGCTATGCGCCTCGGCGCATCGTGCGGCTGCTGCGGGCCGGCGCGGTGCTGCTGGCCCTGGGTCTGCTGGGCAGCCTGGCGTCCGGCGTCTAAGCATAGAAGCAGAAATTCGTTGGTTCCGGCGGGCGCTTTCCGAATACTCGGAGCGTTCCTCTTCTTTCCGGAGCCCTCCATGGCCACTCTCCGCCTGGGCGACACCGCCCCCGATTTCTCCCAGCAATCCAGCCTCGGCCCCATCGACTTCCATGCCTGGGCCGGCCAGAACTGGGTCGTGCTGTTCTCGCACCCGGCGGACTTCACGCCGGTGTGCACCACCGAACTGGGCAAGACCGCCGCGCTGTCGGGCGAGTTCGCCAAACGCGGCGTCAAGCCGATTGCGATCAGCGTCGATCCGGTCGACAAGCACCGGCAGTGGATCGCCGACATCGACGAGACGCAGAAGACCTCGGTGCAGTTCCCGATCCTGGCCGATGCCGACCGCAAGGTGTCCGAGCTCTACGACCTGATCCACCCCAACGCCTCGGCCACGGCCACCGTGCGCAGCGTGTTCATCATCGACCCGAACAAGATGGTGCGCGCCACCATCACCTACCCGGCCAGCACCGGCCGCAACTTCGACGAGATCCTGCGCGTGATCGATTCGCTGCAGCTGACCGACAGCCACAAGGTCGCCACGCCGGCCAACTGGAGGGACGGCGACGATGTGGTGATCCTGCCCAGCCTGCAGGATCCCCAGGAACTCGCCGAGCGCTTCCCCAAGGGCTACACCGCCGTGCGGCCCTACCTGCGCATCACGCCGCAGCCGAACCGCTGAAGCCCGAGCCATGGCCAACGACCGCCTGATCCTGCTGCAGCCCGGCTTCAGCGACGCCAAGTATCCGGGCGAGCAGTTCGTCTGCATCGACTGCCTGCCCATCGAAGGCCTGTTGGCCAGCGACCCCACGCGCGGCGCCCAGCTGGACGTGGAGCGCGTGGCCTTCGCGCGGCCGCGCGCGGCCGTGGTGGCGGCGCTCGATGCCGACCACCAGGGCCTGCCCGTGCTGATCTTCGGCGACGGCCTGCCGCCACCGCCCGATGCGCAGACGGTCAACGGCAGGCACTTCGTTTCCGATCCGCGCCGCATCCTGGCGTTGCTGGCCGAGCGCCACGGCTTCTTCAAGGTGCATTGAGCGGTACGCCGCCGCGCCAACGCCAGCGGCTTGGGGCCAGCCACTGGCGGCCGCCCAAAAAAGAGGCAGCGCAGCGCCAGGCCGCATGGGGACTGGCTTTGGCTGCGCCGTCCAGCCGCTGTCCCCAAGGATGTCCACAGCCGACCGGGATAAGCCGGCCGGGCCAGGCATCCGGGCGTCGGTTCAGGCGGCCTTTGCGGCCGTGAATTCGGTATAGCCCTCGGCGCCGCCGCCGAAGTAGCCGGTCGCCGGTGCGTGGAACAGCGGCAGGCCGTGCTGCAAGCGCTCGACCAGATCGGGATTGCCGATGAAGTCGCGGCCGAAGGCCACCATGTCGGCATGGCCCGCGGCCGTGGCGGCGATGGCGCGCTGGCGGTCGTAGCCGTTGTTCGCGATGTAGGCACCGCCGAAGGCCTGCCGCAGGGCCGCATTGTCGAAGCGGCTGCTGCCGTCTTCGGCATGCATCTGGCCTTCCACCACGTGCAGGTAGGCCAGGCCCAGTGCGCCCAGGCGGCCGGCGAGGTAGGCATGGGTCTGCTGGGGCTGGCTGTCCAGCGGCGTGTCGCCGATGGCGGTGGACAGCGGCGACAGGCGCAGGCCTACGCGGTCCGCCCCCCAGACACCGGCCACGGCCTCGACCACTTCCAGCGTGAGACGGGCGCGGTTCTCGATGGAGCCACCGTAGCGGTCGGTGCGCCGGTTGGTGCTGTCGCGCAGGAACTGCTCGAGCAGGTAGCCGTTGGCGGCATGGACTTCCACGCCATCGAAACCGGCCGCCTTGGCGCGCACGGCGGCCTGGCGGTAGTCCTCGACGATGGCGGCGATCTCGTGCAATTCGAGCGCGCGCGGTGCCGAGGGCGCCTCGAAGCCCGCCTCGGTGAAGACCTTGCCGCCGGCCTGCAGGGCCGAGGGCGCGACCGGCGCGGCACCACCCTCCTGCAGGCTGGTGTGCGACATGCGGCCCACATGCCACAGCTGCAGCACGATGCGGCCGCCGGCCGCGTGCACGGCCTCGGTCACGGTCTTCCAGCCGGCCACCTGCGCATCGGTGTAGATGCCGGGCGTGTAGGCATAGCCGCGCGCCTGGCGCGAGATGTTGGTGGCCTCGGCGATCAGCAGGCCGGCCGAGGCGCGCTGCGCGTAGTAGGTGGCCGCCAGCGGCGAGGGCACGCCGTCCATGCCGGCGCGCGAACGCGTCAGCGGGGCCATGGCGATGCGGTTCTTCACGGCGATGGCGCCCAGGCGGGTCGGGGTGAACAGGGTGTCGGTGGTCATGGTGCAGCTCCGTTGCAGTGGGATGGAGCGAAGTTTGGGGCGCAAGGGTACATTCATCCAATTTATTCGTTGAATTTCAGATATAGCTCAAGCAACATATCTGGATGCGTTACGACCTGAACCTGCTGCCCGTTTTCCTGGCACTCATGGAGGAGCGCAGCGTGACGCGCGCGGCCGAGCGCCTGGGCATCACGCAGCCAGCGTTGTCGAACGCGCTGACGCGGTTGCGCGCGCTGCTGCAGGACCCGTTGTTCATCCGTGCGCGCTACGGCATGCAGCCCACGCCCAAGGCCGAGGAACTGGCGCCGGCCATCGCCGAGGCGCTCGCATCGCTGGACGGCCTGGTGCGCGGCCAGCAGGCCTTCGATCCGGCCAGCGCACAACGCCTGGTCACCATCGCACCCAACAGCTATGTGGAGTACGTGCTGGTGCCGGCCCTGGTGGCGCGGCTGCGCGCGCTGGCGCCCGGCATCCGGCTGCGGCTCACGCCCTATGGTGCCGACCTCGCGGAGACCGGCGTGGTCTCGGGCGCCACGGCCATGGTGTTCGGCCGCATCGACGATCCGCCGGACAACCTGGTCGTGCAGCACCTCATGGACGACGGCCTGGCCTGCGTGGTGCGGGCCGACCATCCGGACATCGGCACGCGCATGACGCGGCGCCAGTACGAGCGGCTCAAGCACGTGAACATGCTGCCGCCGGGCCGGCTGCGCGCGGGGCTGTTCCAGCGGCTGGAGCGCGCGCAGCTCAAGCGCGAGGTCGCGGTCTCGGTCACGCACTTCCTCGCCATCCCCGAACTCGTGGCCGTGACCGACTACTGCGCCACGCTGCCGCGCCAGATCTGCCGCCGCCTGGCCGGCGACGCGCGGCTCAAGGTGCTGCCCGCGCCGGTGGACCTGGGCAGCTTTCCGGTGCAGATGGCCTGGCACGTGCGCTACCGCGACGATCCGGCACACCGCTGGTTGCGCGAGCTCGTCGTGGCGGTGGCGGCGGAGCTGGCGCAGAGCGAAGCGGGCTGAGGGCGGCCCGCAGCGCGCTGGGACGGGCTAGTTGAGCGCCGTGGCGATGCGCACCTCGCCCGTCAGCACCTTGTGGATCGGGCAGGCATTGGCCACGGCCAGCAGGCGCTCGCGCTGGGCCGCCTCGAGCGGGCCTTGCAGCGTGATGCGGCGTTCGATGTCGGTGCCGGCCGTGCCCGGTGCGGCGGCGCGCAGCGTCAGCGCGACCTCGACGCCTTCCAGCGGCCACTGCTTGCGGGCCGCGAACATCTTGAGCGTGATGGCCGTGCAGGCGCCCAGGCTGGACAGCAGCAGCGCGTGCGGCGTGGGCCCGGTGTCGCCGCCGCCCTGGGCCGCCGGCTCGTCCCCACTCCAGCGGTGGCCGGCCTCGTCGCGGAATTCGACGGCGTAGGGCGTGGCGCCCAGGGTGGCGTGCAGGGTGACATCGGCGGACATGGCGCTCCTTCGGCAGGTGGACGGGCGCCGATGGTGCCACGGCCGCCGGCCGGGCCGCGCGCTCAGGCTTCGCTGCCGCGAACCACCAGCACCGGCACGCGCGCGTTCTGCAGCACGCGTTGCGTGACGCTGCCCAGCAGCAGCTTCTCGATGCCGCGCCGGCCGTGCGAGCCCATCACGATCAGGTCGGCATCGCAGGTGCCGGCCGCCTGCAGGATGCCCTCCTCCGCGGCATGGCCCTCGACGGTAGCCGACTCGCAGGGCACGCCGGCGGCTTCGACGATGGCCAGCGCCGCGCGCAGCGCGCCTTCGGCATTGGCATTGGCGGCCGACAGGTACTCGGCCTGGCCCACGGCGGTGTCCGTGCCCACGCCCAGGAAGGGGTAGATGTCGATCACGTGGACGACGAAGAGCTCGGCCTGGAAGGCGCGGGCCAGTCCCACGGCGTGGCGCAGCGCGGCCAGCGCGGTCTGCGAGCCATCCACGGGCACCAGGATCTGCTTGTACATGCGGGTCTCCTTGCAGGTAGCGAAGGCCCGAGTCTAGGCGCGCGCACCAGGGCGCAGGCCGCTATGCCAGCATGCCTTCGGCCACGGGCGGCGCCACCACCGGCACGACGAGCTCGAACTCGCGCGCCACGCTTTGCTCGATGCGGGCGAACACCGCAGGGATCCGGCAGCTGCCGACATCGGATGCATCGCGCAGATGGCCTGCGATCTTGCCGTCCGGATAGATGCGAAAGGCCATGCCTTCGGAGAACTCCGGATCGGCCCAGAGGCGCTGGTTCAGTTCGGCCACGTACTGCACGTGGTTCAGGGGCTTGCGCTGCATGGTCAAAAGCGTTCCAGGTCGGCCAGTTCCAGGCAGTCGCTGGGCTGGTTGTCCAGGGCCAGCGAGCGGCGGCCCTCTTCGCCCTGCACGACCTTCAGGCGCGGGCCCAGCGTCACCTGCGCGCCATCGCGCAGCAGGGCGTGCACCGGGTCGCCCGCGTCGATGCGCGCAGCCACCTGGTCGACCGGGACTTCGTGGGGCTCCTGCTGCCAGGCACCGCTGCCGTCGCCCTGCCCCAGCTGCACCGCCGTGAGTTGCTGGTTCTGGTAGCGCACGGCGGTCACGCAATAGTGGTTCTTGGTGGTCATGGCAAGACATCCTTTCAACTGCCATGGTGCTGCCACGGGTGTGAACCGGCTGTCGGCCGGCGTCCCGCGGTGCTGTCGGCACGCAGCGAGGCACATGTCCGAAAACGGCGAGTCGCGCGGCGGCGCGCCACCTATGATCCCGGCCATGGACCCGTCCACCCCCTCCCCCGGCGACCCCCTCGACGCAGCCCGCTACCGCGCGCTGGCCGCCCGCGATGCGCGCTTCGACGGCCGCTTCTTCACGGGCGTCACCAGCACCGGCATCTACTGCCGGCCGGTCTGCAGCGTGAAGACGCCGCGGCGCGAGAACTGCCGCTTTTTCGAGCACGCCGCCCAGGCCGAGCGTGCGGGCTTTCGCCCCTGCCTGCGCTGCCGGCCCGAATTGGCGCCGCAGGCCCTGCCCTGGTCCACGCAGGACGCCTCCAGCATCCTCGCCCAGCAGGCCGCGCGGCTGCTCGACGCGCCGGATGCCTGGCCCGAGGCCGGCCCGACGGTGCAGGCCCTGGCCGAGCGGCTGGGTGTGTCCGACCGGCACGTGCGCCGCATCTTCGAGGCGCAGTTCGGCGTCTCGCCGCTGCAGTACCTGCAGACCCGCCGGTTGCTGGCGGCCAAGCAGCTGCTGGCCGACACCGACCTGCCCGTCGCCCAGGTGGCCCAGGCCAGCGGTTTCCACAGCCTGCGCCGCTTCAACGCGGCCTTCGTCGCACACTACGGGCTCAATCCCGCCGCCCTGCGCCGCGCCGGCGGCCAGCGCGAAGGCCAGGGCAGCCAGGTGCGGCTCGGCTACCGCCCGCCGTACGACTGGCAGGCCATGTTGGCCTTCTTCGCGGCGCGCCAGATCCCGGGCATGGAGACCGTGGCCGGCCCCGCGGCGGCGGCGCCCGGCATCGCCCGCACGCTGGCCCTGCAGGTGGCCGGGCAGCGGCACGAGGGCTGGCTGCACATGGCCTTCGCGCCCGAGCGCCACCAGCTGCTGCTGCGCGTGTCCGACAGCCTGCGCGCGGTGCTGCCGCTCGTGATCCGGCGTGTGCGCGTGCTGCTGGACCTGGATGCCGATCCGCAGGCCATCCACGCCGTGCTGGGCGCGCGCTTTCCCGATGGTGCCGGCCTGCGCGTGCCGGGCTGCATGGACGGCTACGAGCTGGCCGTGCGCGCCGTGCTGGGCCAGCAGATCACGGTGGCGGCCGCGCGCACGCTGGCCAGCCGCCTGGTCACGCGCTTCGGCCAGCCCATCGCCACGCCGGAACCCGGTCTCACCCATCTGTTTCCGGCGCCGCAGGCGCTGGCCGATCTCGGCGATGCCGCCGGCGACGCGCTGGGCGGCCTGGGCATCGTGCGCCAGCGCCAGGCCGCCATCGTGGCGCTGTCGCGCGCCGCGGCGGACGGGCTGAACCTGCAGCCCGGTGGCGACGTGCCGGCCACCATCGCCGCGCTCAAGGCCCTGCCCGGCATCGGCGACTGGACCGCGCAGTACATCGCCATGCGCGCGCTGCGCTGGCCCGACGCCTTCCCCGCCGGCGACGTGGCGCTGCACAACGCGCTGGGCGTGCGCGATGCGCCGCAGCCCGCGCGCGCGGCCGAGGCCGCGTCCGAACCCTGGAAGCCCTGGCGCAGCTATGCCGTGCTGCGCGCCTGGGCGCTGCTGCCGGCACGCCCCACCCCGAAGACCCCGAAGGAATGAGCATGCAGTTCCACCCGTCCACCGTCCACACCCGCATCGACACGCCGCTGGGCGCCATGGTGCTGTCGGCCTCCGAGGCCGGCCTGAACGGCGCCTGGTTCGACGGCCAGCGCCACCAGCCCCTGCACGATGCCTGGCCCCGGGCCGCGCGGCATCCGGTGCTGCTGGCCGCGCAGGAGCAGTTGCTGGCCTACTTCGCCGGCGCGCGCGAACGCTTCGAGCTGCCGCTGGACCTGTCCGGCGGCACCGCGTTCCAACGCGCGGTCTGGCAGGCTTTGCTGGCGATCGCGCCCGGCGCTACCTGCAGCTATGGCGCGCTCGCCCACCGTCTCGCGCGGCCGGCTGCCGTGCGCGCCGTGGGCGCGGCCGTGGGCCGCAATCCGATCAGCGTGATCGTGCCCTGCCACCGCGTGCTCGGCCATGCCGGAGCGCTGACGGGCTACGCGGGCGGCTTGCCGCGCAAGAGCGCATTGCTGCGGCGCGAGAGCGCGCTGCTGGAGCTCGCCGCATGAGCCAGCCGCGCAGCGCCTGGCTCGGCGACTTTTTGCTGCTCTCGGCGCTGTGGGGCGCCTCCTTCCTGTTCATGCGCAATGCCGCGATGGAGCTGGGGCCGCTGCCCACGGCCGCCGCGCGCGTGGGCATCGCGGCGCTGTGCCTGCTGCCGCTGCTGTGGCGGCGCGGCCTGCTGCCCGAACTCGTGCGCCACCACCGGCCCGTGCTGTTCGTGGGCCTGCTCAACTCCGGCATCCCGTTCGCGCTGTACTCGTACGCCGTGCTGTCGATCTCCACCGGCCTGTCGGCCATCCTCAACGCCACGGTGCCGCTGTTCGGCGCGGTCGTGGCCTGGGCCTGGCTGCGCGAGCGGCCCGGCGCCTCGCGCAGCCTCGGCCTGGCCCTGGGATTCGTGGGCGTGGCGCTGCTGGCCTGGAACAAGGCCAGCTTCACGCCCAAGGCCGGCGCCGCCGCCACGGGCTGGGCCGTGCTGGCCTGCCTGCTGGCCTGCGTCTGCTATGCGCTGGCCGCCACCTTCACCAAGCGCTACCTGGCCGAGGTCAAGCCGCTGGTGCTGGCCGCCGGCAGCCAGCTGGGCGCCACGCTGGGCCTGGCGCTGCCGGCGCTGTGGCTGTGGCCCGGCCGGGCGCCCAGCCTCACGGCCCTCGCCAGCCTGCTCGCCGTGGGCGTACTGTGCACGGCGCTGGCCTACATCCTGTTCTTCCGTCTGATCTCCACCGTGGGCCCGGCCCGCACGCTGACCGTGACCTTCGTGGTGCCGGTGTTCGGCGTGCTGTACGGCACGCTGCTGCTGAGCGAAGCGCTGACGCCGGCGATGCTGGGCTGCGGCGTGGTGATCCTGTGCGGGACGGCCTTGGCGACGGGGGTGGTGCGCTTGCCTGCACGCAAAGTCGTCGCCGACCGCCCGTAACACCCGGCAACACTTTTGCTGGTTTGCAGCAATGGCCGCGGCGACGGCGTGGCTGGCACAGTCGATGCTTCCCACGTCGCCCTGTGCCCCATCGTGGGGCGCAGCTTCCCTGTTCCGAGGTCTATCCCTTACCAATGAAATTCACAACACGCACCCCTCTCTGGATCGCGACCCCCATTGCCATCGCGCTCGCGGTCGTCGCCTGCGGCGGAGATGGCGACGACCTGATCGTCGACACCAACGCGAGCAGTTGTTCCCTGCTGAACAGCAGCGGCACGCCCGTCACGGTCGGCTCCGGCCTGGCCGGCGACCCGGCAGCGCCGGAGGCGGCTTCCGACTACCGCCTCGGGTACAAGGCCAAGAACTCCAACAGCTACATGGTGGTGGCCAACACGCCGCTGGCCGTCAAGGCGGGCTGCGAGGTCCTGAAGGCCGGCGGCACGGCCGCCGATGCGGCGATCGCCGTGCAGGCCGTGCTGGGCCTGGTGGAGCCGCAGTCGAGCACCATCGCCGGCAGCGCGTTCATGATGTATTACGACGCCAGGACCAAGAAGATCACGGCCTACGACGGCCGCGAGACGGCCCCTGCGGCCGCCACGAACTACTACCTTGTCCGCCAGGACCAGGCCGATGCCAGCTCGCCCGCTCCTGTGCCGAATGCCCGGCGCAGCGGCCGCTCCATCGGCGTGCCGGGCGTGATGCGCATGATGGAGATGGCGCACAAGGAACATGGCCGGCTCAAGTGGAACGGGCTGTTCGACGAAGGCATCAACCTGGCGACCAATGGCTATGTCATTCCGCGCCGCATGGGCGACGCCATCGGCAGCAATGCCAACAACCTGCGGCTCGACGCGAATGCCGTGGCGGCCTTCTTCAACCCGGATGGCACGCCGAAGAAGGCCGGCGACACGACCAAGAACCTGCCCTACGCCGACACGCTGAAGGCGCTGGCCAGCCAGGGCGCCAACGCGCTGCACACGGGCCCCATCGCCGAGGCCATCGTGGCCAAGGTGGCGCAGAGCGTCGGCGACGACACCGCCCGCACGCCGATCACCCCGGGCCTCATGACCATGGCCGATCTGGCAGGCTACCAGGCCAAGAAGCGCGACCCGGCCTGCATCACCTACCGCGCCTACTACGTCTGCTCGATGGCCCCCCCGTCGTCGGGCGGCATCGCAGTGGCCCAGACCCTGGGCATCCTGGAGAACTTCACGCTCTCGGGCTACGGTCCCACCAATCCCGAGAACGAAGGCGGCGTGCCCAGCGTGATGGGCGTGCACCTGGTGTCCGAAGCCGAGCGCCTGGCCTATGCCGACCGCGACAAGTACGTGGCCGACACGGACTACATCCCGCTCCCCGGCAACGGCATGTCCACCATGCTGGACAAGAACTACCTGAAGAGCCGCGCGGCGCTGATCAACACGGCAACCAGCATGCGCACGGCCCAGCCGGGCGATCTGGGCAGCGTGCCGCTGGGACGTGACACCACGACCGAAGCCGGCACCACGCACTTCTCCATCGTCGACTCCTACGGCAACGTCGCCTCGGTCACGTCCACGGTCGAGTCTTCCATGGGGTCGTTCCACATGACCGGCGGCTTCCTGCTGACCAACCAGCTGACCGACTTCTCGGCCAACCCGGTGGACAGCACGAACACCCTGGTCGCCAACCGCATCGCCCCCGGCAAGCGTCCCCGCAGCACCATGGCACCCACGCTGGTGTTCCGCGGCGCCGACACCAACGACTTCATGATGGCCACCGGCTCGCCGGGCGGCGGCACCATCATCCAGTACGTGGTCAAGACCGTGGTCGGCGCGCTCGACTGGGGCCTGGATGCGCAGCAGGCCACCTCGCTGGTGGACTTCGGCGCGGCCAACAGCGCCACCACCAACGTCGACGGCTCCAACGCCAGGACCACCGCCAACCCCAACGCCACGCTGGACCTCACGGGACTCGTGAGCGGCCTGCAGGCCATGGGCCACACGGTGAACTCCGGCGCCCAGTCCAGCGGCATCTCCACCGTCATGCGCGTGCAGAAGGACGGCAAGTGGGTGCTGCAGGGCGGCGTGGACCCGCGCCGCGAAGGCATCGTGCTGGGCGACGGCGCGCTGTAACGCCGCCCCACCCCGCAGCGCAAGGCCCGGCAACGGGCCTTGCGCTTTTTTCTGGCGCGCCACCTCAGCGCGCCGGCATCTCCAGCAGGGCCCGCAGCGTCAACTCCGTCGGCCCGTCGTCCAGCCTGGCCCGGTGCGCGATGCCCAGCGCACGCGACAGCGCCGGCCGCAAGGGCCGCATGGCAATGCGCTGGTCCGGCAGCGGCGCGCCGGCCTCGTGCGGCAGCAACGCGGCGCCGTAGCCCGCCGCCACCAGGCTCTTCATCGCGTCGTTGTAGTTCAGGGCGATGCGCGCCTGCGGCCGCTCGCCGGCCGCCGCGAACCATTCGGCGGTCTGGCGCGACAGCCGGGTGCCGCTGTCGTTGGCGATCAGGGGCCGGGCGGCCAGCCAGGCGGGCGTCACCTGCCGCGGCGGCTTCCAGTCCGCGGGCACGAAGGCCAGCACGGGGTCCTGGCGCCAGGCCCGCAGGCGCAGACCACGCAGGGCCGGCTGCGGCAGCGCGACGATGCCGATGTCCAGGTTGCCGGCAGCCAGGCGTGCGAGCGTCTCCACGCTGGTCATCACCGCGACCTGCACGTCGATCTGCGGATGCTGCACGGCCAGGGCCTGCAGCGCCTGCGGCAGCAGGTGCGCCAGCGCACCCGTGGAAGCCCCCAGCCGCACGCGGCCGCCGCGGGCGGCGACCTGGGCCTGCACGGCCTGCAACAGTTCGTCGGCCTCGGCGAGCAGCCGCCGCGCCTTGTCGATCAGCAGGCCGCCGGCGGATGTCGCCGTCACGCCCGAAGGTGCGCGGTGCAGCAGGCGCGTGCCCAGCCGGGCTTCGAGCTGGGCCACGTGCAGCGTCACGGTGGGCGGCGCCAGGTGCAGCGCTTTGGCTGCCGCGGCGAACGAGCCGAGGTCGGCCACCGTCAGCAGCGTGCGCAGTCGGTCGAGATTGAGTTCGCGCATGGTCGGCCCCTCGCCGTTTGGGATTCAGGTTTGCTGAATCCGCAGTTTGTCAGATTCAACTGGTCTGCACTCGAAAGGCGCGTCACCATGCGCTCCGATCCTTGCTGGAGCACTCCATGACCCCTCTCGTTTTCATCGATGGCGACCAAGGCACGACCGGCCTGCAGGTGCGCCAGTGGCTGGCCGGCCGGACCGATCTGCGCGTGCTGCAGCTGCCGCCGGCGCAGCGCAAGAGCGCCGCCCACCGCGCCGAGGCGCTGAACGACTGCGACATCGCCCTGCTGTGCCTGCCCGACGCCGCCGCGCGGGAAGCCGTGGCACTGGTGCGCCGTCCCGGCGTGCGCGTCATCGATGCCAGCTCGGCCCACCGCACGTCGCCGGGCTGGGTCTACGGCCTGCCGGAGCTCGAGGCGGCGCAGGCCGAGCGGATCGCCCGCGCGGACCGCGTCAGCAATCCGGGCTGCTACCCGACCGGTGCCGTGGCCCTGCTGCGGCCGCTGGTCGACGCCGGCCTGCTCCCGGCCGACCATCCGCTGGCGATCCATGCGGTGTCCGGCTACTCGGGGCGCGGTCGCGCCGGGCTCGAGGACCACGAGGGCGCCGGCGCAGCCGACGCCCCGCCGCTGCAGGTCTATGGGCTGGGCCTGCAGCACAAGCATGTGCCGGAGATCCAGCAGCATGCCGGCCTGGCGCACGCGCCCGCGTTCGTGCCGGCCTACGGGCACTACCGGCAAGGCATCGTGCTCACGATCGCGCTGCACCAGCGCCTGCTGCCCGCTGGCGTGACGGCCGCGCAGTTGCACGCCGCGCTGCAGGCGCGCTATGCGGGCCAGCCCTGCATCGAGCTGCAGCCGCTGGGCGGCGACGTCGATGGCCAGCGGCTCGATCCGCGCGCGCTGAACGGCAGCAACCGCCTGCGGCTCGCGGTGTTCGGCCAACCGCGCACCGGCCAGATTCTGCTGGCCGCGGTGTTCGACAACCTGGGCAAGGGCGCGGCCGGCGCGGCGGTGCAGAACCTGGACCTGATGCTCGGGCTCGACCGGCAGCCACTGGCCGCATGAGCCCGGCGCCGGGCCTGCCGGTCAGGCCGCTTCCAGCAGCAGCGCGCCGTGCCCGGCCTGCGTGCGGAACACCGCCACGCCTTCGACCAGTTCGCCCGCCTGGCTGCGCAGGCTGCTCGCCGCAGCGGCCATCTGCTCGACCAGCGCGGCGTTCTGCTGCGTGGTCTGGTCCATCTGCGCGATGGCCTCGCCGACCTGGGCCACGCCCTGCGACTGTTCCTGGCTGGCGGCGCTGATCGCGGCGATCAGGTCGGACACGCGGCGCACGGCGGCCAGCAGTTCCTGCATGGTGGTGCCGGCCCGGCCGGCCAGCGCATGGCCGGCGTCCACGCCCTGCACGCTGTCGGTGATCAGGGCCTTGATCTCCTTGGCCGCATCGGCGCTGCGCTTGGCCAGCAGGCGCACCTCGCTCGCGACGACGGCGAAGCCGCGGCCCTGCTCGCCGGCGCGCGCCGCCTCCACGGCCGCGTTGAGCGCCAGGATGTTGGTCTGGAACGCGATCGCGTCGATCACGCCGATGATGTCGGCGATGCGGCCCGAGGCGGCATGGATGCCCTGCATGGTCCGCACCATCTGCGCCACCACCGCGCCGCCCTGCTCGGCCACGCCGCTGGCGTCCTGCGCCAGCGCCTTGGCCTGGCGCGCCGTGTCGGCGTTCTGGCGCACGGTGGCCGTCATCTGCTCCATCGAGGCGGCAGTCTGCTGCAGCGCGCTGGCCTGGCTCTCGGTGCGGGCCGACAGGTCGTTGTTGCCCTGGGCGATCTCGGCGCTGGCCGTGGCCACGCCGTCGGCATTGCCGCGCACGCGCACCACCACCGCGGTGAGTTGCGCGCGCATGGCCAGCAGCGCGGCGATCAGGCGGCCGACCTCGTCGGTGCCGTGCGCGATGGGCGGGCCGGCGAGGTCGCCCTGGGCCACCGCGTCCGCCAGCGCGACGGCCTGTGCCATGGGGCGGGTGATGGAGCGCACGAACGCCGCCATCAACCCGCCTGCGAGCAGCAGCGCCAGCAACAGAGACAGGCCGGTCCACAGCAAGGCGCGGCGCTGGTCCACGATGCGCTGCTGCAGTGCCGCGTCCAGGCTGGCCATGGCAAGGCCGTTGAGTTCGTACAGACCGTCGATGGTCCGCGTGAAGTCGTCGAAATAGGCCTGGCCCGGCAAGCGCAGCGTGGCCGCCTGCAGCAGCTCGCGCTCGGCCAGCTGCAGCGTGGCGTCGATGCGTTCGCCCTGCTGGCGCACCGGCGTCTCCAGCGCCTGCCGCAGCGCGGGCGCGCCGGCGCTGGCCCGCGCGAAGTTGCGCAGCGCCTCGCCCTGCAGTTCCTGCACACGGTCGCGCAGCGACTGCAGCAGCGCGCGGCGCGGCGGCGGCAGCTCGCCGCGCGCGAGAAACGCGGCGCCCTGGGCGCGCATCACCCCCAGCTTCTCGCCCAGCATGGGCGATTGCACCAGCGCGGCCTGGATCAGCGCCTGCAAGGCCGGCTCGGGTTCGACCATGAGCCCAAAGCTCTGCAGCAACTCCTCGCCGATGCGCATGGCGCTGGCAATCATGGCGGTGTGCCGGGCCGTGCTTTGCGCGGCCTCCAGGCCGCGCGCGGCCACCTGGGCCTCGAGTTCCTGCCAGGTCTGGCGCAGCTGCGCCCAGGCCTGGCGCTGCGCCGCGGGCACCTCGGCTTCGGCGAAGCGCGCGTCCGCGGCCGCCAGCGCCTGGGCTACTGCATCGCGCGCCGCGGGCCTGCGCGCGGCCAGCACTTCGTTGCCGCTCAGCATGCTGGCCGACAGGCCGCGGTGCACCTGCATCCATTGCACGGTGCGGTTCAGCGCGGCCAGCGGCGCGGCGCCGCGGGCCTCGTGGCTGGCCTGCGCCAGCGTCTGCAGCGCGCCGCGCGTGTAGAGCCAGGCCGGCAGCAGGCACATGAGCACGCCGAGCAGCGCGAGGATGGCGAATTTGTGGAACAGGGACAGGCGTTGGAGCATGCGGTGGGCGCCGCAAGTTCCACGCCACGGCCAGGCCGTACGGCGCGGTTCAGGAACCGGCCGTCGGCGCGCCGGCCAGGGCCGCGGCCTGGCGCGGCAGCCGGCCGGCCCAGGTGGCGTCCTGCCTGCAGGGCGCATAGGCGTCCTGCGCGATGCGGTAGACGTGGGTGGACACGCCCATCAGGCCCAGCACCGAATGGAAGTAGTCGTCGTGCGAGACCCTCTCGTCGGCCCGGCCACGCAGGCAGCTGTCCGACAGCGCGGTCGCCTGCGCGAAACCGGGCGACAGCCAGGTGATCCAGGGCACGTGCTTTTGCACGTCGGGCGCGATCGCGTAGGGCATGCCGTGCAGGTACAGGTTGTTCTCGCCCAGCGACTCGCCGTGGTCGGACACGTACATCAGCGCGTTGTCGGTGTTCGTGGGATTGCGCCGCAGCCAGGCGATGGCCTCGCCCAGGAACTGGTCGGTGTAGGCGATGGAGTTGTCGTAGGCATTGCGCAGCTGCTGCGGGTCGCAGTCCTGCAGCGCGTTGCTCGTGCATTCGGGCAGGAAGCGCTTGGCCGCGGCGGGCGAGCGCTGTGCATAGGCCGGGCCGTGGCTGCCCATCTGGTGCAGCACGACGACGATGCCGCGCGCGCGGCGCGCCGGGTCCAGCGCCGCCAGACGCGCATCCAGCTGCTCGAGCATGGCGCCGTCCAGGCATTCGCCGCCGTTGCACAGCGGGCTCTTGGCGCTGGCGTCGGTGGCGCCGTGGGGCACGCGGTCGCACACGCCCTTGCAGCCGGACTGGTTGTCCAGCCACAGCACGGCCAGTCCGGCGCGCTGCAGCACATCGAGCAGCGTCTCGTAGTTGCCGCTGCGGCGCAGGTATTCCTCGCGTGGCAGGTGCGAGAACATGCAGGGCAGCGATTCGGCCGTGCTGGTGCCGCAGGACCAGGCGTTGCGAAAGCTCAGCGCGTTCTCGCGCGCCAGCACCGGCGTGGTCGGCCGCTCGTAGCCATTCAGCGCGAAGTGGTCGCTGCGCGCGGTCTCGCCCAGCACCAGCAGCAAGAGGCGCGGCCGTGCCGCACCGCCCGTGGGCGTGGCCAGGGCCAACTGGGCGTCCTCGCCGAGCGGCTGCAGCGGGCCGGCCTCGTGCTGGAACGGCCGCGCCGCCAGCCGCACGACCGACACCACGCTGGAGACCGGGTTGACGAGGTAGCGCAGGTCCTTGTGGTTGCGGCTGGCCGAAGCGAGCGGCTGGAACATCGCCAACACCAGCGCCGCCAGCGCTGCCAGCGCCGCGAGCGAGAACACCGGGTTGCGCCAGAGCTGGCGCCGCAGCCGGCCGTAGGCCACGGGCTGGCGCCAGACCAGCCAGGCCGGCAGCACGGCCAGCCCCAGCACGCCGGCCAGCAGTTGCCAGTTCAGCAGTGCGCCGGCTTCGCGCCAGTCGGTCTGCATGGCGTTGACCAGCATGCCGGGGTCGATCAGCGTGCCGTAGCTGCCCATGAAATGCCGCGCCAGCGCCGTGCTGAACAGCAGCAGCACCAGCAGGGGCTTGAGCGTGGGCCGCCAGGCGAACAGGCCCAGCAAGGCGGCCAGCAGCGCCCAGATGGCCAGCCACAGCGCGGCGCCGAAGGCCAGGCCGCGGCTGCCCGCGAGCAGATGGAGTTCCGTGAGGCGCTGCCACAGCGCGCCATTGCCCACCAGGGTCATCCAGAGGCTGGCGGCCAGCACCAGCCAGAGCGGGGACATCGGACGGCGCATCATGCAGCGGCTCCTTGGAGATCCATGCGCAGGTGCGCGAATGCGGCGTCGACCGCCCAGCCCACGGCGGCGCAGATCCAGGCCGTCCACAGCGTGTGGCTCATGAAATGGGCGCCGCGCAGCTGCTGGGCCAGGCCCAGCACCAGGCCGGCGGCGACGGCCAGGGCCAGCCAGACGGCGGCCAGGCGCGGCAGGTCGCGCCGCAGCGCGAACCAGCCCGCCACGTAGGCGAAGCCGGCGCTGGCATGGCCGGCCGGAAAGCAGCGCCCGGCCCCGCCGTCGCTGTGCAGCCAGCCCTGCCAGTGCGACTGGTAGCGGGCCACGCCGCCGAAGGCCGCGAGGTCCCAGGGACAGCTGGTGTGGCTGCCCGACTTGACCAGCGCCACCACGCCCGTGGCCAGCAGGCCGGAGAGCGCCAGCTGCAGGCGCCGCGCGAACGGCAGCCGGCGCAGCGGCCCGACCGGCCAGGCCACCGCCAGGCACAGCAACAGGCCCACGGCCCAGGCCAGCTGGCGCGCAGCGTCGTGCAGCACATGGGTCAACCACCAGTTGCTCTTCAAGGCGAAGCCCGCGGGGCCGCCCATGTGCTGCGCCAGGGCCATGTCCCAGCCGCCCGCGTCCCACAGCAGGGGCAGCGCGAGCAAGGCCAGCACCACGGTGCCGGGCCCTTTGATTCCTTGTCGGTCTTGCATGCCGGCGAGCTTCGGGCGGCTCACTTAAGAAACCCTTAAGAGCGCTCGGCACAATGGCGGCCATGCGTGTTCTTGTGGTGGAAGACGATCCGGGCATCGCCCAGGGCCTGCGCCTGACGCTGGGCCAGCACGGCTGGGCCGTCGATTGCGTCGATGGCCTGGAAGCCGCCTGGGCGGCGCTGCGCGTGGAGGCCTTCGACGCGGTGCTGCTCGACCTGGGCCTGCCCGACGGCGACGGTGCCACGCTGCTGCAGCGGCTGCGTGCGGCGCCCGCCGGCCGCCGGCCCGATGCGGCCACGCCCGTGCTGATCATGACCGCGCGCGATCAGGTCGCCTCGCGCATCACGGGCCTGGACATGGGCGCCGACGACTACCTCAGCAAGCCCTTCGACGCGCACGAACTCGCGGCGCGCCTGCGCGCCGTGTGCCGCCGCGCGGCCGGCCGGCCGCAGCCGCTGCTGCGCCGCGGCACGCTCGAGGTGGACCCGGCGACGCGTCAGGTGCGCCGCGACGGCCGTGGCGTGGAGCTGTCCGCGCGCGAGTTCGGCGTGCTGCTCACGCTGCTGCAGGCCAGCCCGCGCGTGCTCTCACGCCAGCAGATCGAGGCCAGCCTGTACAACTTCGACCAGGCGCTGGAGAGCAACGCCATCGAGGTCCATGTGCACCACCTGCGCAGGAAGCTCGGCGACGGCCTGATCCAAACCATGCGCGGGGTCGGCTACTTCGTGCCCGAGGAAGCGCACACGTGACGCGCCGCCCCTCGCTGCAGCGCCAGCTGCTCGCGTGGACGCTGGGCGCGCTGGTCGCGGTCTGGTCGGTGTTCATGCTGGTCGGTTACCACACCGGCGTGGAGGAATCCGACGAGCTGACCGACGGCCACCTGGCCAGCGTGGCCTCGCTGCTGCTGGCGCAGTCGGGCACGGCCTTCGAGGACCAGCGGCCCGATGCCGCCAGCCTGGGCGTGGACCCGAACCTGAAGGCGCACGACTACCAGCAGTCGCTGAGCGTGGCGATCTGGGACGAAAACGGCAGGCTGCTGACCCGCACCGGGCCGGCACCCCTGGTCGATTTCACGACGCCCGAGGGCTTCGCCACGCTGCAGCTGGGCCAGCCCGTCCGCGCCTGGCGCGTCTTCGTGCGCAGCGACGCGCTGGGCCAGGCGCGCAAGGTGGCGGTGCTGCTCAGCGTGCAGGAGCGCGACGACCTGGCCGAGGACATCGCCGAGCAGGTTGCCACGCCCGGCCTGTGGCTGCTGCCCATCGTCACACTGGTGCTCACGCTGGCCGTGCGGCGCGGGCTGCAGCCCCTGCTGGACCTCAGCGCGCGCGTGCGGGCCATGGACATCCACCAGGCCAGCCGGCTGCACGCGCCGCCGCATGCCGAATTCCAGGCCATGGTCGAGGCGATCGAGACGCTGGGTGCGCGCTACCAGACCGCCCTGGTGCACGAGCGCGAACTGGCCGACACCTTCGCGCACGAGCTGCGCACGCCGCTGGCCTCGCTGCGCCTGCACGCCGCCTCGCTGCGCGGCACGCTGACGCCTGCGCAGCGCCAGGCCGCGCTGGCACAGATCGAGGCCGATGCCGCGCGCACCGCGGCCATCATGGACGACCTGCTGGCCCTGGCCCGGGCCGGCCGCGCCCAGCTGGCCGAGGCCGCGCAGCCGCTGGACCTGGCGGCGCTGGCCCGCCGGATCGCTGCCGAGCAGGCCCAGGACGCGTTCGACGCCGCGCACGAACTCGCGGTCGATGCGCCGGCCGAATGCCTGGCCAACGGCCATCCGGTGCTGCTGGAGATCGCGCTGCGCAACCTGGTCGTCAACGCGCTGGGCCACACGCCGCCCGGCACGGCCGTGGAGATCCGCGTGCAGGCCGAGCCACCGGCCCTGCAGGTGCGCGACAACGCCGCCGCGCTGTTGCACGCGGGCGCCCCCCGGCGCGCCGGGACCGTGCTGGGCCTGGGGCTGGGCCACCAGGTCGTGCAGCGCGTGGCCGCCGTGCACGGCGGCCACTTTCGCACCACCGGCCCGGACGCCGACGGCTGGCGCTGCGACACCCTCACGCTGGGCCAGGCGCCCGGCCACCACCTTCCTGCACCGTGACCGACCGACATCCCGCCTCGCCCGAGAACTCCTTCGACAACCCGCACAAGCGGCGCCACGGCCTCGCGCGCCTGTGGCATGCGCTGCGCCATTCGGTCGATGGCCTGCGCGCCGGCTGGGCCGAGAAGGCCTTCCGGCTCGAGGCCCTGCTGTCGCTGCTGCTGGTGCCGCTGTCCTTCTGGCTGGGCCGCAACTGGGCCGAGGTCGCGCTGCTGGTCGGCAGCGTGGTCGCGGTCATGGTCGTGGAATTGCTCAACACGGCCGTCGAATCGGCCATCGACCGCGTCGGGCCGCAATGGCATGCACTGTCCAAGCGCGCCAAGGACCTGGGCAGCGCGGCCGTGTTGCTGGCGCTGCTGTTCTGCGGCGGGGTCTGGGTGGCGGCGCTGCTCGCGCGCTTCGCGTGAGAACCGCCTAACGCAGGCGCGCGCCGTCGCGCACCGATTCGATCGCGCCGTTGTACAGCCGCACCACGCCCAGGAAGTTGCCGGGCCCGCGGTCGTAGGTCCATTCCTCCATGGGCACGCACTGGTTGGCCAGCACGGCGCCCGGCCCGTCCAGCCGGTAGGGCAGGACGATCCAGCCCAGCTGCAACATGGGCACGCAGACCGGCTGGCGGTACACGGGCTCGCCGCACTTGTGCAGCAGCACCAGGGGCGATTCACCCTTGCCGACGAGTTCGCCGTTGCAGCGCATCGACTGCGAAGCCCGGGCCTGTGGCACCGCCAGCGCCGTGGCGGCGAGCGCCAGCGCGCCAGCCAGCAGACGCATGGATCGGGTCGGAGCAGGACAGTGCAGCATGGCAGGGAGCATACGCCCCGGCGCAGGCGCCGGGGCCTTCAGCCGTGCCGGCACAAGGGCTCCTTGCGGCGCAAGGTTTCAACGCCGCGCCCGCCAGCCCAGCAGCTCGTTGCCGACCAGGGCCAGGATCACCAGGCCCCCGCCCACCAGCACCGACGGCCCGGGCTGCTCGCCCGCGCCCAGCCAGGCCAGCGCGATGCCGAAAATCACCTCCAGCAGCGCGAGCAGCGACACCTCGGGCGCGGCCAGCACGCGCGCGCAGCGCACCGCCAGCACGCAGGGAATGGCCAGCTGCACCACGCCCAGCAGGGCCAGCAGGCCGATGTCGTGCGGCGTGGCCGACAGCGGCAGCGCGGCCGGCAGCGTGGTCAGCGAGGACAGCAGCGCGCCGACCAGCACGGCCGGCACCAGGTCGAGGTCGCGCCCGGCCGCATGGCTGCGCTGCACCACGGTCCAGTTCACGGCGGCGGCCACGGGCACGCACAGCGCGACCAGCGTGCCGGTCAGCACGCCGGCGCCGCCGCCGCCCAGCTGCCTGCCGTACATCCAGGCGATGCCGATGCCGGCCAGCACGATGGCGCCCCAGGTGCGCGGCGCGAGCCGGTGGCCCAGCGCGAAGCGCGCCACCAGCGCCGTGAACAGCGGCCCCAGCGCCATGGTCACGAGCACGTTGGCCACGCTGGTCAGCGTCAGCGCCAGCATGAAGGCGGTGAACATCACGCTCCAGCACAGGCCCGAGATCCACAGCGCCCAGCCCGCTGCGCGCATGCGCGCCCACAGCGTCCGGCCCTGCAGCAGCGGCAGCAGCACGGCCAGCGCCACGAGCGTGAAGAAGCTGCGCCAGAAGGTGACCTCGAAGCCCTCGGCGGCCTGCAGCTGGCGTGTGACGACGCCGGCGATGGACCACATCAGCGTGACCAGGACCATCAGGAACAGCGCGCGCGTGTGTGTGAGATGCATGTCGTTCTTGTCTCCGGCCAGGAGTCGGCCGGCCGCGATTGTGCGGCAGGCGCTCAGAACGTGTGAACGAACCGATCGCGCCCACGACGGGGTGCGGCGGGCCGCAGGCGTAGGCGCGGGCCGCAGCCCGGGCTCGTGCCCGGGCAAGGACCGCAACGCCCGCATGCGGCCTGGCGCGCCCCGGCCCGAAGGGCGGGGCCCCGAGCGCAACGATCATGATGGAAACGGGTGCTCATCGAGGGCCTCGCGTGGGTGTGAGCGGTTCGTTCACACGTTCTCAGACCGCCAGCGGCGCCAGCGCCTCGCGCATGGTGCGCGCCACGAGCTGCTGGCGTTCGCGCGGCATGCGCGCCAGCGTGCTGGCCAGGCTGATGGCGGCCACCGGCTCGCCGCGCGCGTCGCGCACCGCCATGCCCACGGCCAGCACGTTGCGCGTGGCGTGGTTGCCGATCACCGACCAGCCGCGCTCGCGCGTGGCGCGCACCAGCAGGTGCAGCCGCTCGGCCGTCATGCCGCCGTAGGCCGCCAGGTGCGGCGCATTGGCCGCCACGATCTGCTGCACCTGCGCGTCGGGCAGCGCCGACAGCAGCGCGAGACCGGCCGCGCCCACGCCCAGCGGCTGGCGCGTGCCGACCTGGATCACGAGCACCTGCACTGGGTGCGTGCCGACCTCGCGCGCGATGCAGTGCGAATGCGGCCCGTCGCGCACGATGGCGAAGGCGGCATCGCCGAAGGCCGCGCTGACCCGGGCCAGCACCGGTTGCAGCCGCACTGCCATGTTGGGCTGGCCGGGGGCAGCGGCCGCCCGGCCAAGGCGCGGACCCGGCACGTAGCGAAAGCGCCCCGCCGTGGCCACGTAGCCCGATGCCTGCAGCGTGGCCAGCAAGCGGTGCACGGTCGCGCGCTCGAGCGCGCAGGCCCGGCACAGCTCCACCACGCGCAGGCCCTCGGGGCCCGCATCGAGCAGCGCATCGAGCAACTGCAGCCCGCGCCGCAGCGCGCGGGCGCCGCCGGCGTCAAGAGATGAATCGTCCGCAGAGTGGACGTTCTGGTTCGTGCTCGAGCGGGCCATGGCGAAGAATTCCTGCGGTCGGGAGCGGTGCCGCGCAGTGTGCCGCAGCCCCGGCCACACCACCCAACCAGGAGACGACATGACCGACCGCCACCCTTCCCGACGCCGCCTGCTGGCCTGTGCCGCCAGCCTGGCCTGCCTGGCCACCCTGCCCGCCCAGGCCGAGACCTGGCCCGCCAAACCGGTGCGCCTGGTGGTCGGCTACGCCGCGGGCGGCGCCACCGACGTGGTGACACGGCTGGTCGGCCAGAAGATGGGCGAGCTGCTGGGCCAGCCGATCGTCGTGGACAACCGCACGGGCGCCAACAGCAACGTGGGCGCCGAAGTGGTGGCGCGCGCGCCGGCCGACGGCTACACGCTCTACGTCTACACCATCGCCAACACCATCAACGCCTCGCTGTACGGCAAGCTGGGCTACGACCCGCGCAAGGACTTCGCCCCCATCGGCCTGATGGCCAAGATCCCGAACATCCTGGTCGTGCATCCGTCCCTGCCCGTCAAGACGGTGGCTGACTACCAGCGCTTCGCCAAGGCCGAGAAGAACGGCATCACCTTCGCCTCCTCGGGCAGCGGTTCGTCCATCCACCTGTCGGGCGAGATGTTCAAGATGCAGACCGGGCTCAACATGCTGCACGTGCCCTACCGCGGCAGCGCGCCGGCCGTGGCCGATCTGCTGGGCGGCCAGGTGCAGTCCATGTTCGACAACGCTCCCTCCTCGCTGCCGCACGTGCAGTCGGGCAAGCTGCGCGCCATCGCCGTGACCAGCGCCCAGCGCCTGCCCATGCTGCCGGACGTGCCCACGCTGGCCGAGTCCGGTTTCCCGGGCCTGGACGTGCAGTCCTGGTTCGGCCTGGCCGCGCCGGCCGGCACGCCGGCACCCGTCATCGCCCAGCTCAACAAGGCGCTGAACCAGGCCCTGGATGCGCCCGAGGTGAAGAAGCGCCTGCAGGACCTGGCCGCCAGCCCGGCCTCGGGCACGCCGGAGCAGATGCGCACCTTCGCCGAGGCCGAGATCACGCGCTGGCAAGCCGTCGTGAAGGCCTCGGGCGCCTCCGCCGAATGAGACCCCATCCCCGCCACTGAGAACCCCATGGTCCCGATCGACTTCTTCTGGCGCGCCGCCACGCGCTGGCCCGCGCGCACCGCCATCGACGCGCCCGAAGGCAGCCTCTCCTACGCCGAACTGGCCGAACGCGTGCGCGCGCTGGCCGCCGCGTTGAACGCCATCGATCCGCACGCCCAGAGCCGCGTGGGCATCTGTGCGCACAACAGCGTGGCCCACATCGTGGCGCTGCTGGCCGTGCTGGCCTGCGGCAAGGTCTGGGTGCCGCTCAACCCCAAGAGCACGCGGCCCGAGCTGCGCCGCCTGGTGGACGCCACCGAGCCCAGCGTCCTGGTGCTGGACGCCGACTGCGCCGCTCTGCTCGAGGGCGCCCCCGGCCAGCGCCTGTGGACCGACCAGGCGCCGGCCGGCGGCGACACCGTGGCGGCCCTGCTCGCGCGCCATGCCGGCGCGCCGCAGCCCACCATCGCGCTGCCGGACAACGCCACCCAGGCCATCAAGTTCACGGGCGGCACCACGGGCGCGCCCAAGGGCGTCATGCAGCCCTACCGCGCCTGGATGGCCAACATCGCCAACCAGATCCACTGCTGGGGTTTTACCGAGCAGGAGCGCTACGTGCTGGCCGCGCCCGTCACGCACGGCACCTCCACCTACCTGCTGCCCATCCTGGCCCAGGGCGGCTGCCATGTGCTGCTGGAGGGCAGCGGCGCCGCGGCCGTGCGCGCGGCTTTCCGCGAACGCGGCGGCACGGTGGCCTTCATGCCGCCGACGCTGATCTACATGCTGATGGCCCAGCCCGGCGCGAGCCGCGCCGACTTCCCGCAGCTGCGCCGGCTGATCTACGGCGGCGCGCCCATGCCGCCCGAGAAGATCCGCGAGGTGCGCGCCTTCTTCGGCCCGGTGCTGGCCACGACCTACGGCCAGACCGAGGCGCCGCAGATCCTGACGGTGATGCAGCCCGAGGACTTCGAGGACGAGTCCAACTGGGCCTCGGTCGGCCGCACGGCCTGGTTCAGCGACGTGGCCATCATGGCGCCGGACGGCCGGCTGCTGCCGACCGGCGAGATCGGCGAAGTGGTGGCACGCGGCGACCTCGTCATGAGCGGCTACTGGCGCCTGCCCGAGAAGACCGCCGAGACCCTCGTGGACGGCTGGCTGCACACGGGCGACCGCGGTCTCATCGACGCACGCGGCATGCTCTACCTCAAGGACCGGCTCAAGGACATGGTCATCACGGGCGGCTTCAACGTCTACCCGATCGAGGTGGAGAACGCGCTGGGCCAGCACCCGGCCGTGCACGAATGCGCCGTGTTCGGTGTGCCCGACGACAAATGGGACGAGGCCGTGCAGGCCGCCGTGCAGCTGCGCCCGGACCACCAGGCGAGCGAGGCCGAGTTGACGGCCTTCGTGCGCGAGCGGCTGGGCCCGGTGGCCACGCCCAAGCGCATCCATTTCCACGCCAGCCTGCCGCGCTCGCCGGTCGGCAAGGTGCTCAAGAACGCCGTGCGCGAACTCGCGCTGGCAGCCCCATGATCCCAAGGAGACACGCATGAAGACCAAGACCCCCGAGACCCGCTTGTGCACGCACACGCTGACCAGCCTGCACTACGGCGATGCCAATCTCGTCGAGGACCTGATGGGCAAGCGCAGCTTCACCGAAGTGATGCTGATGCAGATCCTGCAGCGCCCGCCGCGGCCCGTGGACATGCGCATCTGCGACGTGGTGCTGATCGTGCTCATGGAGCACGGCCTCACGCCCAGCGCGATTGCCACGCGCCTCGTCTACATGAGCGCGCCCGAGAACCTGCAGGGCGCCGTGGCCTCGGGCCTGCTGGCCGTGGGCAGCTCCTTCGTCGGCACCATGGAGAACTGCGCGCCGCTGCTCGAACGCATCGCCGCCGCGGCCGATCCCGATGCCGAGGCGCTGCAGATCGCCCGCCACCACAAGGAGACCAAGAGCGCCGTGCCAGGCTTCGGCCACCACCTGCACAAGCCCGTGGACCCGCGCGCCTACAAGCTGCTGGAGCTGGGCCGCGCCGAGCCCGAATTGAAGGGCGACCGCATCCGCGCGCTGGAGACCTTGTCGAAGGCCGTGGACGCAGTGGCCGGCCGGCCCATCACGATCAACGCCACGGGCGCCGTGGCCGCGCTGCTGGGCGAGATCGGCGTGCCGACCAATGTGATGCGCGGCTTCGCCGTGATCTCGCGCGCGGCCGGCCTCGTGGCCCACATCGTCGAGGAGCAGCAAAGCCCCTCGGGCCGCTTCATCTGGGACACGGTGGAGCATGCGATTCCCTTCGTGGGCAAGAAGCCGGAAGGCGCGGCATGACGGCGCCGGCGGCCCTGCCGCTGGACCTGACGGGCCGCGTGGTCTTCGTCGCGGGCGGCGGCTCGGCCGGCCCGGGCTGGAGCATCGGCCGCGCGGCCTGCGTGACCTATGCCCGCCTGGGCGCACGCGTCTGCGTGGCCGACCGCGACGCCGACTCGGCGGCCGAGACCACGGCGCTGATCCGCGCGGAGGGCGGCGAGGCCGAAACCCTGGTCGGCGACGTGGCGGTCGCGGCGGATGTGGAACGGCTGTTCGCCGCCGCCCGAGACCGCTTCGGCCCCATCGACGCGCTGCATCACAACGTGGGCATCGGCAAGACCGGCGGCCCCATGGAGACCAGCGCCGAGGACCTGGACCGCATCCACGCCGTCAACGTGCGCAGCTTACTGCTGTGCGCGCAGCAGGTGCTGCCGGCCATGGCCGCGCGCGGCCGCGGCGCGCTGGTGGCGATCTCCTCGGTGGCCGGCATGCGCTACGTGGGCTACCCGCACCTGGGCTACAGCGTGACCAAGGCGGCCGTCACCCAGTTCACGCGCATGGTGGCGCAGCAGTACGCGGGCCAGGGCATCCGCGCCAACACCGTGGTGCCGGGCCTCATCGACACGCCGCGCATCGCGGGCACGGTGGCGAAGATGTTCAGCGACAGCAGCCTGGACGAAGCCCGTGCGGCCCGGGCACGCCAGGTGCCCATGCAGCGCATGGGCACGGCCTGGGACGTGGCCCATGCCTGCGCTTTCCTGCTGTCGGACGCGGCGGCCTACGTCACCGGCACGGAACTGGTGGTGGACGGCGGGCTGACCGGCAAATACAGCTGAACGCCGCTACTCGCCCACGCGGTAGGTCGCTGCCTCCAGCCGCAGCCGCTTGAGCTTGTCGTACAGCGTCTGCTTGGCGATGCCCAGCGCACTGGCCGTGGCGCCCACGTCGCCCTGCGCGCGGCGCAGGCCCTCGGCCACCAGCACGCGCTCGATCTGCTCGAGCTGCTCGGGCAGGCTGCTGGCCGGCGCGCCCTCGCCCAGCAGCCGCGCCTGTTCCTCGTCCATGAGGCCCAGCACGTAGCGGTCGGCCACGTTGCGCAGCTCGCGCACGTTGCCGGGCCAGCGGTGGGCCATCAGCAGCGTGAGGATCTCGGGCGTGACGAGCGGCGCGGGCATCTCGTAGCGGCGCGCGGCCTGCAGCACGAAGTGCTCGAACAGCAGCGGGATGTCCTCGCGCCGCTCGCGCAGCGGCGGCAGCGCGATGAAGGCCACGCCGAGCCGGTAGTACAGATCGCTGCGAAAGCGGCCCTGCTCGGAGGCCACGCGCAGGTCTTCCTTGCTCGCGGCGATGACGCGGCAGTCCACAGCCACGGGCTGGTTGGAGCCCAGGCGCTCGATGCTGCGGTCCTGCAGCGCGCGCAGCAGCTTGGCCTGCACGGGCAGCGGCATGCCCTCGATCTCGTCCAGGAACAGCGTGCCGCCGTGCGCATGCTCGAACTTGCCGATGCGCCGGCGCGTGGCGCCCGTGAACGCGCCGGCCTCGTGGCCGAAGATCTCGCTGTCCACCAGCGACTCGGGCAGACCGGCGCAGTTGACCGGCACGAAGTGGCCCTGGCGGCGCGCGCTGTGTTCGTGCAGGCAGCGCGCCACGAGATCCTTGCCGGTGCCGGTCTCGCCGTAGACCACCACGTCGGCCGGCGCGGCAGCGAGCGTGCGCACGAGCGCGCGCACGCGCTGCATGGCGGCCGAGCGGCCCAGCAGCGTGGCCTGGATGCCGGGCCAGCTTTCCAGCTGGCGCTTGAGCGAGGCCACCTCCAGCGCCAGCTGGCGCTTGTCGGCCGCGCGCCGCACCACCGCCGCGAGCTGCTCGGAACTGCAGGGCTTCTCGAGGAAGTCATAGGCGCCCTCCCGCATGGCCTGCACGGCCATGGCGATGTCGCCATGGCCCGTCATGAGCACCACGGGCAGCTCGGCGTCGAGCCGGCGCAGTTCGGCCTGCCAGGCCACGCCGCTGGTGCCGGGCAGGCGCACGTCGCTGACCACCACGGCCGGCATGCCGGGCGTGACATGCGGGCGCGCGGCCTCCACCGACTCGTAGGGCGCCACGGCGAAACCCGCCAGCTCCAGCGCCTGGGCGCTGCCGGCGCGCACGTCCTCGTCGTCCTCGACGAAGACCACGCGGATGGGGTGCAGCTCGGGCGTCATGCCGCCTCGCCGCGCCGCAACGGCAGGTCGAGCACGAACTCGGCGCCGGTGGGCGCCAGGTTGTGGGCGCTCAGCGTGCCGCCGAACTCGCGCACGAGGTGGGCCGAGACCATGAGGCCCAGGCCCATGCCCTTGCCGGCGGGCTTGGTGGTGATGAAGGGCTGGAACATGCGGGCCAGGATGTTGTCCGGAATCAGGGGACCATTGTTGCGGATCGCCACGCGCGCACGCCCCCCGGCCACCGTGGCCGCCACCTCGATGCGGCGCGGCCCGGGCCAGCCCTGCAGCGCGTCGATGGCGTTGCCCAGCAGGTTGGCCAGCACCTGCTCCATGCGGCTTTCGTCGCCGGCCACAGCCAGGCTGGCGGGCAAGCCTTCCAGCGACAGCGCGATGCCGCCCTCCTGCAGGCGCGGTGCCAGCTGCTGTTGCAGCTCCTGCACCACACGCAGCAGCTCGACACTGCCCAGGATGTCCGCCGGCTTGCTCGCGAACAGCCGCAGCTGCGAGGACAGGCGCTTGAGCCGGCCCACGAGCCGGCCGATGCGGGCCAGGTTGGCGCGCGCCTCCTCGAGCCGGTTGCGCTGGATCAGCTGGTCGGCATTGTCGGAAACCGTCTGCAGGGCGGCCAGCGGCTGGTTGAGCTCGTGCACGAGTCCGGCCGAGAGCTGGCCCAGCACCGCGAGCTTGCCCGCATGGACGAGTTCGTCCTGCGCGGCCTGCAGAGCCGCCGTGCGCTCGGCCACCTTGCGTTCCAGCGCGTCGTGGGCGCGCTGCAGGGCCGCGCGGCTGGCCAGGTGCTGGCGGATCGCGCGGCGGCGCGCGGCCAGCAAGGCGCCGGCGGCCAGCAGCAGCGCCGTCGCCAAGGCGGCACTGAAGGCCCAGTTGCGCGCGCTGGCGCGCACAGCGGCCTCGTCGTCGAGCAGGATCAGCTGCCAGCGGCCCTGGTGCACCTGGCGCGTGCTGGCCAGCCAGGGCCTGCCGTCGACCTGCACGCGAAGGGCCTGGCCGTCGCCCGGCGGTCGGCGGGCCAGGCCGTCGCCCTGGTCGCGGTCGTGCCAGCCCAGCGGCTCCAGGCTGCTCGGTCCGTAGCGGCGTGCGGTGGCCACCTCGGCACGCGCCTCGCCCGTCAGCGCGACCAGCGGGCGCCAGCGCCAGTCGTCGCGGCTGGACAGGATGGCGACCTGGTGCTCGTCCACCACGAGCACGGGGCCCGGCAGTTGGCGCCACTCCTGCTCCATGCCGGCCAGGTCCACCTTGACCGTGGCCAGGCCCAGCGCCTGCCCTTGCGAGGGCAGCGCGTACGAGAGGTAGTAGCCCGCGCGGGCGCTGGTGACGCCCACGCCGTAGAAATGGCCGCGGCCGCTGGCCAGCGCGTCGCGCACATAGGGCCGGTACGAGAGGTCACGGCCATAGGGCGTGCCCGGCAAGGCGAAGTCGGCCGCCGCGATGGCGGTGCCGGCGCGGTCGACCAGGTAGAGGTTGTCGGAGCCCGCGATGGCGTTGAGCGACTGCAGGTACAGGTTGACGCCGTAGCCGCGCTGGCCGTCCTCCGGGTGGGCCAGGAACTGCATGACCTCGGGCGAGGTCTCCAGCAGCGAGGGCAGGAAGTCGAAGCGCGCGAGCTGGGCATCGAGCCGTGCGGCGGCCACTTCCAGCCGCTGCGCCGCCACCTGCTCCAGCGCGGCCAGGCCCTGGCGCATGGCGAGCCAGCTGCCGGCCCAGGCGGCCAGGCCGATCAGCAGCGCGGCGGCCGTTGCGCGGACGAACCGGCGCAGCCGCAAGGCTGGTGGCTGCGCGCGGTCCGCCATCGCGCTCCTGTCAGCGGCTCTTGCGCGCGGGTGCGGGCTTGGCCGCCGGCGCGGCGCCCATGGCCTCGGACATGCCGATCAGCACACCGCTGACCAGGGTGGCGTAGTGGTCCATGAAGGCCTGGGCTGCGCGCTGGTTGAAGGCCCGGCCCTCGCGCGCGGCCGCCTGGGCCTTGGCCAGCAGTTGCTCCACGGCTTCGCCCGCGGCCTGGCCGGTGGCGCTGTCGCCCTGGCCGAACAGCATCAGGGCCTGGGCCCAGGCGCCCTGCATGGGTGCGAGGGCTGCGCTGCTGGTGGCCTTGCGCATGGTCTGGAACACCATGTCCTCCATCTTCTCGATGTCGTCCATGGCCTTCTTGACCTGCTTCTCGCGCAGGTCCAGCCCCTGGTCCAGCAGTTGCTGCAGCGCGCGCTGGCTGGCCTGCACGGCCTGGCGCACGGCATCGTCGACGCCGGCCACGGTCTGCGCCAGCATGGCGTCGATGTCCACGCCCTGGGTATTGCGCGCCGCACCCTGGGCCGCCGCCTCGGTCACCGACCTGACCACTTCCTTGATCGCCTTGAGCGTGAGCTCGCGCTGCTGCAAGGCCTTGAGCGTGGTGTCGTGCACGGCCTGGCGCAGGGCCTGGCCCTGCCTGTTGGTGGCCTGTTCGTACTGGGCGATCAAGGCTTCGGTGTCGATGCCGGTCTTGCTGCTTGCCATGGCTTGTCTCCTGGTGCAAAGGACGGATGCGGACGCCGGCCCCGGCGCCCTGCCCCCATCTTGCACCAAGTCGGGCTCAGGCCCGCGCGTTGCCCGCGGTCCGCGCTGCGGCGGGCATGTGGTGGTCCACGGCGTCGAGCACCGCCTCGGGCGCGTCGGCCATCTCGCCGGTTTCGTTGTCGAGCACGCGCTGCATGCGGGCGGTGTCCAGGTCGCCGGTCCACTTGCCCACGACCACGGTGGCCACGCCGTTGCCGATCAGGTTGGTCAGCGCGCGGGCTTCGGACATGAAGCGGTCGATGCCCAGGATCAGCGCCAGACCGGCGACCGGCACATGGCCCACCGCCGACAGCGTGGCCGCCAGCACGATGAAGCCCGAGCCCGTGACGCCGGCCGCGCCCTTGCTCGTGAGCAGCAGCACCAAGAGCAGCGTGATCTGGTGCGTGATGTCCAGCGGCGTGTTGGTGGCCTGGGCGATGAACACGGCGGCCATGGTCAGGTAGATGGAGGTGCCGTCCAGGTTGAAGGAGTAGCCCGTGGGCACGACCAGGCCCACGGTGGACTTGCGCACGCCCAGGTTCTCCAGCTTGGCCATGATGCGCGGCAGCACCGATTCGCTGGACGAGGTGCCCAGCACGATCAGCAGTTCTTCCTTGATGTACTTGATGAACTTCCAGACCGAGAAGCCGTGCGCCTTGGCGATCGCGCCCAGCACGCCGAAGATGAACAGCAGGCAGGTGGCGTAGAAGGTGGCCATGAGCTGGCCCAGCTGCACCAGCGAGCCCACGCCGTACTTGCCGATCGTGAAGGCCATGGCACCGAAGGCGCCGATGGGTGCGACCTTCATGATGTAGCCCACGATCACGAACAGCACGTGCGAGAACTTCTCGATGAAGTCGAACACCAGCGTGCCGCGGCCGCCGAAGCGGTGCAACGCGAAGCCGAACATGACGGAGAACAGCAGCACCTGCAGGATCTCGCCCTTGGCGAAGGCATCGACCACGGTGCTCGGGATCACCTGCAGCAGAAAGTCCACCGTGCCCTGCATCTGGCCTGGCTTGGTGTAGGCCGCGATGCCCTGGGTGTCGAGCTGGCTCACGTCCACGTTCATGCCCGCACCGGGCTTGACGATGTTGATGATGACCAGGCCGACGACGAGCGCGATGGAGGAGACGATCTCGAAATACAGCAGCGCGTAGCCACCGGTTTTGCCGACGCGCTTCATGTCCTCCATGCCGGCGATACCGACCACCACTGTGCAGAAGATGATGGGCGCGATGATCATCTTGATCAGCTTGATGAAGCCGTCGCCGAGCGGCTTCATGGCGGCGCCGGTGTCGGGGTAGAAGTGGCCCAGCAGCACGCCGATCACGATGGCGGTGATGACCTGGAAGTACAGCGAGCGGTAGAACGGACGGGGCTTGGCGACGGGCTCCATGGCTTGTCTCTTCGGGGTGGGAAAGCAGCCACTTCGCAATGCCCATGCCACCTGGGGATCCTGCTCAAGCCATTGATTTGCAAGGCCATTGTGAAAGCCTGGCGCACCGATGGTCCGGGCTGCCGGACGCGCAAGCAAAACGGCCTCCGGAGATCCGGAGGCCGTTTCAAGGGTTAACCCTGACGGCCAGGCCGCGATCAGGCTTCGCGGCTGGCGCGCTTGCGCTCGTGCTCCTTGAGGAAGCGCTTGCGCAGGCGCACGCTCTTGGGCGTGATCTCGACCAGCTCGTCGTCCTCGATGAACTCCACGCCGTACTCCAGCGTGAGGTCGATCGGGGGCGTGATCTTGATCGCGTCTTCCTTGCCCGAGACGCGGAAGTTGGTCAGCTGCTTGGTGCGCGTGGCGTTGACGACGAGGTCGTTGTCGCGGCTGTGGATGCCCACGATCATGCCTTCGTACACCGGGTCGTTGGCCTTCACGAACATGCGGCCGCGGTCGTCGAGCTTGCCCAGCGCATAGGTGAAGATCTCGCCGTCGTCCATGGAGATCAGCACGCCGTTCTTGCGGCTGGCGATCTCGCCGCGGTGCGGCTCGTAGCTGTCGAAGATGTTGCTGATCAGGCCCGAGCCGCGCGTGAGGTTCAGGAACTCGTTCGTGAAGCCGATCAGGCCGCGCGCCGGAATGCGGTATTCCAGGCGCACACGGCCGCGGCCATCGGGTTCCATGTTCACGAGTTCGCCCTTGCGCTCGCCCAGCGCCTGCATCACGCCGCCCTGGTGGGCTTCCTCGATGTCGGCCGTCACGAGTTCGATGGGCTCGTGGCGCACGCCGTCGATGTCGCGGAACACCACGCGCGGCTTGGACACGGCCAGCTCATAGCCTTCGCGGCGCATGTTCTCCAGCAGGATGGTCAGGTGCAGTTCGCCGCGGCCGGCCACCTCGAAGATGCCGTCCTCGTCGGTCTCCTTCACGCGCAGCGCCACGTTGCTCTGCAGTTCCTTCTGCAGGCGGTCCCAGATCTGGCGGCTGGTCACGAACTTGCCTTCACGGCCGGCGAGCGGACTCGTGTTGACGCAGAAGTTCATGGTCAGCGTGGGTTCGTCGACCTTGAGCATGGGCAGCGGCGCAGGGTTCTGCGGATCGGTCACCGTCACGCCGATGCCGATCTCGGCGATGCCGTTGATCAGCACGATGTCGCCGGGGCCGGCTTCCGTGGCCTGCACGCGGTCCAGGCCCTGGAAGGTCAGCACTTGGTTCACGCGGCCCTTGGTGGACGGGCCGTCCGGGCCTTCCATGACCAGCACGTCCATGCCGGGCTTGATCGTGCCGGCGTTGACGCGGCCCACGCCGATGCGGCCCACGAAGTTGGAGAAATCGAGCGCCGAGATCTGCAGCTGCAGCGGTGCGGACGGATCGCCCTGGTGGGCCGGCACATGCTTGAGCACGGTGTCGAACAGGGCCGACATGTCGGTGCCCCACTGCTCGTTGGGCTCGCCCTCCTCCAGCGAGGACCAGCCGTTGATGCCCGAGGCGTAGACCACCGGGAAGTCCAGCTGCTCGTCGGTCGCGCCGAGCTTGTCGAACAGGTCGAAGGCGGCGTTGATGACCTTGTCGGGGTTGGCGCCCGGCTTGTCGACCTTGTTCACGACGACGATGGGCTTCAGACCCAGCGCCAGCGCCTTCTTGGTCACGAAGCGCGTCTGCGGCATCGGGCCTTCCTGCGCGTCGATCAGCAGCACCACGCCGTCGACCATGGACAGCGCGCGTTCCACCTCGCCGCCGAAGTCCGCGTGGCCCGGGGTGTCGACGATGTTGATGTGCGTGCCCTTCCAGGTCACGGCGCAGTTCTTGGCCAGGATGGTGATGCCGCGCTCGCGCTCGATGGCGTTGTTGTCCATCACGGTGTCGACGACCTTCTCGTGCTCGGCGAAGGTGCCGCTCTGGCGCAGCAGCTGGTCGACCATGGTGGTCTTGCCATGGTCGACGTGGGCGATGATGGCGATGTTGCGGATCTGTTTGCTCATGCTTGGGTTTCCAGGATCTGTTGGATTTCGGTCGGGCTCAGCAGCCGGGACGGGATCAGCTCCCCGGCCTTGACGTGGGCGGTGCCCAAAAGGGCATGCGGTTGGTCGCCGAACACCGCGGCGGCATCGGCGTCGGGCCAGGCACCGCGCCTGCGCATGCCCGACAGGAATCGGCCTGCATCCTGCCCGGACAGCGTGACGCGCATGTGTTCGGGCAGCAGGGCTTCGCAAAGCAGCAGCCGTGCCAGGCGCTGTTCCTCGCTCAGGGCTTCGAGCTCGGCCAGCGTGATGCACTGGGCCGCCTCGAACGGGCCGGTGGCCACGCGGCGCAGCGCCACGAGGTGGCCGCCGCAGCCCAGCGCCTCGCCGATGTCCTCGCCCAGGGTGCGGATGTAGGTGCCCTTGGAGCACTGCACCTTCAGGCGCAGGAAGGGCGCATCGCCTTGGAGCTGCATCTCGAGCAGCTCCAGTGCATGGATGACGACGTGGCGCGGCTGGCGCTCCACGGTCTGGCCGGCGCGCGCGTACTCGTAGAGGGCCTTGCCGTGCTTCTTGAGCGCGCTGTGCATGGGCGGCAGCTGGGCGATCGGGCCCATGAAGCGGTCCAGCACCTCGACCACCTGGCCCACGCTGCAGGCCACGGGCCGCCGCGCCAGCACCTCGCCCTCGGCATCGGCCGTGGTCGTGGTGACACCCAGGCGCACCGTGGTCTCGTAGGTCTTGTCGGCGTCCAGGTGCAACTGGCTGAACTTGGTGGCCGCGCCGAAGCACAGCGGCAGCACGCCGGTGGCCAGCGGGTCCAGCGTGCCGGTGTGGCCGGCTTTTTCGGCGCGCAGCAGCCACTTGGCCTTCTGCAAGGCGTCGTTGCTGGAAAGGCCCAGCGGTTTGTCGAGCAGCAACACCCCATGCACAGGGCGCCGCTGCACCCTGGTGCGTGGCGCTTGCATGGGCTAGTCGTCTTTCGAGCGCGAAGCGACGGCGCGTGCGATCAGCGCGTTCATGTCGGCCGCACGCTCGGTG
Source organism: Pseudorhodoferax aquiterrae (assembly GCF_014652235.1). Classification (GTDB taxonomy): domain Bacteria; phylum Pseudomonadota; class Gammaproteobacteria; order Burkholderiales; family Burkholderiaceae_C; genus Pseudorhodoferax; species Pseudorhodoferax aquiterrae. The sequence continues at coordinate 47,760 of NZ_BMYK01000022.1, forward strand.
GTGCGGTCGAACTGGAAGTGCAGCGTTGGCACGGTGTGGATGTGCAGGCGCTTGAACAGGTGGTTGCGCAGGAAACCTGCGGCCTGGTTCAGCGCGTCCTGCGTCTCGGCCGGATCGCCCACGAGCACGGTGAAGAACACCTTGGCGTGGGCGTAGTCCGGCGTGACCTCGACGGCCTGCACCGTGACCATGCCCACGCGCGGGTCCTTCAACTCGCGCGCGATGATCTCCGTCAGATCGCGCTGGATCTGGTCGGCCACCTTCAGGCTGCGGTTCGGTGCTGCGGACTTCTTGGCTGGCATGTCAATGTTTCGGCGGCTTGACGGACACCCTGGTGCTTGCATGGCGCTCCCGGTGCCAGCGGCCGTCGCGGAACTGGCTTTGCCAGGCCGCAGACGGCGCCCCTTGAGGGGTTGGCGGAGCGCGCAGCGCGCAGACTGGGGTGGTCACAGTGTCCGCGCGATCTCCTTGATCTCGAAGATCTCGAGCTGGTCGCCTTCGCGGATGTCGTTGTAGTTGCGCAGCTTGATACCGCACTCGAAGCCTTCGCGCACTTCCTTGACGTCGTCCTTCATGCGGCGGACCGACTCGATCTCGCCCGTGTAGATGACCACGTTGTCGCGCAGCAGGCGGAAGTGGGCATTGCGCTGCACCACGCCGTCGAGCACGTAGGAACCGGCGACCGTACCGATCTTGGAGGCCACGAACACCGTGCGGATCTCGGCATGGCCGATGATCTCTTCGCGCTTCTCGGGCGCCAGCATGCCGGCCATCGCGGTCTTCAGCTCGTCCACGGCGTCGTAGATGATGCTGTAGTACTTGAGGTCGACACCGTTGCCTTCGGCCAGCTTGCGCGCGCCGACGTCGGCACGCACGTTGAAGCCGATGACCACCGCCTTGGAGGCGATCGCCAGGTTGATGTCGGACTCGCTGATGCCGCCCACGCCGCTGTAGACCAGCTGCACCTTGACCTCGTCGGTCGAGAGCTTGAGCAGCGACTGCGACAGCGCTTCCTGCGAACCCTGCACATCGGCCTTGAGGATGATGGGCAGCGTCTTGACCTCGCCCGCCGTCATGTCGGAGAACATGTTCTCCAGCTTGGCGGCCTGTTGCTTGGCCAGCTTGGTGTTGCGGAACTTGCCGGCACGGTAGGTGGCGATCTCGCGGGCACGGCGCTCGTCGGCCATGACCATGAACTCGTCGCCCGCCTGCGGCACTTCCGTGAGACCCTGGATCTCGACCGGGATCGAGGGGCCGGCTTCCTTGGAGGGGCGGCCGTCCTCGTCGAGCATGGCGCGCACGCGGCCCGAGGTCGAGCCGGCCAGCACCACGTCGCCGATCTTGAGCGTGCCGGACTGCACCAGCACGGTGGCGACCGGGCCGCGGCCCTTGTCGAGCTGGGCTTCGATGACCAGGCCCTTGGCGGCGGCTTCCACCGGCGCCTTCAGTTCCAGCACTTCGGCCTGCAGCAGCACCTGCTCGAGCAGCTCGTCGATGCCCTGGCCGGTGCGGGCCGACACCTCGACGAACGGCGAATCACCGCCGAACTCCTCGGGCACGACCTCTTCGCCGACCAGCTCGCTCTTGACGCGCTCGCTGTTGGCTTCGGGCTTGTCGATCTTGTTGATCGCCACGACGATGGGAACACCGGCCGCCTTGGCGTGCTTGATGGCTTCCTTGGTCTGCGGCATGACGCCGTCGTCGGCCGCCACCACCAGGATCACGATGTCGGTGGCCTGGGCACCACGCGCACGCATGGCCGTGAAGGCCTCGTGGCCCGGGGTGTCCAGGAAGGTCACCATGCCGCGCGGCGTGTCGACGTGGTAGGCGCCGATGTGCTGCGTGATGCCGCCGGCCTCGCCCGCCGCCACCTTGGTGGTGCGGATGCGGTCCAGCAGCGAGGTCTTGCCGTGGTCCACGTGGCCCATGACGGTGACCACGGGCGCACGCGGCAGCGCCTCGGCCTGGTGGCCTTGCGCTTCCTCGTCGGTGAAGGCTTCCGGATCGTCCAGCGCCGCCACGACGGCCTTGTGGCCCATTTCCTCGACCACGATCATGGCCGTGTCCTGGTCCAGCGGCTGGTTGATGGTCGCCATCTGGCCCAGCTTCATGAGGTGCTTGATGACCTCGGACGCCTTGATCGACATCTTGTGCGCGAGCTCGGACACCGTGATGGTCTCGGGCACGTGCACTTCGATGACGCGGGCTTCCGCCGGTGCGGACTGCATGTGGTCGTCGCGCTGGTCACGGCTGTCGCCACGGCGGCCACGCGGGCCGCTGCGCCAGTTGCCGCGGCCCACGCCGCCGCTGGAGTCGCCGCGCGTCGGGATCGCCTTCTTCTTGGCCGGATCGCCGGCCCAGGCGGAAGACGTCTTGGCCGACTTGATTTCCTTGCCGGAACCACCGCCGGGGCCGGCCGGGGCCGGCGCACCCGGGCGTGCGCCCACGGCCGGGCGCGCGCCAGGCGTGGTGGGCTTGTGCAGCGTGCCCTTGACGCCGGGCTTGGCCGCTTCGGCCGGCTTGGCGACGGGCTTGGGTTCTTCCTTCTTGGCGACCAGCACCTTCTTGGGTGCAGCCATCATGGAGCGGATGGCGGCCGCCTCGGCCTCGGCCTTGCGGCGGCGCTCGGCCAGTTCGTTGGCGCGTGCCGCTTCCTCGTCGGCGCGGGCCTTGGCGGCAGCGGGAGCGGCCGCAGCGGGCGCCGCCTTGTCGGGTGCCGGGGCTGCAGCAGGTGCGGGCGCGGGCGCGGGCGCCGGAGCCGCCGCGGGCTTGGCCTCGGCGGCACGGGCGGCGTCGGCCTGGGCCTGCGCCTGCTCGGCGCTCTTGCGTGCGGCTTCGGCCGCCGCGGCGGCGGCAGCGGCTTCGCGCTCGGCCTGCTCGGCGGCCTCGCGGTCGCGGCGCTCCTGCTCGTCGCGCTGGCGGCGCTGCTCGGCCAGTTCTTCTTCCTGGCGGCGCAGGGCTTCGGCCTGCTGGCGGGCTTCCTCCTCGCGGCGGGCAAGTTCGGCCTCTTCACGCTCGGCGGCGGCGCGCTCGGCTTCCTCGTGGCCCTCGGTCTGCACTTCGCCTTCGGCAGCGTCGTCGCGCTTGATGAAGGTGCGCTTCTTGCGCACCTCGACCTGGATGGTGCGGGCGCGGCCGGAGGCGTCGGCCTGCTTGATCTCGGTGGTCGACTTCTTGACCAGCGTGATCTTCTTGCGCTCGGCGCTCTGCGTGCCATGGCTGGCCTGCAGGTAGCTCAGCAGCTTTTGCTTGTCGGTCTCGGACAGGGTGTCGGCCGAGGAAGACTTGGCGACGCCAGCGCCCTTGAGCTGTTCCAGCAGGGTCTCGGCGGGCTTCTTCAGTTCGGAGGCGAATTCAGCGACGGTGGTGGTGGACATGTACTGCGCAACCTTTCATAGCCATTACTCATGCGAAGCGGCGTCGCTGGAGAACCAGTGCTCGCGCGCCTTCATGATCAGGGCCGTGGCCTCGTCCGCGGACTGGCCTGTGATATCTGTGAGTTCGTCGACGGCCAGGTCGGCCAGATCGTCGCGGGTGTTCACCCCGTTCGCTTGGAGCTTGTCGATCATCTCGGCCGACAGGCCTTCGAGGTCGCGCAGGTTCTGCGACACCCCTTCCGCGCCTTCTTCCTTGGCGATTTCCATGGTCAGCAGCGCGTCCTTGGCGCGGGCGCGCAGCTCGGTGACCGTCTCTTCGTCGAAGCTTTCGATCTCCAGCATTTCCTGCAGCGGCACGTAGGCCACTTCCTCCAGGCTGGTGAAGCCTTCGGAGATCAGGATGTCGGCGATCTCTTCGTCCACATCGAGCTTTTCCATGAACAGCCGGCGGCTGGAGTCGGTCTCCTCGGCCTGCTTCTGCGCCGATTCGGCGGCGTCCATGATGTTGATCTTCCAGCCGGTCAGCTCGGCCGCCAGGCGCACGTTCTGGCCGCCACGGCCGATCGCGATCGCGAGGTTCTCCTCGTCGACCACCACGTCCATGGCATGGCGCTCTTCGTCCACCACGATGGACGAGACATTGGCCGGGGCCAGTGCGCCGATCACGAACTGCGCCGGGTCTTCGCTCCACAGAACGATGTCCACGCGCTCGCCGGCCAGTTCGTTGGTGACCGCGTTGACGCGCGTGCCGCGCACACCGACGCAGGTGCCGATCGGGTCCACGCGCTTGTCGTGCGAGACCACGGCGATCTTGGCACGCGAGCCCGGGTCGCGGGCGCAGGACTTGATCTCCAGCAGACCTTGCTCGATCTCGGGCACTTCCTGGCGGAACAGCTCGACCATGTAGGCCGGCGAGGAACGCGACAGGATGATGGGCGCGCCGCGCAGCGTGAGGTCGACCTCCATGATCATGGCCCGCACGCGGTCGCCCGTGCGCAGGTTCTCCTTGGGGATCATCTCGCTGCGGCGCAGCCGGCCTTCGACACGGCCGCTCTCGACGATGATGTCGCCCTTGTCCATGCGCTTGACGGTGCCGACGAAGATCTTGTCGCCACGGCTCATGAAGTCGTTGAGCAGCATCTCGCGCTCGGCGTCGCGGATCTTCTGCAGGATCACCTGCTTGGCCGCCATCGCGCCGATGCGGCCGATCGGCACCGACTCCACCGGCTTTTCGATGTAGTCGCCCTCTTCGATGTCGGCGATGTCTTCCTTGACGTCGGAGTACAGCTCCTCGGCCTCCGGGTTCTGCAGGCCGGCGGAATCGGGCACGACCAACCAGCGGCGGAAGGTCTCGTAGACGCCGCTGTCGCGGTCCACGGCGACGCGGATGTCCACGTCGCCCTGGTAGAGCTTCTTGGTGGCCTGGGCCAGGGCGGCCTCGACCGCGCCGAACACGACATCGCGCTCCACGTTCTTCTCGCGCGAGATCGCGTCGACCAACATCAGCATTTCGCGGTTCATGTCATGCTTCTCCTGCAGTCTTCATTCGTTGCGGGGACATCCCAGGGGTGTCCCTCATTCTTCGGCGGCCGCGCTGTTGCCGCGGCCCTTGAAATTCACCACCGGCGCCAGCCGGGCATCGCGCAGTTCATCCAGCGTGAAGCCCAGCACGTGCACCGGCAGTTCGACCTTCTTGCGCGAAGGCTTCTGCCCGGGCTTGGGCGCGGGCGGCTCGTCGCTCCACAGCAATTGCCATTGCGCCGGCTGGCCCTCGGCGGCAGCGGCCACGCGTTCGAGCCGGCCGCGGAACTTCTTGCGGTTGGCGGCCACCTGGCCGCCCGCGGCGGTGCCCAGCGGGGCCTTGAGCGTGAGGTCGACCAGTTCGCCGGCGAAGCGCTCGAAATCGGCTTCGTTGCGCAGCGGGCGGTCGATGCCGGGCGAGGACACTTCGAGCCGGCGGTATTCCACGCCCTCGACCTCCAGGCCGAACTGCAGCTGGCGCGTGACCTTCTCGCAGTCCTCGACCGTGATGAACTGCTCGGTGCCAGGCACCCAGGGATGGTCGATCGTGATGCGCAGCAAGCCCCCGGCGGAGCGCTCGATCTCCACCAAGTCGTATCCCAGACCTTCGACGGTCTTGGTCACCAGCTCCTGCAACGCCACGGCTCTCCTTTGGGCCATCTGCCCGAACAACACACACCACCGACACGACTTGGGCAAAACAGGCGACGGCACCGCAGTCCAAACTGCCTGCCTATGTGCTTGCCCAAGCCCCAAAATCAAGCGACCAAAAAAAATGGGCCGGTAGCTACCCGCCCATTTGGTCGTGAAGCGCGGATTCTAGCCCAAATTGGGCGCGCTGTGTACACCCACAGGTGCGGCGGCCGCCACCAGACTGCGCGTATAGGGGTGTTCGGGGTGGTCCAGCAGCCGGTCGGCCGGGCCGGATTCGACGATGGCACCGTCCTTCATGACGATCACGTCGTGCGCCATGGCCCGCACCACGTCCACGTCGTGTGTGATCAGCAGGTAGGCCAGGCCGCGCGAGCGCTGTAGTTTCTGTAGCAGCTCGAGCACCTGCTTCTGGATCGTCACGTCCAGCGCGCTGGTGGGTTCGTCCAGCACCACAAGCGTGGGCTCGACGATCAGCGCCCGGGCGATCGCGATGCGCTGGCGCTGGCCGCCCGAGAACTCGTGCGGATAGCGCTGCAGCAGGCTCGGAAAGCGCTCTGCCGTCATGCCCACGTCGGCCAGCGCGGCCTGCACGCGCGGGCGGCGCTGCTCGGGCGTGAGCGCCGGCGCATGCACGCGCAGGCCCTCGCCGACGATCTCCTCGATGGTCATGCGCGGCGACAGCGAGGAGAAAGGGTCCTGGAACACCACCTGCACGGCACGGCGCAGCGCGAGCTCGGCACGGCGGCCGCCGCCCCAGGCACCGCCGGCCACGTCCAGCCGCCCCTGGCACGGCAGCAGGCCCAGCGCGGCCAGCGCCAGCGTGGACTTGCCCGAGCCCGACTCGCCGATCACCCCCAGCGTGCGGCCCGGCGGCACGGCGAAGTCCGCACCCTTGACGGCCTCGAAGCGGCCTTTGCGGAACCAGCCCGCGATGCCGGGCAGCGTGACGGGGTAGCTCACGCGCAGGCCTTCGGCGCGCAGCACGGGCGCGCCCTCGGCCGGGGTTTCCTGCACGTCGCGCTGCGGCCGGCTGTCGATCAGGCGGCGGGTGTAGGGGTGCCTGGGCTGGGCGAAGACCTGTTCGACGGGGCCCTGCTCCACGATGTGGCCGGCTTCCATGACAGCCACGCGGTCGGCGAAGCGGCGCACCAGGTTCAGGTCGTGCGTGATCAGCAGCACGGCCATGCCGTTCCCGCGCTGCAGGTCCGACAGCAGGTCCAGGATCTGGCCGCGCAGCGTCACGTCCAGCGCCGTGGTGGGTTCGTCGGCCAGCAGCAGCGCGGGCTTGCAGGCCAGCGCCATCGCGATCATGGCGCGCTGGCGCTGGCCACCCGAGAGCTGGTGCGGATAGGCACCGGCACGCCGCTCGGGCTCGGGGATGCCGGTGTCGCCGAGCAGGCGCACGGCCTCGCGCCAGGCCTCGCCGCGCAGCAGGCCCTGCTTGAGCTGCAGCACCTCGGCGATCTGCTCGCCCACGGTGTAGAGCGGGTTCAGCGCCGTCATCGGCTCCTGGAAGATCATGGCGATCTCCTGGCCGCGAATCGCGCGCAGGTCGCGCTCTGGCAGGGTCACGAGGTCGGTCCAGCCCCCCCGGCCCTGGAACAGGGCCTGGCCTGTGACGCGCGCGTCCGGCACCAGGCGCAGCAGGCTCAGCGCCGTGACGGTCTTGCCCGAGCCGGATTCGCCCACCAGCGCGAGCTTCTCGCCCGGGGCCAGCGCGAAGTCCACGCCATGCACCACGGTGTGGCCACCGAAGGACACCTGCAGCTGCTTGGCATTGAGCAACAGCGGCTGGGTCATTTTTCGGCCTTTCGCGGATCGAGCGCATCGCGCAGCGCGTCGCCCATGAAAGTCAGCAGCAAGAGCGTGAGCACCAGCACGCCGAAGGTGGACATGGAGATCCACCAGGCGTCGATGTTGGCCTTGCCCTGGCTCAGCAGCTCGCCCAGCGAGGGCGTGCCGGGCGGCACGCCCAGGCCCAGAAAGTCCAGCGAGGTCAGCGCCAGGATGGCCGCGCTCATGCGGAACGGCAGGAAGGTCACGACCGGCACCATGGAGTTGGGCAGGATGTGGCGCCACATGATCTGCACGTTGGACACGCCCAGCGCGCGCGCGGAGCGCACGTAGTCCATCTGCCGGTTGCGCAGGAACTCGGCCCGCACGTAGTCCGACAGCCCCATCCAGCCGAACAGCGAGAGCAGCACCAGCAGCAGCGCCACGCTGGGCGCGAAGATGGCGCTGAAGATGATGAGCAGGTAGAGCTCGGGCATGGAGCCCCAGATTTCGATGAAGCGCTGGAACGCGAGGTCGGTCTTGCCGCCGAAGTAGCCCTGGATGGCGCCCGCCAGCACGCCCAGCACCACGCCGATGGCCGTCAGCGCGAGCGCGAACAGCACGCTCACGCGAAAGCCGTAGATGAGCTGGGCCAGCAGGTCGCGCCCGCGGTCGTCGGTGCCGAAGAAGTTCTCGGTCGAGGGCGCGGCCGGGTTGGGCTTGCTCGCGAAGTAGTTCAGCGTGCGCGGGCCATAGGGGTTGGGCGCGTAGACGGCCCAGTTGCCGCCGCTGGTGATGCGCTCGCGGATGAACGGATCCAGGTAGTCGGCCGGCGTCTCGAAGTCGCCGCCGAAGACCTTCTCCGAGTAATCGCGCAGCACCGGGTAATAGGTCTGGCCCTCGTAGCGCACGACCAGCGGCTTGTCGGTGGACAGCACCTCGGCGAACAGGCTCAGCACGACGAGCGTGGCAAAGAGGACCAGGCTCCAGAAACCCAGCTTGTTGCGGCGAAAGCGCTGCCAGGCGCGGCGGCCGGGCGAGAGATGGCGGGGTTCGGCCGTCGGCGCTGCCGAGGCCGAGGCGATGGGCGGCATGGTGCTGCTAGTCAAATTTCACCCGCGGATCGACCAGCACATAGGACAGATCGCTGAGCAGCTTGGTCACGAGGCCGATCAGCGTGAAGAAGAACAGCGTGCCGAGCACGACCGGATAGTCGCGCCGGATCACGCTCTCGTAGCTCAATAGGCCCAGGCCGTCGAGCGAGAACAGCGTTTCGATCAGCAGCGAGCCGGTGAAGAAGGCACCGATGAAGGCCGCGGGAAAGCCCGTGATGATGGGGATCAATGCGTTGCGGAACACGTGCTTCCAGAGCACGCGGCGCTCGTCCAGACCCTTGGCGCGCGCCGTCAACACGTACTGCTTGCGGATCTCCTCGAGGAAGGAGTTCTTGGTCAGCATGGCCGTCACCGCGAAGCTGCCCAGCACCATGGCCGTGACCGGCAGCGTGATGTGCCAGAGGTAGTCGACGATGCGCGCGCCCCACGACATCTGCTCCCAGTTCGACGAGACCAGTCCGCGCAGCGGGAACCACTGCAGCTGCCCGCCGAACACCACGAGCAAGGCCACGCCCAGCACGAAGCCCGGGATGGCGTAGCCGACCAGCACGATCAGCGTGGTCACGAAGTCGAAGCGCGAACCTGCGCGCACGGCCTTGGCCACGCCCAGCGGCACGGCGATCAGATAGCTGATGAAGAAGGTCCACAGGCCCAGGCTGATGGACACCGGCATCTTTTCCTTGATGAGCTCCCACACGCCCTTGCGCTGGTAGAAGCTCTGGCCCAGGTCGAACTGCGCGAAGGACTTGAGCATTCGCCAGAAGCGCTCGGGCGCCGGCTTGTCGAAGCCGTAGAAGGCCTTGATTTCTTCGATGCGCTGCGGGTCCAGGCCCTGGCGGCCGCGGTAGCCGGCGCCGCTCGCGGCCGCGCCCTCCCCGCCCGAATCGCGGCCCTGCAGTTGCGCCACCATCTGCTCCACCGGGCCGCCCGGCACGAACTGGATCACCACGAAGGTCAGCAGCAGCACGCCGAACAGCGTGGGCAGCATCAGCAACAAACGCTTGAAGATGTAGGCTGCCACGCGCGGAGGTCTCGCTTACTTGTTGAGGTCGGACGCCCACCAGGTCGATGCGGCCCAGGTGCCGGCATCGTAGTAGGGCGGGATGGTGTCGGGCAGCACGAAGCGCTTGGGCCAGTAGCCGATCAGGAACGGGCCGCCGAAGTACTGCGGGATGGAATAGTGGCCATGCGAGAGCACACGGTCGAGCACGCGCATGGCCGTGGTCAGTTCGGGCCGCGTGGTGGCGGCCACGACCTTGGCGACGATGGCGTCCACGCCCGGGTCGGCGATGCCCCAGATGTTGGACGAGCCGTTGGTCTTGGCCGCCTCCGAGCCGAAGCGTTCGATGAGCTCGCCGCCCGGGGCCGAGGTGCCTGGCAGGCGGATCGTGGTCATCTCGAAGTCGAAGCTGTCCATGCGCTGCTGCGACAGCGAGAAGTCCACCGTGCGGAAGCTCATCTCGATGCCGAGCTTGCGCAGGCTGCCCTGCAGCGGCGTGATCACGCGGATCAGGCCGGGCTGGTCGTTGAGCAGTTCGATCGTGAAGGGCTCGCCCTTGGCGTTGCGCAGCGCGCCGTCGCGGTAGGTCCAGCCGGCCTCGGCCAACAGCCGCTGGGCCTGGCGCAGGTTCTCGCGCAGGCTGCCCGGCGGCGCGGTGCTGGGCGAGACCAGCGCGGGCCCGAACACCTCGGGCCGCAGCTTGCTGCGCAGCGGCTCCATGAGGGCCAGTTCGTCGGGCCCGGGCAGTCCTTCGGCATGGAACTCGCTGTTCGGGAACCAGCCCTGCACGCGCTGGTACAGGTTGTAGAACATCTGGCGGTTCAGCCACTCGAAGTCGTAGGCCAGGCCGATGGCCTGGCGCACGCGCACGTCCTTGAACTTGTCCTTGCGCAGGTTGAACACGAAGCCCTGGAAGTCGCCCGGGTTGCGGTTCTCGAATGCGCGCTTGACGAGGTCGCCGCGGTCGAACTGCGGGCCGTAGTACTGGCGCGCCCAGTTGCGCGAGGTGAACTCGCGCATGAAGTCGATCTCCCCGGCCTTCAAGCCCTCGAAGCGCGCCGTCTCGTCCAGGTAGATCTTGTAGGTGACGCGGTCGAAGTTGAACTGGCCACGCCGCACCGCCAGGTCCTTGCCCCAGTAGTTCGGGTCGCGCTGGTAGGTGATGTCGCGGCCCAGGCGCGGGTTGGCGATCCGGTAGGGCCCGGAGGCGATCGGCACGTCGGTCGTGATCTGGTCGAAGGGCTTGCCGCCACCCCACTGCCGACTGAACACCGCCATGCTTCCCACCACCAACGGCAGCTCGGGATTGGGCCGGGCGAACTCGAAGCGCACCACCCGCTCGGACAGGGCACGCACGCGCTTGACCTCGGCATAGATCACGCGGAACTGCGGCGCCGCGAGCTTGCCGACCAGCATCTCGTAGGAGTGCACCACGTCGGCCGCCTGCACGGGCGAGCCGTCGTGGAAGCGCGCCTCGGGCCGGATGCGGAAGGTGGCCGAGAGCTTGTCGGGCGCCACTTCCACGTCCTCGGCCAGCAGGCCGTAGGCGGTCGTCGGCTCCTCCATGTTGCCGGTCAGCAGGCTCTCGAACAGCAGTCCGCCGATGCCGTAGGGCGCCGTGCCCTTGAGCGTGAACGGATTGAACTTGTCGAAGTTGGTCGGCCGCGTGGGCGGCACCATGCGGATCTCGCCGCCCTTGGGCGCATCCGGGTTCACGTACGAGAAATGGCTGAAGTCCGGGCCGTACTTGATGTCGCCGAACTGGGCATAAGCGTGGGCTCCCCAGGCCGGCGCCGATGCCGCGAACGCCAAGCAGAGCCACAGAAATCGCATGCGACAATTCTGCACCAATCGCCCTGCCCCCTCGGACAAGCCCTGAACAGGTGCCGTCGGCAGGCTCCACCGCAACGAACGAGAAGAACCCATGGGATTCCTGACTGGCAAGAAGCTGCTGATCACCGGCGTGCTGTCCAACCGCTCCATCGCCTACGGCATCGCCAAGGCCTGCCACGAGCAAGGCGCCGAACTGGCGTTCAGCTACGTGGGCGAGCGCTTCAAGGACCGCATCACCGAGTTCGCGGCCGAGTTCGGTTCCCAGCTGATCTTCGACTGCGACGTGGGGGACGACGCCCAGATCGCCAAGCTGTTCGAGGACCTGGCCCAGACCTGGCCCAAGTTCGACGGCTTCGTGCACAGCATCGGCTTCGCGCCGCGTGAGGCCATCGCGGGCGATTTCCTCGAAGGCCTGTCGCGCGAGGCGTTCAAGATCGCCCACGACATCAGCGCCTACAGCTTCCCGGCCATGGCCAAGGCCGCGCTGCCCTACCTCAACGACAAGGCGGCCCTGCTCACGCTGACCTACCTGGGCGCCGTGCGCACCGTGCCCAACTACAACACCATGGGCCTGGCCAAGGCCTCGCTCGAGGCCTCGGTGCGCTACCTGGCCGGCTCGCTGGGCCCCAAGGGCGTGCGCGTGAACGGCGTCTCCGCGGGGCCGATCAAGACCCTGGCCGCCAGCGGCATCAAGGGTTTCGGCAAGCTGCTGCCGGCCGTGGCCGCGGTCTCGCCGATCCGCCGCAACGTGACCATCGAGGACGTAGGCAACGTCGCCGCCTTCCTGCTGTCGGACCTGGCCGGTGGCGTGACGGCCGAGATCACCTATGTGGACGGCGGCTTCAGCCAGGTCGTCGGCGGCATCGACGGCGAATAAGCGCCGCCGCGCGCTGCTGCTGGCAGCGCTGGGCAGCGTCCTGGTGCCGGCCTGGGCCGCGCCGCCCAGGCTCATGCTGGCCAATGTCTACCGGCGCGGCATGCCGCTGGCCGGCTACTGGGTCAGCGAGAAATACGATGGCCTGCGCGGCTACTGGGACGGCCAGGCCCTCTGGACACGCGGCGGCCAGCGCGTCATGGCCCCGGCGTGGTTCACGGCCCCGCTGCCCGCCGTGCCCATGGACGGCGAACTCTGGGCCGGCCGCGGCCGCTTCGAGCATGCGCTGTCCACCGTGCGCAGCCAGCAGCCGGACGACGCGGCCTGGCGCGCCATGCGCTTCATGGTGTTCGATCTGCCGGCCGCACCGGGCGACTTCGATGCCCGGCTCGCGCGCTTGCAGCAACTGCTGCCGATCGCCGCGGCGCCCTGGATCGTCGCCGTGCCCCAGCAGCGCGCCACCACCCACGCAGCCCTGCAGGCGCAGCGCGACCGCGTGGTGCGGGAAGGCGGCGAAGGCCTCGTGCTGCACCTGGGCAGCGCGCCCTACCGCAGCGAGCGCAGCGACGACCTGCTCAAGTTCAAGCCCTACGACGATGCCGAAGCCCGCGTCCTCGCCCACCTGCCCGGCCAGGGCAAACACGCGGGCCGCCTGGGCGCCCTGCTCGTGGAAACGGGCGAAGGGCTGCGCTTCAGGCTCGGCGGCGGTTTCAGCGATGCGCAGCGGCGCGATCCGCCCCCTGTCGGCGCCCTCGTGACCTACCGCTACAACGGGCTCAACGCGAGCGGCCTGCCGCGCCACGCGCGCTTCCTGCGCGTGCGCGGCGACGACGCCTGAGAATCAGATCGTGCGGCTGTAGGGGCCGTCGTTGCCGACCTGGATCATGTCCTCGGGCCGCGTGACCTTCTCGGCCTCGGACATCGGCTGGCCCTCGGCCACGCAGTCGGCGAAGTAGCTGACCTTGCCGTTCTCGTCCTCGACTTCCACGAGCCCGTGGATGTCGGTCTCGAAGCCCGGGCACAGCAGGTTGAACTCGCGCGAGAACTTGAGGTAGTCGACGATCTTCTTGTTGAAGACCTCGCCCGGGATCAGCAGCGGGATGCCGGGCGGGTACGGCGTGACCAGGCTGGTCGTGATGCGGCCCTCGAGCTCGTCGATCGGCACGCGCTGGGTCTTGCGGTGCGCGATGTGGGCGTAGGCATCGCTGGGCTTCATCGCGGGCGTGAGGTCCGACAGATACATCTCGGTCGTGAGGCGTGCGATGTCGTACTTGGCGTAGAGCTGGTGCACGTGCTGGCACAGGTCGCGCAGACCCATGCGCTCGTAGCGGCGGTGCTGCTGGCAGAACTCCGGCATGATGCGCCACATCGGCTGGTTCTTGGCGTAGTCGTCCTTGAACTGCTGCAGCGCCGCCAGCATGGTGTTCCACCGGCCCTTGGTGATGCCGATCGTGAACATGATGAAGAAGCTGTACAGCCCGGTCTTCTCCACGATGATGCCGTGCTCGGACAGGTACTTGGTCACGATGCTGGCCGGGATGCCCTCGGCGGCGAACTTGCCGTCCAGGTCCAGGCCCGGCGTCACGATGGTGGACTTGATCGGGTCCAGCATGTTGAAGCCATCGGCCAGATCGCCGAAGCCGTGCCACTTGGCGGCCGCAGCGTCCTTGATGATCCAGTCGTCGGCCGTGCCCACGCCCTCCTCGACCAGGGCGTCCGGACCCCAGACCTTGAACCACCACTCGTCGGCGCCGAACTCGCGCTCGACCTGGCGCATGGCGCGGCGGAAGTCCAGCGCCTCCAGGATGCTCTCTTCCACGAGCGCGGTGCCGCCGGGCGGCTCCATCATCGCGGCCGCCACGTCGCAGCTGGCGATGATGGCGTACTGCGGGCTGGTCGAGGTGTGCATCAGGAACGCCTCGTTGAACAGGTGTCGGTCCAGCTTGCGGTGCTGCGAGTCCTGCACCAGCACATGGCTGGCCTGGCTGATGCCGGCCAGCAGCTTGTGCGTGGACTGGGTGGCGAACACCAGCGACTCCTTGGGCCGCGCGCGGCGCTTGCCCATGGCGTGGTAGGCGCCGTAGAAGGGGTGGAAGGCCGCGTGCGGCAGCCAGGCCTCGTCGAAGTGCAGCGTGTCGACGTAGCCGTCCAAGAGGCCCTTGATGGTCTCGGTGTTGTAGAGCACGCCGTCGTAGGTGGACTGCGTGACCGTCATCACGCGCGGCTTGACGGTCTCGGCGTCCACGCCGGCCAGCAGCGGGTTGGCGCGGATCTTCTCCTTGATCGCCGCCGGCTCGAACTCGCTCTTCGGGATCGGGCCGATGATGCCGTAGTGGTTGCGCGTGGGCTTCATGAACACCGGCACGGCGCCCGTCATGATGATGGCGTGCAGGATGGACTTGTGGCAGTTGCGGTCCACCACCACCACGTCGCCCGGCGCCACCGTGTGGTGCCAGACCATCTTGTTGGACGTGCTCGTGCCGTTGGTCACGAAGAAGCAGTGGTCGGCATTGAAGATGCGCGCGGCGTTGCGCTCGCTCTCGGCCACCGGGCCGGTGTGGTCCAGCAGTTGGCCCAGTTCCTCCACCGCGTTGCAGACGTCGGCGCGCAGCATGTTCTCGCCGAAGAACTGGTGGAACATCTGGCCCACCGGGCTCTTGAGGAAGGCCACGCCGCCCGAGTGGCCCGGGCAGTGCCAGGAGTAGGAACCGTCCTCGGCGTAGTCCAGCAGCGCCTTGAAGAACGGCGGCTGCACGCCTTCCAGGTAGCTCTTGGCCTCGCGGATGATGTGGCGCGCCACGAACTCCGGCGTGTCCTCGAACATGTGGATGAAGCCGTGCAGCTCGCGCAGGATGTCGTTGGGCATGTGCCGCGAGGTCTTGGTCTCGCCGTACACGTAGATCGGCACGTCCAGGTTCTTGCGCCGCACTTCCTCGATGAACTTGCGCAGGTTCAGCACCGCGGGGTCGAGGTCGGGGCCGGCGCTGAACTCCTCGTCGTCGATGGACAGGATGAAGGCGCTGGCGCGGCTTTGCTGCTGGGCGAACTGCGAGAGGTCGCCGTAGCTCGTCACGCCCAGCACCTCGAAGCCCTCGCTTTCGATGGCCTGGGCGAGCGCGCGGATACCCAGGCCGGAGGTGTTCTCCGAGCGGTAGTCCTCGTCGATGATGACGATGGGAAAGCGAAACTTCATGGGCAGCTCCGGGCCAGGCGGAAATGGAAAGGCGCGAAGTGTACGGACATTGGATGACCGCACGGTGGGGCGGCGGTTCTTTTGACCCACAATGCGGCGCAACGCAACGAGGGAGCCTGCCCATGGGCATTGCCGATACGACCTTCTGGTGGCTGCTGGCCGGCGCCTGCATCGTGCTGGAGCTGGTCACGGGCACCTTCTACCTGCTGATGCTGGCGCTGGGCTTCGTCGCCGCGGCGCTGGCCGCCTACCTGGGCCTGGCCCTGCCCGGGCAGATCGCCACGGCCGCCATCGCCGGCGGTGGCGCGGTGGCCATCTGGTATGCCGTGCGCAGCGCACGCGGCCGCAAGGACCGCGCCAGCGGCAACCCGGACCTGAACCTGGACATCGGCGAGACGCTGACTGTGGACCGCTGGAACCCGGACGGCACCGCCTCCGTACACTACCGCGGCGCGCGCTGGACCGTGGTGCAGCGCGCGGCGCAGCCGCCGGTGGCAGGCACCTACCGCGTGGTCGGTGTGGTCGGCAACCGGCTCATGGTCGACAAGGCCTGAAACCCTCTCACCCCAACGCAGGAGATTCGCGGATGGAAGTCGCCATCGTTCTATTGGTCATCGCCGCGGTGTTCGTCTCGCAGTCGATCAAGGTCGTGCCGCAGCAGAACGCCTGGGTCGTCGAGCGGCTCGGCAAGTACCACAGCACGCTGTCGCCGGGCCTGAACTTCCTGCTGCCCTTCGTCGACAAGGTGGCCTACAAGCACAGCCTCAAGGAAGTGCCGCTGGACGTGCCCAGCCAGGTCTGCATCACGCGCGACAACACCCAGCTGCAGGTCGACGGCATCCTGTACCTGCAGGTGACCGACCCGATGCGCGCGAGCTACGGCTCGTCCAACTACCTGATGGCCGTCACGCAGCTGGCGCAGACCACGCTGCGCAGCGTGATCGGCAAGCTCGAGCTCGACAAGACCTTCGAGGAGCGCGACATCATCAACGCCCAGGTCGTCGCGGCCATCGACGAGGCCGCGCTGAACTGGGGCGTCAAGGTGCTGCGCTACGAGATCAAGGACCTCACGCCGCCGGCCGAGATCCTGCGCTCCATGCAGGCGCAGATCACGGCCGAGCGCGAGAAGCGTGCGCTGATCGCCGCCTCCGAAGGCCGGCGCCAGGAGCAGATCAACATCGCCACGGGCGAGCGCGAGGCCTTCATCGCGCGCTCCGAAGGCGAAAAGCAGGCCGCCATCAACCAGGCCCAGGGCGAGGCCGCCGCCATCACGGCCGTGGCCGACGCCACGGCCCAGGCCATCGAACGCGTGGCCGCCGCCATCCGCCAGCCCGGCGGCAACGAGGCCGTGCAGCTCAAGGTGGCCGAGGCGGCCGTCAACGCCTACAGCAAGGTGGCGGCCGACGCGACGACCACGCTGATCGTGCCGAGCAACATGGCCGACACCGCGGCACTGATCAGCTCGGCCATGAACATGGTGCGGCTGCAGCCGCCCAAACCATGAGCGACGCGGTGGCGCACAACGTGCTGGGCTCCGAGCTGGTGCCCTGTTCCTACGCGCCGCTGACGGGCTACTTCCGCGACGGCTGCTGCAATACCGACGACAGCGACCTCGGCGCGCATGTCATCTGCGCGCGCGTGACGGCGGCCTTCCTGGCCTTCTCCAAGCTGCGCGGCAACGACCTCTCCACGCCCCGGCCCGAGCACCGCTTCGCCGGCCTCAAGCCCGGCGACCGCTGGTGCCTGTGCGCGGCGCGCTGGAAGGAGGCGCACGAGGCCGGCTGCGCCCCGCACGTGGTGCTGGAGTCCACGCACATCAGCGCGCTGGAGTTCGTTTTGCTGGAAGATTTGCAGCGCCACGCCTGGCCGCAGAAAAACGCGGCAAATTGACTGCTACAATCGCTGGCTTCCCACGGAGCGGTGGATGAGTGGTTTAAGTCGCACGCCTGGAAAGCGTGTGTGGGTTAATAGCCCACCGCGGGTTCGAATCCCGCCTGCTCCGCCAAGACAAATGACGAACGGCCCGCACGGGCCGTTTTTCTTTTCCGCGCCCTGACCGCCGGCCCCCTCCCGCGCGCCCAGCCCGCGTCATCGCGCGCAGCCCAAGACCGACACCGCAGCTGCTGCACGGCTGACAGCGGCGCACGCGCCATCGCACCAGACTCTTCGCAACCGATCAGCGAGGAAACACCGTGAAGATGGCGCAATGGATGAAGCTGGCCAAAGAGGCCGTGGTGGCCTGGTCCGACGACTACGCGCCCAGCATGGGCGCCGCGATCTCCTACTACACGCTGTTCTCGCTCGCACCCTTGCTGGTGCTCGTGATCGCCGTGGCCGGCCTGGCGTTCGGCGCGGAGGCCGTGCGCGGGCAGATCTCGGCGCAACTGTCCGCACTGATGGGGCCGGAAACGGCCGAGGCCATCGAGGGCATGGTGGCCAGCGCCACCGTGAGCGGCAGCGGCATCTGGGCCACTGTCGCCAGCGTGGCCGTGCTGCTGGTCGGTGCCACCAGCGTCTTCAGCGAGCTGCAGGCTGCGCTGGACCGGATCTGGCACGTGCCCGAGTCGAACAAGCCCAGCGGCATCTGGGGCCTGCTGCGTGCACGGCTGTTCTCGCTCGGGCTGATCCTGGGGCTGGCCTTCCTGCTGATGGTCTCGCTGGCCGTCAGCGCCGCGCTGGCCGCGTTCGGCAGCTACCTCGGCGGCCTGCTGCCGGGCCAGGAGCTGCTGCTGCAGGTGCTCAACACCGGCGTCGCGCTGGCCGTCACGACCGTGCTGTTCGCGATGATCTTCAAGCTCATGCCCACGGCCAAGGTGGCCTGGCGCGATGTCTGGGTTGGCGCGGTGGTCACCGCGCTGCTGTTCGAGGTCGGCAAGCTGCTGATCGGCCTGTACCTGGGCAAGAGCGCGTTGGCCAATTCCTTCGCCGGCGCCGGCGCGCTCGTGGTGCTGCTGGCCTGGGTCTACTACGCGGCGCAGATCTTCCTGCTGGGCGCGGAATTCACCAAGGTCTATGCCCACGCCCATGGGTCGGCCAAGGACACCGCGCCGGCCACGCCCGTGCAGCTGACGGCGGCGGATGCGCGCAAGCCCGCTGCAGCTCCCGCGCCCCAGCCCGTGCAGGCGCCGGCCGCAGCAGTCTCGCGCTGGACGGCCCATGCCTCGCGCGAACTGCTGCCCAAGCTGGCGCTGCTGGGCGGACTGGTGCTGTTGCGCATCGTCGTGGAATCGCGCGCCAAGCGCGAGCGGCGCCTGGTGCGCAAGGCCAGGGCCTGAGAGCGGGCGAGCGCGGCTAGAACAGCCGGCGCTGCGCACTTGTCAGCGCGGCGAAGCTGTCGCCCATCGGATGCAGGATGGCGTCGGCGATCGGCTGCAACTGCTTGTCAAGGTAATGCGCATAGTCGATGCCCGACTGGCGCAGCGCCAGCGGCTCCGGCCCGCCGCGCGTCATGACGTAGCGGATCCAGCCGCCCTGCTGGTACTGCGGGGGGCGGCCCATGCGCAGGTTGTGCTCGTCGGCGAGGCGCGCGGCGCGCACCTGCGGCGGCACGTTGACCTGGTAGGCATCCAGCCGATGGCGCAGGCGCTTGCGGTAGACCAGCAGTTCGTCCTTGGCTCCAGCCAGCAGCGCCTGGGCGTAGTCGGCGACGAACCCGCGGTAGGGCTCGCCGCGGAAGATGCGCGACAGCAGCCCTTCCTGGAACTGGCGCGCCAGCGGCGTCCAGTCGCTGCGCGCCATCTCCAGGCCGCGGAACACCATTTCCTCGCGCCCCTGCGCGTCCACGCTGAGACCGGCATAGCGCTTCTTGCTCCCCACGTCCGAGCCGCGGATGGTGGGCATGAAGAACTTGGCGTAATGGGTGTCGAACTCGATCTCGAGAAAGTTCTCCAGGCCCTGTTCCTCACGCAGCGCGCGGGTCCACCAGGCGTTGATGTCCTGCACCAGGCCGGCTGCGACGGCGTGCGCCTCCCCGTTGCCATGGGGCCGCTGCAGCCACACGAAGATGGAATCGGTGTCGCCGTAGATGGCGCGGTAGCCGCGCCGCTCCACGAAGTCGCGCGTGCGCTTCATGATCTCGTGGCCGCGCAGCGTGATGGCCGAGACCAGTCGCGGGTTGAAGAAGCGGCATTCGGATGCCCCCAGCACGCCCGCGAAAGCGTTCATGAGCAGCTTGATCGCCTGCGCCAGCGCAGCGTTGCCCTCGCGTTTGGCCGCGTCGCGCGCATGCCACAAGCCCGTCACGATCTCGGGCAAGCCATGCCGCTCGCGCGAGAAGCGCGTGCCCTGCGGCCCGTGCACGAGGCCGCTGGCGTCTTCGGCCTGCATGCCCTCGACCAGGCCCACGGGATCGACCAGGAAGGTGCGGATGATGGAGGGGTACAGGCTCTTGTAGTCCAGCACCACGACCGCGTCGTAGAAGCCCGGCCGCGAGTCCATCACATAGCCGCCCGGGTAGGCCTTGGCTGCGATCTCGCCCACGTTGGGCGCCACGTAGCCCAGGCGGTGCATGCGCGGCAGGTAGTGGTGGCTGAATGCGGCGATGGAGCCACCGAAATGGTCGGCCTGCAGGCCCGTGGCCTGCGCGCGCTCGAGCACGAACGGCAGCAGCGCGGCCTTCTCGAAGATGCGCAGCACCAGCGCGCAATCCCGGATGTTGTAGGCCGCCAGGGCCGGCTTGTCCTGTTGGTAGCGCCGCTCGATCTCGGCCATCTTGTCGTAGGCGTCGCCGATGTCCTTGCCCTCGCCCAAGAGGGCCTGCGCGACGGACTCCAGGCTGAAGGACGGAAAGCTCCACATCGCCGCGCGCAGCGCCTCGATGCCGTCGACCACCACCCGCCCCGGCATCGGCGCGAACAGGTAGCCCTGCTGGCCCGGGTGCGTGCGCCAGGCGATGGGCTTGCGGCCGCGGCCGGGCAGCAGCGGCACGCCGCAGGCGTCGGCCGCCTTCTGCAGCACGCGCAGGTCGAACTGCACCACGTTCCAGCCGATCACCACGTCGGGGTCGTGCGCGACGAACCAGGCGTTCAGCCGTTCGAGCATCTCGCGCCGGCTAGCGCAATACACCAGTGTGAAGTCCGGCGGCTCGGTGGACGCATCGGGTGGATCGCCCAGCATGAGCACCGTGCGCGGGCGGGTGCCGTCCAGCGCGATGGAGTACAGCGCCTCGGTCGCGCTGGTTTCGATGTCCAGCGACACGACACTGACCTGCGGGCGGTAGCCGGGCGCGGGCCGCAGCCGGCCGTCGACGATGGTGTCGCCGTCGCGCTGACCGCCCTCCACCACCACGCCGGCCGTGATGAAGCGTTCCATGAGGTAGCGGTCGTGCGGGCGCACGTCGGCCTCGTACAGCGGGATCTGCAGTGGCTGCAGCGCGCGGGCCAGCCGGCCGAGCTGGCGGAACTGCCGCGCGTAGACGCCCAGCACGGGCTCCTGGCCGAACGTGCGCAGCGCTAGTTCGCGCAGTTGCAGGCCGGGCAGCGTGGCGAGCTGGGCCTGGACGGCATCGCGGTGCCGCGCCGCGACGAAGGCCACCGAGGTCTGGGCGCGCAGCAGCAGCTTGCGCGGCCTCTGCTCGCTGGCCAGCCAGTATTCGATGTCGGTGCCGTCGGGCGCATCGCGCCAGTGGCGCGTCAGGATGAAGCCCTTGAGTTCGGTGGACGCCACGGAGGCCTGCGGGTGGATGGAGCGGTGGGCGAAGGATGGGCGGCGCGATTCTCGCCGCCGCGCAGGCGGCTGCGAACTTGTCCATGGCTCCCGTGGGCAAGCCTGTGGACAAGCTTGTGGGATCCGCGCCAAACCCTTGCCCGGTGCGGGCTGCGACACGGTGCCTGCGAAACGGGCAACCGGGCGGCAGGCGGCTGTCAGCCCCGTCCTACGGCTGCCATCGCCGTTGGCGCACAGCGGGGCGCCATAGCGTTTCGTTACGCTCCTCACGCCATGCAACAAATCCGCATCACGCGCGCCGCTGAACTTTCCCCCGCCGACGGCCGGCGCTTCGATTGCCAATGGATGGAGGCCTGCCAGATGAACCGTTGGTTCCTCAAGGCACGGCTGGCCGAGGCCCTGGCCTTGCATGGGCCCGACAGCCACTGGATCGAGACGCGCCCGCTGCAGCGCACCCCCGCGCCGCTGCAAGCCTGATGCCCTGGCAGGTCGTTGCCTTTCTGGTCCTGGTCGGCGCGACCGGCGCCTGGGCCTGGGCACCGCAGCACTGGCATGCGGCCGTGCAGACCAGCCGCGCCGGCCGTGCGCTGCCCTTGGCGTTCACGGCACTGGTGCTGCTGGTCTACGCAAGCATGGTGGTCTGACCCTCCGCGCGCGGCGCCCTGGCCGGCCGGCTGCGCGAACAGGTCCGGCGGGAGCGGATGCGGGCGGCCGGTCCACGGCGCCGCCGAAGCTCCCATAATGCGACCCGCCAAGAGGGGCACCGCCGCATACCAAGACATGAGCATCCGAAAGCGCCTGCTGTTGCTGGTCATCGGGGTCTGGCTGCCCGCCGCCGCCGGCTTCGGCCTGCTCACGTGGTACACGCACGCCGAGCAGGTCGCCGGTACGCGCCGGCAGGTGGAGGAGTACGGGCTGCGCCTGGCCACCGCCATGGAGCGTGAGCTCGACCGGCGCGTGGTGCTCGCCCAGGCCCTGGCGGCCTCCGCCGAGGCACGCAGCGGCGACTTCGCGCGCTTGCACGAGGAGGCGCGCAGCGCGACGGCCGGCACGGCCTCGTGGGCCCTGCTGGTCGACCCCGCCGGACAGATCCTCAACACCAAGGCGCCCTACCCGGGCCCGCGTGTGCCGCGCATCAAGCCGCTGCCGCTGACGGACAGTGGACCGCAGGTGCGCTTCGTGGGCCACGCCCCGGTGGCCATGATGCCGGCCATCACGGTGTTCGTGCCGGTGCCGGGCATGGTGCCCCAACGCTACAACGTGGGCGTGGCCTTCTCGCCGGCGGCACTGCAGCAGACGCTGGAATCCCACCCAGGGCCGTTTCAGGCGCTCGCGGTCGTCGTCGACGACGAGCAGGTCATCATGGCGCGCAGCCGCGACCCCGAGAAGTGGTTCGGCGTCTCGGCCTCGCCCCGGTTCAAGCAGCGCATCGTGGAGGGCGGCACGGGCTTCGCCGAGTCGACCACGCTGGACGGCGTGCGCTCCATGACCTATCTCTCGCCGCGCAACGCCTACGGCTGGTCGGTCATCGTCTCGGTGCCGATGCAGTTGCTCGACGCCGCGGCCCAGCAGGCGTCGGCCAAGGCGGTGGGCGCGGCCGCGCTGCTGCTCGCTTTCGGCTTGCTGCTGGCCCTGAGCGGCACGCGCAAGATCGGCCGCACCGTCGAGGCCCTGCAAGGCGCGGCCGGCGATCTGGCCCACCACCGCGTGCCGCCGCGGCTGCTGACCGGGGTCTCCGAGGTGGACCGGGTGGCCGCAGCACTGCACGAGGCCGGCACGCGCGCTCAGGAGGCCAACGCCACGCTGGAGCGCCGTGTGCGCGAGGCCGTGGCCCATGCCCAGGAGGCCCAGGCCCAGCTGCTGCAGAGCCAGAAGCTCGAGCTCGTGGGCCGGCTGACGGCCGGCGTCGCGCACGACTTCAACAACCTGCTGCAAACCATCGTCACGGCCCACCACCTGCTGCTGCGCCGCGTGACCGACGGACCGGAGCGCCGCACGCTGGACGGCGCCGTGCGCGCCGTCGCCAAGGCGCGCGACCTCGTCAAGCAGCTCATGACCTTCGGCCGCGTGCAGCTGCTGGAACCCAGCGCCGTGAGCATTCCCGACCTGGTGCTCAAGAGCCAGGAACTCACGCGCACAGCCGTTGGCGAGGCCATCGTTCTGAGCACCGCACTGGAGCCCGCGCTGCCCGCCGTGCACGTGGACGCCGTGCAGTTCGAAATGGCGCTGCTCAACCTGGTCTTCAACGCGCGTGACGCCATGCCCGCCGGCGGCCACATCACCATCGCCGCGCAAGAGGCGCTGGCGGCCGAGACCGCGCACCTGGGCGCCGGCCGCTTCGTGCGCCTGGAAGTGGCCGACACCGGCACGGGCATGACCGATGCCGTGCAGGCCCGCGCCTTCGAGCCCTACTTCACGACCAAGCCCGTGGGCGCGGGCAGCGGCATCGGCCTGGCCCAGGTGCACGCCTTCGCCAAGCAGTCGGGCGGCGACATCGTGCTGTCCAGCCAGCTCGGCGTGGGCACGCGCATCCGCCTGTACCTGCCGGTGGCGGCCACGCCGGCCGACGCCCCGGCCGTCCCGGCGCCGGCCGCACCAGCCGCGCCCCTGGCCGGCGTGCGCATCCTGATGGTCGAGGACGACAAGCTGGTGTCGGGCATGGTCGCCTCCGCGCTCGAGGAGGAAGGTTGTGTGGTGCGCCACTGCCCCACGGCCGACGAGGCCCTGCAGGTGCTGCAGAAAGGCCACGACTTCGACATCCTGTTCACCGACGTGGTGATGCCGGGGCGCATGAACGGTGTGGACCTCGCGCGCTGGTGCGCGGCCGAGCGGCCCGGCATCGCCATCGTGGTGAGCACGGGCTATGCGGAGAACCTGCAGGAGTTCTCGGCCACTGTCCTGCGCAAGCCCTATGAGCCGGGCGCGCTGTTCGCGGCGCTCGAAGAGGCCTGCAAGCGCTGCGCGCTCATGGCATGAGGCCGGCCGGCTCAGTGGGACGAGAAGCGGTAGCCCCTGGATTGCAGGCAACGGTCGAAGGCGGCGCTGCGCGCGCCGGCGTTCAGGTCGGTGGACGTGCCGGGTGGCTGCACCAGGGGGGTGCAGGGCCCTTGTCCATAGATGTCCGTGCACTTGCGGTCCGCCTCGGTCGGCCAGGTCGGTGCCGTCATCTGGCGTGGCGGCCAGGCCTTGGCAGCCTCGACGCCGCAGGCCGCCTTGTCGGCCTCCAGCTGGTCGGGCGTGGCCCCCGGCTTGGTCCAGCTGCCGCAGCCGGCCAGTGCGAGCGCGAAGGCCCAGGGCAGCGCCCGGCGCAGCCTGCGTTCAGCGCGCGCGTGGTTCGACATAGGGCTGCTCCACATGCCAGCCGTTGGGGCCCAGCAGACCCGCCGCCATGAGGCCCTCGTATTGTTCGCGTGTGACCGGCATCAGGAACAGCGCAGGCGAGCCGTCCTCGGCCTCGGCCGGCAGCCAGACGAGGCAGCCCTTGCCCGCCCGGCAGCGCTGCGCGGCCTCGGGGACGTAGATGCTCAGTTCCTGCAGTTTCTCGCGGATGTTCATGGCGATCTCCTGGACATGCGCCAGTCTGGCCGCGCCGCCCGGGCCAGGACTGTCGGACGGCAGGCCATCCGTGTGGAAGGCACCCGCCTCCCGCGTGCCCCGGGCCTGCCAGAATGGCCGGCGCCATCCCCTCGGAGCCCCGCATGCAATCGCACGATTTCAACAGCCCTGCCGTCGCCGCGCTGCGCGAAGACCTGGCGCTGGCCCTGCGCGCCGCCGCGCACCATGGCCTGGCCGAAGGCGTCTGCAACCACTTCAGCGTCGAGCTGCCCGATGGCAGCGGGCGCTTCCTGCTCAACCCGCGCGGCCTGCTGTGGTCCGAGGTGCAGGCCGACGATGTGGTCATGGTGGACGCCCATGGCGAGCGCCTGGCGGGCCGCCATGCGGTGGAGCCCACCGCCATGTTCATCCACGCCGCCATCCACCGCCTGTGCGGCAAGGCCGTGGTGCTGCACACCCACATGCCCTACGCCACCGCGCTGACGCTGACGGAGGACGGCCTGCTGGACAGCTGCCTCTCGCAGAACGCCATGCGCTTTCATGGCCGCGTGGCGCTGGACCCCGCGTACAACGGCCTGGCCCTGGACAGCGCCGAGGGCGAGCGCATCGCGCGCGCCATGCAGGGGGCCGACGTGGCCTTCCTGGCCAACCATGGCGTGGTGGTCTGCGGCGACCGCATGGCCTACGCCTACGACGACCTCTACTACCTCGAGCGCGCCTGCATGGCCCAGGTGCTGGCCCAGTCGACGGGCCGGCCGCTGCGACGGGCCGATCCCGCCCTGGTCGCGCGCGTGTGCGAACAGACGCTGGGCGAACGCCTGCAATCCGAACTCTTCTTCGCCGCGCTGCGCCGCCAGCTCTGAGGATCGCCATGGACAACACCCGCACCGTCGCCGCGATCTGGGACCTGGCCGGCCTGCCCGAGGCCGCGCTGGCCGAACTGCAGCTCAGGGGCCAGGACCCGGTCGTGCCCTCTTCCTTCGCCGTGGGCCGGGCCGCCCAGGCCAGCATGGCGGCCGCGGCGCTGGCCGCGGCCGAGCTGGGCCATGCACGCGGCCAGCCGCGCCAGCGCGTGGCCGTGGACATGGCGCACGCGGCCGTGGAATGCACCGGCTGGTTCAGCCTGGATGGCCAGGCGCCCGATCTCTGGGACGCCTTCTCGGGCCTGTACCGCTGCGCCGACGGCCATGTGCGCCTGCACGCCAATTTCGCCCACCACCGCGAAGGCGCTCTGCACCTGCTCGGCCTCGACCCCGCCACAGCCCGGCGCAGCGATGCCGAACGCGCGCTGCTGGACTGGCGCGCGCTGGACTTCGAGCAGGCCACGGCCGAACGCGGCCTCGTCGCCACCGCGCTGCGCAGCTTCGCCCAGTGGGACGCCACGCCGCAGGCGCAGGCCGTCGCGGCCCAGCCGCTGCTGAGCTTCACGCGCATCGGCGATGCCCCGCCGCGCGCACTGCCGCCGCTGGCCGCGGACGCGCTGCCGCTGGACGGCCTGCGCGTGCTGGACCTCACGCGCATCCTGGCCGGCCCGGTCGGCGGCCGCGCGCTGGCCGCGCTGGGCGCCGAGGTGCTGCTCGTGAACAGCCCCAAGCTGCCCAACATCGCCGCCATCGCCGACACCAGCCGCGGCAAGCGCTCGGCCCACGTCGACCTGCGTACCGATGCGGGCCAGGCGCAGATGCGCACGCTGCTGACCGACGCGCACGTGTTCTCACAGGGCTACCGACCCGGCGGCCTGTCCGCCCTGGGATGCGGCCCCGAGGCCCTGGCCGCGCTGCGCCCCGGCCTGGTCTGCGTTTCGCTGACGGCCTACGGCGCGCAAGGCCCCTGGGCCGCGCGGCGCGGCTTCGACTCGCTGCTGCAGACGGCCATGGGCTTCAACCACGCCGAGGGCGAGGCTGCGGGCGACGGCCAACCACGGCCCATGCCCATGCAGATTCTCGACGAGGCGACAGGCTTTTTGATGGCCTTCGGCGCCGCGGCCGCGCTGTGGCGCCAGCAGCGCGAAGGCGGCAGCTGGCATGTGCAGGTCTCGCTGGCGCAGACCGCCCACTGGCTGCGCGGCCTGGGCCGCGTGCCGGGCGGGCTGCAGGCGGCCATGCCGGACCGCACGCCGTTCCTGGAAACCACCGCGTCCGGCTTCGGCGAACTCTGCGCCGTGCGCCCGGCCATGCAGCTGGGCCGGGCCCAGGTGGGCTACCGCCATCCCTCGATGCCGCCCGGCAGCCACCCGCCCGCATGGACTTGAGCGCTTGTGAAGCAATCGCTTGAACTCACGCAAGACCCCGGCGCAGGCCGTTTCCATCTCCAGTGGCGGTTTGCGGGGTCTTGCCCTGCGGGCCGGGGCACCCACAGGCACCGGGCGGCGTTGCGCCGCTGGTCCGTATCTCGATACGGACTGCGCGGCGCGCCTTGCCCGGCACCTGCGGGCACCCCGTCGTGAGTCCAATCGATCACTTCACAAGCGCAGGCCTGCAACTGGGGCCGCTGGTGCTGCCGGCCCCACTCCTGCTGGTGCTGGTCTGCGCGCTGCTGGCGTTCTGGCTGGCCCGCCGGCTGGCGCGCCCGCTCGGCGTGGACCCCGAGCCGCGGCTGTGGGGCGTGCTGCTGGCCGCGCTGCTCTGCGCGCGGCTGGCCTTCGTCTGGAGCTACCGTGATGCCTACCTGGCCGCACCGTGGACCATGCTGGACATCCGCGACGGCGGCTGGAGCCCGGTGGCCGGCATCGTGGGCGGCTGGCTCGCCGCCACCGTGCTGCTGCCCGTGCACCGTCCCGACCGGCGCCCCGTCCTGCGCGCACTGGCCGCGGCCACCGGCTTCTGGCTGGTCGGCACGCTGGCGCTGCAATGGCATGGCCTGCAGCAGCAGCGCAGCCTGCCTGCCCTGCAGCTCGTCGCCGTGGACGGCCGCACCGTGGACCTGCGCAGCTTCCGCGGCCAGCCCGTGGTGCTGAACCTGTGGGCCAGCTGGTGCCCGCCCTGCCGGCGCGAGATGCCGGCGCTGCAGCAGCTGCAGGCCGAGCGGCCCGACGTGCACGTGGTCTTCGCCAACCAGGGCGAGAGTGCGGCGCGGGTGCTGCAATACCTTGCCGGCCAGCGACTGCAGCTGCACCACCTGCTGTTCGACCCCCAGGCCAGCGCCGGCCAGGCCTTCGGCCACCGCGCGCTGCCGGCGACCTACTTCTTCGACCGCGAGGGCCGGCTCGTGGACGCGCGCATCGGCGAGCTCTCGCGCGCCACGCTGGCCGAGCGGCTGCGCCGCGTCGCACCCTGATCCCATGGGGTATGGTCGCGGCGCTGCATCGGAACCATGACATGAACACCTTGCCACCCAACCTCTTCAAACGCGCACTGCGCGAAGGCCGCACGCAGATCGGCATCTGGTCCACGCTGGCTTCGCCCTACGCGACCGAACTGATCGCGGGCAGCGGTTACGACTGGGGCCTGCTCGACACCGAGCACACCCCGAGCGACGTGCCGCTGATGCTGAACCAGCTGCAGGCCGTGGCCTCGGCCACGCCCGCGCCGGGCGCCGCGCCCATGGAGGCCGTGGTGCGCCCGGCCTGGAACGACACCGTGCTGATCAAGCGCTACCTGGACATCGGTGCGCGCAGCCTCTTGCTGCCCTTCGTGCAGAACGCCGCCGAAGCCCAGGCCGCCGTGCAGGCCACACGCTACGCGCCGGCCGGCGTGCGCGGCATGGGCGGCTCCACGCGCGCCACCAACTTCGGCCGTGCGGCCGGGTATGTGGACCACGCGCACGAGGAGATCTGCCTGCTGGTGCAGGTGGAAACGCGCGAGGCGCTGGCCCGGATCGAAGAGATCGCCGCCATCGATGGCATCGACGGCATCTTCATCGGCCCGGCCGACCTGTCGGCCAGCATGGGCCACCCGGGCCAGCCGCGCCACCCCGAGGTGGACGCCGCCATCGACGATGCGATCCGCCGCATCCGCCGCGCCGGCAAGGCGCCCGGCATCCTGATGGCCGATGCCGAACGCGCACGCGCCTGCATCGCCCAGGGTGCGCAGTTCGTGGCCGTGGCCATGGACATGCTGCTGCTGCGCAACGGTGCCGACGGCACCGCCGCCCAGTGGCGCGACCAGCGCGCCGCCGCCGGCCGCTCCGACAGCTACTGACGCCACCAAACCCGTAGCCGGCGGACGGCCAAGCCGGCTCGCATAGCATGCCTGCCATGCCACCACTGACCCAGAACCTGCTCATCGCCAACATCGGCGTGTTCGTGCTCCAGATGCTGCTGGGCGGTGACATCGTCGCCTGGTTCGCGCTGTGGCCGCTGGAGTCGGGCATGTTCATGCCCTGGCAGGTGGCGAGCTACGCCTTCCTGCACGGCAGCCTCATGCACCTGGCCTTCAACATGTACGGCCTGTGGATGTTCGGCGGCGAACTCGAGCGCGTCTGGGGTTCGCGCCGGCTGGCCGTGTTCTATGCCGCCAGCGTGGGCACGGCCGCGCTCGCCCAGTTGCTGGTCACCGGCATGGCCGGCAGCATGGCGCCCACGGTGGGCGCCTCGGGCGGGCTGTTCGGCCTGCTGATGGGCTTTGCCATGGTGTTCCCGCAGCGCCGCATCACGCCGCTGCTGCCGCCGATCCCGATGCCGGCCTGGGCCTTCGTGACGCTCTACGGCGCCATCGAGCTGACACTGGGCGTGACCGGCAGCGCCA
The DNA here is from genome assembly GCF_014652235.1 of Pseudorhodoferax aquiterrae. Taxonomy (GTDB): domain Bacteria; phylum Pseudomonadota; class Gammaproteobacteria; order Burkholderiales; family Burkholderiaceae_C; genus Pseudorhodoferax; species Pseudorhodoferax aquiterrae. Next base: position 77,004 of record NZ_BMYK01000022.1, read on the forward strand.
GCGGCGTGGCGCACTTCGCGCACCTGGGCGGCCTGCTGGGCGGCTGGCTGGTGATCCGCTACTGGCGCGGCCAGCCCCCCTTCGGCCGGCGCTGAGAGCTCTACGCCTCAAGCCCCGGGCGCGTAGCGCTGCCAGGGATGCGCGGCCTCGTACTGGGCGCCCACCGCCAGCAGCCTGTCGTCCTGCCCCAGTGGCGCGACGAGCTGCATGCCCAGCGGCAGGCCGTTGGGCGACAGCCCCGCTGGTAGCGCCAGCGCCGGACAGCCCGTGGCATTGGCCAGCGGGCAGAACGGCGAGTACTGCAGCAAGCTGTCCTCGCCGAAGCGGTAGTCCTCGTAGTCGTCCCAGTCCAGGCCGAAGCGGCCGATCGGCGCCGGCTCGCGCGCCAGCACGGGCAGCGCCAGCAGGTCGATGCCGGTGGCGGCCAGGTAGTCGGCGAAGCGCCGGCCCAGCGCGTGCAGGCCGTTGACGTGGCGCACGTAGTCGCTGGCCGTCATGCGTTGCGCGTAGCGGACCATGGATTGCACGGTCTTCTGCAGCCCGTCCAGCGCGGTCGTGCCAGTGGCCCGGCCATGGGCCTCGATCGCCGCCCAGGCGTTCTGCGCGATGACCGGCACCACATGCTGCATGACCTCACGCGGCGCGAACGGAAACGGCACCGCCACGCAGTCGTGCCCCAGTGCCGCCAGCTGCCGGCCGAAGCGCGCATAGGCATCGCGCACGGCCGCGTCCAGCGCCGGGCCGTCCTGCGCCACGATGCCGATGCGCAGCGGTGCCAGGGCGGCGCCGGCCTGCACGTCGCGGACCACGTCGGCGAAGCGGCGCGCGAAGGCCGGGGCCGCATAGGGGGCGCCGGGCGACGCGCCTGCCGCCACGTCGAGCACGCCCGCGCAATCGCGCAGCGACACGGTCAGCATGTGCTCGGACACCATGCCGCCCCAGCTCTCGCCGCGGGCCGGGCCGAACGGCGTCATGCCGCGGCTGGTCTTCAGGCCCACCAGGCCGCAGCAGGCGGCCGGGATGCGGATCGAGCCGCCACCGTCGCCACCATGTGCGATCGGCACCATGCCGGCGGCCACGGCCGCGGCCGCGCCACCGCTGGAGCCGCCCGCGCTGTGCCTGCGGTTCCAGGGGTTGCGCGTGGGCGCGCCGTAGCTCGGGCCTTCGGAGGTCGGGCTCAGGCCCAGCTCCGACGAGGTGCTGCGGCCGATCAGCGAAAAGCCGGCCTTGCGGTAGCGCGCCGTGAGATCGCCCTCGCGCTCGAAGCGCACCTGGCCGAAGTAGGCCGAGCCCATGGTGCTGGGCAGGCGCGGATCGGCCGTGCCCAGGTCCTTGAGCAGCGAGGGCACGCCGAAGAAGGGCCGCTCGCGCAGCAGCGCCGCGCGAGCGGCCGTGTCCAGGCCGCGCAACAGGCGGTCGTTGGCCTCGGCCTGCTCGGCGGCATGGTCGGCATCGACCAGGCAGACCGCGTTGATGTCGGGGTTGCGCGCCGCGATGCGCGCCAGCACGTCCTGCATCAGCGCCGTGCAGCTGTACTCGCCCTGCACGAGACCCGCTGCCAGGGCCGTGGCGTCCAGGCCTTGTTGTGCGAAGTCCGTCATGGCTTGGCCAGCCCGAGCTTGTGCATCAGGACGCGCTCGTCGGCGAAGGTCTTGATGTTGTCGGCCGTGTAGTCGGCCGTGTTCATGTAGCGCGGCGTCTGGTCGAAGTTCTCCATCACGCGCAGGAACTCGGGCTCCTCCATGCCTTTGCGGAAGGCGTCGTGCAGCACCTGGATGCGCTCGGCCGGCGTGCCGGCAGGAGCCGCCAGGCCGTAGGGCGAATCGAACACCAGGCCGGGCGCGAGCTCGTTTAGCGTGGGCACCTCGGGTCACTTCCTGGCGCGCTCGGGGCCGTAGGTCGCCAGCAGACGCATGCGGCCGGACTGCAGGTACGGTGCCCAGCCGGTCGAGTCCGATGCAGCGTCCACATGGCCGCCCAGCAGCGCCACGAGGTTCTCCGACGAGCCCTTGAACGGCACGTGCTGCATGTCCAGCTGGAGCCGCTCGGCCAGCACCGCCAGCGCCACATGGTGCGAGGTGCCGGTGCCGCCCGAGCCATAGGTCAGCGTGCCCGGGTTCTTCTTCGCATGCGCGATGAAGTCCTGCAGCGTCTTCCAGGGCGACTTGGCGTCCACCACCATGCCGAAGGTGTAGCCGGTCAGGCGGATGACGTAGCTGAAGTCCTTGATCGGATCGAACGACACCTTCTGCAGGTGCGGCAGCCGGAACTGCGTCTGGGTCACCTGGCTCACGGTGTAGCCGTCGGGCTTGGCCGTCTTGGCCATGACCGCCGGCCCCAGCGTGCCGGCGGCGCCGGGCTTGTTGTCGACCACGATGGGCTGGCCCAGGTGCGGCTCGGTGGCCTTGGCCAGCGCGCGCAGCACGGCATCGGTCGAACCGCCCGCAGGCCAGGGCACAATCAATGTGACCGGCCGCGCCGGGAAGCTCTCGGCGGCCAGCGCCGCGCCGGTCAGGGCACGGGCGCCCACGAGTGCGGCCATGGCCCGGACGGCCTGCCTTCTGGAACTGTTCATACGAAAAACTGCAGGGAAGCTGGGGAAGCGGCCGAGTCTAGGAAGCGCCGCGAATCGGTCAATTGACGATTCGGCAAGCCTTGTTAACCCCTGCGCAACACGCCATGCCGGAACTCTCGCTGCGCCACTACAAGGCCATCGTCGCGGTCGCCGAACTGCGCAGCTTCACGCTGGCGGCGCACCGGCTCTGCGTCTCGGTGCCGGCCTTGAGCAAGACGGTGCGCGAGGCCGAGGACCTGGTCGGCTTCGCGCTGTTCGAGCGTTCGCCCAAGTCGGTCGCGCTGACGGCCCAGGGCGAGATCCTGCGCCCCGCCGCGCGCGATGTGGTGCTGGCGCACCAGCGCAGCACCGACAGCGCCGCGGCGATCCGCGACAACCGCCTGGGTGCCCTGCGTGTCGGCGGCACGCAACTCGCGAATGCCTCGTTCCTGCTGCCGGCCGTGCGCCTGTGCATGCAGCGCCGGCCCGGCGTTCAGCTCTCGCTCGTGGACCACGATGCCGAGACGCTGCAGGACGCCTTGCTGCGCGGCGCCTTCGACCTGGCCGTGGGCCCGCGGCGCGCGGCCGGCGCCGGCATCGAGACCCTGGACATCTGCGACATGCCGCTGTACTTCGTGGCACCGCGGACCGAGTTCGGCGCGCGTGCCCGGATCGCCTGGACCGAGGTCATCGGCAAGCCGCTGATCTTCATGGATTCGCGCGCGGTGCTGCACGTCATGCATTACCTGGACCGGCGCTTCGTGCTGGACGACTGGCGCGTGATCGGCAGCGCCACCACGGCCCTGTCGGTGGTGGAGAACCACGGCGGCTACATGGTCAGCGCCGGCTACGCGCGCAAGATCGCGCGCGGCTACGCGGTGCGCTGCATCCGGCTCGTGGAGCCCGAGGTGCGCATGACGCTGAGCCTGTACTTCGCCACGGCGGCACCCGCGCAGCAGATGCTGCGCGCCGCCGCGCAGGAGCTGGCCGGCTGCATCGCGCAACTGCTGCGCGACCAGGATTGAGCCCCGTGGCGCAGCGCGCGCTTCAGTGCTTGTGCTGGCCGTGGCCGGCCGGCGCGGCGCTGGCGTTCACGGGCCGCACCGGCGCCTGCACCTCGCGCGTTTCGCGCTTGCCGTCCTTGCCTTCGAAGACCAGGGTCAGCGGCACCGTCTCGCCGGCCTGCATCTGCCGGGGCAGGTCCATCAGCATGATGTGGTAGCCGCCCGGCCGCAGTTCCACGGTCTTGCCCGCCGGCAGTTCCACACCCTGCACCTGGCGCATGCGCATGACGTTGTCCTGCAGCGCCATCTCGTGGATCTCGGCCACGGGCGCGGCCGGCGACGAGACGGACACCAGCCGGCTGTCCTTGGCCGCGCTGAGCTTCATGAAGGCGCCGGTGGCCTTTTGCTGCGGCACGGTGGCGCGGACCCAGGCTTCGTCCACGCTGACCTGGGCCTGCGCGAGGCCGGCGGCGCAGGCCGCGGCGGCGATGAGGAAACGGAGTGGGGATGTCATGGGAATGTTCCTTCTAGGGGGTGGTGGCGCTGCTCACGCCAGCAGGCGGCGCAGGTCCTGGGCGAACTGCTCGGCACTCTGGTCGTGGCGCAGCACCACGCGCAGTCGGCCGGCAGGATCGTAGACATAGGTGAGGGCTGTGTGGTCCATGGTGTAGGACGATCCGGTGGGCACCTTCTTGTAGTGCGCCTTGAAGTTCTTCGCCAGTGCGGCGGTCTCCTCCAGCGTGCTGTGCAGGCCCAGGAAGCTCGGGTCGAAGGCGCTGGTGTAGGCCTGCAGCACGGCTGGCGTGTCGCGCTCGGGGTCCACCGTCACGAAGACGACCTGCACGCGCTGGCCCAGCGCACCGAGCAAAGCCCTGGCCTGCGCGGCGCGCGCGAGCGCGGTCGGGCAGACATCGGGGCACTGCGTGAAGCCGAAGAACAGCAGCACGGCCTGGCCCTTGAAGTCCGCCAGCGTGCGGGTGCGTCCGGACGGGTCCTGCAGCCGGAAGTCCTTGCCGTAATCGGCGCCCGAGACGTCGATGCCGTTGAAGGCGGGCGGCGCGGGCTGGCAGCCCGCGAGCAGGGGCAGCAGCGCGGCGCTGCCGGCAGCGAGCAGGCCGCGCCGCCGCAGCGCGGGCGGCCGCACGAAGGGGGTCGATGGGTACACAGAGTTCTCCAGTTCTTTCCAAGGTCGCCAGGCGCGTGCGGCGCGAGGCGTCGTCGCCGCGGCCGATGGCGCGGCACAGCGCAAGCGCGGCGCGCTGCGCAAGGGCGATGGATCAGGAAAGAACGGGCGGGCCGCGCGGCGGCAGCGGCGCACCGGCCACAGCCGCCACGGGCGCGGCAGCCATGGCCTGCGGAACCTGCACCCGCGGCGATGCCCCACCCTGCGCGCGCTGCGGCGCGGGCGGGGGCGTGACGCCCAGGCACAAGGGACATTCGATGCTGTGGTGGCTGGCCGGGCCGTCGTGCCCGGCCTCCTCGCCGACGGCGACCAGCTTGGCACCGCCGCTGGCCGAGCAGACCAGCTCCATGGCCCTGGGCTGCACCGCGGGTGCCGCCACGGCCACGCCGAGTGCGAGCACGAACCAGGCGAGGACCAGACGGACCAGCGTGGTGGAGCGGCGCAGGCGGTGCATGGCGCGCGATGATACGGCAGCGGTCCATGCACCCAGGAGTGCGAAGGCCGTGGATCCCCTGCGGAGATCCACGGCCCTGCGCTGCCCGCACGGTGGCGAATGCGCGCCTACATGAGCTCGACCATGACCTGCCCGAAGCCCGAGCACGAGACCTGCGTCGCGCCATCCATGAGCCGCGCGAAATCGTAGGTGACCTTCTTGGACAGCACGGCCTGCTCCATCGCCTGGTCGATGCGGTCGGCCGCTTCCGTCCACCCCATGTGGCGCAGCATCATCTCGGCCGACAGGATCAGCGAGCCGGGGTTCACATAGTCCTTGTCGGCGTACTTGGGCGCCGTGCCGTGCGTGGCCTCGAACAGGGCCACGGTGTCGGACATGTTGGCGCCCGGCGCGATGCCCATGCCACCGACCTGCGCAGCCAGCGCATCGGAGATGTAGTCGCCGTTGAGGTTCAGCGTGGCGATCACGTCGTACTCGGCCGGGCGCATCAGGATCTGCTGCAGAAAGGCGTCGGCGATCACGTCCTTGACCATGATCCACTTGCCCGTGTTCGGATTCTTGAAGCGGCACCACAGGCCGCCGTCGATGCGCTCGGCGCCGAACTCCTTCTGGGCCAACGCATAGCCCCAGTCACGGAAGGCCCCTTCCGTGAACTTCATGATGTTGCCCTTGTGCACCAGCGTCACGCTCGTGCGGTCGTGGTCGATGGCGTACTGCAGCGCCTTGCGCACCAGCCGCTCCGTGCCCTCGCGCGAGACCGGCTTGACGCCGATGCCCGAGGTCTCGGGGAAACGGATGGTCGTGACGCCCATGTCCTTGACGAGGAAGTCGATGAGCTTCTTCGCCTCGGGCGTCTGGGCCGCGAACTCGATGCTGGCGTAGATGTCCTCCGAGTTCTCGCGGAAGGTGACCATGTCGGTCTTCTCGGGCTCCTTGAGCGGCGAGGGCACGCCCCGGATGTAGCGCACGGGCCGCAGGCAGACGTACAGGTCCAGCAGCTGGCGCAGCTTGACGTTGAGCGAACGGATGCCGCCGCCCACGGGCGTGGTCAGCGGGCCCTTGATGGCCACCACATGCTCGCGCACGGCGGCCACGGTTTCCTCGGGCAGCCAGGTATCGGCGCCGTACAGGCGCGTGGCCTTCTCGCCGGCGTAAACCTCCATCCACTGGATCGCGCGCCGGCCGCCATAGGCCTTGGCCACGGCCGCGTCCACCACTTTGCGCATGACCGGCGTGATGTCGCGGCCCACGCCATCGCCTTCGATGAACGGGATGATGGGCTCGTCGGGCACGCGCAAAGAATGGTCGGCGTTGACCGAGATCTTCTGGCCGCGGGCGGGCGGCACGATGTGCTGGTACATGGTGGGAGAAACTCCGGCGCAGGCTTTTTGTGTCGGGGGACGCGGTGCGCAGCGGTCTTCGCACCGGACGAAAGGCGCGGCGATTCTAGCCTTCGCCCCTCACCGCCCGCTGGCGCGCAGGCGACGGCCCGGCATGGAAGAATGGCCGCTTTGCCGTCACCGAAAGACCGCCGCCATGCGTCTGCTGTTTCGCCTGCTCTCCCCCCTGCTCTTCGCCGGTTTCGCCGGCGCCGGCCTGGCCCAGGAAGGGCCGCAGCTGGACCTGCCGCGCACCCAGCTCACGGCCGGCATGCACCACCTGGACGTGCAACTGGCGACCACGGCGCAACAGCGCCAGATCGGTCTCATGAACCGCAAGGAGATGCCGCAGCACGAGGGCATGCTGTTCATCTTCGAGGAGCCCGCCGTGCAGTGCTTCTGGATGAAGAACACGCTGTTGCCGCTGACCGCGGCCTTCGTCGACGATGCCGGCGTGATCGTGAACCTGGCCGACATGAAGCCGCAGACCACCGATTCGCACTGCTCGGCCAAGCCCGTGCGCTTCGTGCTCGAGATGAACCAGGGCTGGTTCGCCAAGAAGGGCATCAAGGCCGGCTACCAGTTGGGCGGCCAGCCCTTCAAGCGCTGAGGCCCTGGCCCTTCGCCATCGCGGCGAAGCGCGCATGCAGCCAGTCGCGCAGGCTGCGCACCGCCGGCGTGAGCTGCCGGCGCGCCGGCACCACCAGGGCCAGCGGCGAGGCCTCGCCGAGCCAATGCGGGTTCACATGCACGAGCCGGCCGGCCGCAAGCTCGCCTGCCACGTCCAGCCAGGACTTGTAGGCGATGCCCAGGCCGGCCAGTGCCCAGCGCTTGACGACCTCGCCGTCGTTGGCCGAGCGGCGGCCCTGCACCGGCACCTGCAACCAGCGGCCCTCGACCTGCAGCGGCCAGCTCGCCGGCACCTCGCCCCCCAACATGAAGCGCAAGGCCTCGCGCTCGCCGAGCGCCGCGGGCGTCGCCGGGCTGCCCAGCTGCGCCAGGTAGCCGGGCGAGGCCACGAGCACGCGCCGGTTGTCGGGCGCCAGCGGCAGCGCCACCTGCGTGGCGGCATCGGGCGTGCCGTAGCGGATGGCCAGGTCGATCGGCGTGCGCAGCAGGTCGCTGTTGCGGTCGGCCAGGTGCAGGCGCAGCGCCAGCCGCGGGTGCCGCTGCTGGAACGCCTCCAGCCAGGGCAGCAGCACATGGCGGCCCAGGTCGGACGGCAGGGCCAGCTGCAGCTCGCCCTGCAGCGCCTGGTGCTGGGCCTGGGCCGCGTCGCGGCCCCGCTGCAAGGCCTGCAGGGCCTCGCGCACATGGGGCAGCAGACGCTCGCCCTCGGCGGACGGGCGCAGACTGCGCGTGCTGCGCACGAACAGCGGCACGCCCCACTCGGCCTCCATGCGCTTGACGGCGGCACTGGCCGCGGCCGGCGACCAGTCCAGCGCGCGGGCGGCGGCCGTGAGGCTGCCGAGCTCGGCCGCGCGCACCAGCAGTTCGAGATCGGCAACACGGGTCATCGTTCCATTTTCTTTGAAAGTGAATCGCGCGGCTGCTGCTGTATTCGCACGCGGCGCCGCGCCACACTCGCTCCACTTCCTTGCTTTTCGGAAAGATCACCATGCAAGCCATCGCCTACCAGAGCCCGTTGCCCATCAGCGACCCGCGCGCGTTGCAGGACGTGACCCTGCCCGACCCGCAACCCGGCCCGCACGACCTGCTGGTCGAGGTGCGCGCCATCGCCGTGAACCCGGTCGACACCAAGGTGCGCGCCAGCGCCAGCGCCGAGCCCGGCGGCTGGAAGGTGCTGGGCTGGGATGCCGTGGGCACCGTGCGCGCCGTGGGCAGCGCCGTCACCTTGTTCCAGCCCGGCCAGCGCGTCTGGTACGCGGGCGCCATCGACCGGCAAGGCGCCAACGCCGCGCTGCACCTGGTGGACGAGCGCATCGCAGCGCTGGCGCCGAGCAGCCTCACGGATGCCGATGCCGCCGCGCTGCCGCTCACGGCCATCACGGCCTGGGAACTGCTGTTCGACCGGCTCGGCATCGCGCGCGACACGGCGCCCAGCGCCGACAGCCTGCTGGTCGTGGGCGCGGCCGGCGGCGTGGGCTCCATCCTGCTGCAGCTCGCACGCAACCTGACCGGCCTGAACGTGATCGCCACCGCCTCGCGGCCCGAGACACAGGACTGGGTGTGCAAGCTGGGCGCCCACCATGTGGTCGACCACAGCCGCCCGCTGGCGCAGGCGCTCAAGGATGCCAAGCTGCCCGCACCGCGCTACGTGGTCGGCCTCACGCAGACCGACAAGCACTTCGCACAGATCGCCGAACTCATCGCGCCGCAGGGGCGCTTCGGCCTGATCGACGATCCCAAGCCGGGCAGCATCAACATCTCGCTGCTCAAGCGCAAGGCCGTCTCCCTGCACTGGGAGCTGATGTTCACGCGCTCGCTGTTCCAGACGCCGGACATGGTCGAGCAGCACCGGTTGCTGACCGAGGTGGCGCGGCTGGTGGACACGGGCCTCTTGCGCTCCACCATCGGCGAGCACTACGGCCGCATCAACGCCGAGAACCTGCGCCGCGCCCATGCCCACATCGAAAGCGGCAAGGCCCGCGGCAAGATCGTGCTGGAAGGCTTCTGAGAAACCGGCCGGCGTTTGATGCCGATCAAACACCGGCCTGTCCAGGCCCGCGGCCGCGTGCACCCGCCCGCGCGGCCGCGGACAATGCGCTCGCGCATGACCTCACCGCACCCCTTGCTGCACACCGGCCCGAGCGTCGGTTTCGACCAGCCCTTGGAGATGCTGGCGGCCTGCCATGCGCGCATGGAGCGCTCGCTGGCCCTGCTCGAGCGCCTGGGCCGGCATCTGCACGAGCGGGGTGGCGACGGCCAGGCCCGCAGCGCGGCGGCCGACGTGCTGCGCTACTTCGACATTGCCGCGCCGCTGCACCACCAAGACGAGGAGCTGCACGTGCTGCCGCTGTTGCGTGCCCAGGGCCAGGCCGGCCTGGCCGCGCGCTTGCGTGCCGACCACCAGGTCATGGAGCACGACTGGGCACGGCTGCGGCCGGATCTGCAGGCCGTCGTCGACGGCGCGTTCGACGCAGCGGCCCTGCCCAGCGCCGTGGCGCGCTGGACGCAGTTCGCGGCGCTGTACCGCCGGCACCTGGCGGCCGAAGAAGCCACGGCCTTCCCTGTCGTGCACGCCGGGCTCACGCCCGCGCAGGAGCAGGCCATGGGCGAGGAGATGGCAGCGCGGCGCGGCGCCAGGCCGCCTGCGCGCTGAACGGTTCAGGCCGGCTGCGCCGCCGCGGGCAGCACGCGCTGCACCCAGTCGCGCCGGGCCACGTCGTACTCGCGCCCCAGGCGCGCCACGAGCTCACCGGCGGGCGGCACGTCGCGCAGCACGCCGATGCCCTGGCCGCAGCCCCAGATCTCCTTCCAGGCCTTGGGCTTCTGACGGTTGGAGCCGAAGTCCATCTTGGACGGATCGCTGGTCGGCAGCGCGTCCGGGTCCATGCCGGCGTTGCGGATCGAGGGCTTGAGGTAGTTGCCGTGCACGCCCGTGATGAGGTTGGTGTGCACGATGTCCTTGGCGCTGCTGTCCACGATCATCTGCTTGTAGCCTTCGACCGCGTTGGCCTCCTGCGTGGCGATGAAGGCCGAGCCGATGTAGGCCAGGTCGGCGCCCAGGGTCTGGGCCGACAGGATGGCCCGGCCCGAGGCGATCGCGCCGGACAGCAGCAGCGGGCCGTCGAACCATTCGCGGATCTCCTGCACCAGCGCGAACGGCGACTGGAAGCCCGCATGGCCGCCCGCGCCGGCCGCCACCGCGATGAGGCCGTCGGCGCCCTTGGCGATGGCCTTGTGCGCGAAGGCGTTGTCGATCACGTCGTGCAGCACGATGCCGCCCCAGGCGTGCACCGCGTCGTCGATCTCGGTGCGCGCGCCCAGCGAGGTGATCACGATGGGCACCTTGAACTTCGCGCAGACCGCCATGTCGTGCTCGAGCCGGTCGTTGGAGCGGTGCACGATCTGGTTGACCGCGAACGGGGCCGAGGGCGCCTCGGGGTGCAGGCGGTCGTACTCCGCCAGTTCGGTCGTGATGCGCTCCAGCCAGACCTCCAGCTGATCGGCCGGGCGCGCGTTGAGCGCGGGGAACGAGCCGACGATGCCGGCCTTGCACTGGGCGATGACCAGGTCGGGGTTGGAGATGATGAACAGCGGCGAGGCCACGACGGGCAGGCGCAGGCGCTCGGACAGGATGGGGGGCAGGCTCATGGCAACGGGTCTCCAGGGTGTGAACGAATCGGACTCAGATGCGGCGCTCGACGCCTTCCCAATAGGGTTCGCGCAGGCGGCGCTTGAAGATCTTGCCGGTGTCCTCGCGCGGCAGGCTGTCGTGGAAGGCGATGGTGCGCGGCACCTTGTAGTTGGCCAGGCGCTCGCGCAGCCAGGCCTGCACGGCGGCCGCATCGACGGCAGCGCCGGGGTGCAGTTGCACGGCGGCCGCCAGGCCTTCGCCGAACTCGGCGTCGGGAATCCCGAACACGGCCGCATCGGCCACGCCGGGCATGGTCAGCAGCTCGGCCTCGATCTCGGCCGGGTAGATGTTCACGCCGCCGGAGATCACCATGTCGGACTGGCGGTCGCAGATGAACAGGTAGCCGTCGGCGTCCAGGTAGCCCATGTCGCCCAGCGTGACCAGGCCGTCACGGCCGATGGCTGCGCGGGCTTCGTCGCGGCCGATGTAGCTGAAGTCGGGCATGGCGGGCTGGCGCACGTAGATCAGGCCCATCTGGCCCGCGGGCACGGGCCGGCCCTCGGCATCGAGGATGCGCACCTGGGCGTCGCCCAGCGCGCGCCCGGCCGAGCCGGGGCGCTGCAGCCAGCTCGCGCTGTCGATGAAGGTGGTGTAGCCGGCCTCGCTGGAGCCATAGGCCTCGGTGATGACGGGGCCGAACCACGCGATCATGCGGCGCTTGAGTTCGGGCGCGCAGGGCGAGCCCGTCGAGGAGACCTGCTGCAGCGACGAGAGATCGTGGCGGCGGCGCACGTCGTCGGGCAAGGCCAGCAGGCGCTGGTACATGGTCGGCACGAGGTAGGCCTGCGTGACACGGTAGCGTTCGATCAGCGCCAGCGTGCGCTCGGCCGAGAAGCCGGGCTCCAGCACCAGCGTGGCGCCGGCGCCGCAGCAGCTCAGCACGAAGGACATGGTGGCGCTGTGGTACATGGGCGCGCTGAGCAGCGCCGTGGAGGCTGCCGTCAGGCCGTAGACCGTGCGGCCGACCTGCTGGCTGGCGGCGTCCAGCGCGGCCCGCTGTTCCGGCGGCACCGGCAGCCGGCGCACGCCCTTGGGCTTGCCGGTGGTGCCCGAGGTGTAGACCACGGTGTTGAAGGCCACACCGGTGGCAGGCGGCAGCGGCGCCTGGCCCTGGGCGAACGCCGCCGCCCAGGCCTCCCCCTGGGTCTCGTCGGCGGGCACGGCCTGCACGGCCACGTGGGCGGGCACGCCGCCTGCGATCTGCGCCTGCAGATCCTCGTGCACGAGCAGCACGCGCGCGCCGCTGTCGGCCAGCAGGAAGCCCGCCTCGGCCGCCTTGAAATGCCAGTTGATGGAGACCAGGTAGACGCCCGCGCGCCGGCAGGCGATGGTGGTGGCCACGTAGGCCGGGCCGTTGCGCAGCATCACGGCCGCGGTGTCGCCCTCGCCCACGCCGAGCGCGCGCAGGCCGCCGCTGATGCGGTCGGCCAGTTCCGCCATCGCGGCGGGCGACCAGGTCTGCTCTGCGAACACCAGGGTGGGATACATGGGTGTCTCCGTCGTTGCGCCAAACTAGGCACTGTCTAGTTGGCCGCGAGGTTAGCAGCACGCGGCCTGTGCCGCAAGTCGCCAAGGTGTCAGCGCGGGGGAGCCGCCAGGCCGGCGATGGCCAGCAGACAGAAGCGCACCAGGGCCTCGCTGGTCTGCTCGGTGCTCTGGCGCGGGCCGCTGCGGATGGGCGCGCCGCGCCCGTGCATGTGCAGCGTGGCCAGGCCGTGCGCAGCGGCCCAGACGATGTTGGCCACCTCGTCCTCGCTCAGCGTGTCGGTCCGCGGCGAAGGCAGCAAGGGCAGCACCACGCTGCGCAGCATGGCGAACGAGGCCGTGCCGGCCTCCCTGAGTTCGGGGTAGTCGTCGCGCCGACCCAGCAGCGGGCCGAACATGAGCTGAAAGCGCGCCGGATGGGCCTGCGCGAACGCGATGTAGGTCAGCAGCACCGCGCGCAACTGGCCCGGTCCGTCGGCGGGATCCACGCTGGCGAGCCGGCGCTGGCGCTGCGCGACCAGGTCGCGGAAGCCTCGCGCCGCGATGGCGGCCAAGAGGCCGTTCTTGTCGCCGAAGTGGTGGGCCGGCGCGCCCTGCGAGACGCCGGCGAGCTTGGCCGTGGCGCGCAGGCTCATGGCTTCGCTGCCCTCGGTGTCCAGCAGGTGCGTGCCCCACTGGATCAGCGATTCGCGCAGGTTGCCGTGGTGCCACTGCCCCTCGGGCTTGACGGCGCGCACCGGCTTGCGGCGTGGAGAGGGACTGGCGGCGGTGGTCATGGGCGGCGCGATCTTAGGCGACGCGCCGCCCTGCACCGTCAACTGGCCTCGCAGCTGAAGCTGGCCGCGTCCTCGATGCTGCCCGCGCCCTTGTACTTGGCGAACTTGGGGTAGGCGCACAGCGGGCGCGTGCGGTTCGGGAAGTAGGCGTTGCTGGCGCTGGCCCGCGCGGCGATGCTGTCGGGCGCGACGCCCTTCTCCACCCAGTCGACCATGGCCTGCAGCGAGTCGTAGGTGTCGGTGGCCGGGCCGCCCGAGCAATGCGTCATGCCCGGCACCAGGTAGGTGCGTGCGAAGTCCTGCGTGGCCGCGATGCCGCCGTTGTTGGCCGCCAGGCGTTCGTAGTACTCCACCACCTCGTCGGCCGAGAAGATGGGGTCGGACATGCCGTGGATGAACATCAGCTTGCCCTTGCGTGCCTTGAAGGCGCTCAGGCGGTCGTCGCGGTAGGTGTCGTAGACCTCGGAGAAGGCCTGCATGCGCGCGGGATCGGTGTCGAAGTTGAAGGCCAGCGCATCGAAGCTGGGGTCGGGCGGGGTGAAGAACTCGTTGCGCAGTGCGTCCAGCATCAAGGTGTTGTAGGCCGAGTTGGGCGTGGACGTGGTGGAGCTGCCCAGCGTCCAGGCTCGCCAGCCGGCGTTGCGGATGCCGGCGTCCCAGGGCTGGGTCACGTACAGGGGCTGGCCGGCGGAGGTCTTGGGGCCGCCGAACACGTCCTTGAGCGCGCCGACCTGGGCCGCGCTCAGGCAGCTGTCGGCCTTGGCGCCCGCGCACTGCAGCACGGCCGGGTCGAAGCGGCAGGCCCGCGTGTTCTGCACCATGCCGTCGACCACGCCGTCGCCCGCGTCGCAGGCCGCCAGCACGGCGTCCGCCACGAGGTTCAGGTCGCCATTGGAGAAGGCCTGCGACAGCACGGGCTTGCCGTCGCTGCCCAGCGGCGCGATGTCGGTGAACTTGCGGTTGTTCCACATGGCGGCCACCGTGGCGCCGCTGGACACGCGCATGGCCGGGGCGCCGGCCGTGATGCCGTCGAAGTAGCTTGGAAAGCGTTGCGAGAACATCATGCCCTGGCGCCCGCCGCCCGAGCAGCCCGAGAAGTAGGAGTAGTTGGGCGCCTTGCCGTAGCGCCATGCGATGAGGGCCTTGGCCGATTGCGCGGTCTTGTCGTGCGCGTTGTAGGCGTGGTCGATGCGCGCCTGCGGATCGGCGCCGAAGCTCGCGCTCGTGCCCTGGTGGCCGGCATCGGCGGACACCACCGCGTAGCCCTGCCCCAGCGGCGAAGGCGTGCCGTTGGAGATGGTGGACGACAACGAGGTGTCGCGCAGCGTGCCGTCGTTGCCGCCGCCGCCCAGGTACAGGAAGCGGCCGTTCCAGCGGTCCGGCAGGCTCAGCTCGAAGCCGATCGCATAGGGCTTGCCATCGACGCCGGTGCGCGCGTCGCGGCTGCCGGTCACCACGCAGTGGCCGCCCAGGAAGTCGCCGGTGGTGAGCGTGCCGGGGCGGCGCGTGCCTGCGGGCACGTAGCGCGTCGTGAGCGTCGTGGCCGGCAGACCGGACTGGGTCACCATCTCGGCGCAGACCGCCTCGGCCGCCTTGGCGTCCAGTTCGAGCCGCGCGTTGTCGTCGCCGCCGCCGCAGCCGGCCAGCGCCGCCAGGGCGAGCGCGGACGTCGGAAAGACGATGCCTGTGTTCTTCATCTGCTTGTCTCCTCTGGGTGGTGTGTCAGTCGGCCTTGAAGCCTGTCGCAGCGACGGCCTTGCCCCACTTGGCCGTGTCCGCGGCGATCAGCGCGGCGAACTCCTGCTGCGTCGTGCCGGTGACATGGAATCCGGCGTCTTCCATCTTCTTTTGCCCGTCGGGTGAGCGCATGGCGCGCACGATGTCGGCGTTGAGCCTGGCAACGATGTCGGGCGGCGTCTTCGCCGGGGCGACGATGCCGAACCAGGAGTTGAATTCCAGGTTGGCGTAGCCCTGCTCCTTGAAGGTCGGCACCTCGGGCAGTGCGGCCGTGCGCTGCGCGCCCGTGCTGGCCAGCGCGACGAGCTTGCCGGACTTGACGTTGGGCGCGGCCAGTCCCGCGCTGGCGAACACGCCGGAGACGTCGCCGCCGAAGATGCCGCTCATGGCGTCGCCCGTGGACTTGTAGTGCACGGGCTCGGGCTTGATGCCGACCGCATCGCCGAACATGAAGGCGCCGAAATGGCCCGGCGTGCCGGCGCCGAACGTGGCCATGAACATGCCCTTTTGCTGGCGTGTCCAGTCCACATAGTCCTTCACGTTCTTGGCCGGCACCTTCTGCGGATTGACCAGCAGGATGAAGTCCGCCGTCACGACCTGCGAGACCGGCACGAAGTCTCGGGCAGGGTCGTAGGGCAGCTTGTTGTAGCTGCTGGGCGCGATGGCGAGCTGGCCGGTCTCGCCCAGCATCAGCGTGTAGCCGTCGGGCGCGGCGCGCGCGGCCTCGGAGGCGGCGATCAGGCCGGCCGCGCCGGGCTTGTTGTCCACGATCACGCCCAGGTTGCCCCAGCCTTCGGACAGCTTCTGCGCGAGCAGCCGCGCCACGATGTCGGGGCCGGTGCCGGCCGGAAAGCCCACGATGATGCGCACGGGCTTGTTGGGATAGGACGGCGCCTGGGCCGCAGCGGCGAACGGAACGAGCGCGGCGGCGCACAGCGCCAGGCGGCGGGTGAAGTTCATGGCATGTCTCCTGGGGATGGTGGGGAATCAGTCGAGCACGAAGAAGCGCATCACGACCTTGTCGGGGTGGCGCGCGCCGGCGCCCACGAACAGGCGCTCGTTGATCCAGCCCAGCGCCTTCGACGCGGTCTCGAAGCGCGGCTGGCAGCGGAAGTAGATCTGGCCGGGATCGACCGGCTCGCCGCGCGCGATGCGCTGCATCAGTTCGGGCGGGCCGCTGCGCACGGCCTGGTTCTGCACGAAGACGAGGTCGCCGCCGTCGGTCTCCAGCACGTAGCGCGCGTCGAGTTCGGCATAGCCCGCGTGCACGATGAGCTGGAAGTCGGCGCCGCCGGGCAGCACGCGGCCGCGCCAGCCTTCGCCCTGCACCTGGCCGCCCAGGATGGGGATCACGCGGCGCAGGCCGTGCGGCACGGCCCCGACCTGCTGGGGCTCGGCCACTTCGACGGACAAGCCAGCGAAGAAGCGCAGTTGGGGCATCGGGATCGCGTCGGTGTCCATGGTGTGCGTCAAAGCGGTGACAATCGCGGACGAGCGTAAATCCGCCCTGCGTTGGCGGCTGTCATCCCTGAGGATGACGGGAGAACCAGGAGACCACGCATGCGCAAATGGGCCCCCGCGGCCTGGCAACCCGGTAGCTCGCCGGCCGGCATCGGCCCGGCCGTGGGCGCCATGGTCGAGCTGCTGGGCGAGCAGGATTTCGGTGCGCGGCTGCTCGAACGCCTGCACCCCACCCTGCCGGCCGCCTCGTGGTCGGTCTACCAGGTGGGGCCGGGCTGCGCCCCGCGGCTGTACCTGTCGGGCAGCCTCGGCATTCCCGACACCACGCGCGCCTGCTGGAACGCCTACCTGTCCGGACCGGTGCGCGAGGACCGCAGCCTGCGTTTCGACGACAACCCGGTCCAGCGCACGCAGTTGTGCCACATCACCGCGCGCGAAGTGCCGAACGAGCACCGCGCGCGCGTCTACGAGGCCCACGGGGTGGCCGAGCGCGTCTCGATCGTCGAGCACGGCCCGGACGACGCGCTGTTCGCCGTCAACTTCTACCGCCATGCGCACCAGCGCGCGCTCAGCGATGCGCAGATCGGCGACTTCGAGCAACTGGCGCCCGCGCTGCTGGCGCTGGCGCGCAAGCAGGTGGCCTTGCGTGGCCCCATGCCCGAGCCACAGCGCTCACCCGAGGCCCTGCGCCAGCGCCTGCTGCAACTGAGCGGGGAACTGACCGCGCGCGAACTCGACGTCTGCACGCGGCTGCTGCGCGGCATGACGCAGGACGGCATCGCGGCCGACCTGGCACTGTCCCTGCCCACCGTCAAGACCTACCGCAACCGCGCGTTCGCGCGGCTGGGCATCCACTTTCGCAACGAGCTGTTCGCGCTCGTGCTCGGGCGCGAAGCGGGCTGAATCAGCCCGCGCGGGCGCGCAGCAGGCGCAGCCCGTTGGCCACCACCAGCAGCGTGGCCCCCATGTCGGCGAACACGGCCATCCACATCGTGGCCGTGCCCAGCAGCGCCAGCACCATGAACACCGACTTGATGCCCAGCGCGAGCACGATGTTCTGCCACAGCACGGCGTGCGTGCGGCGCGACAGCCGGATGGTCTCGGGGATGCGGCGCAGGTCGTCGTTCATGATGACCACGTCGGCCGCCTCCATGGCCACGTCGGTTCCGGCGCCGCCCATGGCGAAGCCGATCTCGGCGCGCGCGAGCGCCGGCGCGTCGTTGATGCCGTCGCCCGTCATGCCGGTGGGGCCCATGCGCTGCTGCAGCGCCTCGATCGCGGCCAGCTTGTCCTCGGGCAGCAGGTTGCCCTGCACCTCGGCGATGCCGGCGTCGCGCGCCACGGTTTCGGCCGTCGCGCGGTTGTCGCCGGTCAGCATGACGGGCACCACGCCCAGGCGCTGGAGTTCGGCCACGGCCTCGCGCGAGCTGTCCTTGATGGTGTCGGCCACGGCGAACAGCGCCAGCACGCCGCCCGCGTCGGCCAACAGCGTGAGCGTGCGGCCCTGCGCTTCGTGCGTGCGCAGCAGCGCCTCCAGCGCCGCGTTGCACTGGCCGCGCTCCTCGACCAGGCGGTGGTTGCCCAGCACCAGTTCGCGGCCGTCGACACGGCCCTGCACGCCGCGGCCGGGCAAGGCGCGGAAGTCGTCGACGGGCAACGGTGCCGCGCCGATCCCTTGCGCGATCGCGCGCGAGACCGGGTGGTCCGAGCGTGCAGCCAGTGCGGCGGCCAGGCCAGCCAGCGCCTGGCCTTCCGCGCCCACGGTTTCCCAGTGCACGAGCCGTGGCTTGCCGGCCGTGATGGTGCCGGTCTTGTCGAGCGCGACGGCCTTGAGCAGGCGCGCGTTCTCCAGGTGGCTGCCGCCTTTGACCAGGATGCCGCGCCGCGCAGCCGCGGCCAGCGCGCTGACCACGGTGACGGGCGTGGCGATCACGAGCGCGCAGGGGCAGGCCACGACCAGCAGCACCAGTGCCTTGTAGACGGCGTCCAGCCAGGCCATGCCGAACAGCAGCGGCCCGCCCAGCGCGACAGCCAGTGCCAGCACGAACACGGCCGGCGTGTAGATGGCGGCGAAACGGTCGACGAAGCGCTGCGTGGGCGCGCGCGTGGCCTGGGCCTGCTCCACCGCGTGGATGATGCGGGCCAGGGTGGTGTTGCCGGCCGCAGCCGTCACGCGGAACTGCAGCGCGCCCTCGGCGTTGACGGTGCCGGCGAACACGGTGTCGCCCGGACCCTTGTCGACCGGCAGGCTCTCGCCCGTGACGGGCGACTGGTCGATGCTGCTGCGGCCCTCGGTCACGACGCCGTCCAGCGGGACGCGCTCGCCGGGGCGGATGCGCACGACGGCGTCCAGCGCCACCTCGGCGGCCGGCTGGGCGCGCCAGCTGCCGTCCGCCTGCAGCACCTCGGCCTGCTCGGGCGCGAGCGCCAGCAGGCCGGCGATCGCATTGCGCGCGCGGTCGGCGGCGCGGCCTTCGATGAGCTCCGCAATCGCGTAGAGCGCCATCACCATGGCGGCCTCGGGCCATTGGCCGATCAGGAAGGCGCCCGTCACGGCCACGCTCATGAGCGCGTTGATGTTCAGGCGGCCGCGGCGCAGCGCGGCGAAGCCCTGGGTGTAGGTTTCCACGCCCGACAGGCCGATGGCCAGGGCCGCGACGGCCAGGCCCAGGCTCTTGGACCAGAGCGCATCGCCGGCCATGAAGTGCAGCAGCTCGGCCGCGATGGCCAGCGCCAGCGCCGCGGCCAGGCGGCCCACGCCCGGGCCGGCACCGTGGTCATGGTCGTGCAGATGGCCGCCCTCCTCCCCATCGTGGTGAGCGTGGCGGTGTTGGCCTGCGTGGCTGTGCGCCTGGCCAGGCGCGTGGGCGTGGGCGTGGGCGTGGGCGTGGGCGTGGGTCGCGTGTGCGGCCTGCGCGTGCGGCGCGGGTTCGGAACAGCAATGCTTCATGCGGTGTCTTTCCTTGGTTGCAGGCATTGGAAACCCTGAAGCCGCTGTAGAGTCAAGCGCCATGAAGATCGGACAACTGGCCGCCGCCACCGACACACCGGTGGAAACCATCCGCTACTACGAGCGCGCCGGGCTGCTGCCGGCCGCGCCGCGCACCGAGGGCAACTACCGCGACTACGCCGACAGCCACGTGCAGCGCCTGTCCTTCATCCGGCATTGCCGCGCGCTCGACATGGCGCTGGACGAGATCCGCACGCTGCTGCAGTTCCAGGACGCGCCGGGCGGCGACTGCGGTGGCGTCAACGCGCTGCTGGACGCGCACATCGGCCATGTGGCGCAGCGCATCCGCGAGTTGCGCGCGCTGGAGCGCCAGCTCAAGGCCTTGCGCAGCCAGTGCCAGACCGCCCACCCGACCGAGGACTGCGGCATCCTCAAGACCCTGGCCGAGGAGCCCGTGCCGCGCGTGCAGGCGC
This sequence comes from Pseudorhodoferax aquiterrae, assembly GCF_014652235.1. Classification (GTDB taxonomy): domain Bacteria; phylum Pseudomonadota; class Gammaproteobacteria; order Burkholderiales; family Burkholderiaceae_C; genus Pseudorhodoferax; species Pseudorhodoferax aquiterrae. Next base: position 96,781 of record NZ_BMYK01000022.1, read on the forward strand.
GCACGCGCCACATCCACGGTGTGCACTGAATTGTTACCTTTGGCAGCTTGGTGACACCTCGCCCGCGTCCCCCGTGGGAAGATCGCCGGCCAAATTTTTCTTCCCCAGCAGGAGCAACAACATGGGTCGTGAAGTCGTCGTCGTCAGCGGTGTGCGCACCGCCATCGGTACCTTCGGGGGCAGCCTCAAGGACGTGCCGCCCACGCAGCTGGGCGCGCTGGTCGTGCGCGAATCGCTGGCGCGCGCCAAGGTCGAGGGCAAGGATGTCGGCCATGTGGTGTTCGGCCACGTGGTCAACACCGAGCCGCGCGATATGTACCTCTCGCGCGTGGCCGCGCTCGAAGGCGGCTGCAGCGAGGACACGCCGGCCTTCAACGTGAACCGGCTGTGCGGCTCGGGCCTGCAGGCCATCGTCTCGGCCGCGCAGGCGATCCAGCTGGGCGACTGCGACATCGCCATCGGCGCCGGTGCCGAGAGCATGAGCCGCGCACCCTATGCCTCGCTCAACGCACGCTGGGGCGCCCGCATGGGCGACACCAAGCTCGTGGACATGATGGTCGGCGCGCTGCACGACCCCTTCCACACCATCCACATGGGCGTGACGGCCGAGAACATTGCCGCCAAATGGGGCATCACGCGCGCCGACCAGGACGGCCTGGCGGTGGAAAGCCACCGCCGCGCCGCCAAGGCCAGCGCCGCGGGCTACTTCAAGGAGCAGATCGTTCCGGTGGTCTCCAAGGGCCGCAAGGGCGACGTGGTGTTCGACACCGACGAGCATTTCCGCGCCGAGGCCAGCCTGGAAGACATGGCCAAGCTCAAGCCCGTGTTCGTCAAGGAGAACGGCACGGTCACCGCAGGCAACGCTTCGGGCCTGAACGACGCGGCCGCCGCCGTGGTGCTGATGGAGGCGTCGGTCGCCAAGGCCCGCGGCCTGGTGCCGCTGGCGCGCCTGGTGGGCTACGCCCATGCCGGTGTGGATCCCAAGTACATGGGCATCGGCCCGGTGCCGGCGAGCAAGAAGCTGCTGGAGAAGCTGGGGCTGAAGGTGTCGGACCTGGACGTGGTCGAGGCGAACGAGGCCTTCGCGGCCCAGGCCTGTGCCGTCACGAAAGACCTGGGCCTGGACCCGGCCAAGGTCAACCCCAACGGCTCGGGCATCTCGCTGGGCCACCCGATCGGTGCCACCGGTGCCGTGATCACGGTCAAGGCGCTGCACGAACTGCAGCGCGTGGGCGGCCGTTATGCGCTGGTCACCATGTGCATCGGCGGCGGCCAGGGCATCGCCGCCGTGTTCGAGCGCCTTTGATCAGTGCAGGTAGCACTGGGCCAGCATGGCCCAGTAGGCGGCGCCGATCGGCAGGTTGGCTTCGTTGAAGTCCTGTGCCGGGCCGTCGCCGTTGCCCAGCAGCAGGTAGCTGCCAGGCACCTGCTCCAGCATGAAGGCGAAGTCGTCGCACCCGGCAAAGGCCGGCGCCTGCGGCTGCACCTGGCCCGGTCCCAGCAGCTCCATGGCCAGCTGGCGCGCAAATTCCGTTTCCAGAGCGCTGTTGAACAGCACCGGCGCGTGGCGGCGGTAGTCCACCGTGGGCTGCACCCCGTAGCTGAGTGCCTGCAATTCGGTCAGCGCCGTGATGCGGCGTTGCAGGTTGTCGCGCACCTCCGGCGCGAGCGCGCGCACGCCGAGCTGCAGCGTCGCCAGGGGGGCGGCAGCCCCCGGGACGGCCCTGGCCTCGAAACCACTGACCTGCACCGCCACCCGCTGCGCATCGGTGTGGCGCGCCACGAGGCTTTGCAGCCCCATGACGATGGCAGCCCCTGCCACGACGGGATCGGCCGCGCCCTGCAGCGGGTCACCGTGCAGCGTGATGAAGACCTCGTCGTGCGAAGCCATGGCTGGGCCGTCGCGCAGCAGCAGCTGGCCCTGCGGCTGGCCGGCGACGCCGTGCATCGCGAAGATGGCATCGCAGGGAAACCGGTCGAACAGGCCGTCGGCCACCATGCGGCGCGCCCCACCCTGCTGCAGGTCGGCGCATTGGAAGACGAGGTTGAGCGTGCCACTGAAGTCTCCCTGGCGCGCGAGATAGTGGGCCGCGGCCAGCAGCATGGCGGTGTGGCCGAACGCGCTGCCGGCCACCGCCGGCGCCGCCCCCATCTCGGCGCGCAGGCCGAGCCGCTTGGTGCCCTTGCCGCGCCGCAGCTGGGCGACGATGCCACTGCCGCCGACGCCGCGCTCGAGCTTGTAGCCCCATTGCTCCAGGCGTCCTGCCACGAGGTCTTCGGTGCGCCAATCCACCAGGTCGCGCTCGGCCGACAACTGCAGCTCACGGCGCAGTTTCACGAACATCTGGGCATGGGCGGTGATGCTGTCGATCAGGGGATGGGGCATATGGTGTTCTCCGGTTCATTCCGCCATTGATTGGATGCACAAGCTCATGCGCTGATACTACGTTAGCTTTTGTACACATAAATAACGGAATGAGACCATGGTAAAAACGCCCACACCTATCTGTCCAATGCATTGTTTTTCTTCAAACTAGAAAAAAAACTTTTGGATAGAGCATGAACCTCAAGCAACTCGAGCACCTGCTCATGGTGGCTGACGCCGGATCGTTCAGCCGCGCTGCCGAGCGGCTGCACATCACGCAGCCGGCCTTGAGCCGCAGCATCCGACTGCTCGAAGACGCGCTCGACGCGCGGCTGATCGACCGCATGGGCCGGCGCAACGAACTCACGCCCTTGGGCGAGACCGTGGCGGCGCGTGCGCGTCAGCTGATCTTCGGCGCCGAGGAACTGCGGCGCAGCGTGGATCTGGTCAAGCGTGGCAGCTCCGGCCCGATCCGCATCGGCCTGGGGGCGGGGCCGGCTTCACTGCTGATGACGCCGTTCATGGTCCATGTCGCCCGGCACCATCCGGACGTGCGGCTCACCCTCTCGCGTGGTGCGCTGGAGCTCCAGCTGCGCCAGCTGCGCGAGCGCAGCGTGGACGCGCTGGTGATCGATCGGCGTGCGGTGCCACCGGCCGAGGACCTGGTGGTCGAAGTGGTGGCCGAGTTGCGCGGCGGCTTCATGTGCCGCAGCGGCCACCCGCTGCTGGCGCGCGGCGGCCCCGTGACCTTCGACGATGTGATGCTCTACCCGTTGGCGTCGACGACGCTGACCGACGAGATCGCCAACCTGCTGATGCGCCATTTCGGGCCACGTGCCCATCCGAACCAGTCGGTGCGGCTGCGCAGTGAAGACATCACGAGTCTGGTCAACGTCATGCGGCAGACCGATACGATTCTGTTCGCCATCTTCGCCGCCGCGCGCGAACACATGGCGACGGGCGAGATCGTCGAGCTCGTCACCGATCCGCCCTACAGCTCCAACGCCATCTTTGCCCTCGTGACACTGGCCGGCCGCACGGAAAGCCCGTCGATGAAGCTGTTCAGGCGCTTCATGGCGCAACACCTGCCCGAGTGAGGACGTGCATGGTCTTTCCCTGGAGTCGCGCCGCATTCTGCGGGCCGGGCGCCGTCCGGCGTGAGGCCTGCGCTCGCCCTGCTAGATTGGCGGCTCCGGGTTTTGGGGAGACGGCATGCAGGCAGGCAGGAGCACCGCATCCAGCGGCGGCTGGCGCGCAGGTTTCGCGGTGGGCGCGGGTTTCGGCGTGGGCGCGTTCGCGCTGGCCGTGGGCTTCGGCGCCGCCGCCGTGGCCCAGGGCTGGCCGGCTTGGCTGGCCACGCTGATGTCGGCCATCGTGTTCGCCGGCGGCGCGCAGTTCGCGCTGGTGATGGCCTTCGCCAGTGGCGGCATGCCGGCCGCGCTCGGGGCGGCCACGCTGATCAACCTGCGCTTCATTCCGATGGCGCTGACCTCGGAATTCAAGGGCGGCGCCTGGCGCCGCTCGCTGGAGGCCCAGGCCGTGGTCGACGCGTCCTGGGCCGCCGCGCGCCGACCCGACGGCGGCGTGGACCGCGCCAAGATGCTTGGCGCCACGCTGGTGCAGTGGCCCGCCTGGGTGGCCGGCACGGCAATGGGCGCCTACCTCGCGCCCGAGCCGGCACTGGCGCGCGCGATCGGGCTGGACCTGGTCTTCCCCGGCTTCTTCCTTGTGTTCGTGCTCGACATCGTGCGCGGCGAGCCCCGGCGCCGCGGCACCGTGGCTCTCGCCGTGCTCGTCACGGCCGGCATGTGCTGGCTGCTGCCGCCCGGCGTGGCGCTGATGTTCGCCAGCGTCGCCGCGCTGCCCGCCCTGCTGCGTCGCGGAGCCGCAGCATGAGCGCCATGCTATGGACCGTGCTCGCGTTCGCGGCGATCAACTTCACGATCAAGGCCCTCGGCCCGGTGCTGGCGCACGGGCGCCGCTTCCCGCCCCGCATCGCGGCCTTCATCGACGCCCTGCCGGCCGCGCTGCTGGCCGGCATGCTGGCCAGCTCGGTCGTGGGTGCGGCCGGCCGCGGGCTGGAGCCCACGCTGCTGGGCGGGCTGGCGACGGTGGTCGTGGCCTGGTTCCTGCGCGCGGGCCAGTTCGGCAGCGTGCTGCTCGGCGTGCTGGCGACCGCGGCGCTGCGCCAGCTCGTTTGAGCCGCGCTCACTGGCCGAGCAGGCTTTCCTCATCCCGTTGCGGCGCCGTCGCGCCTGCCTCGAGCGGCAGATGCCTGCCCCCGCGCAACAGCGCTTCGAACTCGGCGGCCGGCACCGGCGGGCTGAAGTAGTAGCCCTGGATCTCGTCGCAGCCGTGGGCGCGCAGCAGTGCGCAGTGGGCGGCCGTCTCCACGCCCTCGGCGATGACCTCGAACTGCAGGTTGTGCGCCAGCGCGATGACGGCGCGCACGATGGTCTCGTCCTCGCGCTGCGTGAGCATGTTGCGCACGAAAGACTGGTCGATCTTGAGCGTGTCCACGCGGAAATGCTTGAGGTAGCTCAGGCTCGAATAGCCGGTCCCGAAATCGTCGATCGACAGGCGCACGCCGACCTCCTTGAGCCGCTCGAAGGTGTCGATCATCTTCTCCACGTCCTGGGCGATCAGGCTTTCGGTCAGTTCGAGCTCGAGCAGGCCGGGCGCCAGCCCGGTTTCCTGCAGCATGTCCAGCGTCCAGCCGGCCAGGTCCTGCTGCAGCAGCTGGCGCGCCGAGATGTTCACGGCCACGGTCGTGCGCGGCAGGCCGGCATCGGCCCAGGCCCGGGCCTGCAGGCAGGCGGTGCGCAACACCCAGTCGCTGATCGGCACGATCAGTCCCGAGTCCTCCGCCACCGGGATGAAGCGGGCCGGCGAGACCGGGCCGAGCACCGGGTGGTGCCAGCGCAGCAGCGCCTCGCAGCCGACGATGGCACCCGTTGCCAGGCTCACCTTGGGCTGGTAGAGCAGCTGCAGCTGGCCGGCGGCGGCGGCCCCGCGCAGCTGCGTTTCCAGTTCCACGCGTTGCTGGGTGTCGTGGTTCATGGCCTGCGTGAAGCCCACGCAGGTGCTGCGGCCCAGGGTCTTGGCGCGGTACATGGCCTGGTCGGCGTTCTTGATCAGCACGTCGACCCCCTCGCCGTCCTGCGGAAACAGGCTGAGCCCGATGCTGCCGGACAGGTGCACCTCGCGCGACTGCAAAGCCACGGGCTGGGCCAGGCTTTGCAGGACGCGGCCGGCCACGGCCTGGGCGTCGGCGCCATCGCGCAGTTCGCCGAGCAACAGCAGGAACTGGTCTCCGCCGTGGCGGGCCACCGTGTCGCCAGGCCCCAGCAGCCGCACCAGGCGCTGCGCGACCAGCTTGAGCACTTCGTCGCCGAAGCGGTGGCCGTAGGCATCGTTGACGACCTTGAAGCGGTCCAGATCGAGCAGCAGCAGCGCGAGCGGCCGGCCGGTCTGCCGCGCCCGCGCCGCGGCCTGCGCGAAGCGCTCGTGCAGCAGCTTGCGGTTGGGCAGGTCGGTCAGCGCATCGTGCGTGGCCAGATGCTGCAGCCGCCGCTCGGCCCGCTTGCGTTCGGAGATGTCGGTCCCCAGTCCGACGAAGCCGGGCACACCGCCGTGCTCGAAGCGCACGCCCGTGAACAGGCAGGGGATGCGGCGACCGTTGGCCAGTGCGTAGTCGGCCTCGAACTGCACGTTGCCCGCGGTGAACACCTGCGCAAACTGGCCGGCGACGCGCGCACGCTGGTCCTCGGGCATGAACACCAGCGGATCGACGCCGGCCAGTTGCCGCGCATCGGCGCCGGTGATGCGCTCGAAGTTGTGGTTCCAGCGCTGCAGCCGCACCTGCGCGTCGCAGTGGTAGAAGACGCCGGGCAGGCTGTTGAGCACGGCGTCGGCATAGTCGCGCTCCTCGCGCAGGCGCCGCTCGGCATTGCGACGCGCCGAGACGTCGTTGACGACCAGCGTGTGCGAGCGGTCTGCGCCTTGGCCCGACGCCACCACGCGCAGCTCGGCGTCGAAAGCGCCGTGCGGGCCGGCCAGGCGCAGCATGCCGGCGCCCTGGGTGGCCAGGAGCGCCTCCCAGTCGGCCGGGCCCTCGGCCGCGGCGATGGACCGCGCCACGTCCTGGCCCAGGGCCTGTGTGCGGCGCACGCCGAACAGGCGTTCCGCGCCGGCGTTCCATTCGAGCACCGTGCGCTGCGCGTCGATGGTGAGCAGTGCCGTGTCGATGGACTCGAAAATCGCGCCGCGCAGCGCGAGCGAGGCCAGTTGCTCTTCCTTGGCGCGCAGCAGCTCGCGGGTCTTGCCGGCCAACTGCGCCTCGCGCTGACGCACCGCCGTGGCCATGCGGTGCAGCGCTTCGCCCAGGCGCTGCGTTTCGCGGAAGCCGCCGGCCACCGGGGCGATCGCCAAGGCGTCCGGCGCATCGGGCTGCCCGGCGCGCGCGACCTGGCGCTCCAGGTCCTGCAAGGGCTGACCGAAGCGCCGCGCCATGCGCCAGGAGATCAGCACCAGGCCGACGACCAGCGCCAGACCCATACCCACCACCTGGTACAGCTGGCTGCGCAGCGGTGCGCCGATGAGGGCGGTCTTGCGCGTGGCCACCACGAGCCACTGCACCCCGCCCTGCAGTTCGAGACGGCGCGCCGCCGCCCAGTGGTCGCCATCGGGCAGCGCGAGCCGGCTGGTGGCCGCCCCGCCTGGCGCGCCCAGCAGCGGTGCCAGCGCCTGCGGCACCGGCAGCGGCGCGCCCTGGGCGCGCCGGTCGCCAAGCAGGCGCGGCGTCGGCCCGAGCTCCACGATCTGCAGTTGCACGCCGTATTCGTCGGCCACCGCGGCCAGGAAGCGGTTCACCGCAGGGAGGTCGAAGTCCACGTCGAGCACGCCGATCCGCTGCCCCGACCGGTCGCGCAAGACCTTCACGTAGCTCAAGCCCCACAGCGGCGCCTGGTTGTCGGCGCCACCGTGCACGATCCACGGGTACGCCGGCAGCCAGCGCCCCTGCTCCGCCTGCTCCAGCGCCGCCCGGTAGAACGGCCGCTCGCGCGCGTCGTAGCCGTCGGCAGGCTGCTGGCTGTACGGCGTGAAGGCGCCATCGGCCAGGATGAAGTTGCGCGTGATCTGCTCGCCCGGCTCCGCTCCGGGATGCAGCCACAGCAGGACCCGGCCATCGGCCGTGCGTTCCAGGTTGCCGTACTGGCCCTGCTCGGCGAGCGCGATGCCGAGGTAGCTCAGCTCCGGACGCTGCTCGAAGGCGGCCAGGGCCCGCTCCAGTGCAGGCTGCAGCGTTGTGGGCGTCACTGTCGGCACGCGGGCCACCCGCTCGACCGAGTCGGCGGTCATCTCGGCCGCCTGCACCAGCATGCGCAGGCGCTCGACCGAGCGGTCCAGCGTGCGGGCCAGGTCCTGCTCCTCCGCTTCGCGGGTACTGGAGGCGGCCTGCCACGCCATGGCCGCCAACGCGATGGCACCGACCACGAGCACCAAGGCGACGACGCCCTGGACCAATGCTCTGGAAAATGATCGGATCGGCCGGTTCATTTGCGTAACTTGTGTTGCCAATAATGTACTGCGCCATGCTGTACGACGACGGTGGCAACGGTGGGTTCACGGCGCCATGGCGGCGCGCACCGCGCTCATCGCTCGGGGCGCTCATCCGGAGGACCAGCCCGGCCGGCGTCCCGGGCCACAGTAGAATCCGCGCCGCGCGGGCGTAGTTCAATGGCAGAACGGCAGCTTCCCAAGCTTCATACGAGGGTTCGATTCCCTTCGCCCGCTCCAACGATTCCCGGCGCCGACGCTCGGAGGCCTTGCGGATCAAGGCCTTGCGAGGCTGAGCCATGCGGCTTGCGTGCCCCTGGTCCGCGACCAGCAGGTCAGACGGAGGCGAGTTCCTCGCGCCGCTGGATGATGCGCGACACCAGCCCATAGGAAAGCGCTTGCTCGGCCGGCATCCACAGGTCGCGCTCGATGTCCTTCAGCACGCGCTCGAGGGGCTGCCACGTCTCGCGCGCGATGATCCGGGCGATGCGTTCACGGGCCTTGATGATCTCCTCGGCCTGGATCGCGATGTCGCTTGCCGGTCCGCCGGCACCGCCGCTCGGCTGGTGGATCAGGAAACGGGTCTGCGGCAGGCAGAAGCGTCGCTCGCGCGACGCCCCCAGGTAGAGATGGGTGGCCGCGCTGCCGACCCAGCCTGTGCCCACCATGTTGACCGGCGAGGAGACGAAGCGCACGACATCATGGATCGCATCGCCCGACTCGAGATGGCCTCCAGGCGAGGAGACGATCATGGTGATCGGCGCGCTGGATTCCGCGTCCAGCGCCAGAAGTTTGCGGACGGTTTCCGAGGCCAGCGCATCGGTGACCGTGCCGAACACGAGCACGGTCCGTGCACGAAAGGCTTTTTCCTCGAGAAAGGTGCTTGCAGGCTGGGCGACCGCTGGTGACTCTGTCGTGCTGGCGAACATGGAAGGGAACTCCGGGGTTTCATGGCGTCGTGTCGAACCCGCGCATGACGGGGATGCACGGGGCAGCAGCAGGATAAAACCTCAAGTCGACTTAAGGTCAAGGGCCGGCCGCCAGCGGCCCGGATCCGCTGTTGGTGGTCGGCCACACCCTCGCGGGCCGACGTCCTCGGGTGTGGCCACGACAAGGCCAGGCAGGCTGCGAGCGTGCGTCGCGTGACGTACATGCTGCTCGCCATCGCATGGCGCGATGGCTGGCTTGGATGAGTCCGAAGCCAAAAGAAAAATGGGCCCGAAGGCCCATTTTTTGTTTGGCGGAAACGGAGTCTGCTGAAATAGGGATTCACATCGTCTCAGAAAGTCTCATTTCGAGCTGTTTTCAGAGGAGTAGCCCCCGCCCTGGTTGTCTCGCGTTGTCCCGCATAATCGCCCACAATCTCATCGCCTTTGATGGGCTCAAAGGGGGGTAGAAATGGTGCGTCGAGCAGCTGAATTAGGTGCCCTGGCGGTGGGGCGCCTGAAAGATCCGGGCATGCATGCCGTGGGTGGCGTGTCCGGACTCTATCTGCAGATCGCCCCTGGGGGCACCAAGTCCTGGATATTGCGCGTGACCGTCGGCAGCAAGCGCCGGGAGATGGGCCTGGGCGCTTTCCCGGAGGTGCCACTGGCGATGGCGCGTGACAAAGCGCGGGCAGCACGTGCGAAGGTTGAGCTGGGTGTAGATCCAGTGCTCGAGCGGCAGCGGGCCGCCAGCGCGCTGCGAGCCGAGCAGGCCAAGGCGCTTACCTTCTCCGACGCGGCGGCTCAGTTCGTCACCGACAAGGGGGAGCAGTGGCGCAATGCCAAACATCGCGCGCAGTGGTCGGCGACTCTGGAGACCTACGCCGGCCCGGTCATTGGGAAGGTACTGGTATCCGATGTGAGCCAGACGCACATCCTTTCGATCCTGCGGCCCATCTGGACCACCAAGACCGAGACTGCCACCCGGCTGCGCGGCCGCATGGAGCAGGTGCTGGACTGGGCCCGCGTTCGCGGTTACCGGGAGGGCGAGAACCCAGCGCGTTGGCGCGGCCACCTGGACAAACTGCTACCAGCGCCTACCAAGGTCGCCAAGGTTACCCACCACCCTGCCCTTCCCGTGGATGCCATGCCCGGGTTCATGGTCAACCTGCGCAAGCGTGGCGGGGTGGCGGCGCGTGCGCTTGAGCTCCTTGTCTTGACCGCAAGCCGCTCCGGCGAGATCCGCGGCGCGCTGTGGTCCGAGTTCGACCTCCCCGCCAAGACCTGGACCATCCCGGCCGAGCGCATGAAGGCTGGCGTGGAACATCGCGTGCCGCTTTGTTCGCAGGCCCTCCAACTGCTGGCTCACACGCCGCGCATCGAGGGCAACGACCTGGTGTTCTCCGCCCCACGTGGCGGCCTGCTATCGGACATGTCGCTCACTGCCGTTACCCGACGCATGGAGGTCGAGGCCGTGCCGCATGGCATGCGCTCATCGTTCCGCGACTGGGCGGCCGAGCGCACCAACTATCCGCGTGAGGTGGCAGAAGCCGCTTTGGCCCACGCGCTCGAAAACAAGGTCGAGGCCGCCTACCGACGTGGCGACCTGTTCAACAAGCGGGCCGAGTTGATGGCCGCATGGGCTGAATTCCTTTTTCAAGGCGAGGTGTCGAAGTGACAGAAGAAACCAAAGTGGACTATGCAGAGCGTCGCCGTCCGAAATGCCAGTCGATCTCCGAAGCGAACTTGGTATTGGAGAAGCTCGCTGAGATGTGGGATGGATGGTTCGAGCAGCACAGCTTTTTCGACATCATGTTCGCTCCGCTGTGGGCAAACCCCGACATCTCTGGGGCCGCTCAACTTGACGAGATGGAGGCGGCAGAGAACGCCAAAGAATGGCAGGGCAAGAAAATGACCCAAGCCGAGCATGAGGGTGTGGTGAAGATAACCCTGGTCACGGTGATCTGCGCCTACTGCATCCAGGCCTTCCGGGAGAAGAAGAACTCTCCGGCTGCCTGGTCTTACGTCGCGGACGCCAACCGATGGCTTGGTGTTCTGCAAGGTTTGATGACTCGAGTCGGCGGAGGGCGCAAGGCGCTCCTCGCATCGGATGTGGGTCGAATGGGTGCGGCCTCCGCCCACGCTGAGAACCGGGCGATGAAGGCAGTCGTGCACGAATGGTGCGATGCGAATATGGCCAACTACAAGAGCATGGACGCTGCTGCGACGGACGTGGCGGGCAAGCTAGTCCCCGTCGTTTTCCGAACGGCACGTGATTGGATTGGCGAGTGGAAAAAACTACGCTCTGCCGGCAGACCGTAGGTCTTAGCGGCACGCTGTAGCCCCTAGCGGCTGAGTGCAAGGCCTGCCGGCCGGCAGGCTTACCTGAAAGTTCAAGCGAAAAGACAGTCGCTCCATACCGCAGCAACGATGCAACGCGGGACTACTTGGAGCGAATAGTGGTATCACCTTTCCATTCCTACCGCCCGAAGTCGGCAGCAGAGCTGCTCGGCATTGGAACCGCAACTCTTTGGCGCTGGGTCAAGACTCGCCACGACTTCCCGCAGCCTATTCGGCTTTCCTCCCGCTGCACCGTATTCCCCGGTGACCAGCTGATTGCCTGGCGCGACGCGCAGGGCAAGAAGGAGGCGGTTTGAGCACGCCGGCCGAGGACAAGGCCTTCGCCGACCTGCGCGCCCGCTTCGCCCTGGTCGGCCACCAATTGCATCGCACCAATGCCGAGGACGGCCAAGTGCGCTACTTCTCCACGCGCTGGGGCTTGGTCCGCGAACTGGGCAACCTTGAAGAGGCAAGCGCCTTTCTCGCGCAGATCGGCGGTGCGCAATGAGCGTGTTCCACGATCTGACCATCGGCGATCATCGGCTGATGTGCCCTGTCTGCGGCAAGGCACCGCGCGACAAGACGATGGGCGTGACAATCCTCGATGAGCAGCACGGCATTGCCCACTGCTTCCGCTGCGGATACGTCGAGTCCCGCCGCGAGCAGCGCGAGCTGACGCCGGCCGAACGCAAGGCCTTCGCCCAGCGCATGGAGGCCCTGCGCCGCAACCATGACGCCGAGCAGCGCCAGCGCCAGGCAGAGGCCGCCGCATCCGCCGCTGTCCGCTGGGTGTCGGCCCAGCCTGCGCACGATCACCAGTACCTGCGCGCCAAGGGCATCCAGGCCCACGGCACGCGGATCGAGGGCAACGCACTGATGGTTCCCCTGCGGGACACCTCGGGCCAACTGCACAGCCTGCAATTCATCGCCGCGGACGGCGCTAAGCTGTTCATGCCAGGCGGCCGCACCAGGGGCTGCTATCACGCCATCGGCAAGCCGGCCGGCAAGCTGGTGATCGTGGAAGGGTTCGCCACCGGGGCCACCGTCCACGAGCAGACCGGTCACGCTGTCGCGGTCGCCTTCAATGCCGGCAACTTGCTGCCGGTGGCCAGAGCTTTGCGCAGCAAGTTTCCGTGCATCGATCTGGTGCTCGCTGCTGACGACGACTGGAAGACCGATGGCAATCCCGGGCTGACCGCCGCTACCGAGGCCGCGAAGGCTGTCGGCGGACTGCTGGCAGTGCCCAACTTCACGGGCCTGCCTCGCGGCGACAAGGACACCGACTTCAACGATCTGCACCGGCTGGCTGGCGCTGTGGAGGTGACGGCATGAGCGCGGTCCTGAACCCGGTGAATGAGTCAGTGGAGGCGGCGGCGCAAGTGGCGGGAGGCTGGCCGGTGCTCGACCCGTTGATCGATGACCAACCCACCATGCCCGATGCGTTTCCGTTCCATGCAATGGGCCCTGTGCTCGGCGACGCCGCTCGCGCCATCGCCCACGACGTACAGGCCCCGGACAGTCTGGCCGGTGGAAGCGTCCTTGCAGCGGCAGGATTAGCCAGTTCGCCATTAGCCAACGTGGTCATGCCGCACGGCCAGCGCTCGCCGTTGTCCGTCTTCGTGTTGACCGGGGCCGGCTCCGGCGACCGAAAGAGCGCAGTTGATGCCGTTGCGTGCCACGAGATCGAGGAGACGCGCAAGCAGCAGGCCCGCGACTACTCAGCGCAGCTGGCCAACTACGAGGAGGACATGGCAGCTCGCAAGGGCAGCAAGGAACCTGAGCCGGCCAAGCCCGCGCCGAAGAGCATCACGACAGGCAATGCCACCATCGAAGGCATCTGCAAGCTGCTGAAGTTCCAGTCCAGCGTGGGTGTGTTCAGCGCCGAGGGCGGCGAGATGCTGGGCGGCCACTCCCTGCGCGACGACAAGCGTTCGTCGGGCCTGGCGTTCTTCCTGAAGGGCTGGTCTGGTGAGTCGCTGGACTCACTGCGAGGCGGGGAGGGGCTGACGGTCCTGCTGGGCCGGCGCATGTCGATGCACGTGTTGGTCCAGCCGGTGCTGCTGCGCCAGCTCCTCTGCGACCCGCTGGCCCAGGGCCAGGGCCTGCTGGCGCGCTGCTTGATCGCCGAGCCGCAGACGCTGGCAGGCCATCGCCAGTACCGCCAGGTCAACCCCCACGAGAACGAGGCAGTGGTGGTCTACAACGCGCGCATCCGGCACCTGCTGGAAACGCCGCCGACCTACTGGCCCGAGGGTGATGGCTACGAGCTCAAGCCGCGCGACATGCACCTCAGCATGGACGCCACCAGGCTCTGGATCGCGTTCTACAACCTGATCGAGGCCCAGCAGGCCGACGGCAAGGAACTCGATGGCGCGCGCCCCTTCGCATCGAAGGCAGCAGAGCACGCCGCGCGCATCGCTGGAATCATTACCCTGGCCACGACACCGGATGCCAAGACCATCGATGAGAAGGCCATGGACGGCGCTATCCAGCTCACGGGCTTCTACCTGTCCGAGCACCTGCGTCTCACCGGCTCCGGCCGCCAGGACCGCCAGCAAAGCGAACTGCGTACGCTGCTGGAGTGGATGCAGAAGTACGACCGGCCGCTCCTGTCCAAAAAGGACGTGTTGCAGAAGTCGCCGCGTTCGCTAGGCCGAAAGGCTCCGCGTCTGAACCCACTGCTGGAGGAACTCGCCCGCCGCGGCTACATCCGCGAAGCCGGCAAGGACTGGGAGGTGCGCGATGTTTAAGCTGGACATGCAGGCCATCCGTCGCAGCGCGGACGCAGCGTGGCTAACGGCTAATCTCGCTAATCCGGCTAATTCGGCACCGGAAATTAGCCAGCGGGCCCCGAAATTAGCCACGGTAGCCGGATTAGCCATTAGCCACGACTCTGGCGAAGAAGCTGCCGCGCTCCTGACCGCCCAGGTGATCGCAGCTGCCATGCGCGCATGCGACCACCACGGCGATGGCGAGGAGGCCAGGGCCCAGATGCGCGCCGACATCGAGGCCACGCCGCATGACCAACGCGCCGACCTGCTGGCCTACTTCCGCCAGGCCTACCCCGGGCGCGAGGAATGATCCATGGGCCAGCACTCCTATGCGGGGCTGCGCCCAGGCCATGACGCGTTCGGCCGGCCCATCCGTGACCTGGACCAGCTCAGTTACACCGACCGGGTGCTGGCCATCCGACGGCTTGCCGGCAGCCTGCAGGCCCAGGGCAGCGGGGATGCGGCCTGGCTCGGGCGCTGCCTGTCGCGCTACTTGGCCGGCGAGTCCAAGGGGGATCTGGTTGCCTGTCTCGGCTTGCATCCTCCGTCCGGGGACCACCGAAGCCCGGCGGCCATGGTGGCCCGTGAGCGCCGCGACAGCCTGCTGATTCAGCTGTCCATCGCAGCCGGTGGCGACCGCGCCGCGCTGCGGATGTTCCAGGAAGGGGCAGACGTGGGCCAGTGCGCGCAGCTTGTCGAGCAGCTGCGATCAAACCCGCCCGGGTCGCCGGCTGCCTTCACCCGGGCAAGGAAGCGGGGTGTTTCGGCAGCCTAGCTGCGAACTGTCGGTTCATACAGTGCGAAGCATCACACCAATGGTGCCGCACAGATGAACAACCAACCAGCCGGCCTTCTGGCCATTCGCACCTTGCGCGCGACGGCCATCGGCCGCAAGGACGACCTCTCCGCACATTCGTTCGCCGTCGCCAAGGGCTGGACGGATGTTGCGGACCACTTCCGCAGCGCGCACACGAAAGCGGCCGTTCCCACCATCTCGAGCAACACGGCGCCCTTGATCGACGCGGTGGGTTCGGACTTTCTCGCAGCGCTCAGACCATCGACGCTGCTGGGCCGCTTGGGCATCGGCCGCGTTCCAAGCCGGACACGCCTGTTTGCGCATTCCACTGATCGCGGGCACCCATTCCAGACGATGGCGGGCAGCA
>NZ_BMYK01000023.1 GCF_014652235.1 Pseudorhodoferax aquiterrae
GATGGCGTCCTTCAGCAGCCAGCCGCCGTTGGGGTCCAGCGTGACGCGGGCCTGCGGAAAGCGTTCGTGCAGGGCGGTGACGGCCTCGACCTCTTCGTCGCCGCGCAGCACGCCGCCCTTGAGCTTGAAGTCCTGGAAACCGTAGCGTTCCTGGGCTGCTTCGGCCAGGCGCACGATGGCCTCGGGCGTCATGGCTTTTTCGTGGCGCAGGCGGAACCAGGCGTTGTCGGCCTCGGGCTCGCGGCGGTAGGGCAGGTCGGTCTGGCCCTGGTCGCCCACGTAGAAGAGGTAGCCCAGCATCTGCACGGCATCGCGCTGCTGGCCTTCGCCGAGCAGGGCCGCGACGGGCACTTCCAGGTGCTGGCCCAAGAGGTCGAGCAGGGCCGACTCGGCGGCCGTCACGGCGTGGATGGCCACGCGCAGGTCGAAGGTCTGCAGGCCGCGCCCGCCGCTGTCGCGTTCGGCGAACTGCGTGCGCATGGCGTTCAGGATCGCCTGGTAATTGCCGATGGGCTGGCCGACGATGAGCGCGCGCGCGTCTTCCAGCGTCTGGCGGATCTTCTCGCCGCCGGGCACCTCGCCCACGCCGGTGCGGCCGGCGTTGTCGGTCAGGATCAGCAGGTTGCGCGTGAAGAAGGGGCCGTGCGCGCCCGACAGGTTCATGAGCATGTCGTCGTGGCCCGCCACGGGCACGACACGCAGGTCTTGGACGAGAGGAGTGGTCACGGGATCAGTCGGCCGAGATCTTGCGGGTGTCGATCAGCGTCTTCCAGCGCGCCCATTCCTTGGCCTGGAAGGCCGTGAACTCGGCTGGCGTGCTGCCGACGATTTCCAGGCCCTGCTCCACCATGCGTTGCTTGACGGCCGGATCGTTGATGGCGGCGACGGCGGCCTTGGCCAGCTTGTCCTTCACCGCGGCGGGCAGCCCCTTGGGCGCGGCCAGGCCTTGCCAGGAGTAGACCTCGGCGCCCTTGACGCCAGCCTCGGCCAGCGTGGGCACGTCGGGCAGCACGGGCGAGCGCTTGTCGCCCGTCACCGCGATGGCGTGCAGCTTGCCGGCCTTGATGTGCGGCAGCACGGCATTGACGTTCTGGAAGGAGAAGTCCACCTGCCCGCCCAGCAGGTCGTTGATGGCCGGCGCGCCGCCCTTGTAGGGCACGTGCAGGCCTTCGGTGCCGCTCTGCTGCCAGAACACCTCGGCCGACAGGTGGTCGGACGAGCCGTTGCCCGAGCTCGCGAAGCTGACCTTGCCAGGGTTGGCCTTGAGCAGCGCGATGACCTCGGCCAGCGTGCGCTCCTTCTGCTTGGGGCTGGCGACCAGCACGTTGGGCGCCTGCACGGGCACGCTGATGTAGTCGAAATCCTTGGTGGCGTCGTAGGGCACGCCCTTGACCAGGTGCGGCGTGACCACGAAGGCGCCCAGCGAGGACACCAGCAGCGTGTAGCCGTCCGGCGCGGCGCGCTTGACGAAGCCCGCGCCGATGGTGCCCGTGGCGCCCGGCTTGTTGTCGACGATGAAGCTCTGGCCCAGGGCGGTGCCCATCTGCAACGCCATGGCGCGCGCCACCATGTCGGTGGATCCGCCGGCCGGGAAGGGCACGACGATGGTCACGGGTTTGTCGGGCCAGCTGGTCTGGGCACCGGCCACGAGCGAGACCGTGCAGGCCAAGGCGGCGAGCAACTTTTTCATGGGTTTCTCCTGAAGGACGAGGACAGAGGGGCGCGCGCGCACCCACAGGCATGCACGCAAGTTATCGTTAACAATCTGTGTGTTAACGATATCCAAAACCATTCAGGAGAAATCTAGGGGATTACCCGCAGCTCAGAAACGGAGTACCCGCTACGCGTCGCGCGGGCGACACTGCGGTATCGGTACCGCGGGCTCAGGTGCTGGCGCGTTCGACGATGGAAAAGCCGATGTCCACCACGGGCGCGGCGGGCACCTGACCCTCGGCCCGCGCCACCACCATCTCGGCCGCCAGCCGGCCGATGCGCGTGCCGTCGATGCGCACCGTGGTCAGCGGCGGCGCGGCGTCGGCCGCCACGCTTTGGTCGCCCATGCCCACGATGGCCAATTGCCCCGGCACGGCGATGCCGCGCTCGCGCGCCTCGACGGCCGCGCCCAGCGCCAGCATGTCCGAACTGCAGAACACGGCCGTGACCTCGGGCGCACGGGTCAGCAATTCGGCCAGACCGGCCCGGCCCGCGCCCATGGTGCTGGGCGCCGGCATGAACGTGGCTTGCGAGGTCTGCAGGCCCAGCGCCTGGGCGCGTGCGTTGAAGGCCGCCACGCGCGTGAGCGCGCGCGCATCGCCCGCGCTGACCATGGCCACATGGCGGTGGCCGCGCGCATGCAGGTAGTCGACCACGGCCGCGCCGATGGCCGGGTGCGAGAAGCCGACCAGCATGTCGATCGGCGTGGGCGTGAACTCCCAGGTCTCCACCACCGGAATGCCGCTGGCGCGCAGCACGCGCCGGCCTTCCTCCGAGCGGACGACACCCGTGACGACCACGCCGTCGGGCCGGCGCTGCACGATGGCGCGCAGCAGCTCGTCCTCGCGCGCGGCGTCGTAGCCGCTCTGGCCGATCATGAGCTGGTAGCCGCGCTCGTGCAGCGCGAGGTCCAGTGCCTCCACCATCTCCTGGAACACCGGGCCCACCATGGTCGGCAACAGCGCCGCCACGAGCCGCGCACGCGCGCGGCGCAGGCCGCTGGCCATGGCGTTGGGCACGAAGTTCGTGCGCCGCACGGCTTCGCGCACGCGCTCCAGCGTGTCGGGCGAGACCTTCTGCGGCGTGTTGAGCGCGCGCGAGACGGTCATGGCGGAGACGCCGGCGATGCGGGCGACGTCCTGGATCGTGAAGGGCTTGGCGCCTGGGTTCACAGCGTGGGTGCGGGGGCGTGGAAAGGCAGGGATTGTGACTAGAATCCGCGCCCCTTCGCCAGACCGCCCATGCCGCAGATCGTCGTCGACCAGCTGACCAAGACCTACCGCATCGCCGAGCGCGCGCCGGGGCTGGCCGGTGCCGTGCGCGGCCTGTGGCAGCGCCGCCACCGCGCGGTACAGGCGCTGGCCGGCGTGTCGTTCCAGCTCGAGCGCGGCGCGCTGCTGGGCTTCATCGGCCCGAACGGCGCGGGCAAGTCCACCACCATCAAGATCCTGGCCGGCATCCTGCGGCCCGACGGCGGCCGCGTGACGGTGGACGGGCGCGACCCCTTCGCCGACCGGCAGGCGCACGTGGGCCGCATCGGCGTGGTGTTCGGCCAGCGCACCCAGCTGTGGTGGGACCTGCCCGTGGGCGAGGGCTTCGAGCTGCTGCGTGACATCTACCGCGTGGCGCCGCGCCGCTACCGCGCCACGCGCGACGAACTGGTCGCCGCGCTGCAGCTCGAGCGCGTGCTGGACCAGCCCGTGCGCCAGCTCTCGCTGGGCCAGCGCATGCGCGCCGAGATCGCGGCGGCGCTGCTGCACGAACCCGACCTGCTGTTCCTGGACGAGCCCACGATCGGCCTGGACGCGCCCTCCAAGCTCGCGGTACGCGACTTCGTGCGCCGCGCCAACCGCGAGCGCGGCACCACGGTGCTGCTGACCACGCACGACATGCACGACATCGAGGCCCTGGCCGAGCGCGTGATCGTGATCGGCCACGGCCGCGTGCTGGCCGACAGCCCCGTGGCCGCGCTGCGCGCCCAGGTGCTGGCCGAGCGCCGGCTGCTGGTGGACTTCGCCGAGGCGCCGCCCGCGGCTTTCGCGCAGCCCGGCGTGCGCGAGATCGCGCGCGAGGGCCGCACGCTGGTGCTGGGCTTCGACCCGACGCAGGTGGCCGCGCCGGCACTGATCGCGCGCATCGCATCCAAGCACGCGGTCGAAGACATCCGGCTCGAAGGCCTGGCCATCGAGGAAGTCATCACGCGCTTCTACGCGCTGCACGGTGCAGAGGAAGGCTGATGGCGGCCTACCGCGCCCTCTTCGTCGCGCGCTTCCTGCAGGTGCTGCAGTACCGCGCGGCCGCGCTTGCGGGCTTCGGCACGCAATGCTGGTGGGGCGGCATCAAGGTCATGGTGCTGGCGGCCTTCTTCGGCCAGGCCGGCCACGCCGCGCCGACCATGACGCTGGCCCAGGCCATCACCTACACCTGGGTCGCCCAGGGGCTGCTGGCGCTGCTGCCCTGGGGCGGCGACCCCGAGGTGGCGCTGGCCGTGCGCACGGGCGCGGTGGCCTACGACCGGCTGCGCCCCATCGACGCCTATGCGCTGTGGTTCGCGCGCAGTGCGGGCTGGATCGCCGCACGCGTGCTGCCGCGCGTGGCGCTCATGGCGGCCTTCGCGGCCGTGCTGCTGCCGCTGGCCGGCCTGCACGCCTGGGCCTGGCAATTGCCCGCGACGCCGCGGGCGGCGCTGGTCTTCGCCCTGTCGGCGCTGCTCGCGCTGGCCTTGTCCACCGCCCTCGTGATGCTGCTCAACATCGCCGCGGCGGCGGCGCTGGATGCGCGCGGCATCAACGCCTTCGCGGTGCCGCTGGTCATCCTGCTGTCGGGCAATCTCGTGCCGCTGGCGCTGCTGCCCGATGGCTGGCAGCAGGCCCTGCTGCTGCAGCCGCTGGCCGGGCTGCTGGACATCCCGATGCGGCTGTACATGGCGCAGGCCACGGGTGCGCAGGCGGCGGCGCTGCTGGGGCTGCAGGCGTTCTGGGTGGTCGCGCTGGTCGCGCTGGGCCGGTGGGGGATGGCGCGCACCATGCGCACGCTGGAAGTCCAGGGCGGTTGACATGTCGCACCTGCGCCTGTTCCTGCGCCTCGTCGCCGCCTCGCTGCGCGGCCAGCTGCGCTACCCGGCCTCGGCGCTGCTGCTGACGGTCTCGCAGTTCCTCGTCACCGGCATCGAGGTGGTGGCGATCTGGGCGCTGTTCGACCGCTTCGGCAGTGTGCAGGGCTGGCGCATCGGCGAGGTGGCGTTGTTCTACGCGCTGGTGCACACCATGTTCGCGCTGGCCGATGCGCTGGGCCGCGGCTTCGACATCCTGGGCACGGAGTTCCTGCGCACGGGCCATTTCGACCGGCTGCTGCTGCGCCCGCGCCCGCTCGCGCTGCAGCTCATGGCGCACGAGCTGCGGCTCTCCCGTCTGGGCCGGCTGTTGCAGGCGCTGGCGGTGCTCGTGTTCGCCAGCGTGGTCGCACCCATTGCCTGGACCCCTGCCACCGTGGCGCTGGCGCTGTTCTGCGTCGCCGGCGGCGTGGCGCTGTTCCTGGGCATCCTCGTGCTGCAGGGCACGCTGGCCTTCTGGACCGTGGAGAGCCTGGAGATCGCCAACGTGTTCACCTACGGCGGCGTCGAGGCCGGCCAGTACCCGATGGCGGTGTACGCGCGCTGGTTCCGCCGGCTGCTGACCTTCGTCGTCCCGCTGGCCTGCGTGGCCTACTACCCGGGCCTGGCGATCCTGGGCCGGGCCGATCCGCTGGGCGCGCCTGAATGGCTGGGCTGGATCTCGCCGCTGGCCGGCTTCGGCTTCCTCGCGCTGTCGTTCATGGCCTGGCGCGTGGGCGTGCGGCACTACGCCTCCACGGGCAGCTGAAGTCCTGCATTCACCACGGGTTTGCCCGGGCTGCCTACAGTGCGGCCGCATGCAAGCAGCCCCCACCTCCGTCTGGCGCGACTCCCCTGAACGCTACGGCCGCATCAGCCGCTGGCTGCACTGGGGCATGGCGCTGCTGTTCGCCTGGCAATTCATCGGCATGGGGCTGCGGCTGGCGCTGGGGCGCACGCCCGTGGTGTCGTTCTTCGTCGGCTCGCACGCCAGCGTGGGCCTGCTGCTGATGGTCCTGGTGCTGCTGCGCGGCGCATGGGGCTTGTCCCATGCCGGCCGGCGCCCGCCGCACGGCAGCGGCTGGCTGGGCCGCGCGGCGGCCGCGGGCCATGGCGCGCTGTACCTGCTCATGGTGATCGTGCCGCTGCTGGCCCTGGTGCGCGCCTGGGGCTCGGGCCGGGCCTTCATCTGGTTCCATACGCTGCCCCTGTGGGGCGCCAGCCCCAAGAACGAGGCCCTGATGGCACCGGCCAACGCCGCCCATGGGCTGCTGGCCTGGGTGCTGCTGGCGCTGGTCGCGGGGCATGTGGCCATGGTGCTGCTGCACCGCTGGTGGTGGCGCGACG
The DNA here is from genome assembly GCF_014652235.1 of Pseudorhodoferax aquiterrae. Classification (GTDB taxonomy): domain Bacteria; phylum Pseudomonadota; class Gammaproteobacteria; order Burkholderiales; family Burkholderiaceae_C; genus Pseudorhodoferax; species Pseudorhodoferax aquiterrae. The sequence goes on from NZ_BMYK01000023.1 coordinate 6,152, forward strand.
CCGTGGCGCAGCGCATGGTGGGGCGCGTGCGCTGAAGGCCGCTCTGCCGGCATCTGCGGATTGGCAGACGCAGGCCGAACCGGCACACTCGGCGCGCACCCTCCACGATGCCATGACCGCCTTCGCCTTCCTCTCCAACACCAGCTTCCTCAAGGTTCCCGTCAACGACACGCGCCGTCCCTTCGCCATCGCCGGCGTGGCCTGGGACGGCTGCGTCACCAACCGCCCCGGCGCGCGCTTCGGGCCGCGCGCAATCCGCGAGGCCAGCCACATGCTCTGCGACGGCACGCACCCGCTGTTCGACGTCTCGCCCGAGGCAGCGCTGACCGACGTGGGCGACCTGCCGCTGCCCAACACCAGCCTCAGGGAGATGCGCGCCGCGATGGCGCCGCTGGTGCGCACGCTGATCGCGCACTACCACATGGCCTGGCTGGGCGGTGACCACTCGATCACGCTGGCCCTGCTGCGGGCCTACCGCCAGCACTTCGGCAGGCCGCTCGCGGTCGTGCACTTCGACGCCCATTGCGACACCTGGAAGGACCACTTCGGCGAGCCCAGCGGCCACGGCACCTGGGTCTACGAGGCGATCCAGGAAGGCCTGGTCGTCAAGGAATGCTTCGTGCAGTTCGGCATCCGTTCGGCCGGCGAGCGCGAGGCGCGCGACTACGTGCGCGACCAGGGCGGCATCATCCACACCGCGCGCGCGCTGCGCGGGCTGGAAAGCCCAGCTCAGCTGCAGCCCCTGGTGGCCGAACTGCGCGAGCGGGTTGCCGCGCACGGCAACCCACCGCTGTACCTGAGCCTGGACATCGACTGCCTGGACCCGGCCTTCGCGCCGGGCACCGGCACGCCCGAGCCCGGCGGCATGAGCACCAACCAGGTGCTGAGCCTGCTCGAGGAGATGGCCGATCTGCCCTTCGTGGGCATGGACTGCGTGGAGGTGGCGCCGCCCTACGACCATGCCGACCTGACCAGCTACGCCGCGGCACAGTTCGTCTGGACCTACCTCTGCGCGCGCGTGGCGCGCCAGGCTCAGAAGGCCGTCGCGTAGCGCTCGAACTCCCAGGCGCTGACGTGGCGCGCATAGGCGGTCCATTCGGCCCGCTTGAGCCGCACGAACTCGCCGTGCGCCGCAGCGCCCAGGGCCTGGGCCAGCACGCTGTCGCGCTCCAGTGCCTCCACGGCCTCGCCCAGGCTTTGCGGCAGCACCGGGATGCCTTCGGCGCGGATGCGCTGCAGCGGCCACTCGAACAGATCGTCCGGCCTCGCGGGGCCGGGGTCCAGGTGCCGGTCGACGCCATCCAGCCCGGCCGCGATCAGGCCCGCCGCGGCCAGGTAGGGGTTGGCCGCGGCATCGGGCAGGCGCCATTCGAAGCGGCCGCGCAGCGTGCGCACCAGCGCCGTGCGGTTGTTGAAGCCATGGGCCACGTAGGCCGGCGCCCAGCTCGTGCCCGAGAGCGATTCGCCGACCACGAGCCGCTTGTACGAGTTGACCGTGGGCGCGGCCAGTGCGCACAGCGCCGCGCTGCGGCCGAGCACGCCGGCGATGAAGGACCGGCCCAGCTCGGAGAGCTCGGCATGGTCGTCGGCGAACAGGTTCTCCTCGCCCTTCCACAGCGACACGTGGAAGTGCAGGCCGCTGCCGGGCTGGTTGGCGAAGGGCTTGGGCATCATCGAGAAGCTGGCGCCATGGTGCTCGGCCAGCGTGTGGGCCGCCATCTTGAACAGCATGAGCCGGTCGGCCGTGGTCAGCACGTCGGCATGGCTGAAGTTGACCTCGAACTGGCCGTGCGCATCCTCGTGGTCGGTCTGCAGCAGTTCCATGCCGGCGTCCAGCAGGGCCTGGTTCAGCGCGTCGAGGAAGCCGCCCTGGCGCGCCAGGGCCTTGAGGTCGTAAGACGGCTTGTCCGAGCGGTCCAGCGGATCGACGGGCTGCCACTGGCCCGCGGCATCGCGGCGCAGCAGGAAGAACTCGGGCTCCATGCCGACCTGCAGCGTCCAGCCGCGCGCGGCCAGCCGCTCCACCTGGCGACGCAGGATCTGGCGCGGGCAGGCCTCGAACGGCTCGCCGTCCACATGGCCGTCGCAGACCACGCGGGCATAGCCCGGCATCCAGGGCAGCGCCTGGGCCGTGGCCGCATCGCCGCGGCCGTAGTACTCGGAACGGGCGCCGCTGCGCGGCAGGCCGGTGCCGGCGATGGAGGTGCCGGAGAAGCCGGCACCGCCGCGCAGCAGCGTGCCGAGCTGCGCCAGCGGCAGGTACTTGCCGCGTGCCACGCCCAGCAGGTCGGTGAACTGCGCCAGCAAGGTGTGCACGCCCTGCTTGGCCAGCTTCTCCTGCAGGACCTGGGCGGTGGTCGGATCAGGCATGGATGCGCAGCCAGGTGGTCTTGAGTTCGGTGTACTTGTCGAAGGCGTGCAGCGACTTGTCGCGGCCGTTGCCCGACTGCTTGTAGCCGCCGAAGGGCACGGTGATGTCGTCTTCGTCGTACTGGTTCACGTGCACGGTGCCGGCGCGCAGCGCGCGTGCGACGCGGTGCGCGCGGTCGATGTGGCTGCTCCAGACGCTGGCCTGCAGGCCGTAGGCGGAGTCGTTGGCCAGCGCGATGGCCTGCGCCTCGTCACGGAAGCGGATCACGCTGAGCACGGGGCCGAAGATCTCCTCGCGCGCGATGCGCATGTCGTTGCGCACCTGGTCGAACACCGTGGGCTCGACGTAGTAGCCGCCGCTGTCGGCCCGCACCTGGCGGCCGCCCGCCATGCAGCGCGCGCCCTCTTCCTGCCCCGAGGCGATGTAACCCATCACGGTGCGCAGCTGGCCTTCGTCGACCACGGCACCCATCACGGTCGACTCGTCCAGCGGATCGGCCGGGGCGTAGGCCGGCGCATGGCGCGCCACGCGCGCGACGAAGTCGTCGGCGATGGCCTCGTGCACGAGCAGGCGCGAGGGCGCATTGCAGGATTCGCCCTGGTTGAAGTACATGCTGCCGGCCGCGGTTTCGGCCGCGCGGTCCAGGTCGTCGAAGTCGGGGAACACGAGGAAGGCCGACTTGCCGCCCAGCTCGTTGTAGACGCGCTTGAGGTTGGACTGGCCCGCATAGGCCAGCGTGCGCCGGCCCACGCGCGTGGAACCCGTGAAGCCGATGGCGTCCACATCCGGATGCAGGGCCAGCGCTTCACCCGCCTCGTGGCCGAAGCCCGGCACCACGTTGAAGACGCCGGGCGGCAGCCCGGCTTCGAGTGCGATCTCGGCCATGCGCATGGCCGTGTAGGGCGACTTCTCCGAGGGCTTGAGCACCACGCTGTTGCCGGCCGCCAGCGCCGGGCCGAGCTTCCAGGCGGCCATGATCATCGGGTAGTTCCAGGGCACGATGGCGCCGACCACGCCCATGGGCTCGCGCGTGATCAGGGCCAGCGCCGCGGGGCCGGTGGGCGCGATCTCGTCGTAGACCTTGTCGATGGCCTCGGCATACCAGGCGATGCAGCGCGCAGCGGCCGGCACGTCCACGCTGCGGCTGAAGCGGATGGGTTTGCCCATGTCCAGCGTCTCCAGCAGGGCCAGCTCGTCGGTGGCGGCCAGCAGGCCTTCGGCGAACTTCTGCAGCAGCTTCTTGCGCGCGGCCGGCGGCTGGCGCGACCAGCGGCCGTCGTCGAACGCGGCGCGCGCGCTGGCCACCGCGCGGTCCACGTCCCCCGCCTGGGCCCGGGCCACGGCACCGAGCAGGCGGCCGTCCACGGGCGAACGTTTGTCGAAGGTCTGGCCGGTGCTGCTGGCGCAGCGCTGGCCATCGATCAGGATGCGGCCATCGGGCCGCAGCAGGCCGGCCCGTTCCTGCCAGGAGAGCAGAGGCATGGAGCGACTCCGCGACCGGTCAGAAGCTCACGACGACCGAGGTCGCGAGCAGGTGGTTGGACTTCTTGTAGTCGCCGCTGCGGACGTCCAGGAACACCGGCAGGCTGGCGCGGTCCAGCCGGTACTCGGCCTTCAGCGTGGTGTTGGGGTTGAGCAGGTAGCTCATGCCCATGGTGAGCGCGTAGCGGTTGGCGCCCTTGTTCGGATCGCCGCCCATCGGGTCCGGGCCGATGCCGTTGCGGTCGTCGAAGGCCGTGTAGCCCAGCAAGCCGCCGCCGTTCTTCTTGTTGTTGATGTAGTCGGCGCGTACCGTGCCCTCCAAGCGCGGCGTGAACTTGTAGGCGGCAAGGCCCGACAAGCCCCACCACTTGGCATCGCGCAGGGCGCCGGTGTCGGGGTCGGGCGTGATCGCGGCCTTGCGCTGCATGCCGACGCTGGCCTGGCCCTGCAGCGTCCAGTCGCCGCGGATGAAGTAGGCGTCGAACTCGAACAGGTGGAGGGCCGAATCACGTTGCACGATGGGGTTGCCGTCCGCGTCGACCAGGTTCTCCGACAGGTTCGGCGCCTTGCCATGCACGCCCGCGAAGCCGAAGCCTGCGTACTCGCCCTTGGCGTAGTCGACGCGGTAGGCCAGCACCGGCGCCTTGTTGCCCGAGCCGCGCCGCGTCGCATTCATGTTGGCCAGCATGGCCTTGTAGATCCACTTGCCATCGGTGATCTCCATGCCGGCGCCGGTGTAGGCCGTGGGCAGCGTGAAGTCGAACAGCAGGTTGTGCGTGATGAGCTTGTTCTGCGGCGCCGGCAGGTACTCGTAGCCGGACCAGTCGGGCACCTGGCCGGCGATGAAGCGCGTCGTGGGGCTGCCCAGCGGAATGGAGACCGAGGCCTCGTGGATGATGGAGGTGCCGTCGAAGGTCGAGCCGACGCCGCGGTTCGGCGCCAGCGTGAGGCGCCAGCGCGTGCCGCTGTCGGTCTCCTTCGTGAAGTCGATGACGGCCGCGCCGAAGTAGGAGTTGTCGTAGTTGTAGCCGTCGTCGTCCACGCGGTTCAGGAACTGGAAGGTCGAGGTGTCCTGGCGCCGGTTGTAGATGTAGGTCGGGTCCATGTAGCCCTTGATCTGCAGGCCCTTGAGGCCCAGCGCGTCGCGGGTGTCTTCCAGTGCCTCGGTCTTGAGCGCGATGCGGTTGAACTCCTGCTGCTGGTCGGGCGTCATGCCCGGGGCCGGCGCCGCGGCGGCCTTGGCCTCGGTGTCCTGCAGGCGCTTTTCGAGCTGGTTCACCTTGTCGCGCAACGCGCGCAGTTCGTTCAGCAGTTCGGCCGAGCTCTGCGCCGCGGCAGACAGCGGGAACGTGGCGGCCAGGGCGGCGGCGATGGCGGTGTACTTCCAGGCGGTCATCTTGTTACTCCTCGGACGTGGTTGTTGTGGGACACAGGAAAGGAATGGAGCGGCGCGCGTCACTCTTCGCGTCGCGCGGCGGCCATCGCGCGGATGCGTTCGCGCTCGGCGCGGGCGATGAGGTAGCTGGCGACGATGACGCCGATGGAGACCAGCACGATGATCACGGTGGCAACGGCGTTGACGGTGGGGTTCAGGCCCAGCCGCGCGCGCGAGAAGATCACCAGCGGCATCGTGGTCGAGCCCGGGCCCGACAGGAAGGCCGACAGCACCACGTCGTCCAGCGAGATCGTGAACGTGAGCAACCAGGCCGACAACATGGACTGCGTGATCATGGGCAGCGTGACCAGCCGGAACACCTGGGCCGGGCGCGCACCCAGGTCCATGGCGGCTTCTTCGAGCTGCGGATTGAGTTCCTGCAGCCTGGCCTGGACGACCACGGTGGCGTAGGCCATGCCCAGCAGCACATGGCCCAGCCAAATCGTGAACGCGCCGCGCTCGGGAAAGCCGGTCAGGCGCTGCAGCGAGACCAGCATCAGCAGCAGCGACAGGCCGACGATGACCTCGGGCATCACCAGCGGCGCGTTGACCATGCCCGAGAACAGCGTGCGGCCGCGAAAGCGCCGGTACTTGTTCAGCGTGAACGCAGCCAGCGTGCCGAGCACGACCGAGCCGCAGGCGGTGAAGAACGCGATCTTCATCGACAGCCACAGGCCGGCGATGATCTCGCGGTCGCGCACCAGCGCGGCGTACCACTTGAACGTGAATCCCTCCCAGACGCCCGGCACCGGCGAGTCGTTGAAGGAGTACACGACCAGCGCAATGATGGGCAGGAACAGGAAGGCGTAGACCATGACCAGCCAGGTGCGCGCGGTGGTGCGGGCGGCACGGGGGCCGAAGAGAGCGCGGGTCATCGTCCAGCCTCCTGGGCTTGGGCCTGGTAGCGGTTGAACAGCGCCAGCGGGATCAGGATCAGCAGCACCACGACCACTGCCACGCTGGAGGCCATGGGCCAGTCGTTGTTGCTGAAGAACTCGTCCCACAGCACGCGCCCGATCATGAGCGTCTGCGGCCCGCCGAGCAGCTCGGGGATCACGAACTCGCCGACGCAGGGGATGAACACCAGCATGCTGCCGGCGATGATGCCGGCCTTGGACAAGGGCACCGTCACCTTCCAGAACGCGACCCAGGGCGTGGCGCCGAGGTCGCTGGCAGCCTCCAGCAGCCGCATGTCCATCTTCGCCAGGTTGCCGTACAGCGGCAGGATCATGAACGGCAGGTAGGTGTAAACCATGCCCAGCACCAGCGAGAACGGCGTGTTGAGCAGCTTGCCCGGCGTGGCGATCATGCCGCCGGCCGCCAGCAGCTGGTCGATGCCCAGCGCCACCAGCACCTCGGCCACCCAGCCGTGGTCGCTGAGCAGGCCCTTCCAGGCGTAGACGCGCAGCAGGAAGGAGGTCCAGAACGGCAGCATCACCAGCATCAGCAGCACGGGCTGGGCCGTGGGCCTGGCGCGGGCCATGAAGTAGGCGAACGGGTAGCCGATCGCCAGGCACAGCACCGTGGTGATGGCTGCGTACTTGAGGCTGGCCACGTAGGCGCGGAAGTACAGGTCGTCCTGCGTGATGAAGACGTAGTTGCTGAACTTCAGGCTCAGCTGCAGCACGCCCTCCTTGAGCGTCAGCAGGTCCTTGAAGTTCACGGTCTCCATCTCGGAGACGCTGATCTTGGCGACGATCAGGAAAGGCAGCAGGAAGAACACCAGCAGCCACAGGTAGGGAATGCCGATGACGGCCGTGCGGCCGCGCCACCATGCAGAGCGCCGTGCGGTGGCAGGAGTGGTGGGCATCGCCATCTCCCTACTGGGTGAGAACGACCTGGGCCGAATCGGACCAGTGCGCCCATGCGAGGTCGTCCCAGGTCAGCACATCGCCCGGGTGGCGCTCGCTGTTGATCTGGCTGACCTTGATGACCTGGCCGCTGGCCAGCTGCAGGTGGTAGACGGTGTAGCTGCCGAAGTACGACAGGTCGCGCACCTTGCCCTGCACCTTGTTGTAGGGCTCGGCCGGTTCCTGGCGCGACAGGCGGATCTTCTCGGGTCGCAGCGCCACGCTCACCTCCATGCCCTGGTGGCCGGTGATGCCATGGCCCACGTAGTGCGTCATGTCCTGGCAGCGGATCACCACGTGGTCCGGCTGGTCCTCGGCCACCGTGCCGTCGATGAGGTTCACGTTGCCGATGAAGTCGGCCACGAAACGCGTGGACGGCGTCTCGTAGATCTCGCCCGGCGCGCCGACCTGCAGCAAGCGGCCCTCGCTCATGATGGCGATGCGCGAGGCCATGGTCATGGCCTCTTCCTGGTCGTGCGTGACCATCACGCAGGTCACGCCGACCTCCTCGATGATGTTGACGAGTTCCAGCTGCGTCTCCTCGCGCAGCTTCTTGTCGAGCGCGCCGAGCGGCTCGTCCAGCAGCAGCAGGTTGGGCCGCTTGGCCAGGCTGCGCGCCAGCGCCACGCGCTGTTGCTGGCCGCCCGACATCTGGTGCGGCTTGCGCTTGGCCAGCTTGCTGAGCTGCACGAGCTTGAGCATTTCTTCCACGCGCTGCGCCACCGCATCGCCCGGCATGCCATCGCGGCGCAGGCCGAAGGCGATGTTGTCCCACACGCTGAGGTGCGGGAACAGCGCGTACGACTGGAACATCATGTTGATGGGCCGCTCGTAGGGCGGCAGCTTGCTGAGGTCCTTGCCGTCCAGCACGATGCTGCCGGAGGTCGGCAGGTCGAATCCGCCCAGCATGCGCAGCAGCGTGGTCTTGCCGCAGCCCGACGAGCCCAGCAGCGCGAAGATCTCGCCCTTCTGGATGTCCAGGCTGACGTGGTTGACGGCCTTGACGCCGCCGAAGTCCTTGACCACGTCGCGGATTTGCAGGTACGCCTGCCCCTGGCTCTTCACCATATTTCCCTCCCCCTCGCGGTTGGCAGGACCGTCAGGTCACATGCCGGTCTTGAATGACGTGAACAGCCGGGTGACCGTGCGGCGGATGTCGTTGCTCAGGGCGTCGGGCGCCACCATCTTCTTCATGTCCTCGTCGGTCGGGAAGATGGTCGGGTTGTTGGCCACTTCGGGCTTGATGAACTTGCGCGATTCCTTGTTCGGGTTCGCGTAGAACACCTTGTTGGACAGGCCCGCGTGCACCTCGGGGCGCAGGATGTAGTTGATGAACTTCAGCGCGTTGTCGGGGTGCGGCGCATCGGCCGGGATCACCATCACGTCGAAGAACAGCACGCCGCCGGTCTTGGGGATCAGCGCCTCGATCTTCTGGCCGGTCTTGCCATCGATGGCGCGCTGGCGTGCGATGTTGATGTCGCCCGACCAGCCCAGTGCCAGGCAGATCGAGCCGTTCGCCATGTCGTTGATGTAGCCCGAGGAGCTGAACAGCGTGACGTAGGGACGGATGGTCTTGAGCAGCGGCCCGACGCCGGCATAGTCACCCTGGTTGCGGCTGTAGGCCGGCTTGCCCAGGTAGTGCATGGCGGCCGGTACGATTTCGGTGGCAGAGTCCAGGAAGCTCACGCCGCAGGACTTGAGCTTGGAGATGTACTCGGGCTTGAACACCAGGTCCCAGGCATTGTCGGGCATGGGCATGCTGCCCAGCGCGGCCTTGACCTTGTCGACGTTGATGCCCACCGTCGTGTAGCCCCAGAGCCAGTTGACCTGGTACTGGTTGCCCGGGTCGAGCTTGGCCAGTTGCTCCTGCAGCACCGGGTCCAGGTTCTTGAGGTTGGGCAGCTTGGACTTGTCGAGCTTTTGCAGCAGCCCGCCGTCGGCCTGCAGCTTAGCCCAGTACGAGGACGGCACCACGATGTCGTAGCCGGTCTTGCCCGCCACGAGCTTGGCATGGACGATTTCGTTGTTGTCGAAATTGTCGTAGCGCACCTTGATGCCGGTTTCCTTCTCGAAGTTGGCGATGGTGTCTTCGGCGATGTAGTCGGACCAGTTGTAGACGTTGAGGACTTTCTCTTCCTGCGCCAGCACGCCCTGGGGGGCCAGCGCAGCGCAGGCCAGGGCCAACCCGGCGAAAACACCGGCGGTGCGGTGCGGGCGACGACGGAACGACAGCAGCTTCATGTTGAAACCTCCGGAGTGGGAAGCAAGCGACAAGGGAAAGGGGGAGTTCAGAGCCAGCCGTTGCGCTGTGCGTCGGCCAGGGTGAGGTCCAGCGCGCGGCGGATCAGCACCAGCATGTCGTCGATCTGGGCCCGCGTCATGACCAGAGGGGGCGCGATGATCATGCGGTCGCCCACGGCGCGCATGACCAGGCCGTTGCCGAAGCAGTGGCCGCGGCAGACCATGCCCAGCTCCAGCGCCTCGGGGAAGGGCGCGCCGCTGGCCTTGTCCTTGACCAGCAGCACCGCGCCCATCAGGCCGCAGGTCTGCACCTCGCCCACGAGCGGGTGGTCACGGAGCGCATCGAAGCATTCGGCGAGGTAGGGGCCGGTGTCGTCGCGCACGCGTTCGACCAGGCCTTCGCGCTGGATCAGCCGGATGTTGGCCACGGCCACGGCGCAGGCCACGGGATGGCCGGAGTACGTGTAGCCGTGGTTGAACTCGCCACCGCGCTCGATCAGCACATTGGCCACGCGGTCGCCCACCATCACGCCGCCCAGCGGGATGTAGCCGGAGGTGACGCCCTTGGCGAAGGTCATGAGGTCGGGCCGCGTGCCGAAGCGCTCGCAGCCGAACCACTGGCCGGTGCGGCCGAAGCCGCAGATGACCTCGTCGGACACGAGCAGGATGCCGTACTTGTCGCAGATGCGCTGGATCTCGGGCCAGTAGGTCTCCGGCGGCACGATGACGCCGCCGGCGCCCTGCACGGGCTCGCCGATGAAGGCCGCGACCTGGTCGGCACCGACCTCGAGGATCTTGGCCTCCAGCCAGCCGGCGGCCACGCGGCCGAACTCGTCGCGCGACAGGCCGCGGCCGAGTTCATGCCAGTAGGGCTGCTCCATGTGGACGATGCCCGGGATCGGCAGGCCGCCCTGGGCATGCATGCCGCCCATGCCGCCCAGCGAGGCACCGGCCATGGTGGAGCCGTGGTAGGCGTTCTTGCGGCTGATGATCACGTGCCGTTGGGGCTGGCCCAGCAGGTCCCAGTAGCGGCGCACCATGCGCACCACGGTGTCGTTGCCCTCCGAGCCCGAGCCCGAGAAGAACACGTGCTTGAACTGCGGCGGCGTGACCTCGGCCAGCAGCTCGGCCAGCTCGATGGCCGGTGGCGTGGCGGTCTGGAAGAAGGCGTTGTAGAAGGGCAGTTCCTGCAACTGGCGCGTGGCGGCCTCGACGAGTTCCTGGCGGCCGTAGCCGACGTTCACGCACCACAGGCCCGACATGGCGTCGAGGATCTTGTGGCCTTCGCTGTCGTGCAGGTAGATGCCTTCGGCCCGCGTGATGATGCGCGAGCCCTTGCGCGCAAGGCTCTGGAAGTCGGTGAAGGGATGCAGGAAGTGCGCGGCATCGGCGCGTTGCCATTCCTGGGTGCTGCGGGTACGGGTGGTCTGGTTCATGGCTGTCTCGTGGAATCGGTGGGCAATGGGAGGCGTGCTGGCTCAGACATGCAGCAGCAGGTGTTCACGCTCCCAGGGCGAGATGACTTTCATGAACTCCTCGTACTCGATCTCCTTGACCTCGGTGTAGACGGTCACGAATTTCTCGCCCAGCACGGCGTGCAGGTCGGTTTCGGCCTTGAGCAGCCCGAGCGCCTCGCCCAGGCTGCGCGGCAGGCTGTATTCGCCGAGGTAGGCGTCGCCCTTGCACTCGGGCTTGGGCTCGATGCGGTTCTTGATGCCCAGGTAGCCGCAGGCCAGCGTGGCCGCCAGGGCCACGTAGGGGTTGGCGTCCGCGCCGATGACGCGGTTCTCGATGCGCCGCGCGGCCGGGCCCGCGACCGGCGAGCGGATGCCCACGGTGCGGTTGTCGGTGCCCCACTGGATGTTGATCGGTGCCGCCGTGGCCCGGGACAGCCGGCGGTACGAATTGACATACGGGGCGAACAGCGCCATGGCCGCCGGGATGTAGCGCTGCAGCCCGCCGATGTACCAGCGGAACATGTCCGAGGCGCTGCCGTCGGCGTTGCTGAAGATGTTGCGCCCGGCCTGGTCGACCACGCTCTGGTGCACGTGCATGGCGCTGCCCGGCTCGTGCGCCATGGGCTTGGCCATGAAGGTGGCGTACATCTCGTGGCGCAGCGCGGCCTCGCGGATGGTGCGCTTGAAGAAGAACACCTCGTCGGCCAGGCCCAGCGGATGGTCGTGGAAGAAGTTGATCTCCATCTGCCCGGCACCCGCCTCGTGGATCAGGGTGTCGACGTTGAGCTCCATCTTCTCGCAGTAGTCGTAGATCTCCTCGAACAGCGGATCGAACTCGTTGACCGCGTCGATGGAGTAGGACTGGCGCGAGGTTTCGGCGCGACCGCTGCGGCCGCGCGGTGGACGCAGCGGCTGGTTGGGGTCGGCATTGCGCTCGATCAGGTAGAACTCCAGCTCTGGAGCGACCACCGGATTCCAGCCTTCGGCGGCGAACAGATCGCAGACCCGGCGCAGCACCGAGCGCGGCGCATAGGGAATCATGTTGCCGTCGCGGTCGAAGCAGTCGTGGATGACCTGGGCCGTCGGGTCGGCCGCCCAGGGCACGATGCGCACGGTGGCCGGGTCGGGCCGCAGGTGCATGTCGCGGTCCGTGGGCGAAATCACGTCGTAGTAGGAGCCCTGCTCGGGGAACTCACCGGTCACCCCGATGGCGACGATGGCCTCGGGCAGGCGCATGCCGCGGTCCTCGGTGAATTTCTCGCGCGGCAGGATCTTGCCGCGGGCCACGCCCGTGAGGTCGGGCACCAGGCATTCGATCTCGGTGACGCGGCGCTCGTTGAGCCATTGCTCGAGCTCGCTGAAGGTGAAGTTTTCTCTGGCAACCATATCTACCTTTCTTGTGCGCCGGGCTTGCGGGCCGCGGCGCGTGTTCTGGGTCTGACAACGATGTGTTGCAGTCAGGGCAGCTAGGTTTCGGGCGCGAGATCGTCGTCTTCGTGGCGGTGGTGGCCTGCGCGCCAAGCTTGACAGGCGCGACCGAAGGCCGTCAACAGCTTTCGGGAGACCGGGTTCGCGGAAGCCTGCCACTCGGGGTGCCATTGCACGCACAGGCTGAAGCCGCTCGATTGCGGCACCGAGAAGGCCTCGATGAGACCGTCTGGCGCGAGCGCTTCGGCACGCAGGCCGTCCGCCAGGCGCCGGATGCCCTGGCCGTGCAGGCTGTTGACCTGGATGTCGTCCAGGCCGAGCACGGCATGCAACACGCCGCCGGGCAGCACGCGCACGGCATGCACCGGTCCGTATTGCACGTCGACCGGATCCTCGTCGCGCGCGCGGTGGTCCATGAAGCCGGGTTGCTCCTGCACGGCCTGGTAGAGCGAGCCGCCCAGCGCGACGTTGGTCTCCTGCAGGCCGCGGCAGATCGCGAACAGCGGCATGCCGCGGCGCAGTACCTCGCGCACCACCGGCAGGGTCCATGCATCGCGCGCCTCGTCCAGCGGCAGACTGGCGTCGTGGACCTCTTCGCCGAAATGCCGCGGGTGGGTGTTGGACACGGAACCGGTGAGGAAGACACCGTCCGCGAGCGCGAGCAGCGCGTCCACCTCCTCCGGCTGCGCGGCCGGCACCACCAGGGGCAGGCAGCCGGCCAGCCGGACGGCATCGAGATACTTTTGGCCCGCAGCCTGGAACGGATGGTGTCCAAGCATCTTGCTGCAGGCGGGAACCAGCACGATGGGCGGGTTCCGCGGGGTGGACGGTCGGTTGGTGCTCATTGGGCTTGCTGCGCCGGGTTCTTAACCCGGGTCTTGCGACACGGCGCATTGGGCTTGCTGCTGCTGAAACGAACTGTTCTGCGTCTGGGGCCGTGCAAGGGCTGTGCCACAACGCAGGGCCGACCAGGCCATGCGCTGTGGCACAGCTCTACCGGCCGCGCGCGCAAACGGGAAGTCGGGGCGTTCACAGGGCGTCCCTCATGCGGTAATAGGCCATGCCCAGCACCAGGGCCGGCGTGCGGAGCCAGGCTCCTCCCGGAAACGGACGGTGCTGCAAGCGCGCAAAGACGTCGAAGCGTGCGGCGTCGCCCGTCATGGCCTCTGCCACGAGCTTGCCGGCCAGCCCGGTCAGCGCCAGGCCGTGGCCCGAGAAGCCTTGCAGGTAATACACGTTGGCATGGTGCGAGCGCACTGAATACGATCGATCCCGGGGCGCTTGCTGCGCACCATCCTTGCGCAGCCGCCCGAAATCGGGCGCGCGGTTCATGGAGATGTCGACGAAGCCGCCCCAGGCATGGTCGATGCGGCAGCCGGCGAGTTGCGGGAATGTCCTCGCCATCCGCTTGCGCATGCTGGCCACCAGGTTGCGTGGCGTGGCCGTGCTGTAGCTCACGCGGCCCCCGTAGAGCATGCGGTGGTCGGCGGTCGGCCGGAAGTAGTCGAGCACGAAGTTCGTGTCGCACACGGCCGAGCGCGAGGGAATCAAGGCTGCGCAGAGCGCCGGGTCCAGCGGTTCGGAACAGACGACGTAGGTGCCCACCGGCATGATGCGCGACTCGATCTGCGGGGCCAGGCCTTGCAGGTAGACGTTGCCGGCCAGCAGCACCTGCTCCGCCAGGACCGCGCCCCGCGCCGTGTGCACCCGCGGCCGCGCGCCGGTCTGCAGGCCTGTGACGGGGCTGTCTTCGTGGATGCGCACGCCCAGGCGCTGCGCGGCGCGGGCCAGGCCCAGGCTGTATTTGAGCGGATGCAGATGGCCGGAGCGGGCATCGTGGATGCCGCTGTGAAAGCGCGGACTGGCGATCCACCCGCCCATCTCCTGCGGCGCGATCCAGGTGGTCTGGTAGCCGTAGCTGTGGTGCATGTGCTCCTGCCACAGGCGCAGTTCCGCAGCCTTGCGCGCGTTGACCGCCAGGCCCATGTAGCCCGGTTGCCAGTCGCAATCGATGCCGAACCGCTGGCAGCGCTGGGCGATGAGGTCCAACGCCTCCAGCGTCATGTCCCAGACCGTGCGGGCCGGCTCCTTGCCGAGCTGCTGCTCCACCACGCTCTGGTCGCAGGCCAAACCGGCGATGGCCTGCCCGCCATTGCGGCCCGAAGCGCCCCAGGCCACCTGCCGCGCCTCGAGCAGCACCACGCGGCGGCCGCGGTCTGCCAGTTCGATGGCCGCCGACAGGCCCGCCAGGCCGCCGCCCACGACGACCACATCGGTCTGCACCTCGCCGTCGAGCGCGGCAAACCGGATCTCGCGCGGCGCCGTGGCCGCATAGTACGAATCGCGCGCAAGATCCTGGTCGACGCTCAGAAAGCTCATAAATACGCGAAGCTGGCCTTGGAAGGGAAGTGCACTGCGCTGCGGTCAGCCCACAGCGCGGACGGGGATCGGTGGCACTTCACGCCTGGGGAGCGCTGGCTGCACCACGGTACCGAAAGACACCGGACCTGTCGATCCGGCTGGCATGGTGTCCACCTGGATGCCCCCTTGTTTTTTCGTATGCATTTCGCATGCCAGTTTAGGTGGGCACGGACGCAATCGGGTTGCGCCGGGGTGGAGGATGAACCCTGGGTCTTCGCATAACATGCAGAAATCTGTGCCAAGCTCAGAATCTGATGCGAAAGTCCGACGCCAACTTGCAATTCGACGCGATCGATGCGGCGATCCTGCGCGCGCTGCAGCACGACGCCAAGCTCTCCAACGTGGAGCTGGCCAACCGCGTCCAGCTCTCGCCCTCGGCCTGCCTGCGCCGTGTCAAGCTGCTCGAAGACGCCGGCGTCATCACGCACTACGTGGCCCTGGTCAATCCCAAGGCGGTGGGCCAGCCAGGCACCTCGTTCACGATCGTCAACATCGAACGGACCACGCCGGACGCCCTGCGCGCCTTCGAGCAGGCCGTGGCGGACGAGCCGCGCATCCAGGATTGCTTTTATGTCGCCGGCAGCAACGACTACCTGCTGCGCTTCACCTACCGCGATGCCGACGACCTCGAGCGCTTCTACGCCGAGGTGCTGTCACGCCTGCCCGGCGTGGTGCGTTCGAACTCCATGCTGGTGCTGCGCACCGTCAAGCGCACGACCGCCCTCGCGCTGCGTTCGGAACTGCGTCAGTAGCCGGCCCTAGTGGGCGCTCAGCGCGCCATCGACGAAGACCTTGAGCTCGCCCGGCGCGAAGGCCGTCCAGGCCTCGTTGGTCGTGAGCGGCGTGGTCACGACCACGGCCACACGGTCGTCGGGCGTGGTGAGGCTGGAGAAGTCGACCGACAGGTCCTCGTCGGCCAGTTGCGCGTGGGTGAACGGGTGGCGCCGCTCGACGTAGTGCAGCAGCGTGGACGCATGGGCCCACAGCGCCTGGCCGTTGGACAAGAGGAAGTTGAAGGTGCCGTGCCGCGCGATGCGCGGTGCCAGCTCGCGCAGCGTGATGCTGAGCTCCTCCACCGTGGGCACGCCGGCATGCGACTTGGCCAGCTCCTGCATGATCCAGCAGAAGGCGCGCTCGCTGTCCGTGCTGCCGACCGGGCGGAAGGCGCCGTGCAGGCGCGGATGGAAGTCCTTGAGGTCGCCGTTGTGCGCGAACACCCAGTACCGCCCCCACAACTCGCGCACGAAGGGGTGACAGTTCTCCAGCGCCACCACGCCCTGGGTGGCCTTGCGGATGTGCGAGATCACGTTGCGGCTCTTGATCGGGTAGCGACGGATCAACTCGGCCACGGGCGATTCGCAAGCGCTCTGGTGGTCGACGAAGTGGCGCAGGCCGTGGCCCTCGAAGAAGGCGATGCCCCAGCCGTCGCTGTGGTGGTCGGTGCGGCCGCCGCGCTCGGCGAAGCCGGTGAAGCTGAACACCACGTCGGTCGGCGTGTTGCAGTTCATGCCCAGCAGTTGGCACATGGTCAGGCTCCCGCGCGCGGGTCGGCGCGCAACTGGCGTGCCGCCGCGATCGCCAGCACGCACAGCGCGGCCAGCATCAAAAAGGTCTCGTTGAAGGCGGCCAGACGCTCGGTGCTGACGCCCCCTTGCGGCAGCAGGCTCTGGCCGTGCGCGGCCAGCCGCCATTCGAGCACGATGCCGCACAGGCTCACGCCCGTGGCACCGCCCAGCATGCGCAGGAAATTGATCGCGCTGGCGCCCTGCGGGATCAGCGACTTGTCGAGCGAGCGCATGGCGCCCAGGTTCAGCGAGGGCAGGATGAAGCCCAGCCCGATGCGGCCCAGGATGGCCCAGGCCACGAGCCAGGCGATCGGACTGGCCGCCGGCACCGTCATCATGAGCGCGAACGAGGCCGCCAGCAGCGCGAGCCCCGTGCTCACGAGCAGCGAAGCCGGCTTGCGGTCCGCGAGCCGGCCGACCAGAGCCATGGTGCCGGCCAGCACCAGACTGGCCGGCACCAGGATGGTTCCCACGTGTGCGGCCGACAGGTGCAGCGCCGACTGCATATAGACCGGCAACAGGTAGGTCGAACCGAACAGCGCCGTGCCGTAGATGCCCGAGACCACGCAGCCCATGGCATAGGCACGCGAGCGGAACAGGCGCATGTCCATGAGCGGCAGGCCGCCGCCGCGCGTCTGGCGCTGCTGCCACCAGACGAAGCCGCCGAAGGCGGCCACGGCCGCGGCCAGCAGCAGCACGGCCGTGGCGCCCGGCCGCGCGTGCAGCTCGACCATGCCGTTGAGCAGGCACAGCGTGCCCACCGTGCCCAGGGCCAGGCCGGACCAGTCGAGCCGGCCGCCATCGCGCGTGGCGACGGCACCACCCGGCGCCGTCATGGGCACGTAGGTGCGCGCCAGCCACAGCGAGGCGACGCAGAAGGGCACGACCATGAAGAAGATGGAGCGCCAGCCGAAGGCCTCGACCAGCAGGCCGCCGATGCTGGGGCCGATGGCCGGGGCCAGCACCACGCCCATGCCGAAGATGCCGGTGGCGCGGCCCTGCTCGTGCGGCTGGAAGGCGCGCAGGATGATGATGGCCGGAATGGGCTGGACCACGCCCGCCGCCAGGCCCTCGGCCACGCGGGCCGCCAGCACCAGGCCGAAGTCCGCGGCGAAGCCGCCCGCGATGCCGCCCGCCATCAGCAGCCACATGGCGCCCGAATAGGTGCGGCGGTAGCCGTAGCGCGCGAGCAGCCACGGCGTGGTCAGCATGGAGCTGGTCATGGCGACCATGAAGCCCGAACTGACCCAGGCCGCACGCGACGGCCCCAGCGCGAACTGGTGGCTCATGTCCGGCACCGCCACGTTGACGATGGTGGAGGACATGATGGAAGCGATGGTTCCCACCATGACCGACAGCAGCAGCAGCCAGCGGTAGCGCGGCCCGTAGCGGGCCCGCAGATCGGGCAGGGAGGACGTCGCGCTCAAGGGCAAAGGGCCGTGGCCGGCCCGCTTACTTCTTCTCGGACCAGAGCTGGCCGCCGGTGGCCCAGTTCTCGCGCTTGACGTCGGTGATCAGGATGTCGACCGATTCGGGCGAACCGCCGAGGATCTCGACCGAGACGCGGGTGATCTCGGCCACGAGCTTCTTCTTCTGCTCGACGGTGCGGCCTTCCATCATTTCGATGTGGTAGGTGGGCATGGGTGCTTCTCCTGCAAGGGCTGAAAGCCACGCATGTTAGCCCTGCGCGCACCGGGCACAGACGCAGGCCAGGCCGCGCGCGGACGCCGGTACGCGGGCCAGCACCTCGGGCGCGATGCGCGCCTGCATGCACCAGCATTCGGCCGCGCGCGCCGCATCGCCGCAGGCCACCGCACAGGCATTGGGCTGCCCGCACAGCGGGCAGGTGCGCGCGTCGGGCACGGGCAGCGGCGGCAGGGGTGCGGCGGGCATGCGAATCAGTGTAGGCCAAGCCCGCGTTCGCCCCTGCCGGTGCCGAAGCCCGCGTTCCGGCCTGCACAATGGACTGCGCTTTACCCACAGAACAAGGAGAACCTCATGCTGGCCAACATCCTGATCGTGCTCGTGGCGCTGCTGCACATCTACTTCCTGGTCCTGGAGATGGTGCTCTGGGACAAGCCCCAGGGCATGAAGGCCTTCCAGCTCACCCCCGAGAAGGCCGAGATGACCAAGGCCATGGCCGCCAACCAGGGCCTGTACAACGGCTTCCTCGCGGCCGGCCTGCTCTGGGGTTTGAACCTGGGCGCAGAGGGCCTGCACATCAAGGTCTTCTTCCTCGCCTGCGTGGCGGTGGCCGGCGTGTTCGGCGCCATGACGGTCAGCCGCAAGATCTTCTACATCCAGGCGCTGCCGGCGCTGCTGGCCCTGGCGGCCCTGTGGCTGCTGTGACTACAGGATCTCGTCGTCCGTCCGCTTCGGCGGCGCGGCCGTCGCCTCGGCCAGCGCATTGGCCTGGGCCTGCTCGGTCGCGAAGATGTCCCACACCGCGATGAACATGGCCGCGATCAGCGGCCCGATCACGAAGCCGTTGAGCCCGAACAGCGCCATGCCGCCCAGCGTGCTGATCAGCACCACGTAGTCGGGCATCTTGGTGTCCTTGCCCACCAGCAGCGGGCGCAGCACGTTGTCGACCAGGCCGATCACGAGCACGCCGTAGACCACCAGCCCGATGCCCTGCAGCGTGGCGCCGGTGGCCAGCAGGTAGATGGCCACCGGCCCCCAGACCAGGCCCGCACCCACGGCCGGCAGCAGCGACAGGAAGGCCATCAGCACCGCCCACAGCACGGGCGCGTGGATCCCCAGGAACCAGAACGCCAACCCGCCCAGCGCCCCCTGCACGGCGGCCACGGCGATGTTGCCCTTGACAGTGGCGCGGATCACGGTCGTGAACTTGCCCGAGAGGTTGCGCAGGTAGCCGGCATCGAGCGGGATGGCGTCGCGCATGCGCCGCGTCAGCTGGGCACCGTCGCGCAGCAGGAAGAACAGCAGGTACAACATGATGAAGAAGCTGACCACGAAGTCGAAGGTGTTCTGCCCGATGTCGATGGCCTGCTGCGCGATGCGCTGGCCGCCCTGCTGCAGCGCGGTCAACAGACGCTGCTGCAGGCCGTCCAGATCGTCCAGGCCGAAGCGGCCCAGCAGTTGCGTGAACCAGTCGGGCAGCGCGGCATAGATCTGGTGCGCATAGCCCGAGAAGCTCACGCCGCCGTCGCGCACCCTGGCGTACAGCGCCGTCACCTCCTGCACCACCGAACTCGTGATCATGGCCAGCGGCAGGATCACAAGCAGCACGATGATGAGCAAGGTGAGCAGCGCGGCCAGCGTGGGCCGCTGGCGCGTCTTGACCAGCAAGCGCCGGTACAGCGGCGCGAACACGATGGCCAGCACCGCCCCCCAGAACACCGCGCCGTAGAAGGGCAACAGGATCCAGCCGAAAGCGACCGAGACGGCCACCAGCAACAGGATGAAGGCTTTTTGTTCGAGTGCCGGAGGCTGGGAGGACATGGAGGAGGCAGGGCTGGCGGAGGTGCCGCGCATCGTATCGGCAAACCGCCTGCCCCCACGGCCCGACGTGTCAGACGGCGTAGAGGCCTTCGGTCGTCCGAAAGCCCTTGACCTCGATCGGGTTGCCGAACGGGTCGCGGAAGAACATGGTCCATTGCTCGCCGGGTTCGCCGGCGAAGCGCACCTGCGGCGCAAGCACGAAGTCGGTGCCGGCCGCTTCCAGCCGGCGTGCCAGTTCCTGCCAGGCCGGCAGCAGCAGCACCACGCCGAAATGCGGCATGGGCACCAGCTTGTCGCCCACCCGGCCGGTGGCGGCCGTGGCGAACCGCTCGCCCAGGTGCAGCGAGACCTGGTGGCCGAAGAAGTCGAAGTCGACCCAGGTGGCGGTGCTGCGGCCTTCGCGGCATCCCAGCGTGCCGCCATAGAAGCGGCGCGCGGCGTCCAGGTCGGTGACGTTGAAGGCGAGGTGGAAGACGGAGGTCATGGTGGTTGCGGGTGGATCGGAGGGTGGGAACGCGCAGGCGCCGGCCGGCACCGGCGCGGCGTGAGCGGCCGGCCTGCGCTGCGGCAGGCGTCAGTCGATGGTCGCGCCCGAGCGCTTGATCGCGTCGGCCCAGACCGGCCGCTCCTTCTTCGCCAGGTTGAAGAGGTCTTCGCGCGGGCCGGTGTGGACTTCGTAGGCCTGGGTTTCCAGCGCCTGCTTCACGGCCGGGGACTGCAGCGCCCTGTTGAACGCGGCGTTCAAAAAGTCCAGTGCCTTGGGGTCGGTGCCGGCAGCGGCCACGTAGCCGTTCCAGGCCACGGCCTGGTAGTTCTTGAGGCCGGATTCCGCCATGGTCGGCAGATCGGGCACACGGCTGTCGCGCGCAGCGCCGGTCACCGCGAGTGGAACGATCTTGCCGGTCTTCAGGTGCGGGGCGATCGAGGTGATGTTCTCGAACACCAGGTCGACCTCGCCGCGCAGCAGCGCCAGGTCGGCCTCCAGGCCGCCCTTGTAGGGGATGTGCACGATGGACACACCGGCCATGGACTTGAACATCTCGGCCGACAGATGGCCCGTCGTGCCGTTGCCGCCCGAAGCGACCGTCAGCTTGCCCGGGTTCTTCCTGGCCAGCGCGACGAGCTCGGCCACGCTCTTGACGCCCAGGTCGGCGCGCACGGCCAGTACGTTCTGCACCGAACCCGTCAGCGCCACGGGGACCAGCTGCCTGTCCGCGTCGTACGCGAGCTTCTTGTACAGCGACTGGTTGATGGCCAGCGTCGCCACGTTGGCGTAGGCGATGGTGTAGCCGTCGGCCGGCGCGTTGATCAGCGCCTGCGTGCCGATGATGCCCGAGGCCCCCACGCGGTTCATGACCACCATGGTCTGGCCGATGTCGCGGCCGATCGCGTCGGCCAGCAGGCGCGAGACGATGTCGGGCGTGGTGCCGGCATTGAACGGCACGATCAGCGTGATCGGCTTGTCGGGGTAGGCCGCAGAAGCATGGCCCGCCAAAGCCAGCGCGGCCAGCGGGGCCGCCACGACCTTGAGCAACAGACGGCGTACAGAAGACGAAGAAGCGAAAACGGACATGGTCAGGACTTTCCGGGGATCGAGGGGGGTGGGACGGTCTCCTGTGGGCCGCTGGTCGCGGCCTCGTGTCGTGGGGATGCGGTGACGGATTGCAGGACCGGCAGGTCGACGTTGCCGCCCGACAGCACGATGACGGCGCTGCGCCCCTGCAGGTCCAGGTGGCCGGCCAGCAGCGCGGCCAGCGCCACGCTGCCGCCGGGCTCCACGACCAGGCGCAGCTCTTCGAGCGCGAAGCGCATGGCGGCGGCGACCTCGGCATCGCTGACGGCGACGGCGCGGCCCAGCAGCGGCTGGTTGACGGCGAAGGGCAGCTCGGCCGGGGTCACGGCCATCAGCGCGTCGCACAGCGTGGTCGCGCCGGGCGCATTGGTTTCGCGCCGGCCGCTGGCCAGCGAACGCACGGTGTCGTCGAAACCCGCGGGCTCCACGGCCACGCGCTCGGCCTGCGGCGCCAGCGCGGCCAGCGCCAGGCTGCAGCCGGCCATCAGGCCGCCGCCGCCGCAGGGCGCGGCGAACAGACCGAGGCCGGCGCGCGCCTCGGGCGCGAGGTCCTGCAGCGCCTCCAGCGCGACGGTGCCCTGGGCGGCCAGCACCTCGGGGTGGTCGCCCGGCGGGACCAGCGTGCCGCCGGTCTCGGCCAGCAGGCGCATGCCGATGTCCTCGCGGCTCTCCCTGGCGCGGTCGTAGTGCACCACGCGCGCACCCTGCGCCAGCGCGCGCGCCACCTTGTTCTTCGGCGCGTCCACGGGCATCACGATGGTGGCGGGCACGCCGAGCCGGCGCGCGGCCCAGGCGATGGCCTGGCCATGGTTGCCCGTGGAATAGGCCACCACGCCGGCCGCACGGCGCCCGGGTGGCAGCGCCAGCACGGCGTTGAAGGCGCCACGGATCTTGAACGAGCCCGTGACCTGCAGGTTCTCGGCCTTGAGCCACACGGGGCCGCCGGCGCGCTCGTCCAGCACGGGCGAGCGCAGCAGCGGCGTGCGCAGCACATGCGGCGCGATGGCTTCGGCCGCACGCGCGACGTCGGCGAAGTGCGGCACGCGCAGCTCGCCCAGCATGGCGTGGACGATGCGCTCGGGCAGGACCGGGGCCGCCATACCCGCGGCCTTCATGCGCACTGCCCCGGCTGCCAGACGGCCGGCGCGCTGCTGCCGGTCTGCGTGGCGATGCGCTGGTAGGCCTCCAGGCGGCGGTGCTGCGCGAAGTTGAAGATGGTGCTCCTGCCCAGTTCGCACATGGCGAGGTTGCAGTCGGCCACGATGAGCTCGTCGTCCCAGGTCGATGCCAGGGCCATCACTTCGCCCTGCGGGTTGACGATCACGGAATGGCCCATGAGCTCGAAGCCGTCCTCGTTGCCGGCCTTGGCCACGCCCACGCCGAAGGTGGCGTTCTGGTAGCAGCCGGCCTGGATCGAGAGCTGCGAATGGAACTGGCGCTGGTACGGCGCTTCGAAGCCGCGGTTCTCCTGGTTCACGGCGGGCGTGTTGTAGCCCAGCATGACGAGCTCGACCTGCTGCAGGCCCAGTTCGCGCCAGGACTCGGGCCAGCGCCGGTCGTTGCAGATCAGCATGCCCAGGTTCACGTCCACGCCGCCGACGGGCGCGCGCGTGACGGGAAAGCCCAGGTTGCCGACTTCGAAGTAGCGCTTCTCCAGGTGCTGCACCTTGCGGATGGTGGAGAACTCCTTGTGGCCCGGCAGATGGACCTTGCGGTACTTGAGCACGATCTCGCCCGAGGGCGCGATGACCACCGAGGTGTTGAAGCGGCGCTTGCGCAGCACGCCGTTCTCGTCGGGCTCGTGGGCGATCTCGGCGTAGCCCAGGTAGCAGGTCAGGCCGTAGCGGCGGATCGCGTCGAACAGCGGCTGCGTGGCCGGCGAGGGCAGGGTCTCCTCGTACCAGCCGTCGGCCTCGTCGAGGTTCTCGACGTACCAGCGCGGGAAGAAGGTGGTGAAGGCCAGTTCGGGGAAGACGACCACGTTCGCGCCGCGCTGGTGCGCCCTTTCGAGCAGGCGCACCATGCGCGCGACGACGACGTCGCGGCCTTCTGCACGTTGGATGGGGCCCAGCTGGGCGGCGGCGACGGTGATCAGGCGGTTCATGGCAGTGGGTGAGGACATGCAGGGGCGGGGCGAAGGCCGGGGTTCGGCCGGACGGGGTCAGTTGGCGGGCGGAAGCTGTCGGTGCGCAGTGGTCCGTCGCAGTTCAGTGGCCGGCCATGCCGGCACGGCGTTTCTCGAGGCTGGCCAGCACGCGGGTGAGCGGCCACAGCATCGCCAGATACAGCAGCGCGGCCAGCACGATGGGCGAGGGGTTGTAGACCAGGGACTGCGTGTCGCGCGCGGCGCGCAGCAGTTCGGGCATGCCGACCACGCTGGCGATGGTCGTCAGCTTGACGACCTCGATGCAGTTGCCCAGCAGGTCCGGCATCACGTTGCGCACCGCCTGCGGCAGGACGACGTGCCGCAGCGCCTGCAGGCGGGTCAGTCCGGTGGAGCGGGCGGCCTCCATCTGGCCTCGGGGCACGGATTGGATGCCGGCACGGAAGACCTCGCAGAAGTAGCTGGCGTTGTTGAGCACGAAGGCCAGCACGACGGCGCCGAGCTTGGGCACGTTGCCGACCAGGAACGGCAGTCCGAAGTACAGGAAGATCAGCAGCACCAGCGGCGGGAACGCGCGGAAGAAGTCGACGTAGGCGATGACCGACCAGCGCGCCCAGCGTGCGGGCGACTGCGTCTGCGCCAGCGCCAGCAGCAGCCCGGCGCCTGCGCCCAGCGGGATGACGATGGCGGACAGCCAGACCGTGGTCCACAGGCCGCCGAGCAGGTAGGGGAAGACCTGACGGTAGATGTCCAGGTTGAAGAAGGTGTCGATGAGCGTGTCCATGGCCGGGCTGTGCTCAGGTTCCGTGGGCGGCACGGTGCTCAAGCCAGCGCGCCACGCAGACGATCGGCAGGAACACCAGCAGGTAGAGGAAGGCGCCGACGGTCAGCGGCGTCGGGTTGCCCGCCACGGCCGCCGATGCCTGGGCGGTGCTGAGGATTTCGCCCAGCGCCACCACCGAGCCCAGAGCGGTGTTCTTGGTCGTGGCGATGACACGGTTGGTCAGTGGCGGCACGGCACGCCGCAGGGCCTGCGGCAGCAGCACCCAGCGCATGGCCTGCCACCAGTTCAGGCCGGTGGAGCGGGCGGCCTCCATCTGGCCCCGGGGCAGCGAGGACAGGCCGGCCCAGATGCTTTCCGTGGCGTAGGCGGCGAGCACCAGCGACAGCGCGAGCCAGGTCGAGGTGAACGACGAGAGCGGCAGGTTCACCGCCGGCAGGCCGAAGTACAGCAGGATGATGATGACCAGCGGCGGCAGCGAGCGCGTGACGTCCGAGAACACCACGACAGGGATGCGCAGCCAGGTGCGCCCGGTGGCGCGGGCCAGCGCCAGCGCCAGGCCGGCCAGCACGCCCGTGACCACGGTCGCCGCGCCGACGCCGACCGTGACCACCATGCCCCATGCGATCTCGCGCCAGTACTGCGCGGCCACCGCGGGGTTGAAGAAGGTGAAGAGGAATCCGGCGTTGGCTTCGTTCATGCCGCCCTCACCCCTTGGCGTCCATGTAACGGCCGATGAAGCTGCGCGTGCGCGCCTCCTTCGGGTTCTCGAAGACATCGGCCGGCGTGCCCTGCTCCGCGACGACGCCGCCGTCCATGAACACCACGCGGTCGGCCACGGCATGCGCGAAGGCCATCTCGTGCGTCACCACCAGCATGGTCATGCCGCCGTCGCGCAGGCTGCGCATCACACGCAGCACCTCGTCGACGAGTTCGGGGTCGAGCGCGCTGGTGGGTTCGTCGAACAGCATGACCTTGGGCTGCAGGGCGATGCCGCGCGCGATGCCCACGCGCTGCTGCTGCCCGCCCGAGAGCTGGGCCGGATAGGCATCGGCCTTGTGCGCCAGGCCTACCTGCCCGAGCGCCTCGCGGGCGATCGCCTCGGCCTGCGCGCGGTCCTTCTTCTGCACCCGCCGCAGCGCCAGCGTCACGTTCTCCAGTGCGCTCAGGTGCGGATACAGGTTGAAGTGCTGGAACACCATGCCCACGCTCTGGCGCACGCGGTTGATGTCCGTGTCCGGGCGGGTGATGTCCTGGCCGTCGACCACCACCTGGCCCGCCGTCGGCTCTTCCAGACGGTTGCAGCAGCGCAGCATGGTGCTCTTGCCCGAACCGGAGGGCCCGATGACGCAGACCAGTTCGGCCGGGCGGACGCGGAGGTCGACACCGCGCAGGACCTCCTGCGCGCCATAGGACTTGCGCAGTCCGACGAGTTCGAGAATGGGTGCGCTCATGGCTGGATGGGGGAGATCGTCCGCGTGGTCCGGCTCAGGCGCAGTTCGGCTTGACCGGCGTGGCGTCGTAGTTCTCGGTGCCGGGCACGCCGTGGCCGGGCGCCACGGTGCGCTCCACGCTGCCGGGGGCGGGGTCGATGCCATACCACTTGTTGGCCAGGCGCGCGATCGTGCCGTCCAGCTTCATGCACTTGAGGGCGTTGGAAACCGCATCGCGGCCAGCCTTGTCGTTCAGGCGGAAGGGAATGGCCCACACCAGCCCGGTCTTCACCGTGTACGTGGTCTGCAGGGCCGGGTTCTGCTTGGCGGCCCAGCCCGCGACCGTGTTGCCGGCCAGGTTGAAGTCGGCGCGGTTGGACATGACGGCCTGGATCGCGTCGGCGTTGGTGCCGTACACGTCGTACTTGAAGCCGTACTTCTCGGCGTTCTCCTTGGCCCAGCCTTCGTAGTTGGAGCCCTTGTTGACGGCCACGGTCTTGCCCTTGAGGCCTTCGAGCGTTTCCAGCTTCGTGCCGCCCTTGCGGGCCAGGAAGGTGTAGTTGGTCTCGGTGTAGCCCTCGGTGAAAAGCAGCGCGCGGGCGCGGTCCGGGTTGACCGTGACCGGCGCCAGCAGGAAGTCGTACTTGCCGCTGTTCAGGCCCGGGATGAGGCCGGAGAACTCGGTCGCCTCGATCTCCACCTTGCGGCGCAGGCGCTTGCCCAGTTCCTCGGCCAGGTCGACGTTGAAGCCCTGGATGCCACCGCCGAGCTTGACCATGGCCTGCGGCGCGAAGGTCGGATCGACCGCGGTGCGCAGCGGCGGGCCGTCCTGGGCCTGGGCCTGGGCCGCGGGCCCGGCGATGGCGGCGCTGGCGGCCAGGACACAGAGGAGGCGGCGGGAAAGGAGGTGCTGGGACATGGTGGGGCGTGGTTGGGATGGACGTGCAGTGCGGGGAGAGGGGTCAGGCGGCGGCGGCATGCGGCGCGTCCAGTCCGAGCAGGGCGCTGAACGCGCCGCGGCCGGGCGAGCGTGCGGGCGCGGCACCCAGCGGGCGTGAAGGGCCGCGGCGCAGGAACTGGCCCGAACCGCGCGCGGCGCGCAGTTCGCCCGCGCGGACCACGCTGCGACCGCGGCTGAACACGTCTTCCGGCCAGCCGGTCAGGCGCATGCCTTCGTAGGGCGTGTAGCCGACGTTGTCGTGCAGCAGCGCGGCCGTCACGTCCACGACGCGCGCGGGATTCCAGATGGCGATGTCCGCATCGGCGCCGACCGCGATGGCGCCCTTGCGCGGCGCCAGACCGTACATGTGGGCATGGTTGGTGGCGGTCAGCGCCACGAACTGCTCGATGCCCATGCGGCCCTTCATGACGCCTTCGGAGAACAGCAGCGGCATGCGCAGCTCGATGCCCGGCACGCCGTTGGCCATCTCCTTGAAGGTGGTCGATTCGCCCCGGGGCAGCTTGCCCGACGCGTCGAAGCGAAACGGCGAGTGGTCGGACGAATACACGCCCAGGGTGCCGTCCAGCAGGCCAGCCCAGACCGCCTCCTGCGAGGCCTTGTCACGCGGCGGCGGGCTGCAGCAGAACTTGGCGCCTTCCACCCCCGGCAGGTCGATGTTGGAGGCTTCCAGGAACAGGTACTGCGGGCAGCTCTCGGCATGCACCTGGGCGCCCAGGCGGCGGGCCTGGCGCAGCACCTCCACGGTCTCCGCGCCCGCCACGTGCACGATCAGGATGGGCACGTCCACCAGGCGCGACAGCTGCACCGCGCGGTAGGTGGCCTCGGCCTCGGCCAGCGGGTCGTGCGCGACGCCGTGGAACTTGGGCGCCGTGTGGCCGCGGTCCAGCAGGCGCTGCGCGATCCAGCGGATCATGTCGTGGTTTTCGGCGTGCACCATCACCATGGCCCCCTCGCGGCCGGCCGTCGCCATCACGTCCAGCAGCGCGTGGTCGTCGAGCTTGAGCAGGTCGTAGGTCATGTAGACCTTGAGCGAGGTGATGCCGTCGCGGATGGCCTGCGGCAGGTGCACGGACAGCGCCTCCGCGTCGGGGCGCGTGAGGATCAGGTGGAAGCCGTAGTCGATGACGGCCTTTTCGGCGGCCCGGCGCGCGTAGTCGGCCAGCACCTGGGGGATGCTGTCCTTGCGGTGCTGGGCGGCGAACGACAGGATGGTGGTCGTGCCGCCGAAGGCCGCGGACACCGTGCCCGAGTAAAAGTCGTCGGCGCACATCAGGCCCATGCCCGAGAGCTGCTCGATGTGGCAGTGGCTGTCGATGCCGCCGGGCAGCACCCAGCGGCCGCGGGCATCCACGTCTTCCCGGCCCGGCGCAAGGTCGGGCCCGATGGCCGCGATGCGCCCGTCGACGATGCCGATGTCGCCGTCGGTGCAGCCGGAGGCGTTGCAGATCCTGCCGCCACGGATGGTGAGGTCGAAGGGAGCGGTCATGGTGCGGGCGCTGGGACGAAGGACGGGCTGGGACAGGTGCGGGCGCGGTCGTCGACCGCATCCACACGGGGCCGCATCGGGCTGCCGGAGCGCCTGTGGCGCAGCGGCAGGACGACGCGTTGGAAGAAATTATTTCGAGCGCGCGCCGCGCTGTCGCCTGCCGATTCGTGCGAAAGGCATAACCTGCGGTTAAGCAGCGACGTCCTGGTGCATCTGCGCACCTTGCCGGGGCACGGATGGTCCATTGCCGTGCATCAAGGCGCGCAGATCGGTGATGAAGGACTGCGCGATCTGCGACAGCGGTTCGAAACGCAGGTGCAGCAGCGTCGCATGGACCAGCGGCGTGCCATGCACCGGCCGCACCACCAGGCGGTGGTTGGTCCAGCTGCGCACCGAGAACTCGTCGACCAGCGCGATGCCGGCCCCCGCCTGCACCATGGCATAGGCGTTCTGCGGCGAACCCACCTCCACCGCCGCGCGCACCGGCTGGCCCGCGGCCTCGAACAGCTGGGCCACCAGCCGGCCGAAGTAGGTGCTGCGTTCGTAGGAGACCAGCGGCCAGGGAACGAGGTCCTCCACCGCCAGCGTGGCCAGGCGCGCGAGCGGGTGGTCGTATGGGCACACGCAGACCAGCCGCGCCGAACCCAGCGGCATGGCGAGCAGGTTGGGATGCTCCACCGGGCGCAGCGTCACCGCGAGGTCCGCCTGGTGGTTGAGCACGCGCTCCACCAGCGGCACCGGCCCGAGGTACTGGAAGGTGACCTTGACATTCGGATGGCGCAGGCGAAAGCGCATCACGGCCTGCGGAATGATCATCTGCCCGACGCTGGGGCTGGACACCAGGTTGAGGATGCCGTCGCTGTTCTCGCGCAGCTCCCGCGCCAGTTCGTTGACGCGGCCCACGCCCGCGTAGACCAGCTCCACTTCGCGGATCAGCTTCTTGGCCTCGGGCGTGGGATACAGCCGCCCCTTGATGCGCTCGAACAGCGGGAAGCCGACGCGGCTTTCCGTGTGCGAGAGCAGCCGGCTGACCGCGGGCTGCGACACGCACAGCAACTCCGACGCGCCGGTGATGGAGCCCGTGATCATCACGGCACGGAAAACTTCGATCTGGCGCAGGTTGAGGGACATGGCGTGCCGGCCCGGCCGCAGGCCAAGCGGATAACAGAACGTTAAGGACGACCCACAACTTAGCAAGTGCCATGCCCCGCCGGGCGGCCTAGACTTTTTGCACGCCTTGCCGACCGCCCGCCCCATGCCCCGCACCCTCTACGTCATCAATCCCAACAGCAACACCAGCGTGACCGCGCAGCTCGATGCCGCGGTGGACCCGCTGCGACACGCCGGCGGGCCCGACATCCGGTGCGTGACACTCCCATCCGGCCCGCCCGGTGTGGAAACGCAGGCCCATGTGGACGAGGCCGCGCTGGCCGTCAACGCGTTCGCCGCGCGCCACCAGGCCGACGCCGCCGGCTTCGTGGTGGCCTGCTTCAGCGATCCCGGCGTGGCGCAACTGCGCGAGCGCGTCGCGGTCCCGGTCCTGGGCATCAGCGAATCGGCGGTGCTGACGGCCTTGACCCTGGGCCACCACTTCGGCGTGATCGCGATCCTGCCGGGCTCCATCCCGCGCCACCTGCGCGCCTGGGGCGCCATGGGCATCGCACAGCGTTGCGCCGGCGAGATCGCCATCGGACGCGGCGTGTCCGCACTGGCCGACCGCGAGGCCACGCTGGCGGCCATGGTCGACGCCGGCCGGCGCCTGCGGGACGAGCGCGGCGCCCATGTGCTGGTGATGGGCTGCGCCGGCATGGCCACGTTCCGCACGCCGCTGGCCGAGGCCTGCGGCCTGCCGGTGGTCGAGCCCACGCAGGCCGCCGCGGCGATGGCGCTGGGCCGCATCCAGCTGGGCTGGTGAGCATGCACCTGGCCTTCCCCGGCGGGCCTGCGCGATGAATCCCGCGCACGATGCACCTGCCCGGCCCGCCGCGCCGCATGCCGAGCTGCATAGGCGGCTGCACGCCATCGTGGGCGACGCCGGGCTGGTGCACGACGCCCTGGCCCAGGCGCCCTACCTGCGCGACTGGCAGGGCCGGTGGCAGGGCCGGGCCGCGCTCGTCGTGCGACCGGCCGACACCGCACAGACCTCCGCCGTCATGCGGGTGTGCCACGAGACGCACACGCCCGTGGTCACCCAGGGCGGCAACACCGGCCTGCGCGGCGGCGCGACACCCGACGCCAGCGGTGCGCAGATCGTCCTGCACACCGGGCGCATGGACCGCATCCGTGGCGTCGACCCGGTGAACCTGACCCTGTTGGCCGACGCCGGTGTGACGCTGGCGCGCGTGCAGCAGGCCGCGCAGGACGCCGGGCGCTCGTTTGCGCTGCGCCTGGGTTCCGAAGCCCGCTGCACCATCGGCGGCAATCTGGCCACCAATGCCGGCGGCGCCACCGGCATGCGCGCGCTCACGCTCGGCCTGGAGGTGGTGCTGCCCGACGGGCGCGTGTGGAACGGCCTGGACAGGCGGCACCAGGACCACGGCGGCCTCGACCTGCGGCAACTGCTGATCGGCTCCGAAGGCGCGCTGGGCGTCATCACCGCGGCCACGCTGCGCCTGCAGCCCCGGCCCGCCGCCGTTGCGACGGCCTGGGTGGGCGCCGCGCAGCTGGATGCCCTCGTCGCGCTGCAGGACGCGCTGCGCGCGCGCTGCGGCGGCTGTCCCGCGGCGTTCGAGCTGATGTCCGGCGAGGCCGTGGCCCTGGTGCTGGCGCAGGTCCCCGGCACGCGCGCTCCACTGGCGGGGCGGCATGCCTTCCAGGCGCTGATCGCATGCAGCGGCACTTGCGCCGGCCCGCTGGCCGGACCGTTGCAGGCCGTGCTGGCCGAGGCGTCGGCCGCAGGTGCGCTCGGCGAGGTCGCGTTCGGGTCGACACCGGCTAAGGTGCAGGACTTCTGGCGGCTGCGGCAGGGCATCGCCGAGGCTCAGCTGCGGGCCGGCCGCACGCACCGGCACGACGTCTGGCTGCCGCTGTCCAGGCTGTCCGCGTTCGTCGCGCAAGCCGGCGCGGTGCTGCAGCGCCAGGCGCCCGACGTGCGGCTGCTCTGCTTCGGGCACCTGGGCGACGGCAGCCTGCACTGCGCTCTGCTGGCGCCCGATGCCACCCGCGCCGCCGTGGACGACACGGCGCTGCAGGCGCTTGGCGAGGCGCTGCACGCGCTGGCCACCGAACACGGCGGCAGCGCCGTCGCAGCACAGGACCTGGACGCGCCGCGGCGCCACGCGCACGCGATCGAGGCCGACCTGCTGATGCGGATCAAGCAGGCGCTCGACCCGAACCACTTGATGAATCCCGGCAAGGTGTTCTGAACCTTGCCGGCCCACCACCACTTTTCCCGCCTCCCCGTACCGCCAGGCCCCCGGGCCTGCAGCCGACACCGTGATGAAGATCCTGTTCTGCAGCACCCACCCGCTCCACACGGCGGACTACGTGGCCGATTTCCAGGCCGCCCTGCCCCACGCCGAGCTCGTGCCATGGCACGCGGGCCTGCCAGCACAGGGCGCCGAACTCGCCATCGTCTTCCAGCCGCCGGACGCGCTGTACGCGCGCGAGCCGCAACTGCGCGCGCTGTTCAACCTGGGCGCGGGCGTGGACGCGCTGCTGCGCAACCCGGCCTTGCCGCCGTCGGTGGCGCTCTACCGCATCGAGGACGCCGGCATGTCGGCGCAGATCGCCGAGTACGTGGTGCACGCGGTGGCGGGCATCGTGCGGCAGTTCGGGCGCTATGCCGGGCAACAGACGCAGGGGCGCTGGCAACAGCTGACCGCGCGCGACCGACGCGCGTTTCCGGTCGGGGTGCTGGGCCTGGGCGCCATCGGCCGGCGGATCGCGGCCGTGCTGGCCCAGCTCGACTACGACGTGGCGGGCTGGTCGCGCAGCGGCCAGCCGGTGGACGGGGTCCAGGTCTTCGCCGGCGCGGACGGCTTGCCGGCCTTCCTCGCGCGCAGCCGCATCCTGGTCAACATCCTGCCGCTCACCGAGGAGACCTCGGGCATCCTCCGCGCGCAGACGATGGGCCAGCTGCTGGCGCCGGCGCACGTGGTCAACGTCGGGCGCGGCGAGCACCTGGTGGAAGAGGATCTGCTGGCCCTGCTGGACGCGGGCCAGGTGGAGAGCGCGGTGCTGGACGTGTTCCGCACCGAGCCGCTGCCACCGGACCATCCCTTCTGGCGCCATCCGCGCGTCACCGTGACGCCGCACGTGGCGGCGCAGACCGGACGGCGCGAGACCGTGGCGCAGATCGCCCGCAAGATCGAGGACTGGCTGGCGGGCCGCCCGGTGTCGGGACAGGTGTCGCGCGCGCGGGGCTACTGAGGCGCGCGGGCGGCCGGGTCGCGCGCAGCCCGGCCGTGTTGGCGCATCACGCGCCGGCCTTGACCTTCAGCCGCCACGCATGCAGCAGCGGCTCGGTGTAGCCGCTCGGCTGCTCCTTGCCCTTGAACACCAGGTCCAGCGCGGCCTGGAACGCCGCACCCTGCGGGTTGGCCACCAGGCTCTTGTACAGCGGGTCGCCGGCGTTCTGCTTGTCGACCACGGCCGCCATGCGCGTGAAGGTCTCGCGCACCTGGGCTTCGGTCACCACGCCGTGCTGCAGCCAGTTGGCCATGTGCTGGCTGCTGATGCGCAGCGTGGCGCGGTCTTCCATGAGGCCGACGTTGTGGATGTCGGGCACCTTGGAGCAGCCCACGCCCTGGTCGATCCAGCGCACCACGTAGCCCAGGATGCCCTGGGCGTTGTTGTCGAGCTCCTGCTGCTTGTCCGCATCCGACCAGCTGGTGTCGGTGGCGACGGGCACGGTCAAGAGGCCGTTCAGGATGGCGTCGCGCTCGGCCGCCACGTCGGTCTTCTCGAGTTCCTTCTGCACGTCCGCCACGCTGACCTGGTGGTAGTGCAGCGCATGCAGCGTCGCGGCCGTGGGGCTGGGCACCCAGGCGGTGTTGGCGCCGGCCTTGGGGTGGCCGATCTTCTGCACCAGCATGTCGGCCATCAGGTCGGGCATGGCCCACATGCCCTTGCCGATCTGGGCCTTGCCGCGCAGGCCGGCGGCCAGGCCGACCAGCACGTTGTTCTTCTCGTACGAGGTGATCCAGGGCGTGGTCTTCATCGCGCCCTTTCGCAGCATGGGGCCGGCGTACATGGCCGTGTGCATCTCGTCGCCCGTGCGGTCCAGGAAGCCGGTGT
The DNA here is from genome assembly GCF_014652235.1 of Pseudorhodoferax aquiterrae. Taxonomy (GTDB): domain Bacteria; phylum Pseudomonadota; class Gammaproteobacteria; order Burkholderiales; family Burkholderiaceae_C; genus Pseudorhodoferax; species Pseudorhodoferax aquiterrae. Next base: position 39,443 of record NZ_BMYK01000023.1, read on the forward strand.
TGATGAAGGCCACGCGGCTGGCGGCCGCGGCGATGCAGGCGGCCAGGTTCACGCTGGTGCGGCGCTCCTCGTCCATGATGCCCAGCTTGACCGTGCTGTCGGCCAGGCCCAGCAGCTGCTCGACGCGGCCGAACAGTTCGCTCGCGAAGGCCACCTCGGCCGGGCCGTGCATCTTGGGCTTGACGATGTAGACCGAGCCGGTGCGCGAGTTGCGCACGGTCTGGCCGGCACGGGGCTTCAGGTCGTGCAGCGCGATGGTGGTCGTGACGACCGCGTCCAGGATGCCTTCCGGGATCTCCTTGGTGCTGCCGTCGGCCGCCGTGTAGAGCACGGCCGGGTTGGTCATCAGGTGGCCGACGTTGCGCACGAACATCAGCGAGCGGCCGTGCAGCGTGACGGGTTGGCCGTTGGCGCCCGTGTACTGGCGGTCCGGGTTCAGGCCGCGCGTGAAGGTCTTGCCGCCCTTGGCGACCTCCTCCGTCAGCGTGCCTTGCAGGATGCCCAGCCAGTTGCCGTAGGCCACGACCTTGTCGTCGGCATCGACCACGGCGACCGAATCCTCCAGGTCCAGGATGGTGGACAGCGCGGCTTCCAGTACCACGTCGCTCACGCCGGCCGCGTCGCTCTGGCCAATGGGCGTGCTGCGGTCGATGCGGATGTCGATGTGGATGCCGTGGTGCTTCAGCAGCACCGACGAAGGCGCAGCGGCATCGCCCTGGTAGCCGATGAACTGCGCGGCGTCCTTCAGGCCGGTCGTGCCGGCGCCGGTCTGCACCACGAGCTTGCCGCCTTCGACGCGGTAGCCGGTCGCATCCTTGTGCGCGCCGCTGGCCAGCGGCGCGGCCTCGTCCAGGAACTTGCGCGCGAACGCGATGACTTTGGCGCCGCGCACGGGGTTGTAGCCGCCGGCCTTCTCGGCGCCGTCGTCCTCGGAGATCGCGTCGGTGCCGTACAGCGCGTCGTACAGCGAGCCCCAGCGCGCGTTGGCCGCGTTGAGCGCATAGCGCGCGTTCAGGATCGGCACCACGAGCTGCGGGCCGGCCTGGGTCGCCAGTTCGGCGTCGACGTTGGCCGTGGTGGCCTGCACCTTGGCAGGCACGGGCACCAGGTAGCCGATCTTCTCGAGGAAGGCGCGGTAGGCCGGCATGTCGGCGATCGGGCCGGGGTGGGCCCGGTGCCAGGCGTCGAGTTCGGCCTGCAGGCGGTCGCGCTCGGCCAGCAGCGCGATGTTCTTGGGCGCCAGGTCGCCGACGATGGCGTCGAAGCCTTTCCAGAACGCGTCGGGCGCGATGCCGGTGCCGGGCAGCACCCTGTCTTCGATGAAGCGGGCCAGGTTGGTCGCGACCTGGAGGCGGTGGTAGGTGGTGCGTGCGGTCATGGCGGGCCTTTCGGAGTCCGGATCGTCAGGGGAATGCTGGAATCGGGCCGCAGACTGCGGCGTGCCATGACTTTAGAGGACACTGGCCCTTCGATTGCGCACCGCAGCAGCGGGTCATCTGTGACCAAAATGATGGTAATCACAGAATTTTCAGACCCAAAGCCACCCCACCCCAGCGCAATGACCCTGCGTACCACTTCCAGGAACCTGCCATGGCCCGTCTGAATGCCCCCGCCCTGACCCAGCTGAACCAGGTGCTCCAGCAGCACGTCGATGCCGGCCTGCTGCCCGGCGCCGTGGTGCTGGTGGGCCAGGGCGGCCAGGTCGCCCACCAGGCCGCACTCGGGCGGCTGGACCCTGCGGGCCAGCAGGCCATGCCGGCCGATGCGATCTTCCGCATCTACTCGATGACCAAGCCCATCGTGTCGCTGGCGGCGCTGATGCTGGCCGAGCAGGGCCGGCTCTCGCTGGCCGACCCGATCACGCGCTGGCTGCCCCAGTTCGCCGAGACGCCGGTGGGCGTGGAGCGCGACGGTGCGCTGGTGCTGGAGCGCGCGCTGCGCCCGCCCACGGTGCACGACCTGCTGCGCCACACGGCCGGCTTCACCTACGAATTCCTCGGCAACAGCGCGGTGCAGCGCCAGTACCAGGCCGCCGGCCTGGCCGATACCGGCCGGACCAACGCGGGCTTATGCGATGCGCTGGCGCGCCTGCCCTACAGCGCCCAGCCCGGCAGCTGCTGGCAATACAGCCGCGCCACCGACGTGCTGGGCGCGCTGCTGGAGGTGGTGGCCGGCGAGCCGCTGGGCACGCTGCTGCAGCGCCTGATCCTCGGCCCGCTGGGCATGGTGGACACGGGCTTCAGCGTGCCGCCCGCACAGCAGCACCGCATCGCCGAGCCCTTCGCCCTGTGCCCCGAGACCGGCCAGAACGTGGTGATGCTGGATGCGCGGCGCGCGCCGGCCTTCGAATCGGGCGGCGGCGGCCTCGTGTCCACAGCGGCCGACTACCTGCGCTTCGTGCAGCTGCTGCGCAACCAGGGCCGCGTGGAGGGCGCAGGGGGCGAGCGCCTGGTCGCGCGCAAGACCATCGAGTGGATGGTGGCCGACCACCTGGGCAGCATTCCCGTGGCCGGCGAGCTGCTCGCGCCCGGCCATGGCTTCGGCCTGGGCGTGGCCGTGCGCACGGCGCCCGGCCTGGTGGCCCAGCCCGGCTCGCCGGGCATGTACTTCTGGAGCGGCATCGGCGGCACCTTCTTCTTCGTCGATCCGGCCGAGGATGTGTTCGCGGTGCTGCTGGCGCAGACGCCGAACCAGCGCATCTTCTTTCGCAACCTGTTCCGGCACCTGGTCTACGCGGCCATCGAATGAAAGGATCTGCCATGCCCGCCATGCCATCGCGCTGGGCGCTGCTGCTCGCCACCGCCATGCTCGCGGCCTGTGCCACGCCGCGCCCCACGGGCGCACCGCCCGGCGCCGTCAGCGTGAGCTGGAGCGACCCGGCCCGGTTCAGCGACACGCGCGAGAACCACCGCGACACGCCGGCCGCGCGCGAGGCCTGGCTCAGTGCCTTGGCCCGCCATCTGGCCGAGAAGGCGGCGGCCGTGCTGCCCCGGGACGAGAAGCTCGAGGTGCGCATCACCGACGTCCAGCGCGCCGGCGGCTTCGAGCCCTGGCGCGGCCCGCAGGCGAGCGACCTGCGCGTGGTGCGCGACGTCTACCCGCCGCGCATCGACCTGGACTTCCAGCGCCTGGCGGCCGATGGCCGCGTGCTGCAGGCCGGCAGCCGGCAACTGCGTGACGCCACCTTCCTGATGCGGCCGCCCCGCTACAGCGGCGACCCACTGCGCTTCGAAAAGGCGCTGCTGGACGATTGGGTGGCCAGGGAGTTCGGCGCCTCGCACTGAAGCCGCTGCAGCATTTTGTATCCCGGGGGCTGAAATAGAATCGCCATTTGCCGGAGCAGCCTGCTCCCGGACGCCAGATTCACCCGAGACACACGCCGATGGACGCGTCCACCACCTTGCCAGGGACCTTAGGGGCCAGCCATTCGCCGCTGACCCAGCTGGTCGTCGATGCCTTGCGCGGCCGCATCCTGGGCGGCCAGGTGCCGCCAGGCGAGCGCCTGGTCGAAGGCCGCCTGTCCGAGGAACTGGGCGTGTCCCGCATGCCTGTGCGCGAAGCCCTGCGGCAGCTGGCCGCCGAGGGCCTGGTGACGATCGAGCCACGCCGCGGCGCCTCGGTGACGAGCTTCAGCCCGCAGCAGATGCGCGAACTGGTGGAAGTGCGTGCCACGCTGGAGGGGCTCAACTCCAAACTGGCCGCCAAGCGCCACGACCCGGCCCAGATCGCCGAGCTCGAACGCATCCTCGAAGAAGGCACGCGCCTGGCCGAGAGCGACGACGTGGCCACCACCATGCGGATGAACCAGCGCTTCCACGACGCGCTGTCCAACAGCGCGGCCAACTCGGTGCTGCAGGACATCATGCGCTCGCTGCGCGACCGCACGGCGCTGGTGTTCGCCCCCATCAACCGCACGCGCGGCAAGCAGAATTGGGAAGAGCACGCCGCCATCCTGCGCGCTGTGATCAAGGGCGACGCGGAGCTCGCCGCGCTGCTCGCCACCCGCCACGTGTACAACGCCGCGCAGATGGAACCTTGAGCGCCGGGTGGCCCATCAGCCACCCTGCAGCCGACGCCAGGCCAGGCCCGCCAGCGCCACGTCTTCCAGGCCCACGCCGACCGACTTGTAGACCATGATCTGGCGCGCATGCGTGCGCCCACGCGACCGGCCGCTGACCAGTGCGCCGAGCTCCACGATCTTCGCGTCCGGCAGCGCATCGGGGGCGGCAAGCACCAGATCGCCCGCCTCGCGCAGCGACTGCGGCCGCCACTCGACCGCCACCAGCGCCGCCCGCCGCAGCGCGGCATCGTCCAGCTCGCGCGTGTGCGGCAGGCTGGAGCCGACGGCCGCGACGAAGGCGCCCTCGGCCAGCGCCTCGCCCGCAAACAGGGCCTGCTGCGCGCGCGACGCCGTGACCACGAGGTCGGCGCCGTCCACCGCCTCGGCTGCCGTGCACAGGCGCAACGGCACACCGCAGCCGCGCGCCCAGGCGTCCGCCTGCTGCGGCGTCACGTGGCGGCTGCACACGCGGATCTCGTCCAGCGCATAGGCCGTTGCGAACTGCGCTAGGTGCGCGCGTCCTTGCACCCCCGCCCCGAACAAGGCCAAGGTGCGGGCATCGGGCCGGGCCAGGTGGCCAGCCGCGATGACCGAGCAGGCGGCCGTGCGCAAGCGCGTGATCGCTGCCGCGTCGAACGAGGCCAGCGGCCGCCCATCCTCGGCAGAGAACAGCAGGATCACGAACGAGAACCGCCCTGCGATCGTGGTGTAGACCTTGGCCCCGGCCACCTGCTGGCCGGGGATCACCGCCCCCAGCGTGGACAGCTTCAGGCCGCCGGCTTCGGTGCGGATGCGCTGCTGCATGGCGGCCTGTGCATCGCCGAAGGCGCGGAAGGCGTCCCGCAGGCATTGCTGTGCATCCTGCGCCGTGACGGCGGCGTCGACCATGGCATCGGTGATGTGTTGCATGGCAGCTTTCAGTGGGGAAATGCACGTTGCACCAGGATGCCCAGTGCGCCGAATGCCGCCAGGCCCAGCAGCAGCGGGCGCGGCGAGCGGTGGTGCAGCAGTTGGCCCAGCCGGCCGGAGGCCGCGAAGCCGCCCAGCATCCAGGGCGCCAGCAGCAAGGCCAGCAGCAGCTCGCGCAGCCCCATGCGGCCCACCAGCGCCAGCGTGGCCATCGAGACCGCGGAGCCGGCGAAGAAGATGCAGCCCAGCGTCGCACGGAGGCGGTCGGCCCGCAGATGCTGCATGGCGATGGCGAACGGCGGCGCGCCGGCCGAGGTGATGGTGCCCATGACCCCGGAGGCCACGCCCGCGATCGCCACGTTGCGCGGGCTGGCGGCAACCCGCCAGCCGCGCAGGCTCAAGGCCACCGCGGCCAGGATCAGCAGGGCAAACAGCAGCGACAAGGTGTCGGCCGACAGCAGCGCCAGACACAGCGCCGCCCCCGCCGTGCCGACCACGCGGCCGGCGAGCCCGGTGCCGGCCGCCCGCCAGTCGATCGCGCCCGCCTCGCGCAGCGCAGCCATCAGCGACAGCGGGCAGGCCAGCGCGATCAGCGGCCCCGGCACGAGCTCCGGGAACCACAGCGCGGCCAGCGGCGCGCAGAACATCGCAAAGCCCAGGCCGCCCACGCCCTGCAGGCAGGCACCGACGAAGACCATCAACGCCATGCCGGCGTAATGGCCTGCCTCCAGGCCGGCCGGCCACCAGGCCAGGATACCGGCCGCGCTCACCAGGACACCGCGATGTCGCCCAGCACGAAGGTCTGGCAGGCCATGCGGTAGCCTGCGGCCAGCTGCGCCTCGGTGAGGTGCTTGCGCTCCTTGGGTTTCACGGCATCCGTGTGCGCGAGGCCCTCCTCGATGCGGCATTTGCAGGTGCCGCACAGGCCGCCGCCGCACTTGAACGGAATGCCGCCCTTCTCGCGCAGCGACACGCGCAGCAGGTTGCTGTTCTGCGGCGCGCTGACGACCTTGCCGGCGGTGGGCACGAAGGTGATCTGCACGGTACCGGCCGCCTTCGTGGCTGGCACCAGTGCGCGGGGCCGCAGCTGCGTGTCCATGGTGCCGAAGCTGCACAGGCCCTGCAGCTCGGCGCGGGCTGCGGCCAGGTCGCCGAAACGCTCCAGGAACTTGGAAGGCACCATGTTCACGGTGGGCGGCTCGGTCTCGTCGACCACGCGCACGCGGGTCGCCTCTTCGAGCACGGCGATCACGAACTGGGCGCGCACGCGGCCACAGAACACATAGTCGTAGGCCTCGACGGGCCGCAGGCCGGGGCCCACCTCGGTGCGGAACTGGCCGGGCTTGCTCGTCAGGATCACATGGGTCGTCATGGTGCGGGTCTCAGGCGGTCGGGGCTTGTTCGGGGGCGTCCTGCGCCAACTCGATGTCGTGCTCCAGCCAGAGCTGGCAGGCCAGCCGGTAGCCGGCGTCCAGGCGCTCGCCGAGCTGCTTTTTCTCCTTCCAGTTCGGCGGGGGCAGGTGCTCGCCGCCCCGCAGCACCCGGCAGGCGCACTTGGCGCACTTGCCCATGCCGCAGCCGTACTGCAGGTGGGGATAGGGGAACTGGCGGATGCCCGCGCGCACGACCAGATTGGTCCGCGGCTGGACCTCGTCACGGTAGGTCTGGCCTTGTTTGTGGAGAACGACATTGGGCATGAAATCGGCTCTCGGTATACCGTTTGAAGAGTCAGGCCCAAAACAACCGACGGAGATTCCATCGCCTCCGCGTCGCCTCCAGAAAGAAATCCTCCAGGACATTCGCAGAGCTCCATTTTGGCGTTGCGGCCATCTTGGTTTTCAGTATACTGTATTCTTCCGAGCACGGAAACACCCTTCAATCTGCAGGAGCTGCGCCATGACCGCCGAACTGATGAACCGCGACACTTTCCGCACCGCCCTCGAAAACGCCATCCAGGGCAAGAGCGCCAACAAGGCCCCCTTCAGCCAGGCCTGGGCCTCGGGCGAACTGAGCCGCGCCCACCTGGCGCGCTGGGCCGAGAACCACTACCACTACGTGGGCCCGTTCGCCGACTACCTGGCCTACATCTACGCCCGCACGCCCGACACCATGACCGAGGCCAAGGACTTCCTGCTGGCCAACATGTACGAGGAAGAGATCGGCGGCGACCGCCACACCGATCTGCTGGTGCGCTTCGCCGAAGCCTGCGGCACCACGCGCGAGCGCGTGGTCGACCCGGACAACATGTCGCCCACCACGCGCGGCCTGCAGAGCTGGTGCTATGCCGTCGCCATGCGCGAAGACCCGGTGGTGGCCGTCGCCGGCCTGGTCGTGGGCCTGGAATCGCAGGTGCCGTCCATCTACCGCAAGCAGACGCCCACGCTGCGCGAGAAGTACGGCTTCACCGACGAAGAGGTCGAGTTCTTCGACCTGCACATCGTCTCCGACGAGATCCACGGCGAACGCGGCTACCAGATCGTGCTGGAGCATGCGAACACGGTGGAGCTGCAGCAGCGCTGCCTCAAGATCTGCGAGATCGGCGCCCAGATGCGCCTGCTGTACACGACGGCGCTCTACCACGACTACGTGGCCAACGACCTGCCCGCGCTGAAGCTGGCAGCCTGACGCGGGAACCGACGCCACCATGTCCGCCCCACCCGAAGAGTTCCTGAACCACATCCAGGGCGAATGGGTCCGCAGCCGCGCGGGCCGCACCTTCGACAGCCTCAACCCGCACGACACGCGCGAGACCGTGGGCCGCTTCCAGGCCTCGGGCCCGGCCGATGCCGAGGCGGCCGTCGCGGCGGCATCGGCCGCGTTCGAGGGCTGGCGCGCCACGCCGATCGGCAAGCGCGCCAAGGTCCTGCAGGACGCGGCCAGCTACCTCGAAACCCATGCCGCACGCTTTGCCGAAGAGCTCACGCGCGAAGAGGGCAAGTCGGTCGCGCTGGCCCGGGACGAGTTCATGCGCTCGGCGCAGACGCTGCGCTTCTACGCCGTGGAGGGCCAGACCCTGGGTGGCGAGACCTACCCGCAGGACGACCCGCTGATGACCGTCTACAGCCAGCGCGAGCCGCTGGGGGTGGTGACGGTGATCGCACCGTGGAACTTCCCGGTGTCGATCCCGGCGCGCAAGATCGCGCCGGCGCTGATCACGGGCAACACCGTGGTGTTCAAGCCCTCGTCGGACGCGCCGCTGTCGGGCCTGCGCCTGGCCGAAGCCCTGGTGCAGGCCGGCCTGCCCAAGGGCGTGCTGAACTTCATCACCGGACGCGCCGGCGATGTCGGGCCGGTGATCACCACGTCCGAGGCCGTGCGCGCGATCTCGTTCACGGGCTCCACCGCGGCGGGCGAGGCCATCCACCGCACCGTGCACCTGACCACGCGGCTGCAGATGGAGCTGGGCGGCAAGAACCCGCTGATCGTGATGGACGATGCCGACCTCGACCAGGCCGTGGACCTGGCCGTCAAGGGCGGCTTCTCGCTGTCGGGCCAGGCCTGCACGGGCACCAGCCGCGTGATCGTGCTGCGCGCGGTCAAGGAAGAGTTCACACGCAAGCTGGTCGCGCGCGTGCAGCAGCTCAGGATCGGTAGCGGCCTCACGCCCGGCATGGACCTGGGCCCGCTGGCCACGGCCAAGCAGCTGGAGACCGTGCTGTCTTACCTGGCCATCGGCCGGCAGGAGGCCCGGCTGCTGTGCGGCGGCGAGCGGCTCACGGCCGAGCCCTATGCGCACGGCTACTACGTGTCGCCCGCCGTGTTCGACGAGGTGGCGCCCGAGGCGCGCATCGCGCGCGAGGAGATCTTCGGCCCGGTGATCGCGGTGCTGGAGGCCGACGGCTACGCCGACGCCATCGCCAAGGCCAACGACACGCGCTACGGGCTGTCCGCCGCCATCGCCACGCGCAACCCGCGCGTGATGCACGACTTCGCGCAGCAGATCCAGGCCGGCACCGTGAAGATCAACCGCACCACCACCGGCAACCTGGTCAACGCGCCGTTCGGCGGCATCAAGCAGTCCAGCACCTCCACGTTCCGCGAGTCGGGCCGGGCCGGGCTGGAGTTCTTCACCCAGATCAAGACCATCTACCGAGGCGTCTGAAGCATGAAACCATCCCTGAAGATCGAACGCGCCGAAGCCCGCCTGATGGCCGATGCGGCGCTGCAGAAGGCGCGCGAGATCGGCGTGGCCGAGACCGTCTGCATCGCCGACGAAGGCGGCTTTCCGCTGGTGCTCGAGCGCATGGACGGCGCCCGCATCACCGGCCCGCAGATCGCCTGGAACAAGGCATTCACGGCGGCCGGCCACAAGCGCTCCACGCACTTGTTCACCACGCCGCCGAACGGCCCGGCGCTGCCCGGCAACGAGGCCTTCGGCATCCAGCTCAGCTTCGAGGGCCGCTTCGCGGCCTTCGTCGGCGGCTACCCCATCGTGGTGAACGGCGAGGTGGTGGGCGGCATCGGCCTGTCCGGTGGCAACGGCGAGCAGGACACGGCCTGCGGCGTGGCCGCGCTGCAGGCGCTGGCCCAACAGCTGGCCGGCCAGCACGAGGTGCTGGTCGCGGCCGACATCAAGAAGTAAACCGCACGGAGGCCGCCATGGAACACCGCGTGCACTGGCTGGAGGGCGACACCACCTTCGCCGTGGCGAGCGGCGAGACCGTGCTGGACGCCGCGCTGCGCCAGCAGGTCGCCCTGCCGCACGACTGCCGCTTCGGCGGCTGCGGCACGTGCCGCGTGAAGCTGGTCGAAGGCCGCGTGCACTACGAGGAGCAGCCGTTCGCCCTCGGCGACGAAGACATGGCGCGCGGCGAGGCCATCGCCTGCCAGGCGCGGCCCTGCAGCGATCTGGTGCTGAGCGTGGCGCCGCCGCTGCGGTGCTCGCCGCCCACGCGCGCGCGCGCCGTGGTGAAGGATGTGGCGGCGCTCGCGCACGACGTGGTGCACCTGCAGCTCAGCCTGCCGGACGAACCGCAACTCGTCTACCAGGCGGGCCAGTACATGAACGTGCTGCTGGGCGACGACCGGCACCGCAGCTTCTCGATGGCTTCCAAGCCCGGCAGCGGCCTGGTGGACTTCCATGTGCGCCGCATCGCGGGCGGACGCTTCACCGACCGCGCGCTGGCCGCGCTGCGCCCCGGCGACGTGCTCGACGTGGAGGTGCCGCTGGGCCAGTTCCGCTACCACCGCGAGGACGAGCGGCCGATCGCCATGCTGGCCACCGGCACCGGCCTGGCACCGCTGAAGGCCATGCTGGAAGCGCTGATGGACGACGCGGACTGCCCGCCCGTGAGTCTGTACTGGGGCATGCGCGACCAGGGCGGGCTGTACCTGCACGACCGCATCCCGTCCTGGGCCGAGCGCCTGTACGACTTCCGCTACGTGCCGGTGCTGTCCCGCCCCGGCGCTGGCTGGAGCGGGCGCACCGGCTACGTGCACCAGGCCCTGCTGGAAGACCAGCCCGACCTGTCCGAGCACGCGGTCTACCTGTGCGGCTCGCCGAACATGGTGGCCGACGCGCGCAGCGCGGCCATCGCGCACGGCGCCGATCCGCAGTACGTGTATGCCGACGCCTTCACCTTCCAGGAGAACACCCGATGATGGATCTCGGCATCGCCGGCCGCACGGCCCTGGTGTTCGGCGGCAGCAAGGGCATGGGCCGCGCCTGCGCGCTGCACCTGGCGCGTGCCGGCGTGCAGGTCTGCATCGCCGCACGCACCGAGGCCACGCTGGCCCAGGCCGCGGCCGAACTCGGCGCCGCGACCTCGGCACCGGTGCGCTGGGTCGTGGCCGACATCACCACACCGGCCGGCCGCGATGCCGCACTGGCCGCCTGCCCCGACCCGGACATCCTGGTCAACAACGCCGACGGCCGCCCGCCCGGCGATTTCCGCGACTGGTCGCCGGCCGACTGGCATGCGGCGCTGGACGCGATGATGGTCGGCCCGATCGAGATGATCCGCCGCACGGTGGACCCGATGATCGCGCGCCGCTTCGGCCGCATCGTCAACATCGTCGCGCGCAGCGTGAAGTCGCCGCAGGCCGAGCTGGGCTTGTCCAACGGCGCCCGCTCGGGGCTGGTCGGCTTCGTCTCGGGCCTGTCGCGCCAGACCGTGCGCCACAACGTCACGATCAACAACCTGCTGCCCGGCGCCTTCGCGACCGATGCCCAGCGGCACCACGTGCGCGCAATGGCCGAGCAGTCGGGCCAGTCGTTCGAAGCGATCTGGCAGGAGCGCGAGGCGGCCACGCCCGCCGCCCGCTTCGGCGAGCCCGACGAGATCGGCGCGCTGTGCGCCTTCGTCGCCTCGCAGTACGCGGGCTACATGACGGGACAGAGCCTGCTGGTGGACGGCGGCTCCTACCCGGGCGCGTTCTAGCCATGGCGGACATGGCTCCCCTGGCGTCCGCCGCCGGCGTGCTGGGCGACGCATGCATGGTGGCCACCGGCCACCCCCTGGCCTCGCAGGCAGCGCTGCGCATGCTGCGTGCCGGCGGCAGCGCGGTCGACGCCGCCATCGCGGCCGACGCGGTTCTGGGGGTGGTCGAGCCCATGGCCACCGGCATCGGCGGCGACATGCTGGCCATGGTCGTACAGGCCGACGGCACGCCGGTCTCCTACAACGGCACTGGCCGGGCACCCGCCGGCCTGGACGCGGCGCTGGTCTGCGCCCTGCCCGGCGCACGCATCCCCGAACGCCACCCCTATGCGGTCACCGTGCCAGGAGCCGTGCGCGGCTGGCACGACATGCACCACCGCTTCGGGCGCCTGCCCTGGCCGGTGCTGTTCCAGCCGGCCATCGCCGCCGCCCGCGACGGTTTCGCCGTGGCGCCGGTCTGCGCGCGCGAATGGGCGCTGTTCGCCAGGGTGCTGCTGCGCGACGCCGCCAGCAGCACGCTGTACCGGGCCAGCGCGCCGCCGCGCGCCGGGGAGCGCTTCTCCAACCCTGAACTTGCACGCGTGTTGCAAGCGATCGCTGACGAAGGCCCCGACAGCTTCTATCGGGGGGCGCCTGCCCGCGCGGCGGCAGCCCAGGTCCAGGCACTGGGCGGCGTGCTGGCCGCGGAAGACTTCGCGGCCCACACCGGCGATTTCCGCACACCCGCCAGCACGCAGTTCCAAGGCCTCACGGTGCTGGAATGCCCGCCCAACACCCATGGCGTGGCGGTGCTGCGCGCATTGGACACGCTGGCCCGGCAGGACTTGAACCCGCAGGACCCGCAGACCACGGTGCGTGCCGTGCAGGCCATGGACGAGGCCATGCAGTGGGCGCAGCAGACCGTGGCCGACCCGGCCGGCAACACGGTCTGCACGGCCATCGTCGACCGGGACGGGCTGGGGGTGTCTTTGATGACCAGCGTGTTCAAGCGGTTCGGCTCCGGCATCGCGGCGCCGGGCTGCGGCTTCGTGCTGCAGAACCGGGGCTTCGGCTTCTCCGCACCCGGCCACATCAACGGGCCCGCGCCGCGCAAGCGGCCCTACCACACCGTGGTACCGGGCGCTGCGCTGCGCGAGGGGCGCCTGCACGCGGTGTTCGGCGTCGTCGGCGGCGCGATGCAGCCGCAGGGCCAGCTGCAGCTGCTGCTGCGGCTGGCGGCCTGGGGCGAGCCGCTGCAGGCCGCGCTGGATGCGCCGCGGTGGCGGCTGGAATCCGCCGCCGCGCTGGCCATCGAAGCCGGCACGCCCCCTCCCGTCGAACAGGCCCTGCGCGCAGCGGGCTATGCAGACCCGGCCGGCATGGGCGAGCTCGGCGGCCGCTCCGACTTCGGCGGCGCCCAGTGGGTCACGCGCCAGCCCGACGGCCGCCTGTGCGGCGCCTCGGACCGCCGCAAGGACGGCATTGCGGCAGGTTGGTAGACGCGCCTGCCGGCGCTATGCCTGCAGCCGCTCGATGACCTCGCCGCTCTCCAGCACATCGCCGAAGAACAGCATCCAGTTGTTCAGGCAGGCGATGTGCTCGTCCTGCGTCACGGCGGACAGCGTGTCCGGCACCATCACGGTGGCGTAGTCCATCATCATCGCGTCGCGCGCGGTGGACTCGCAGCAGGCATTGGTGACCGTGCCGCCGATCAGCACGTGCGTGATGCCATGCGCCGTGAGCACGGCGTCCAGATCGGACGAACCCGGCGCCAGCGCGCTGTAGCAGCGCTTGACCACGCGCGGGTCCTGCGGCTCGGCCTGCAGGCCGGGTGCCAGTTCGAAGCCCGCATGGCCGCGGCTGAGCTCCACCAGCCGGCGCGCGCTGCGCTCGGGCGTCAGCATCTTGGCGTGGTGGTGCGACCAGAACTGGTCGGCACCATCGGCGCAGGTCTGGATCCAGACGACCAGCCCACCGGCGGCGCGGACGGCCTGCGCCAGCCGGTTCACCGCGCCGAAGGTGGCGCGGGCCGGCGCGTTCTCGCCCTGGTAGCCGGGCTGGGTGAAGTAGTTCTGCAGGTCGACCACGACGAACGCGGTCTGGCGCGCCGGCAGGCGCTCGTGGGGGTGCAGGCAGCCCTGGCGGGCCAGCACGCGGTCGACCACCCATTGCGGAAATTCCATCTGCAGCTCCTTCAGCCGTAGCGCTTGGCCACCACGGCTTCGAGCCGCGCGATGGCCAGGTACATGAGTCCGGACAGCACGGCCAGCACCACGATGGCGGTCATGACGATGTTGAGCTTGAAGATCTGGCTGCCGTTCACGATCAGATAGCCCAGGCCCGCGTTGGCCGACTGGAACTCGCCGACGATCACGCCCACCAGGGCCAGGCCGATGTTCATCTTCAGCGCCGCGATCAAGGTGGGCACGCTGCCGGGCAGCACCACCAGGCGCAGCACCTGCGCGCGGCTGGCGCCCAGCGTCTGCGCCAGCTTGATCTTGTTCGGGTCGATGGACTGGAAGCCGTCGTAGACCACCATGATGGTGACGAACACTGCGATGGCCACCGCCATGCCGTAGACCGAGTAGTCCGATCCCAGCCACAGGTAGAAGATCGGCACGAAGGCGATCTTGGGCATGGCATTGGCCACGACCAGGAAGGGATCGAGCACCTTGTAGGCAAAGCCCGACCACCACAGCCCCGCCGCCACGGCGGTGCCGATGAGCATGCTCAGGCCGAAGCCGACCAACGTGGCGGCCAGCGTGGTCCAGGTGTGCATGGCGAGCTTGCCGTTGCGCAACAGGTCGAGGAAGGTGGGCCACAGCGCGCTGGGGTAGCTCGTGAGCATGGGGTTCACGATCTGCGCGCGGGCCAGGTACTCCCACAGCGCCAGGCTGGCCAGCAACAGCGCGGCGCGGGCCAGCACGATCCAGTGCCGGCGCCGCTGTTCGCGCGCCAGCCAGGCCCGGTACTCGGGACTGGGGGGCCTGGCACTGGAGGAGGTATGGGCGGCGGGCGGGGCCAGCGGCGCCGCGACGGGGCTGTGCGTGGTGCTTGTCATGATGGATCAGCCTTCGACATGGACATCCAGCTCGTCCCACAGGGTGCTGAAGTAGCGGTTGAACTCCGGCAGGCCGCGCACCGCGAACGGGCTGGGCCGGCTGCTTTCGTGGCCGGCAAAGCGCATCAGGTGCTGCGACTTGATGCGGCCGGGCCGGCGCGACAACACCACCACGCGGTCGGTCATGGCGATGGCCTCGCCGATGTCGTGCGTGACCAGCACCACGGACTTGCCCTCGCTGCGCAACACCTCGACGACCTCGTCGGCGATCGCCAGCCGGGTCTGCGAGTCGAGCGCGGAGAACGGCTCGTCCAGCAGCACCACGTCCGGGTTGGTGACCAGCGTGCGCGCCAATGCCACGCGCTGGCGCATGCCGCCCGACAACTGGCGCGGGTAATGGTGCAGGAAGTCGCCCATGCCGCACTTGTGCAGCAGGTGCGCTGCGCGCTCGCGCGCCCGCGGCAGGTTCAGGCCCTGGATCTCGGCGCCGAGCACGGCGTTGTCCAGGATGGTGCGCCACTCGTACAGGTAGTCCTGCTGCAGCATGTAGCCGATGCGCGGCGAGGGGCCGTTCACGGGCTTGCCGTCGACATGCACCGTACCCGACGACGCCGGCAGGATGCCCGCGATGATGGACAGCAGCGTGCTCTTGCCGCAACCCGACTGGCCGATCAGGCTCACGAACTCACCGGCTGCGACATCCAGCGAGATGCGCTCCAGCGCCTGGGTCTCGCCCGCGTGGGTGAAGTAGCGCAGCGACACGTCGCGCACCTCGATGCGCGAGGGCTTCAGCACAGGGGCCGACACGGTGCCGGCGCAGGGGCGATCGAGGACTTCGCTCATCACTTGGCCTTCGCGGCGAACTCGGTCACGACGAACTGCTCGTACGGCACGCGCTTGGCGGACTCCAGCACGCCGCTGGCCACCAGCATGTCCTGCAGCGACTCCATGGCGGCCTTCTCGACCACCGGACTGGTCTTCCACAGCCCGATGCCGCGGTAGCGTTCGATGGCGGCCACCAGCTCGGCCTGGCCCATGCCGGGGAAGAACTCGGCGATCTGCCGGGCCAGATCGGCCGCGGGTGCGCTGGCGACGTGTTTTTGCGCGCGGACGATCACGTTCGCCCAGGTCTGTGCGATGGCCGGGTTCTTCTTGAGGAAGGCGTCGGTCGCCGTGAACACGGTGTAGTCCACCGGGCCGACTTCGCGGCCGATGGAGGCCACGGCGAAGGCCTGGCCCGCTTTTTCCAGCGCGGTGGCTTCAGGCTCCAGGAAGATCGCGAAGTCGGCCTGGCCGGCCGTCCAGGCGCCGGCACGCGCCGCCGGCCCGATGTTGTTGACCAGCTTCAGATCCTTCTTGGGGTCCAGGCCCTTCTTGCGCAGCGCCGCCTCCAGGAACACGTCCGGGTTGGACCCGGGCCTGAACGCCATGACGGTCTTGCCCTTGAGCAGGCTCCAGTCGAACTTCTCGATCTTGCTGCGCGACATCAGCAGGAAGCCATCGGTGGCCGTCAGGCCCGCGAAGATCCGGGGCTTGACCGGCGACTCGCTGTTGGCCACGTAGACCGAGGCCTCGGGTCCGATCAGCACGACATCGGCGCTGCCGGTCAACAGCGCAGCCATGCCCTTGTCCGTGCCCTGGGAGGTCTTCATGCCGACATCGAGGCCGGCCTCCTTGAAGAAGCCCTGGCCCAGTGCGACGTACATGGGCACGTACAGCACCGAGCGCACGACTTCTTCATAGCGCACCTTGACCGGTGCCGCGGTCTGCGCCCAGCCAGGCAATGCGAGACCGCCGCCGGCCAAGGCGGGCACAGCCTGCAGCACACGACGGCGGGAAAGGAGCGGAGGGCGGGGCATCGGGGATCTCCTGGAAAAGCGGTTGAAGGGCAAGAAAACATACAGTATGCAATTCGCATACCCGATCCGCCGCAGACACGGCAAGACGGGCGCGCTAGCTGCGCCAACCTGAGAAACCGCTCGCAGATTAGTTGGGATACTGTATTCCTACACTTGGGAGTTACCCAGGCTTTTCGACGGGTAATCTCCGCCAGCGCCCGAAAACCGCCTCGCCGGGACCCCGTTTTGAAGCAGATCGCGCACCAAAACCATGCAATCTGACGATGGATGCCCGCT
The DNA here is from genome assembly GCF_014652235.1 of Pseudorhodoferax aquiterrae. Classification (GTDB taxonomy): domain Bacteria; phylum Pseudomonadota; class Gammaproteobacteria; order Burkholderiales; family Burkholderiaceae_C; genus Pseudorhodoferax; species Pseudorhodoferax aquiterrae. The sequence goes on from NZ_BMYK01000023.1 coordinate 55,967, forward strand.
TCGGCAACCGTTCGTCCGGGTTCAAGGGCTGTTTTGCGGGTTCACCCCAGGTACGCAACTTGCATCATGCGCCATGCTTGGAATACTGTATTCCAACACCCCACGTTCTCGTTCAAGGAGTGCCCATGAACCCTGCTGTCCCTGTCGAAGCCGCCCATTGGGTGTACCTGGCCGGCGTCGCCGTCATCGTTCTCACGATGGTCCTGCGTGCCAATGTGGTCGTCCCGTCCATCGTCGCCACGTTCTGCGTGGCGCTGGCGTGGACGGGAAGCCCGATCTCGGCGCTCGGCAGCATCTTCAATGCGAGCTTCGTGGCCGCGAAGGAGCTGTTCAACATCTTCCTGGTGATCGCGCTGATGACCGCGCTGCTCAATGCGCTCAAGACGCTGCAGTCGGACATCCGCATGGTCGAGCCGTTTCGCGCCGTCATGAAGAACGGCCACACGGCCTACTTCGTGCTGGCCGGCATCACCTACGCGATCTCGCTGTTCTTCTGGCCCACGCCGGCGGTGCCGCTGGTCTCGGCCGTGCTGCTGCCGGCTGCCATTGCCGCCGGCCTGCCGCCGCTGGCCGGCGCCGTGGCCATCGCCATCGCAGGGCAGGGCATGGCCCTGTCGTCGGACTACGTGATCGGCGTGGCGCCCGGTATCAGTGCCAAGGCCGCCGGTGCCGTGGCCTCGGTGGTGGCCGACCGCGCGCTGGTGCTGTCGCTCATCACGGGCAGCGTGGCGCTGCTGATCGGCTACTTCTCGCTGCGCGGCCAGATCGTGCCGGCCAGCAACGCCTTGCTCGCGCGTTGGCAGGCCCAGTCGTCCAGCAACACCCCCGCCGTCGAATCGGCCGGCACCTTCGACAAGGCCGAGCTTGCGCGCGGCACCAGCCGCGACGCGCCTTTGCTGAGCGCCGCACAGATCAGTTCCGCGCTGGGCGCAGACGCAGGCCGCGTGATGTGGTCCAAGGTGTTCGCCGTCGTGACACCGCTGGCCTTCATGGCCGTGATCACCGCCATGGTGCTGCCCAAGGTCATGACCTCCATGCCCGATCTCAAGGGCGGCGCCGCCGCCACGCTGGTGGGCGGCATGGCGGCCATGCTCATGATGCTGGCCACGCTGGCCGCCGAAGGCCCGCGCAAGATGCTGGACACCAGCGCCGAGCACATCACCGATGGTTTCGTGTTCGCCTTCAAGGCCATGGGCTCGGTGCTGCCCATCGCGGGCTTCTTCTTCATCGGCGCGGGCGAGACCTCGGGCGCCATCCTGGGTGTGGCCGACGGCCTGAAGCCGCCGCACCTGCTGTTCGAGCTGATCCAGAGCGCGCAGCACCTGATTCCCAAGAGCCACGCTTTCGTGGCGTTCGGCGTGCTGCTGGTGGGCATGATCACCGGCATCGACGGCTCCGGCTTCGCGGGCCTGCCGCTGACGGGAACCCTGTCCGGCGCACTGGCGCCTGCCGCCGGCATGCAGGCCGAGACGCTGGCCGCCGTCGGCCAGATGGGCGCAGTCTGGACCGGCGGCGGCACGCTGATCGCATGGTCGTCCCTGATCGCGGTGGCCGGCTTTGCGCGGGTGCCGGTGCTCGATGCCGTGCGCGCGTTGCTGATGCCGGTCCTCTCGGGCCTGGTGGTGGCCACCATCTGCGCGGTGGTGTTCTGGAGCTGAGCATGGTGCGCCTGCGCAGAGCCGGCGCTCAGTCGGCCGCGCTGGCAACCACCCCACTGTCGTGCAACCGGCCGATGGCGCCGGCATCCAGGCCCAGCACCTCCGCCAACACGGCGTCGGTGTCGCTGCCGATGGTGGGCGCGGGCCGCGTGGGCACGCGCTCCATGGCCGGTGCACGCACGGCGCTGCCGGCCACCAGGTGCTCGCCCATGCCCGGTGTGTTCGTGCGTTCGAACACCGGGTTCTCCGTGCTCACGCGCCGGTCGCTGGCCAGCAGCTCGCCCACGGTCTTGTAGCGGCCCCAGCAGACCTTGTTCGCCTGCAACGCGCGCTCCACCTCGGCCGTGCCGCGCGCGGCGAACCAGGGCTCGACGAGTGCGGCGATCGCCTCGCGGCCTTCGTAGCGCTGGGCCTCGTCGTCGAAGTCCAGGCCCAGGCGCTGCTGCGTGGCGCCCACGGCCTCGGCGATGCCGCAGGCCTGGACCAGGGAACGCCACTGCCCGGCCGAGATCGCCGCGACCATGATGCGTTCACCGTCGGCCGTCGCGAAGTCGCGGCCGAAGGCGCCGTAGATGTGGTTGCCGATGGAGGGGCGTTCCTGCTGCAGCAGCTCGGCCTCGGCCAGCACGCCCAGGTTGGACAAGGTGGCGAAGGCCACGTCCGACAGCGCGATCTTGAGCTCGGTCCCCACGCCCTCGCGCTGGCGCCGGTTCACCGCGGCCACGATGGCGAACGCGGCCTGGTAGGCGCAGGCGACGTCCCAGGCCGGCATCACGTGGTTGACGGGCCGCTCGCGCGCGCCGCCGCCCGTGGCGTACGGATAGCCCGTGGCGCAGTTGACCGTGTAGTCCACCGCCGTGCTGCCGTCGGCGTTGCCCTGGATGGTGCAGCTGATCATGTCGGCGCGGCGCGCAGCCAGCACCTCGTGGGCGAGCCAGGGCGTGCCGATGTTGGTCAGCAGCACGCCGGCATCGGCACCCGGCGCCGTGGCCAGGGCCTGCACGAGTTCGCGGCCCTCGGGCTTGCGGATGTCGATGGCGACCGAGCGCTTGCCCTTGTTGAGGCCGGCCCAATAGATGCTGCGGCCACGGCCCTCGGGGTGCGGCATGCGCGGCAGCCGCGCATAGTCGATGCCGCCGCCGGGGATGTCCACGCGGATCACGTCGGCGCCGAACTGTGCGAGCGTGAGGCCGGCCAGCGGCGCGGCGATGAAGGCCGAACTTTCGACCACGCGCAGCCGGTTCAGGAAGGCGTAGGTCATGCTCCGCCCAGCTCGGCCTGCGCCTGCATGGCCAGCGCGCCTTCGTGGTCGCGCGCCCACAGCCTAAGCTTGCCGTCGCCCTCGTCGCGGCCGCAGACGCTGAAGCGGTGGATGTCGAAGATCGGCCGCACCGCCTTGAACGAGAAGCTGCGCACGCTCTGGCCGGGCCGCTCGCGCCGCACCAGGTCCAGCAGCAGCGTGGCGATCAGCGGGCCGTGCACGATCAGGCCGGGATAGCCCTCGACCTCGGTCACATAGCTGCGGTCGTAGTGGATGCGGTGGCCGTTGAAGGTCAGCGCCGAGTAGCGGAACAGCAGCACCGGGTCGGGCACGATGACGCGTTCGAACTGCGCGTCCGTGGGCGCGGCCTGCGGCGCGGGCGCCGGGGCGCCGGGTTGCGGCGCGTCGCGGTAGACGATGTCGTGCTGCTCGGTCAGCGCCACGCCGTCGGCGTCGCCGTAGCTGTGCTCCACCGTCACGAACACCAGCGCGCCGCTGCGGCCGCTCTTGGTGCTCACGTCCAGGATGCGCGAATGGCGCTCGACGGTCGCGCCCAGCCGCAGCGGGCGGTGGAACTGCAGCCGGCCGCCGGCCCACATGCGGCGCGGCAGCGGCACGGGCGGCAGGAAGCCGCCGCGGCGCGGGTGGCCGTCCTCGCCGATCTCGCGCGCGGGTGCCAGGGGCAGGAAGTACAGCCAGTGCCACAGCGGCGGCAGCGCGTCGCCGGCCACGGGCGCAGGGTCCTCGCGGTCCAGCGTGGCGGACATGGCGGCCACGGGCTGCAGCGTCAGCAGGTCGCGGCGCGATTCGCTGCGGCCGATCCAGCCGCGCAAATGGTCCAGCTCGGTCGAAGAAGAGGGCGTGGTGGTGCTCATGCCGCGATGGTGCGCGATTTGCGCACCCGCGGCCATCAGCTTTTGGCGAAGGGGCTGTTCGCCGCGCGGCGCGCGGCCACGGCGTCCAGGAAGTCCTTGAGCATGGCGGCGTCGTCGATGGTGTCCGAGCCGGGCTGGTGGAACTCGGGGTGCCACTGCACGGCCGCCACATAGCTCTTGGCCGGATCCTTGCGCCGGATCGCTTCGATGATGCCGTCGCTGACGCTGAAGGCCTCGGCCTCGAAGGCGTCGGCCAGGCGCTTGATGGCCTGGTGGTGGATGCTGTTGACGCGCACGCGCTCCACGCCCGGGTACAGCCGCGACAGCCGCGAACCCTGCAGGATGTTGACGCTGTGGTAGTTCAGGTCGTAGGTCACCGCATCGCGGTGCACGAAGGAATCGGGCACCTGGGTGTTGATGTCCTGGTACAGCGTGCCGCCGAAGGCCACGTTGAGCAGCTGCAGCCCGCGGCAGACGCCGAAGATGGGCTTGCCCACGGCCTCGAAGGCGGCCACCAGGGCCTTGTCGTATTCGTCGCGGATGCGGTCGCCGGCCCAGTTCTCGTGCAGCGGCTCCTCACCGTAGCTGCCGGGCCAGACATCGGCGCCGCCGTGCATGACCAGGCCGTCCAGCCACTGCGCATAGTGCTCGTAGGTCACGTCGCCGCGCTGGGTGCTGCCCGTGGGGCAGGGCACCATCACGACCATCGCGCCGGTGGACATCAGCCAGTGCGCGATGGACTGCTCCACGTACTGCAGCGTCTTGCCCGTGAACAGCGAGCGCGCCGGGTCCGCGTGCGAGAAGCAGGCGGACAGGCCGATCTTGAGGCGGCTGTGGACGGTGCTCATGGCGGCGGTGCGCAAAAGAAGGCCATTCTGCCCAGGCCGCCTCGGCACGTCGCCGCCGCGCCGCAAGCCCCGATGCGGGGCACGGATTCGCTAGGCGGCACGCCGGCGCCAGGCCAGCAGCGCCAGCGCCCACAGGCCGGCGCCCCACCACCAGCCGCTGGCTCCGCCACCACCACCACCGCCGTCACCGCCGCTGCCATTCGCGCTGGCCGTGGCGGCGAGCCTGGCCACGTCGCGCTGACCGGCGTTGTCCGTCACGGTCAAGCTGAACACATAGGAACCGGCCACGGGCAAGGTCGCCGTGGTGTTCGCCGCGGACGGGTTGGCGATGGACGCGGTGGCGGGGCCAGAAACCTGGGCCCAGCGGTACGCCACGATGCTGGCCCCCGTGCTGGCCGTGCTGCCATTGCCGTTCAGCGCCACGGCGTTGCCCGCCGGAACGGTGGTCACGGGTGCGGCGACAGCACGCGGCACGAGCGAAGAACCCGCCGCCAGCACGGCCTGCGCGCCATCGAGCAGGCCGGCGCCGCAGGTGCTGGTGTCGCAGTTGCATGGCACCGTGCCATTGGTGCTGCACCGCAGTGCGCCGGCGACCGCCACGTGGGGCCGCGCCGCATCCTGCATGCGCACCACGAGTTGTGCCGGGGTCAGCGCCGGGTTGACGGCCAGCATCAGCGCCGCCACGCCTGCCGCCTGCGGCGAGGAGAAGCTCGTGCCCAGCTTTTCGCCGTAGGTGTCTACACCGGGCGTGGTGATTCCGTTGTTGTCCAGGGAATAGATCGGCCGCGTCTGGGTGCCACCCGGCGCAGAGATGCCAACGCGCGCGCCGTAGTTGGAATAGGCGGTCTTGCGCCCATCCTCCTGCACCGCGCCGACGGCCAGCACGCCATTGCAGTCGGCCGGCCTGGCCACGGCACCGGCCTCGTTGCCCGCGGCCACCACCAGCAGCGCACCGGCATCGGTGATTTCGTCGATCACGTCCTGGTAGCTGGGGCTGCAGGCGGCGTCGCCGCCGAAGCTCAGGTTCAGCACGCGGGCCGGGGTGGCGTTCGCCGGTGCCCCGGCCACGCTCAGGCCCGCGGCCCAGCGCATGCCGTCCAGCAGGTCGGACAGGAGCGCACCGCACTTGCCGGCGATGCGCACGGGCAGCACCTTGGCCTGCCAGTCGATGCCGGCCACGCCCAGGCCGTTGTTGGTGGCCGCTGCGATCTGGCCGGCGATGAAGGTGCCATGCCAGGAGCTGGCCTCCGTGTCGCAGGTGGAGAACAGCGGCGAGCGCTTGTCCGACTCGCTGACCCAGTCGCCCGGGTCGTTGGGATCGGCGTCGCGGCCATCGCCATCGTTGGAGTACTCCACTTCACTCACGAAGTCGTACCCCGCGACGAGGCGGCCCGCCAGGTCGGGGTGGTTCAGGCGCACGCCGACATCCAGCACCGCCACGACCACCGAGCCGCTGCCCGTCGTGACGTCCCAGGCGGCCGGCATGTTCATGGCTGCGGCGTAGGTGGTCGGCGCCTGCAAGTGCCACTGCCTCACATAGTCCGGGTCGCTCGGAACGGCCAGGCGCCGCACGCGCACGTCGGGCTCCACGTCCAGCACATCGGGATTCAGGCGCAGGCGCCGCACCGTGGCCTCGAGCTGGGCGCCGGACTGCGCGGCCGGCATGCGCAGCAGCTGGTGGTGCCGGCCGACGGTACGCTCGTCCTCGAAGCCCACGCCCGCGGCGTTGGCCACGGAGCGCAGGCGCTCGCGCGCCGCCTGCGGCGCCTCGCGCGTCGAAGCCGTGGACTCGGCCTGCGGCTTGAGCCGCACGATCAGGTTGCGGACCGGCTCCTGGCTGGTCTGGGCCGGGGCCAGCAGCGGAACAGCGAGCAATGCAGCAGCGATGAATTTGAGCATGCGCGGCGTTGTAGCACGGCGCGGTGGTACGCCGCGTGGGAAATGCATGACAGCGTGTGACGCCCCACCGGCTTGCACGACAATCGGCGCCCTCGCGCGACCGCGCCCACCGACTCCGCAGCACCATGAAGATCAGCAAAGACACCGCCGTCACCCTGCACTACAGCGTGACCGAAGCCAATGGCAAGCCGCTGGCCAGCCGCGAAACCACGGACTACCTGCACGGCGGCTACGGCAACACCCTGCCCAAGATCGAGGAGGCGCTGGAAGGCCAGGAAACCGGCTTTCGCGTGACGCTGGAGCTGCAGCCCGAGGACGCCTTCGGCCGCCGCGAGGAGGCGCTGGCGCGCACCATCTCCAAGAAGGACTTCCCGCCCGGCGTGAAGGTCGGCGGCCAGCTGCGCGGCATGACCGAGGACGGTCGCGAACAGTTCTTCACGGTCATGAAGATCAAGGGCGACCAGGTGCTGCTGGACGCCAACCATCCCTGGGCCGACAAGGCGCTCAAGTTCACCTTGCAGGTGGGCGGCGTGCGCGCGGCCACGGCCGAGGAGATCGCCCACGGCCATGTGCACGGCGGCCACGGCCACCACCACTGATCAGCGCCGGCGCTGTTCGCGGTGCAGCATGTGGCGCGTGTAGACCGCGTCGCGGCTGGAGGCCAGCAGCGCCATCTTCTGCACGAGGCCATGGGTCTCGGCGGGCTGGCCCATCTGCGGCATCAGGCCCAGCATGCCGGCCAGCGCCATCGGCACCCAGCGCTGGCGCAGGCGCACCGTGCGGCCCGCAGCCCAGGCGATCGGCAGCGCAGCAGCCAGCGCCCCCAGCGCGAAGCCGGCTACGACCTCCGACACCGAGTGCGCGTTCAACACCACGCGCGAGACGCTGACGAGCACGCCCACCAGCAGGCCGGCGGCGATGCCCAGCACCTGCAGGCGCCGCGACCGGTCGGCCACTGCCAGCCATGCCCCCATGGTGAACACCCCGGTCGCGACCGTCGCGTGGCCGCTGATGCCCGTGAAATCCAGCGCGGCGCTGCCGATGCCCCAGCCCATGAAGGCCAGCTTGCTGGCCAGCACCAGCAGCACGGCGGTGCCGAAAGACAGCACCCACACCAGCGCCAGCGGCGCATGCCGTGTCTTGACCAGCCACAGCGCCAGCACCAGCGCGGCGGGCAGCAGCAGCGCAGAGTTGCCGAGGTGGGTGACGGTGGTCCAGAAATGCAGGGGCACGTGCCGATTGTGCGGTGCCGCAATGAAGCCCGCGCCGACGCGGGGCTACAAGCCGCGTTCCACCATGTCGAGCAGGCGTTCTCCCAGGGCGTCCACCTGGGCGGGCGGCAGGCCGCGCAGCGGCCCGTCCAGCAGCAGCAGCGCCAGACCGTGCACGGTGGACCAGGCCAGGAATTCGGCCCCCGGCCGGCGCTCTGGCGGCAGCGCCCCGGCCGCCACCAGCGCGTCGAGCGCCGCACCGAGATGGCGGAACGGATCCAGGCCGGACCGGCCGGCCTTGGCCGGATCGGGCGTGGCCGCGAGCGCAAAGCGCCCGCCGAACGCGGTGCGGAACAAGCCCGTGTGCGCCTGCGCGAAACCCAGGTAGCCCGCGCCCACGGCACGCACGCGGGCACGGGCGCGCGCCACCGCATCGCCCTGCGCGGGCAATTGCGCCATGCGCGCCTCCATCGCCTCGGCCACGGCGGCCACGGCGCCGGCGCGCACGGCGTCCAGCAAATCCTCGCGGTTGGCGAAATGGCGGTAGGCCGCGTTGGGCGCCACGCCGGCGCGGCGCGTGGCCTCGCGCAGCACCACGGCATCGGGCCCGCCCTCGGCGGCCAAGGCCAGCCCGGCCTCCAGCAGTGCGCGGCGCAGGTCGCCATGCCGGTAGCTGCCGCGCGCGGGCAGGGTCCGGGTGCGGGACGGAGGTGTGTTTTCTGCCATGTGGACAGCGTCCATTATTGCTGCCAGAATCTTTGTGGACGCTGTTCACATTGATCCAAAGGAGGCAGTCCATGCAGGTTCAGGCATATCTTTCCTTCGAGGGCCGCTGCCAGGAGGCCCTCGACTTCTACCGCGACAAGCTCGGGGCCCAGGTCGGCTTTCTGATGCGTTTCAAGGACGCGCCGCCCATGGACCAGCCTGCGCCCGAGGGCTGCGCCGGCGGCCCGCCGCCGGACGGCGAAAAGATCATGCATTCGGAGCTGCGCATAGGCGACTCCACGCTGATGGCCACCGACGGCATGGTCAGCGGCAAGCCGAGCTTCGCCGGCATCTCGCTCTCGCTGCTGGTGGCCGACGCGGCCGAGGCACAGCAGCGTTTCGATGCGCTGGCCGATGGCGGCCAGGTGCAGATGCCTCTGGCCAAGACCTTCTTCAGTCCGGCCTTCGGCATGGTGGCCGACCGCTTCGGTGTGCAGTGGATGGTCGTCGCGCAAGATCCCAACCAGGCCACGCGCTGAACCGGAGGCCACTGCGATGGAACCGACCAAGCCCCTTGCTCAGCACCGTTGGCTGCAGCAGCTCGTCGGCGAATGGACCATGCAGGGCGAGGCCGACATGGGCCCCGGCGAACCGCCCAGCCACAGCACGGGCACCGAGAGCGTGCGCATGCTCGGCGAACTGTGGGTGGTGCTGGAAGGCCAGGCCCAGATGCCCGAGGGCGGCGACACCGGCCACATGCGCATGACGCTGGGCTACGACCCGGACCGCCAGGCCTTCGTCGGCAACTGGGTCGGCTCGATGATGACGCTGATGTGGGTCTACCAGGGCCAGCTCGACGCCACGGGCAAGGTGCTCACGCTGGACACCGAAGGCCCGAGCTTTGCCGGCGACGGCACGACGGTGCGCTACCAGGACGTGATCACGCTGGTCGACGCGAACACGCGCACGCTGCACTCGCAGACGCTGGGCCAGGACGGCCAGTGGAAGCGCTTCATGACGGCGACCTACAAGCGACAGTAGGCACGCGCGGGCTCGGGTAGGCTCGCGCCCCGCCATGTCCACGCCTTCCCTGCCTTCCCCGCGCACCGCCTGGCCCATGCTGCTGGCGCTGACGGCCGCCTTCGCCATGAGCCAGGCCTTCCGCACGCTGGCCGCCATCCTGGCGCCGCCGCTGCAGGCCGAGTTCCATCTTTCGCCGCAACAGCTCGGCCTGTTCGCGGCGAGCTTCCATTTCGCCTTCGGTGCGCTGCAGCTGTTCATCGGCATCGGCATGGACCTGCACGGCCTTCGCCGCACCGTGCTGACGGCGTTTCCGCTGGCCATCGCGGGCGCGGCCGTGTCGGCGCTGGCCACGGGCCAGGGCGGGCTGATCCTGGGCCAGCTGTTGATCGGCGTGGGCTGCGCGCCGGCCTTCCTGGCCTGCACGCTTTTCATCGCGCAGAACTTCCCGGCTGAGCGCTTTGCCATGCTGTCGGGCCTGGTGCTCATGCTGGGTGGCACGGGCATGCTGTTCACGGGCACGCCGCTGGCCTGGTTGATCGAGGCCCATGGCTGGCGCTGGGGCATGTGGCTGCTGGCGGCCGGCTCGGCCGCAGCCTGGGCGCTGGTCTGGTGGAAGGTGCCGCACCGGCCGCCTGCCGCCGCGGCGCGCGAATCGCTGGGCCAGGCCCTGCGCGCCTTTGGCGCGCTGTTCCTGATGCCGCACACCTGGGGCATCGTCTGCATGTCGGCCGTGAACTACGCCTCCTTCCTGACGCTGCGTGGCCTGTGGCTGGGCCCGATGCTGGTCGAGCGCCATGGGCTGTCGCTGCTCGTGAGCGGCCATGTGGCACTGCTGGTGTCGGTGGTCTCGCTGGTCAGCCCGCCGCTGTTCGGCCGCTTCGACCCCGGCGGCATGGCGGCGCGGCGCCGGCGCATCGGCCGCTGCACGCTGGCCATGGCGGCGTTGTTCGTGGCCATGGCGCTGCTGCGCGGTCTGGTGGCCGACGTGCTGCTGGCGGTGGCCGTGGCCTGCCTGTCCGGCTACATGGTGCTGCAGTACGCCGACGTGCGCGCCGCCTACCCGCCGGCCATGATCGGCCGCGCGCTGTCAGTGTTCACCATGGCCATGTTCATGGGCGTGGCGCTCATGCAATGGGGCACGGGCTGGGTGGCGGCACAGGCAGCCGGCTGGGGCGCAGAGACCTTCACGGCACCGCTGCTGGCGATCGCAGCGGCGCTGCTGCTGGGCGCACTGGCCTACCGCTGGCTGCCGCAGCCGCCTGCGTCGACTTGAGCGTCACGCATGGCCGACCTGCAGGTCGGCATACGACACCGCGTACTTCACCAGCGCGGCCTGGCCTTCGATGCGCAGCTTGCGGCGCAGGTGCAGCCGGTGCGTCTCCACCGTGCGCACCGAGGCGCCGAGCGCATCGGCGATCTCTCGGTTCGAGCAGCCGTCGGCCAGCAGCGAGAGCACGGCCGATTCCTTGGGCGTGAGATGGCCCCAGGCCCGTGTGACGGGCGGCGGCGCGGGCTCGATCGGCAGCGGCAGGCCCGGGCTGAAGTAGCGCCCGCCCGCGTGCACGGCGTCGATGGCCTCGACCAGGTGGTGGCCCGGGCCGTCCTTGAGCACATAGCCCTGCACCTGCAGCGCGACCGCGCGGCGCACGTACTCGGCGTCCTGGTGCATGGACAGCACCAGCAGCTTGAGCGCGGGAAAGCGCGTGCGGAACAGACCGGCCAGCTGGATGCCGCTGGCGTCCGGCATGCGGATGTCGGTGACCACGATGTCGGGCTGCAGCGTGGCGGCCAGCTCTTCGGCCTCGCGCACGCTGCCGGCCTCGCCGACGACGCGGATGTGCGGCGTGGCATGCAGGCGCATGCGCACGCCGTCGCGCAGCAGCGGGTGGTCGTCGACCAGCAGCACGCGGACGGTGGCAGGTTCTTGGGTCATGGTGTGGACGAGGCCAGGGGCATCGGTGGAGTCGCGGAAACAGGCGCCGCACGCGCGGGCCCGGCAGCAGCCTGCGGCAAGGGCAGCCAGGCCGTGATGCACGTGCCGTGGCGGCCGGATTCGATGGACAGCGTGCCGCCCAGGCTCTCGGCACGCTCGCGCATGTTGCGCAGGCCGATGCCGCGCGTGCCGTCGCCGGTGACGCTGCGCAGGTCGAAGCCCCGGCCGTCGTCGACGACCTGCAGGCCGACGCCGCGGCGCTGACCGTCCAGCACGATGTCCACGCGCGAGGCCTGGGCGTGGTTGCGGCAGTTCTGCAAGGCTTCCTGTGCGATGCGGAACAGCACCGTGCCGTGCTCGGCCGGCAGCGGCCCGGTCGCACCCCGGCACACCAGACCGACCGCGAAGGCACCGCTTTCCTGCACCTGCTGCGCGAGCAGCGTGAGCGCCGGCGCCAGGCCCAGGTCGTCGAGCAGGGCCGGGCGCAGCCCGTGCGAGACGCGCCGGATCTCCACCAGCGCGCTGGACAGGCGCGCCAGCCCCTGGTCCAGCGCTTGGCGCGGCGCCGCCGGGGCGGCCGTGGCCGGGTCGGCCAGCTGCAGCTGCGCGGTCTCGAGCAGGAACTTGGACGAGGCCAGCACCTGCACCACGCCGTCGTGCAGCTCGCGCGCCACGCGCACGCGCTCGTCCTCCTGCGAACGCACCACGCGGCGCGCCAGGCGACGCAGCTTGTCGCTGGAGACGCGGTGGTCCTTGAGGTTGAGCACCAGGCCGCCCAGCCCGATCAGCACCACGCAGACCGCGGCAATGGCGTAGATGCGCTGGCGCGTGGCTTCGATGTTGGTGCGCGCACCGCTCTCGATGGCCTGCAGCGCGCCCTGCACGTCGTCCAGGTAGATGCCGGTGCCGATCACCCAGTCCCAGCCCGGCACCGTGAGCACATAGGCCATCTTGGGCACGACCGACCGGGAGCTCGGCTTGCTCCAGCTGTAGTGCACCACGCCGCCGCCGCGGCGCGCGACATGGAGGATGCGCTGCGCCGAATCGGCGCCGGCCGGATCGTTGGGATCGCAGAAGTCCACGCCCTGCATGGGCAAGGTCTTGGGGTCGATCAGCAGCTGGCCATGCTGGTCGTAGACGAAGAAGTAGCCGTTCTCGCCGAACTGCATGCGCGCCAGCGTGGCCAGCGCCTGCTCCTTGCGGGCGCCGACCTCGCCCGGCCCCTCCGCGATGCGCACCAAGGTGTTGCGCGCAAGCTCGACGTAGTGCTTGAGCTCGGCCTCCTTGCTTTGCATGAAGGCCTTCTGCACGAGCGATTGCTCCTCGCGCACGAGCTTGTAGGTCTGCTGCTGCATGGTGGCGCCCATGAGCAGCAGGGCGACCACGATGGGAACCCCCGAGAGCAGCACCAGCTTGAGGCGCAACTGCATCTCAGCGCCCCACTCCGGGGACCCGGTGCACCAAATTTTCGGAATGTGTAGCAACGTGCATGGCGAGCGTGAATGTGCAGAGCAAACCCGGTGCCAGCCAGTGACGTTTCATTTTGAAACACTGCTGCGCCGCGGCAAAAACAGGCGTCGTGCGGCCCTGCTGCGTACTACCACGTAAGGGAAATGAAACGTCGCGCACAGCGTTGCCATTCCTAGAATTCATCGCAAGTTAGACCGCATTGCACTGCAGCAAAACGTCCCGGGAGGGTCTGGCTTCTTGTCGCTGCGCAGGGTCCCCAGCCCCGCGCGGTTCTCGATTCCAGAAGTAGGAAAGGTGGCTCCATGCCCAACAACATCCGTGCCGGCCGCTTCACCAAGGTGGTGGCCGGCTGCACTGCAGCCTTGCTCATGACGGCCTGCGCCATGCCGACCCAACGCACCGTGCTGTCCACGACCGGCGTGCCGCCGGCGATCGGCCCGTACTCGCAGATGGTTTCCCACGGCAACACGCTGTACCTCTCGGGCGTGATCCCGCTCAACGAGGCCGGCAACGCCGTCGTCGGCACCACCATCGAGGAGCAGACCCATGCCGTGCTGCGCTACATCGGCACGATGCTCAAGTCCCAGGGGCTGGACTACACCGACGTGCTCTCGTCCTCGGTGTTCATGAAGGACCTCAACGAGTTCGCCGCGATGAACAAGGTCTACGGGGAGTACTTCAAGCCCGGCAATGCGCCCGTGCGCGCCACCGTCGAAGTGGCACGTTTGCCGCGTGACGTGAAGGTCGAGATCGCCGTCATCGTCGGTCGCCGTTGAACCCCTCTGGAGCACCCACACCATGCAAGACCAACAGATCGTCACCGCCCGCACCGCAAACCTCGAGGCACTGGCTGCGGCCGACACCACGCGCTGGCCGTCCAAGCGGCGCGACTTCCTGCGCATGCTGGGCTACGGTGCCGGCGCCGCCGCGCTGGGCCCGGCGCTCATGGCCTGCGGCAGCAGCAACTCGGCCACGCCGGCCGCCGAGCTGCGTGCCCAGCTCGCGGCCAACGAGGCCTTCTGGACCGACGTGCAGAACATGTTCACGCTGGACCCGGCCAAGACCTTCATGAACATCGGCACGGCCGGCTCCATGCCCAAGGTGGCGCTGGACCTGTTCGACACCGAGAACCGCAAGAAGGCCCGCGAATCGGGCAACGGCTACACGGACCACAACGCGCTGCGCGCGCTGGTGGCGCCGGCCTTCGGCGTGGATGTGGACGAGCTGGCCTTCTCGGCCAACACCTCCTCGGGCATGTGCCACGCCATCCTGGGCATTCCCTGGCAGCGCGGCGACGTGGTGGTCACGACCAACCACGAGCATGGCGGCGGCAACACGCCGCTCAACATCGCGGTGGACCGCTACGGCATCGAGATCTCGCGCATCGAGATGCCGGTGGGCAACAACCAGACCGCGGCGACCTACCAGAACCTGTTCGACGAGCGCATCCGCACGCTCAAGGCGGCCGGCAAAAACGTGCGCGCCGTGATGTGGTCCTCACCGACCTACGTGACCGGCACGCTGCTGCCGATCGCCGAGATCATGGAGGTGGTGAAGACGCACGGGCTGATCAGCATCGTGGACGGCGCCCACCTGCCGGGCATGATGCACTACGACTACGGCGCGCTGGGCATGGACTTCATGTCCGGCGCCGGCCACAAGTGGCAGTGCGGCCCGGGCTCCACCGGCATCCTGATCATCCGCAACAAGATCCGCGCCTCCAACCCGCTGCCGCTGCCCAAGTGGTACCCGGTGCACACCAGCACCTACTCCACGCGCGAACGCACGACCAACGGCACGGCCACCTACGACATCGCGGCCAGCGTGACCAGCTGCGGCAGCACGCACACGCCGCTGTTCCAGGCCCTGGTCAGCGCCTGCCAGCTGTGGGACCAGATCGGCCGCAAGAACATCGAGACCTACGACCTCACGCTGTCGGCCTACCTCAAGGAGAAGATCGTCGAGCGCTGGGGCGTGGAGTCGCTGTACTCGCCCAAGGACGACCCCAAGCTGGTGTGCGCGCTGACCTCGTTCAACCCGTTCCGCAACAAGGACGACGTGATGAACTCGGCCAAGGCCACGCAGTTCGTCTCGCGCCTGCAGGCCGAGTACCCGCAGGGCCTGATCATCCGCAACGCCAGCTTCCCGGTGATCGGCGCCGCCTCGAACCACTACGCGATGCGCGTCTCCACGCACCTGTGGCACGACGCCAACGACATCGACGCGCTGGTCGATGCCATGTGGGACCTGTCGGGCAAGATGGCCTGAGGGTCTGCGCGGCCGGGCCTCAGCCCAGCTCGGGCGCCAGGCCCGGCGCCTTGTCCATGTCGGCCCCGTTGTACAGCTTGTGCTGGGCAGCGGGGCTGCCCACGTCGGACACCACGGCCAGGCGCCATTGCGGGTCGCGCCGCGCGAAGGCGCGCTGCCCGGCCGTCAGCGCATAGCCGGTCGCCCCCGTGGCCGTGCCCTTCACGACGAGCTTGAGCAGGGTCTTGCCCTTCTTGTCGCGCACCTCGGCCTCGTAGCCCGGGTTGGGCGCCTCCAGCAGCTCGGTCTTGTAGCCGTAGCCGGCGAAATGGCGCGTCAGGTGGTCCAGCGCGGCGCTGTGCAGGTCGCCGCCACCGCCGACCTCGATGGCCGGCGCATCGGGCGCGGCGTCCACGATGCCGGCACGCGCACGCGCAGCCTGGATCTCGGCCTCGTTCGGCACCCAGCCGCGCGGGCCGCGCACCAGCACCACATGGCGCTGCTCGGGGCTCCAGACGGCCACGTGCCAGGGCTCGTCGTCGGGCACGCGCACCGACATGCGGGCGGCCTTGTCGGTCTCGATGTCGGCGATGGCCACGCGGTTGGTCTGCAGCACGGCGCGCAGGGGCTGGTCGGCGTCCAGCGCCCGCTTGATGAGCTGGATGCGGTCCTTGGTGCGCTGGATGCGCAGGTCGGTGCGCTCGCCGCCGCCGATGCGGTGCAGCGGGTCGAGCGACTCGAGCAGGAACCAGCGCCCACCCTCGCCCACGCTGACGAGCTCGGCCCAGATGGTCACGATGATGTTGTCGCCGGTCGCCAGCCAGGCCAGGTCGGAGGCCGTGTCGCGCGCGTCGAACACGCCCATCTTGGCGATGATCTCCACCGGCGTGCGTTTGTCGCCGGACAGGCGTTTCTCGTTGATGACCGCCAGGACGGCGGGTGCGACTTCTTTGTCCATGGAAAACAGGAGGGCCGGTCTCGACCGGCCCTTTTTCTGGGGGGTGGAAGGAGGGGGGCTCAGCCGCGCGGTGGCGCGGCGGCCTTGTCCAGCGCGGTGTTGACCTCGTCCAGCGTCTCGGCCGACTGGGTCAGCGTCTTCTCGACGGCGCCCGTGTGGCCCAGCGCCTGCTCGATCTCGCGCGTGCGCGCTTCCTCGCTCAGGTGGGTGTCGAGCACGGTGTTGGCCACGGCCAGGTCGTCGGCCGCCTGCCGGATGTCGGCGGCGACCTCCTTGGCCTTTTCGATCGCCTGCTCCAGGTGCTTGGCGGCCTGGGCATCGTTGGAAGGCTGGGACATGGTGGAACTTCTGGGACAAGGCGGGCGCACATCGTAGCGCGCCCGCCAGCGCCGGGACAAGCCGCCCGGCGCAGCGCTTCGCTTACTTGGCGCTCTTACTTCGCAATCACGCGGACCATTTCGAGCACCTTGTTCGAGTAGCCCCACTCGTTGTCGTACCAGGAGACCAGCTTGACGAAGGTGCCGTCCAGCGCGATGCCGGCTTCGGCGTCGAAGATCGAGGTGCGGGCGTCGCCGCGGAAGTCGGTGGCGACCACCTTGTCTTCCGTGTAGCCCAGCACGCCCTTGAGCGCGCCCTCGGACTGGGCCTTGAACTCGGCGCAGATGTCCTTGTAGCTGGCTTCCTTGACCAGTTCCACCGTCAGGTCGACCACCGACACGTCGGAGGTCGGCACGCGGAAGGACATGCCGGTCAGCTTCTTGTTCAGCTCGGGGATCACCACGCCCACGGCCTTGGCGGCACCGGTGCTGGAGGGAATGATGTTCTCCAGGATGCCGCGGCCGCCGCGCCAATCCTTGTTGGACGGGCCGTCCACGGTCTTCTGCGTCGCGGTGGCAGCGTGCACGGTGGTCATCAGGCCGCGCTTGATGCCCCACTTGTCGTTGAGCACCTTGGCCAGCGGGGCCAGGCAGTTGGTCGTGCACGAGGCGTTGGAGATGATGGCCTCGCCCTTGTAGCTCTTGTCGTTCACGCCGAACACGAACATGGGCGTGTCGTCCTTGGACGGGGCCGACATGATGACCTTCTTGGCGCCGGCGTCGATGTGCTTCTGCGCGGTTTCCTTGGTCAGGAACAGGCCGGTGGACTCGACCACGATGTCGGCGCCGATCTCGTTCCACTTCAGCGCGGCGGGGTCGCGCTCCTGCGTCAGGCGGATCTTCTTGCCGTTGACGATCAGCGTGTTGCCGTCCACGGCGATGTCGCCCTTGAAGCGGCCATGCACCGAGTCGTACTGCAGCATGTAGGCCAGGTAGTCGGGCTCGAGCAGGTCGTTGATGCCCACGACTTCGATGTCGGAGAAGTTCTGCACCGCCGAACGCAGCACGTTGCGGCCGATGCGGCCGAAGCCGTTGATACCGATCTTGATCGCCATTGCTTTC
Organism: Pseudorhodoferax aquiterrae; assembly: GCF_014652235.1. Classification (GTDB taxonomy): domain Bacteria; phylum Pseudomonadota; class Gammaproteobacteria; order Burkholderiales; family Burkholderiaceae_C; genus Pseudorhodoferax; species Pseudorhodoferax aquiterrae. The sequence goes on from NZ_BMYK01000023.1 coordinate 73,494, forward strand.
TCTCCTGAGGTTGAAACTTACTTGGACAAAACCTTGCGCACGGTGGCCGCCACGTTCTCGGACGTGAAACCGAAGTGCTTGAACAGCACGGGCGCGGGGGCAGACTCGCCATAGGTGTCGATGCCGACCACGGCCGCGCAGCCGTACTTCCACCAGCCGTCGGTCACGCCCATTTCCACCGCGATGCGCGGCAGGCCTTCGGGCAGCACGGCCTTCTTGTAGGCCAGGCTCTGGCGGTCGAAGGTGGTGGTGCTGGGCATGGAGACCACGCGCACGGCGATCTTCAGTTCTGCCAGCTGCTTCTGGGCGGCCAGCGCCAGCTGCACTTCGGAGCCGGTGGCGATGATCACGGCGCGGGCCTTGCCCTTGAGGCCCACGTCGGCGGGCTCGCTCAGCACGTAGGCGCCGCTGGCGATGTGGTCCAGCGCGTCCTCGCTCTTGGGCGCGTAGGGCAGGTTCTGGCGCGACAGCAGCAGCGCGGTCGGCCGGTTCTTCTGGGCCAGGGCCACGGCCCAGGCGATGGCGGTCTCGGCCGTGTCGGCCGGGCGCCAGACGTCCAAATTGGGAATCAGGCGCAGGCTCGCGGCATGCTCGATGGACTGGTGCGTGGGGCCGTCCTCGCCCAGGCCAATGGAGTCGTGCGTGAACACGTGCACCACGCGCTGCTTCATGAGCGCGGCCATGCGGATGGCGTTGCGGCTGTAGTCGCTGAAGGTCAGGAAGGTGCCGCCGTAGGGGATGTAGCCGCCGTGCAGCGCCACGCCGTTCATGATGGCGGCCATGCCGAATTCGCGCACGCCGTAGTTGATGTGGCGGCCGATCACGCCGTGCGGCGGCTCCTCCACCGGGGCGGCCTTCTCGTCCTCGGCACCGGCCTTGCGGTCGGGCGCGGCGCCCAGCACCACGGCGCCGGTTTCGGCCTCGAAGCGCAGCGCCGGTGTGTGGCTGGTGTTGGTCAGGTTGGAGCCGGTCAGGTCGGCAGAGCCGCCCAGCAGCTCGGGCAAGGCGGCCGTGAAGCCTTCCAGCGCCAGCTGGCTGGCCTTGCGGCTGGCCACGGTGGCCGCCAGGTCATGGGCTTCGGAGGCGATGCGCGCGGCGGTCTCGGCGAAGCTGGCGGGCAGCTCGCCCTGCATGCGGCGCGTCAGCTCGGCGGCCAGTTGCGGGTGGGCCGCCTTGTAGCCGGCGAACAGCACGTCCCAGTCGGCCTCGGCGGCCAGGCCCTTGGCCTTGGCGTCCCAGGCGGCATAGACGTCTTCGGGGATCTCGAAGGGGGCGGCATCCCAGCCCAGCGCTTCGCGCGTGAGCTTGATTTCCTCGGCACCCAGCGGCTCGCCGTGGGCCTTGGCCGTGCCGGCGCGGTTGGGCGAGCCCTTGCCGATGGCGGTCTTGCAGATGATCAGGGTGGGCTTGCCCTGCGAGGCCTTGGCCTCCTCGATGGCCTTGGAGACGGCTTCGGCGTCCTGGCCGTCGACCGGGCCCAGCACCTGCCAGCCGCTGGCGACGAAGCGCAGCGCCGTGTTGTCGATGAACCAGGGCGCGACCTTGCCGTCGATGGAGATGCCGTTGTCGTCGTACAGCGCGACCAGCTTGTCCAGCTTCCAGGCACCGGCCAGGGCCACGGCCTCGTGGCTGATGCCTTCCATGAGGCAGCCGTCGCCCAGGAACACGTAGGTGCGGTGGTCGACGACGGGGAAGTTCGGCCGGTTGAATTCAGCGGCCAGCAGCTTCTCGGCCAGCGCCATGCCCACTGCGTTGGTGATGCCCTGGCCCAGCGGGCCGGTGGTGGTTTCCACGCCGGGCGTGATGCCGTGCTCGGGGTGGCCGGCAGTCTTGCTGTGCAGCTGGCGGAAGTTCTTGAGTTCTTCGATCGGCAGCGCGTAGCCCGTCAGGTGCAGCAGCGCGTACAGCAGCATGGAGCCGTGGCCGTTGGACAGCACGAAGCGGTCGCGGTCGAACCAGGCCGGGTTGCGCGGGTTGTGCTTGAGGTGGCGGGCCCACAGCGCGACGGCCATGTCGGCCATGCCCATGGGGGCGCCCGGGTGGCCGGAATTGGCCTGCTGCACGGCGTCCATGGCCAGCGCGCGGATGGCGTTGGCCATGCGGCTGGCGGGCGCGGCGGCCTCAACGACGGGGGTGGAAGAGGCCAGCGTGTCAGTGTTCGCCATGGGTGGGCAGCTCCGGTCGAAATCGGGGGAAACCCGGGATTTTAGCGAGGCGGCCATGCCACGGCTCTGCCCTACAGTCGCCAAGGCTCCACCACCTGGCCCCTGCCCATGCCTTCTCTTCCCGCTGGCGTCGTGCTGTTCGAGCGCGGCTGGCTCTCCTCGAACAACCTGTTGCTGACCGATCCGCGCGGCGCGGGCCCGGCCGCGCTGGTCGATTCAGGCTATTGCACGCATGCCGCGCAGACGCTGGCGCTGCTGGACCAGGCCCTGGGCGGCGCGCCGCTGGACCGGCTGCTCAACACCCACCTGCACAGCGACCATTGCGGCGGCAACGCGGCCTTGCAACAGCGCTACCCCGCGTTGCACACGGCCATCCCGCCGGGCCAGGCCCAGGCGGTGCGCGACTGGGACGCCGACGCGCTGAGCTACGCGCCCACGGGCCAGCTGTGCCCGCGCTTCAATTTCGACAGCCTGCTGCAACCCGGCCAGGAGGTCGCCCTGGGCGCCGGGCACTGGCAGGTGCATGCGGCACCCGGCCACGATCCGCATGCCGTGCTGCTGTTCGAGCCCTCCTGGCGGCTGCTCGTGGCCGGCGACGCGCTGTGGCACAACGGCTTCGGCGTGGTGTTCCCCGAGCTCGAAGGGGCATCCGCCTTCGCCGAGGTCGGTGCCTCGCTGGACCTCATCGAACGGCTGGCCCCGGCCACCGTCGTGCCGGGCCATGGCGGCGCCTTCGACGACGTGGGCCCGGCGCTGGAGCGCGCGCGCCGGCGGCTGGACGGCTTCGTCGCCGCGCCGCGCAAGCATGCGCTGTACGCGGCCAAGGTGCTGCTGAAATTCAAGCTGCTGGAACTGCAGTCCATCGGCGAGGCCGCGCTCCTGGACTGGGCCCGGCGCACGCCCTACTTCCAGACCCTGCACGTGCGGCACTTCGCCGATACCGGCCCCATCGACGCCTGGGGTGCAACATTGGTCGAGGACCTGCTGCGCTCGGGTGCCGCGGCGCGCGAGGGGGCACTGCTGGTCAACCGCTAGCGTTCACGTGGCTGTCATGCGGCGCGGGCAGGCTCGCGGGCTTGTCTTTCCACCCCGGACCCCTTCGCATGTTCCGCCTGACCCTCGCCGCGCTCTCCTGCGCCGCCGCCCTGTCCCCCGCCGCCCAGGCCCAGCAGGCCTACCCGGTCACGCTGGCCGGCCACGCCGTGCTGCCCGCCCTCACGCTGATCGCGCCGCCGGCCGATGCGCCGGCCGACCTGCGCATGGCCGGCAAGTTCACGACGGCCCAGCGCGCGGACCAACCCGGTGCGGTGATGGGCCTGTCCGGCGGCCGGCCCACGGGCATTGGCCTGCCGTTCCAAGGCCAGCCCGCCCAAGGCCATTCGGGCATCAAGCGCATGGCCGACGGCAGCTTCTGGATCCTCACGGACAACGGCGCCGGCAGCAAGGCCAACTCGCCGGACTTCATGCTCTACCTGAACCACTACGCGGTGGACTTCCAAAGCGGCCGCTTCGAGCGCAAAAAGACCGTGTTCCTGCACGATCCCGACCGCAAGGTGCCCTTCCGCATCGTCCAGGAGGGCAGCGAGAAGCGCTACCTGACCGGCGCGGACTTCGACCCCGAGAGCTTCCAGTTCGCCGGCGGCGCGCTGTGGATCGGCGAGGAGTTCGGGCCCTACTTGATCCAGGCCGACCTGGACGGCAAGGTGCTGGCCGTGTTCGAGACCCAGGCGGACGGCAAGACCGTGCGCTCGCCCGACCACCCGGCCGTCGCGATGCCGGGCGCGCCCGACGCTGCGCTGCCGGCCTTCGAGGTGCGCCGTTCCAAGGGCTTCGAGGGCATGGCCGCCTCGCCCGACGGCAGCAAGCTCTACGCGCTGCTGGAAGGCCCGCTCTGGAACGCCGCCACCCATTCCAACGAGATGGTGGACGGCAAGACCGCGCTGCGCGTGCTCGAGTTCGACGTGCAGAAGAAGGCCTGGACCGGCCGCCACTGGAAGTACCCGCTGGAGGCCGGCCACCACGCCATCGGCGACTTCAACATGGTCGACGCGACGACCGGCCTCGTCATCGAGCGCGACAACGGCGAAGGCACGCTGGACAAGGCCTGCCCCGCCGGCGAGAAGCGCAACGACTGCTTCCACGACCTGGCCAAGTTCAAGCGCGTCTACAAGATCGAGATGACGCAGGCCAACGTGGGCCAGGCCGTGCGCAAGATCGGCTACATCGACCTCATGGCCATCCAGGACCCGAACAAGCTGGCGAAGAAGCCCTTGACGAACGGCGTGCTGACCTTCCCGTTCTTCACGATCGAGAACGTGGACATCGTGGACGCCACGCACATCGTGGTCGGCAACGACAACAACCTGCCGTTCAGCAGCAGCCGCGTGCCCGACCAGGCCGACGACAACGAGCTCGTGCTGCTCGAGGTGGGCGAACTGCTGCGCGCCAAGTGAGGGGCTCCATTCAAAAGGCTTGAATGCTGCCTTCACCTTTGGGCGATGCCGGCCGGGTTGAGGCCGCCAACAATGCAGCCATCTCTTCACCCACCTGGAAGCACACCATGGCCAAAGTCCTCGTCCTCTACTACTCCACCTACGGTCACATCGAGACCATGGCCGGCGCCATCGCCGAAGGCGCGCGCGCCGCGGGCGCCCAGGTGGACATCAAGCGCGTGCCCGAGACGGTGCCCGAGGAGATCGCCAGGAAGTCGCACTTCAAGCTGGACCAGGCGGCGCCCGTGGCCAAGGTCGAGGACCTCGCGAACTACGACGCCATCGTGGTCGGCACCGGCACGCGCTTCGGCCGCATGTCCTCGCAGATGGCGGCCTTCCTGGACCAGGCCGGCGGCCTGTGGGCCCGAGGCGCGCTGAACGGCAAGGTCGGCGCGGCCTTCACCTCCACGGCCACCCAGCACGGCGGCCAGGAGACCACGCTGTTCTCCATCATCACCAACCTGCTGCACTTCGGCCTCGTGATCGTGGGCCTGCCCTACAGCCATGGCGGTCAGATGACGCTGGACGAGATCGTCGGCGGCGCCCCGTATGGCGCGACCACGATCGCCGGCGGCGACGGTTCGCGCCAGCCCAGCGACATCGAACTGGCCGGCGCACGCCACCAGGGCGAGCTGGTGGCCAAGACGGCGGCCAAGCTGTTCGGCTGAACCACCGCCCGGTCCCGATAATCGGGACCATGCCTTCCCCGACCTCCCCTGCGCAGCCCGTCCGCTGCGCCATGGTGCTCGCTGCCGGCCGCGGCGAGCGCATGCGGCCGCTGTCCGACCAGACCCCCAAGCCGCTGCTGGCCGTGCATGGCAAGCCCATGGTCGTCTGGCACCTGGAGGCGCTGGCGCGCGCGGGCGTGCAGCGCGTCGTCGTCAACACGGCCTGGCTGGAGGAGCAGATCCCGGCCGCGCTGGGCGACGGCAGCCGTTGGGGCCTCACGATCCACTACTCCATGGAAGGCCGCGACCATGGCGGTGCGCTGGAGACGGCCGGCGGCATCGCCAAGGCATTGCCCTGGCTGGACGAGTGCTTCTGGCTGGTCTCGGGCGACATCCACGCGCCCGATTTCGCCTACGACGCCGCGCGGGCCGCGGCCTTCGTGGCGCAGCCCGCGCTTCTGGCCCACCTGTGGCTGGTGCCCAATCCCGACTTCCACCCCACCGGCGACTTCGGCATCGCCGCCGACGGCCTGGCCCTGGCCGATGCCGGCCCGGATGGCCGGCGCTGGACCTACGCCAACTTCGCGCTGATGCGCAAGGCGTTGTGCGCCGGCGTGCCCGTGGGCCAGAAAGCCGCGTTGGGCCCGCTGCTGAAGGCCGCGATCCGCGACCGCCAGATCGGCGCCGAGGTCTACCACGGTGCCTGGCACAACATCGGCACGCCGGCCCAGTTGGCGGCCCTGGACGGAGCCGCCCCGTGAAGGTGCTGCTGGCCGGCGCCACGGGCCTGGTCGGCCGCGAAATCCTCGCGCTGCTGCTGGCCGACCGCGGTGTCGCAGCCGTCCACACGCTGGGCCGGCGCGCGCCGCCCACGCCGCACGCCAAGCTGCACCACCATGTTTCGGACCTGCGCAGCATCCCGACGCTGCCGCCGCTGGACAGCGCTTTCATCGCCCTGGGCACCACGATCAAGGTGGCCGGCAGCCAGGAGGCCTTCCGCGCCGTGGACCACGATGCCGTGCTGGCCGTGGCCCGCGCGGCGCGGGCCGCGGGCGCCCGCCGGCTGGGCCTGGTCAGCGCCATGGGGGCGGACGCCGGCTCGCGCGTGTTCTACAACCGCGTCAAGGGCGAGGTCGAGCAGGCCGTTGCGCAGATCGGCTTCGAGACCCTGGTCATCGCACGGCCCTCGCTGCTGGTCGGCGACCGCGGCCCGCTGGGCCAGCCCGAGCGCCGCGGCGAGGTCGTCGGCGAGGCCATCAGCCGCTGGCTGCGGCCGCTGATCCCGGCCAACTACCGCGCGATCCGCGCCGGCGACGTGGCCCATGCGCTGGTGTCCTCCGTCGCACGCGGCGCGCCGGGCCGCAGCCTTCTGCTGTCGGGCCAGATGCAGCGCGGCTAGGCCGCGCGGCGTTAGCATCGCCGCATGACCACGCCCTACGCCCAACGCCGCGCCGAAGTCGCCCGCCAGATCGGGCGCGACGGCATCGCCATCGTCCCGACCGCACCGGAGCGCCAGCGCAACCGCGACAGCGACTTCCTGTACCGGCACGACAGCTACTTCTACTACCTGACCGGCTTCACCGAGCCCAATGCCTGGCTGGTCATCACCGGCGACGGCAGCAGCACGCTGTTCTGCGCGCCCAAGGATCTGGAGCGCGAGATCTGGGATGGCTACCGTCTCGGCCCGGAGGCCGCGCCCGAGGCGCTGGGCGTGAGCGCGGCCCACTCGGTGGCCACGCTGGACGCCCAGCTGCCCAAGCTGCTGGAGAACCGCGGCACGGTCTGGTTCCCGTTCGCGATCCACAAGGGGCTGGAGTCGCGCATCGACGGCTGGCTGTCCTCGGTGCGCGCACGCGTGCGCTTCGGCGCGCTGTGCCCCGAGTCGCAGCGCGACCTGTGCGGCATCCTGGACGAGATGCGGCTGGTCAAGGACGCGCACGAGCAGGACATCATGCGCCGTGCCGCGCAGATCAGCGCCGAGGCCCACATCCGCGCCATGCAGACCAGCGCGCGCATGCTGCGCGAAGGCAAAGAGGTGCGCGAGTACCACCTGGACGCCGAGCTGCTGCACGCCTTCCGCATGGGCGGCTCGCAGTACCCGGCTTACGGCTCCATCGTGGCGGCCGGCGCCAACGCCTGCGTGCTGCACTACCGCGCCGACGCCGCGCCCGTGCGCGATGGCGAACTCGTGCTGATCGACGCCGGCTGCGAACTCGACGGTTACGCCAGCGACATCACGCGGACCTTCCCGGCCAATGGCAAATTCACCGGCCCGCAGCGCGCGCTGTACGACCTGGTGCTGGCCAGCCAGGACGCGGCCGTGGCGGCCACGCGGGCGGGCAAGCGCTTCAACGACCCGCACGAGGCCACCGTCAAGGTGCTGGCCCAGGGCATGCTGGACCTCGGCCTGCTGGACAGGAACAAGGTCGGCAGCGTCGACGACGTGGTCGAGAAGCGCGCCTACTTCGCCTACTACATGCACCGCACCGGCCACTGGCTGGGCATGGACGTGCACGACTGCGGCAGCTACGTGGAGCCCAGCGAGATCGGCAATGGCAGCCAGCGCAAGGATGCGCTGTCGGGCGAGACCATCACCGACCGCCCCAGCCGCATCCTGCGCCCCGGCATGGTGCTGACCATCGAGCCCGGCATCTACGTGCGGCCCGGCACCGAGGCGCCGGAGCAGTTCCACGGCATCGGCATCCGCATCGAGGACGACGCCATCGTCACGGCCGACGGCTGCGAACTCATCACGCGCGGCGTGCCCGTGAAGGCCGACGAGATCGAGGCGCTGATGCGCTGAGGCTTCAGGCCAGCATCTCCATCGGCACGGAAAAGCGCTGTGCCAGCGCCTTGACCTGGCGCAGGTTCAGCGCCCGCTTGCCGGCCAGCACGGCGCTGACCACGCTCTGGGCGCCGATCTCGGGCAGGTCGGATTGTTTCAGGCCATGCTCTTCCATGAGGCTGGCCAGCACCGAGGCCGGCGTGCTGGTGTCGGGCCAGGGGTGGACCCGGTCCTCGTATTCGCGCACGCGATCGGCCAGCAGTTCGACCAGGCCACCGAGCGGGTGGGCAGGGTCGGCGGCCACCTGGTCGAACACTTGGTCGATAAAAGCCAGCACCTGCGCATAGGCCGCCTCGTCCGCAATGGGAGCGCCCAGGCCCAGGGCTTCATGCAACGCCACCCAATGGCCGGCCACATCGCGCACGTTCATTTCCAGGCTCCTTTGTCGTACTCGGCGTGCGTCAGCACGGCCTTGACCCACAGCATGCGCCGCGCGAAATCCAGCGCGGCGACCAGGCGGTACTTGTTGCCGCCGATGTTGAACACATAGCGTTCGCCGACCTTGTCGACCGCGGGAAACACCGCCCGCAGATCGGCGAAGTGCGCGAAGCTGCCCTTTTCGATCTTGCGCCGGAAGTCCTGCAGAGGCTGCGCCGCATCCGCATGGACAGTGGCGAACTCACGCAGCGCGCGGTTGGAGATCAACTTGGTCGGCACAGCACTTTATAGCAGATTGCTATGTTAGAGATGCCTTTCCGTACGCACGGCCGCACAGCCGGCGTGGGCCTGTTCCGACACATTGCGGGCGACCTGCCGTGGCATGCTGCGTCCATGCGCACAACCAAACGCCGCCTGACCAAGCTCGCCTTCGCGCTGTACAGCCTGGGACTCGGCGCCTCGGCAGGGGCGCAGACCATGCCATTGCAGACCGGCCGCGGGGCGCCCCAGCAGCGCGCCGCCACGGCCGTGGACACGCGCTGGAAGGAGAGCTTCGACGCCTTCGCCGCGGCCGACCTGCAGCAGGCGCCGCAGACCGGCGGCGTGCTGTTCGTCGGCAGTTCCTCGATCCGGCTCTGGGACGATCTGGAGACCCAGTTCGACAAGATGCCGGTGATCAAGCGCGGCTTCGGTGGCTCGCGCATGCTGGATGTGGCCGCCCATGTGGAGCAGCTGGTGCTGCCCTACAAGCCCCGGTTGATCGTCGTTTACGCTGGCGACAACGACCTGGCCGAAGGCCGCACGCCGCAGCAGGTGCTGGACAGCTTCGCCGAGTTCGTGGAACGCGTGCGCGCCGAACTGCCCCACACGCGCATCGCCTACCTGTCGATCAAGCCCAGCCCCTCGCGCGCGGCGCTGATGCCGCAGGCCATGCAGGCCAACGCGCTCATCGCGGGCTACAGCGCGAACACGCCCAACCTGGACTTCATCGACATCTATTCGCGCATGCTCGATGCCGATGGCAAGCCCCGCACCGACCTCTACTCGGCCGACGCGCTGCACATGAACCCGGCCGGCTACGCGATCTGGAAAAGCACGATCACGCCGCACCTGCTGCCGCAGCAGCCCCAGGCCGCCGGGCTCAACGCGGCAGCGCTGCGGAAGACGGCGTCGGCCCCGCCTGCTCCTTGATGCGGCGCGCGGCGCGCGCGCTGCGCCGCGCGGCCGCCTGGCGGTCCAGCTCCTGGCTCAGCAGCGCCACACCGTACAGCGCGGCGAACGAGACCACCACGATGCCCACGTCGATCCACGCGCTGCGCGCGGGCGTGGGCGCACCGAACAGCGCCAGTGCCAGCAGCGCCAACACCAGGTGGCCGCAGAACACCGGCAGTGAGGCCGCCCCCAGCGTCTCCAGTGCGCGCACGCGCGGCAGGTGCGTGGCCAGCCATGGCGCGTAGTGCATGGCCAGCACCAGCAGGGCGAACAGGTTGAACAGCCGCAGCGGCGCCAGCTGCCACTTGTCGAACAGCATGTTCAAGCCGGCGTCCTGCGGGATGGGCACCTGGCCGACCACGTGGCGCCAGACGAAACACACCGCCGCATAGACGATCGCGGTGTGCAGCAGCCAGCGCGGGAACACGACGGGCGGGCGCTGGGCGGCGCGCTCGGCCCCCATCCACAGCCCCATGATCCAGAGGAACTGCCAGGCCAGCACGTCGAAGGCGCCGGTCTGCACCAGCGGCACGCGGATGCCGGCGGCCGGCGCCAGCGCCTCGTAGAGCCAGGCGCCGACCTTGAACTGCGCCGCCAGCCACAACGCCACGCTGCAAGCCAGGATGCCGCCCCAGCCATGGCGCAGGCCGTGCAGCAGCACCATGGGGCTGATCAGCATGAACAGCACGTACAGCGGCAGGATGTCAAGCAGAGGCGGGCTGTAGATCAAGAGCAGCGCGCCGACCAGCGCGTGCAGCGGCTCGTGCAGGTAGTACTTCATGAGGCCGGTGATGGCGTCCTCCTGCAGCACCACGGCGATCAGCGCCACCACGCTGAACAGGAACAGCAGCATGGCGGCCTGGCACAGGTAGATCTTGGCCACGCGGCGGTAAAAGGCCGCACGCATGCGTTCTTCGCCCTCCTTGCGCTCGCGGCCCGCATAGACCATGCCGGCCATGAAGCCCGACAGCAGCACGAAGCCCTCGGCCGCCGAGACGAAGCCGAAGGGCTGGCCCGTGGGCGAGGCGAACAGCGTGGGCAGGTGCGTGAAGGTCATCAGCACCAGCATGAGGCCGCGCAGCGCGTCGATCTGCCACAGGCGCTGGCTGGGCTGGCCAGGGGAGGGCGCGGACATGCGGCGAGCCTACCCGTGCGACGCGCTGGGCGTGCGAAAACCCGCAGCCGCCGCGGGTTCAGCGTGGCCGAGCCGCTCGAACTCGGCGATGACCTGCGCGCCCAGCAAGAGCAGCGCCGCCGCCAGTTCCAGGCTCAACAGCACCGCGATGGCCGTGGTCAGGGAGCCATAGACCTGGCCGATCTGCGATAGCGTGGCCATGTACCAGACCAGCACGCGGCGCGAGATCTCCCACAGCACGGCCGCGGCGAGTGCCCCCATCAGCGCATGCGCGGGCGATGGCCGCCCCACCGGCAACACCAGGTAGATGGCGGTCAGCACGAACACCTCGCCGGCGAAGCCGAGCAGGTACAACAGCGCCGTGGAGACATGGTCCAGCGACCAGTTCAGCCACAGGAAATGCAGTTCCTCGCGGCCGACCGCCTGCAGCGCGCCCGACACCAGCGTGACCACCAGCAGGCCCATCCCCAGCACGAGGATGCAGACGTAGGGCAGCACGGCCGAGACGGCGAAGTGCCGGCGCCGCACCACGCGGTGGTGGAACACCACCGACATCGCGTTCTCCAGCACCGTGAAGGCCAGCGAGCTGAAGAACAGCATGCTGGCCAGCAGCACCCAGCCCAGCACCTCGCGGTGCGCGAGGAAGTTGGCCAGTTCGGTCACCACCGCGCCCGACTGCCCCGGCAGCAGCCAGGCCAGGTAATGCCGCAACGTGGCCAGCAACGCGGCCTCGTCGATGAAGTGCGAGAGCGCGATGACCGTCAGGATCAGCATGGGCACGATGGACAGCAGCGCGTAGTAGGCCACCGCACCGGCCAGCAGCAGGCCCTGGTTGGCCTTGAAGGCCTTGAGCACGCGCCAGGCGAAGCCAGCCGGGTCGGCCAGCAGCAGCGCGAGGCGGTCGGGCCGTCCCGCCCGTTCAAGGACCTGGTTGCGGCGGCGCGCCATCGGGGTCCGGCTCCGCTGGCCGGCCGGGCTCGGGTGCGCCGTCGCCAGGCTCCACGGGCATGCCGCCCGGTTCGGGCTCGCCATCGTCTTCGCCGTGGCGGCGTGGGGGGCGGTGGGACAAGGTCATGGCGCTCTCGGGGTACAGGAGCCGATGATCGTCCGCGGCCGTGCCCATGCCGCCCGGCCGCTGCCGCGAAGCGCTGTAGTCGCGGACCGACAGCGGGCAGGCGGTCGTGGGCCGCCCGGGCGGCGTACGTGCTGAGCCCACCTGCGCGCGGACCCGTGCCCACCCGACCTCAGCGCCAGACCTCGGTCACCAGCTCGCGCAAGGCTGCGAGCGCGGGCTCTTCGTGCGGCGACGCGCGCTGCAACCAGCACAGCCACGTGGCGCCCTGCCAGTGCGGCCAGATGCGCAACTCGCCGGCGCGCTCGGCCGCCTCGGCCTGGTCGCGCCGCAGCAGGCCGAGTCCCAGGCCGCTGGCGACCATGCCGCGCACTGCGCTTTCGGTTTCGGCCATCAGCCCCTGGGGCAGCTCGCGCGACTGCGCGCCGAACAGCGCCTCCATCGCCGGACGCAGGCCGCAGTCCGGTGGCGTGGCGACCCATGGCAGCGCCAGCAGCTGCGGCAGATCCTGGGGCCAGGCCGATGCCGCGAGCCGCGTCGGCAGCACGACGGCGAGTTCGATCTGGCTCAGGCGCTGGATCCGCACGCCTTCGACCGCATCCTGCCCGTTGAGGACGTAGGCGCAGTCGACGTCTCCGCGTTGGAGCGCCTGCAGGCTGTGCAGAGAGAGCCGCTGGTGCAGTTGCAGTGCCACCTTGGGATGGCGCTCGGCGAGGCGCACCATCACTTCGCCCAGGCGCAGCGAAATGGGGTCGCTGACCGTGCCCATGCGCAGCACGCCTTCGACCTCGCCGCGGATCTGCGCCGCCGCCTGGCGCAGGCGCTGTGCAGCGTCCAGCGTGCGGCGCGCCTCGTCGGCCAGGCGCTCGCCGGCGGGCGTCAGCGACATGCCGCGGGAGCTGCGTTCGAACAGCTGGATACCCAGTTCCTCTTCGAGCGCCTTGATCTGCGCGCTGACGGCGGGGCCGCTGGTGAAGACCTTCTCGGCGGCACGCGTGAGATTGCGCTCGGCCACCACGGCCAGGAAACTTTTCAGCTGGTAGAGCTCCATGGCGGCGATTGTGTGGCGCGGCAGCCTGCGCTGCATTCGGTTTCCTCGAACGCCCGTTCAAACGCATGGCCGGCTCGCGGCCTTCGCAGGAGACTGCGCAGCCTTCTTTCACCGCACGGAATTCCCACTGCCATGAGCACCCTTCCTGTTCGCGCCACGCCGGGCCTCGCGCCGGTGCTGGCCCTGCTGTTCGCCGCCTGCGCTTGGGGCAGCATGTTCCTGGTCAGCAAGCCGGTGGTCGCGCGCGTCTCGCCCTTGTGGTTCACCACGCTGCGCTATGTCTTCGCGGCGCTGCCGCTGTCGCTGCTGCTGTGCTGCCTGGGCGATCGGCCCTGGCGCAAGCTGCGCCAGCACTGGGCCGGCCTGTCTGTGCTGGGCCTGCTGGGCTATGGCTTCTTCGGCGTGGCGACGATGACGGGCCTGTTGCTGTCGCAGCCTTCGCACGGCGCCGTGCTGATGGCGACGGTGCCGCTCACCACGCTGCTGCTGCGCTGGGCGCTGGACAGCCAGCGGCCCGGCCCGCGCGTGGCGGGCGCGGCGGTGCTGGCCCTGGCCGGCGTGGTGCTGGTGTCCGGGCTGGCCGGCGGCGCCGCGACCACGCCCCGCGCCCTGGCCGGCGACGCGATCATGTTGCTGGGCACCGTCGGTTGGGTGCTCTACACCCGCGGCGGTGCGCGGTGGCCGAGCTTCAGCGCGCTGGAGTACTCGGGTCTGACGGCCGTGATGGCGGTTCCGGTGTTGCTGCTGGTCTCGGCCAGCGCCACGGCGGCCGGCGTGGTGGAGGCGCCGCGCTGGTCGGAGCTGTCCGCCGTGCTGCCGCAGCTGCTCTACATCGCGGTGGTCCCCACGGTCGCCGCGGTACTGGCCTTCAACTACGGTGTGCGCCAGCTGGGCGCGGCGCGGGGCTCGCTGTTCCTCAACGGGGTGCCGGTCTCAGCGCTGCTGATGGGTGCGGCGCTGGGCCAGCACCCGGCAGCGCAGGAATGGCTGGGCGCTCTGTGCGTGATCACTGCGCTGACCTTGAGCAGCGGCGCCAGCGTCCCAGCCCGTGGCCGGCGCTAGCGGACGGCCCTGCCGCGCCGTTCAGTCCTTCTTCACTTCGACCACCTGCGCGAAGCCGCCGAAGATCATGCGCTTCCCATCGAACGGCATCGGCGGGTTGCCCGGCGCGGAAGGGTCCATGCGCGGGTCTTCCATCATCTTCTTCATGCCGGCGTCGCGCGTGGCCTTGTCCGGCCACTCGACCCAGGAGAACGCCACCGTCTCCTCGGGCGTGGCCTGCACGGCGCGGTAGAAATCCGTGAGCTTGCCGGGGGAACGTCGTCGCCCCAGCCCTCGATCACGCGCAGCGCGCCCAGCTCGAGGAAGATCGGGTCGAGCTGGCGCGCGTGCTCGATGAACTTCTGCTTGTTGGCGGTAGGCACGGCGATCACGAAACCATCGATGTAGGACATGTCTTGACTCCGGTTGGGTTGAACGGTCGGCGCGCCCGTCCAGGCACACCCCGTCCCCCTCGACGAACGAGGGCGGGCCGGATCGACATCGCCAGGCGCTCAGCGCCGCGCCGCCACCAGCTTCATGCCCGGCATGAGTTCGGCCGCCAGTTCGGGCCGCTCCAGCGCGTAGTCCAGGTTCATGCGCGCGATCTCCACATGCTCCTCGCCCAGGGCCTGGGCGCGGTAGCCCTGGCCCTTCTCGATCGCCTGCACCATGGCGTGGTGCGTGCGGTGGGCCTGCTGCATCCATTGCTGGCCCTCCTGCATGGAGGACTGCATGGGCAGCATGGCACTGGGCGCGGCGAAGGGCTGGCTGTCCAGCAGATCCATGATGCGCTTGACGGCCGCGTTGCCGCAGCCCTCCACCACCAGCCGGTGGAAGCGGTCGTTCATCTCCACATAGGCCGCGTAGTCGTCCAGCTCCATGGTGGGCTTGTTGACGGCCTTGTCGCCCTCGTCCAGGCAGTCGTGCAGCTCGCGCAGCAGCTGGCGCGGCGCGCCGTCTTCGGCCAGCAGGCGCAGCGCCAGCCCCTCGATCACGCCGCGCACGCGGATCGCGTCGGCGATCTCCTGCGAAGTGAAGCGCCGCATCTGGTAGCCGCCGGCCGGAGAGGGCTCGATCAGCCCCTCGTGCTCCAGGCTGGCCAGCGCGAGGCGCACGGGCGTGCGCGAGGCATTCAGTTTCTCGGCCAGGGGAATCTCGGCCAGGCGCTCGCCCGGGCCGAATTCGCCCTTCAGGATCATGTCGCGCAGCTGCACGAGCACGCGGGATTGTTGGGAGTCCATGAGGGGCCTCGTTGCATGCAAGTTTCCGCCAGGGATTGTAGGAGTCGGCTTCGATGCACGCAGCACCAGGCTGTTTGGCCCGATTTCTGCATGCATAGATTTCAAAATGCAAGAGAGCAAACGCGCACGCACCACTTTGACGCAACGCAAACCCTGCCTTCCGCCCCAAAACCCGAGCAATCCAGTGTGACAAGGCTTTGACGCAGATCAGATCATGCAGACAATGAATCCCATTGCATGCAACGGCGTGCAGACCTGAACTCACCCCTGGAGCCCCCACGATGATCAGCGCCGAACAGAACGACTTCATGACCCGCGTCGGCCGCGGCACGCCGGCCGGCACCCTGCTGCGCAAGTACTGGCAGCCCGTGGCCTTGTCCGAGGAACTGCGCGGACCGCGCCCGCTCAAGCCCGTGCAGCTCATGGGCCAGCACTTCGTGCTGTTCCGCGACGAAACGGGCCGCCTCGGCCTGCTGGACCGCGACTGCCCGCACCGCGGTGCCGACCTGGCCTATGGCCGGCTGGAGAACGGCGGCCTGCGCTGCGCCTTCCATGGCTGGCTGTTCGACGCCAGCGGCCAGTGCCTGGAGACGCCGGCGGAGCCCGCCGGCAGCAAGCTCTGCACGCGCATCCGGCAGGGCGCTTATCCGGTGGTGGAGAAGAGCGGCATCGTGTTCGCCTACATCGGCGAGGGCGAGCCGCCGGCCTTTCCCGATTTCGACTGCTTCGTCGCGCCCGACAGCCACACCTTCGCGTTCAAGGGCCTGTGGGAATGCAACTGGCTGCAGGCGCTGGAGGTGGGCATGGACCCGGCCCACGCCTCCTTCCTGCACCGCTTCTACGAGGACGAAGACACGGCGGAGAGCTACGGCAAACAGTTCCGCGGCGCCTCGGCCGACTCCGACATGGCCATCACCCAGGTGCTGCGCGAGTACGACCGCCCCGAGATCCGCGCCGAGGCCGCGCCCTACGGCATGCGCCTGACCACGCTGCGCACGCTCTCGCCCGAACAGACGCACGTGCGCGTGACCAACGTGGTGTTCCCGCAGGCCTTCGTGATCCCCATGAGCACGGAGATGACGATCTCGCAGTGGCACGTGCCCGTGGACGACCACAGCTGCTACTGGTACGCGATCTTCACGAGCTTCACGGGCCCGGTGGACAAGGCGCAGATGCGCGCGCAGCGCCTGGAAACCATCGACCTGCCCGACTACACCTCGCGCAAGAACAAGCGCAACCAGTACGGCTACAGCGCCGAGGAACAGCGCACCAAGACCTACACGGGCATGGGCGAGGACATCAACGTGCACGACCAGTGGGCCTGCGAATCCATGGGCAGCATCCAGGACCGCACGCGCGAGCACCTGGGCACGACGGACAAAGGCATCATGCTGTACCGGCGCCAGCTCGTGAAGGCGATCGAGGCGGCCCAGGCCGGCGAGGCCGTGCCCATGCACCCGACTGCAGAGCAAGCCGGCAGCTTCACCGGCCCGCCGTCCATCGACGGCGTGGCCGCGGCGGACAAGACCGACAGCTACTGCCTCGACGCCGACCTGGCGCGCCGCCAGGGCTCCGACTGGGCCGCGGCCCGCCTGGTGGCGGCCTGACATGAGCAGCTTTGCCGAACGCTTCGGCCTGTGGAGCGCCGACCAACAGGCCCAGGCCGCCGAGATCGTCGCCCGCATCGACGCGGGCGAACTCGACGTGCTGCGCTTCGCCTGGCCCGACCAGCACGGCGTGCTGCGCGGCAAGACGCTGGTGGCTGCGGCCGCGCGCGGCGCCCTGGCCAGCGGCATCAACCTCACGACCACGCTGCTGGCCAAGGACACCTCGCACCGCTCGGTGTTCCCGGTGTTCTCGGCCGGCGGCGGCTTCGCGCTCGAAGGCCTGCAGGGCGGGGCCGACTTCACGGTGCTGCCCGACCCGGCCACCTTCCGCATGCTGCCCTGGGCGCCGCGCACGGGCTGGGTGCTGTGCGACGCCTACATGAAGGACGGCCAGGCCTGCCCCTTCGCCACGCGCCGCATCCTGCAGCGCGCCATCGACCGCCTTGCGACGCGCGGCCTGGAGTTCGTGGCCGGCCTGGAGGTCGAGTTCCACGTGTTCAAGCTCGACCAGGCTCCGATGGCGCTCAGCGACGCGGGCCAGCCCGGCACGCCGCCCGCCGTCTCGCTGCTCACGCACGGCCACCAGTACCTGACCGAGCTGCGCTACGACCGCGTGGACGCGCTCATGGACCTGCTGCGCCAGCAGTTGCAGGCCCTGGGCCTGCCGTTGCACTCGCTGGAGATCGAGTTCGGCCCCAGCCAGTTCGAGCTCGTGTTCGGCCCGACCATGGGCCTGCTGCCGGCCGACACCATGGTGCTGCTGCGCAGCGCGATCAAGCAGATCTGCCAGCGCCATGGCTACCACGCCACCTTCATGTGCCGGCCCAAGATCCCGAGCGTGATGTCCAGCGGCTGGCATCTGCACCAGTCGCTGCGCCACACCCAGGGTGGCGCCAACGCCTTCATGCCCGCGGTCGGCGGTGCCGATGCGCATCCGCTGAGCCCGCTCGGCATGCAGTACCTGGCCGGCCTCAAAGCCCATGCCGTCGGCGCCGCCGCACTGGCCAGCCCCACGCTGAACGGCTACCGGCGCTACCGGCCCTTCTCGCTCGCGCCCGACCGCGCGATCTGGGCCCAGGACAACCGCGGCGCCATGCTGCGCGTGCTGGGCGCGCCCGGCGACACCGCTTCGCGCATCGAGAACCGCGTGGGCGAGCCCACGGCCAACCCCTACCTCTACCTGGCCTCGCAGATCTTCTCGGGCCTGGATGGCGTGGAGCAGGCCATGGACCCCGGCCCCTCGGCCGACGTGCCCTACGAAACGCCGGCCGAGCAACTGCCGCGCTCGCTCGACGCCGCTCTGGCCGCGCTGCAGGCCGATCCCGTGCTGGTCGAAGGCCTGGGCAAAGGCTTCGTCGACTACTACTGCCACATCAAGCAGGCCGAGATCGCCAGGTTCAACCTCGAAGTCACCGAGTGGGAACACCGCGAGTACTTCGATATGTTCTAGAAACAACGACATGCCCACCATCCACTACATCCTCAAGGACGGCAGCACGCGCAGTGTCGAGGCCAAGCCCGGCGCCAGCGTGATGGAGACCGCCATCCACCACAACATCCGCGGCATCGACGCCGAGTGCGGCGGCAGCTGCTCCTGCGCGACCTGCCATGTCTACGTGGACGAGGCTTTTCTCGGCAAGCTCACGCCGCCCGACGAGATGGAAGACGAGCTGCTGGACGGCACGGCCAGCGCGCGCGCGCCCAACAGCCGGCTGTCGTGCCAGATCCCGGTGACGGCGGACCTCGACGGCCTCACGGTGCGCGTGCCGGAGACGCAGGTCTGATGGCGGATGCGCTCGTCATCGTCGGTGCGTCGTACGCGGGCGTGCAGCTCGCGGCGTCCGCGCGCGAACTGGGCTTCGACGCGCCCATCGTGCTGCTCGGCGACGAGGTGCATGCGCCTTACCAGCGCCCGCCGCTGTCCAAGGGCCTGCTGACCGGCAAGACGGCCGTGGACCAGCTCGCGCTGCGCGGGCCCGGCTTCTTCGCGGAACAGAAGATCGAACTGCGCCTCGCCACGCGCGCCACCGCGCTCGACCTCGCGGCCCGGCGCGTGCAGCTGGCCGATGGCAGCCACCTGGACTATGGCTGGCTCGCGCTGACCACCGGCGCGCGCTGCCGGCCGTTGCGCGTGCCCGGCGCTGCGCTGCAAGGCGTGCACGAACTGCGCACGCTGGACGACGCGCTGGCCGTGCACGGCGCCGTTTCGGGCGCCCGCGCCGGCACGCGCGCCTGCGTGGTCGGTGGCGGCTTCATCGGCCTGGAAGTCGCGGCCGCGCTGACGGCCGCCGGTGCCCAGGTCACCGTGCTCGAAGGCCAGACGCGCCTGCTCGCGCGCAGCTTCCCGCCCGCCATGTCGGATTACGTGGCCCAGGCGCACCGCCAACGCGGCGTGGCGCTGGAACTGGGCCGGGGCGTCGAGGCGCTGCTGGGCAACGCCGCTGGCCATGTCGAGTCGGTCCTGCTCGACGACGGCCGCACGCTCCCCTGCGACCTCGTCGTGCTCGGCATCGGCGTGCTGCCCAACGTGGAGCTGGCCGAGGCCGCCGGCATCGCCTGCGCGGGGGGCATCCTCGTCGACGGCTGCGGCCGCACCAGCGCGCCGAACGTGCTGGCCGCAGGTGACGTCGCCAACATGGAACTGCCGCATCTGCCCGGTGATCTTGGCCGCCTGCGCCTCGAATCCATCCAGGCCGCCAACGACGGCGCGCGCGCCGCGGCCTCGGTGCTGGTCGGCCAACCGCAGCCGCTCACGGCCGTGCCCTGGTTCTGGAGCGAGCAGCACGACCTCAAGCTGCAAATGGCGGGCATCCCAGCCCACGGCGACCCCACCGTGCTGCGCGGCGACATGGCCAGCGATCGCTTCACGCTGTTCTACTTGCGCGATGGCGCGGTGGTGGCGGCGCACACGGTCAACCGGCCGGCCGAACACATGCTGGCGCGCAAGCTGATCGCCAACGCGGCACAGATCCCAGCAGAGGTTCTGGCCGACCCCGCGGCCGATCTCAAACCCTTTTCCATCCCCCAGCCCCGCGGCTGATCCTTCCCCACGGAGTTCCCCACGATGACGATGACCAAACGCTCCCTCCTCGCCGCCTCCGCCATGGCGGCGCTGGCTTGCATCGCCGGTGCCGCGCACGCCCAGGACGCACTCAAGATCGGCCTGATCGGCACCTACTCCGGGCCCTACGCGGACTACGGCCGCCAGTTCGACGCCGGTGTGGCGCTCTACCTCAAGGAGCATGGCGGCAAGATCGCGGGCCGCACGGTGGAGATCGTCAAGAAGGACACGGCCGGCCCCGCGCCCGATGCCGCCAAGCGCATCGCGCAGGAACTCATCGTGCGCGACAAGGTGCAGATCCTCACGGGCCTGGACTTCAGCCCCAACGCCTACGCCGTGGCCGGCATCGCCACCCAGGCCAAGATCCCGACCGTGGTCATGAACGCCTCGTCCTCGGCGATCACGACGAGCTCGCCCTATGTGGCGCGCCTGTCGTTCACGGTGCAGCAGGTGTCCGACCCGATGGCGCGCTGGATGCTCAAGAACGGCACCAAGGAAGCCTACGTGGTCGTAGCCGACTACGCCTCGGGCACGGACGCGCTGACGGCCTTCAAGAAGGCCTTCGAGGAAGGTGGCGGCAAGGTCGTGGGCGAGCTGCGCACGCCCATGAACAACCCCGACTTCTCGGCCTACGTGCAGCGCATCAAGGACGCCAAGCCGCAGTCCGTGTTCTTCTTCTTCCCCTCGGGCGTGATGCCGCCGGCCTTCCTGAAGGTCTGGAAGGAGCGCGGCATGGAAGAGGCCGGCATCAAGCTCTACGCCACGGGCGAGGCCACCGACGACAGCTACCTGGACGCCACGGGCGACGTGGCCCTGGGCCTCGTCACGAGCCACCACTACTCCTACGGCCACCCCTCGGCCAAGAACCAGAAGTTCGTGAAGGATTTCGAGGCCCAGTTCGGCAGCGCGATGCGCCCGAGCTACTTCGCCGTGACGGCCTACGACGCCATGGCCGCGATCGACCTCGCGCTCAAGAAGACCGGCGGCGATGCGAGCGGCGACAAGCTCATGGGTGCGCTCAAGGGCCTGGCGTTCGAGAGCCCGCGCGGCCCCATCGAGATCGACGCCACCACGCGCGACATCGTGCAGACCGTCTACATCCGCAAGACCGAGAAAGTGAACGGCAAGCTCGTGAACGTGGAGTTCGACAAGTTCGACCGCGTGAAGGACCCGGCCAAGGAAGCGAAGTAAGGCCTAAGCGCGCGCCAAGGCGCTGAACCCGGCACGTGGCACCCGCGGTGGTGCTGCGTGCCCCGCATCGGGAATCCAATGGGAATCGTCCTTTTCGACGGGGTGGCCTACGGCATGCTCCTGTTCCTCATGGCGGTGGGCCTGTCCATCACCATGGGCTTGATGAACTTCGTCAACCTCGCGCACGGCAGCTTCGCGGTGGTGGGCGGCTACACGGCCGCGGTGCTCATGAACCAGGCGGGCCTCAACTACTGGGGCGCGCTCGCGGCGGCCTTCGTGGCGGCGGCGCTGCTGGGCGCGGTGCTGGAGCTGGTGTTCTACCGGCGCCTGTACCGCGCGCACCCGCTGGACCAGGTGCTGTTGTCCATCGGCGTGGTGTTCGTGTCGATCGCCGCGCTGACCTACTTCTTCGGCCCGACCATGCTGCCGTTCCACCTGCCGCCCGCGCTGCAAGGCCAGTTCGGCATCGCCGGCCTGGAGCTGAGCCGCTACCGCGCCTTCCTGATCGTCTGCGGCGTGGCCGTGCTGGTGCTGCTGATGCTGGCCATGGGCCGCACGCGCTACGGCGCCATGGTGCGCGCCGCGGTGGACAACCAGCGCGTGGCGGGCGGCACCGGCATCCATGTGCAGCGGCTGTTCTTCCTGACCTTCTCGCTGGGCTGCGGCCTGGCCGGCCTGGGCGGCGCGCTGAGCCTGGGCATGCTGGGCCTGGAGCCCTCGTTCCCGCTCAAGTACATGGTGTACTTTTTGATCGTGGTCTGCGTGGGCGGGGCCGGCACCATCACCGGGCCCTTCATCGCCGCGCTGCTGGTCGGCATCGTCGACGTGGCCGGCAAGTACTACCTGCCCGAGGCTGGCGCCTTCCTGATCTACGTGTTCATGATCGCCATGCTGCTGCTGCGGCCCAACGGCATCGTCCCCAAGAAGGGCATTGCATGAAACCCGTCATCCTGAGCCCGGGCCAGCTGCGCGCGGCCGAGGTCCTGTTCTGGCTCGCGCTGGCGTCCAGCTTCTTCCTCGCGCCCAACCATCTCACGCTGCTCTCGCAGGTGCTGGTCTTCGGCCTGTTCGCCGTGGCGCTGGACATGGCGCTGGGCTACGCCGGCATCCTGACCGTGGGCCATGCGGCCTTCTTCGGTGCGGGCGCCTACACGGCGGGCCTGCTGGCCAAGCACGGCTGGGGCGAACCCTTCAGCGGCCTGCTGGCCGCGCTGCTCGTGGCCGGCGCGCTGGGCTATGCGCTGAGCTATTTGATCGTGCGCGGTGCCGACCTCACGCGGCTCATGATCACCATCGGCGTGTGCGTGCTGCTGTACGAACTCGCGAACCGGCTCTCGTCCATCACGGGCGGCAGCGACGGGCTGCAGGGCATGAACGTGTCGCCCGTGTTCGGCGTGTTCGAGTTCGACCTGTTCGGCCAAACCGCCTTCCTCTACGCCTTCGGCGTGGTGCTCGCCATGTTCGGGCTCGTGCGTCTGGTGCTGCGCTCGCCCTTCGGTCTGGCGCTGCGCGGCATCCACGACAACCGCAAGCGCATGCTGGCCATCGGCTCGCCCGTGGAGGCACGGCTGCGCATGGCCTACGGCTTCTCGGCCGCGGTGGCCGGCGTGGCCGGCGCGCTGCTGGCACAGACCACGCAGTTCGTGGGCATCGAGTCCATCGGCTTCAACCGCTCGGCCGAGGTGCTGATCATCCTGGTGCTGGGCGGCACGGGCCGGCTGTACGGCGGGCTGGTCGGCGCCATCGTCTACATGCTGGTGCACGACTGGTTCGCCGACATGAACCCCGAGTACTGGATGTTCTGGCTCGGCATCTTCATGATCGCGGCCGTCATGCTGGGGCGCGGCGGCATCATGGGCGCGCTGTCGCGCCGCATCCGCACCAAGGAGCATTCGGCATGAGCGCGCTCGTGACGCAAGGCCTGGGCATCCGCTTCGGCGCCTTCCATGCCGTGGCCGATGTGAACCTCTCGCTGGAGCCCGGCGCACGCCAGGCCCTGATCGGCCCCAACGGCGCCGGCAAGACCACGCTGATCAACCTGCTGACCGGCATCTACAAGCCAAGCGCCGGCAGCATCCGCATGAACGGCGAGGACATCACGGCCTGGCCGGCCGACCGGCGCGCGCGCAGCGGGCTGGCGCGCACCTTCCAGATCAACACGCTGTTCCCCAGCCTCACGCCGCTGCTGTCGGTGGTGCTGGCCATCCATGAACGCGAAGGCCAGGGCGCGACCTGGTGGCGCCCCTTCTGTCGCAGCAAGGCCGCCTTCGACGAAGCCCATGCGCTGCTGGCCCGGCTGCGGCTGGACACGCTGGCCGACGTGCCCGTGGCCGAGCTGCCCTACGGCAAGCAGCGGCTGCTGGAGATCGCGCTGGCCCTGGCCGCGCGCCCGCGCATCCTGCTGCTGGACGAGCCGGCCGCCGGCGTGCCCGAGGACGAGAGCGGTGAGCTGTTCGACGTCATCGCCGAGCTGCCCGACGACATCAGCGTACTGTTCATCGAGCACGACATGAAGCTGGTGTTCCGCTTCGCGCGCCGCATCTCGGTGCTCGTGGCCGGGCGCGTCCTGACCGAAGGCAGCCCGGCCGAGATCGGCCACGACCCGCGCGTGCGCGAGGTCTACCTGGGCAAGACCCACGTCAACATCCGCAAGGAGGCCACCCATGTCTGAACTGCTGGCCTTCGATGGCGTGACCGCCGGCTACGGCAATGCCGTGGTGCTGGACCGACTCGGCTTTTCGCTGCGCGCGGGCGAAAGCCTGGCCATCCTCGGCCGCAACGGCGTGGGCAAGACCACCACGCTGGAGACGTTGATGGGCAACACGCGCGTGACGGGCGGCGCCATCCGCTGGCGCGGCGAGGACATCACGCGCATGCCCGCCCACCAGCGCGTCCGCGCCGGCCTGGGCTGGGTGCCGCAGGAACGCGAGGTCTTCCCCTCGCTGACCGTGGAAGAGAACCTGACCGTCGTCGCCCGCCCCGGCGCCTGGAACCTCGGCCGCGTGTACGGCCTGTTTCCCCGACTGCGCGAGCGCCGCGGCAACTACGGCAACCAGCTCTCGGGCGGCGAGCAGCAGATGCTGGCCATCGCCCGCGCGCTGATGACCAACCCCTTGCTGCTGCTGCTAGACGAGCCCATGGAGGGCCTGGCGCCCATCATCGTCGAGGAACTCGCCGAGGCGATCCGCCGGCTCTGCGAGAGCGAGGGGCTGGCCTCCATCGTCGTCGAGCAGCACCCGGTGCTGGCGCTGGAGATGACGCACCAGGCCATCGTGCTGGAGCGCGGCACGGTGGTGCATGCCGGCCCCAGTGCCGCGCTGGCCGCGGACCACGCGTTGCTCGACAAGTTGCTCGGCGTCGGCATCGAGGAAGAGCCCGCCTGACGCAGCCCACCCTTTCCAAGGAGTCCCCCAATGTTCCACCGTCGCCACCTGCTCGCCGCCAGCGCCCTCGGCCTGGCCCTGCCCCGCGCCTTCGCTGCGCAGGACCCCGTCCGCATCGGTCTCATCGCCGAGATGTCCGGCCCCTTCGCCGAGTTCGGCCGCCAGATGCAGGCCGGCATCGCGGTCTACCAGAAGCAGTTCGGCGACAGCGTCGCGGGCCGCAAGGTCGAGGTGATCGTCAAGGACGTGGCCGGCCCCAACCCCGAGCTGGCCAAGCGCCACGCGCAGGAACTCATCGTGCGCGACAAGGTCAGCGTGCTGGCCGGCTTCGGCTTCACGCCCAATGCGCTGTCGGTCGCGCCCATTGCCACGCAGGCCAAGGTGCCCATGGTGGTCATGAACGCGGCCGCGGCCAGGCTGACCGAGAAGTCGCCCTTCATGGTGCGCACCTCGTTCGACTACCCCAACACCGTGCCGCCCATCGCGCAATGGGCCGCGCAGAAGGGCTCGAAGAAGGCCTACGTGATCGTGGCCGACTACGCGCCCGGCCACGACGCCGAGGCCGCCTTCCTGGCTGCCTACAAGGCCACGGGCGGCGAGATCGTGGGCAGCGTGCGCACGCCGCTGGTCACGCTGGACTTCTCGCCCTACATGCAGCGTGTGAAGGACGCCAGGCCCGATCTGCTGTTCGCCTTCGTCAATGGCGGCGACGTGGCGCCGGCCTTCATCCGCGAGTACCGAGAAAAGGGCCTGGAGCAGGCCGGCATCCAGCTCGTGGGCACGGGCGACATCGTCGACGAGGCCATCATCGAGACCATCGGCGAGCGCGCACTGGGGCTGACCACGGTCTACCCCTATTCCATGCACCACAAGTCGGAACTGAACGCCCGCTTCGTGCGCGACTTCAAGACCCAGCGCGACGCCAAGGCGCGGCCCACCATCATGGCCGTGGCCGCCTACGACGGCATGGCCGCCATCTACGCGGCCCTGCAGAAGGCCGGCGGCAACGCCGACGGCGCCGCGCTGCTGCAGGCCATGCAGGGCCTGCAGCTGGACAGCCCGCGCGGGCGCATCGCCATCGACGCGAAGACGCGCGACATCGTGCAGGACCAGTACATCCGCCGCGTCGAAAAGGTCGGCGAGGTGCTGGCCAACGTGGAATTCGAGACCTACCCGGCGACCAAGGGATGAGCGCCCAGGCCCTGAAGCTGGACATCGGTGCGCTGACCGCCGCCTACGCGCGCGGCGTGCACGAGCCTGTGACCGTGCTGCAGGCCCTGCTGGCCGAGGTCGGTGCCGACGCGCAGGGCCTCAACGCCTTCTGCCACCTGGATGCCGAAGGCGCGCTGGCCCAGGCGCAGGCCTCGGCCGCGCGCTGGCAGGCCGGCCGGGCACTGGGCCCGCTGGATGGCGTGCCGGTCTCCATCAAGGACCTGCTGCCCGTGGCGGGCTGGCCCACGCGGCGCGGCTCGCTGTCCACGGCCGGCGACCCGCCCGCCGCGCAGGACGCACCGCTCGTGGCCCAGCTGCGCGCGGCCGGCGCTGTGCTGTTCGGCAAGACCACGACCACCGAGTTCGGCTGGACCATCGAAAGCAGCAACCCGCACGCCGGCACCACGCGCAACCCGCGTGATGCGTCGCGCTGCGCAGGCGGCTCCAGCAGCGGCGCGGCCGCCCAGGTGGCCGCCGGCTGGGGCCCGCTGGCCGTGGGCAGCGACGCGGGCGGCTCGGTGCGCATCCCCGCCGCCTGGTGCGGTGTGGTCGGCTTCAAGCCGACCTTCGGCGCGATCCCAGCGGCGCCGCAGAGCGCCTTCGCCGAGTTCGCGCACTTCGGCCCGCTCACGCGCAGCGTGGCCGATTGCGCGCGCGCCATGGCCGTGCTGGGCCAAGCCGACGCACGCGACCCGGCCTCGCTGTACCCGCGCACGCCCGCGCAGCGTCCGGCGCAGCTGCGCATCGGCTGGAGCCTGGCGCTGGGCGCGCCGACCCCGCTGGACCCGGCCATCGCCCGGGCCCTGCAGGCGCTGCTGGAGCGTCTGGCCGCGGCCGGCCACCAACTGGTGGCGCTGCCGGCGCTGGGCCTGGACGCCGACCAGGCCATGTGGACCGTCTGGCAGTCGCGCGTGCACGAGTCCTTCGTCGACTGGAGCGACGCGCAGCGCGCCGCGCTGGCCCCGGCGCTGCAGCGCCTGTGGGAACAGGGCGCCGAAGTCGCGCCCGCGCGGCTGGCGCGCGCCCGTGCCCAGTTGCGCGGCCTGGCCGGCGCGCTGGCCCAGCAGTTCGCCGGCATCGACGTGCTGCTGACGCCGGCCGCACCGACCGTGGCGCCACCTCTACCTGCGGCGCCGGACACGCAGCCGCGCAACTGGTTCGCCGGCAACGGCTACTGCTACCCCTTCAACCTCACGCAGCAGCCGGCGCTGAGCCTGCCGCTGGGGCGCGACGCGCAGGGCCTGCCGTTCGGGCTGCAGGTGGTGGGGCGGCGCTATGCGGACGAGCTGGTGCTGCATGTGGGGCGGGTGGTCGAAGGGATGCTGGCGGCGGGGTGAGGTGATGCGGGGAGGCCGGTGGATGACAATCCAACGATGCGTCCCCGCAAGCCGTCATCCAAGAAGCCTGGCGCAGTCGCGTCCCTACCGGTGGAGTCTGCCTTCGCCGAAGTGGTACAGCTCATCGAACAGGCGCGCCAGCGCGCCTACCAGGCCGTCAACACCGAACTGGTGGGCTTGTATTGGCAGATCGGCGAGTACATCAGTGGCAAGCTGGCCGCCTCCGAATGGGGCGAAGGCGTGGTGGACAAGCTGGCAGCACACCTGGCGCGCACGCTGCCCGGGCAGCGCGGCTTCACGCGCCGCAACCTGTTCCGCATGCGCCAGTTCTTCGAGACCTACCGCGGCGATGAAGTGGTGACAGCACTGCTGACACAACTTCCATGGACGCACAACCTCCTGATCCTGAGCCAGGCCAAACGCGCGGAAGAACGAGTGTTCTACCTGCGCATGGCGATCCAGCAACGCTGGGGCAGCCGGGAGCTGGAGCGGCAGCTGCGCCTGCGCGCCTTCGAACAGGTGGTGCTGGCTGCACCAAAAGTGTCAGCAGCGCTGACACAAATCCACGGCGATGCGGCGGCGGCGGCGTTCAAGGACGCCTATGCCGTCGAATTCCTCAATCTTCCCGCTGGCCACACCGAGGCCGACCTGCACCGCGGCCTGCTGGCCGAACTGCGCAGCTTCCTGATCGAGCTGGGACGCGATTTCTGCTTCGTCGGCTCGGAATTCCCCCTGCAGGTGGGCGGGCGGGACTTCGCCCTGGACCTGCTGTTCTTCCACCGCGGCCTGAACTGCCTGGTGGCCATCGAGCTCAAGGTCGACCGCTTCGAGCCGGAACATCTGGGCAAGCTCAACTTCTACCTCGAAGCGCTGGACCGTGACGTGAAGAAGCCGCACGAGAACCCGGCGATCGGCCTGCTGCTGTGCGCGAGCAAGGACGCGGAGGTGGTGGAGTACGCACTGAGCCGCACGCTGTCGCCCGCGCTGGTCGCGCAGTACCAGACGCAGCTGCCAGACCGGCAGCTGCTGGCGGCGAAGCTGCACGAGTTCTATGCGCTGAGCGCGCCCGAGGCGACGACATCCAAGCGCCCGCGCACGCGGCGCACGCCATGACCGCGGCACCGCGCAGAGCCTGAGCGCAACGCAGGAGGATTCGGGCAGCGCCACAATCGCGCCCCGCACCCCGTTCCCTTCGGCCCGCACCGCCGCCTCCCGCATGTCCGCCCCGCCTGCCGCGCCCGCCTCCTCCCCCGCGTTCTCCTTCCGCCGCATCGCCATCCCCGCCTTCGGCCCCTCGCTGCTGTTCGGCCTGGGCGAGGGCGCGATCCTGCCGATCGTGCCGCTCATGGTGCGCGAGATGGGCGGCTCCGTGCCCGCCGCTGCGCTGATGGTCACGCTGATCGGCCTGGGCTCGCTGCTCAGCAACATCCCGGCCTCGCTGCTCACCATGCGCTGGGGCGAACGCGGCGCCATCGTCGCCGCCGGCCTGTGGAGCGCGCTGGG
This sequence comes from Pseudorhodoferax aquiterrae, assembly GCF_014652235.1. Taxonomy (GTDB): domain Bacteria; phylum Pseudomonadota; class Gammaproteobacteria; order Burkholderiales; family Burkholderiaceae_C; genus Pseudorhodoferax; species Pseudorhodoferax aquiterrae. The sequence continues at coordinate 102,088 of NZ_BMYK01000023.1, forward strand.
CATGGCGATCTGCGTGTTCACGGGGCACCTGGCGCTGTTCGCGCTGGGCTGCTTCATGGTGGGCATGTCGCAGGCCGTCTACAACCTCGCGCGCCAGAGCTACATGACCGAGGCCGTGCCGCTGCAGTACCGTGCCCGCGCGCTGTCCACGCTGGGCGGCGTGATGCGCATCGGCATGTTTGTCGGCCCCTTCCTCGGCGCGGCGGCCGTGCATGCCTTCGGCCTGTCGGGCGCCTACGGCGTGGGCATCGCGGGCGTGCTGGCCGCGGCGGCCCTGGGCTCGCGCGTGCCCGATCTCGAAGTGCCCAAGGCGCCGCCGGGGCAGGCCGCACCGGCCGCCACCAGCATCGCTTCCACGCTGCGCGACCACCGCCGCACCTTCCTCACGCTGGGCCTGGGCGTCACGCTGCTGAGCGCCGTGCGCGCCTCGCGCCAGGTCGTGATCCCGCTGTGGGCCGACCACCTGATGCTGGCGCCAGCCGTGGCCTCGCTGGTCTACGGCCTGGCCGGCGGCATCGACATGCTGGTGTTCTACCCGGCGGGCAAGCTCATGGACCTCAAGGGCCGGCGCTGGGTCGCCGTGCCGTCCATGGTCATCATGGGCCTGGGCCTGCTGGCGATGCCATTCACCACCGGGTTCAACACGCTGCTGGCCGCGGCGCTGGCCATCGGTTTTGGCAACGGCATCGGCTCGGGGCTGATCATGACGCTGGGCGCCGACCACTCGCCGCGCCACGGCCGCGCGCACTTCCTGGGCGTGTGGCGGCTGATGGCCGACATCGGCTCGTCCAGCGGCCCGGCGCTGCTGTCCTTCCTGGCCGGCGCGCTGTCGCTGGGCTGGGGCATCGCGAGCATCGGCCTGGTGGCCTTCGCGGCGGCCGGCGTGCTGGCGCACTTCATCCCGGCGCGCGTGCCACGCTGAGGCTTAGTCGGACGTGCCGGGAAAGCCGCGCAGGTATGCCTGGAGCGCCGCGATCGCGTGGCGCACCTTGGCCGGCTTGGCGTCGCGCTGCGGCGTCACGGCCCACAACGGCATGGGTGGCACACGCCAGGCGGGCAAGACCTGCACCAACCGCCGCGCCTGCAGATCCTCGTCAGCCTCGGTGCCGACCACGAAGGCCAGACCCAGGCCCGACACGCACAGCTGTTGCAGCGAGATCTGGCTGTTGCTCGTGATGCGCGGCACGACCTCGATGGACTCGGTCACGTCGTCGGGCCCGGTCATCTGCACAGGCATGGCGCGGCGGCCGCGAGGCGTCAGCCACTGGTGCGACGGCAGTTCGTGCGGCGACTGCGGCACACCCGCACGCGCAAGGTAGGCCGGCGCCGCGCACAGCAACAGCGCGACGCCGCACAGGCGTTTGGCGCTCCAACCCGAGTCCGCCATCTCGCCGACGCGGATGGCCAGGTCGATGCGCGCATCGACAAGGTCGATCATGCGGTCGTCGATCTCCAGGTGCAGGCGCAGCGCGGCATGGTCGGCCAGCAACGGTGCCAGGGCAGGCGCCACACAGCGCGCGAATCCCACCGGCGCCGACATGCGCAGCTCGCCCTCGGGCGCATCGCGCGCCAGCGCGAGCTGCTGGCGCGCCCGCGTGGCCGTGGCCGTCAGCGCCGCGCAGTGCTCGGCCAGGTTGCGGCCGGCTTCGGTCAGGCCGAGCTTGCGCGTGGAACGGTGCAGCAAGGTGACGCCATGGCGCTGCTCGAGCGCGCGCAGCTGCTGGCTCACGGCCGAGGTGCTGATGCCCAGGTGCCGCGCGGCCGCGCTCAGCGAGCCCGCGCGCACCACCTCGGCGAACAGCGCGAAGTGCTTGAGGTCGTCCATCGTGAAGCCCAGCTTAACGCAGCTTGCACGCCGTGGCGACTTCCGCCAATGACAGGCGCACCGTACCGTAGACGCCTCATTCATCTGCACTTCAATATCGGAAAGGACCATGCCATGCAGAACATTCTCGTCCTGGGTGCCAGCGGCACCGTGGGTTCCCTGCTCGTGCCGGCGCTGGTCGCGGCCGGCCAGCGCGTGCGCGCCGCCTCGCGCCACGCCAGGCCCTTCGCGGGCGCCGAGGCGGCGCGCTTCGACTTCGCCGATCCGGCCACGCTGGGGCCGGCCCTGGACGGCATCGACAGCCTCTACCTGCTGATGCCGGCCGACAACCTGCAGGTGGAGCAGTACCTGCTGCCCGTCATCGCCGCGGCCGCAGCGCGCGGCGTGAAGACCGTGCTGCAGTCCGTCATGGGCGTGGAGCACGAGCCGCAGAACCCCTACCGCCAGGTGGAGCTGGCCATGCAGCGCGCGTTGCCGTCCGCCGTGGTCCTGCGCCCCAACTGGTTCGCCGACAACTTCCACGGCATGTGGGCACCCGCCGTGGCGCAGGGCGTCATCGCGCTGCCGGCCGGCACGGGCGCGTCGAGCTTCATCGATGCGCGCGACATCGCGGCCTGCGCGCTGGCCGCGCTGACCAGCACCCGCTTCAACGGCCAGGCCTTCACGCTGACCGGGCCGCAGGCGCTGGACTACGGCGCGGCCGCCGCGCTGCTGTCGCAGGCCGCCGGCCGGCGCATCGTCTACCAGGCCATCGACGACGCGCGCTTCGTGGCCAACCTGCAGGCCGCTGGCGTTCCCGCAGACCATGGCCGCATGCTGGCCGGGCTGTTCGCGGCCGTGCGCGCGGGCCAAACCGCCCAGGTCAGCGACGCGGTCGAGCGCATGACGGGGCGGCCGGCACGGACGCTGGCGCAGTACATGGCGGACCACGCCGGCGCGTTCCGCTGAGGCGGCCGCGCCGGATCAGCGCTCACGCGACTGCGCGCGCAGCATCTGGGCGAAGGCCTGGGCCGCTGGCGACAGCGCCAGGCTGCGGCGCTGGTAGACGAAGAACTCCCGGTTCAGCGCCGGCGCGCGCAGCGGCAGGAAGCGGATGCCGAAGTTGGCGGCGAAGCTGCGCGCGTAGTCCGGCACCATGGCCACGCCGAGCCCGGCGCCGACCAGCGCCAGCGCGGTCGTGAGGTAGCGCACCTCGGTCGCGGTCTGCATCGAGAGCGAGGCATCGTGTTCCTGCAGGCGCTGCTCCACATAGCGGCTGAAATCACCCGAGTACACCACCCAGCGCTCGCCCTGCAGCTCGCGCCACTGCACGGCCTCGCGGCCGGCCAGCGGGTGCGCGGCGGCACAGACCAGGCGCATGGGCACGTGCATGAGGAAGCTGCGCGTGACGTCCTCGCCGATGGCGCGCTCCGGGCCGATTCCCAGCTCGGCGTCGCCGCGGCGCACCGTGCCCACGATGTCGTCGGCCGAGCCGTCGACGATGCGCAGGCCCACCTGCGGGTGCGCGCGCTCGAACCGCGCCAGCGCGCCGGCCACCCAGGTGCAGGCCATCAGCTGCGGCGCCACCACGCGCAGCACGCCGCTTTTCAAGCTGCGCAGGTCGCCCGCGCCCTCCTCGATCTGGCGCAGGTCGTCGAGCATGCGCCGCGCCAGCGGCAGCAGCTGCTGGCCGGCCTCGGTCAGCGTGACGGCATGGCGCGTGCGGTCGAACAGCTTGACGCCCAACTCTTCCTCGAGCTGCTGCACCAGCATGCTGACGGCCGACTGGGTCAGGTGCAGCTGGCGCGCGGCCAGCGTGAAGCTTGCGCTGCGTGCCACGACCGAGAACGCACGCATCTGGCGGAGGGTGATGTTCATGGCCGCACCATTGTGGCGCCGACGCGGCCTGTGAATCAGAAATCCTGATGCACAAATCAAATGAATTCGTTGGCCTGATGTGCTCAGGGCTCGCACAATCCGCCGCCTATGCATGTCGCCATCATCGGGACCGGCATCGTCGGCACCTGCACCGCCGCCTGGCTGCAGCGCGACGGTCACCAGGTCACCTTCTTCGATCCGCTGGAGCCAGGCGAGGCCTGCTCTTTCGGCAACGCGGGCTCGCTCTCGCCCAGCGCCTGCCTGCCCGTGGGCATGCCGGGCATGGCCAAGCGCGTGCCGAACTGGCTGCTCGACCCACTGGGTCCGCTCACGGTGCGCTGGCGCCATGCGCCGCTGGTCCTGCCCTGGCTGGTGCGCATGCTGCGGCATTCCTCCCGCGAGGAGGTCACGCGCATCGCCACCGCCTTGCGCAGCCTGCTCGTGCCCATCTTCGACTGCTATGGCCCGCTGCTGCAGGACGCCCAGGCGACGGATCTGGTGCGCCGCAGCGGCTGCCTCTACGTCTACTCCTCGCGCGAGAAGGCCGCGCAATGGGCCTGGGGCATGAACCTGCGCCGCTCGCTGGGCGTGCAGATGCGCGACGTGGAGCAGGACGAGCTGGAGGAGCTGGAGCCCGACCTCAAGGGCCGCTTTCGCTTCGGCATCCTGGCGCCCGAGAACGGCTCCACCACCGACCCCTCGGCCCTGGTCAAGGCCCTGCACGCGCATTGCATGGCGCAGGGGGCCGTTCACCTGCGCAAGCGCGTGGCCGGCTTCGAGCGCCAGGGCCGGCGCATCACGGGCGTGCGCACCGAGGAAGGCGCCTGCCTGCCCGTCGACGGCGTGGTGGTGGCGGCCGGCGCCTGGTCGGGCCCGCTCGCGGCCCAGCTGGGTTCGCGCGTGCCGCTGGAGACGCAGCGCGGCTACCACGTCACGGTGCGCAGCTCCAACCTGCGGCTGCGCCACACCGTGATGGCGGTGGAGAACAACCTCATGGTCAACCCCATGGCCATGGGCCTGCGGCTGGCCGGCACGGTGGAGTTCGCGGGCCTGAAGGCGCCGCCGCGTTACGAGCGTGCGCAGGCCTTGCTGCGCCTGGGCCGCCAGCTGTTCCCGCACCTGGACACCAGCGAGACCACGCAGTGGATGGGCCACCGGCCCTGCCTGCCCGACAGCCTGCCCGTCGTGGGCCGCGCCCGCCACGCCGACAACGCCTGGCTGGCCTTCGGCCACGGCCACATGGGCATGTGCATGGGCGCGAGCACGGGGCGCGAGGTGGCGCACCTCGTGGCGGGCCGGCCCACGCAGGTCGATCTCACGCCGTTCCGACCGGACCGCTTCTGAGATGCCGGACATCGCGCTGATCTGTACGGCAGGCTTCGCCGACGTGCTGACGCTGGCACGGCAGAACCGCGCGGACCCCTACGCGCTGCACGTGCAGGCCTCGCCCTGGCCACAGCTGCTGCCGGCCGCCTGGCGCATCGAGGCGCGCGGCCGCATCGACGCGGCCGGCGCCGAGGCCGAGCCGCTGGACATGGCCGGCGTGCTCGACGCGCTGGCCGCGCTGCCGCGTCCGCCTACCGGCATCGCGATCTGCCTGCTGTTCGCCCACCGCAACCCCGCGCACGAGCAGGCGCTGGCGCAGCGCATCGCGCAGCTGTGGCCCGACCTGCCCGTGGCCTGCTCGCACGCGGTGCTGGCGCAGGACGGCGAGTACGAGCGCACGCTCGCGACCGTGCAGGCGCTGGGACTGCAGGCGCCGGCCGCCCCCCCTGCACCCGCGCCCGACGATGGCCTGCCCCAGCAGCTGGAGGCGCTGGCCGATCGCATGCAGCAGCGCCTCGTGGCCGGGGCCGTCTCCAGCGTGGTGCGCGAGGCCATGGACTGCGCGGCCGCCATCTTCCTGCCCGACGGCCGGCTCGTGGCCCAGGCCCGCACGCTGCCGCTGCTGCTGGGCAGCCTGTCGCCGGCCGTGGCCGGGCTGCTTGCGCTGTACCCCGCCGAAACCATGGCCGAAGGCGACGGCTACCTGCTCAACGACCCCTGGCATGGCGGCACACACCTGCCCGACCTCACGCTCGTGCGCCCGGTCTGCGTGGCCGGCCGCACGGTGGCGCTCGTGGCCTGCGTGCTGCACCACCAGGACGTGGGCGGCATCACGCCGGGCTCGGTGCCCACGCACGCGACCAGCATCCAGCAGGAGGGCCTGCGCATCCCGCCCACGCCGCTGGTCCGCGCCGGCGCGGTCGACGCCGCGCTGCTGCGCCTGCTGCGCGCCAACAGCCGGATGCCCGACAACCTCGAAGGCGACCTGGCGGCGCAGTGGACCTGCCTTGCGCAGGGCGCCGCGGAGCTGGCCGCCCTGTGGCAACGCACGCCCGAAGCGGCCGCGCAGTGCCGGGACGCACTGGCGGCCTCGGAGGCGGCGGCCCGCGCCGCACTGGCCGCCGCGCCCGATGGCGACTACCGCTTCGAGGACGCGCTCGATGGCGACGGCGTCAGCGCCAACCCCGTGCGCGTAGCGGTCTGCATCCGCAAGCGCGGCGACCGCGCGGAACTCGACCTCTCGGGTTGCGCCGACCAGACCCAGGGCCCCGTGAACGCCGCACGCGGTGCGGTGCAGGCGGCCGTGGCCTACTTCGCGCGCATGCTCGCGCCGCAGGCCGCCCCCAACGACGGCAGCCTCGCGCCGCTCACGCTGGTCACGCGGCCCGGCAGCATCGCCGACCCGGCCTTCCCGGCCGCCGTCAACGCGCGCACCAACCTCGTCAAGCTGCTGGCGAACGCGCTGCTGGGCGCCTGGGCGCAGGCCCTGCCGGCACGCATGCCAGCGCCCAACGCGGCCGAGGCCGTGGTGCTCTCGCTGGGCGGCACGCGGCCCGACGGCACACCCTGGCTGCTGACCGAGATCATCGCCTCGGCGGCCGGCGGCGCACCCACGGGGCGGGGCGGCTCGGGCGTGTCCACCGACGTGGGCAACGCGCGCAGCACGCCGGCCGAGGCCATCGAAGCCCAGGCGCCGCTGCGCGTGGAACGCGTGGCGCTGCGCGCGGGCTCGGGCGGCGCGGGCCGCCACCGCGGCGGCGACGGCGTGGTCCGCGTCTACCGCCTGCTGCACGGCAGCGGCAGCATTTCCTACCGCGGCGAGCGCCACGGCATCGCGCCCCAGGGCGCGGCCGGCGGCCTGCCCGGTGCCTGCGCGGCCGCACGCATCGAGCGCGCCGACGGCAGCGTCGAACATCTGCCCGCCAAGGCCCGCGCGCAGTGGCAGGCCGGCGACCGGCTCGTGGTCGAGACCGCGGGCGGCGGCGGCTGGGGGCCGCCAGCGCCCGAGGCCACCGCATGACGCCCGCCCCGATTCCCTTCCATCTCCGAAAGTGCCCCATGACCCAGCCCATCTCCCGCCGCCAGTCCCTGCGCCGCCTGGCCGCCGGCACCGCCCTGGCCGCCGCGCCGCTGCTGTCCCGCGCCCAGGGCGGCAAGACCATGCGCATCGTCGTGCCCTTTCCGCCTGGCGGCAGCACCGACCTGCTGGCGCGCCGCATCGGCGAGAAGCTGTCGGTGGCGCTGGGCCAGACCGTGATCGTGGAGAACCGCGCTGGCGCGGGCGGCACCGTGGGCGCCGACTACGTGGCCAAGTCCGCGCCCGACGGCATGACGCTGCTGATGGGCGTGACCGGCAGCAACGCGATTGCGCAGGCGCTGTACCCCAAGCTGCCCTACGACGTGGTGAAGGACTTCGCGCCCGTCTCCATGGTCGTGAGCTCGCCGCTGGTGGTCACCGTGAACCCGACGGTCAAGGCCGAGACGCTCGCCGAGTTCATCGCGCTGGCCAAGGCCCGGCCCGGCGCCATCAGCTACGGCTCGGCCGGCAACGGCACCTCCATGCACCTGACGGGCGAGATGTTCAAGCAGGCCACGAAGACCTCGATGGTGCACATCCCCTACCGCGGCAGCGCCGGCATGCTGCAAGACCTCATGGGCGGCCAGATCGAGGCGACCTTCGGCGACCTGCTGGTGGTGATGCCGCAGCTGGAGGCCGGCAAGCTGCGCGCGCTGGCCGTCACCTCCAAACAGCGCCACCCCATGCTGCCCAAGGTGCCGACCGTGGCCGAGAGCGGCTACCCGGGCTTCGAGGCGCTGTCCTGGCAGGGCCTGTTTGCCCCGAGCGCCACGCCGCCCGAGTTGGTCGCCAAGATCAGCACGGAGGTCAACAAGGCCATCAAGACGCCGGAGATCGCCGACTTCTTCGCCGCGCGCGGCTTCCTGATCGAGGGCACGACGCCGGCCGCGTTCAAGGCCCTGATCGAAGCCGAGGTCAGGAAGTGGACGCCGATCGTCAAGACCTCGGGCGCCAAGGCGGACTGACATGGAACCACCCCGTTACCGTGAAAGCCGTCCAGCAAGCGGGCGAACTGGAGCCTGC
>NZ_BMYK01000024.1 GCF_014652235.1 Pseudorhodoferax aquiterrae
TGTCCGGCCGGGGCGCGGGCGCCGGGGCCGGCACGGCCACCGCGGGCGGCGGGACGGGCGTGGCCGCAGGGGCGGACGCGGGCACGGCCGGGCGCGCCGGGTTGCGGCCATGCAGCGGCGCGTTCGGATCCCAGTTCTGGTTCTTGCGCGTCTCGGCGTCGTCGTCGACCGGTCGGCCCGCGGGGCTCTTGCCGCTCATGAAGGGCACCGGCACCTTGGTCACGTAGACCGCCATGGCCAGCGCCGCCACCAGGCCCACGACCACGCCGGCGATGAAGCCGACGATGGTGCCGCCGGTCTGTCCGCGTCCGGCCTTGGCTGCGGGCTTGGCAGGCGGCCGTTTGCGTTGTTGTGCTTGCGTCATGGCGTGGTCACATCTTCTCGGGTGCGCTCACGCCCAGCTGCGCCAGACCATTGCGCAGCACCTGGGCCGTGGCCGCGACCAGGGCCACGCGCGCGGTGCGCACGGCCGGCTCGTCGACCAGGATGCGCTCGGCATCGTAGTAGCTGTGGTAGGCGGAGGCCAGCTCGCGCAGGTAGAAGCTCACGTCGTGCGGCGCGAACTCGGCCGCCGCGCTGCTCAGCATGTCGGGGTACTTGGCGAGCAGCTGCATCAGCGCGTCGGCCTGCGGACTCTGCAGTGCCGACAGGTCGGCCTGGGCCAGGCTGGCGCGGTCGCCGCCCCAGGCTGCCAGCACCGAGCAGATGCGCGCGTGGGCGTACTGCACGTAGTAGACCGGGTTGTCGTTGCTCTGGGCGATGGCCAGGTCCACGTCGAACACGTACTCGGTGTCGGGCTTGCGGCTGAGCAGGAAGAAGCGCACGGCGTCCTTGCTGGTCCACTCGATCAGGTCGCGCAGCGTCACGTAGCTGCCGGCGCGCTTGGAGATCTTGACCTCCTGGCCGCCGCGCATCACGCGCACCATGGTGTGCAGCACGTAGTCGGGGTAGCCCTCGGGAATGCCCACGTTGGCCGCCTGCAGGCCGGCACGCACGCGCGCGATGGTGCCGTGGTGGTCCGTGCCCTGGATGTTGACGACCTTGGTGAAGCCGCGCTCCCACTTGGCGATGTGGTAGGCCACGTCGGGCACGAAGTAGGTGTAGCCGCCCTCGGACTTGCGCATCACGCGGTCCTTGTCGTCGCCGTAGTCGGTCGACTTGAGCCACAGCGCGCCGTCCTTCTCGTAGGTCTTGCCCGAGGCCTGCATGCGCGCCACCGCGTCGTCGACGCGGCCCGAGGTGTACAGGCTGGACTCGAGGTAGAAGTTGTCGAAGCGCACCTGGAAGGCCTTGAGGTCCAGGTCCTGCTCACGGCGCAGGTAGGCGACGGCGAACTCGCGCACAGAGTCCAGGTCGTCCACGTCGCCGCTGGCCGTGACCTCGCGGTCGTCGGCCTTGACGGTCTTCCTGGCCAGGAAGTCGGCTGCGATGTCGCCGATGTAGTCGCCGTTGTAGGCGGCCTCGGGCCAATCGGCGTCGCCCGGCTTGACGCCCTTGGCGCGCAGTTGCGTGGAGTTGGTCAGCGTGGCGATCTGCACGCCAGCGTCGTTGTAATAGAACTCGCGCCACACGTCCCAGCCCTGCGACTGGTACAGGTTGCAGATCGCGTCGCCCAGGGCCGCCTGGCGGCCATGGCCCACGTGCAGCGGCCCGGTCGGGTTGGCCGAGACGAATTCCACGAGCAGCTTGCGGCCGTTGGCCGGCTGCATGCCGAAGCGCTCGCCCTGGGCCAGCACCTCGCGCACGACCTGCTGCTTGGCCTCGGGCTTGAGCTTGAGGTTCAGGAAGCCGGGGCCGGCGATGTCGATGGCCGCGACCCATTGCGCCACGGCCGGCTGCGCCAGCAGTGCCGTGCGCAGCTGCTCGCCGAGCTGGCGCGGGTTGAGCTTGAGCGGCTTGGCCAGCTGCATGGCCGCGGTGCAGGCCAGGTCGCCGTGGGCGGCGACCTTGGGCGTCTCGAAGGCTGCGCGGGCCCCGGCACCGGGGGAAACCTGTTCCAGCGCGGCGCCCAGCGCGGCCAGCAATTCTTGTTTGACGGAGAACATCCGCGGGATTTTAGGTGGCGCCATCGCGCCACCCGGTTACACACCGGCTCAGGGCACGCCCACCGGCAGCGCGGCGTAGGCCAGGGTGTCCGGCACGGGGCAGGCGGGCGGCTGCGCCAGGCCGCGGGCGAGCAGCCAGCGGCCCTCCACCACCAGCGCCTGGCTGTCTTGCAGCCAGGGCAGCGGTGCGGCATCGGGCAGGCGCTCGGCCAGCAGGTCGGCATGCTGGCAGGCCGGTTCGGCAGCGCTTGCGGTGTGCAGCTGCAGCCACCCGCCCTGCGGACCGGCGTGTGGCGCCGCCAGCCTGCAGACCCAGCGCGAGATGTCGCACAGGAAGGGGCGCATGCGCGCGCTCCAGGGCGTGGGTTCGCGCAGCAGGCGCTGGTACGCGTCTTCTTCCAGCACCCGGGCGTCGCGCAGGCCGTACAGCGTGAGATAGCGCGGGCCAGGCTGTGGCCACAGCGCGGCGTAGCGGCGCGCCCACTGCATGCCGGGCACGGTCAGGCGTTCGGGCACATGTTCCTCGGCATGCCAGCGCTCGTACTCGGCCGCGTGCGCCGGGTCCACACCGTTCCACAGCGCGAGCAAGGCCGCGGCTTCAGGCATCGCCCGCCTCCGGGCACAGCAGCACCTTGCTGGCCTGCTTGCCGTGGGCCAGCGCGAAGCCCTCGTGCGCCCGGGCCAGCGGCAGCACGTGGCTGACCATGGGGCGCAGCACGGCGTCCATCTCGCCCATCAGCGCCAGCGCCAGCGGCCAGTCGGATTCGGGCGGCCGGAAGGAGCCGCGCAACTGCTGCTGGTTGCGCACCAGCGGCGTCAAGTCCAGCGTGAGCGGCCGGGCGTGGATGCCGGTCACGACCACGGTCCCGTTGCGGCGCAGCAGCGCCAGCGCCTCGGTGATGGTCTCGGGCACCCCGGTGGCCTCGAACACGAGGTCGAAGGGCGCGCCACCGGTGTAGGGCCGCGTGCCTTCGGCCAGCGACTGGGTCTTCACGTCGACCAGCGCCTCGAAGCCCATGGCGCGCAGTGCATCGAAGCGGGCTGCGTCGTCGCAGCCGCTGACCACCACCTGGGCGGCGCCCGCGCGCCGGGCCAGCGCCGCGATGCCCTGGCCGATGGTGCCGGGGCCCATGACCAGCACGCGCAGGCCGGCCACGTCGCCCGCGGTGCGCAGCGCCTGCATGGAGATCGTCAACGGCTCGGTCAGCGCGGCCATGGCGTCGCTGAGGCCGTCGGGCACGGGCACGCAGTTGCGCTGCGGCACGCGCACCCAGGGCGCGAAGGCGCCGTCGCGCGTCATGCCGATGCCGCGGCGGCGCTCGCAGGCGTCGTGCCGGCCGGCACTGCAGGCCGCGCAGCTGCCGCAGGTGACCGAGGGCCGCACCACCACGCGGCGGCCTGCGAGCGGGCCGTCCTGCGCCACACCCACGAACTCGTGGCCGATGGTGACCGGGATGCTGGGCGCGATGAAGGCATAGCTGGGCGTCCAGTCGTCCACGTGCAGGTCGCTGCCGCAGATGCCGGCGGCGCGCACACGCACCAGCACCTCGTCGGTCCCGGCTTCGGGCACGGGAACCTCGACCAGTTCGAGCCCGGCCGCCGGGCGGATCTTTTGCAATGCCAGCATGGTGCTCAATCGACGGTGATGCCGACCTTCTGGATGATCGCGCCCCATTTCCTGCCCTCGGCGGCGATGAAGCTCTTGAAGCTGTCGGCCGTGCCGCCGCCGATGACCAGGCCCTGCTTGGCGAAGGCCTCGCGCACAGCGGCATCCTGCATCACGGCATTCGCATCGGCGTTGATGCGGGCCACGACCTCGGGTGGCGTGCCGGTGGGCGCGAACAGCCCGTTCCAGGCCAGCGCCTCGAAGCCCGGGTAGCCCTGCTCGGCCACGGTCGGCAGCTCGGCCACGCCCTCCATGCGCTTCAGGCTGGTGGCGGCCAGCAGCCGGATGCGGCCGCTCTGGACCAGCGGCAGCAGGGCCGGCGCCACCGTAAACAGGCCGTGCGTCTCGCCCGAGGCCAGCGACAGGCCGGCCGGCGGCGAGCCCGCGAACGGCACGTGCGTGGCCTCGAAACCGGCCGTGCTGCGGAACAGCTCCATGGTCAGGTGCGAGGAACTGCCGGCGCCGACCGAGGCGTAGCTGAGCTTGCCGTTCTGCTGTTTGGCCCAGGCCACGTACTCGGGCAGCGTCCTGGCCGGATTGTTCGCGGGCACGGCCAGCACATTGGGCTGCGAGGAGGTCAGCACGATGGGCAGCAGGTCGCGTGCCGGGTCGTAGCTCATCTTCCTGTACATGTGCGGGCCGAAGGCGATCGGGCCGTTGAAGCCGATGCCCAATGTCAGGCCGTCGGGCTGCGCCTTGGCGACCACGGCCATGCCCAGCATGCCGCCGGCACCGGGCTTGTTGTCGACGACGATGGGCTGCTTCCAGCGCTCGCGCAGCTTGTCGCCCAGCGTGCGCGCGATGAAGTCCAGCGAACTGCCGGCCGGTGCCGGCACCACCAGCTTGACAGGTTTGCCGGGCCAGTCCTGCGCCGTGGCGGCCAGGGCCAGAGCGCCGATCACGAGGGCGAGAAGTCGCTTCATGGGGTGTGTCTCCGCAAGGGTTGCGGACCGGATTCTCGGCAGCCATTGGCAATAGTCCAAACACCGTTCGGGTATGGTCGCCATATCCACGAGGTATAGGCACATCCATGGAACTGCGGCATCTGCGCTACTTCATCGCCGTGGCCGAGACCGGCAGCCTGAGCCGCGCGGCCGAGAAGCTGTTCATCGCCCAGCCGCCGCTGTCGGTGCAGATCCGCCAGCTCGAGGACGCCATGGGAACGCCGCTGTTCGTGCGCCATCCCAAAGGCGTGCGGCTGACGGCCGCCGGCGAGGCGCTGATGCCCGAGGCGCGTGCGCTGCTCGACCGCGCCGGCCACCTCAAGGAGCGGCTGCGGGGCGATGGCGCCAGCGGCACGCTGGCGCTGGGCTACGTGCCCTCGGCCAGCAGCACGGTGCTGCCCGCGCTGGTGCGCGAACTGCGTGCCGCGCACCCGCAGTTGCGCATCGAGCTGCGCGAGATGATCAGCAGCGCCCAGACCGAGGCCCTGGTGGCCGGCCACCTGGACGCCGGCATCGCGCGCAGCGCGGCTCGCCATCCGCGCGTGGTGGCGCCGGCGCAGATGGACGATCCGTTCTGCCTGGCCTCGCCCGCGACCGAACCGCCCGCGCCGCCTGCACGGCCCCGTGCCATCGACCTGCACGGGCTGGCCGAGCAGGACTTCGTCGCCTTCACGCGGCACCGCGGCCCGGCCACCTTCGACCAGTCCATCCACTTGTGCGCGCGCGCCGGCTTCAGCCCGCGCATCCGCTACGAGGCCAGCACCGTGCATGGCGTGCTCGACCTCGTGGCGGCCGGCCTGGGCCATGCGCTGGTGCCGCAATCGGCCGTGCTGCTGGGGCGCACGGGCGTGGCGTTCCGGCGCATCCGCAGCCCGGCGCAGGACCAGGTGCTGGCGCTGCTGCGACGCAAGCGCGATGCGCGCGCCGTGCCCCAGTGGCTGGACCAGGCGGTGCGGGCCATCTTCGGGCAGATGGCGCAACGGATGGCAACAGAACTGTGAAAAACCGGGTCATCCGCATGCGCGTGGCGGCGTTAGAGTCTGGCCGGCTCCTGTGCCGGGCCAGCCTCTCTTCAACGCATTCGAAGGACATTCCATGTTGAAAACCGCCTCTTTCATCCTGGCCACGGCGTTCGCCCTGTCGCTGGGCAGCGCCCATGCCGCCGACGATGCCAAGCCCGGCTCCAAGCTCGGTGCCTGCAGCAAGGAGGCCGCTGCCAAGGGACTCAAGGGCGATGAGCGCAACCAGTTCCTGTCGGACTGCAACAAGGGCCTGACGGCCGCGCCGGCCGCCCAGGCCAAGAGCGGCTCCAAGCTGGGTGCCTGCAGCAAGGAAGCGGCGGCCAAGGGCCTCAAGGGCGACGCGCGCAACCAGTTCCTGTCGGACTGCAACAAGGGCGTGACGGCTGCCGCCGACAAGCCGGGCTCCAAGCTCGGCGCCTGCAGCAAGGAAGCCGCGGCCAAGGGCCTCAAGGGCGAGGAACGCAACAAGTTCCTGTCGGACTGCAACAAGGCCTGAGCCCGGCCCCCGCAGCCGAGCGGCCCCTGACGGGGCCGCTTTCACGTCTACTTGCCGAAGCCGCGCGCGAAGAACACCGCCAGCAGCGCCACCAGCGGAATCAGGTGGGCCTGCACCATCACCGTCTTGCGCGTGCGGCGCACCTCCTCGTCGCTTGGCAGGGCGCCCGTCGCGCGCAGCTGGCGGCGCCAGCGCAAATAGGTCAGCGTGGGCTTGATCGACATCAGCCCGATCACCACGAACAGCGTCACCTTGGCATGCAGCAGCGGGTTGGACCAGTACCAACCCATGCCCTTGACGCCCCACAGCGTGCGCGCCAGGCCTGTCAGCAGCACCGCCACCGAGGCGATGCCGTAGAGCATGTCCACCCGCGCCAGCCGCTCCACCACGCGCGCGTTCATCCACTCCACGCGGCACAGCGCGGCCTCGCTCGAAAGGAACACCACCATCGTGAAGATGGCGACCCAGTGCACATAGGCGAGAACGGTTTCGAGGATCATCGGCGGCCCGGATTTCGTTGTACGACGGCGACAGCATTGTGCAGCCGCGCGACGACTGCCCGCCAGCCGAGCCGCGCGGACCGCAGCCCAGGGTTGTTACCGATGTAAAATGCGAACAATTCTTGTTTAGATGCGCGGCACACCATGCTGCGCCGAACGGAGCCTTCGTGTCCGCGGCCCAACCCAGCCTTTCCTGCAGCAAGCAGCCATCGATCCAGACGCTGTACCGCGAGCACCACGGCTGGCTGCACGGCTGGCTGCGCCGCAAGCTGGGCGATGCCCACCACGCGGCCGACCTCGCGCAGGACACCTTCGTGCGCATCCTCACAGCCTGCCGCGCCCAGGAACTGGCGCTGGACGCCCTGCGCGAGCCGCGCGCCTACCTGACCACGGTGGCGGGCCGGGTGCTGCTCAACCACTACCGTCGCCTGTCGCTGGAGCAGGCCTGGCTGGCGGCGCTCGCCGCGCAGCCCGCCGCCTTCGCCGCTTCGCCCGAGGAGCGGCTGAGCATCCTGCAGACGCTCAACGAGATCGACGCGCTGCTCGATGCGCTGCCGCCCAGAACCCGCACGGTGTTCCTGCTGGCGCAACTCGAGGGCCTCAGCTACGCCCAGATCGCCGAGCGCATGGACATCGCGCTGCGCACCGTCAAGCGCCACATGGCGCAGGCCTTCGAAGAATGCCTGATCCAGATGGCTTGAGCACGCCGCCGCTGCCGCGCACGGTGGTGCGCATGGCGGCGCGGTGGCTGGCCTGCCTGCAGGCGGGCCGGGCCACGGCGGCCCAGCACGCGGCCTGCGCGCAGTGGCGCCGGGCCGATCCGCTGCACGAGCTCGCCTGGCAGCGCGCCGAGCGGCTGCAGGCCGCGCTGGTCACGCTGCCGCCCGCGGTCGGCCTGCAGGTGCTGGACCGCCCGCGCGACCAGGGCCGCCGGCGTGCCGCGCGGCAGACCATGGCGGTGCTGGCCGCGGCCGTGCCGGCGGGCTACCTGGCCTGGCGCGGCACGCAGGCCGACAGCGCGGACGGGACCGCCACGCTCACCACCGCCACCGGCGAGCGCCGCAGCACCGTGCTGGCCGACGGCACGCGGCTGCACCTGAACACGGCCAGCGCCGTCGCGATCGACTTCCAGAGCGGCCTGCGCCGCGTTCTGCTGCGCCAGGGCGAGGTGCAGATCGAGACCGCGCACGATGCGCAGCAGCGCCCCTTCGTCGTCGACACGCGCCACGGCCGCATCCGTGCGCTGGGCACGCGCTTCGTCGTGCGCCGGCGCGACGACGAGGCCAGCACGCTGGTGGCCGTGGAGCAGAGCGCCGTCGAGGTGCAGACGGCGCAGGCTCCGGGGCGGCCGCCCACCCGGGTCGAGGCCGGCCAGCAGCTGCGCTTCGATGCCGCCGTCGTGCAGCCGCTGCGGCCGGCCGACCCGCAGCCGGCGGCCTGGACGCGCGGCCTGCTGTTCGCCCGCGACCAGCGGCTGGCGGACTTCGCGGCCGAACTCGGCCGCCACCGGCCCGGTGTGCTGCGCTGCGCGCCCGAGGTGGCCGCGCTGCGCATCAGCGGCGTGTTCCGCCTGGACGACACCGACGCCATCCTCGCCGCGCTGCCGCACACGCTGCCCGTGCGCGTGGTCTGGCGCACGCGCTGGTGGGTCGCGATCGCAGCCCCATCGGCGCCACCGAGCGGCTGAACTTTCTTTGGCACGCGGTGGCCCCTTTTTGCGTTCTCGCGTGTCATGACATCCAAAGCCAGCTTTCCCGCGCCGTGCGGAGCCAGCCACGCACGCCGTTCAAAGGAAAGCCCGCATGCACCGACATCCCCGCGCCCCCGCGCGTCCCCTGGCCTCCCCGCTCGCGCAGGCCGCCCGCCAGGCCCTGCTGGCCATGGCCCTGGCCACCGCCGCCCTGCCCGCCGTCCACGCCCAGGACAGCACCGCGGTGGCGGCCTACAGCGTGCCCGCCGGCCCGCTCGGCGACGCGCTGACCCAGTTCGCCGCGAGCGCGGGCGTGGCTGTGCAGCTGGACGCCAGCCTGGTGGCCGGCCGCCGCAGCCCCGGCCTGGACGGCCGCGTCGGCGTGCGCGAGGGCTTCGCGCGCCTGCTGGCCGGCAGCGGCCTGGAAGTGCAGGAGCGCAGCCGCGGCATCTGGGTCTTGCGCCAGGCGAGCAGCGCCGCCGCACCCGCCGCGGCCACGTCCGCCGCCACCACGTCCAGCACCGGTTCGGCGCTGCCCGAGGTCAAGGTCACGGCCGAGGCCGTGCGCCAGGAGGCCGGCACGCGCACCATCCTGACCGAGGAGGACATGGAGCGCACGGGCGCCACCAGCATCGCCGACGTGGTGCGCTACCAGCCGCTCGTGGACGTGCCCAGCACCGTGACCGGTGCCACGCGCGGCGCCAGCCGCTACGACCGCAGCGGCACCACCAACTACAACATCCGCGGCGTCGAGGGCAACCGCGTCGGCCTGGACGTGGACGGCATCGAGATGCCCGATGCGATCAGCCGCGCGCCGCTCACGGCCCGCTCGGAGGACGGCACCTTCGGCATGGGGCGCGACTTCATCGACCCCTACCTGTATTCCTCGATCGACATCCAGTCCGGAACGACCAACTCGCAACGCTCGGCCGGCGGCATCGGCGGCGCCGTGAGCTTTCGGAGCAAGTCGCCCGAGGACTACGTCCACGCCGACAAGCCGTTCTACGCGGGCACGCGCATCGGCTACGGCAAGGTCGACCGCTCCTGGGCCGAGGGTGTGACCCTGGCCGGCCAGCGCGGCGACCTGGGTGTGCTGCTGGCCTACTCGCGCCGCGACGGCAAGGAGGCCGAGAACCATCCCAGCACCGACAGGATTCGCGTGGCGCCGCAGGACTGGCATTCCGACGCGCTGCTGCTCAAGGGCCAGCTGCGCCTGAACCCCGAGCACCGGCTGGAACTGTCGGCCGACCTGTACCGCCGGCAGAACGACTCCCGCTTCGACAGCTGGGACACCAACGGCGCCGCCGTCACCGGCAGGTCGGTGCAGGACGCCCGCACCCGGCGCGACACCGTGTCCGCCTCCCACCTCTGGACGCCCGGTGCAGGAGGCCTCGTCGACCGGCTCGACACCCGGCTATACGTGCAGAACACCGACATGGACGACGTGACCGACACGGTGGCGCTGGCCACGGGCGCGCTGGTCCGCGAGAGCTCGCAGAACACCACGCACCAGATCGGCTGGTCCAGCGTGGCCGACAAGCGCATCGCCAACCATGCGCTCAAGTTCGGGGTGAACTACGCGGTCAACGAGAACGAGCACCCGTTCACCACCGAGCCATCGTCCGCCGGCGCGGCCGGCCAGCCCTTTCCCGACACGCGCACCGTGCGCATGGGCGCCTTCGTTCAGGACACGATCGACTTCCAGGTCGGTGGCCGCCGCCTGGCCCTGGTGCCGGGCCTGCGCGTGGACCGCATCGACCCCCGCATCCGCAACACCGGCCGCTTCAACAACGACCGCGTCACGCAGGAGGAGCTGGAAGAGATGTACGGCAAGGCGCCGGCGAGCACCATCGTCAGCCCCAGCCTGGCGCTGCTCTACGACGTGCAGCCCGACCTGACCGCCTATGTGCAATGGAAGCGCAGCGGCCGCGCGCCCACCAACAGCGAGATCTTCGGCTACTGGAACAGCGGTGGCGGCAGCTACGCGCTGCTGGGCGACCGCAACCTCAAGGAAGAGACCAGCAACGCCTTCGACATCGGCCTGAAAGGTTCGCCGGTGCCGGGCGTCACCTTAGCCGGCTCGGTCTTCTACACGCAGTACAAGGACTTCATCTCCTACACGCGCTACACGCGCGCCAACAACCCCGAGAAGTTCGTCAACATCCAGGACAGCCTGTCCATCCTGTACCAGGCCACCAACCGCGACGAAGCCCACATCTACGGCACCGAGATCAGCGCGCGGCTCGACCACGGCACCTGGTCCCCGTCGGTGCGCGGCCTGTACAGCATCTGGGCGCTGGGCTACAGCAAGGGAAAGTCGAAGTCCAACTACGCGGGTGACGAGGATGTGGACCTGGACACCGTGCAGCCGGGCAAGGCCATCGTGGGCGTGGGCTACGACGCGCCCCAGAAGGCCTGGGGCCTGAACCTCATGGGCACCTTCGTGCGGGGCAAGCAGGCCATCGCCACCAACCGCCAGTCCTTCAGCAACAACCCGGGCGCCGAATTGAGCGATTCGACGGTCACGCTGTTCCGGGTGCCCGGCTTTGCACGCTTCGACATCGCCGGCTACTGGCGCGTGAGCAAGAACGTGCGCCTGAACGCCAGCATCTTCAACCTGACCGACAAGCGCTACTGGTCGTACGCCAACACCCGCAACCTGCAGCCGGCCAACGCGCGCGACCTCCACCAGATCGAAGTGTCCAGCGCACCGGGCCGCACCTACGCGGTCAGCCTGAACGTGGATTTCTGATTTACCACCCACCTGAAAGACCCTCATGAACAGACCCAACGCATCCGTCCTCGCGGCCCTGGCCGCCGCCATCGTGCTGTCGGCCTGCGCCGGCGGCCCATCCCGGGCCACTGCCACGGCCCAGAACCAACCCGCACGCCCCGGGGGCGGCCACGGCCTGGACGCCTTCCTGGGCAGCTACGACGCCAACCGCGACGGCCAGGTCACGCGCGCCGAGTTCGACGCCATCCGCCTGCAGCGCTTCCAGGCCGCCGACACCAATGGCGACGGCTGGCTGAGCGAGGCCGAGTACGTGGCCGAATACGAAGGCCGCCTCAAGCGCCAGTACTTCGACACCGGCCGCCAGCCCGACGCCGCCTACGAGAACAACATCAAGCAGGCGCACGTGCGCTTCGGCATCGTCAACCGCGCGCGCGACGGCCAGTTCACCTGGGCCGAGGACCAGGCGATTGCCGACAAGACCTTCACGGGCCTGGACAGCAACGGCGACGGCATCGTCTCCAGGGCCGACCCGCAGCGCCCGCGCGAACAACGTGCCGGCAACGACTGAGCCTCGCGCCATGGCACCCGCCCCCCCGCGCAACGCCTGGCTCGCCGGCGCGGCCCTGACCTTGGCCGCAGGGCCGGCCGCGGCAGCCTCGCTGACTCTGCAGCTCACATTGCCGCCCATCGACACCGCCGCCTACTACCGGCCCTACCTGGCCGCCTGGATCGAGCAGGCCGGCGGGGACAAGGCCGTGGTCGGCACGCTGGCCGTCTGGTACGACACCCGGTTGCGTGACAACGGCGGCCGTGGCTGGCTGCGCAACCTGCGCAGCTGGTGGCGCGTGGCGGGCGAGCAGCTCGCGCTGCCGGCCGACGGCGTCAGCGGCGCCACGCGCCCGGCCGGCACCCACACGCTGCAGTTCAGCGACGCCAGCGGCGCGCTGGCCGGCCTGCCGGCCGGCCACTACCAGCTGGCCATCGAGGTCGCGCGCGAGAAAGGTGGGCGCGAACTGCTGCGCCTGCCGTTCGCCTGGGGCGGCGGCGCGCACAGCGCCGAGGCCCAGGGCAGCAAGGAACTCGGCCCCGTCCATCTGCGCGTCGCGCCGTGAACACCACACCAGGAACATCCACCATGAAATCCATCCTCTCCTTCTCCCTGGCCGTGCTGGCCGCCGCCACCATGACGGCCTGCGGCACCCAGGCCCCGGTCGCCACGCCCAACGCGCCCTTCCAGGCCGTGCAGGCGGCGCAGATCCAGCGCGCCGCCCTGGCGCCCTCGCTCTACGAGCTGGCCTACTCGGCCCGCCAGAACGCCGTGTTCGTGGCCTCCTCGGGCGGCTTCGGCGATGGCGCCGGCCCGAGCAAGGTGCTGCGCCTGGATCCCCAAACCCTGGCCGTGCAGGCCGAGATCGCGCTGCCGCTGCGCGGCTTCGGCGTGGTGCTGGACGATGCCGCCCACCGGCTCTACGTGGGCAACACCACCGAGGGCTCGGTCACCGTGGTCGACACGGCCAGCAACCAGGTCGTCAAGACCGTGGCGCTGATGGACAAGGTCCAGGGCGCGGACGGCAAGCAGAAGTTCCCGCACCACTTGCGCGAGCTCTTGCTCGACCCCGACAACGGCCGCCTGTACGCGCCGGGCCTCTCCTCGGACGGCAGCGCGCTGTACGTGATGAACACGCGCACGCTGGCGCTGGAGAAGGTCGTTCCGGGCCTGGGCGCCGTCGCCACCGGCATCGCGCTGGACGCCGCCGACAACCGCCTGTTCGTCTCCAACCTGCGCGGCGGCTTGGTCGAGATCGACACGCGCACCCTGGCCATCACCAAGCGCCACACCCCGGGCGCCGACCAGGTGCTGAACCTGGCCTACGACGCGCAGGCCAAGCGCCTGTACGGCACCGACCAGGGTCTGGCCAGCATCAGCGAGCGCCGCCAGAAGGCCGAGCCCGGCTTCGTGCCCACGCCGGGCAACCGCGTCGTCGTGCTCGACCCCGCCACGGCGCGCATCATGGCCAGCCTGCCCACCGGCGAGGGGCCGATCGCGCCGCTGCTGGACGCCCCGCGCCAGCGCCTGTACGTGAGCAACCGCGGCGGCGGCAGCCTCAGCGTGTTCGACACCGCCAGCGGCCAGCTGCTGCAGACCATCGCCCTGCCCTCGCACCCGAACAGCCTCGCGCTGGACAGCCGCCGCAACGTGCTCTACGTGACCGTCAAGAACGGCCGCAACGACGCCAAAGGCAGCAACGAGAGCGTGGTGCGCATCGCGTTGTGACGCGCGCGTTCTGGCTGCGCCAGCTGCACAGCTGGCACTGGATCTCCGCCGCGCTGAGCCTGACCGGCATGCTGCTGTTCGCCGTGACGGGCCTCACGCTCAACCACGCCGCCAGCCTGTCGGCCAGCCCCAGCCGGCAGGAGCGCCAGGCCGAGGTGCCCGCCCGGGTGCAGGCCGCGCTGCAGGCGCTGCCCGAGGGCGGCGACACGCCCGTCCCGCCGGCCCTGGCGCGCTGGGCCGCCGACGCCTTCGCCATCGACATCGCCAGCCTGCCGGCCGAGGTCGATGGCGATGCGGTCTTCATCACCGTGCCGCGGCCCGGCGGCGAAGGCACGCTGCGCCTGGACCGCGCCACGGCCAGCGCCCGCTACACCGCCACCAGCCGCGGCTGGGTGGCCTACTTCAACGACCTGCACAAGGGCCGCAACGCGGGCCAGGTCTGGTTCTGGTTCATCGATGGCATGGCGGCCAGTTGCATCGTGTTCACGCTGACCGGCTTCGCGCTGCTCTGGATGCACGGCCGCGCCCGGCCCTTCACCTGGCCGCTGACCGGGCTGAGCCTGCTGGCGCCGGTGCTGATCGCGCTGCTGTTCGTGCATGGCTGAGAACGTCTTCGTGCCGGTCGTGGCCGAACTGGAGCCGCCCGCCGTGCCCGCACCCGGCTGGCCGCTGCACCGCCTGGCCGGCACCACCATGGGCACGCACTGGTCGGTGCAGGCCTATGCGCCACCCGGCGTGCGCGCCGAACGCCTGCACGCCGCCACCGTGCGCGAGCTCGACCATGCGGTCGCGCTGTTCAGCACCTGGCATGCGCACAGCGAGGTGGCCCGCTGCAACGCCGCACCGGCCGGCAGCTGGCGCTTCTCGCCCGCGTGCTGGGCGCTCGTGGCCGACAGCCTGGCCTGGGCCGAGGCCAGCGGCGGCGCGGTCGATCCCACGCTGGGCGCGCTGGTGGACCTGTGGGGCTTCGGCCCCGGTGGGCCGCGCCCCGCGCACGCCCCGCTGCCCACCCGGGACGAGATCGCCACCGCCCTGCAGGCCAGCGGGTGGCAGCGCGTGCGGCTTGACGCCGCGCAGCGCACGCTGCACAAGCCGGCCGGGCTGCGGCTGGATTTCAGTGGCATCGCCAAGGGCTGGGCCGTGGACCGGGTTTCGGCCCGGCTGGAGCGCGAGGGCGCACGCGCCCACCTCGTGGAGGTCGGCGGCGAACTCAAGGCGCGCGGCCTCAAACCCGACCTGCAGCCCTGGTGGGTGGCGCTGGAGGGCGGACCGCGCAGCCTGCTCGCGCTGATCGACATGGCCGTGGCGACCTCGGGTGACGCCCACCGGCACTTCGCACACGGCGGCAGGCGCTACGCCCACACCATCGATGGCCGCGCCGGCCGGCCCGTGGCGCATGGCACCACGGCCGTCACCGTGCTGCATGCCGATGCTGCGCAGGCCGACGCGCAGGCCACGGCACTGACCGTGCTGGCGCCAGCCCAGGCCTTGGCCTGGGCCGATCGGCAAGGCCTGGCCGCCCTGATCACGCTGCGCAGCGACGACGGGCTGCAGCAGTGCATGAGCCGCGCCATGGCCGCCATGCTGGAGCGCGGCGCTTGACAGCCGACCCGGCACGCTGGGCCTGGGCCTGGCTGGCCTGCGCCGCCTGGCTCGGCCTGCTGGTGCCGCCGCTGCATCAGCAGTGGCGCACCTGGCGCAACACACGAACCGTGTCGGCCGGGGCGCCACTGCTGATCGCCTACGCCAGCCAGAGCGGCTTCGGCGCACAGCTGGCCCACGACCTCGCCTGCACCCTGGCCGCGCACGGCTGCCCGGCCCAGGCCCTGCCGTTGCAGCGCATCCGCGCCGAAGACCTCGCCGCGTCCGAACGCATGCTGTTCATCGCCAGCACCACGGGCGAAGGCGACGCGCCCGACAACGCGGGCGCCTTCGTCACGCGCGTGATGCAAGGCGCGCACCGGCTGCAGCGATTGCAGTACGGTCTGCTGGCGCTGGGCGACAGCCGCTACGCCGGCTTCTGCCGTTTCGGCCGCGAACTCGACGCCTGGCTGCGCGCCGCGGGCGCCACGCCGGCCTTCGCGCGCGTCGAGGCCGATGGCGGCAACACCGCGGCGCTGGCCAGCTGGGCGCAGGCCGTCGCGCAGTTCACAGGCAGCAGCCCGAACGCCGCCGCCAGCGCCTCGGCCATCCAGCGCTGGGCGCTTGCGCAGCGCAGCCTGCTCAATCCCGGCAGCCCCGGAGCGCCGATCCACCGCATCGTGCTGCAACCGCTGGACCCGGCCCCGCACTGGCAGGCCGGCGACATCGCCCGCATCCACCTGCCCGGCCAGCCCGTCGCCTGGCGCGACTACACGCTGGCCTCGCTGCCGCATGAGGGCGAGATCCAGCTGCTCGTGCGCGAAGCCCGGCGCACCGACGGCCAGCGTGGCCTGGGCTCGGGCTGGCTGGGCCATGGCCTGGCCATCGGCGGCGAGGTCCGCGTGCAGATCCGCCGCAACAGCGGCTTCCATGGCCCTGAAGCGACCGCGCCCCTGGTGCTGATCGGCAACGGCACGGGTCTGGCGGGCCTGGCCGTGCACCTCAAGGAACGCGAACACGCGCAGCGGGCCGGCCTGGCCATCGGCCCGGCCTGGTTGCTGTTCGGCGAGCGCACGCACGGCAGCGATGCGCTGTGCGATGCCGCACTGCAAGCCTGGCTGGCCAGCGGCGTGCTGCAGCGGCTGGACCGCGCCTTCTCGCGCGATGCCGATGCGTCGTCGCGTTACGTGCAAGACCTGCTGGGCCTGCACGGCGCCTTGCTGCGCGACTGGGTGGCGCGCGGCGCGGCCCTCTACGTCTGCGGCCAGCGCGAGGGCATGGCGCAGGGCGTGGATGCGGCCCTGCGCGCGCAGCTGGGCGCTGCCGCGCTGGCGCAGCTGGCGGCCGACGGGCGCTACCGGCGCGACGTGTACTGAGAACGTGTGAACGAACCGCTCACACCCACGCGAGGCCCCCGATGAGCAGCCGTTTCCATCATGATCGTTGCGCCCGGGGCCTCGCCCTTCGGGCCGGGGCGCGCCAGGCCGCATGCGGGCGTTGCGGTCCTTGCCCGGCACGAGCCCGAGCGGCGGCCCGCTTCTGTCGCCTGCGGCCCGCCGCGCCCCGTCGTGGGCGCGATCGGTTCATTCACACGTTCTGAAGCCCGGTCACATGCCCCAGAACCCGGGCCGCGCGTACTGCGTCTTCAGGAAGTCCAGCCACAACCGCACCCGCAGCGGCAGGTGCTTGCGCTGCGGGAACACGGCGTAGATGCCGTTCGGTGGCGCGGCGAACTCGTCGAGCACGGGCACCAGCAGGCCGGCGGCGATCTCGGCCTCCACCTCCCAGGTGCTGCGCCAGGCGATGCCGTAGCCGGCCAGGCACCAGTCGTGCAGCACCTGGCCGTCCGAGCAGTCCAGCGGGCCGCCGGGCTTGAGGTGCACCACCTCGCGCGTACCGCCCGGGCCCGGCATCGCGAAGGCCCAGCCGCGCGTCTGCGAGGCGTCGCTGGACAAGGTCAGGCAGGCGAAGCGCGGCAGGTCCGACGGATGCTTGGGCGTGCCGTGGCGGCGCAGGAACTCTTGGGTCGCCACGCAGCGGCGCCGGTTGTCGGCCAGCCGCAGGCTGACCAGCGAGGAATCGGGCAGGTCGCCCACGCGCACGGCGCAGTCGAAACTCTCGCCGGTCAGGTCGACCAGGCGGTCGCTGAGGTTCAGCGAGATCGTCACCTCGGGGTGCAGCTCGTGGAAACGCGGCACCAGCGGCGCCACATGGCGGCGGCCGAAGCCGGCCGGCGCCGTCACGCGCAGGTGGCCGGCGGCCTTGACGCCGCCGGCGCCCACGCTGGCCTCGGCATTGGCCAGTTCGACCAGCAGGCGCTGGCAGTCTTCCAGGAAGGCCGTGCCCTCGTAGGTCAGCGTGATGCGGCGCGTGGTGCGCACCAGCAGGCGCACGCCCAGCCGCCCCTCCAGCGCATCGAGCCGCCGCCCCATGACGGCCGGCGCCACACCCTCGGCCTTGGCCGCTGCCGTCAGGCTGCCGCGCGTGGCGACGGAGACGAAGGACTCCAGCTGTTTCAGTCTGTCCATCGCCGGATTATCGAAGCCGGTGCACGCCACCGAATCGGTGCGTCTGGCGCATCATTTGCACCTTAAATCGAACATATTTGCTTTGGGATTATGTGTTAATCTGCAACAACGATTCCATTGCTGCAGAGGTGTGGACATGCAGACAGACATTCGTGACATGACGGTCGACGGCCTGCTCCAGATGCACGATCTGGTGCCGGACGACCTCGCGGCGGTGCGCAAGCTAGGGGCTTGCGTGCTGCCCCGGCTCAACGAGTACGGCGAAATCTTCTACCGTTGGATCGCCGACCTGCCCGAGTACCAGGTCGTCTTCACGAGCCCGGAAATCACGGCCCACGCGCGCGCCGAACAGCTGCAGTACTGGCGCCGCACCTTCGCCGCCGAGGTGGACGACCGCTACGTGGCCGAGCGCCGCCACGTGGGCGCCACGCACGCGCGCATCGGCCTGTCGCTGCCGAGCTACTTCGCGGCCATGAACTACTCGTTCGTGCTGCTGACCAAGACGCTGTACGACGGCCAGCTCGGCAACGACGAGTACCTGGTGGCGCTGCAGGCGTTCACCAAGCTGATGCACTTCGACATCACGATCGTGGCCGACACCTATTCGCGCCTGATCAACGAGCGCATCGCCAAGCAGAGCCAGGCGCTGCTCGAGATGTCCACCCCCGTCACGCAGATCTGGGAAGACATCCTGATGCTGCCCGTGGTCGGCATCATCGACTCGCGCCGCGCGCAGGACCTGATGCTGGCCGTGCTCAAGCGCATCAGCCAGACGCGCGCCAAGGTCTTCATCATGGACATCTCGGGCGTGGCCGTGGTCGATTCGGGCGTGGCCAACCACCTGATCAAGATCACCAAGTCCACCGGGCTCATGGGCTGCACCTCGCTGGTCTCGGGCATCTCGCCGGAGATCGCGCAGACCATGGTGAACCTGGGCTTCGACGTCAGCCAGATCTCCACCACGGCGACGCTGCACGACGCGCTGGAACATGCCTTCCGCCTGATCGGGCGCAGCGTGACGGACATCCAGCGGCCGGCCTGAGCGGGCCGGGCATGCACGATGGATGCCACGGAGGAAACGCGGATCCCGGTGTCGATGATCGGCAAGGTCGTGTTCGCCTCCCTCCAGATCGACCCGCACCCGCCGCTGCTGACCTGGCTGCGCGACGACCTGTCGCGCATGGTGGTGCAGCACCGCGCGGGGCGCGTGCTGCTGGACCTGTCGGGCACGCTGTCGCTCGACGCCTACGAGTTCGAGCACCTGGTGGCGACCGGCCGTGCACTGAAGCTGCTCGGCGCGCGCACCGTGCTGGTCGGCATGCGCCCGGGCGTGGTGGCCGCGCTGGCGGCGCTCGACGTCGACCTGGCGGCACTGCCCGGCGCCCGCGACGTCGAACAGGGCCTGGCACTGCCGTTGCCGTGAACCTCGACCGGACACCCGCCGCCCCACACCGCGGGCCGGCCGGCACCGCGGTGCAGCGCCAGCGCGTCGGCGTGTCCGCGCAGCACGACGTCTACAACGCCGCCGTCCTGGCCTATGCGCTGGTCCAACAGGCCGGCGCGCGCCCGCTGCTGGCGACGGAAGCGGCCACGATGGTGTCCGAGCTGGGCATGAACATCGTCAAGTACGCCGGCCGCGGCAGCCTGACGCTGAGCGTCGCGGACGATCCGCAGCGCTACCTGGAGGTCCTGGCCGTGGACGACGGCCCCGGCATCGCGGACCTGGCGCTGGCCCTGAGCGAGCGCTACAGCAGCCAGGGCACCCTGGGCCTGGGCCTGCCGGGCGTGCGCCGCATGTCCGACGAGTTCGAGTGCCGCTCGCAGCCCGGCGCCGGCACCACGGTGCGCGCGCGGCGCTACTTCGAGGCCCGGCCCGCCTCGCCGCATCCGCACGCCGCCGCGGCGGCCATGCCGCAGGCGCCCTGGGCACCTGCGGCGCAGCCGGCCTGGCGCCATGCCCTGGCCAAGCGCCCGTGCTTCGGCGAACACGTCAGCGGCGACGGCGCGCTGGCGCAGGCCGTCGCGGGCGGCTTCCTGTTCGGCGTCCTCGATGTGCTGGGCCATGGCCCGCAGGCCCATGCGCTCGCGCGGCACTGCGAGCGCTGGCTGGCCGCCAACGCGCACGCGGACCTCATCGGCACGGTGGAAGCCCTCCACCACGAAACCCGCGGCAGCCTGGGCCTGGCGCTGACACTGGCCCTGGCCGATCCCGAGGTCGGCAGCCTGGTCACGGTGGGAGTGGGCAACACGCGCCTGTTCCGCCTGGGCGGCCCCGGCATCTGCGTGGAGGCCCAGCCCGGCATCGTCGGCGGGTTGAACATGCCGCGGCTGCGGCCCGTGCGCCTGCAGATCCAGCCGGACGACAGGCTGGTGCTCGTCACCGACGGCATCAGCGAGCGCCTGGACGCACAGGTGCTGATGCCCTTGCGCGGGCTGGACGTGCAGCCCCTGGCGCAGCGGCTGCTGCGCGAGCATGGCAAGGACCACGACGACGCCACCTGCCTGGTGCTGCGATGCCTGGCCTGAGCGCGCGCCAACACGCCGCCGCCGGGCACGGCCTGCTCGGCAGCATCGACATGTCCGACGAAGGCCAGGGCCTGCACGGCGCGCGCGCCCGGCTGCGCCAGCTGCTGCAGGCGCTGCAGGAGCCGGCCGACCAGCTGGACCTGCTGGTCACCGCCATCTCCTACGCCATGCGGGCGCTGGTGGCGCAGCGCGCGAACCGGCTGGATGTCGGCCTGGATGGCGACCTGCTGTGGCTGCAGACCGAGGGCGTGCAGGAGCTGCCGTCGCTGGGCGGGCTGCTGCACGCGGTGCGCAGCGCACAGGGCTGGCGCCTGCAGGTGCGCCTGACGGGCGCGGCCCGCCCGCCCTGGACGGCGCTGCAGCAGATCGTGCAGCGCCGCAACCGCGCCCAGCTGATCGACGACCTGACCCGCCACCAGGCCAGCCTGGAACGGGAGATCGAACGCCGCACGCAGGCGCTGTCCTCCAGCGAACTGCGCTCGCGCACGGTGATCGAGGGCGCGCCATTGGCGGTGGTGCTGATCGACCAGCAGGGCCGGGTGACCGACTGGAACGCCGTGGCCGAGCAGACCTTCGGCCACCCCGCCAGGCAAGCCATGGGCCGCTTGCTGCAGTCGCTGGTGCAGCTCGAAGGCGACCCGACCCTGGCCGGCATCCTCGCGCGCGGCCTGGACGAAGAGGCGCGGCGCCTCACCGCCGGCCGGTTCTGGGACCTCACGGCGCTGCGCGAGGACGGCAGCCGCATTCCCGTGGAGGTGGGCATGACCGTCTTCCCCATGGAGCAGGTCTGGCACGGCACGCTGTTCGCGCGCGACAGCAGCGAACGCAAGCAGGCCGAGACCGCCATGCAGGCCGCCAAGCAGGCAGCCGAGAGCGCGGCGCAGATGAAGTCGGACTTCCTGGCCAACATGAGCCACGAGATCCGCACGCCCATGAATGCCATCCTGGGCATGTCGCACCTGGTGCTCAAGGCCGACCTGGCGCCGCGCCAGCGCGAGTACGTGAGCAAGATCCAGCAGTCCGGCCAGCACCTCCTGGCCATCATCAACGACATCCTGGATTTCTCCAAGGTCGAGGCCGACAAGATGGTCGTGGAGTCGGTCGACTTCGAACTCGACCACCTGCTGGACAACGTGGCCACGCTGGTGGCCGACAAGGCCGCCGCCAAGGGCCTGGAGCTGGTCTTCGACGTCGGCCGCGACGTGCCCACCGCGTTGATCGGCGATCCGCTGCGGCTGGGCCAGGTGCTCGTGAACTACGCCAGCAACGCGATCAAGTTCACCGAGACCGGCGGCATCGACGTGGTGGTGCGCGTGCGCCAGCGCCTGGCCGGCCAGGTGCTGCTGCACTTCGCCGTGCGCGACACCGGCATCGGCCTGGCGGAAGACCAGCAGCAGCGCCTGTTCCAGTCGTTCCAGCAGGCCGACACTTCCACCACGCGCAAGTACGGCGGCACCGGCCTGGGCCTGGCGATCTGCAAGAAGCTGGCATTGCTGATGGGCGGCGAGGTCGGCGTGACCAGCAAGCCGGGCCAGGGCAGCACCTTCTGGTTCACGGCGCGGCTGGGCCTGGCCCAGGGCAAGCCGCGCGCGCTGTCGCTGTCGGCCAAGCTGCGCGGCCTGCGCGTGCTGGTGGTCGACGACAACGACAGCGCCCGCACCGTGCTGCGCACGCTGCTCGAAGCCATGATGTTCGAGGTCGACGACGCGGCGGGCGGCGCCGAGGCCCTGGCCATGCTGCGCCAGGGCGTGGACGGTGGCCGGCCCTACGAGCTGGTCTACCTGGACTGGCAGATGCCTGGGATGGACGGCTTCGAGACGGCGCAGCGCATCCGCGCGCTGCAGTTGCCCGGCACGCTGCACATGGTCATGGTCACGGCCTATGGCCGCGAGGAACTGCTGGCCCGCGCCGCCTCCTGCGGCATCGCCGACGTGCTCATGAAACCGGTCAACGCCTCCAGCCTGCTGGACTGCACGATGCGCGTGCTGGCCGACGGCAGCGAGGCGCTGCCGGCGAGC
The DNA here is from genome assembly GCF_014652235.1 of Pseudorhodoferax aquiterrae. Taxonomy (GTDB): domain Bacteria; phylum Pseudomonadota; class Gammaproteobacteria; order Burkholderiales; family Burkholderiaceae_C; genus Pseudorhodoferax; species Pseudorhodoferax aquiterrae. The sequence goes on from NZ_BMYK01000024.1 coordinate 22,026, forward strand.
GCCGCGCGGCCGGCCAGCGCGCCCGCCGCGCAAGCGCTGGACAGCCTGCGCGGCGCCCATGTGCTGCTGGTGGAGGACAACGACCTGAACCAGGAGGTGGCGCTGGGCCTGCTCGAGGACATGGGCGTGCGCGTCGACGTCGCCGACAACGGCGCCATCGCGCTCGACATGGTGCAGCGCAGGGCCTACGACCTCGTGCTCATGGACATGCAGATGCCGGTCATGGATGGCATCACGGCCACGCTGGCGATCCGCGCGCTGGAGAACTTCGTGGCGCCACCCATCGTGGCCATGACGGCCAACGCCATGCAGGGCGACCGCGACCGCTGCGCGGCGGCCGGCATGGTCGACTTCGTGAGCAAGCCGATCGAGCCCGACGAACTCGAACGCGCCTTGCTGCGCTGGATTGCGCCCGATGCCGGGCGCGCCGCCCGGGCCGCCGCGGCGCCGCATGCGGAACCCGCCCATGCGCCGGCCGCACCGCTGCAGATCGAAGGCCTCAACACGGCGGCCGGTCTGCGCCGCACGCTGGGCAAGACCGACCTGTACCTGAATTTGCTGCGCAAGTTCGAACAAGGCCAGCAGGACGTGCCGGCGCAGATCCGCAGTGCCCTGGACGCCGGCGACATGGCGCTCGCGCAGCGGCTCGCACACACGCTCAAGGGTGTGGCCGGCAACATCGGCGCCGAGGCGCTGCAGGCGGCAGCCGCCGCGCTCGAACACGCGATCCGCGCCCAGCACCCGCGCACCGAGCTGGCCGGTCTGCTGGCCGCGACCGAGCAGCCGCTGCGGGCGCTGCTGCAGGCGCTGGCGCCGGTGCTGCGCCCGGCCGGGGCAGACGCTGCGGCGGTGGCCACGGCCCCGGCCGACACGCAGCAGTTCAAGCGTATCGGCGGCGAATTGCGTGCGCTGCTGGCCAGCGACGACGCGGCCGCGCTGGACCTGCTGGAACAGCACCGCGGCCTGCTGCAGCAGGTGCTGGGCGCCGATTTCGACACGCTGGCCCAGGCTGCGGCCGACTTCGATTTCGGCCAGGCGCTGGAGCTGCTGGACGGCGCGCTGGCGGCGTGAAGGCGGGCGCGCCATGCGCGGCGTTGCGGTCACCGGCTCCATGCGGTTCGCACCGCCACAGTAGACTGTGTTCGTCACCCCCTGAGGACAAGAAACAATGAAATCGAAGGGTCAGATGAGGGTCGCCACCAAGTTGAGCTTGGCGTTCGGCGGCATCTTGGTGCTGTTGTGCGTGATCGCGGTGCTGTCGGCGCTGCGCATCGATGCGTTGAACCGCGCCACCGCGAACATCCTGGACAAGCGCTACAGCATGGTGAAGCTCTCGACCGCGGTCGACCAGGGGGTGAGCTTGCAGGCTCGCGCCCTGCGCGACGCGATCCTCGGCGGCCAGAATCTGCAGGAAGTGCGCAGTTCGCTGGCCAGCGTCGACAAGGCGGTGCAGGAGAACGACGCGGCGATGGCCCAGCTGCAGGCCACGGTCGACACCCCGAAAGGCGAGGCCTTGATGGCCGCGATGAAGGACACGCGCGCAAAGTACGGGCGGGGCCGCGACGAGGTGCTGCGCATGCTCAAGAGCGGCCAGGACGAGACCGCGGCCGCCTACGTGCTGGAGACGCTGCGACCGGCCCAGGCCGAGTTCTTCTCGGCCATCGCCGCGATGGTCGCGTTCCAGACCGCGCTGATGGAACAGGAGGCCGCGAAGGCCAGGGCCGACGGCCAGGCGGCCATCCGCACGACCGTGGGCGTGGCGCTGCTGGCCGTGCTGCTGGCGGGCGTGCTGGGCTTGTGGATCACCCGTGACCTGACGCGCCAGCTCGGCGGCGAGCCGCACGACGCGATGCGCATCGCCGGCAGCATCGCCCAAGGCGACCTCGGCGTGCCGGTGCCGACCCGCCCAGGCGACGCCGGCAGCATCATGCTCGCGCTGGCGACCATGCGCCAGCGGCTGGCCGAGGTGGTCGCGCAGGTGCGCGAGAGCAGCGAGCACATCGCCACCGGCTCCACGCAGATCGCGACCGGCAATTCCGACCTGAGCCAGCGCACCGAGGAGCAGGCCAGCAACCTGCAGCAGACCACCGCGTCGATGGAGCAGCTGACCGGCACGGTCCAGCAGAACGCCGACGCCGCACGCCAGGCCAACCAGATGGCGACGGCTGCCAGCACCGCGGCCGTCGAAGGCGGGCGCATGGTCGGGCAGGTGGTCGCGACCATGCAGGGCATTGCCGCATCGTCGAGGAAGATCGCCGACATCATCGGCGTGATCGACGGCATCGCGTTCCAGACCAACATCCTCGCGCTGAACGCGGCGGTCGAAGCGGCCCGCGCCGGCGAGCAAGGGCGCGGTTTCGCGGTGGTCGCGAGCGAGGTGCGTGCGCTGGCCCAACGATCGGCCGGCGCGGCCAAGGAAATCAAGCAGCTGATCGAGGACAGCGTGCAGCAGGTCGAAGCCGGTACGCAGCAGGTCAACGACACCGGCACCTCGATGGAGCACATCGTCGCCCAGGCCCAGCGCGTCAGCGCGCTGATCGGCGAGATCAGCGATGCGACGGCCGCGCAGTCCAGCGGCATCGGCCAGGTCGGCCGCGCGGTGAACCAACTGGACCAGATGACGCAGCAGAACGTCGCACTGGTCGAACAGAGTGCGGCCGCGGCCGAGGGCCTGCGCGCACAGGCCACCCGCCTGACGCAGGTGGTGGGGATCTTCCGCCTGGGCAGCGCAGCGGCCTGAGCGCGTGTCCGGCCGGATCAGTCGGCCGTTGCGCCCGAGGCCTTCACGGCCACGCCCCACTTGGTGATCTCGCTGGCGATGAAGCGGTCGAACTCCGGACCCGTGGTGGGCGCGGCCTCGGAGCCGCGGTCGCGCATGAACTTGACCATGGACTCGCTGCGCAGGATTTCCACCACCTCCTGGTTCAGCCGCGCCACGGTGTCCGCCGGCGTGCCGTGCGGCGCCATCAGGCCCAGCCAGCCCACGGCCTCGAAGTCCTTCAGCCCGGCCACGCCGCTCTCGCGCACGGTCGGCACGTCCGGCAACTGGCTCGAGCGTGTGGCCGAGGTCACCGCGAGCGGCACGGCGCGGCCGGCCTGGATGTTGGCCAGCGCGGCCGTGACCGAGTCCACCATGAGCGGCACCTGGTTTCCGAGGAAGTCGGCCTGGGCCGGACCGCTGCCGCGGTAGGGGATGTGGGTGATGAACACACCGGCCTGGGCCTTGAGCATCTCGCCCGAGAGGTGCTGCGAGCCGCCGATGCCGGCGCTGGCGTAGTTGAGCCGGCCCGGCGCGGCCTTGGCCTGCTGCACCATCTGCGCCAGCGTCTTGATGCCGGACGCCGGCGTGGCCAGGAAGACCAGCGGCACCTTGGCGATCAGCGAGATGCCGACCAGGTCCTTGGCCGGGTCGTAGTTGAGCTTCTTGTACAGCGTCTGGTTCACGGCCATGGCGCTGCCCGCGATCAGCAGCGTGTAGCCGTCGGGCGCGGCACGCGCCACCATCTCGGTGCCGATGTTGCTGCCCGCGCCGGCCTTGTTGTCCACCACGATGGGCTGGCCCAGGCGCTTTCCGAGCTGCTCTGCGAGCGCGCGCGCGAAGATGTCCGAGGCCTGGCCCGGCGGGAAGGGCACGACCAGGCGGATCGGCTTTTCGGGCCAGGCCGCCTGGGCCAGCGGCGCGAGCACGGACAGGGCCAGGCCGGCCAGCAGGCTGCGGCGGAGGAAGGGGATGCGCATGGTGTGGTGTCTCCTGAAAGAAAAAGGCGCAGGAGCGTCGCCGCTCCTGCGCCCGGGGTGCTGGGCTCAGGCCAGATGCTTGCCGAGGATGCCGGCGATCTCGAACATGGTCGCGCTGGGCTTGCCGAACACCGCCTGCAGAGCCGGGTCGGCCTGGATGCTCCGCTTGTCCTTGGGGTCCTGCAGGCCCTTGGCCTTGATGTAGTCCCACAGCTTCTTGGTGGCCTCGGTGCGCAGCACGGGGGTGTCGCCGATGACGGCGGCCAGCGCGGCGCTGGGTTTCAGGCCCGTGCCCGCCGCGGCCTTGCGCGGTGTCTTGGCCGTGGCGGCCTTGACGGCCTTGGCGACCGGCGTCTTCTTCGCAGGCGCGGCCTTCTTGGCCGGCGCCGCCTTCCTGGCGGCGAACGCGCCCGTCTTGCGCGGCGGGAACTTGGACTCGCGCGGCTCGAACTCGAAGCTCACCTTGCCCTCGTCCTTGTTCCACGCGAGGAAGGCCTTGAAGCTGCGCCGCGTGCGCATGCTCACGAACTTGTCGAGCAGGTCGGTCTTGCCCTCGGCCAGGAGCTTCCTGATCTGGGCCTCGTCCACGGGCTGCTGCAGGATGACCTTGCCGGTCTTGAAGTCGCAGGTGGGCTGGGGCTGCCGGGGCGTGGGCACCGAGTGCTCGCAGATGTAGTTGCTGCCGAACTCGAACACGCCGGCACCGCACTTGGGGCAGGGTCCCAGGCTCTGCTGGCCGCTGAAGTCGACGACCTCGCCGGTCTCGGCCGGGTCCTTCTCGTCGTCGCCGAAGTCGAACTCCAGCTTCCAGTTCTTGTCTTCCTCGCTGAAGGCCAGGCGGATCTCGGCCACGAAGGGCCAGCCGGCCTTGGAGCGGAAACCTTCCAGCGGGCCGATGTGCTTGTCGCGCACCAGGGCCTCGGCCTCGGCGATCTCGAAGGTGCGGCCCGCGGGCGACTTGGTGAACGAGAAGCCGCAGGCGTCCTGGCCCGAACCCCTCTTGCCCGCACAGGCGTAGCGGCGGTAGTTCTCCTTGACCACGCCGCCGCAGTTGGGGCACGGCGCGCTGAGCGTGGCGTAGTCGCCCGGCACGGTGTCGCGGTCGTATTCCTTGGCCTTCTTGACGATGTGCTCGGTCATCTGCGCGATCTCGCGCATGAAGGCGTCGCGCGAGAGCGCGCCCTTCTCCATCTGGGCCAGCTTGTACTCCCACTCGCCGGTGAGCTCGGCCTTGGAGAGCTCCTCCACGCCCAGGCCGCGCAGCAGCGTCATGAGCTGGAAGGCCTTGGCCGTGGGAATCAGCTCGCGGCCTTCGCGCAGCATGTACTTTTCGTTGAGCAGGCCTTCGATGATGGCCGCGCGCGTGGCCGGTGTGCCCAGGCCCTTCTCCTGCATGGCCTCGCGCAGCTCGTCGTCGTCGATGAGCTTGCCCGCGCCTTCCATGGCGCCCAGCAGCGTGGCTTCAGAGTAGCGTGCCGGCGGGCGGGTCTTCAGGCCCTTGGCCTCGGCAGACGCCACGCACACCTTCTCGCCGGGCTGCACAGGCACCAGGCGCTTGCCGCCTTCCTTCTCGTCGTCCTCGCCTTCGGCTTCCTTGCCGTAGATGGCCATCCAGCCCGGCTTGACCAGCACCTTGCCATCGGAGCGGAACGCGTACTTGCGGCCCTGCGTCTCGACCGTGCTGATGCGCGTGGTGACCTGGAATTCGGCGCTCGGGAAGAACACCGCGAGGAAGCGCCGCACGACGAAGTCGTAGAGCTTCTGCTCGGCCTCGGACAGGCCGCTCGGGGCCTGCAGCGTGGGGATGATGGCGAAGTGGTCCGACACCTTGGCGTTGTCGAACACGCGCTTGCTGGGCTTGACGTAGTTGCCGTCGATGGCCTGCTGCGCGAACGGCGCCAGATGCTTCATGCCGCTCGTGGCGAGCATCTTCATGGTGTCCTTGACCACGGGCAGGTAGTCCTCGGGCAGCGCGCGCGAGTCGGTCCGCGGGTAGGTCAGGGCCTTGTGGCGCTCGTACAGGCTTTGCGCGAGTGCCAGCGTGGTCTTGGCCGAGAAGCCGAAGCGGCTGTTGGCCTCGCGCTGCAGCGAGGTCAGGTCGAACAGCAGGCCGCTGGCCTGGGTCGTGGGCTTGCTCTCTTCGGTGACCGTGGCTGGCTGGCCGCGCACGGCCTCGGCGATGGCCTGGGCGTCGCGCGCGTTCCAGACCCGGTCGGCGCGCTGCTCGGGGTCGGGCTCGCCCACTCCTTGTGCATTCAGCAGCAGCGGTGCCGCGGCCTTCTTGAAGGCCGGGTCGAAGTACTTGCCGGGGTACTGGCCGGCCTGCGCGTCGAAGACGCCGTGGATCTCCCAGTACTCGCGGCTCACGAACTTGCGGATCTGCTCCTCGCGCTCGACCACCACCGACAGCGTGGGCGTCTGCACGCGGCCGACCGTGGTCAGGAAGAAGCCGCCGTCACGCGAGTTGAAGGCCGTCATGGCGCGCGTGCCGTTGATGCCGACCAGCCAGTCGGCCTCCGAGCGCGAGCGCGCCGCGTCGGCCAGGCCCTGCATCTGCGCCTCGCTGCGCAGGCGGTCGAAGCCCTCGCGGATGGCCTGCGGCGTCATGGACTGCAGCCACAGGCGCTTGATCGGCTTGCCCAGCGGCTTGGCACCGCCCGCGTACTGCTCGATCAGGCGGAAGATCAGTTCGCCCTCGCGGCCCGCGTCGCAGGCGTTCACGAGCGCGGTGACGTCCTTGCGCTTGGCCTGCTTGACGACGGCGTTGAGCCGCGACTTGGTCTTGTCCACGGGCTTCAAGTCGAAGTGCGGCGGGATCACGGGCAGGTGGGCGAAGCTCCACTTGCCGCGCTTGACGTCGTACTGCTCCGGCGCCTGGATCTCCACCAGGTGGCCGACCGCGCTCGTGACGACGTACTTCTCGCTCTCGAAGTACTCGTCGTGCTTGTCGAACTTGCCGGCCACCGGCGTGAGTGCGCGCACGATGTCCTGCGCCACCGACGGCTTTTCGGCGATCACCAAGGTCTTGCTCATAAAAACTCTGCGATGTCCTTTTGCGCCGGCCTGCCGGCCGGGCGCCTTCCAAATTGGCTGCGAATGTAATCCAGCGCGCACCGCGCCGAGCCGAAGGCGGCTCCTACAATCCGGCCCTCGCGCGCATGCGCGCACGTCCTTTTTCTAAACTAACAGAGTTTCGCCGTGGCTTCAAAAACCCAGCGCCCCGCTGCGCCCACGCGCCGCATCCAGGCCCGCCGCTCGGGCGTGCATGGCAAGGGCGTGTTCGCCGTGCAGGACATCGCCGAGGGCGAGACCATCATCGAGTACGTGGGCGAGATCATCAGCTGGCAGGAGGCGCAGGACCGCCACCCGCACGACCCGAGCGACCCCAACCACACCTTCTACTTCCACGTCGACGAGGACCGCGTCATCGACGCCACCTACGGCGGCAACTCCTCGCGCTGGATCAACCACGCCTGCGAGCCCAACTGCATCGCCGACGAGCAGGATGGCCGCATCTTCATCAAGGCGCTGCGCGACATCCGCGCCGGCGAGGAACTCAACTACGACTACGGGCTCATCATCGACGAGCCCTACACCAAGAAGCTCAAGGCCGAGTACCCCTGCTGGTGCGGCGCCAAGAGCTGCCGCGGCACGCTGCTGTCGCCCAAGCCGCGCAAGCGGCCATGAGCATGCAGCGCTGGCCCGCCGAGGACATCTGGGAAGCGGTGGCGCCGTTGCTGCCGGGCTTCACGGTCGAGGTGCTGCCCGAGATCGACTCCACCAGCAGCGAACTGATGCGCCGCATCCGCGCCGGCCGGCCCGAGCCGACGCTGCTCGTGGCCGAGCGCCAGACGGCAGGGCGCGGCCGCATGGGCCGGCCCTGGCAGGGCGATGCGGGCAGCTCGCTGGCCATGTCGCTGGCGCTGCCGCTGGCACCGCGGGATTGGTCGGGCCTGTCGCTGGCCGTGGGCGTGGCCGTGGTCGGCGCGCTGCACCCGGCGCTGCAGCTCAAGTGGCCCAACGACGTCTGGTTCGAAGACCGCAAGCTGGCCGGCATCCTGATCGAGACCGTGGCGGGCGGCAGCGAGCGCCATGCCATCGTAGGCATCGGCCTCAACATCGCGCCGCGTGACGGCGACGGGCTGTCGACACCGCCTGCCGCGCTGGCCGAACTGCAACCCGGCTGGGACGCCGGCCAGGCCCTGCGCGCCATCGCGCTGCCGCTGGTGCAGACCATCCAGCGCTTCGAGGCCGAGGGCTTCGCGCCGTTCCGCGCGGCCTTCGAAGCGCGCGACCTGCTCAAGGGCCGGCCGCTGCGCCTGTCCGACGGCACCGAGGGCGTGGGCGACGGGGTCGACCCCGACGGCGCGCTGCGCGTGCAGACGGCGCAGGGGCTGCAACGCATCAGCAGCTCGGAGGTCAGCGTGCGGCCGGTGAAGGCCTGAGCATGCTGTTGCGGACCACGGCCCTGGCCCTGCTGTTCGCCAACGGGGCCTACTTCGCCTGGTCGCAGGGCCTGCTGGCGCCGGTGGGGCTGGCGCCGGAATCGGCGCGCGAGCCGCAGCGCCTGGAGCAGCAGATCCGGCCCGAGGCGCTGCGCGTGGCGCCGGCCGCCCCGGCGGCATCCGGGCCGGAGCCCGCCGCACCGGCGCCCCCGGCCGCACCCACCATCCCTGCCGCGCAGGCCGAGGCCCCGGCGCCCACCGTGGCCTGCCTGCAGGCCGGACCGTTCGACAACGCCCAGGCACAGGCCCTGCGCCAGGCCCTGGGCGCCGGTGGAGTGCCGGCGTCGGCCTGGTCGCTGGAGCCCATGGCGCCGCCCGACCGCTGGATCGTCTACATGGGCCGCTACAACGACACGGAGGCGCTCGAGAAGAAGCGTGCCGAGTTGCGCGCGCTGCGCGTGGACACGGCACCGATCACGCAGCCCGCGCTGGCGCCGGGCCTGTCGCTCGGCGTGTTCTCGACCCAGGAGGCGGCCAACGAACACCTGGCGCAGCTGGCGCGCCGCGGCGTGCGCACGGCGCGCGTGGTGGCCGAGCACCGCGAGCCGACGGCAGCACGGTTGCGCCTGCCGGCCGCTGATGCCGCCCTGCGCGAGCAGGTGCAGGGCCTGCTGGCCGGCCGGCCGCTGGCGCCCTGCTGAACGCGGCCTCTCAACTGCGCGCAGGCTCCGGGCCGAAGCGCACTTCCACGCAGGTGCCTGGCGGCTGCTGGCCCGCATGCGCATCGCGCAGCGCCACCGCGGCGCCGTGCTGGTCCGCGATCTCGCGCACGATGGACAGGCCCAGGCCGGAGCCGTCGGCATCGGTGCCGAGCGCGCGGTAGAAGGGCTGGAACACCAGCTCGCGCTCGGCGCCCGGGATGCCGGGGCCCGAATCCTCCACCTGCAGCCGCAGCGGGCCCTCGGCGTCGGCCGCCAGCACACGGGCGGTCACCACGCCGGGCCGCCCCGGGCGCGAGGGCGTGTAGGCGATCGCGTTGTCGACGAGGTTGCGCACGAGTTCCTTGAGCAACGTGGCATTGCCTTCGAGCTGCACGCCGGGTGCGCCGGGCAAGGCGCCGTCGTAGCCCAGGTCCAGCGACTTGTCCATGGCGCGCGGCAGCGCCTCCTGCACCACGTCCATGACCAGCCGCGCGAGGTCGCAGGGCTGGCGCGCGATGGGCGCGCCGGCGTTTTCGGCGCGTGCCAGCGCCAGCAGCTGGTTGACCGTGTGCGTGGCGCGGATGCTGGAGCGGCGGATCTGCAGCAGCGACTGCTTGAGCTCGTCGGCATTGGCGCCATCGCGCTGCGCGAGGTCGGCCTGCATGCGCAGGCCCGCCAGCGGCGTCTTGAGCTGGTGCGCGGCGTCGGCCAGGAAGCGCTTCTGCGTGGCGATGGAGTCCTTGAGCCGCGTGAGCAGGTCGTTGACCGAGGACACCAGCGGCGCGACTTCCAGCGGCACGGTGCGGTCGTCCAGCGGCGACAGGTCGTCGGGCTTGCGCGCGCGGATGCGCTCTTCGAGTTCGGACAGCGGCTTGATGCCGCGCACCAGCGCGAGCCAGACCAGCAGCACCGCGAGCGGCAGGATGACGAACTGCGGCAGCATCACGCCCTTGATGATCTCGGCCGCCAGCACCGAGCGCTTCTCGCGCGTCTCGGCCACCTGCACGAGGGCGGTCTGGCCGCTGCTGTCCAGCGCCACCCAGGTGTAGGCCACGCGCAGGCCCAGGCCGCGCAGCTCGTCGTCGCGCAGCCGCACCTCGCCGCTCTGGCCGCGTTCGGCGTCGCGCGGCAACGCCAGTTCGCGCTCGCCGGCCAGCAGCTCGCCGCGCGGGCCCAGCACCTGGTAGAAGACCTGGTCGGATTCGTCGGCGCGCAGGATCTCGTGCGCCGGGGGCGGCAGGCTGAACTGCAAGCGCCCGCTCTTGGGCAGCGCCACCTGCTGGGCCAGCGCGCGCACGTTGTGCTCCAGCGCGCGGTCGAAGGGGTTGCCGGCGATGCCCTGGGCCACGAGCCAGGTCAGCACCAGGCTGACGGGCCACAGCAGCAGCAGCGGCGTCAGCATCCAGTCCAGGATCTCGCCGAACAGCGACCGCTGCTCGCGCTGGAACAGCTTCACGCGCTGATCTTCTCGAGGCAGTAGCCCAGGCCACGCACGGTGGCGATGCGGATCGGGCCCTTCTCGATCTTCTTGCGCAGGCGGTGGATGTAGACCTCGATGGCGTTGGTCGAGACCTCCTCGCCCCATTCGCACAGGCGCTCGACCAGCTGGTCCTTGCTGACCAGGCGGCCGGCGCGCTGCAACAGCACTTCCAGCAGGCCCAGTTCGCGCGCCGAGAGTTCGACCATGCGGCCATCGATGGTGGCCACGCGGCCGGCCTGGTCGTATTCGAGCGGCCCATGGCGGATGGAGCTGCTGGTGGCGCCGGTGCCGCGCCGCGTGAGCGCGCGCACGCGGGCCTCGAGCTCCTGCAGCGAGAACGGCTTGGCCATGTAGTCGTCGGCGCCGTAATCCAGGCCCTTGACGCGTTCCTCCACGCTGTCGGCCGCGGTCAGGATCAGCACCGGCAGCGCCGAGCCGCGGCCGCGCAATGCGCGCAGCACCTCCAGGCCGTGCATGCGCGGCAGCCCCAGATCCAGGATCAGCAGGTCGAACTGGCTGCTCGTGCGCAGCGCGGCATCGGCTTCGGTGCCGCTGGCCACATGGTCCACGGCCGCGCCGGAGCTGCGCAGCGCGCGCAGCAGGCCGTCGGCCAGCACCTGGTCATCCTCGGCGATCAGAATGCGCATGCGGTTCTCCGGTTGGGCAGGCGAAACAGAAATTCTAGGAGCCCACGTAGGCTTCCAGCCCCAGGCGCACGACGGTGGCCACTTCGGCCCCGACCGCCTCGCGGAACTCGGCCTCGGCCTGCACCAGCGCCCCACGGAAGGCCTGCTGCCAGGCCAGGCCGTCCGGCGTGAAGCGCACGATGCGGGCGCGCGCGTCGTGCGGGTCGGCCGCCCGCGTGACCAGGCCCCAGGCCTCGCACTGCGCGATCAGGTCGCCCATGGCCTGCTTGCTCATGCCGGCGCGTTCGGCCAGCACACCGGGCCGCGTGCCGCCGGCGTCCAGGTGCCGCGTGATGTGCACATGCGCGGCACTCACCTGGGCGCGCGCCGCGAGGTTGGACAGGGCCAGCGGTACTTGCACGTCGTGCGCCATCAGGGCCAGCACACGCGTGTCGAAGCGGCGCAAGGCATCGCCCATCAAGCGCCCCAGATGGGTGGTGCGCCAGGCGTCATCGAGGGCGGCGGTCTGCATCAGCAGATCGTAAGGCAAACTGACCAAAAAATGTGATTCTTCGAAGCAACGCCTGCACTACACTACTGGTCAAGCATCCAGACAGTATGGAGTCACAGTCCGGGTGCAGTTGGCAAGTCATTGATCTCAAGGAGATTTTTCATGGACGCACCGGTGAAGAACAACGCAGCACAGGCCGAGAAGGCCAAGGCCTTGCAGGCCGCCCTGGCCCAGATCGAAAAGCAGTTCGGCAAGGGCACCATCATGCGCCTGGGCGAAGGCGAGGCCATCGAGGACATCCAGGTCGTCTCCACCGGTTCGCTGGGCCTGGACATCGCGCTGGGCGTGGGCGGCCTGCCGCGCGGCCGCGTGGTCGAGATCTACGGCCCGGAATCCTCGGGCAAGACCACGCTCACCTTGCAGGTCATCGCCGAGATGCAGAAGCAGGGCGGCACCTGCGCCTTCGTCGACGCCGAGCACGCGCTGGACGTGCAGTACGCCCAGAAGCTGGGCGTGACCCTGTCCGACCTCCTGATCAGCCAGCCCGACACCGGCGAACAGGCCCTGGAGATCGTGGACAGCCTGGTGCGCTCGGGTGCCGTGGACCTGATCGTGGTCGACTCGGTCGCCGCGCTGACGCCCAAGGCCGAACTCGAGGGCGAGATGGGCGACTCTTTGCCCGGCCTGCAGGCCCGCCTCATGAGCCAGGCGCTGCGCAAGCTCACGGCCACGATCAAGAAGACCAACTGCATGGTCATCTTCATCAACCAGATCCGCATGAAGATCGGCGTGATGTTCGGCAGCCCCGAGACCACCACGGGCGGCAACGCGCTGAAGTTCTACGCCTCGGTGCGCATCGACATCCGCCGCACCGGCACGATCAAGAAGGGCGACGACGCGATCGGCAACGAGACCAAGGTCAAGGTGGTCAAGAACAAGGTCTCGCCACCGTTCAAGACGGCCGAGTTCGACATCCTGTTCGGCGAGGGCATCTCGCGCGAGGGCGAGATCATCGACATGGGCGTGGAAGCGCGCATCGTCGACAAGTCCGGCGCCTGGTACGCCTACAACGGCGAGAAGATCGGCCAGGGCCGCGACAACGCGCGCGAGTTCCTGCGCGAGAACCCCGACCTGGCGCGCGAGATCGAGAACAAGGTGCGCGAAAACCTGGGCATCGCGCTGCTGCCACCCGCGGCCGCTCCGGCCAAGGGCGAGTGAACAACGGCCGGCCTGCGCCCTCGCTGAAAGGCCGGGCGCTGCGCCTGCTGGCCCAGCGCGAGCATTCGCGCCCGGAACTCGAGCGCAAGCTCGCGCGCCACACCGACGACGCCGAGCAACTCGCGCGCGCGCTCGATGAACTGCAGGCCAAGGGCTTCATCAGCGAGGCGCGCGTGGTCGAATCCGTGCTGCACCAGCGGGCCGCCCAATATGGGGCGCTGCGCCTGCGTCAGGAGCTGCAGCACAAGGGCGTGGCGCCCGCGGCCATCGCCCAAGCCGTGGCGGGCCTGGCCGACAGCGAGTTCGAACGCGCCCTTGCGCTGTGGCAACGCCGCTTCGAACCCGCCGCCGATGCACGCGAACACGCACGGCAAAGCCGCTTCCTGCTGGCCCGCGGCTTCTCCAGCGCCGTGGTGACGCGCGTGCTGCGCCACCGGCCCGACAATGCGGGCTGAATGCCCGCCTCCCCCGCCCGCGCCCTCTCGGCGCTGACCTTCGCCTTCGGCCTGAGCCAGTTCTTCCGCAGCTGCCTGGCCGTGATCGCGCCCGAACTGCAGCGCGACCTGGCGCTGTCCGCCGCCGGCTTCGGCCTGCTGTCCTCGTGCTTCTTCCTGTCGTTCGCGGCCGCACAGGTCCCGGTCGGCATCGCGTTCGACCGCTGGGGCGTGGGCCGGCCCACGCGCTGGCTGATGTCCATCGGCGTGGCGTCCTCGCTGCTGTTCGTCTTCGCGCCGAACGGGCCAACGGCCATGCTGGCCCAGGCCGGTCTGGGCCTGGCCTGCGCGCCGGTGTTCATGGGCCTCATGCATTACGCCGGGGCGCAGCTGCCGCCGGCGCAGTACGTGGCCTTCGTCGGCCGCGCCAACGCCACCGGCATGCTGGGCGCCTTGTGCTCGACCTTGCCGCTCGGCTGGCTGGCCCAGCACCTGGGATGGCGGGTGCCGCTGGCACTGGCTGGTGTGTGCATGCTCATCGCCTGCACAGCCGTGTGGCGCACGCTGGACGACGAGGGCGATGCCGATGCGCGCAGCGAGTCGCCGCTGGCCATGGTCGGCTCCAGCGCCGCACTGCTGCTGCGGCCCGCGTTGTGGACACTGATCCCGCTGTGCGTGGCCATGGCGGCCGGCACCAGCTTTCGCAACGCCTGGGGCGGTCCCTACCTGGCGGACTTGTTCGGGCTGCAGACGCAGGGCCGCGGACTGGCACTGTCGGCCGTGACCATCGCCTGCTTCGGCACCGCGCTGCTGCTGCCGCGGCTGGTGCGCCGCGGCGGCCTGCGCGCCACCGTGCTGGCGTGGACGCTGCTGTCGCTGGCCGGTGCACTCGTGCTGGTGCTCTGGCCAGGCGGCGGCGCCATGCTGGCGCACCTGGCCGCCATGGCCCTGCTCGTGACCATCGGCATGCTGCACCCGTTGGTCATGACGCATGGCCGCGAACTGCTGCCGCCGGCCCTGCGCGGGCGCGGCCTGGGCGTGCTCAACAGCTTCGTGTTCCTGGGTTCGGCGCTGACGGCCTGGGCCTTCGGTCAGATCGCCGACAAGGGCCAGCGCGCGGGCTGGACCTTGGAGTGGACCTGGTCGGCGATCTTCGGCTGCGCCGGCGTGCTGGTGCTGCTGGGCGCGCTGCCCTACGCACTCAGCCCGCGGCCGGGCGACAAGTCCTGAACCGCGCGCTCACAGGCCAAGCATCAGCTTGAGGTTCTGCACCGCGGCGCCGCTGGCACCCTTGCCCAGGTTGTCCAGCCGCGCGATGACGACGGCGTGGCGCGCGTCCTCGTTCGGGAACACGCGGATCTCGAGCTGGTTGGTGTCGTTGAGCGCCAGCGCATCGAGCTTGCCGCTGTCGGTGGGCGGCAGCGCCCGCACGAACTGCTCCGGCGTGTTGCTCTTGGCATAGTGGCTGGCCAGCGCCGCCTGCAGGTCGGCGGCGCGCGGCTTGCCGGGCAGGTCGTCCAGGTGCAGCGGCAACTGCACCAGCATGCCCTGGCGGAAGTTGCCGACCGAGGGAATGAAGACCGGCCGGCGCGTGAGCCCTGTGTACTTCATGATCTCGGGGATGTGCTTGTGCTTGAGGCCCAGCGCATAGGTCTCGAACAGCGGCGCTTCGTTCTTCTCGTAGGCCTCGATCATGGTGCGGCCACCACCGGAGTAGCCGCTGACCGAGGGCAGCGCGATCGGGAAGTCCGCGGGCAGCAGGCCGGCATCGACGAGCGGCCGCACGATGGCGATGGCGCCCGTGGCGTAGCAGCCCGGATTGGCGACGCGGTCGGCCTGGGCCACCTTCTGGGCCTGGCCGGCCACGAGCTCGGGAAAGCCGAAGACCCAGGACGGGTTCACGCGGTGCGCCGTCGAGGCGTCGACGATCTTGGGTTTACTGCCCTGCAGCTGGTCGATCAGCGCGACCGACTCGATGGCCGCGTCGTCGTGCAGGCACAGCACGACCAGGTCCACACCGGCCATGAGTTCGCGCTTGGCCGCGACATCCTTGCGCAACTCGGGCGCGATGCTGACGAGTTCGATCTGCGGCATGGCCTGCAGCCGCTCGCGGATCTGCAGTCCGGTGGTGCCGGCTTCGCCATCGATGAAGACCTTGGCCATGGTGCTGTGCCTCGTGAAAGTACGTGTTGACCGCACAAAATTGGTGCAGCGCACCATGATACAGTCGCTGGCTGTCCGCAGTCTGGTTGTCAAGCATCCGTCGCTGGTGGACAACAGCGAATGTTTTTCGCCCTCCCGTCCCCAACCCTCTTCCGAGAGACCTCCTCATGAAGATTCACGAGTACCAAGGCAAGGAAATCCTTGCCAAGTTCGGCGTACCGGTGCCCCGCGGCATTCCGGCTTACACGGTGCAGGAGGCGGTCGAGGCCGCCCAGAAACTCGGCGGCCCGGTGTGGGTGGTCAAGGCCCAGATCCATGCGGGCGGCCGCGGCAAGGGCGGTGGCGTGAAGGTGGCCAAGAGCATCGAGCAGGTCAAGGAACTGGCCGGCCAGATCCTGGGCATGCAGCTCAAGACGCACCAGACCGGCCCGGAAGGCCAGAAGGTCCGCCGCCTGTACATCGAGGACGGCGCCGACATCCAGAAGGAGTACTACGTCTCTGCCGTGACCGACCGCGCCACGCAGAAGGTCGCCTTCATCGCCTCCAGCGAAGGTGGCATGGACATCGAGGAAGTGGCCCACTCCTCGCCCGAAAAGATCATCACCGTCTACGCCGACCCCAAGGAAGGCCTGACCGATGCGCAGGCCAAGCAGATCGCCGACGGCATCGGCATCCCGGCCGATTCCACCGCCCAGGCCGTGGACGTGTTCAAGAAGCTCTATACCTGCTACATGGAAACGGACGCCTCGCTGGTCGAGATCAATCCGCTGAACCGTGACAGCAAGGGCCAGATCATCGCGCTGGACGCCAAGTTCAACTTCGACAGCAACGCGCTGTTCCGCCACCCCGAGATCGTGGCCCTGCGCGACCTGGACGAGGAAGACCCGGCCGAAGTGGAAGCCTCCAAGTTCGACCTGGCCTACATCAGCCTGGACGGCAACATCGGCTGCCTGGTCAACGGCGCGGGCCTGGCCATGGCGACCATGGACACCATCAAGCTGTTCGGCGGCGAGCCGGCCAACTTCCTGGACGTGGGCGGCGGCGCCACGCCCGAGAAGGTGACCGAAGCCTTCAAGATCATGCTGAAGAACAAGAACGTCCAGGCCATCCTGGTCAACATCTTCGGCGGCATCATGAAGTGCGACACCATCGCCACCGGCGTGATCGCAGCCTGCAAGGCCGTGAACCTGTCCGTGCCGCTGGTCGTGCGCATGAAGGGCACGAACGAAGAGCTGGGCAAGAAGATGCTGGCCGAATCGGGCCTTCCCATCATCAGCGCAGACACCATGGCGGAAGCGGCCCAGAAGGTCGTGGGCTCGGTCAAGAAGTAAGGAAGCGTCATGTCGATCTACATCAACAAAGACACCAAGGTCATCACCCAGGGCATCACCGGCAAGACCGGCCAGTTCCACACGGAAAAGTGCCAGGAATACGCGAATGGCAAGAACGCCTTCGTCGCCGGTGTGAACCCGAAGAAGGCCGGCGAGTCGATCTTCAACATCCCGATCTACGCCTCCGTCAAGGAAGCCGCCCAGCAGACCGGCGCCACCGTGTCGGTGATCTACGTGCCGCCTCCTGGCGCCGCCGCCGCGATCTGGGAAGCCGTCGAAGCCGACCTGGACATGGCCATCTGCATCACCGAGGGCATCCCGGTCCGCGACATGCTGGAAGTGCGCAACAAGATGAAGGCCAAGGAAGCCGCCGGCGGCAAGAAGACGCTGCTGCTGGGCCCGAACTGCCCCGGCCTGATCACGCCCGACGAGATCAAGATCGGCATCATGCCCGGCCACATCCACCGCAAGGGCCGCGTCGGTGTGGTCTCGCGCTCCGGCACGCTGACCTATGAAGCCGTGGCCATGCTGACCGAGATCGGCCTGGGCCAGTCCAGTGCCGTCGGCATCGGTGGCGACCCGATCAACGGCCTGAAGCACATCGACGTGATGAAGGCCTTCAACGACGATCCGGAAACGGACGCCGTGATCATGATCGGCGAGATCGGCGGCCCGGACGAGGCTGACGCGGCCCGCTGGTGCAAGGACAACATGAAGAAGCCCGTGGTCGGCTTCATCGCGGGCGTGACCGCCCCTCCGGGCAAGCGCATGGGCCACGCCGGCGCGCTGATCTCCGGCGGCGCCGACACGGCCGATGCCAAGCTGGCCATCATGGAAGAGTGCGGTTTCACGATCACGCGCAACTTCTCGGAACTGGGCCGCCTGCTCAAGTCCAAGCTGTAAGAACCGGTCAGGTTCTGGTCAGGCTACGCAGTTCCACGAACTGCGTCGCTCCGGATCGCTGGGTAAACTGACCCGGCATACAAGAAAGCGCCCTGTACGGGCGCTTTCGCATTCATAACAGCCGGAGAAATCGATCATGTTCCTGGGTCTCGACCTGTCTTCCACCACGTTCTGGAGCGCCTTCGGCTCCATCCTGCTGGCCAACGTGGTGCTGTCGGGCGACAACGCTGTCGTCATCGCCATGGCCGCACGCACGCTCAAGCCCGAGCAGCGGGGCAAGGCCATCTTCTTCGGCAGCGCCGCCGCCATCGTGATGCGGATCGTGCTGACCATCGTGGCGATCCGCCTGCTGACCCTGCCCTTCCTCAAGATCGTCGGCGCCGGACTGCTGACCTACATCGGCGTGGACCTGCTGATGGGCGAAGGCGACGGCGACGACGGTAGCACCGAAGTCTCCGGCATGTTCAATGCGATCCGCACCATCCTCGTGGCCGACCTGGTCATGAGCCTGGACAACGTGCTGGCCGTCGCGGCCGCCGCGCAGGGCAATCTGCCGCTGCTGGTGGTGGGCCTGCTGGTCAGCATCCCGCTGATCGTGTTCGGCGCGTCGTTGCTGACCAAGGTCATGGAGCGCTTCCCCATCATCATCACGATCGGCGCGGCCTTGCTGGGCTTCCTGGCCGGCGAAATGCTGCTGACCGACCCGGCCGTGGTCCAGTACCTGGGCGCGGTCAGCGAAACCACGGTCAAGGCCGCCGGTCTGGCCGGCGCCGTGCTCGTCGTGGCGGTGGGCAACTGGTTGCAGCGCCGCGGCAACGCTTGAGCCAGCCTTGGCGACTGCGCTGTTGCAGGAACAGCGCAGACAGCGCACCATTTGGCCCCATTCTGGCGATATTTTTTCTTGCGCTGCCGCAAATCGCCTCGCCATGTAACAGAATGTGGAGCCCACGCCCCTGGCCTAGTCCGGTGCGCTGCTGCTGGCCTTAGCCGCTGAGCGCCCTTCGCCCGCATGCGTGGTGTTCCCATGCAAACGCAAGCCAGGCAAAGGGCACGAGTGCAGGCACAGCACATCCATTTCCATGCAAGCGGCCCGGTGCCATCCGGTGGCCTGGATGGCGATCGCCCGGGCACGCCATGAACTACCAATTCCAGGCCCTGACCCATCCTGGCCGGCTGCGCCACAACAACGAAGACGCAGCGGCTTTCGACCCGGTCTGCAGCTGCAGCGTGCTGGCCGATGGCATGGGTGGCTACAACGCCGGCGAAGTGGCCAGCAGCATGGCCGTCAATGTGATCCTCGCCGAACTGGCGGACTGGTTCGCCGCCGCCGGGCCGAGCGCTTCCGTGCGCGAGGTGCGCAAGGCCATGGAGCGCTGCGTGCAGCACGCGAACCAGGCCATCCTGAGCACGGCCCGGGCAGATCCGGACTGCGCCGGCATGGGAACCACGCTGGTCGTCGCCGCATTCCAGGAGCAGCGGCTGGTGCTGGGCCACATCGGCGATTCGCGCGCCTACCGATTGCGCGATGGACAGTTGCAGCAGATCACACGCGACCACTCCCTGTTGCAGGAGCAGCTCGATGCCGGGCTGATCACGCCGGCACAGGCTGCGGTGTCCACCCAGCGCAACCTGGTTACGCGCGCGCTCGGCATCGAGTCGGGGGTCGAACTGGAAATCAACGAATTCACGGTGGAGTCCGGCGACCTCTACCTGTTGTGCTCGGACGGGCTGTCGGACATGGCAGACGACAGCGAGATCGGGGACATCCTGCGCGCTGCCGGCTCGCTGGAGCACAAGGCGCGCCGCCTCGTGGACCGTGCGAACGCCAATGGTGGGCGGGATAACATCACCGTCCTGCTCGCGCAAGCGATGTCCGTCCCCGCCACACGGCCCAGCCTGGTTTCCAGGTTGTTGCGCACTTGAATAGCCATCGACACCCAAATGATCAGACCCAGGAGCCGGCCATGCCAAAGTTGATCGTCTCGATCGACGGTGTAGTCATCAAGGAAGTTCAACTCACCAAGGACCGCACCACGCTCGGCCGGCGCCCGTACAACGATGTCGTGATCGACCACCTGGCAGTCAGCGGTGAGCATGCCGCCGTGCTGATGACCGGCAACGAAGTGCAGCTGGAAGACCTCAACAGCACCAACGGCACCTACGTCAACAGCCGGCCGATCCGCAGGCAGGTGCTGCGCCACAACGACATGGTCGAGATCGGCAAGTACAAGATCAAGTTCCTGCACGATGCACAGGATGCGAGCGAAATGCGCGTGGCGGCCGCGCCTGCCCCGGCTGCCGCGCGCGCCGATGCGCCCACGCCCCAGCGCCGGGCCTTCGACACCGTGCTGGGTGCCGATTTCGAAGTAGCCGCCGCCCCGGCATCGATCCGTGTCACCTCGGGCTCGGCCGCTGGACGGGAAGTGGCGCTCGTCAAGGTCGTCACCACCATCGGCAAGGCAGGCGTGGCCGTCGCTGCCATCACGCGGCGCCCCCACGGCTATGTCGTCGTGCATGTGGAAGGGGCGCACGCGCCGCTCGTGAACGGCATCACTGTCGGCACGACACCCGTGGACCTCAAGCATGGCGACGTGCTCCAGCTGGCCGGCACGCAGATGGAGTTCCTCCACAGCCCTTGAGCGAGCGGCGCAGCCGCTTGGAACCCGTGCAAGTGCAGGACATTGTTCGCGACGGAATCGGCAAAATTTCTCGACAGCGGGTCGTCACTGCCTGTAGCCTTCGGCATCGCGATCCGGCCCGGGGTGTCGGGCGCCCACCTCCTCATCTCACCGAAGGAACCGGATGAAACTGCGCGTGCTCGGCTGTTCCGGCGCCATTGCAAAGGACTGTCGCACGACATCCTTTCTGCTCGATGCCGACGTGCTGGTCGACGCCGGCACTGGCGTCGGAGATCTGAGCCTGGATGAGATGCGCCTGATCGACCATGTGTTCCTGACCCATTCGCACCTGGACCACATCGCCGCGCTTCCGCTCATGGTCGATGCCATCGCATCGCAACGGCGCACGCCCATCACCGTGCACGCGCTGCCGGGCACCATTGCCGCGCTCCAGGCCCATGTCTTCAACAACGTGATCTGGCCGGACTTCAGCCGGATCCCGTCGGAAGCTGCTCCGTTCGTGCGCTTTCACGAGGTCGAGGTCGGCATCCCCGTCCAGGTCTGCGGCAAGACCATCGAACCGCTGCCCGCGGTGCACACGGTGCCGGCCTGCGGCTATGCGGTTTCGGCGGGTGGGCCCCATTGGGTGTTCACCGGCGACACGGAACGCAACCCGGCGTTCTGGCTGCGACTGGAGCAGCTGGATGTGGCGATGCTGGTGATCGAGACGGCGTTCAGCAACCGGGAGCAGGAACTCGCGCGGCGCAGCCTGCATCTGTCCCCCGTCGCGCTGGCAGAGGAACTGGCGCACATGGACCACACGCGCAACGTGCCGGTCTACATCACGCACACCAAGCCGTCGGAGACCGTGCTGATCATGGCCGAGATCGACCGGTTCGATCGCAACGCCACCCAGGGCAACCAGCCCGGCGCGCACGACATCCGCTGGCTGGAAGCCGGTCAGGAATTCGAGATCTAGGTTCTGCCGGGCGGCGGCGCCATGGCGACGCCCTGGCGAAATCGATCGGCAACAAGGTCCAGCGCGCGGGACGGTGCCGCGAGCAACGGCATCGCCGCCGTCAACGGCGCAATCCCTTTGCCGCCATCGCCACAGCGGAGTGACAGGTCGATATCGCCAATGTGCACCTTGTCCTTCATCAAAACCCTCTGTGACGGCGTGCGAAGGAGCGCCTGTCTCGGTGTAGTCTTCGCTTCAGCAAAAACCCTTGCGGCACGGCCGGGAGGCTGAAGCGCCGTCGGGATCTGCTACTCTGCATACATTCCGTTGTCCATCATCACAGAAGGGAGATCCCATGTCCAAAGCGAGTGCATCCAGCGTCGAATCCCAGGAACAACTGGTCAGCGACATCAAATCCGTGATCTCCGATGCCGAGGAAATGCTGAGCGCCACGGCCGACCAGGCCGGTGAGAAGGTCAACAACCTGCGCGCGCGCATCCAGGTTCGCCTGCACGATGCCAAGTTGCGGCTGGTCGATGCGGAAGAAGCCCTGCTGGCCAAGACCAAGGCGGCAGCGCGCGCCACCGACGAATACGTGCATGAGTCGCCCTGGACCGCCATCGGCGTCGCCGCGGCGGTCGGCGTGCTGCTGGGCCTGGCCCTCGGCCGGCGTTGACCGGCCCGCAACCGGGCTTCGGGGCCGGCCATGGCTAGCGGACCGCGCAGCGCGGCCCCCGGCGCCGGCCCCGTCGGCGCCTTGCGCCGCATGCTGTCCACACTGCTGGACCTCGGCCACACACGGCTGCAGCTGATCGGCAACGAGATCCAGATCGAGAAGCACCGTGCGCTGCAGATGCTGGCGCAGGCGCTGCTGGCGGTCTTCTGCGGGTGCATGGCGTTGCTGATGGCGGTTGGGCTGGCCCTTGCCCTGTGGTGGGAGCAGCGCATCGCCGTCTTGAGCATCCTTCTCGTCCTGTTCGCTGCGGCCGCCATCTGGTTGCAGCACCGGATCCGCAACCGGCGCGCCATGCAGGACCACCCTTTCGCCGCCAGCCTGGCGGAGTTGCAGGAGGACCTGCGGCAGCTGAAGGAGACGGCCCAGCATGCGCCGCCGCAAGAGCCTCGCTGAGCTGGAGCGCGAGCGCGGCCGCTTGCTGGAACGCATCAGCGTGCAGCGCAGCCAGTTGCCGGCCCAGTTCGCGCCGGTGGCCCAGTTGCTGCAGTTCGGCGAACGCATCGCACACACCGTGCAGGCCGCACGCAGCTTTGTACAGCGGCATCCGTTGGCGCTGGGCGCCATCGGCGCCGTGCTGGTGCTGCGTCGGCCGCGTTCCCTGGGGCGCTGGCTGAGGCGCGGCCTCCTGGTCTGGCGCACCTGGCGCACGGCCCGGAACTTCGCCCAGGTCGTTCAGCGCCAGCTGAACCGCCCCCACGGTTGAATCAAGCCGCCAGGTAGCGGCGCAGGTAGCGGCCCGTGTGGCTGGCATCGTGCGCCGCGATCTGCTCGGGCGTGCCGACGGCCAGCACCTGGCCGCCTCCAGCCCCACCCTCCGGCCCCATGTCGATCAACCAGTCCGCTGTTTTGATCACATCCAGGTTGTGTTCGATCACGACGATGGTGTTGCCCGCATCGCGCAGCTGGTGCAACACGCGCAGCAAGAGATCAATGTCCGCGAAGTGCAGGCCGGTGGTCGGCTCGTCCAGGATGTACAGCGTGCGGCCGGTGTCGCGCTTGGACAACTCCAGCGCCAGCTTGACGCGCTGCGCCTCCCCGCCCGACAGCGTGGTCGCCGCCTGGCCCAGCTTGATGTACGAGAGCCCCACGTCCAGTAGCGTCTTGAGCTTGCGCGCCAGCGCCGGCACCGCCTGCAGGAAGTCGTACGCCGCCTCGACGGTCAGATCCAGGATCTGGGCGATGTTCTTGCCTTTGTAGACGACTTCCAACGTCTCGCGGTTGTAGCGCTGGCCGTGGCAGACGTCGCACGGCACGTAGACGTCCGGCAGAAAGTGCATCTCGACCTTCACGACGCCGTCGCCCTGGCAGGCCTCGCAGCGCCCGCCGGCCACGTTGAAGGAAAACCGTCCGGGTCCGTAGCCACGCTCACGCGCCGTCGGCACCTCGGCCATCAGCTCGCGGATCGGTGTGAACAGGCCGGTGTAGGTGGCCGGGTTGCTGCGCGGCGTGCGGCCGATCGGTGACTGGTCGACGTTGATGACCTTGTCGAATTGCTCCAGCCCAGCGATCTCGTCATGCGGCGCCGGCTCCTCGTGCGCCCGGTAGATCTGGCGCGCCGCCGCCGCGTACAAGGTGTCGTTGACCAGCGTGGACTTGCCCGAGCCCGACACGCCGGTCACGCAGGTGAACAGGCCGACCGGGAAATCCACGTCCACGCCCTTGAGGTTGTGGCCGCGCGCGCCACGCACGCTGATGCTCTGCAGCGCGCCCTTGGGCGCATCGCCCGTGGCCGGCAGCCAGGGCGTGCGCCGCGCCGGCACGGCGATGCGCAGGTCGCCCGACAGGTAGCGGCCCGTCAACGAGCCGGCATCGGCCTTCACGGCGTCGATGTCGCCCTGGGCCACGACGCGTCCGCCATGCACGCCGGCACCCGGCCCCATGTCGATGATGTGGTCGGCCGCGGCCATCATGTCCTCGTCGTGCTCGACCACGAGCACGCTGTTCCCCAGGTCGCGCAGGTGCTGCAGCGTGCCGATCAGGCGGTCGTTGTCGCGCTGGTGCAGGCCGATGCTGGGTTCGTCCAGCACGTACATCACACCGGTGAGGCCTGAGCCGATCTGCGAGGCCAGGCGGATCCGCTGCGACTCCCCGCCCGACAGCGTCTCAGCGCTGCGGTCCAGGCTCAGGTAGTTCAGGCCCACGTCGTTGAGGAACTTCAGGCGCAGCCCGATCTCGCGCACCACCTTGGCAGCGATCTCCGCCTTGGAGCCGTGCAGCTGCAGGCCGTCGAAGTAGGCCTGGCTCTCGCGCAGCGTGACGGCGCTGATCTCGTAGATCGCGCGCGCCTGCGCGCCTTCGCCCACCTTGACATGGCGCGCCTCGCGGCGCAGCCGCGAGCCATGGCATTCCGGGCAGGGTTGCACGCTACGGTAGCGGGCCAGGTCCTCGCGCACCACGGCGGAGTCGGTCTCGCGGTAGCGCCTCTGCATGTTGGGGAGCACGCCCTCGAACGGGTGCTTCTTGGTCAGCTTCTTGCCCTGGAAGTTGCCCGACTCCATGACATAGCTGAACTTGATCTCTTCCTCGCCGGAGCCGTGCAGCACCACCTGCTGCACTGCGGCCGGCAGCTCGTCCCAGGGCGTCTCGGCGTTGAAGCGGTAGTGCTTGGCCAGGCTTTCGATCAGCGCGAAGTAGTAGCCGTTGCGCCGGTCCCAGCCCTTGATGGCGCCGCTGGCCAGGCTCAGCGTCGGAAATCCCACCACGCGCGCGGGATCGAAGAACTCCTGCGCACCCAGGCCGTCGCAGCTGGGGCAGGCGCCCACGGGCGAGTTGAACGAGAACAGCCGAGGCTCCAGCTCGCTGATCGAGTAGCCGCAGACCGGGCAGGAGAACTTGGCGTTGAACAAGTGCTCGCGCGGCTGGCCCGGCGTGCCGTCGGCGTTCGGCACGGCGTCCATCTCCAGTGCGATGGCGCGGCCGTCGGCCAGGCGCAGCGCCGCCTCGAAGCTTTCGGCCAGGCGCTGGCGCAGCCCCCCGGCGCCCGCGCCATCCTGCTCTGCGCGCACCTTGATGCGGTCGATCACGACGTCGATGTCGTGCTTCTCGGTCTTCTTGAGCTTGGGCAGCTTGTCGAAGTCGTAGGCCTGGCCGTCGATGCGAAAGCGCACATAGCCCTGGGCCTGCAGCTCGGCAAAGACCTCCGTGAACTCACCCTTGCGCTCGCGCGCGATCGGCGCCAGCACCATCAAGCGCGTGCCTTCGGGCAGGGCCAGCACCGTGTCCACCATCTGCGCCACGGTCTGGGCCGACAGCGGCAGGTCGTGGTCCGGGCAGTAGGGCGTGCCGGCCCGCGCGAACAGCAAGCGCAGGTAGTCGTGGATCTCGGTCACCGTGCCGACGGTGGAGCGCGGGTTGTGGCTAGTGGCCTTCTGCTCGATGGAGATCGCGGGCGACAGGCCCTCGATCAGGTCGACATCGGGCTTGTCCATGAGTTGCAGGAACTGCCGCGCATAGGTGGACAGGCTTTCCACATAGCGGCGCTGGCCCTCGGCGTACAGCGTGTCGAAGGCCAGCGAGGACTTGCCTGAACCCGACAGCCCCGTGATCACCACGAGCTGGTTGCGCGGGATGTCCAGGTCGATGTTCTTGAGGTTGTGCGTGCGCGCACCGCGGACGCTGATGCGCTGCAATTGCAGCGCGGTCCCGAGGTAGGAGCCGTCCGTGGGGTGGTTCAAGATGGGGTGTCCGGGAAAACCCGCCATGATAAGCGGCGGCGCCATACGCCGCAGAGCCCTGCTGGTTCAAGCTGTGATGCGGCACAATCGACGCCCTTTTCCCCGGACATATCGGCAGCACACCATGGCATCCGTCAACAAAGTCATCATCGTCGGCAACCTGGGCCGTGACCCCGAAACGCGCACCTTCCCGAGCGGCGGCCAGGTCTGCAATGTGCGGATCGCCACCACCGACCGCTGGAAGGACAAGCAGAGCGGCGAGATGCGCGAGATCACCGAATGGCACAACGTGGTCTTCAACGACCGCCTGGCCGAGATCGCCAGCCAGTACCTGCGCAAGGGCTCGCAGGTCTATGTCGAAGGCTCGCTGCGCACGCGCAAGTGGACCGACAAGGACGGCAACGAGCGCTACACCACCGAGATCCGCGCCGACCAGATGCAGATGCTGGGCAGCCGCCAGGGCATGGGTGGTGGTGGCGGTTCGTCCGGCGACGACGACGGCGGCTACGAGGCGCCGCGCCGCCCGGCCGCGCCGCCGGCCCGCGCTCCCGCGCCCCGCGCCGCGCCTGCGCCCGCACCCAAGGCGTCGAGCGGCTTCGACGACATGGACGACGACATCCCGTTCTGAACGGGCTCAGTTCCGGGCGCTGGCGATCACCCCACCGCCCAGGCAGACCTCGCCGTCGTACAGCACGGCAGATTGCCCCGGCGTGACCGCCCACTGCGGCGCGCCGAATTCCAGAGCGAATGCGCCGTTGGCGCCTTCGGCCAGCGCACAAGGCGCGTCCGCCTGGCGGTAGCGTGTCTTGCTGGCATAGGCGCCCGGTACCGGCGCATGGCCAGCGGTCCAGCTGGCGTCGTCGGCCGTCAGCAGGTGTGACTGCAACCAGGGATGGTCATGCCCCTGCACCACCCACAGCGTGTTGTTCTCCATGTCCTTGCGCGCGACGAACCAGGGCGCATGCTCGCCGCCGCCGCGCGGCGCGCCCTTTTCCTTCAGGCCGCCGATGCCCAGGCCCTGGCGCTGGCCCAGCGTGTAGAACGACAGGCCTTGGTGCTGGCCGAGCACGCGGCCGCGCTCGTCCTTGATCGGGCCGGGTTCCTTGGCGATGTAGCGGTTCAGGAAGTCGCGGAACGGCCGCTCGCCGATGAAGCAGATGCCCGTCGAGTCCTTCTTCTTCGCGTTCGGCAGGCCGATCTCGGCAGCCAGCCGGCGCACCTCGGTCTTGTGCAGCTCGCCCACCGGGAACAGGGTCTTGGCCAGTTGCGCCTGCGTCAGCCGGTGCAGGAAGTAGCTCTGGTCCTTGGAAGGATCCAGGCCCTTGAGCAGCTCGAAGCGCCCGTCGCGTTCACGCACGCGCGCATAGTGGCCCGTGGCGATCTTCTCGGCCCCCAGGCGCATCGCATGGTCCAGGAAGGCCTTGAACTTGATCTCGGCGTTGCACAGCACATCGGGGTTGGGCGTGCGGCCGGCCTGGTACTCGCGCAGGAATTCGGCGAACACGCGGTCCTTGTACTCGGCCGCGAAGTTCACATGTTCGATCTCGATGCCGACCACGTCGGCCACGGCCGCCGCGTCGACGAAGTCGACATTGGAGGAGCAGTACTCGGAGTCGTCGTCGTCCTCCCAGTTCTTCATGAAGATGCCCACCACCTCGTAGCCCTGCTGCTTGAGCAGCCAGGCAGTGACCGAGGAATCCACCCCACCGCTCAGACCGACGACGACACGTTGCTTGCCCATGCGCCGATTCTAGGAAGCACCTCCCGACCCGCGTGCGCGGACGGGTTCAGCCGAACACCGAGGGATCGGTGTGCAGCAGCGCCAGTGGATGGCGCTGGCCGGCCAGGTGGTCCTCGATGCAGCGCAGCAGCAGGGGGCTGCGGTGCCGGTCCTGGCTGGCCCGCACCTCCTCGGGCGTCAGCCACAGCGTACGCACGATGCCGGTGTCCAGGCCGCGCCCTGGGATCTGCGCGCCCAGTTCGCCGCAGAAGGCAAAGCGCAGGTAGCTGATCTCCTCGCCCGTGGCGGGGCGCACGAAGCGCGACAGGTAGATGCCTACCAGCGCGGTGGGCACGAAGGCATGGGCGGTCTCTTCCAATGCCTCGCGCGCGCATGCATCGGCCAGGGCCTCGCCCGGCTCCAGGTGGCCGGCGGGGTTGTTCAGACGCAGCCCCTCCGGCGTGTGCTCCTCCACCAGCAGATAGCGTCCATCGCGTTCGATGACGGCGGCCACGGTGACACTGGGTTTGAAGCGTTCGGACATGGCGCCAGTGTAGGTGGCGTGCCGGGCCGTGCGCCCAGCGAACTCGGGTAAGCTCCCGCCCGCACCAGAGACAACGACAACGCGAGGGAAGGAGCACCCATGCAGATCGGAGTGCCCGCCGGAACACCGGCCGGCGAAACACGCACCGCAGCCCTGGCTGCCGCGCGGCAGCCTGTCGCGCAACGCGCCAGCAGCCGGCCCCCCCGCGCCCCAGCCCCCACGCCAGACACGGCACAACGCCCGGACTGAACCCGGCTCGCCTGGCCTTTGCGGCAGCACCGCCAGGCGCGCGGATCCATGGGCGGCGCCTGTGCTGCGCCCGCGCCACCAGAACACTCAGGAGGTCTTTCATGCCAACCCCTTCCACCCCGTCGCCGCAGCGCATCGGCATCCCGCGCGAAATCTTCCCGGGCGAGAAACGCGTCGCCACCGTGCCCGAGGTCGTCGAAAAGCTCATCAAGCTCGGCTTCACGGTGTCGGTGCAGGCCGGCGCGGGCGAAGCGGCCAACTGCAGCGACGAGGCCTACCGCGCCGCGGGCGCCGAGATCGTGGCCGACGCGGCCACGCTCTGGCGCACGGTGGACATCGTGTTCAAGGTGCGCCCGCCCACGCCTGAAGAGGTGGGACTGATGCGCGAAGGCGGCACGCTCATCGACTTCATCTGGCCCGCGCAGAACCCCGAGCTGCTGCAGCAGCTGGCCGCCAAGCGCGCGACCGTGCTGGCCATCGACTGCCTGCCGCGCACGCTCTCGCGCGCGCAGAAGATGGATGCACTGACCTCGATGGCCGGCGTGTCCGGCTACCGCGCGGTGATCGAGGCGGCCAACGCCTTCGGCCGCTACTTCGCCGGCCAGATCACGGCGGCCGGCAAGGTGCCGCCGGCCAAGGTCTTCATCGCCGGCGCGGGCGTGGCCGGCCTGTCGGCCATCGGCACGGCGGCCAGCCTGGGTGCCATCGTGCGCGCCAACGACACGCGCGCCGAGGTGGCCGACCAGGTCACCTCGCTGGGCGGCGAGTTCGTGAAGGTGGACTACGAGGAGGAAGGCTCGGGCGGCGGCGGCTACGCCAAGGTCATGAGCGAGGGCTTCCAGGCCGCGCAGCGCGCCATGTACGCCCAGCAGGCCAAGGACGCCGACATCATCATCACCACCGCGCTGATCCCGGGCAAGCCCGCGCCCAAGCTGATCACGGCCGAGATGGTGCAGAGCATGAAGCCCGGCAGCGTGATCGTGGACATGGCGGCCGAACAGGGCGGCAACTGCGAACTCACCGTGCCCGGCGAGGCCGTGGTGCGCCACGGCGTGACCATCGTAGGCTACACCGACCTGGCCTCGCGCCTGGCCAAGCAGTCGTCCACGCTGTATGCGACCAACCTGCTGCGCCTGAGCGAGGAACTGTGCAAAGCCAAGGACGGCGTGGCCGTCGTGAACATGGAGGACGATGCCATCCGCGGCCTCACCGTGGTCAAGGACGGCGCCATCACCTGGCCCGCACCGCCGCTGGCCCAGGCGCCCAAGCCACCCGCCGCCGCCAAGCCGGCCGCCGCGCCTGCTGCCAAGAAGGGCGGCCACGGCCATGGCAGCAGCGGCCCGCTGCCGGCCCGCACCATGGCGATCCTGTTCGCCGTCGCAGCGCTGGCCTTCTGGTTCATCGGCGCCTACGCACCTGCCGCCTTCCTGGGCCACTTCACGGTCTTCGTGCTGGCCTGCTTCATCGGCTACATGGTGGTGTGGAACGTGACACCTGCGCTGCACACGCCGCTCATGAGCGTGACCAACGCCATCTCCAGCATCATCGCCATCGGCGCGCTGGTGCAGATCGCGCCGCCCGACGGAGCGGCCGGCGGTCGGCCCGACGAGCTGATCCGCTGGCTGGCCTTCGCGGCCCTGGTGCTCACGGCGGTGAACATGTTCGGCGGCTTCGCCGTGACGCGCCGCATGCTGGCCATGTTCCAGAAATAACAAGAACGACGAGAGACGCACACCATGTCCCAAAGCCTCGCAACGGTGGCCTACCTGGGCGCCGCCATCCTGTTCATCCTGAGCCTGGGCGGCCTGTCCAACCCCGAAACCTCGCGCCGCGGCAACCTGTTCGGCATGGTCGGCATGGCGCTGGCCGTGCTGGCCACGGTGTTCGGTCCGCGCGTGAGTGCCAGCGGCATCGCCTGGATCGTCATCGCGCTCGTGATCGGCGGCGGCGTCGGCCTGTACGCGGCCAAGGTCGTCAAGATGACGCAGATGCCCGAGCTGGTCGCGCTCATGCACAGCCTGGTGGGCCTGGCCGCCTGCCTGGTGGGCTTCGCCAGCTATGTCGACACGTCCATCGCCTACCAGGGCGCCGAGAAGGTCATCCACGAGGTGGAGATCTACGTCGGCATCCTGATCGGCGCCGTGACCTTCTCGGGTTCGCTGATCGCCTTCGGCAAGCTCAACGGCAGGATCGGCGGCAAGCCGCTGCTGCTGCCGGCGCGCCACTGGCTGAACCTGGCCGCGCTGCTGGTCGTCATCTGGTTCGGCCGCGTTTTCATCCACGCCGACACCGTGGGCGCGGGCATGCTGCCGCTGCTCGTGATGACCGTGATCGCGCTGCTGTTCGGCGTGCACATGGTGATGGCCATCGGCGGTGCCGACATGCCGGTGGTGGTGTCCATGCTCAACAGCTACTCGGGCTGGGCCGCCGCGGCCACCGGCTTCATGCTGTCCAACGACCTGCTCATCGTGACGGGCGCGCTGGTGGGCTCCTCGGGCGCCATCCTGTCCTACATCATGTGCCAGGCCATGAACCGCAACTTCATCAGCGTGATCGCCGGTGGCTTCGGTTCCGGCGCCGGCGCCCCCGCCGCCAAGGGCGCCGCGGCCGAGCCGCAGGGCGAGGCCGTGCCCATCAGCGCCGCAGAGACTGCCGAGCTGCTGCGCGATGCCAAGAGCGTGGTCATCGTGCCTGGCTACGGCATGGCGGTGGCCCAGGCCCAGCACACGGTCAACGAGATCACGCGCACGCTGCGCGACAAGGGCGTGAACGTGCGCTTCGCGATCCACCCCGTGGCCGGCCGCATGCCGGGCCACATGAACGTGCTGCTGGCCGAGGCCAAGGTGCCCTACGACATCGTGATGGAGATGGACGAGATCAACGAGGACTTCCCGGACACCGACGTCGCGATGGTCATCGGCGCCAACGACATCGTGAACCCGGCCGCGCAGGACGACCCCACCAGCCCCATCGCCGGCATGCCGGTGCTGGAGGTGTGGAAGGCCCGGCATTCCATCGTGATGAAGCGCTCCATGGCCTCGGGCTACGCCGGCGTGGACAACCCCTTGTTCTACAAGGACAACAACCGCATGCTGTTCGGCGATGCGAAGAAGATGCTGGACGAGGTGTTGGGCGCATTGAAGGCCTGACCGCAGAACGAAGGAGATCCCATGACCGAGCGCATCTGGCTGCAGAGCTATCCACCGGGCGTGCCCAGCGACATCGACCCGGGCGAGTACAGCTCGCTGGTCGCCCTGATGGAGGAGAGCTTCTCCAAGTTCGCCGACCGCACGGCCTACAGCTTCATGGGCCGCGATGTCAGCTACGCCGAGACCGACCGGCTCAGCGGCCGGCTCGCCGCCTACCTGCAAAGCCTGGGCCTCGCGCGCGGCGACCGCGTCGCCGTGATGATGCCCAACGTGCCGCAGTACCCGGTGGCCGTGGCCGCCATCCTGCGCGCCGGCTATGTGCTCGTGAACGTCAACCCGCTGTACACGCCGCGCGAGCTCGAGCACCAGCTCAAGGACTCCGGCGCCAAGGCCATCGTCATCATCGAGAACTTCGCGGCCACGCTGGCACAGTGCATCCAGTCCACACCCGTGCGCCATGTGGTGCTGTGCGCCATGGGCGACCAGCTGGGCCTGCTCAAGGGCGCGCTCGTGAACTACGTGGTGCGCAAGGTCAAGAAGATGGTGCCGCCGTACTCGCTGCCGGGCGCGGTGCGCTTCAACGACGCCATCGCGCGCGGCGCGCGCGCGCAGTTCACCAAGCCGCAGATCGGCCCCGACGACGTGGCCGCGCTGCAGTACACGGGCGGCACCACGGGCGTGAGCAAGGGCGCCATGCTGCTGCACCGCAACGTCATCGCCAACGTGCTGCAGTCCGAGGCCTGGAACCAGCCCGTCATGGACCGCGTGCCGAAAGGCGAGCAGTCCACCTCGGTCTGCGCGCTGCCGCTGTACCACATCTTCGCGTTCACCGTGGGCATGATGCTGACCATGCGCACGGGCGGCAAGCTGGTGCTGATCCCCAACCCGCGCGACCTGCCGGCCGTGCTCAAGGAACTCTCCAAGCACCGCATCCACAGCTTTCCCGCCGTCAACACGCTGTTCAACGGCCTGGCCAACCACCCCGACTTCGGCACCGTGGACTGGAGCCACCTGAAGGTCTCGGTGGGCGGCGGCATGGCCGTGCAGAGCGCCGTGGCCAAGCTCTGGCTCGACAAGACCGGCTGCCCGATCTGCGAGGGCTACGGCCTGTCGGAAACCTCGCCCTCGGCCAGCTGCAACCCGACCACCAGCAAGGAGTTCTCCGGCACCATCGGCGTGCCGCTGCCCAGCACCTGGTTCAAGCTGGTCGACGACGAAGACCGCGAGGTCGCCGCAGGCCAGCCCGGCGAGATCGCGATCAAGGGACCGCAGGTCATGGCCGGCTACTGGCAGCGCCCGGACGAGACCGCCCAGGTCATGACCGCCGACGGCTACTTCAAGACCGGCGACATCGGCACCGTGGACGCGCGCGGCTTCTTCCGCATCATCGACCGCAAGAAGGACATGGTCCTGGTCAGCGGCTTCAACGTCTATCCGAACGAGATCGAGGACGTGGTGGCCCAGCTGGAGGGTGTGCTCGAGGTGGCCTGCGTGGGCGTGCCCGACGAGAAGACCGGCGAGGCCGTCAAGCTGGTGCTGGTGCGCAAGGACCCCGGCCTGACCGAGGACGCCGTGCGCGCCTACTGCCGCGCCAACCTGACCGGCTACAAGCAGCCGCGCGTGATCGAGTTCCGCAACGAGCTGCCCAAGACGCCGGTGGGCAAGATCCTGCGCCGCCAGCTGCGCGACCAGCCGGCATGAGAACCGCCATCGTCAGCGCCATGCGCGAGGAGCTGGCCGCCGTGCTGGCCCTGCTGCCCGACGAGCAGTGCGAGCGCGTGGCGGGGCGCGAGTTCTGGGTCGGCCACCTGCACGGGCAGGAGGTGGTGGCGGTGCTCGCGCGCATCGGCAAGGTGGCGGCCGCCACCACGGCCACGCTGCTGGCCGAGCGCTTCCGCGTCGACCGCGTGGTGTTCACGGGCGTGGCCGGCGGCATCGGTGCGGGCGTGAACGTGGGCGACGCGGTCGTTGCCGATGCCTTCCTGCAGCACGACATGGACGCCTCGCCGCTGTTCCCGCGGCACGAGGTGCCGCTCTACGGCATGAGCCGCTTCGAGGCCGATCCCGCGCTGCGCGCGGCGCTGCTGCAGGCGGCCCGCCAGGCCTTGCCGCAGGCCCGGGTGCACGAGGGGCTGATCGTCAGCGGCGACCGCTTCGTCAGCAGCACGGCCGAGGTGCGCGCGCTGCGCGCGGCGCTGCCCGACGTGCTGGCCGTGGAGATGGAAGGCGCCGCCTTCGCCCAGGTCTGCCACGACTTCGACCTGCCCTTCGCGGCCGTGCGAACCATCTCGGACCGCGCCGACGAGGCCGCGCACGGCGACTTCCTGCAGTTCGTGCGTACGGTGGCCAGCCCGGCCTCGGCGGCCATCGTGCAGGCCTTGCTCGCGGCTACTTGAGCCAGCCGCGCCGGCGGAAGTACAGCATGGGCACCAGCGCGCTGGCCGCCATCAGCCCCAGCGCATAGGGGTAGCCCATGGCCCAATCCAGCTCGGGCATGAACTTGAAGTTCATGCCGTAGATGCTGGCGATCAGCGTGGGCGGCAGCAGCGCCACGCTGGCCACCGAGAAGATCTTGATGATCTTGTTCTGGTTGATGTTGATGAAGCCGACGGTCGCGTCCATCAGGAAGTTGATCTTGTCGAACAGGAAGGCCGTGTGACTGTCCAGCGATTCGATGTCGCGCAGGATCTGGCGCGCCTCCTCGAACTGCTCGGCGTTGAGCATGCGGCTGCGCATCATGAAGCTGACCGCACGGCGCGTGTCCATGGCGTTGCGGCGGATGCGGCCGTTCAGGTCTTCCTGGCGCGCGATCAGGCCCAGCACCTCGCCAGCGGTCTCGTCGCTGACATTGCCCTTGAGCACCAGGGTGCCGGCCTTCTCGAGTTCGTCGTAGACGCCTTCCAGCGTGTCGGCCGAGTATTCCGCATCGGCGTCGAACAGCTTGAGCAGCACCTCCTTGGCATCGGCGATCAGGCCGGGCGCGCGGCGCGCGCGCATGCGCAGCAGGCGGAACACCGGGACGTCCTCGTCGTGGATCGAGAACAGCACGCCGCGGCTCTTCAGTTCCGCGTTGTGCTGGTTCAGGATGAAGGCCACGCGCACGTGGCGCGGATCGTCCGGGTCGGCGATCAGGAAGTCGCTGCGCACGTGCAGGTCGCCGTTGTCTTCCTCGTAGAAGCGCGCCGATTCCTCGATGTCCTCGTCCGTCACGTCCTCGGGGATGGACAGGCCGTAGTACTGCTTGATCCAGCGCTTCTCGTCCGGACTGGGTGACTCCAGGTCGACCCAGATCGGCTGGAACTGCGAGAGCTCTTCGAGCGAATCGATTTCTTCCTGGACCAGCCGCCCGTTGGCCAGGGTGAAGATGTTGAGCATGGGGAATCCCCTGTGGTGTTCTCGGGCCCGCGCCAGGGCGGATGGGGGGTGCTTTCGGCCTCGCACAAGACGAGGATTCCACGCGGTGGGCTCCGTACGGGAAGCCGGAAATTATGGCACCGGCAAACCCCTGTAACCTTGTCCAACCAGCCTTGCATTTCGGGACCTTCGCGCGCATAGTGAATCGCCCGTCAACCATGAACTGCAAGAAGGAGGCTCCATGAATTTGACGATCAGCGGTCACCACCTCGAAGTGACTCCCGCGCTGCGCAGCTATGTCATCACAAAGCTCGATCGCATCACGCGGCATTTCGATCAGGTGGTCGATGTCAAGGTCCTGCTGACTGTGGAAAAGCAGAAGGAGAAGCAGAACCGGCAACGCGCCGAATGCAACATCCACGTCAAGGGCAACGACATGTTTGCAGAGAGTGCACACGCTGATCTCTATGCCGCCGTCGACGAACTGGTGGACAAGTTGGACCGCCAAGTGGTGCGGCACAAGGACCGTATCCAGCAACACCATCACGAGGCGCCCAAGCGCCTGATGTGAAGTCCGCGCCGGCGCCTACAGCGTGTCGCCGGCAACCGACGAATGAACGAGGCCGCCGGAATGGGCGGCCTTTTTGTTGCTGCACCGCAATGGGACGGCGTGCATAATCCGCCCTTCGTATGAACCGCCTAGCGTCCATCCTGCCTGCCGCGCAGGTCCTCGTCAGCGTCGATGCCACCAGCAAGAAGCGCGCGTTCGAAGAAGCCGGCCTGCTGTTCGAGAACCTGCACGCGCTCTCGCGCGCGCTGGTGACCGACAGCCTGTTCGCGCGTGAACGCCTGGGTTCGACCGGCCTTGGACATGGCGTCGCCATTCCGCATGGCCGCATCAAGGGCCTGAAATCGCCGATGGCGGCGGTGCTGCAGCTGGAGCAGCCCATCGGCTTCGATGCGCCGGACGAGCAGCCCGTCAAGCTGTTGATTTTCCTGCTGGTGCCCGAGGCGGCGACCCAGAAACACCTGGAAATCCTGTCGGAAATCGCCGAACTGCTCAGCGACGCGCCCTTGCGCGAGCGTTTGAAGAGCACGGCCGATGCCGCCGCGCTGCATGCGCTGATCGACGGCTGGCAATCGTCCCAGCCGGCCTGAACCCCGGCCCCGGCGACGCTGCCCGGCCATGAAGCCCAATGTCGTCAGTGCCGACGTCCTGTTCGAGGAATTCCGGGCGCTGCTGCGCTGGGAATGGGTGGCCGGCCTGGGCGCCTCCGAGCGGCGCTTCGACGAAATTGCCGTGCGCGCGGCGCGCTCGGGCGCCGATCTCGTCGGCTACCTGAACTACATCCACCCCTACCGCGTGCAGATCCTGGGCGAGCGCGAGATCGCCTACCTGGTCAATGCCACGCCCGAGGATTGCGCGCGCCGCATCGCCCGCATCGTCACGCTGGAGCCGCCCGTGCTGGTGCTGGCCGACGGCCAGTCGGCCCCGCAGGCGCTGCTGTCCATGTGCGAGCGGGCACAGATCCCGATGTTCGCGACCGAGGAATCCTCGGCCTTCGTCATCGACGTGCTGCGCGCCTACCTGTCCAAGCACTTCGCCGACCGCACCACCATGCACGGCGTGTTCATGGACATCCTGGGCCTGGGCGTCATGATCACGGGCGAATCGGGCCTGGGCAAGAGCGAACTCGGGCTGGAGCTGATCTCGCGCGGCAACGGCCTGGTGGCCGACGACGCGGTCGACCTGTACCGCATCAACCAGACCACCATCGAGGGCCGCTGCCCCGAGCTGCTGCAGAACCTGCTGGAGGTGCGCGGCATCGGCCTCCTGGACATTCGCGGCATCTTTGGCGAGACCGCCGTGCGCCGCAAGATGCGGCTGAAACTCATCGTGCACCTGGTGCGCCGCGAGACCATGGAGCGCGAGCACGAGCGGCTGCCCTACGAGCCGCTCACGCAGGACGTGCTGGGCGTGGCCGTGCGCAAGGTCATCATCCAGGTGGTGGCGGGCCGCAACATCGCCGTGCTCGTGGAAGCGGCCGTGCGCAACACCATCCTGCAGCTGCGCGGCATCGACACCTACCAGGAATTCGTGGAGCGGCACCGCCGCGCCATGGAAGGCGACTGAAGCGCGCGCTTCAGGCCTTGGCCTGCTTGCCGCCGCAATCGGCGCATAGGCCGTACAGCGACATGGCATGGTCCTGGATGGTCCAGCCCTTGGCCTTGGCGACGATGGACTGGCGCTTTTCGATCTCGGCGTCAAAGAACTCCTCGACCTTGCCGCACGAGGTGCAGACGAAGTGGTCGTGGTGCCGGCCTTCGTTGAGCTCGTAGACGGCCTTGCCGGATTCGAAATGGCTGCGCGAGAGGATGCCCGCCTGCTCGAACTGCGTCAGCACGCGGTAGACCGTGGCCAGGCCGATGTCCGAGCGCTCCATCAGCAGCACGCGGAACACATCTTCGGCCGTCATGTGGCGCAGC
Organism: Pseudorhodoferax aquiterrae; assembly: GCF_014652235.1. Taxonomy (GTDB): domain Bacteria; phylum Pseudomonadota; class Gammaproteobacteria; order Burkholderiales; family Burkholderiaceae_C; genus Pseudorhodoferax; species Pseudorhodoferax aquiterrae. The sequence continues at coordinate 59,065 of NZ_BMYK01000024.1, forward strand.
TCGCCCTTCTGGAAGATCTCCAGGATCTTCAACCGGGGCAGGGTGGCCTTCAGACCGGTGCTCTTGAGTTCGTCGATATTGGACATGCGCGCTCTGGATGTCGTGGTGGGGCGGCAGAATCGCCGCGCCCGGACGGGCAAAGGGGCAAAAAAGGCCGCCGCTACAATCGCGCGATCATAGCGCCGCCCCGTCTCCATGCCCGCTTCCCGTTCGATGCCCCTGCCCTTCGGCCTGCTGATCCTGTGCTGCGCCGTGCTCGCAGGTTGCAGCACGGTGACCGACGCCACCCGCCGCGCGGCCAATGCCATCGTGCCCTACAAGATCGAGATCGTGCAGGGCAATTTCGTCTCCAAGGAGCAGGTCGAGGCGCTCCGGCCGGGCATGTCGCGCGCGCAGGTGCGTGACGTGCTGGGCACGCCGTTGCTGCAAAGCGTGTTCCATGCCGACCGCTGGGACTACGTGTTCACGATGAAACGCCAGGGTACCGAGCCGCAGGCGCGCCAGCTCACCGTGTTCTTCAAGGACGACCTGCTCGAACGCACCGAGGGCGATCCCATGCCCAGCGAGACCGAGTTCGTGGCCCTGCTCGGCGCCGAGCGCAAGACCAAGGCCGTGCCGGTGCTCGAAGCCAGCGAAGACAAGCTCAAGCCCTTCGCGCCCCGCGAGCCGGCCGCCCAGGCCACGCCGCAGCCGGTCGCCCCGCTGCCCTCGTCCTATCCGCCGCTGGAAACCCCGGCGCGCTGACCGCGCCGGCCTGCGGCGGCATCCGCATCCCTGTCCTGCCATTGCCATGACGCCAACTTCGACCTCTGCCCCGACCACGCATGCCGTGGCCATCGCGGGCGCTTCCGGCCGCATGGGCCGCACCCTGATCGAGGCCGTGCTGGCCTCGGGCGACTGCCGCCTGAGCGGCGCGCTCGACGTCGCCGCCAGCCCAGCCCTGGGCCAGGACGCCGCGGCCTTCCTCGGCAAGCCGGCCGGTGTGGCGATCACGGCCGACCTGGCGCAAGGCCTGCAGGGCGCCCAGGCGCTGATCGACTTCACCAGGCCCGAGGGCACGCTGGCCCACCTGCGCGCCTGCCGCGCCCAGGGCACCGCGCTGGTGATCGGCACCACGGGCTTCAGCGAGGCGCAAAAGGCCGAGATCGCCGCGGCGGCGCGCGACATCGCCATCGTCATGGCGCCCAACATGAGCGTGGGCGTCAACGTCACGCTCAGGCTGCTGCAACTGGCGGCCAAGGCCATGCCCGTGGGTTACGACATCGAGATCGTCGAGACCCACCACCGCCACAAGATCGACGCGCCTTCAGGCACAGCGCTCAAGATGGGCGAGGTCATCGCCGAGGCCATGGGCCGCGACCTCAAGGAGTGTGCCGTCTACGCCCGTGAAGGCGTGACGGGCGAGCGCGACCCGTCCACGATCGGCTTCCAATCGCTGCGCGGTGGTGACGTGGTGGGCGACCACACCGTGCTGTTCGCCGGTACCGGCGAGCGCATCGAGATCACCCACAAGGCCACCAGCCGTATGAACTACGCGATCGGCAGCCTGCGGGCCGTGCGTTTCCTGGCTGGCCGCAAGAACGGGCTGTACAGCATGTTCGACGTGCTGGGCCTGAACGACTGATCCGCCAGCGGCGATGAACGCGCTGGACCTGCTGACCGCCGGCGACGCCATCCACCGGCTGGTTGCCTGGCTGCTGCTGGCCATGTCGGTCGCCAGCTGGGTCGTGATCCTCTACAAGCTGTGGGTGCTGCGCCGCGCCGGCCGCGATGTACTGCGCGGCACGGCCGCGTTCTGGCAGGCGCCCGCACTGGAGGGCGCGGCCGAGCGCGTGGCCGCCTTCGACCGCGGCGGCCTGCTGCGCCCGCTGCTGGAAGCCACCCAGGCACCGGCCGCCGGCACGCTGGCCGGCACCGGCCCGCGCGGCCAGCAACTCACGCGGTTGCTGCGCGGCGCCTTGCACCAGGGCACGCAGCGCCTGCAGTTCGGCCAGGTGCTGCTGGCCACGGTGGGGTCCACGGCGCCCTTCGTCGGCCTGCTCGGCACCGTCTGGGGCATCTACCACGCCCTGACCGGCATTTCCTCGACCGGTCAGATCACGATCTCGCAGGTGGCGGGGCCGGTCGGCGAGGCCCTGGTCATGACCGCCGCGGGGCTGGCCGTGGCCATTCCGGCCGTGCTGGCCTACAACTGGTTCGGCCGCAGCATCGCGCGCATCGAGGCCGAGCTCGAAGGCTTCGCCTTCGACCTGCGCGACCTGCTGGCGCCGGACGCCTGAGCCATGCCCTTCGGCCGCCTCGAACGCAGGGAAGGCGCCAAGCCCATGGCCGACATCAACGTCACGCCGCTGGTGGACGTGATGCTGGTGCTGCTGGTGATCTTCATCATCACGGCGCCGCTGATGGCCGGCAGCCTGCGCATGGACCTGCCGCACAGCGAATCGGCCGAGCCCGGCCTGCCGGCCGAGTCCATCCAGCTGGCGCTGACGCCGGACGGCCAGATCCACCTGGACGAGCGCCCCGTCACGCCCGAGCAGCTGCGCCAGACGCTGGAGCGCCGCGCCGCGCAGGACCCGGACACCGAAGTGCAGCTGCGCGCCGACGCCCAGGTGCCCTACGGCAAGGTGGTCGAGCTCATGGACATGGCGCAGGCGGCCGGCCTGTCGCGCATCGGCTTCGTCGCGGAACGCAAGCCCGCGCGCTGAACCTAAAATCCCGGCGCCCGGCACGGTCTCGCCCGTCCGCCGCCCGTTTCCTGCCCTGTTCTCGCGTGATCGCGCCGTGCGACACGCACAATGCCGCCTCCCATGCAAGACAAGTACAACCATCTCGAAGTCGAACCCGCCGCCCAGGCGCACTGGCGTGCGCGCGACGCCTACCGCGTGGGCGAGGACGCAGGCCGCCCGAAGTTCTACGCCTGCTCCATGCTGCCCTACCCCAGCGGCAAGCTGCACATGGGCCACGTGCGCAACTACACGATCAACGACATGCTCACGCGCCAGCTGCGCATGAACGGCCACAACGTGCTGATGCCCATGGGCTGGGACGCCTTCGGCCTGCCGGCCGAGAACGCCGCGCTCAAGAACGGCGTGCCGCCGGCGCAGTGGACCTACGACAACATCGCCTACATGAAGAAGCAGATGCAGGCGATGGGGCTGGCCATCGACTGGTCGCGCGAAGTCGCCACCTGCGATCCGAGCTACTACAAGTGGAACCAGTGGCTGTTCCTCAAGATGCTTGAGAAGGGCATCGCCTACCGCAAGACCCAGGTCGTCAACTGGGATCCGGTGGACCAGACCGTCCTGGCCAACGAGCAGGTCATCGACGGCAAGGGCTGGCGCACGGGCGCCGTGGTCGAGAAGCGCGAGATCCCGGGCTACTACCTCAAGATCACCGACTACGCCGAAGAGCTGCTGGACCACGTGCAGAACAAGCTGCCCGGCTGGCCTGAGCGCGTCAAGCTCATGCAGGAGAACTGGATCGGCAAGAGCGAGGGCGTGCGCTTCGCCTTCACGCACGCCATCCAGGGCGCCGACGGCCAGTTGATTGGCGGCGGCCGCATGTACGTGTTCACCACGCGGGCCGACACCATCATGGGCGTGACCTTCTGCGCCGTGGCGCCCGAGCACCCGCTGGCCACGCACGCCGCCGCCAGCAACCCGGCGCTGGCCGATTTCATCGTGCGCTGCAAGCAGGGCGGCACGACCGAAGCCGAGCTTGCGCTGCGCGAGAAGGAAGGCATGGCCACCGGCCTGTCCGTCGTGCACCCCATCAGCGGCAAGGATGTGCCGCTGTGGGTCGGCAACTACGTGCTGATGGGCTATGGCGACGGCGCCGTGATGGGCGTGCCCGCGCACGACGAGCGCGACTTCGCGTTCGCGCTCAAGTACGGCCTTGCGATCACGCAGGTCGTGCACGTGGACGGCGAGCACTACGACTACCACCATTGGCACGACTGGTACGGCGACAAGCAGCGCGGCGTGACCATCAACTCCGACATCTTCAGCGGCCTGGAGTACCGCGACGCGGTGGACGCCGTGGCCCGCACATTGGCCGAGAAGGGCCTGGGCGAGAAGAAGACCACCTGGCGGCTGCGCGACTGGGGCGTGAGCCGCCAGCGTTACTGGGGAACGCCCATCCCCATCATCCACTGCGCAGAGCACGGCGCCGTGCCGGTGCCCGAGAAGGACCTGCCCGTGGTGCTGCCGCAGGACTGCGTGCCCGACGGCTCGGGCAATCCGCTGCACAAGCACGCCGGCTTCCATGCCGGCGTGACCTGCCCGGTCTGCGGCCAAGCCGCGCGCCGCGAGACCGACACCATGGACACCTTCGTGGACTCGTCCTGGTACTTCATGCGCTACTGCGACCCGACGCTGGATGGGGCCATGGTCGGCGAGGGCACGGCCTACTGGATGCGCGACCAGAGCCTGCCGACCGGCGGCAGCGGCATGGACCAGTACATCGGCGGCATCGAGCACGCCATCCTGCACCTGCTGTACGCACGCTTCTGGACCAAGGTCATGCGCGACCTGGGCCTCGTGAAGATCGACGAGCCCTTCACCAAGCTGCTCACGCAGGGCATGGTGCTCAACCACATCTACAGCCGGCGCACGGACAAGGGCGGCAAGGAGTACTTCTGGCCGCACGACGTGGAGCACCAGCTCGACGAAGGCGGCAAGATCGTCGGCGCCAAGCTCAAGAATGCCGTCGGCGAGCTGCCCGCGGGCACGGTGATCGACTACGAGGGCGTGGGCACCATGTCCAAGTCCAAGAACAACGGTGTCGATCCGCAAGAGCTGATCGAGAAGTACGGTGCCGACACGGCCCGCCTGTACACCATGTTCACGGCACCGCCCGAGGCCACGCTGGAGTGGAACGACGCAGCCGTCGAGGGCAGCTACCGCTTCCTGCGCCGCGTCTGGAACTTCGGCGTCAAGCTGGCCGCCAGCGATTTCTCGACCGCGCTGGACGCTGCGCACGGCGCCACGCGCCTGCAGGACGTGGCCTTCGGCAAGGAGGCCAAGGCGTTGCGGCTGGAAGTGCACGGCGTGCTCAAGCAGATCGACTACGACTACCAGCGCATGCAGTACAACACCGTGGTGTCCGGTGCCATGAAGCTGCTCAACGCGCTGGAGAACTTCAAGACCATCGATGCCCCGGGCGCACAGATCGCGCTGGCCGAGGGCTTCGGCATCCTGCTGCGCTGCCTGTACCCCGCGACGCCGCACATCACGCACGCGCTGTGGACCGAACTGGGCTATGTGCAACGCTTCGGCGAGCTGCTCGACGCGCCATGGCCGCAGGTCGACGCCAGCGCGCTGGAGCAGGACGAGGTCGAGCTCATGCTGCAGATCAACGGCAAGCTGCGCGGCGCAGTCCGCGTGCCGGCCGGTGCCGACAAGGCCGCCATCGAAGCCGCCGCACTGGCGCACGAGATGTATGCCAAGTTCGCCGAAGGGGCCACGCCCAAGAAGGTGATCGTGGTGCCGGGCCGTCTCGTCAACGTGGTGCTGTGATGGCCAACCGCCGCAGCTTCCTCGCCGGCGCCGCCGCCCTGCCCCTGGCCGGCTGCGGCTTCCAGCTGCGCCAGCCGCCGGAATTCGCGTTCAAGACCATCTACCTGGCCATGCCGCCGAGTTCGCCCATGGGCCTGGAACTGCGCCGCAACCTGATGGGCACGGGCCGCGTGGAGGTCATCACCGACCCCGTGGCCGGCCAGAAGGCCGACGTGCGGCTGGAGCCGACCATGGACCAGCGCGAACGCGTGGTCGTGGGCCGCACCTCCTCGGGCGAAGTGCGCGAGCTGCAGCTGCGCCTGCGCTTTCGCTTCCGGCTGCGCAATCTGCAGGGCACGGAGCTGATCCCCGAGGCCGAGATCCTTCAGCAGCGCGAGCTGAGCTTCAACGAGTCCGTGGTCCTGGCCAAAGACGCTGAAGAGGCCCTGCTCTACCGCAGCATGCAGTCGGACACCGTGCAGCAGATCATGCGGCGTTTGGCCGCGGTCAAGGCGATCTGAGGGCGCGGCGGCCGATGGAGCTCGACCGCACCGACCTGCGCCTGCTGGAACTGCTGCAACGCGACGGCCGCGCCAGCGTGCAATCGCTGTCCGAACAGGTGCATCTGTCGGCCCGCGCCACGCTGAACCGCGTGCGCAAGCTCGAGCAGCAGGGCCTCATCGCCGGCTACCGCGCCGTGCTGAACCGCCAGGCCGTGGGCCCGGCCATCGCCTTCTTCGCCGAGATTGCGCTCAAGGACCAGCGCCAGGCCGCCTCGCGCCGCTTCGAGGCCCGTATGCTGGCCACCCCCCAGGTGGTCGCCTGCTACCTGCTCAGCGGCCGCTACGACTACCTCGTGCGCATCGCCTGCACCGACCTCGCGCAGTACCAGGGCTTGACCAATGGCTGGCTGGAGGACGCTGCGCTGGGCATCGAGAAGATCGTGACCAACACCGAACTGCAGACGGTCAAGGAGTTCAGCGGCTTTCCGCTGGCCTGAAGTTCAGCGCAGCACCCAGCTGCCGCGCGCCCAGACCCAACCGCGCTCGCCCCAATACCAGTGTCCGCGCACCCAGACATGCGCGGGCGAAGGCGGCGCCGGCACCATCTCGACATAGGGAGCGGGCATGGGCGGCACGGCCGTGGCCACGTAGCGGCCGCCGATCCAGCGCCAGTTGCCTTCGCGCCAGGCCCAATGGCCAGGCACCCAATGCAGGCCGGGGCCTGGCGCCGCGGGCACAACTTCCACGAGCGGCGCCGGCACCTCGCGCACGACGGCATGGGGATGCGCCGGCTCTTGCACGACGGTGGTGCAGGCGCCCAGCAGGGTGCTGGCCGCAAGCAGCGCGGCCAGTGCGCGCCGACGCGAAAAACGGGGCATGGAAACGGTGTGCATGGCACGAACTCCGGTGTTGACGATGTCCCCATCCTCGCCAGCGGCCCGCAGCGTCCGATGACGGCAGGCGCCGCCCGTGTTGCAGCTGTAGCGCCGGGACCGACACTTCCGAATCGGAAATGAACGCGTGTCAACTGTGCCGTGCCCGGCAGCGTGCAGGCCTTGCAATCACCGCGGCGGTCGCCTGGTTTTCCTACAGTTTCCGGGACAACAAGGAGAACCGCCATGGACCGCCACCCCATCCGCTCCGAACTGCTGATCGAAGCAGAGCGCCAGCACTGCGCCCCGAATTACCAGCCGATCCCCGTCGTCATCGAGCGCGCCCTCGACTGCCACGTCTGGGACGTGGACGGCAAACGCTATCTAGACATGATGGGTGCGTATTCCGCCGTCAGCCATGGCCACCTGCACCCGCGCATCGTGGCGGCCGCGCAGCGCCAGCTGGGCCGCGTGGCCGTGACCTCGCGCGCCTACCATGGCGACACGCTGGGGCCCTTCCTCGAAAAGCTCTGCGCGCTGGCGGGCTTCGAGCAGGCCCTGCCCATGAACACCGGCGCCGAGGCCGTGGAAACCGCCATCAAGGCCGCACGCCGCTGGGGCCACCAGGTGCGCGGCCTGCCGGATGGCACGGCCGAGATCCTCGTGGCGCGCCAGAACTTCCATGGCCGCACCACCACCGTCATCAGCGCATCCAGCGAGCCGTCCTACCGCGCCGGCTTCGGCCCGTTCACGCCGGGCTTCCGCTGGTTCGACTTCGGCGACATGGCCAGCGTGCGCGCCGCCACCACGGCCAGTACCTGCGCCGTGCTGGTCGAACCCATCCAGGGCGAGGCCGGCGTGGTGCTGCCGCCACCCGGCTTCTTCGCGGCGCTGCGCGCCTGGTGCGATGCCAACCGCATCCTGCTGGTCATGGACGAGGTGCAATCGGGCCTGGGCCGCACGGGCCGCTGGTTCGCGTTCGAGCACGAAGGCATCCGGCCGGACGCGCTGATCCTGGGCAAGGCGCTGGGCGGCGGCCTGCTGCCGGTCAGCGCCTTCCTGGCGGACAGGAAGCTCATGCAGGTGTTCTCGCCCGGCAGCCATGGCTCCACCTTCGGCGGCAATGCGCTGGCCGCGGCCGTGGCGCACGAAGGACTGTGCGTGATGGAGGACGAGCAACTCGTCGCACGCTCGGCCGCGCTGGGCACGCATTTGCTGGCGCGCCTGCGCAGCGTGCAGGCCAAGTGGCCCACGCTGGTGCGTGCCGTGCGCGGCCGCGGGCTGTGGGTCGGCGTGGAGCTGGACCCGGCCCGCGCCAGCGCGCGCGCCGTGGTGGAGCGCATGGCCCAGGCCGGCGTGCTGTCCAAGGAGACGCACGAGACCGTGATCCGCTTCGCACCGCCGCTGACCATCACGCGCGCGCTCATCGACGAGGGCGTGGACCGCTTCGCCGAGGTGCTGGCCGCCCTGCCCGGGGTCGGCGCGCCGCGCAGCGCCGTGGCCGCGCAAGCCACGCCCGCCGTGGCGCCGCCGCGCCCGCGCCTGCTCATGAGCGCTCCCGAGCATTTCGAGGTGTCCTACGCCATCAACCCCTGGATGGAACCGGACCGCTGGCGGCCCGACGACGCCACGCTGCGCCGGCAGGCGCGCGCGGGCTGGGACGCGCTGCGCGCCACCTATGAAAGCCTGGGCGCCGTGGTCGAGACCATGCCCCCGGTGGCCGGCCTGCCCGACATGGTGTTCACCGCCAATGCGGCCGTGGTGATCGACCGCCAGGTGCTGCTGGCGCGCTTTCGCCACCCCGAGCGCCAGGGCGAAGAAACCCATGGCCGCGCCCTGTTCGCCCAGTTGCGCGCACGCGGGCTGGTCGACCGCCTGCACACCATGCCCGAGGGCGTGCGCTTCGAAGGCAACGGCGACGTCGTGGTGGACAACACCCGCGGCATCTGCTGGATGGGCTACGGCCCGCGCTCGGACCTGCGCGCGAGCACCACGCTGCAGGCCGTGGCGCGCCGGCCGGTGTGGACGCTGGAACTGGTCGATCCGGCCTTCTACCACCTCGACACCTGCCTGAGCCTGCTCTCGGGGGGCGAGCTGCTCGCGGTCAAGCGGGCGTTCTCGCCCGCGGGCTGGGCCCAGCTGCAGGCGATCGCGGGCCCGCAGTTGATCGAGATGCCCGAGGAGGACGCCTTGCAGCTGGCCGCCAACGCCGTCTGCATCGGCCGCGACCTGGTCATGGGCCATTGCAGCCCGGCGCTGCGCGCACGGCTGGAACAACGCGGCTACCGCGCGCGTGTGGTGCCGCTGGATGCGTTCCGCCGCTCGGGCGGCTCCGCGCGCTGCCTGACGCTGGAGCTCGGCACGTAAACTGCCGGCATGCAACTGGCCCCGGCCCAACTCCCGCAACAACTGCAGCGCGGCCTGCGTTCGCTCTACACCCTGCACGGTGACGAGCCGCTGCTGCTGCAGGAGGCGGCCGACGCCATCCGCGCGGCCGCGCGCGCCCAGGGCTACACCGAGCGCCGCGTGTTCACGGTGCAGGGCGCCCATTTCGACTGGGCCGGCGTGCTGGCCGCGGGCGGCGCCATGAGCCTGTTCGCCGACAAGCAGCTGCTGGACATCCGCATCCCCTCGGGCAAGCCCGGCAAGGACGGCAGCGCCGCGCTGCAGCAGCTGGCCGAGCAGGCCCAGGGCAACGACGGCACGCTGGTGCTGGTCAGCCTGCCGCGGCTGGACCGCACGACCAAGACCGGTGCCTGGTTCGCCGCGCTGGACGCCCACGGCGTGACCGTGCAGATCGACCCGATCGAGCGCGCCACGCTGCCGGCCTGGATCGCCCAGCGCCTCAAGGCCCAGGGCCAGCAGGTGGCCGCTGGCGAGGAGGGCCAGCGCACGCTGCAGTTCTTCGCCGACCGCGTCGAAGGCAACCTGCTCGCCGCGCACCAGGAGATCAGCAAGCTCGCGCTGCTGTACCCGCCCGGCGATCTCGGCTTCGAGCAGGTCGAGAGCGCCGTGCTCAACGTGGCCCGTTACGACGTGTTCAAGCTGTCCGAAGCCGTGCTGGGCGGCCAGGTGCTGCGCGTGCAGCGCATGCTGGACGGCCTGCAGGCCGAGGGCGAGGCCGCCGTGCTCGTGCACTACACGTTGGCCGAGGACATCCGCGCGCTCAAGCGCGTGAAGGATGCCATGGCCGCCGGCCGGCCGCTGCCCATGGCGCTGCGCGAGCAGCGCGTCTGGGGCATCAAGGAGCGCTTGTTCGAGCGCGTGCTGCCCCGTCTGTCGCCGAGCGCGCTGGCCAGGCTGTTGCACGGCGCCCATGCCGTGGACGGCATCGTCAAGGGCCTCAAGGTGCCGGACTGGCCCACCGACGGCTGGCAGGCGCTGCAGCGCCTGGCCCTGGCGCTGGCGCGCGTCTGCGCGCAGCAGCCGGCCCGCTGAAAGCCCCGGCGGGCGGCCCGCGCAGGCCATCTGCGCGACAATCGCCGCCATGAACGCGTTGAACATCGCCGAATACGCCCAGACGCTGGGCGTGCAGGCCCGCCAGGCCTCCGCCGCCATGGCGCGGGCCAGCGCCGCCACCAAGAACCAAGCCTTGCGCGCGCTCGCGCGGCTGCTGCGCGAACAGACCGGGCCGCTGCAGGCCGACAACGCCCGCGACATCGCGCGCGCCGAGGCCGCCGGCCTGGCCGCGCCCATGGTGGACCGTTTGAAGCTCACGCCCAAGGTGCTGGAGACCGTGGCGCTGGGCTGCGAGCAGCTGGCCGCCATGCCCGATCTGATCGGCGAGATCAGCGGCATGCAGCAACAGCCCAGCGGCATCCGCGTGGGCCAGATGCGCGTGCCGCTCGGCGTGTTCGCGATGATCTTCGAGAGCCGGCCCAACGTGACCATCGAGGCCGCCAGCCTGTCGATCAAGAGCGGCAACGCCTGCATCCTGCGTGGCGGCTCCGAGGCCATCGAATCGAACAAGGCGCTGGCCCGGCTGGTGCAGCGGGCATTGGAAGAAGCCGGTCTGCCGGCGGACGCCGTGCAACTCGTGCAGACCACCGACCGCGAGGCCGTGGGCCAGCTGATCGCCATGCCCGAGCATGTGGACGTGGTGATCCCACGCGGCGGCAAGGGCCTGATCGAACGCATCAGCCGCGAGGCCAAGGTGCCCGTCATCAAGCACCTGGACGGCAACTGCCATGTCTATGTGGACGACCCCTGCGACATCGCCATGGCCGTGACCGTGGCCGACAACGCCAAGACGCAGAAGTACAGCCCCTGCAACGCGGCCGAAGGCCTGCTGGTGGCGCGCGGCGTGGCGGCTGAATTTCTGCCGAAGATCGGTGCGGTCTACGCGGCCAAGGGCGTGGAGATGCGCTGCGATGCCGAGGCCGCCGCGATCCTGTCGGCCGTCGCCGGTGCACAGGTCGTGCCGGCCACCGAGCAGGATTGGTCCGAGGAGTACCTCGCACCCGTCATCGCCGTGAAGGTCGTCGAAGGTCTGGACGAGGCGATTGCCCACATCAACCGCTACGGCAGCCACCACACCGACGCCATCCTCACGCGCGACCACATGCATGCCCAGCGCTTCCTGCGCGAGGTGGATTCGGCCAGCGTGATGGTCAACACCAGCACGCGCTTCGCCGACGGCTTCGAGTACGGCCTGGGCGCGGAGATCGGCATCAGCACCGACAAGTTCCACGCGCGCGGCCCGGTCGGCCTGCTGGGCCTGACCTCGCTCAAGTACGTGGTGCTGGGCAACGGCGAGACGCGCCACTGAGCCAGCCGGCCCGCAGGCCATGCGCGTCATCATCCTGGGTGCCGGCCGTGTCGGCGAAAGCGTCGTGGACAGCCTGGTGTCCGAGAAGAACGACATCACCGTCATCGACACCGATGCGCGCCGCCTGCGCGCGCTGGAAGAGCGCTACGACCTGCGCGGCCTGGTCGGCAGCGGCGTCGATCCCGACGTTCTGGAAGAGGCCGGCGCGCGCGACGCCGACATGCTGATCGCCTGCGCCGCGCTGGACGAAACCAACCTGGTCTGCTGCAAGATCGCGCACCGGCGCTTCAACATCCCCACGCGCATCGCGCGCGTGCGTTCGCAGGCCTTCCGGCATGGCAGCGACCTCGTCGACAAGGAAGGCTTCGCGGTCGACCGCGTGATCTGCCCCGAGGAGTCCCTGACGCGCTACATCTTCAAGCTCATCGAATACCCGGAGGCCTTGCAGGTGCGCGAGTTCGCCGGCGGCCTGGCCTGCCTGGTCTCGGTGCGCGCCGTGGCCGGTGCGCCGCTGGTGGCGCACAACATCGCCGACCTGCGCGAATGCGTGCCCGACGTGCCGATGCGCATCGTCGCGATCTATCGCCGCTTCGAGGACGAGCCCGACCGCTTCATCGCCTGCAGCGGCGGCACGCGCGTGGAGCCGGGCGACGAGGTCTTCGTGCTGGCCGCGCGTGATGACATTCCGCGCGTGCTGAGCGCGCTGCACCACGACGAGCAGCGCGGCCAGGGCCGGCCCAAGCGCCGCGTGCAGCGCATCATGATCGCCGGCGGCGGCCGCGTCGGCGAACGGCTGGCCCAGGAGCTGGCGGCGGCCAACGCGGGCTTCCACGTCAAGGTCATCGACCATGGCGCCGAGCGCTGCATCGAGCTGGCCAGCAAGCTGCCGCACGAGGTGCTGGTGCTGCACGGCGATGCCACCGACGAGAACCTGCTCGAGGACGAAGGCATCGAGACCATCGACCTGTTCCTGGCGCTGACCAACGACGACGAGAACAACATCATGTCCAGCCTGCTGGCCAAGCAGATGGGCGCCAGGCGCGTGCTGGCCCTGATCAACCGGCGCAGCTACGCCGAGCTCATGCACGGCACGCAGATCGACATCGCGCTGTCGCCCGCGCAGACCATGATCGGCGAACTGCTGGCCCACGTGCGCCAGGGCGACGTGCAGGCCGTGCACAGCCTGCGCCGCGGCGTGGCCGAGGGCCTGGAGATCGTGGCGCGCGGCGACCGCAAGACTTCGCGCGTGGTCGGCCGCGCCGTGCGCGACTTGAAGCTGCCCGAGCAGGCCCACTTCGGCCTGATCGTGCGCGGCCTGCCCGACCCGCTGGCGCTGCCGGCCACGGACGACGCAGCCGCGGAGCCGGCCGTGGCGCCCCAGGTCATCATCCCGAGCGCCGACACGGTGATCGAGAGCAACGACCACGTGGTCGTGTTCGTGCCGCACAAGCGCCTGATCCGCGACGTGGAGAAGGCCTTCCGCGTCAGCGCAGCCTTCTTCTAGCCGCTCGTCGATGCGCGACATCTTTCCAGTCCTGCGCGTGCTGGGCGTGATGATCACGTTCATGGCCTTCAGCATGGCGCTGCCGCTGGCCGTGTCCTGGCAGTGGCAGGACGGCGTGGCCGACGCCTACATCGCCTCCATGCTGCTGACCCTGGTCGCCGGCGTGCTGCTGTGGCGGGGCATGCAGCGCTACCGGCGCGAGCTGCAGCCGCGCCACGGCGTCATGCTGGTCTCGCTGGCCTGGCTGCTGCTGCCGCTGTTCGCGGCGCTGCCGCTGGAGCTGGCCTTCATGGAGATCGGCCGGCCGCTGAGCTTCACGCACTCCTACTTCGAAGCCGTGTCCGGGCTCACCACCACGGGCGGCACGGTCCTGAACAAGCTCGACACGCTGCCGGTGTCGGTCAACTTCTGGCGCTGCTTCCTGCAGTGGGTGGGCGGCATGGGCATCCTGATCCTGGCCGTGGCCGTGCTGCCGCTGCTGGGCGTGGGCGGCAGCCAGCTGTTCAAGGCCGAGGCGGCCGGTCCGATCAAGGACAACAAGCTCACGCCGCGCATGGCGCAGACGGCCAAGGGCCTGTGGGGCGTGTACGCCACGCTGTCGACCGCCTGCGCGCTGGCCTACTGGGCCGGCGGCATGCCACCGATCGAGGCGGTCATGCACATGTTCACCACCGTGAGCCTGGGCGGCCTGTCCTCGCACGATGCGAGCTTCGGCCACTTCAACTCGCCGCTGCTCGAGCTGATCGCCGTGGTCTTCATGCTGTTCGCCAGCTGCAACTTCGCGCTGTACTTCACGGCCGTGCGCAAGGGGCGCCTCGGCGTGGCACTGTCCGACCCCGAGCTGCGCGCCACCTTGTCGGTGCTGGTCGGGGGTGGCTTGCTGGCCGGGCTGCTGCTCTGGGCCAAGGGCCTCTATGCGCCATTGGACGCCCTGCGCCACGGCCTGTTCCACGTGGTCTCGGTCGCCACCACGACGGGCTATGCCACCCAGGACTACCTGCTCTGGCCGGTGTTCCTGCCGGTCTTCATGCTGCTGCTGTCGGGCATCGCCACCAGCGCGGGCTCCACGGGGGGTGGGATCAAGATGGTGCGCATGCTGATCCTGCTGCAGCAGGCGCGGCGCGAGATCCGCCGGCTCGCGCACCCGCGCGCGGTGCAGCCCGTGCGCCTGGGCAAGGCCGTGGTCGACACGCCCGTGATCTTCGCGGTGCTGGCCTTCATGCTGGTCTACGGCGCCACCGTCATCGTGCTGTCCATGGTGCTGATGCTGACCGACCTGGACCCGGTGACGGCCTTCAGCGCGATCATCGCCAGCGTCAACTGCATGGGGCCGGGCCTGGGCGCGGTCGGCCCGGCGTCCTCGTTCGCGGTGCTGAGCGATTTCCAGATCTGGGTCTGCACGCTGGCCATGCTGATGGGCCGGCTCGAGATGCTGAGCTTCATGGCGCTGCTGATGCCCTCGTTCTGGAAGAACTGATCAGCGCGTCCAGCTCCCCAGGCGAATGGCACCCGCGATGACGGCCGCGTACAGCGCGAGGCTCACCGCCACCACGGCGTAGAACACCTGCGCCGGCGCCTGCAGCCAGACCACGCAGACCCAGCCGCCCGCAGCCACCACCGCCAGCCGCACCAGGCTGCCGACCAGCGGCCACAGCATGCGGCCCGCCCCTTGCGACGCGAAGAACAGCGCCAGGCCCAGGCCGAACAGGCCATAGCTGGCGCCGACGATGCGAAGGTACAGCGCGCCCTGGGCGCGGACCTGGGCATCGGCCGTGAAGACGTCCATCCAGAGCCCGGGCGCCAGGGCCACGGCCAGGCCGATGGCGCCCGTGATCGCGGCGACCAGCCCTCCGCCCAGCCAGGCCGCGCGCAAGGCCCGCGCCAACTGGCCTGCACCCATGTTGGTGGCCACCAGCGTGGTCAATGCGGTGCCGAAGCCGAACGCGATCGGCACGAGGATGTACTCGAGCCGCGCCGCCACACCGTAGCCGGCCAGCGCCACGGTGCCGTAGCTGCCCACGGCCGCGGTGGCAGCGGCAATCGAGCCATTGCTGATGACGGGGCTCAGCGAGGCCGGCAGCCCCACGCGCAGGATGCCGGCGAAGGCCGCGCGCTCCGCGCGCCAGGGCCCGCTGCGCAGCCGCACGGCCGCGCCGGGCCGCCACAGCGCCGCCAACAGGACCAGCGCCGACACGGCGTTGACCGTCAGCGTGCTGAGGGCAGCACCGGCCACGCCCAGGCCCGGCAGCGGCCCCCAGCCGAACACCAGGGCCGGGCACAGCGCCAGGTGCGCGAGCGTGGTGCCCAGCATGGCCAGCGAGGGCAGCAGCATGTTGCCGCCGCCGCGCACGATGCCGGCGAGCACGTTGACGGCCCAGATCGCCAGGGCGCCGCCGAACAAGGTGTTCGAGTAGGCCAGCGCCGCGTCGAGCGCGGCGCCGCGCCCGCCCATGGCCATGTAGACCGGACGGCCGAGGCCCAGCAGCGCGAGCATGAACAGCGCCGCCATGGCCAGCGCCACCAGCAGCGCATGGCGCGCCAGCTGTGCGGCCTCGCCGGGCCGGCCTGCGCCCAGCGCGCGGGCCACGGCAGCCGTGGTGGCGCCACCGATGCCCCCGGCCGACATCTGCACCATGAGCATGGATAGCGGCAGCACCAGCGCCACGCCGGCCAGCGCCTCGTGCCCCAGGCGGCCCAGGATGTAGCCGTCATAGCCGATCTGCACGGTCATCGCGAACAGGCCGACCACGTTGGGCGTGGCCAGCCGCAGCAGCGTGGGCAGCAGCGGCGCCTGCAGCATCTGCTGGGTGCGCTGCGTGGCCGGGCTGCCGGCGGCGGCAGCGGGCAGGACGGCGGCGCCCATGCTCAGCGCTGCACCGGGGCCAGGTAGATGCCGGGTTCGGCCGACAGGCCCTGCTTGACCTGGCGCGTGAGCTTGTCGGCCAGCACCTCCTGGGCGCCGGACTCCAGCCCGTCGAGCGCGGCGCGCACGATCTCCTCGGGCGTGGCCTTGGGCATGTCGATGCCGCGCGTGAGGTCGGTGTCGACGAAGCCCATGTGCAGTCCCATGACCTGCGTACCCTGGGCCCGCAGCGCCTCGCGCAGGCCGTTGGTCAGCGACCAGGCGGCCGACTTGCTGGAGGCGTAGACAGCCAGCAGCGGCGAGCTGATCCAGCTGGCGATGGACAGCACGTTGAGCAGCGCGCCGCCGCCATTGGCCTTCAGCACCGGCGCGAAGGCGCGCGCCATCAGCAGCGGGCCGAAGTAGTTGGTCTCCAGCTGCGCGCGCGCCGCCTCCACCGCACCGTCCGCCATGAAGTCGCCGGTGATGGCGATGCCCGCGTTGTTGACCAGCAGCGTCACATCGCCGCAGCGCTGCGCCGCGGCCGCGACCTGTTCGGGCCGGGTCACGTCCAGCGCAATCGGCTCCACACCTGCAAGAGAGATGCTGGCCGGATCGCGCGCAGCCGCGTAGACCTTGCGCGCGCCGCGCGCCAGCGCCTCGCGGGCGAAGGCTTGCCCGATGCCGCGGTTGGCGCCGGTGATGAGAAGGGTGGCGTTGTGGATCTGCATGGAAGACTCCTGGGTGGTCAATATGACAGGCGTCATATTTCTGGGTGACGGAAACGGGAGGGGCGGCGGCGAATGCTCAGAACGTGTGAATGAACCGATCGCACCCACGACGGGGTGCGGCGGGCCGCAGGCGAAGGCGCAGGCCGCAGCCCGGGCTGGTGCCCGGGCAAGGACTGCAACGCCCGCATGCGGCCTGGCGCGCCCCGGCCCGAAGGGCGAGGCCCCGGCCGCGACGGTCATGATGGAAACAGGAGCTCATTGGGGGCCTCGCGTGGGTGTGAGCGGTTCGTTCACACGTTCTCAGCGCGCGGGCGCGGCGTCGAACTGCGCGAGCAGGCTGCGGCGCGTGGCGGCCAGCAGCGCGCGGCCTTCGGCGTTGTCGCCCAGTGCGCGGGCCAGCTGCAGCGCGCCGACCATCTGGCTGGCGACCACGCCGGCCTGCTCGATGGCGTCTTCCGGCAGGGCGCGCTGCACCGCGGCCACCAGGCGGCGTATACGCACGGCGGCGGCCTGCGCGACCTCGGCGGACTGGCGCGGTATCTCGGACGACAGAGCGGCCACCGGGCAGCCCTGGGTCGGCGCACCCAGGTGGCTGTCGGACAGGTAGGCCTCGACCAGCGCGCGCAGGGGACTGGCCCCGCGCGCCTGGCGCTGCGCCATGCTCTTGCCCAGGCGGGCCGCGCTGTCGGACCCGGCATGCTCGAGCGCCTCGCACAGCAACGCATCGCGCGAGGCGAAATGGGCATAGAACCCGCCATGTGTGAGGCCGGCCCGCTTCATGACATCGGCCACGCCCACACCCCAGAAGCCGGATTCGCGCAGCACGCCCGCCGCGGTCTCGACGATGCGGTCGTGTGTCAGCTGCTTGCGGCCCGGGGCGGTGTCCATGGCCCGGACGATAGCACTAAATATGATGGTCGTCATATGAACCGCGCTTGCATCGCGGGATGGCCACCCCATATCCCTAAAATTCACTCGAATACTGCCAACCCAAGGCCTTCCCCATGGTTCCCCACCTCATCACCGCACTGACCGGGCCGATCAACGAGCTCGAGCAGCGCATCCTCGATTCCACGCCGGCCATCGAACGCTGGTTCCGGCTGGAGTGGATGGAGCACACGCCGCCGTTCTACTGTTCCGTGGACATCCGCAACGCCGGCTTCAAGCTCGCGCCGGTGGACACCAATCTGTTTCCGGGCGGCTGGAACAACCTCACGCAGCCCATGCTGCCGCTCGCGGTGCAGTCGGCCATGGCGGCGATCGAGAAGATCTGCCCCGAGGCCAAGAACCTGCTGCTGATCCCCGAGAACCACAGCCGCAACACCTTCTACCTGGCCAACGTGGCGCAGCTGCAGCGCATCTTCCACATGGCCGGCCTGAACGTGCGCGTGGGTTCGGTGGACCCGGAGATCAAGGAGACCAAGACCATCCAGTTGCCCAACGGCGACGAACTCACGCTGGAGCCGGTGGTGCGCAGCAAGCGCCGGCTGGGGCTGAAGAACTTCGACCCCTGCACCATCCTGCTCAACAACGACCTGTCGGCCGGTGCGCCCGGCATCCTGGAAGACCTGCACGAGCAGTACCTGCTGCCGCCGCTGCACGCGGGCTGGTCGGTGCGGCGCAAGAGCCGGCATTTCCAGAGCTACGAAGAGGTGTCCAAGCGCTTCGGCAAGCTGCTGGGCATCGACCCCTGGCTCATCCACCCGATGTTCGCCAAGTGCGGCGAGGTCGACTTCGCCGAGGGAGCGGGCATGGACTGCCTGCAGACCAACGTCGATGCGCTGCTGACCAAGGTGCGCCGCAAGTACAAGGAATACGGCATCAACGAGAAGCCCTTCGTGGTCGTGAAGGCCGACAACGGCACCTACGGCATGGGCATCATGACCGTGCACGACGCTGCCGAGTTGACGAGTCTGAACCGCAAGTCGCGCAACAAGATGGCCGTGGTCAAGGACGGGCAGCCCGTGCACGACGTGATCATCCAGGAAGGCGTGCTGACGGCCGAGCGCATGCACGACGCCATGGCCGAGCCCGTGGTCTACATGATGGACCGTTACGTGGTGGGTGGTTTCTACCGCGTGCATGCCGACCGCGGCCCCGACGAGAACCTCAACGCGCCGGGCTCGCGCTTCGTGCCCTTGGCTTTCGCCGAGAGTACGCACTTACCCCAGCATGGCATGAAGCCGGGCGCCAGCGCCCCCAACCGCTTCTACATGTACGGCGTGATCGGCCGGCTCGCCCTGGTCGCGGCCAGCTATGAGCTCGAGGCGACGGACCCCGAAGCCGAGGTCTACTGAAGCCATGGCAACGGAAGTTGCTGCAGTGCAACATCAGCGCCGCGGCGGCTTGCCGGTTGCGGGGCGAGGCGCACAATAGCCGTCCCGCGAAACACCAGCCGCTGGCCCCGTGGCCGAGCGGCTTTCCTTTGCAACACGCCAAAACCCCGCTCGCGGCGCTCACCCTGGGCGCCATCGGTGTCGTCTACGGCGACATCGGCACCAGCGTCCTGTACGCGGTCAAGGAGATCTTCGGCTCCGGCCATGTCCCGTTCACGGTGGACAACGTCTACGGCGTGCTGTCCATCCTGTTCTGGACGCTGACCGTCATCGTCTCGCTCAAGTACGTGGTTCTGGTGCTGCGCGCCGACAACGCCGGCGAGGGCGGCCTGGTCGCCATGCTGGCGCTGGCCTCGCAGTCGGTGAAAGACAAGCCGCAGCTGCGCCACGTGCTGCTCTTGGTCGGCATCTTCGGCACCTGCCTGTTCTACGGCGACGGCGTGATCACGCCGGCGATCTCGGTGCTGTCGGCCGTGGAGGGCCTGGAAGTGGTGTCGCCCGCCTTCCGCAAGGCCGTGATCCCGCTCACGCTCGTGATCCTGTTCGCGCTGTTCGCCGTGCAAAAGCGCGGCACAGCCGGCATCGGCAAGTTCTTCGGGCCGATCACGCTGGCCTGGTTCATCGCCATCGCGCTGCTGGGCGTCTCGCACATCTGGCACAACCCCGAAATCCTGTTCGCGCTGAGCCCGCACCACGCGCTGCGCTTCATGTGGCTGAATCCGGGCACGAGCTTCATCATCCTGGGTGCCGTGGTGCTGGCTGTGACCGGTGCCGAAGCGCTCTATGCCGACCTCGGCCATTTCGGCAAGCGGCCGATCCGGCTGGCCTGGTTCGGGGCGGTGATGCCGGCGCTCACGCTCAATTACTTCGGCCAGGGCGCGCTGCTGCTGCGCGAGCCCGAGGCCGTCAAGAACCCGTTCTTCATGATGGCGCCCGAGTGGGCGCTGCTGCCGCTGGTGGGCATGGCCACGGCCGCCGCGGTGATCGCCTCCCAGGCCCTCATCACGGGCGCCTTCTCGGTCACCAAGCAGGTGATCCAGCTGGGCTACCTGCCGCGGCTGCAGATCCAGCACACCAGCGTCAAGGCGGCCGGCCAGATCTACATTCCCTTCGTCAACTGGGGCCTGTTCCTGGCGATCGTGCTGGCCGTGGTGATGTTCAAGTCCTCCAGCAACCTGGCGGCGGCCTACGGCATCGCCGTCTGCACGGACATGCTGATCACCACGGTGCTGACCTTCTTCGTGATCCGCTACGGCTGGAAGTACCCGCTGTGGCTGTGCATCCTGGCCACGGGCTTCTTCTTCGTCGTCGACTTCGCGTTCTGGGCTTCCAACCTCATGAAGCTGTTCGACGGCGGCTGGTTCCCGCTGTTCATCGGCGCCATGATGTTCATGCTCATGATGACCTGGCACGAAGGCCGGCGCCTGCTCAACGAGGCGCTGCGCGCCAATGCGATCGACCTCAAGAGCTTCCTCGAATCGGTGTTCGTGAGCCCGCCCGCGCGCGTGGAGGGCACCGCCGTGTTCCTGACGGCCGAACCCGGCAGCGTGCCCAATGCGCTGCTGCACAACCTCAAGCACAACAAGGTGCTGCACGAGACCAACCTGTTCGTGACCGTGCGCAGCCACGAGCGGCCCTGGATCGGCATGGACAAGCGCCTGCAGATCGAGGCCCTGGGCCACGATTGCTGGCAGGTGGTGCTGCACTACGGCTTCAAGAACGACCCCGATCTGCCGCGCGCGCTGGAGCAGATGCGCGGGCGCGGCTGCGAGATGGAGACCATGACGACGAGCTATTTCCTGTCGCGCGACATGGTGGTGCCCACGCTGGGCACCGGCATGGCGCCCTGGCGCGAGAAGCTCTTCGCACAGATGCACCTGAACGCGAGCGCCGCGGCCGATTTCCTCAAGCTGCCCAGCAACGCGGTCGTGGAGCTCGGCTCCAAGGTCGAAATCTGAACCGCCCAAGAAAAAGGCCCGCGCCTTGCGGCGCGGGCCTTTTTCTGCGGGCAACCGGCGAGGGTCAGACTTCGCCGCCCGGCAGTTCGCCGGCGCGCAGTGCGCGCACAGCGTCGGCACGCACGGCCTCACGCGTCAGCAGGCTCTGGGTCGGGCGGTAGCCGATGTCGGCACCTTCGCCGGCCGGGGCCAGCTGGTGGTTCTGGGCTGCAGCCAGGTATTCGCGCTGGACTTGGTCGCGCGTCAGCGTGCTGGGCTTGGCAGAGGCCAGGACGCCGACATCGCCGACTTCACCGGTCGCGGCCAGCTGGTGGTTGCGTTGGGCTTGCAGGTATTCGTTGCGCACGGCTTCACGGGTTACGGCGCTGGACGTCGCGGCGGGCACGGGCGGAATGTAGCCGACTTCACCACTGGCGTTGACACCGCCGCCGGCGAATGCGGGCGCTGCGACCAGACCGGCTGCGGCGAGCAGGGCGGAGGCGAGGATCTTGGTGTTCATGGTGTTTTCCTTCATTGACATTGACGATGAAATGAAGTTTAAAAACCGTGACGCGATTGAAAAAGCCCGTCCAAGGCAAAGCATCGTTTCCATTGAGGCAACAGTGATGCGGAACCTTTTTGCCAAAGCGAAAGGCCCGCGCCTTGCGGCGCGGGCCTTGACTGGCGAGGGCTTCGAAACGCTCAGACTTCGCCGCCACCCAGCAGGCCATGGCGCACGGCGTACACGGCTTCGGCGCGGACGGCATCGCGCGTCAGGCCGCTCTTGGCGGTGGCCACAGCGCCGATGTCGGCACCTTCGCCGGCTTCCGGCAGCGTGCCGCTGCGTTCGGCCTGCAGGTACTCGGCCCGCACGGCGGCGCGGGTCAGATCGCTCTTGACCGAGCTCACTTGGGGCACGTAACCGACTTCACCGCTGATGTTGTCGCCAGCGAAGCTGGGGGCTGCGGCGAAGCCGGCGGCGGCGATCAGGGCGGAGGCAAGAAACTTGGCGTTCATGATGGATTCCTTTCGATGGTGAGGACAACTTCCCGTTCGGCGGAGCCGGGCCCTTTGCCCTGCCCCGTCTCGACGAGCCGTGTCGTGCGCCTCATCGATGGGCTCCATTGTCGAAGCCGCACCCCGAAAGAAAAACCGCGCGGCGGGCAATGCATCGTTTCGCATCGAGCAACAGTCCATGGCCCTGGGACTTACCCGGATGCGCCCGCACCCACAAAAAAAGCCCGCGCCTTGCGGCGCGGGCCTTGGTCCACCCCGAAGAGGGCGCGCGGCTCAGGCTTCGCGGTAGAAGGCCTCGACCTGGCCCTTGAGCTTGATCAGCAGCGGCCGGCCACGGCGGTCCACGGTCTTGCCGGCGGCCACCTTGATCCAGCCTTCGGACAGGCAGTATTCCTCCACGTCGAAACGCTCCTTGCCGTTGAAACGGATGCCGATGTCGTGCTGGAACACGGCCGCGACATGGTGCGGGCTGCGCGGGTCGACGGACAGGTGGTCGGGCAGCGGAGGACGGGTGCTTGCGTCTTGGTTCATGGCCGCGATTAGACCGCAGCCGGCCCGCGGGTCAGGCAAGGCGACGCAGGCCCTGCGGTGTGCGCACCTGCGCGGTCAGTGCCGGCTGCGCCGCTGCACGCAGCGACAGCGCCACACCCGGCTCGGCCAGGTGCAAGCGGTCCAGCACGGCCTGGACGCGCGCCGGCTCGGGATGCTGCAGTTCCAGCGCCACCAGCGCGCAGCCGGCGTCGGGCAGGCTGGCCGCGGGGTGGGCGGCGGTGTCCCACTGGATCAGCGTGGGCGCCGCGCCGCCCAGGGGCAGGCTGCCATCGCCCGGCACCGTGATGCGCCAGTCCAGCGCGCCGCGCGACATGGGCAGCACCTCGCCGAGCGGCAGGGCGGCGGCCGCGCCCTGGATGTCGTCGGTGCGCGCGACCCAGCAGGCCAGGCGCGGCGGCGTGTCCGGCTCCAGCGTGTCGAGCCCGAACCAGCGCGGCCGCCCCGGCGCGGGTGCTTCGGGGTCGACCGCGATGACCTCCAGGTACAGCGCCTCGCCCAGGCGCAGCAACAGGTTGTGCGTGCCCATGCGCGCATGCCGGCCGCCGGCCTGGGGGCGCACGCCCAGCTGCGCGAACACGGCATCGCTGCCGGCCTGCAACGTGGGCGCGGTGATGGCGAGGTGGTCGATGCGGCTGGCCAGCATCTCAGCCCGCTGTCGGCCGCAACAGCACCTTCTCGCCCGTGGCTTGCTTGCCGTAGATGGCGATGGCCTGCAACGACAGCGCCTCGGCCAGGCCGACCTCGCGCGTGTAGTGGCTCGCGAAGGTGGTCGTGAGCTCGGCCGCCACGCGGGCCTTGAGCTGCTGCACATGGTGCGGGCCGATCTTCTGCAGGAACGGGAACAGCAGCCAGCCGCCCACGCCCCATGTCATGCCGAAGCCGCGGGCGATCTCGATGGGGCCGCGATCCAGGCTGCCGTAGACGTAGACCTGCTTGTGCACATTGCTGCCGTAGCGGCTGTAGGCGGCCTGCTCCTTGCGCGCGATCGCGGCCTCCATGGCCACGAGGATCTGGCCGGCCAGCTTGCCGCCGCCGATGGCGTCGAAGGCCAGCGTGGCGCCGGTCGCGGCGATCGCCTCGGTCAGCGCGGCCTGGAAGTCGGCCTGGCTGCTGTCCACCACGTGCTGCGCGCCCTGGCGGCGCAGCAGCGCGGCCTGCTCGGGCTTGCGCACCACGTTGACGAGCGGCACGCCGTCCTTCAGGCAGATGCGGTTCAGCATCTGGCCCAGGTTCGACGCTGCGGCCGTGTGCACCAGCGCACGGTGGCCCTCGCGCCGCATGGTCTCCACCATGCCCAGCGAAGTCAGCGGGTTGACGAAGCACGAAGCACCTTGCGCGGCCGTCGCGCCCTCGGGCAGCGGCAGGCATTGGTCGGCCGGGATGGCACGGTATTCGGCGTACATGCCGCCGCCCAGCAGCGCGACCTTCCTGCCCAGAAGGGACTGGGCCGCGGCCGCGGCGCCGGCAGCGACGACGGTGCCCGCGCCCTCGTTGCCGACCACCATGGACTGGCCGATCCGGCCTTGGGCAGCGGCCAGGGCCGCAGGCGACAGGCTGGCCGTGACCACGGGCCGCTCGGCGGTGCCCGACACCTTGGCCGTGGCCATGTCGGCACCGCCGAACAGCAGGCCCAGGTCCGAGGGGTTCAGCGGCGCAGCCTCCATGCGCACCACGACCTCGTCGTCGTGCGCAGGCTGGGGCATGGCGACCTCGGCCAGCGAGAGTTCCAACGTGGCGTCGGGGCGGATCAGCGAGCGCAGCTGCAAGGGCATGGGCGGTCCTCGGGTGGGTGGTTCGGTGGAGCCACCCAGTATAGGAAGCGCCCTGCGTTCAGCGCGCCATCCAGGCCGCGAAGCTGACCGTCCCCAGGCGCGCCTGGCCCGCGGGCACCAGCGTGCCCTCGTCCAGCGGCGCGCCGAAGTACAGCGCCTGCGGGTCGGCCACGACCCGGCGGCCGTCCTGCTTCAGGTCGAGGTAGCGTTGCACGAGTTCGGCCAACGACATCCGCTCGGGGCCGGCGATCTCGATGCGGCCGTGCAGGGGCGCGGCCAGTGCCACGTCGGCCAGCACGGCGGCCACGTCGTCCGAGCTGATGGGCTGGATGGCGGCCGGCGACAGCCGGATCTCGCCGCCCGCACCGGCCGACTGCGCGATGCCACCCAGAAACTCGAGGAACTGCGTGGCCTGCACGATGGTCCAGGGGATGCCGCCCGTCTCGATGAGGTCTTCCTGCGCCTGCTTGGCCCGGAAGTAGCCGCTCCGCTGCAGCTTGTGCGTACCGACCACCGACAGCGCCACATGGTGGCGCACGCCGGCTCTGGCTTCGGCCGCGAGCAGGTTGCGGCCCGAGGTCTGGAAGAAGTCCAGCACGGCCTGGTCGGCGAACGAAGGCGAGTTCGCCACGTCCACCACCACCTGGGCGCCGGCCAGGGCCGCGTCCAGGCCCTCGCCCGTGAGCGTGTTGACGCCGGTGTTGGGCGAGGCGGCCAGCACGGCATGGCCACGGGTCTTGAGCAGCGCGACCAGCTTGCTGCCGATCAGGCCCGTGCCGCCGATGACGACGATCTTCATGGTGCGTCCCTGGTTGGAAAAGCGGATCAGGAGAACTGCACCTTGTCCAGGCCGAAGGCCTTGTCGGCGCTGCCCGGCACGTTGCGGAAGGCCACGCTCAGGCGGTTCCAGGCATTGATGCCCATCACGTTGTGCGTGAGCTCCACGATCTCCTGCTCGGAGAACTCCGCGCGCACCTGCTCGTAGACGGCATCGGGCACACCATGGGCGGGCAGCTGCGTGAGCACCTCGGTCCAGGCCAAGGCAGCGCGCTCGCGTGCGCTGAACAGCGGCGATTCGTGCCAGATCGCCACATGGTGCAGGCGCAGCTCGCCCTCGCCATGCAGCTTGGCCTGCTTGACGTGCATGTCCAGGCAGAAGGCGCAGCCGTTCATCTGCGAGGCGCGGATCTCGATCAGCGCGAGCAGCCGGGCATCGAGCTGGCCCTTCTTGGCGGCGATGCTGTAGTCCGAGAGCTTCTTGTAGAGCTCGGGAGCATGTTGCAGGGCGTTGAGGCGGGCGGTCATGGTGTTTCCTTTCGGGGGTTGAAAAATCGGTTTCTTCCCTTCAAGACGGGCCGGCCCCGCGGTTTGTGACAGCCCGGCCGAAAAAAATCCGGCATGGGCACAATCCGCCGCCTATGCGTTTCCTCAAAGACCTGAGCCTGCCGGCCTTCACGGCCGGCTTCGTGGCCGTGCTGGTCGGCTTCACGAGCTCCGTGGCCATCGTGTTCCAGGCCGCCCTGGCCTTCGGTGCCACGCCCGAACTCATCAGTTCCTGGATGTGGGCGCTGGGCCTGGGCATGGGCCTGTGCACCGCGCTGCCCTCGCTGCGCTGGCGCATGCCGGTCATGGTGGCCTGGAGCACGCCGGGCGCGGCGGTGCTGGCCGTGGCGGGCGCAGGCTATGGCATGGACGAGGCCGTGGGCGCCTTCATGCTCAGCGCATTGGCCATCACGGTGGCCGGCACGACGGGCTGGTTCGAGCGCGTCATGAACCGCATTCCCGTGGCCATCGCCTCGGCCCTCTTGGCCGGCGTGCTGGCGCGCTTCGGGCTCGATGCCTTCATCGCCGCCAGGACCGCGCTGGGCTTGGTGCTGCTGATGCTGCTGGTCTACCTGCTGGGCCGGCGCCTGCTGCCGCGCTACGCCGTGCCGCTGACCCTGCTGGCCGCCATCGCCTACTGCGGTCTGCGCGGCGAACTGGCCTGGGCCGGCGTGCACGTGGGCCTGGCGGTGCCGCAGTTCACGATGCCCCGGTTCAGCTGGCAGGCGGCCGTGAGCCTGGCGGTGCCGCTGTTCGTCGTGACCATGGCCTCGCAGAACCTGCCCGGCGTGGCCGCGATCCGCGCGGCCGGCTATGGGCGCATGCCGATCTCCAGACTGCTCAGCATCACCGGCATCGCCACGCTGGTGCTGGCGCCGTTCGGCGCGTTCGCGCTGAACCTCTCGGCCATCACGGCCGCGATCTGCATGGGCCGCGAGGCGCACGAGGACCCCGACAAGCGCTACACCGCGGCCGTGAGCTGCGGGCTGATCTACGTGCTGATCGGCATCTTCGGCGCCACGGTCACGGGGCTGCTCACGGCCTTCCCCAGCGAGCTCGTGGCGGCCATCGCGGGCCTGGCGCTGCTGGGCACCATCGCCAACGGCCTGGCCACCGCACTCGCCGACGAACGCCACCGCGAGCCGGCACTCATCACCTTCCTGGTCACGCTGTCGGGCGTGGCCATCGCCGGCATCGGCTCGGCCTTTTGGGGGGTGGTGGCCGGCGCGCTCGCGCTGTTTGTGCAACAGTACGGCGCTTCCCGAAAGATCCCCTCATGAACCTCCTCTTCGTCGCCGACCCGCTGGACAGCTTCAAGATCTACAAGGACACCACGTTTTCGATGATGCGCGAGGCCCAGCGCCGCGGCCACCGCATCTGGTCCTGCGAGCCGCGCCACATCGGCTGGCGCACGGGCGGCCAGGTGCAGGCCCTCGTCAACGAGTTGACGCTGACCGGCCAGCCCGACGCCTGGTACCGCATCGACTCCACGCCGCTGCGCGCGCTCGCCGAATTCGACGCCGTGCTCATGCGCAAGGACCCACCCTTCGACAGCGAGTTCTTCTACGCCACGCACCTGCTGGAGCAGGCCGAGCGCGAAGGCGCCAGGGTCTTCAACAAGCCGGCCGCGCTGCGCGACCACCCCGAGAAGCTGGCCATCATGGAGTTCGCGCAGTTCACGAGCCCCACGCTGGTCACGCGCAGCGCTGCCGAGGTGCGCGCCTTCCATGCCGAGCACCAGGACATCATCCTGAAGCCGCTGGACGGCATGGGCGGCATGGGCATCTTCCGCGTCAAGGCCGACGGGCTGAACCTGGGCTCCATCGTCGAGACGCTCAACAAGGACGGCGCCGAAACCATCATGGTGCAGCGCTTCGTGCCCGAGATCGTGCAAGGCGACAAGCGCATCCTCGTGATCGGCGGCAAGCCCGTGCCCTTCTCGCTCGCGCGCATCCCGCAGGGCAGCGAGGTGCGCGGCAACCTCGCGGCCGGCGGCAAGGGCGTGGCCCAACCGCTGACCGAACGCGACCGCGAGATCGCCGAGGCTTTGGGCCCGGTGCTGGCCGCGCGCGGCCTGCTGCTGGTGGGGCTGGACGCGATCGGCGACTGCCTCACCGAGGTCAACGTGACCAGCCCGACCTGCTTCCAGGAGATCAGCGAGCAGACCGGCTTCGACGTGCCGGCCATGTTCATCGATGCGCTGGAGGCCGCGCTGGCGGCCTGACGCTCAGGCGGCCAGCGCCGCCATGGTCTGCTGCAAGACCTCCGCCACGGATCCCATGCCCGTATCCTCCAGCGTGGTCGCGCGGCACCAGAGGTAGATCGGCCGCGGCCGCGGAGGTGCCGGCAGCGTCAGTTCCACGAGGCCGAAGCGCTCGGCCAGCCGGCGCAGCGGAAAGCGCGGCAGCACCGCGAGGTGCCGGCCCTGGGCCAGCGTGTCGAGCAGGACGAAGGCCTCGCCCAGCACCGTGACATCCACGCGCATGGCCTGCACGCCGGCGGCGGCCAGCATCTCGCGCACCTCCTGGTCGAAGGGCGAGGCCGAGCCCAGGCTGATCCAGCGCTGCGCGTCGAGCGCGCCGCCACGCTGCGCCAATGCATGCGTGCGCGCGCAGAACACGCCCAGCGCGTCCGCGACGAGCAGCCGGCGCTCGATGCCGGGCGGCGGGCGCTCCAGCCAGGCGGGCGCGACCACGAACTCGTGGTGGCCGTCGATGAGCTGCTCCAGCAGCAGATGCGGCCGGTCGCTCTGTACCGACAGCGCGAGGTCGGGAAAGCGCTCCAACAGCACGCGCACCAGCTCCCCCGCCGCCGCTGCGCCCACCAGCGGCCCGGCGCCGATGCGCACCTGCTTGCGGATGCCGCTGCGGTGCCGCGCCGTGACCTCGGCCGCGTCCTTGAGCCGCCGCATGATGGCCCGACCCTCGCGCGCCAGCATCTCCCCGAGCGGCGTGCTGCGCACGCCGTAGCGGCTGCGCTCGAACAGCGCGCCGCCGGCTTGCATCTCCAGCGTCTGCATGTTGTGCGTGAGCGTGGGCTGGGTCAGGTGCAGGTGCCGGCTGGCCTGGGTGATGGAGCCCTTTTCGAGGATCGTGGCGAGCTGCACGAGGTGGCGCGGGTCCATAAAAAAACTTCTGTTTGGGTTGCAATTTTCAATTTTACGGATGGCCTGCACCGACCTACAGTCGCCCTCCGCATGAAACCCAACCTCATCTTCATCGTCGCCGACGACCTCGGCTATGCCGACCTGGGCTGCTACGGCGGCCGGCCGGCCGGCTTCGGTCCCGTGTCGCCGCACATCGACGCGCTGGCCGCGGGCGGCCTGCGCTTCACCGAGGGCTACAGCAATTCGCCGGTCTGCTCGCCCACGCGCTTCGCGCTCATGACCATGCGCTACCAGTACCGGCTGCGCGGCGGCATGGAGGAGCCCATCAACAGCCGCAGCAAGGGCAGTCCCACGCTGGGCCTGCCGCCTTCCATGCCGACCCTGCCCTCGCTGTTGCGCGAGGCCGGCTACGCCACCGCGCTGATCGGCAAGTGGCACCTGGGCTACCCGCCGGCCTTCGGTCCGCAGCGTTCGGGCTACGACGACTTCTACGGCATCATGGCCGGCGGCGTGGACTACTTCAGCCACTGCTCGGGCCAGGGCGACCACGACCTCTACGAGAACGAATCCGAGCGCCACGACGTGGGTTACCTGACCGACCTGCTGTCGCGCCGCGCCGTGGACCACGTGCACGCGGGCGCCGCCGCCGCCCGCGCTGGCCGGCCCTTCTTCCTGAGCCTGCACTACACGGCGCCGCACTGGCCCTGGGAGACGCGCGACGACGCCCACCTGGCGGCCGAAGTGGCCGGCAACCTGTTCCACCTGGACGGCGGCGACGTGGAGACCTACCGCCGCATGGTCCACCACATGGACGAGGGCATCGGCGATCTGGTCGCCGCGCTGCGCGGAGAAGGCCTGCTGGAGAACACGCTGATCGTCTTCACGAGCGACAACGGCGGCGAGCGTTTCTCCGACAACTGGCCACTCGTGGGCGGCAAGATGGACCTGACCGAAGGCGGCATCCGCGTGCCCTGGATCGCGCACTGGCCGGCCGCCATCCCGGCCGGCACGACGAGCGCGCAGCACTGCATGAGCATGGACTGGTCGGCCACGCTGCTGGAGCTGGGCGGCGGCCGGCCGCATCCCGAGGTGCCCATCGACGGCGTCTCGCTGGCCGCCGTGCTGCGCGACCCCAGCCAGACCTTCGAGCGCCCGCTGTACTGGCGCATGCGCCACCGCCACCAGCGCGCGCTGCGCCGCGGCGACTGGAAGTACCTCAAGGTCGACGACCACGAGTACCTCTTCGACGTGCGGCAGGACGCGCGCGAGCGCGCCAACCTCGCGCACAAGCACCCGGAGCTGCTCGAACGCCTGCGCGCCGACTGGCTGGCCTGGGAGGCCACGGTGCCCGCCATTCCCGACGACGCAGCCGTGAGCCTGGGCTATTCGGTCAAGGACATGCCGCAGCGCTGACCGCTTTCCTTTCCACCATCCGGAGACAGACATGACCATCCCCCGCCGCGCGCTGTGCGCCGCCGCGCTCCTCGCTCTTGCAACCCTGCCGGCGCAGGCCCAGACCTGGCCCGAGCGCCCGATCAAGCTCATCACGCCCTCCACGCCCGGCGGCCCGCCCGACGCTTACGCGCGCGCGCTCGCGGACCTGCTGTTCAAGGAACTGGGCCAGCCCGTGGTGGTGGAGAACTCGCCGGCCGTGGGCGGCATGGTGGCGGCCCAGGCGATGACGCGCACGCCGGCCGACGGCTACACGCTCCTGGTCAGCACGGCCGGCATGATGACCATCACGCCCAACGCCAACCCACGGGCGCGCTACGTGCCCGCGGACTTCACGCCCATCTGCCAGGGCGTGGAGGCCGGCCTGGTGCTGGCCAGCCACCCCGGCCTGGGCCCACGCAACTTCGCCCAACTCGCGCAGTGGATCAAGGCGCAGAAGACGCCGCCGACCTACTCCTCCTTCGCGCCGGGCTCGCCCGCCCATTTCCTGGGCTACCAGCTGGCCGAGGCGCTCAAGGTCGAAATGACCCACGTGCCCTACCGCAGCAGCCCGAACCAGATCACCGACATGGTGGGCGGCACCGCGCCGCTGGGCTTCGTGCAGACCGCCACGGCCGGCCCGCAGATCAAGGCCGGCAAGCTCGTGGCGTATGCCACCACGGCGGGCCAGCGCTCGGCCGAACTGCCCGACGTGCCCACGGTCGCCGAGATCGGCCTGCCGCAGCTGCAGACCACGGTCTGGTTCGGCCTGTCGGCCCCCAAGGGCCTGCCCGCGCCCATCGTGCAGCGGCTGACGGCCGCGCACCAGAAGGTGCTGGCTTCGGCGGACTTCCGCCAGCGCATGGCCACCTCGGGCCTGGCACCGGCGGCCCCGCTGTGCGGCGAAGCCTTCCTGCAACAGATGAGCGCGGAATCGGCGCGCTGGGCGCGCATCGTCAAGGCGACGGGCTTCGTCGCCGATTGAACCTAGGACCCGCTGGGCAAGCCCAGATGGCGCAGGTGCTCGCGCCAGCTGGCAAGGCGGCCGAACTCGCCATCGGACGTACAGGCCAGCACGCAGTGCGCGACGGCCTCGAAACTGCAGCCGTCCAGGTGCAGGGTCAGGCGGGCCCGCGGTGCCGCACTGGCGCAGGTGGCAGCCGAACGCGGCAGCGGCTCGCAGCGCAGGATGTCCACGCCGTCGCAGGCCAGCACGGCGCGGCGCACGGCGTGCGCATCGGCCAGCGGCACGGTGACATCGAGCACCTGGAACACCGGCCGGCGCGGCGCGGTCGCAGCCGGGGTGAACTCCTTGTACGCGGCATAAGCCATGGGTCTTCAGCGCAAAGTCGAGAGGCATCCAGTGTCGCGACCTGCCCGTCAAGCCGCTGTCAAATCGCGGCAGCGGTGCGCAAAGAATGCGTCAACGCCGCGCCGTCTCAACCGGCGGCGCGCTCCGTCACGAACTTCAGGCCCACGCCCGGCTCCGTGATGATGTAGCGCGGTGCGGCGGCCGCGTCGCCCAGCTTCTGGCGCAGCTTGGCCACCAGCACGCGCAGGTAATGCGCATCCTCGGTGTGCGTGGGACCCCACATCTCGCGCAGCAGCTGCGGCTGCGTGATGAGCCGGTCGGGGTGGCTGGCCAGGATGGACAGCAGCGCGAACTCCTTGCGCGTGAGCGCCACGGGCTCACCGTGCAGGTGCACCTCGCGCCGCGCGAGGTCGATGCGCAGCGTGCCGTCGTCGTAGGTGGGCGCCACCGGGTCGGCCGGCACCGCGTTGCGCAGCAGTGCGCGCAGCCGCGCCATGAGTTCACCGATGCCGAAGGGCTTGGTCACGTAGTCGTTGGCGCCGGCATCCAGCAAGGCCACCTTCTCTTCCTCGCCCGAGCGCACCGTCAGCACGATGACCGGAACGCGTGACCACTGGCGCAGCTCCTGCAGCACCTCCCGGCCGTCGAGGTCGGGCAGGCCCAGGTCCAGCACCACGATGTCGGCGCCCTTGCTCGCCAGCAGGCTCAGGCCCTGCTGGCCGGTCTCGGCCAGCAGCGTGGCGTAGCCCTGCGAGCGCAGGCTGATGTCGACGAACTTGCGGATCTGCGGTTCGTCGTCGATCACCAGCACGCGCGGCGGCGGTGTGACTTCAGCGGAAAGGGTCATGGCTCAATCCAGTGGCAGCGCGATGCGGATGGTGGTGCCCACGCCATCCGGCCCCGGCAGCGCCTCGACGCGTCCCATGTGGGCGCCGACGATGCCCTGCACGATGGTCAGGCCCAGACCCGTGCCGTGCTTGCCGCGGTCGCCACGCTCCACGCTGTAGAACATGTCGAAGATGCGGCGCCGCTCGTCCTCGGGGATGCCGGGCCCCTGGTCGATGGTATCGATGCCCAGCATGCCGTCGTCCAGCCGCCGGGCCAGAACGCGGATGGCCTGGCCGGGCGGCGAGAACTTGGCGGCGTTCTCCATCACGTTGAACAGCGCCTGCTCGATCAGCGCGGGATGCACGTGCAGCGGGCCCAGGTCGGGCGCAAGCTGCGTCTGCACCCGCGTGTCGGGCAGGTAGCGCTGCAGCCGGCGCGCGGCCGAGCCGATCAGCTCGTCCACGCCGATCCAGTCGCGCGCCAGCGTCAGGCCCTGCTGGCCCAGCCGCGTCATGTCCAGCAGGTTCTGGATGTAGCGGTCCAGCCGCTGACCCTCCACGCGGATGGTGTCCAGCAGCTCGGCGCGGTCTGCCTCGCCCATGTCCTTGCCGAACTGGGCCAGGCTGTCGGCCGAGCCGATCATCGAGGCCAGCGGCGAGCGCAGGTCGTGCGAGACCGAGGACAGCAGGGCCGAGCGCAGCCGCTCGGTCTCGCCAGACACGCGCGCGGCTTCCAGCTCGGCCACCAGCCGCGTGCGCGAGGCGGCCTGGGCGATGTCTTCGGTCATGCTCTCGGCCAGGCGCCGCTGCTCGAACGAGAGCCGCGCCATGGCTGGGGGAAAGCGCAGCGCCACCACGCCCAGCGTCTGCGCGCCGTCCTGCAGCGGCAGGAACCACCAGCTGGACTCGGACAGCGTGTCGGTGTAGCGGCCGCTGGGCTGGCCCTGGCGCTGGGTCCAGGCGGCGGCGCCGTCGTCCTTCTCGGTGAGCGCGCGGTGCGCGGCTTCGGGTCCGCTGGCATCGCCGATGCGCATCCAGACTTCGGCATGCAGCGTGGACTCCAGCACCGCGGCGCTGGCCGCGATCACCTGGCCCAGGTCCGCCGCCTTGGACAGCTGGCGCGCCAGCTTCTGCATGGCCGTGGCGTGCGTGTTGGCCGCGCGCAGCGCGGTCACCTGCATGCGCAGCCGCGAGGCCAGCCGGCCGGCGATCAGTGCAGCCGCCAGGAACAGCAGCACCGTGGCCACGCCGCGCGGCGCGCTGATGACGAAGGTCAGGCGCGGTTCGATGAAGAAGAAATCGAAGGCGCCGAAGCACAGCACGGCCGTGATGACGGCGGCCACCATGCGCGTGCGCGAGGCCACCAGCATCACCGCCACCAGGAACACGGGCGAGAGCTCCTGCAGGCCGAGAAAGCGTTCGGCCAGTGCCGCCACGGCGACGGACACCAGCGTGGCGGTGAGGATCAGCGCGGGCTCGCGCGGGGCCAGCCGCTCGCCAGCCAGGTCCTGGAAGCGGCGCCCGCGCTGGCGTGCGCGCGGTGTGCTCACGATGGTCAGTTCGTAGCGCGCGCCGCGCTGCAGCAGCTGCTGCGTGAGCGTGCGGTTGAAGATGCGCGCCACCGGCCGCTCGCGCGTGCGGCCGATCACGATGGCCCGGGCACCGCGGGCGGCCGCGGCGTCCAGCAGGGCCTGCACCACGTCGGTGTTGTGCAGCACCTCGGTCTCGCCGCCCAGGTTGCGCGCCAGCGCGAAGGCCTTGTCCAGCTCCATCTGGCGCTGCTGCTCGGCGCGCGCGGTGGCGTGGCGCGGTGTGGCCTCGCCGGCCAGGTCGGCGCCGTGCACGGTGGCGTCGGCCGAGTCGCCGGTGTCCACCGTCACCACGGTCCAGGGCGCGCCGCGGCGCTCGGCGATGCGCGAGCCCGCGCGCACCAGGTATTCGGACTGGCCCTGGCCGTCGATGGCGATCAGCACGTGGCGCTGCAGCGCGATGCTGCCGAGCCCGCGCGCGGTGCGCGTCTCGCGCAGGTCGGCGTCCACATGCTCGGACACGGTCTGCATCGCCAGCTCGCGCAGCGCCGTGAGGTTGGAGGGCGAGAAAAAGGCCTGCAGCGCCTGGGCCGCCTGCTCGGGCAGGTAGACCTTGCCCTGGTTCAGGCGTTCGATGAGCTCGCGGGCCGGCAGGTCGACCAGGCGGATGTCGCGCAGGCGCTCGAACACCGCATCGGGCACGGTCTCGCTGACGCGGATGCCCGTGATCTGGTGCACCACGTCGTTCAGGCTCTCCAGGTGCTGGATGTTGACCGTGGTGTAGACGTCGATGCCGGCGTCCAGCAGCTCCTCCACGTCCTGCCAGCGGCGTTCGTGGCGGCTGCCAGGCGCATTGCGGTGGGCCAGCTCGTCCACCAGCGCGATGGCGGGCTTGCGCGCCAGCAGGCCGTCCAGGTCCATCTCTTCGAGCTGGCGGCCCTGGTACTCCACGCGCTTGCGCGCGAGCTGGGGCAGGCCCTCGACGAGGGCCAGCGTCTCGGCGCGGCCATGGGTCTCGACGATGCCGATCACCACGTCGATGCCCTGGCGGTGCAGCTCGCGCGCGCGCGACAGCATGGCGTAGGTCTTGCCCACGCCGGGCGCCGCACCCAGAAACACCGTGAGCCGCCCGGCCGCCTGGCGGCGCAGTGCGCCCATCAGGGCATCGGCTTGTTCGGTGTTGGCAGCGGACATGGGCCTGGATTCTGGCGCGGTCCGCCCCCTCAGCCGCGTGTCGATGCGTCCAGCGCGAGGTTGAGTTCCAGCACGTTCACGCGCGGCGCGCCCAGCACGCCGAACTGCCTGCCCTGCGTGTGCCGGGCCACCAGCTGCCGCACGGCGTCGGGCGCCAGCCCGCGCACGCGCGCCACGCGCGCGACCTGGATGGCCGCGGCCGCGGGGCTGATGTGCGGGTCGATGCCGCCGCCCGACTGCGTGACCAGATCGCTGGGCACGGCCTCGGGTGCCACGCCTTCGCGCTGGGCCACGGCGGCACGCGCCGCCTCGATGCGCTGGCGCATCTCGGGGTTGGTGCGGGCCTGGTTGCTGCCCGACAGGGCCATGAGGTCGTAACTGGCCGCGGACGGGCGCGGCTGGAAGTAGCCCTCGCCCACGAAGGGCTGGGCCACCAGCGTGGAGCCGACGATCTGGCCGTTGCGCTCGATCAGGCTGCCGTTGGCGCCGGTCGGCGCCACCGCCTGGCCCACGCCCACGCCGGCCAGGGAATAGAGGAAACCGAAGCCGGCCAGCGTGACGATGGCCAGGCCGATCGCGCCGCGCAGGGCGCCCCGGTTGGCCTCTGCGGGAGCGGTGGCCGCGGTGGTGGCACCGGTCTTGTGCGACAGGGAGTTCATGGCAGTGCCCATGGTGAACCTCAGAGGGTGAAGAACGTGGCCAGGATCAGGTCGATCAGCTTGATGCCCACGAAGGGCAGCAGCACGCCGCCCAGGCCGTAGACCAGCATGTTGTTGCGCAGCAGCGCGGTGGCGCTGGCCGGCTTGAAGCGCACGCCGCGCAGCGCCAGCGGAATCAGCGCCGGGATGATGATGGCGTTGAAGACCAGCGCCGACAGCACGGCGCTGTTCGGGCTGTGCAGCTGCATCACGTTGAGCACGGCCATCTGCGGGATGGCGGCCGCGAACAGCGCCGGCAGGATGGCGAAGTACTTGGACACGTCGTTGGCCAGCGAGAAGGTGGTCAGCGCGCCGCGTGTGATGAGCTGCTGCTTGCCGATCTCCACCACGGCCAGCAGCTTGGCGGGGTCGGAATCCAGGTCGACCATGTTGCCGGCCTCCTTGGCGGCCTGCGTGCCCGAGTTCATGGCCAGGCCCACGTCGGCCTGGGCCAGGGCCGGCGCATCGTTGGTGCCGTCGCCCACCATGGCCACCAGGCGGCCACCGGCCTGCTCGGCGCGGATGCGCGCGAGCTTGTCCTCGGGCGTGGCTTCGGCGATGTAGTCGTCCACCCCGGCATCGGCGGCGATGCTGGCGGCCGTGAGCTTGTTGTCGCCCGTGATCATCACGGTCTTCACGCCCATCTCGCGCAGGCGTGCGAAGCGTTCCTTAATGCCGCGCTTGATCAAGTCGGACAGCTCGATCACGCCCAGCACATGGCGGCCGTCGCTGACCACCAGCGGCGTGGCGCCCTTGCGCGCCACATCGTCCACGCGGGCCTGCAGCTCGGCCGGCACGCGGCCGTCCTGCGCCTTGACATGCTTGGCAATCGCATCCAGCGCGCCCTTGCGGATCTGGCGGCCGCCAGGCAGGTCCACGCCCGACATGCGGGTCTGGGCGGTGAACGGCATGAAGTGCGCACCTTCGGGATCCGCGAGCTTCTCGCCCTTCTCGCGCGCGAGCTTCACGACGGACTTGCCCTCGGGCGTGGGGTCGGCCAGCGAGCTCAGCAGCGCGGCCTCGCGCAGCTGCGCGGCGTCGACACCGGCCATCGGGTGGAAGGCCGTGGCCTGGCGGTCGCCGTAGGTGATGGTGCCGGTCTTGTCCAGCAGCAGCACGTCCACATCGCCGGCCACCTCCACGGCCTTGCCGGACTTGGCCAGCACGTTGGCCTTGAGCGCGCGGTTCATGCCGGCGATGCCGATGGCCGGCAGCAGCCCACCGATGGTCGTGGGGATCAGGCAGACCAGCAGGGCCACCAGCAGCACCACGTTGACCTGCACGTCGACGAAGCCGGCGATGAAGGGCAGGCTGACGACCACGGCCAGGAAGGTGACGGTCATCACGACCAGCAGGATGCCGAGTGCGACCTCGTTGGGCGTCTTCTGCCGGTTGGAGCCTTCGACCAGCGCGATCATGCGGTCCAGGAAGCTGTGGCCGGGCTCGGCCGTGACGCGCACGATGATGCGGTCGGACAGCACCTTGGTGCCGCCGATCACGCCGGAGCGGTCGGTGCCGGCTTCGCGCAGCACGGGCGCGGATTCGCCCGTGACGGCGGCCTCGTTGATGGTGGCCAGGCCTTCCACGATCTCGCCGTCGGCCGGGATCAGCTGGCCTTCCTCGACGACGACCATGTCGCCCGGACGCAGCGCGGCGGCCGGCACGGTGCTCTCCTTGCCGTCCTGCAGTCGGCGCGCCACAAGGTCCTTGCGTGCGCTGCGCAGCGAGGCAGCCTGGCCGCGGCCGCGCGCTTCGGCCACGGCTTCGGCGAAGTTGGCGAACAGCACGGTGGCGAACAGGATCAGCGTCACGGCCCAGCCGAAGCCGGCCGTGGTCCAGCCCGCGAGCGTGGCGACCAGCGTCAGCACGGTGCCGAGCCAGACCACCGCCATCACGGGGTTCTTGACCACGTGCTGGGGCGCGAGCTTGACGAAGGAGTCGACGATGGCCGGCTTGAAGTCGAAGCCGGCAGCGGCGGAACCGGATGGTGTGTTGGACATGGTGCAGTCCTTAACGGGCCAGCAGTGCGTTCAGCTGCAGGTGGTCGGCCACGGGGCCCAGCACCAGCACCGGCATGAACTGCAACAGCGTGAGGATGATGACGATGCCGATCAGCGTGAGCACGAAGGTCGGCGTTTCGATCTGCAGCGAGCCCGCGCCTTCGGGCGCGCGGCGCTTGGCGGCCAGCATGGCGGCGATGGCCAGCGGCAGCACCAGACCGGGGAAGCGGCCCAGCGCCAGCGCGAGCACGCAGGACAGGTTCCACCATGGCGTGGCGTCGCCCAGGCCTTCGAAGCCAGAACCGTTGTTGGCGAAGGCCGAGGTGTACTCGTAGAACACCTGGCTGATGGCGTGGAAGCCCGGGTTGGAGTTGCCGGCCAGGCCGGGCACGGCCAGCGCCGTGGCGGTCAGGCCCAGCAGAACGATGGGCTGCAGCAGCACGATGACGGCCAGCAGCTTGACCTCCGGCCCTTCGATCTTGCGGCCGAACAGCTCGGGCGTTCGGCCCGTCATGAGGCCGGCCAGGAACACCGCCAGCAGCAGGTAGACCAGGAATTGCTGCAGGCCGCAGCCGATGCCGCCCCAGATGCCGTTGATGAGCATGTTGACCATGGAGACCATGCCGGTCAGCGGCGCGGTGGAGTCCAGCATCGCATTGACCGAGCCGTTGTTCACCTGGGTCGTGACCGTGGCCCACAGGGCCGAGGCATCGGCGCCCAGGCGCACTTCCTTGCCTTCCATGAGGGCCAGGTCGCTCGCCGTGCCCGAATGGCCCTCGGACCACAGCGCCAGGCTGGTGGAGGCGGCGGACATGAGCAGCATGGTGCCGAACACCATGGCGCCGAACCTGCGGCGGCCGGTGAACGGGCCGATCATGAAGACCACGGACACGGGCACCAGCAGGATGGCCAGCGTCTCCAGGAAGTTCGACAGCGGCGTCGGGTTCTCCAGCGGCACGGCGCTGTTGGGGCCGTACCAGCCGCCGCCGTTGCTGCCCAGTTGCTTGATGGCCACCATGGGCGCGACCGGGCCGAGCGGGATCTTCTGTTCCTTGAACTCCGCCGAGGCCTCCACCGGCGTGGCGGTGGGGCCGCCCTGCAGCGTGGCGGGCACGCCTTGCGCGGTCAGCAGCGCCGACAGCACCAGCGCCAACGGCAGCATCACGCGCACGCAGCCGCGCACGACGTCGGCCCAGTAGTTGCCCACGTCGACCGTGTCGGCATCGCCGCTGGAGGGCGTGGCGCCGGCCTGGCCTGCCATGGCCTGGCGGCCACCGAACAGGCCGCGCAGCGTGGCGGCGACCACACCGAGCGCCATCACCGGCGTGACCACCTGCAGGCCGACGATGCCGGTCATCTGCGCCAGGTAGGACAGCTGGGCCTGGCCCGCGTAGTGCTGCTGGTTGGTGTTGGTCAGGAACGAGACGGTGGTGTGCAGCGCCAGGTCCCAGGTCATGTTGGGCGCGTCGTTGGGATTGAGCGGCAGCCAGGCCTGGGTCATGAAGATGGCCCAGACGAGGAGCAGCAGCACCCCGTTGCTGAGCAGGAAGGCGGTGGCGTAGCCACGCCAGCCCATGCCCATCTGCGGGCGCGTGCCGAGCAGGGCGTAGATGGGCCGTTCGATCCACGCGAACAGCGGGTCCGAACGCATGGGCGCGCCGCGCAGCACGGCGGCCAGGTAGTGGCCCAGCGGCCAGGCCAGCGCGATGGCCGCGGCGAAGAGAAGCAGGGTTTCAACCATGGTGCAGGCCTTTGAGGGCATGGGGAACATGAGGACCGGGCCGTCGGGTGCGGGCTGCCGTGCCCGCCCGTCGGACCGCTGCCGTCAAGGGCAGCGGCGCGGCCATCTGTGCACCGCACGGTGCGGCGGTCCCCTGCATGGAGACCAGGTGCTTGGAGCGCATGTTCTTGTTCGCGATCGAATGGCAACAGTGCCGGCCGCCAGTATTCGACGGGGCCCCGTAAAGTCTCCATTCGCGAAACGGGCGCGCGCGTCAAATCTCCGTCAAATCTGCCGACGGGGCCGGCGCGCGCCGCTCCGGGCATGAAGATTTGATGCCGAATTGACGGCGCCGCCGGCAGGCCCGGAGGATGATTTCTGCACCTTGGTTTCCGGGTGCCGAGACGCATGCCCCAACTCCTGCAAGACCTCGTCTTCGTCCTGATCGTCGGCCTGTGCTTCGTCGGCTTCCTGCGCTGCACACGCGCCGTTCTGGCGCACCGCGGCGGCAAGCGCAACACCTCGGCCACCGGCCATGGCGAATGAACTGCTGCCGTTCGCGTTGGCCATGCTGGCCATCGTGCTGCCCTTGCTGCTGGGCTGGGTGCTGGTCACGCTGTCCGCCAAGCGCCAGCGCGGCGAACCGAAGGCGCCGTCCCCGAAATGAGCGCGGCGGCCCTGCTGTTCTGGTGCGTCGCCGCGGCGAAGGTGTTGCTGTCCGCACCCATCCAGATCCGCGCCGCACAGGCGCGCACCCCCGAACGCCTGCGCGAGGCACGCAGCCAGCGCAAGGACGACTGGCTGGCCATGGTGGTCATGGTGCTGGCCCTGCTCTCGGACAACTATCCGCTCACGGGTTGGGCCTACCTGCAGATCCGCGATGCCATGGGCCAGCCATCGGGCCAGACGCCGAACCTGGCCGGCTGGGTCTACCTGGTGGGAACGGTCACACTGGCCTGGCTGGTGCAGCGCAGCTTGCGGCGGCTCGGCACGCCGAGCCATCGCTGAGCACGGCGCAGGCCCAGGGGCCGTCGCTGTCTGAAGGAGGTCAGCGCGCAGGCGCGGCGTAGCGCTCCACGCGCTGCCCCGCCAGCGCGTAGCCGCTGACACCGTGCACGGTGGTGGCGCGCGCCAGTTGCAGCCGGCCGCTGATCCAGACCGTGTCCATGGTGCTCAGCGACTTGTGGGGCTGGGCCAGCCGCACGTGGACGATCTGGTTGGCAGGTGGCGGCGGCGTGTGGATGCAGGCGCCGAAATGCGGCACCAGCAGCAACTCGCGCAGGCCCTGTGCGGTGGTCTCCAGCGGCACCACGTAGCCCGGGATGCGGACCGCGGCGCCGTCCAGCGCGGCGACCAGCGGCGCCTCGTCCCAGACCTTGCGCAGGCGCTGCAGCGCGGCGGCCGCACGCGGGTCGTCGTCGGGCAGGCGGCGCAGATCCGCGCCGGCGCCGTGGAAATCGGCCCAGGGGTCCCAGTCCCTGGGCAGCAGGTCGTCCCAGGCGATGGTGCGGAAAACGGCTTCCCTGGCGAAGGCCGGCGCCAGCATGGCGCAGGCCAGGGCCGCGCAGGCGCGGCGGCGCAACAGGTTCATGGCGAGGGCTCCTTCGCCGGCGGCGCGAACGGCGCCAGCTTCTTGAACAGCAGCGGGCCCGCGAAGCTGGGCATGTCGTGCTCGTGGTCGTCGTGCGGGGCCACGCCCTCGCGCGACTTGCGCAGCCACACGCGGGCCAGCGCCGGATCGCGCGCCACGCCTTCGCCGCGGTCGTAGGCCCGGCCCAGCGCGCGCTGGGCGCGCGGGTTGCCAGCCTCGGCCGCCTGCTGCAGCCAGTCGATGGCGACACGCATGTCGCGGCGCACGCCGGTGCCTTCGGCATGGGCCCGGTACAGCGCGTACTGCGCGCGCGAGGCACAGGGGTCGCTCGCGGCCGCGCTGCGCCGGTACCAGCGCACGGCCTCGGCCGCGTCCTTGCGGGCGCCGCCCCAGCCGTTCAGGTAGAAATCGCCCAGCATGCACTGGGCTGGTACGGCGCCTTTGGTCGCGGCCTGGTGGAACCAGTGGAACGCGGCGGCCGGGTCCTTGGGTACCTGGGCGTTGCCGTCCAGGTACAGATAGGCCAGATCGACCTGGGCCTGCAGGTGGCCGAACGCCGCGGCCTGGCGCAGATGGGCATGGGCCTGCGCCAGGTCGACCACCTGGCCAGTCAGGCCGGCGAAATGGCGGGCCCGGGCGTAAACGGCCTGGGCGTCCAGCGCTGGCGCCGAGGGCGCAGGCTGGGCCTGGGTGGCGCCGGCCAGCGCCATGCAGGCGGCGAGCAGGGCCTGCCGCATGCGCATCAGCGGAAGGTCTGCGTCACATCGGCCGGCACCACGATCTCGCTGGCGGGCGTCAGGCCCATGGTGACCTGGCGGCCCTGCGCGATCGTCGCCAGGATGGCCTGGGCCTCGGCCAGCGAGTTCAGGCGCCTGGTGCGCAGCACCTCACCGGGCTTGGCGTGCACGGATTCCACCGGCCCTCCGCGGTAGGTGATGGTCTGGTTCACGCCGGGGCTGAACTGCACGAAGTTGTTCGGCAGGTAGCCCTGGTAGCCGTCGTTGACCTGCACCGCGACCTGCACGTAGAAGCCTGTGGGGTCGTTCACGTACTGGTCGGTGGCCGTCACGATGCCGTTGGCCAGCAGCGGAATCGCCGGGTTCTTGTTCTGCGGACCGACGAAGCCCTGCACGATCTTGCCGCCGTCCAGCAGCGTG
Organism: Pseudorhodoferax aquiterrae; assembly: GCF_014652235.1. Lineage (GTDB taxonomy): Bacteria > Pseudomonadota > Gammaproteobacteria > Burkholderiales > Burkholderiaceae_C > Pseudorhodoferax > Pseudorhodoferax aquiterrae. The sequence continues at coordinate 101,282 of NZ_BMYK01000024.1, forward strand.
GCGGTCACCGTGGCCCCCGCCTCGCGTCCGGGCTTGTACGGCCCCGAGGTCTCGATGCTCTTGTACGCGCTGTTGGCCGCGTCGCTGGCCGCGTAGGAGATCACCGAACGGCGCTTCTCAAGCTGGTTGGCGAACTCGCTCGTGATGTTGCTGCCGTTGATGGCCGGCGAGTCGAACACCTTGGAGCGCATCGCGTCCAGCATGCTCAGCTGCTTGCCGGCGTTCGCCGGATCGCGGTTGTAGGCCTTGAGCGCCTGGTAGACCTCGACGATGGGGAACTGGTTGGTGTGCTGCGGCGAGACGAAGTCCACGTCCAGGCTTTGCTGCAGGTAGCTGAAGCCGGCCTGGAACGACAGGCGCAGGAAGCCGTTGGCGGCGGTCGGCGTGGTCAGCCCGTTCACGCCATAGCCGCCGTGGTAGCCGAAGGTGACGAACTTGCCGTCGCTCGGGTTCTTCACGCGGAACAGCATGTTGGTGGTGCCGGGCGTGTGGCCCGGCGACCAGATCACCATGATCTGCACGTTGCCGTAGTCGTACCACTGGTCGTACTGGTAGTAGTCGGTGGTGCGCGCGCGGATCTCGGTCTCCGAGGCCGGCAGCGCGCCAGCGATGTTCCAGGTGTTGCCGCGCTGGTCCTGCGTGATCCCGGTCACGTCCTCGCGCGAGGCCCAGAGCTTGATGGGCTTGCCCGCGTTGTCCATCATGCGCAGCTGTTCGACGACGGTGCCGTAGTGGTCGCTGTGGCCGTGCGTGAGCCAGATGTCGGTCACGCCGCGCGGGTCCAGGCCCAGCAGCTCCATGTTCTTCCAGTACTGGTAGCCGCTGTTGGGCCAGCCCGCGTCGATCTTGATGAGCTTGTCGTCCGACTTGTCGTTAGGCGTGCCCATGTCGGCGCGCAGGATGTAGGAGGCGACTTCGTTGTCGCCCACGTAGTACATCGTGTCCTTGACCATCTCGAAGGGCTCGGTGCTGCGCGTGTAGGGCGCTTGCGTGACGCCCGTGGCGTTGATGGCCATGTAGGCCTGGCCCGAGACCGGGTCCGTGCCCTTGTCGGCCAGCAGCGGGCTCTGCGAGGGCACGTCCCAGACCGGCTTGCCGTCGCTAGTGGATTGGGGCGTGAAGTACCAGATCGCCACCACCTTGGCCTTGTCCAGTTCGGTGTGGTTGGTGTCGAACAGCAGGTAGGCGGCCTGGCGCGACGTGGTGCTGTAGGCGTAGTCGGCCGTGACCGGGATGGCAGCCACCGTGGAGGCTGCGCTCTTGCCGTAGTCGCTGGTGTCGACGTTGAAGACCTTCACGTCCGGCGCGAGGGTGTAGGTCTCCTCGTAACGCTTGATCGGCGTGGCGTAGGGCCGACCGGCCATGTCGGCCGTCACGACGCGCCCGTCGCCCACGGTGATGCTGTTGCCCGACTTGGCGTAGACCCAGCCCGCCGCGACCATGGGGCCGGGGATGTCCTTGTTGCGGCTGACTTCCGGGCCGTACTTGGCGAGGTCGAACTGCGCGGCAGCGGAAGTGCCCTTGGACAGCACCACGTTGAAGGTCTGGGCGGCGTCCGTTGCCACGGTGACCTGGTTGGCCTGCGCGGCCGGCAGCCAGTCGACCAGGTTGCCGGGCACGAGCTTGGTGCTGATCGCCGTGGCCGCCGCCGCGGAAACCGCCGTGGTGCTCAACGTCTTCATGCCGTCCTTGGCGAGCACGGCCACGCTGACGGTCTGGTTGCCGGCGGCATCGGTGGCGACTTGCGGCGCGGCGTAGACCATGCCGGCCGCACGGAAGGCACTGCGGTCCACGCCCTTGTCGTCGCTGCCACCGCAGGCGACGAGGGTGGCGGCGATGGCGGTGATGCCGGCAGGCAGCAGGCGCCAGCGTCGGGGTACTGTGTTCACGGAGGTCTCCTGTTGTTGGAATGGGCGGGCCGCGGCGCAGGCCGCGGCGGGTCGTCAGCGCACCATGCAGGGCCGCTTGTTGTCGAACTTCCAGTTCGGGATCAGGTACTGCATCGCCACGCCGTCGTCGCGCGCACCCAGGCCGTGCTGCAGGTACAGGCGGTGGGCCTTCTCGACCTCGGCCATGTCCAGCTCCACGCCCAGGCCCGGCT
>NZ_BMYK01000025.1:0-32478 GCF_014652235.1 Pseudorhodoferax aquiterrae
GCTCGCGGTCGCGCTGGCTGGACTCCAGCCATTTGCGGTGCAGTTGGTTGCCGCGGCGCATGGCCTCTTGCGCCTTTCGGTGCTGTCGTCTTGCGAGGAACTGCCACACGCCAGCGATCACCAGCGGCACCAGAATGCTTGCTGCGAGCAAGTAGACGGCCGTCAAGTGGTGCTCAGAAGTGTTCATCGCCTTCGAAAACGTTGCAAGCAGACGCGACTATAGGCCGGTCGGTGCAAAAAAATGCCACAAAACGGCTTGCACGTCAGCCGTTCGTCAGCAATTTCACCACTTTCCCTTGGGCTGGCGTTGCCGCACGGCGTCGCCGATGAGCTTGGCCATGTCGTTGCGGTTGACGGAGTTCGCGAAATCGATGGCGGTCATGCCCTGCTCGTTCTTGAGCAGAGGTTCCGCGCCTTCCTGCAGCAGCAGCCTGGCCGCTTCCACGCTGCCATAGCGCGCGGCCATCATCAGCGGCGTGGTCCGGTTCGGCGACTCCGCGTCGATGAAGGCATGCTCCTCGAGCAGCAAGCGCATGACCTCGACGTGCCCATTGGTCGCGGCGTAGTGCAGCGGCGCCCAGCCCGTCTTGTTGACCGCCGCGCCGCGCGCGATGAGCTTCCTGCACAGTTCCAGCTGGCCGTCCAGCGCGGCCACCATCAGCGGGCTTTCGTCGGCCTTGTTCAGCGATTCGACCTCGGTTTTCGGCCAGTCGATCAGGGCTTGCGTGACACGGGTCGCGCGCGCCCGGATCGCCAGGTACAGGCCGTGCTGGCCGTTCGGATCGCGCGTGTTGGGATCGAAGCCGCGCCGCAGCAGGTTGACCACGGTCGCGGCATCGTCCTTCGTGATGGCGGCGAAGAAATCGTCGTACGAGCCCGCGCGGGCCCAGCCTGCGCTGCCCAGCAGCAGCACGGCCAGGCACTGGCGCCGTTGCAGTTGCATCGTCATGCGGCCTCCGGCCGGAACAAAGCGTCGAAGTTGGCGCTGGTCTGCGCCGCGACGGCCTCCACGGCCAGGCCGCGCACGGCCGCGATCTGGGCCGCGACATGCGGCACCCAGGCGGGCTGGTTGGTCTTGCCCCGGTGCGGCACGGGGGCCAGGTAGGGACTGTCGGTTTCGATCAGCAGGCGGTCCAGCGGAACGAAGCGGGCGATCTCGCGCAGATCCTGGGCGTTCTTGAAGGTCAGGATGCCGGACAGGGAGATGTGAAAGCCCAGGTCCAGCGCCGCCCGGGCCACGGTCTCGGTCTCGGTGAAGCAGTGGAACACACCGCCGGCGGCACCGGCCGAGCCGTCCTCGCCCTGCTCGCGCAGGATCGCCAGCGTGTCGTCCGAGGCGGCCCGGGTGTGGATGACCAGCGGCTTGCCCAGCTGCCGCGCGGCCCGGATGTGGGTGCGAAAGCGTTCGCGCTGCCATGCCACGTCGGCCACGCTGCGCTCGCCCAGGCGGTAATAGTCCAGCCCGGTCTCGCCGATGGCCAGCACGCGGGGCAGGCGGCCGCGCGTGAGCAGGTCGTCCAGGCTGGGCTCCTGCACCTCTTCCTGGTCGGGGTGCACGCCCACCGTCGCCCAGATCTGCGGGTGCGCCATGGCGATGCCATGGACGGTGTCGAACTCCTCGAGCGTGGTGCAGATGCACATCGCGCGGTCGACCTGCGCGGCGGCCATGTCGTCGAGGATCTGCGGCAGCCGCGCCAGCAGGTCGGGGTCGCTCAGGTGGCAATGCGAATCGGTGTACATGCGCGGGCAGCGCCGGCATGCGGGCCGGCGTGCGAAATCAAACGGTTTGGGTGGGCCGGTCGGACATCAGGTGGCCGCTCAGCAGGTTCTCGATCTTTTCCTTGAGCTGGCGCGACTTCTCGTCCCGGGGGAACTGGATGCCGACGCCCTGCGTGCGGTTGCCCGAGGCGCGCGAGGGCGTCACCCAGGCCACGCGCCCGGCGATCGGGTAGCGCTGCGGATCTTCCGGCAGCGACAGCAGCACGTAGACGTCGTCGCCGAGCTGGTACTCGCGCGAGGTCGGGATGAACATGCCGCCTTCGGCGAACAAGGGGATGTAGGCCGCGTACAGCGCGGCCTTCTCCTTGATCGCCAGCTGGATGACGCTGGGGCGCGGGGCCGGGGCGGGACTGCTCATGGTGGGCGCGAGTTTAGGGCGGTTTTCGCGAGCGCAACAAGCGACTCGAGCATGAGCCCGGCGTTCAAGGGGTGCTCGGCGATGCGGGCGCTGTCCTGGAGCTTGCGCGACCATTGCAGCAAGGTCTCCAGCCGGGCCGGAGACGGCAGGTCGGCTGCGGCGAAGAAGCGCGGCGCCGCCCCCTGGCCCGTGCGCAGCAGGTCGTGGCAGAGCTTCTGCATGGCATCGATGAGCTCGGCCGGCGCGAGGCCGCCGACCGCGCCCATGTCGCCGCGCGCGAGCGCCTGCGGCAAGGCGCTCCAGGCACGCGCACTGCGGCCGGCGGCGTGCATGCGCAGGGCCTCCTCGGGCCGGCCGCCAGTAGCGGCCAGCAGCACGGGAACGTCGGCGGCGGCGACACCCTCCTGGGCCTGCAGCCACTGCGATGCTTCCTCTGGCTGCGGCCAGGCCATCTGGTGGCCCATGCAGCGGCTGCGGATCGTCGGTAGGAGCAGGTGGGCGGCCCCGGTGGCCAGCACGAAACGCACGTCGCCGGGCGGCTCCTCCAGCGTCTTGAGCAAGGCGTTCGCGCTGATGGTGTTCATGCGCTCGGCCGGGAACACCAGCACCGCCTTGCCGCGTCCCCGCGCACTGGTGCGCTGGCCGAACTCCACGGCAGCGCGCATGGCCTCCACGCGGATCTCGCGGCTGGGCTTGCGCTTCTTGTCGTCGATCTCGGCCTGGGCCTTCTCGTCCAGCGGCCAGCCGAGCGCGAGCATCTCCACCTCGGGCAGCAGCACGCAGAGGTCGGCATGGGCGCGCACGTCGATGGCGTGGCAACTGGCACAGGCACCGCAGGCGCCCTGCTCCTGCGGCCTGTCGGCGCGCTCGCACAGCCAGGCGCGCGCGAGCTCCAGCGCCAATTCGTACTGGCCCAGGCCCGACGGGCCGTGCAGCAGCCAGGCATGGCCGCGCTGGGCCAGGAGGCTGGTGCGTTGGCGCTGCAGCCAGGGCGCCACGCTCATCGCGGGCCCACCTGCGCGGCGACCATGATGGCCAGCCAGCCGCGCCGCACCATGGCCGCCGTGATCTGCTGCCAGACCGCATGCCGCGTGGCATCGGCCGCGATGCGCACGAAGCGCGCGGGTGCCGCCGCGGCGCGCTGGGCATAGCCCGCATGCACGCGGGCGAAGAAGGCGGCGGGCTCGGCCTCGAAGCGGTCGGGTGCGCGCGCAGCGGCGAGCCGCTGCGCCGCGACCTCGGGTGCGAGTTCGAACCACAGCGTCATGTCGGGCTGGCGCAGCTGCCCGGTCGGCAGGCCGTCGCTGGATTGGACCCATTGTTCGAGCGCGGCCAGCACGCCCGTGTCGAAGCCGCGGCCGGCGCCCTGGTAGGCGAAGGTGGCATCCGTGAAGCGGTCGCACAGCACGACCTCGCCGCGCGCCAGTGCCGGCTCGATCACGCGCCGCAGGTGGTCGCGCCGACCGGCGAACACCAGCAGGGCCTCGGTCAACGCATCCATGTCCTCGTGCAACACCAACTCGCGCAGGCGCTCGGCCACGGGGGTGCCGCCGGGCTCGCGCGTCTGCGTGACGGTGCGGCCCTGGGCGCGGAAGGCGTCGGCCAGCGCCGCGATGTGGCTGGACTTGCCGGCGCCATCGATGCCTTCGAAGCTGATGAAGAGTCCGCGTGGTGCTTGCATGGGGGCTCAACGTCCGCGGATGTAACGGTCGACGGCGCGGTTGTGTTCGTCCAGCGACTGGCTGAAATGGCTGGTGCCGTCGCCGCGCGCCACGAAGTACAAGGCCTTGGAATCGGAGGGTTGCACGGCCGCCAGCAGCGCGCGCGCGCCCGGCATCGCGATCGGCGTGGGTGGCAGGCCGGGCCGCGTGTAGGTGTTGAAGGGCGTGTCGGTGCGCAGGTCGCTGCGGCGCAGGTTGCCGTCGAAGCGCTCGCCGATGCCGTAGATCACGGTCGGGTCGGTCTGCAGCAGCATGCCGATGCGCAGGCGGTTGTGGAAGACGGCCGAGATGTCGGCGCGGTCCACGCCGTGGCCGGTTTCCTTCTCGACGATGCTGGCCAGGATCAGGGCCTGCTCGGGCGTCTTGAGCGCCACGTTAGGCCCGCGCTGGGCCCAGGCCGCGTCCAGCTGCTTGTCCATGGCCTGCAGGGCCTGGCGCAGCACCGCGAGATCGCTGCTGTCCTTGGCGTAGCTGTAGGTGTCGGGGAAGAAGCGGCCCTCGGGCGCGACGCCCGGCCGGCCCAGCGCGGCCATGAGCGCGGCATCGTCCAGCGCGCGGCTGTCCTGCTTGATGCGGTCGGCCTTGGCCAGGGCCTGGCGCATCTGACGGAAGGTCCAGCCTTCCACGAAGGTCACCGCCCGCAGGGCCTGTTCGCCGCGCACCAGCTTGTCCAGCAGCTGGCGCGGTGTGATGCCGGGGGCGAATTCGTAGCTGCCGGCCTTGATCAGCCGCGACTGGCCGGACAGCCGGAACCAGCCGAACAGGGCCCAGTCCGGCGCCTGCACGCCGGCCTCGGTGGCCGCGCTGGCGATGGCGCGTGCACTGGTGCCCGGCGCGATGTTCAGCTCCACCGGCGTGCGGGACAGCCGCAGGGGCTGGTCCAGCCACCACCAGGCACCCGCCGCCGCCGCGCAGGCCAACACCAACAACACCATCAGCGCACGACGCACAGCAGCCCTACAAGCCAGGAGAAGAAGAGCCGGCCATGATAATTCAGCCCATGCAAGACACTCCCGACACCCGCCATGGCCTCGCGCCGCTGACGCATCTGGGCGTGATCGCCGTCCAGGGCGAGGAAGCCGCCAAGTTCCTGCACAGCCAGCTGACCCAGGATTTCGTGCTGGTGGCGCCCGACCAGGCCCGCCTGGCCGCGTTCTGCTCGCCCAAGGGGCGGATGCAGGCCAGCTTCGTGGGCCTGCGCTGGGTCGACGGCCAGGTGCTGCTGGTCTGCGCACGCGATCTGCTGGCGCCCACGCTCAAGCGCCTGTCCATGTTCGTGATGCGCGCCAAGGCCAAGCTGCGCGATGCGACCGACGAGTTCCAGCTGCTCGGCGCGCTGGGCTCCAGCGCGGCGGCACTGATGGGCGGCGAAGCCGCGCCCTGGCACCGCCACGAGGTCGCAGGTGGCGTGGCGGTGGCGCTGTACCCGGCCGACGGCCAGCCGCGCGCGCTGCTCGTGCTGCCCGCGCAGGCCGCACTCCCCGATGCGCCGGCCCTGTCGCTGGCGCAGTGGCAGCTGACCGAGGTGCGCAGCGGCGTGGTGCTGGTCGCGCAGCCGCTGTTCGAGGTGCTGGTGCCGCAGATGCTCAACTACGAGTCGGTCGGTGGCGTGAGCTTCAAGAAGGGCTGCTACCCGGGCCAGGAGGTCGTGGCGCGCAGCCAGTTCCGCGGCACGCTCAAGCGCCGGGCCTACCTCGTGCATGCCGATGCCGAACTGGCCGCCGGCCAGGAGGTGTTCCAGGCCAGCGATGCAGAGCAGCCCACGGGCACCGTGGTGCAGGCCGCGGCCAATCCGGACGGTGGCTGGGATGCGGTGGTCTCGGTGCAGATCGCGGCCGCCGAGGCCTACGACCTGCGTGCCGGCAGCGCCACGGGCGCTGCGCTGCAGCTGCAGCCCCTGCCCTACGCCCTGCTCGCCGACGTCTGAGCGGTGAGCGGCAGCACCATCTCGACGTGGGCGATGCCGACCTCGTCGAAGGGTTCGCCGCGCACTGCGAAGCCCAGCCGGCGGTAAAAGCCCTCGGCGCTGCGCTGGGCGTGCAGCACGACCTCGCGGTCACCGCGCGCGGCCGCGGCCTGCACCAGGGCCTGCAGGACCGCGGCACCCAGGTTGGCGCCGCGCAACATGTGGCGCACGGCCATCCGGCCGACCTTGGCGACGCCTGGCGCGTGCTGCAGCAAGCGGCCGGTGGCCAAGGGCTGGCCCAACCGGTTGTAGAGCACGGCATGGACGGCCGTGGCGTCGGCTGCGTCCCACTCATCGTCGCGCGCGATGCCCTGCTCTTCGATGAACACCTCGGTGCGCACGCGGCGCGCGTCGGTCTGCAAGACTTCCCAGCTGCCCAGCCGCAGTTCGGTCACGGCCTGCCCGGCCTCGTAGTCCTGCAGCAGCGCGCGCAGGGCGTCGGGCACGGGGCGCGACTTCTGCTCGGCCGGGTCGGCGAACACGTAGACGAGCTCGCCCGTGACCAGCAACTGGTTGCCGCGGAAGATCGCGCCGACGAAGCGCATGGAGCTGCGGCCCACGTGTTCGCACTTCAGCGCCACGTCGAGCTGGTCGTCGTTGCGCGCCGAGGCGTGGTACTCCACCGTTGCCTTCTTCACGTAGAGCTCCCCGCCCAGCGCCGCGAAACCCTCCTCGTACGGCAAGGCCAGCGCGCGCCAGTAGCCGGTGACGGCCGTGTCGAAGTACATCAGGTAGTGGCCGTTGAAGACGATCTTCTGCATGTCCACCTCGACCCAGCGCACGCGCAGGCGGTGGAAGAAGCGGAAGTCCTGGCGTTTCATGCGCTGTCTCCTGAGGTTTGCAAGGCGATGGCCAAGGCGCGCGCCGCGTCGGCATGGGCGGCCCGCGCCTGCGGGATGGCGCGGCCCATCTTGATGAACTCGTGCACCACGCCGCGGTAGATCTCCAGGTCCACCGCGACACCGGCCGCGCGCAGCTTGTCGGCGTACAGCACGCCCTCGTCGACCAGCGGGTCGCATTCCGCCAGGCCGATCCAGGCCGGTGCCACGCCGTCGACATCGGGTGCATTGAGCGGCGCGAAGCGCCAGTCCGCGCGCGCGGGCCGGTCCGGCTGCACCTGGTCGAAGAACCAGTCGATGCTGGCGGACTCCAGCACGAAGCCCTTGGCGAAACGCTGGTGCGAGGGCGTGTCCTGGAAGGCTGCGCAACCGGGATAGAACAGCAGCTGCAGCGCCAGCGGCAAGCCGGCGTCGCGCGCGGCGATGGCGCAGACCGCGGCCAGCGTGCCGCCGGCACTGTCGCCGCCCACGGCCAGCCGCGTGGTGTCCAGGCCCAGCGCCGCGCCCTGGCCGGCCAGCCATTGCAAGGCATCCCAGGCATCGTTCTGCGCGGTCGGGAAGCGGTGCTCGGGGGCGAGCCGGTAGTCCAGCGACAGCACGGCGCAACCGGCCTGGTGCGCCAGTTCGCGGCACAGCGTGTCGTGTGTCGCGACCGAGCCGATCGTGAAGCCGCCGCCGTGCAGGTACAGCAGCACTGGCAGCGGCGCCTCGGCCGCGGGCGCGACCAGGCGGGCCGGCAGGCGCGCGCCGTCGCGCGTGGGCAAGGCCAGGTCCTGCACGCGCGCCAGCGGCCGCAGCGGGATGTCCAGCACGCCGGCGCCCAGCGCATAGGCCGCACGCGCCTGTTCGGGCGGCAGGCTGTGCAGCGGCGGGCGGCCCGCGCGGTGCATGCGGTCGATCACGCCGCGCATGGTCGGCGTCAACAGGTCTTGGGGGTTCTTTTGCATCAGAGGTGGGCTGCGTTGCCGCCGCCCCAGTCGATCGGGTCCTGCTGCAGCACCATGTCGATGTCCAGGCCCAGGGCCAGGCCCACCTCGCCCGGGAAGCTGGTGGCCAGCGCGCGTTCGTCGTAACCCGATTCCTGCGCGCGTGCACGCCAGGCCGCCAGGTGCACGAGGCCGGCCAGCGGCTCGTAGACCTCGTTCTCGAAGGGCGCGAGCTGGTAGCGCAAGGCATCCACCAGCGGACCGGGGAACTGGTATTGCTGCGCCAGCCTGGCGCCGGCCTCGGCATAGGTGGTGTCCAGCATGCGCTGCTGCAGCTTGGCGCGGCGCACGTCGCACAGCCCGGCGATCAGGTTGACGGAGGCCATGTCGTCCGGCGCCGCGGCGTGCAGCACAAGTTCGCCCACGGCGTGCAGCAGGCCCGCTGTATAGGCCACGGCCTGGTTCTGGCGCACGCTGGCGGCCAGCGCGCGCGCGAGCTTGGCCACCTGCAGGCTGAAGCGCCAGAACTGCGGCAGCGCGAGTCCCGGCACGGCGTTGGGACCGCTGGCGCGCGCGGCCGCATCGGCGAGCGGGCGCAAGGCCTCGGTCGGCAGCAGCGCCAGCGCCTGGGCCACGCTGATCACGCCACGCGTGTCCTCGCGGTGCACGGCATTGGCCAGCCGCAGCAGCCGCAGGGCCAGCGCCGGATCGCCGCAGAACAGCTGGCTGGTGCGGCGCAGGTCCGGCGCGGGCCGGGCCAGTTCGGTCAGCAGCAGCGCGACGAGCTTGGGGCTGCTGGGCAGCTCCGGCTCACGGATCGGGGCGCTGGTCGCCTGCATGGTGTCTGGCCGCCGCGCACACCCTGCTTCAGCGCTTGCCGGCCTGCAGCTTGGCGAAGGCCGAGGCCATGGCCGAGGGCACCGCGGCCTCCTGCCGGCCGCCGCCGCCGTGGCGCTGGCGGGCGCCGCCGTGCTCGAAGCGGTTCTCGCGCGGCGCGTCGCGGCGCGCCGGCGCGGCATCGAGCTTCATGGTCAGGCTGATGCGCTTGCGCGCCACATCGACTTCCAGCACCTTGACCTTGACGATGTCGCCGGTCTTGACGACCTCGCGCGCGTCGTTGACGAACTTGTTGGACAGCTGGCTCACGTGGACCAGCCCGTCCTGGTGCACGCCCAGGTCGACGAAGGCGCCGAAGGCCGCCACGTTGCTGACCGTGCCCTCCAGCACCATGCCCTCGGTGAGGTCCTTGATGTCTTCCACGCCGTCGTTGAAGCGCGCGACCTTGAAGTCCGGGCGCGGGTCGCGGCCGGGCTTCTCGAGCTCCGACATGATGTCCTTGACCGTGATGACGCCGAACTTCTCGTTGGCGAACAGCTCGGGCCGCAGGGTCTTGAGCATCTCGGCGCGGCCCATGAGTTCCTGCACGGGCTTGCCGGCACGTTCGAGGATGCGCTCGACCACCTCATAGGTCTCCGGGTGCACGCCGGTCATGTCCAGCGGGTTGCTGCCGCCACGGATGCGCAGGAAGCCTGCACTCTGCTCGAAGGTCTTGGGCCCCAGGCCGCTGACCTCCAGCAGTTGCTGGCGGCTGGCGAACGCGCCATGGCTTTCGCGCCAGCGCACCACGGCCTTGGCCACGCTGGGCGACAGGCCCGAGACGCGCGACAGCAGCGGCACGCTGGCGGTGTTGAGGTCCACGCCCACGGCGTTCACGCAGTCCTCCACCACGGCATCCAGCGTGCGCGCGAGTTCGCCCTGGTTCACGTCGTGCTGGTACTGGCCCACGCCGATGGACTTGGGGTCGATCTTGACGAGCTCGGCCAGCGGATCCTGCAGGCGGCGCGCGATGCTGGCGGCGCCGCGCAGGCTCACGTCCACATCGGGCATTTCCTGCGAGGCGAACTCGCTCGCGGAATAGACCGAGGCGCCGGCCTCGCTGACCACCACGCGCTGCAGCTGCACGTCGGGCGCGAGCTTTTCCAGCCGCTTGATCAGGTCGGCCGCCAGCTTGTCGGTTTCACGGCTGGCCGTGCCGTTGCCGATGGCGATCAGGTTCACGCCGTGCTTGGCGCAGAGCTGGGCCAGGGTGTGCAGCGCGCCCTCCCAGTCACGCCGCGGTTCGTGCGGGTAGACCGTGGCCGTGTCGACCAGCTTGCCCGTGGCATCGACCACGGCCACCTTGACGCCGGTGCGGATGCCGGGGTCCAGGCCCATGACCACGCGCGGGCCGGCCGGCGCGGCCAGCAGCAGGTCGCGCAGGTTGTCGGAGAAGACCTTGATGGCGACTTTCTCGGCGTCCTCGCGCAGTCGCGTGAACAGGTCGCGCTCGGTCGACAGGCTCAGCTTGACGCGCCAGGTCCAGGCCACGCACTTGCGCAGCAGATCGTCGGACGGGCGGCCCTGGTGGCTCCAGCCCAGGTGCATAGCGATGCGGCCTTCGGCGAGGCTGGGCACGGGCTGGCCGGGCTTGGCCGGTGCGCCATCGGGTTCGGGCAGCACCAGCTTGGCATCCAGGATGTCCTGCGCGCGGCCGCGGAACACCGCCAGCGCGCGGTGCGAGGGCACGCGGCCGATCGGCTCGTCGTAGTCGAAATAGTCGCGGAACTTGGCGACGTCGGGGTGGTTCTCGTCCTTGCCGGCGGCCAGCTTGCTCTGCAGCAGGCCCTCGTCCCAGAGCCAGGCGCGCAGACCCTGCACCAGGGCGGCATCTTCGGCCCAGCGCTCGGAGAGGATGTCGCGCACGCCGTCCAGCACGGCCGGCACGGTGGTGAAGTCCTCGCCGTTCTCGCCTTTCTCGGCCTTGACGAAGGCCGCGGCCTCCTGGGCCGGCACCAGCGCAGGGTCGGCGAACAGCTTGTCCGCCAGCGGCTCGATGCCGGCCTCGCGCGCGATCTGGCCCTTGGTGCGGCGCTTCTGCTTGTACGGGAGATAGAGGTCCTCGACTTCCTGCTTGGAGCCGGCGGCCTCGATCGCAGCGCGCAGCTGCGGCGTCAGCTTGCCTTGCTCCTCGATGCTCTTGAGCACGGCTTCGCGCCGGTCCTCCAGTTCGCGCAGATAGGCCAGGCGGGCCTCCAGCTCGCGCAGCTGCACGTCGTCCAAGCCGTTGGTGACCTCTTTCCGGTAGCGGGCGATGAAGGGCACGGTGGCGCCGCCGTCGAGCAGTTCGACGGCCGCCTTGACCTGGTCCTCACGGATCTTGATCTCGGCGGCGAGCTGGCGAAAGATTTTGGAAAGCATCCTGGGGAAAGCGGTCGCGCAATGGGAAGGGGCGGCAGTTTGCCATAGGCCTTCGCCGCGTTTCGCATCCGCCATTCCGTGGAAGTCTTGTCTCCCTAACACCTACACGCGCTTCATCCAAACCGGGACTACTGTTCGCCGAAACCGAAATTTACATTCATTCACATATCGAAGGCGGGTTCATGCGGGCAGTTGTCGCAGCGCGGGCCGGCCGGGGGAGGATCGCTGTGAATCTGAATGAACACCAAGGTCGTCCGGCCCCTTCCGGCTGGTCGCGCACGCAGGAGCTGCTGGCCCTGCCGACACAGTCCGAGCGGCTGCCGTTCACCGTTCGCGTGGTGCGTTCCGAGGCCGACCTGCACAAGGCCGTGCATGTGCGCCACAGCGCCTATGCCCGGCATGTGCCGGCATTCGCCGAGAGCCTGCGCACGCCCGAGAGTTACGACACCATGGATGGCACGGTCGTGCTGCTGGCCGAATCCAAGCTGGACGGCACGCCGCTGGGCACCATGCGCATCCAGACCAACGCCTTCGCCCCCTTGCCGCTGGAGCACTCGCTCACGCTGCCGCCCAAGATGCGCCACAGCCCCCTGGCGGAAGCGACGCGCCTGGGCGTCGGCGAGCCCACGCAGGGACGCGCGGTCAAGACCGTGCTGTTCAAGGCCTTCTTCCTGTACTGCCAGCAGCAAGGCATCGACTGGATGGTCATCACCGCGCGCACGCCCATCGACCGCCAGTACGAGCGTCTGCTGTTCAAGGACGTGGACCCCGCGCTGGGCTATGTTCCGCTGGCCCATGTTGGCAATCTGCCACACCGCATCATGTGCCTGGAAGTGAGCGGCGCCGAGCAGCATTGGGCCGAACTGCAGCACCCGCTGTTCCAGTTCGTGTTCCGCACGGACCACGTGGACATCGACCTGGGCCAGGCGCCTCCTCGCAAGAGCCTGAGCACCACCGCGTTCGCAGCGCCCCTGCCCCGCATGCAGATGTAGGAAAGCCACTGGCGGGCGTGAGAAAAGCCCGCAGGCGCGCCGGAAATTGCGCGAGAGGCGCGCGATTCGTTTCAGCATCTGCCGAATTAGCCCCATAATTTGTTTCAATTTGTGGCCGGCTACCGACACCGCCGGCTCGGCTCGGGCATTTGGCGGACTGAGAACAACATGAACGGCAGCGTGCTGCGGCTTTCTCGGCTGAACACAGGCCTCGACAAGGCCTTGTATGCGATGGGGATCTATGCACTGCCAGCTGTGCTGCTGGTGGTGAGCCTGTTCGCGCTGCTGTCCTGGTCCAACCAATACGGCAGCACGGGCGCGCGCAGCCTGGCCTTCCAGGTGGTGGAGGCCCCGCCGGACAACCCCGACCTGTCGCCGCAGGAGGCGCTCGCGCTCCTGAAGTCCGCACCCCCGCCCGTGGTGTTGCAGGACACGCGGCTGTCCGAGGCCGCGTTCTGGCTGCTGGTGCCGCTCCGCGATCAGCGCGTGGACGCGGCGACCGACAGCGTCGAATTCGCGTCGCGCCACGCGACCGATCTGCGCTGTTGGAATGCCGCCACATTGCAGCCGCTGGGCAATGCCAGCCGCATGGCCAGCGAAGGCCATCTGTCACCCGCCAAGGCCGGCTTCGCGCTGCAGCTGGATGCCGCCGGCAAGCCGCCCGCCCTGCTGTGCGAGGGCCATTTCGTCGGCCCGGCGCGCATCACCGTGCTGCAGTGGCCCACAGAGGCCCTGACGAATTCGGGCTTCGAATTCCACCGCAACGCCGGCCTGCTGGATGGCGGGCTCATCGTGCTGGCGCTGTTCGTGCTGACGACGGCGCTGGTCAACCGCAGCGGCATGTACGTGCTGTTCGCGGTCTGGCTGCTCGTGAACCTGCGCATGGGCGCGCTGTCCGCCGGCTGGGATGCCCAGTGGCTCGGTCGGACCGTGCCGACGGAGTGGATGCCGCGCATGCGGCTGTTCACGATGTCCCTGTACTACACGCTGACGGCCACACTGTTCCGCGAGCTGTTCCGCGAGGACCTGGCCAAGGTCGGCTATGCGCCGCTGCTGCGCATCATCATGTGGCCGGCCCCGCCGCTGCTCGTGATGTCGGCCTTTCTGCCCTACGGCACGGTGCTGCCTTACATCTGGGCCGCGACCGGCGTGGGCACCTGCATCGCGGTGTTCTTGCTGGGCCAGATCCTGGTGCGCACGCGCTCGCGCGTGGCCATGTGGTACAGCGCCTCGCTGGCCGTGACGCTGGCCGCCAGCCTGTACGAAGTGGTCTCCGCCGCGGTCGGCATGCGCGGACTGATCGGCGCCGTCAACAGCGTCACGGCGGCCTTGTCGTCCAGCCTGCTCGCCTCGCTGGCCATCGCCGAGCAGATGCGCCAGGAGCACAACCAGCGCCTGGAAGCCCAGGCCCAGCTGGAGCACACCTTCGAGGCCATGCCCATCGGCCTGTTCACGCTGGACTTGCAAGGCCGCTTCACGAGCGCCAACCCGGCCCTGCGCACCATGCTGGCCACCGATGTGCTGGCGCCCGGCCGCGAAGCCTGGGACCGCTACTTCCACGAAGGCGCCTGGCTGCAGCTGCTGCAGTTGCTGCAGAACCAGGAGAACGTGTCGCTGGAGCTGCGTGGCCGCAAGCCTGAAGGTGGCGGCGCGCACAAGCGCTTCCTGGTCAAGGCCGCGCGTGCGCGCGACAAGGTCGAAGGCTCGCTGCAGGACGTGACGGACTCCTCGCGCGCGACCGAGGAACTGCAGTTCATGGCCAACAACGACGCCTTGACCAAGGTGCTCAACCGGCGTGGCATCGAGCGCGAGCTCGAGCGCGCGCTGGCCGGCATGGACAGCGGCCATCCGCTGGCGCTGGCCTATCTGGACCTGGACCGCTTCAAGCTCATCAACGACCTGTTCGGCCACAACGCGGGCGACGAGGTGCTGCAGCAGGTCTGCGCGCGCGTGGGCAACATGCTGTCCGGCAGCATGGCGCTGGGCCGCATGGGCGGCGACGAGTTCCTGATCCTGATGCCCGACACGCGCATGCCGCTGGCCGCGGTGATCTGCCAGGGCATCGTCTCGGCCATCGGCGGCACGCCCTACCGCGTGGGCGACAAGGCCTTCCACGTGCGCGGCTCCATCGGCCTCATCGAGGTGAGCCCCGGCACGCGCTTCAAGGACGCCGTCTCCACCGCCGACCGCGCCTGCCGCGAAGCCAAGACACGCCACAACGAGGGCCTGGTGGTCTACGAGAAGAACGCCCAGGCCTTCCATGACCACCATGCCGAGATGCAGTTGGTCGAGCGCCTGTCCGGCGGCCGTGCCACCGAAGGCCTGTTCCTGCAGATGCAGCCCATCATGTCGCTGTCGGCACCGCATGCCTCGCTGAACTTCGAAGTGTTGCTGCGCATGCGCGATGCGGACGGCAAGCTGGTGCCGACCGACCGCGTCATCTCCGCGGGCGAGAACAGCGGCCGCATGGGCGTGATCGACCGCTGGGTGCTGTCGGCTGCGCTGACCTGGCTCAACACCCACCTGACCCGGCTGCGCAACACCCGCTTCGTCTGCATGAACCTGTCGGGCGCCTCGCTCAACGACGAGAAGTTCATGAACGACGTCTACACCCTGCTGGCGCAGAACATCCACGTCGCCAGCTTCCTGTGCTTCGAGATCACCGAGAGCGTGGCGCTGCACGACCTGGACAACACGCGCCGCTTCATCGACAAGGTGCGCAGCTACGGCGCCAAGGTCGCGCTGGACGACTTCGGCGCGGGCTACACCTCGTTCTCCTACCTCAAGGAGCTGCCGGCGGACCTGCTCAAGATCGACGGCAGCTTCATCGTCAACATGAACAAGCACCCGGCGAACGTGGCCATCGTGGAGGCCATCGTGAATCTGGGCCGCAACCTGGGCATGCGCACCGTGGCCGAATGGGCCGAGGACCTGGCGACCGTGCGCACGCTGGTGGAGATCGGGGTGGACTACGTGCAGGGCTACGCGATCGCGCGGCCCCAGTCGGCCGAGCGTCTGCTGGCGGCCTCCTCGTCCGCGAGCTTCATCGAGGACGCCGAGCTGGCCCGCTACACGGCATCGCTGGAGCGCACCGACGACGCGGTGCTGCAGGTCGACCTGTTCGAGCAGAACCGCACGCGCCGGCTGCACTGAGCCGCAACGGCGGCTTCAGCCGCGCAGCGCCTTGCGCAGCTCCACGCCCAGTTCGGGCTTGTGGGCGAACGGGTCGGTCGGGTTGCGCTGCTGCAGGATGTCCTCCATGCGCACCTGCACCGCGCCGATCGCGCGCGGGTGGCTGTAGATGTAGAACTGGTTTGCCGCCACGGCGTCGAACACCTTCTGTGCCACCTCGGACGCCGACACCTTGCCCGCCCCCACGGCCTTGCCCATCATGGCCTGGCTCACCTGCTGGCTGCGCGTGGCCGCGCTGGCGGCCAGGTCGGCCGGGCGGTTGCGTTCGCTGCTGTCGATGCCGGTGGCGACGAAGTAAGGGCACAGCACCGAGGCGCCGACCCGCTCGGTGACCAGCGCCAGATCCTGGTACAGCGTCTCGGTCAGCGCCACCACGGCATGCTTGCTGGCGTTGTAGATGCCCATGTTGGGCGGCGTCAGCAGCCCGGCCATGCTGGCGGTGTTGACGATGTGGCCGCGCCAGGCCGGGTCGTCCTGGGCGGCCTTCAGCATCATGGGTGTGAACACGCGCACGCCGTGGGCCACGCCCATCACGTTGACGCCGAACACCCACTCCCAGTCGCGCGCGCTGTTCTCCCAGATCAGGCCGCCCGCCCCCACTCCGGCATTGTTGAAGACCAGGTGCGGCGCGCCGAAGCGCGCCAGCGTGGCCGCGCCCAGGGCCTCGACCTGCTCGGCCTTGGACACGTCCACGCGCACGGGCAGCACCTCGGCGCCCAGCGCCGCGATCTCGGCCGCGGCCCGGTCCAGCGCGTCCTGCTGCACGTCGGCCAGCACCAGACGCATGCCCAGGCGCGCACCGATGCGCGCGCATTCCAGGCCGAAGCCCGAGCCGGCGCCGGTCAGTACGGCGGTCTTGTTCTTGAAGTCGGTGATCACGCGGTTCCTGCTCCAGTCAAACGGGTTTCAACACATAGCCGATGCGCGGGAAGTGCACATGCACCGTGCCGGCGCGCGGGTCTTCGCGGCGCAGCGTGTAGTGCATGCGCGTGGCCGCCACGAGTTCGCCCTCGGTGGTCTCGGTGCCGAAGCTCTCGGCCGCCACCGTCACGCGGCTGCCCAGTGCGATGCCGTGCTCATCCTGGAAGGTCTGGCCCGCCACGGGCAGCGGCTGGGCCGCCGCGGCGATGGCCACGGCCTCGGCGCTCGCCAGCTTGTCGGGCTGGCCGTGGCCGATGGCGGCCATGCGGTCCATCCAGGCCAGCACCGAGGGGAAGGCATCCAGCACACCGGCCATGGACGGCGTGCGCACGCGGACGAACCACAGCGGGTGGTAGGCCGCGAAATCGGCGACACCCGGCGTGGCATCGATGAGGCAGTGCTGCGTCTCCAGCGATTCGGACAGCCGGCGCAGGTAGGACTTGAGCGCGGCCGTCGCATCCGCGGGGCGCAGCCGCGTCATGTTCTGGCTCATGGCACGGCGGTCCTCGCCGAAGGCCTTGGCGGCTTCGGGCGGCAGGCCGTCGAACATGTCGGCCAGGCCGGCAGGCTGCATGGCATGGGCCATGGCGGCCCAGAACAGGCTGGTGTCGGCCCACTGGGCGAGGATGCGTGCCAGGCCCTTGTGCTGCGGCGGGTACAGGCTGGGCAGGGGCTGGTGGTGCTCGAGCACGTCGCAGATCAGTGCCGTGTCGCAATAGACGTCGGCGCCGATCTGCAGCAGCGGCGTCTTGCGGTAGCCGCCGGTCAGCGCCAGCACATCGGGCTTGGGCAGGATGGGTGGGATGTGGACCGAACGGTAGGCCAACTGCTTGTAGCCCAGCACCAGCCGGATCTTCTCGGCGAAGGGCGAGGTGGGGTAGTGGTGCAGGATCAGATCGGACATGGGGCGCTCTCTTTCTTCAGTGAGGGGTCGCACGCGCGATGATCGCGTCGAAATCGCAGGCCGAGGGCAGGCTGCCGAAGCTGCGGCCCCAGTCGCCGTCAATGCGCGAGGCGCAGAAGGCGTCGGCGACGGCAGGGGCCGAGTGCCGCACCAGCAGGGCGGCCTGTACCGCCAGCGCGATGTCCTCGGCCAGGCGCCGCGCTTCGACCTCGCCCTCGACCTGCGCGATGCGCTGCGGCAGCACGGCAGCCAGCCGGTCGAGCGCCGCGTTGCCGCGCGCGGGCGCGAGTTCGGCCGCCAATGCCTCGCCGACATCACCCCTGCGCAGCACGCGCAGCAGATCCAGCGCCATGATGTTGCCTGCGCCCTCCCAGATCGAGTTGAGCGGCATCTCGCGGTAGATGCGCGCCATCACGCCCTGGCCGCCCTCCTCCACGTAGCCGTTGCCGCCCAGGCATTCCATGGCCTCCTGGCCGAAGGCGCTGCCGCGCTTGCAGATCCAGAACTTGGCGACGGGCGTCAGCAGACGCGCCATCCGCTGCTCGTGCGGATCGTCGGCGCGGTCGAAGGCGTGGGCCAGGCGCAGGGCGAGCGCGGTCGCAGCCTCGGACTCCAGCGCCAGGTCGGCCAGCACGTTGCGCATCAGCGGCTGCGATGCCAGCGTCTTGCCGAAGGCCTTGCGTTCGGCCGTGTGGTGCAGCGCCAATGCGAGCGCCTGACGCATGAGGCCGGAGGTCCCGAGCGCGCAGTCCAAGCGCGTCATCGTGCCCATTTCGAGGATCTGCGGCACGCCGCGGCCCTCCTCGCCGACCAGCCAGGCCTGGGCGCCGTGGAACTCGACCTCGGAACTGGCGTTGGCCTTGTTGCCGAGCTTGTCCTTCAGGCGCTGGATGCGGATCGCGTTGCGGGTGCCGTCCGGCAGCACGCGCGGCAGGAAGAAGCAGGACAGGCCTGCGGGCGCCTGGGCGAGCACCAGGAAGGCGTCGCACATGGGCGCCGAGAAGAACCACTTGTGGCCCGTGATGGCGTAGCGCTCGCCCCAGCCATCGCGGCCCGCATGCTCGGCACGCGTGGTGTTGGCGCGCACGTCCGAGCCGCCCTGCTTCTCGGTCATGCCCATGCCCATGGTCACGCCGGGCTTGTCGGCCACGAAGCGCAGTTGCGGGTCGTACCAGCGGCTTTGCAGCTTGGGCGACCAGTCGGCATGGACGGCGGCATTGCCGCGCAGCGCGGGCGCCACCGCGTAGGTCATCGAGATCGGGCACAGCACGGAGGGCTCGAGCTCGGTGAACAGCATGAAGCCGGCCGCACGCTGCAGGTGGGCGTGCGCGCCGCCGGCCCAGGGCGTGCCGTGCAGGCCCGCACCCACGGCGGCGGCCATCAGCGCGTGGTAGCTCGGGTGGAACTCCACCTCGTCCACCCGGCGCCCGAAGCGGTCGTGCGTCAGCAGCTGCGGCGGATGCACATTGGCCAGCCGCGCGTGGGTCTGCATGGCGGCCGTGCCCAGCTCGCGGCCCAGCGATTGCAGCGGTGCGAGCTGCAGGTCCGGCGCATGCCAGGCCAGCGCATCGCGCAGGCCGCGGTTGGTGGCGAACAGGTCGACATCGACCAGCGCCGAACTCTGGTTGAAGACTTCGTGCGTCTGGTCCATGGCGACCTCCTGGGAAAACGTCAGACGAGCTGTACCAACTGCTTGCCGAAGTTGCGGCCCTTGAGCAGGCCCAGGAAGGCCTCGGGCGCCGCCGCCAGGCCCTGGGCGATGGATTCGCGCGGGCGCAGGTTGCCGCTGGCCACCAGGCCGCCCAGTTCGGCCAGCGCCTCGGGCCAGACCTCCATGTGCTCGCTGACGATGAAGCCTTCGAGCTTGATGCGGTTGATCAGCAGCAGCGACGGGTTGGCCATGGGCAGCGGTGCGCCATCGTAGCCGGCGATCATGCCGCACAGCGCGATGCGCGCGAACGCGTTGGTGCGCAGCATCACGGCGTCCATGACCATGCCGCCCACGTTCTCGAAGTAGCCGTCGATGCCGTCCGGGCAGGCCGTCTTGAGCGCGGCCGACAGGCTCTTCACGTCGCCGTGGACCTTGTAGTCGATGCAGTCGTCGAAGCCGAGCTCGTCCTTGACGTAGGTGCACTTGTCGGGCCCGCCCGCGATGCCGACCACGCGGCAGCCGCGCGCCTTGCCCAGTGCGCCGAAGGCGCTGCCCACGGCGCCGCTGGCCGCGCTCACGACCAGCGTCTCGCCGGCCTTGGGCGCGATGATCTTCACGAGTCCATACCAGGCCGTGACGCCCGGCATGCCCACCGCGCCCAGGTAGTGCGACAGCGGCACCTGGCTGGTGTCGACCTTGCGCAGCACGCCGGGCAGGTTGCCGTCGACCACGCTGTACTGCTGCCAGCCGCCGAAGCCGACAACCTTGTCGCCCACCGCGAAGCGCGGGTTGCGGCTCTCGACGATCTCGCCCACGGTGCCGCCCTGCATGACCTGGCCCAGGGGCTGCGGCTGCGCGTAGCTCTTGCTCTCGTTCATGCGCCCGCGCATGTAGGGGTCCAGGCTCATGAAGTGGTGGCGCACGAGCACCTGGCCGTCGGCCAGCGCCGGCGTGTCGGTTTCCACGAGCTTGAAGTTGCTGGCTTTGGCCTCGCCCTCGGGGCGGTTGTCGAGCAGGATCTGCTGGTTGCGTGGCATGGTGGTCTCCGTTGAAGTGGTGTCAGAGCTTGAGAGGGAATTGATTGGGCTCACGACAGGGCTCGCAAAGGCGCCGGGCAAGGCGCGTCGCGCAGCCCATATCGGGATATTGGCAAGCGGCGCAACGCCGCCCGGCGTCTTTGGGGGCCCTGGCCCGCAGGGCAAGCCCCCGCAAGCCTATGGCCTTCAGGGGCCACGGCGCTTTCCGGGGGCTTGCGTGAGTTCAAGCGATTTCCTCTCAAGCTCTCAGTCGCTGGGCGGCTCGGCCATGGCCGGCGCGCGCGGGATGTACTTGAAGGTGCCCGTGGCATGGGCGCAGAGCCGGCCTTCCTGGTCCTCGATGCGCGCCTCGGTGAAGGCCATGCGGCCGGTGGCCTGCAGCACGCGGCCGGTGGCGACCAGCGGGCCGCGCGCGCTCTGCATGAAGCTGGTCTTCATCTCGATGGTCAGCACACCCAGTTCGGGCCGCAGGCTGCGCGCGGCCGCCGCCATGGTCACGTCCAGCAAGGTCATGCAGGCCCCGCCGTGCGTGACATGGAAATTGTTGAGGTGCTCGGGCTTGGCCTCGTAGCGCATCTCGGACTGACCGTCCTCGAAGCGCGTGAGCGTGATGCCCAGGTGGTCGATGAAGGGCACGGCGAAAAGCTGGCGGATCGGCGTTGTCATGCCGCGCCCAGCACCACGCTCACGCCGCCGTCGACGGCCAGCCACTGTCCCGTGATGTGCTTGCCGGCGTCGCTCGCGTACAGCAGCGTGATGCCCTTGAGGTCCTCGTCGTCGCCCAGGCGCTGCAGCGGCGCGCCGGCCTTCATCTTGTCCTCGCCCAGACTGTCGATCAGCCCGTTGGACAGCTTGGTGCGGAAGAAGCCCGGGCAGATCGCATTGACCGTGATGCCATAGCGGCCCCACTCGGCCGCCAGCGTGCGCGTGAAGCCGATGACGGCCGTCTTGGAGGTGTTGTAGGCCAGCGTCTTCATGCCGACCGGATTGCCGTTCAGCGCCGCGATGGAAGCGATGTTGATGATGCGGCCGCCGCCCTGCTGGATCATGCAGCCGTTGGCGATCTGCTGGGCCAGGATGAAGTAGCCGCGCACGTTGAGGTTCATGACCTTGTCCCAGGCCGCGACCGGGTGCTCCTCGGCCGGCACGCCCCAGCTCGCGCCCGCGTTGTTGACCAGGATGTCGACGCGGCCGAAGCGTGCCAGTGTCTGGTCCGCCAGGCCCCGCGTCTCGTCCTCCTTGGCGCAGTCGGCGGCGATCCAGTCGGCCTCGATGCCGGCGGCCTTCAGTTCCGCGGCGGCCTGGTCCAGGTCTTCGGCCTTGCGCGAGCTCAGCATGACGCGCGCGCCGGCCTCGCCCAGCGCATGCGCCATCTGCAGCCCCAGTCCGCGCGAGCCACCGGTCACGAGGGCCGTCTTGCCCTTCAGGTCGAAAAGTTGCTGGATGTTGCGGCTCATGTTGCTCCTTGTTTCTTCTTGGCCATCGGTGGGGGTCAGGGCGTGGGCTTGAGCCGCGCCCGCACGAAGATCAACAGCACGCCGACGGCCGCGGCGATGCCGCCGCCGACGACCAAGCTGTGGCCCAGGGCCTGCTCCTCGCCGCGTTCGACCGCCAGGCCCAGGACCAGCGCCAGCAGGCCGCCGTAGATCAGGATCCAGACCAGGTTCTGGAGCCGTTTGAGGTTGCGTGGTGTTGCCATGCGCGCACTGTACCCAAGCCTGTCGGCCCAGGTGTCACGTCCGCAGCCTCAGAAGGCTTCCTCGGGCAGGTCCAGGCAGGTGCTGTCGCAGCGCGCCACCACGGCCAGCCAGGCACCGATCCTGGGCAGCTCGTAACGGTAGAAGAAGCGCATGGCCGCCAGGCGACCCTGCGCCGCCGCGCTGCCGTCCGCGGGCATGCTGCAGGCCACATCCAGCCAGATCCAGGCCAGCACCGTGTGGCCGAAGGCCTGCAGGTAGGGCACGGCATTGGCCAGCGCGCGCTCGGGCTCACCGCCGGCCCAGGCCGCCTGCGTGGCCTGCAGCACCTGGGCCCAGGCGTCCGTCAGCGCGGCCGCCTCGTCGGCCAGCGCCGGCTGCGCGGCCGCCCGCGCGATGGTCTGCTCCAGCCGCGCGCCCAGCAGCTGCAGGCCGCGGCCCTCCTCCATGCGGACCTTGCGGCCCAGCAGGTCCATGGCCTGGATGCCGTGCGTGCCTTCGTGGATCATGTTCAGGCGGTTGTCGCGCCAGTACTGCTCGACCGGGAAGTCGCGCGTGTAGCCGTAGCCGCCATGCACCTGGATCGCCAGCGAGTTGGCCTCCAGGCACCATTCGCTGGGCCAGCTCTTGGCGATCGGCGTCAACACCTCCAGCAGCAGGCCGGCCTCGGCGGCCGCCTGTGCGCCGCCCGTGCGCTGCACGTCGACCAGGCGCGCGCAGTACAGCTCGAGCGCGAGCGCGCCCTCGCCATAGGACTTCTGCGCGAGCAGCATGCGCTTCACATCCGCGTGCTCGATGATGCGCACCTGCGGCGCTGCCGCATCCTTGCCGGCCTTGCCCTGGGGTCGGCCCTGCGGCCGGTTCTTCGCATAGTCCAGCGCGGCGTAGTAGCCGGCCAGGCCCAGCATGGTGGCCGAGGTGCCGACCGCGATGCGGGCCTCGTTCATCATGTGGAACATGCAGCGCAGGCCTTCGTGCGGCTCGCCCACGAGGTAGCCGATGGCGCCCGCGCTGCCGCGCACCGGGTACCTGCCTTCGCCGAAGTTGAGCAAGGTGTTGGTCGTGCCGCGCCAGCCCAGCTTGTGGTTCAGGCCGGCCAGCGCCACGTCGTTGCGCTCGCCCGTGAGCCGGCCTTCGGTGTCGACCAGCTTCTTGGGCACGATGAACAACGAGATGCCACGCGTGCCTGGAATCGGCTTGCCGTCCGGCCCCGGGATCTTGGCCAGCACGAGGTGCACGATGTTCTCGTTGAGCTCGTGCTCGCCCGAGGAGATCCACATCTTGTTGCCCGTGAGCCGAAAGCGTGGGCCCAGCGGATCGGCCTCGAAGCCGTCGCCATCGGGCACGGCGCGCGTGGCCACGTCCGACAGCGAAGAGCCGGCCTGCGGCTCGGACAGGCACATGGTGCCCGAGAAGCGGCCGTTGAATTCGTTGCGCGCGAACACGGCCTTTTGCACCGGGCTGCCGTGCACCAGCAGCAAGTTGGCATTGCCCTTGGTCAGCAGCGCCGAATTGATGCTGACCGAGGCCAGCGCGAAGAAGGCGTTCGCCGCGGCCTCGACCGTGAACGGCAGCTGCATGCCGCCCTCGTCGTAGTCCTGCGCGGCGCTGAGCATGCCGGACTCGGCATAGGCGCGGCTCGCGGCCAGCGTGGCGGCCGGCAGGATCACCTTCTCGCCGTCGAAGCGGGGCTCCTCGGTGTCCACCAGCCGGTTGAACGGCGCGTACTTCTCGCGCGCGATGCGCTCGCAGGTGTCGAGCACCGCGTCGAAGGTTTCGCGCGAATGCTCGGCGTAGCGCGGGCGTTCGGCCAGCTTCTCGGCCTGCAGCCAGTCGTACAGCAGGAAATCCAGCAGGGGGCGCAGGCTCATGGCGTGGCTTTCTCGGGCAAGGCCGCAATCGTGCCCTGCGCGATGGCGCAGAGCTTCTCGGCACTGTCCTGCAGCGCGAACACCTCGCAGCTGCAGACGGTCTGCGAGCGGCCCACGTGCACGGCGCGCGCACGCGCGATCAGGCGCTCGCCGACACCGGGCCGCAGGTAGTTGATCTTGAATTCGGCCGTCACGACCGGCACGCGCATGGCCGTGCCGCCCGCGAAGGTGAGTGCGTTGTCGGCCAGGTAGCTCAGCACGCCGCCATGGGCAAATCCATGCTGCTGCAGCAGCTTTTCGGACAGCGGCAACTGCAGCTCGACCACACCGGGCTGCAGCGCCGTCAGCTCGGCGCCCAGCAACTGGCTGAAGGGCTGCGATGCCAGTGCCTGGCGGCCGAACGCGAGGAATTCTTCGGCCGTCGGCACTGGCTGGGCCATCAGAGCACCTCGAGGATGCCGGCCGCGCCCATGCCGCCGCCGATGCACATGGTCACGCAGACCTTCTTGGCGCCGCGGCGCTTGCCCTCGATCAGGGCATGGCCCGTCAGGCGCTGACCCGACACGCCGTAGGGGTGGCCGACCGCGATGGCGCCGCCGTTCACGTTGAGCCGCTCGGCCGGAATGCCCAGCTTGTCGCGGCAGTAGATCACCTGCACGGCAAAGGCCTCGTTGAGCTCCCACAGGTCGATGTCGTCGATCTTCAGGCCCAGGCGCTTGAGCACCTTCGGAATCGCGAACACCGGGCCGATGCCCATCTCGTCGGGCTCGCAGCCGGCCACGGCGAAGCCCAGGAAACGGCCCAGCGGCTGCAGGCCCTTCTTCTGCGCCAGCGACTCGTGCATGAGCACGCAGGCGCCGGCGCCGTCGGAGAACTGGCTGGCGTTGCCGGCCGAGACGAGGCCGCCCGGCAGCGCCGAGCGCAGGCCGTGGATGCCCTCGAAGGTGGTGCCGGGGCGGATGCCCTCGTCGTTCTCCACCGTCACCTTCTTGGTGATGAGGCCCAGCGTCTTGTCGGCGACGCCCATGGTCACGGTGATGGGCGCGATCTCCTGCTTGAACAGGCCCGCCTCCAGCGCGGCGGCGGCCTTCTGCTGGCTGGCGGCGCCGTACTCGTCCATGGCGGCGCGGCCGATGTTGTAGCGCTTGGCCACCTGCTCGGCCGTCTGCAGCATGTTCCAGTAGATCTCGGGCTTCATGGCCTTGAGCTCGGGGTCGACGGCCATGTGCTGGTTGACCTCCTGCTGCACGCAGGAGATGCTTTCCAGGCCGCCGGCCACGAGCACGTCGTTCTCGCCGGCGACGATGCGCTGCGCGGCCAGCGCGATGGACTGCAGGCCCGAGGAGCAGAAGCGGTTGATCGTGAGGCCGGATGTCGTGACCGGCAGGCCGGCGCGGATGGCGATCAGGCGCGCGACGTTGCCGCCCGTCGTGCCCTCGGGCAGCGACATGCCCATGATCACGTCTTCGACCTCGGCGCCCTCGATGCCGGCGCGTTGCACGGCATGCTGCACGGCATGGGCGCCCAGCGTGGGGCCGTAGGTCATGTTGAAGGCGCCCTTCCAGCTCTTGGTCAGCGGCGTGCGGGCGGTGGAAACGATGACGGCGTTGGTCATGGCAATTCCTTGTTCTTTGGTGTGATCAGTTGAAGGTCTTGCCTTCGGCGGCCAGGCGCGCGAGCAGCGGCGCGGGCTGCCAGAACGCGGCATCGTCGAGCGGGTTGGTCGCGAAGCGCCGCATGGCCTGGACCACGTTGAACAGGCCGACCTGGTCCGCGTAGAGCATGGGGCCGCCGCGGTGCACGGGAAAGCCATAGCCGAAGATGTAGACCACGTCGATGTCGCTGGCCTTGTTGGCGATGCCTTCCTCCAGGATGTGGGCCGCCTCGTTGACGAGCGCGAACACCAGGCGCTGCACGATCTCCTCGTCGGAGATCTTGCGCGGCGTGATCCCCAGGGCCTTGCGGTGCTCCTCGATCATCTTGACGACTTCCGCGTTCGGGATCGCGTCGCGCTTGCCGGCCACATAGTCGTACCAGCCCGCGCCGGTCTTCTGGCCGTAGCGCCCACGTTCGCAGAGCAGGTCGGCCGTCTTGCTGTACTTCATGCCGGGCTTTTCGACGTAGCGGCGCTTGCGGATGGCCCAGCCGATGTCGTTGCCGGCCAGATCGCCCATGCGGAACGGCCCCATCGCGAAGCCGAACTTCTCGATGGCCTTGTCGACCTGCTCGGGCGTGCAGCCTTCGTCGAGCAGGAAGCCGGCCTGCCGGCTGTACTGCTCGATCATGCGGTTGCCGATGAAGCCGTCGCAGACGCCCGAGACCACGGCCGTCTTCTTGATCTTCTTGGCCACCGTCATCACGGTGGCCAGCACGTCCTTGCCGGTCTTGGCGCCGCGCACCACTTCGAGCAGCTTCATGACGTTGGCCGGGCTGAAGAAGTGCAGGCCCACCACGTCCTGCGGACGCTGGGTGAAGGCCGCGATCTTGTCCACGTCCAGCGTGGAGGTGTTGCTGGCCAGGATGGCTCCGGGCTTCATGACGGCGTCCAGCTTCTTGAACACCTGCTCCTTGACACCGAGCTCCTCGAACACGGCTTCGATCACGAGGTCGGCGTCGGCCAGGTCGTCGTAGGACAGCGTGGTCGTGAGCAGGGCCATGCGCTGCTCGTACTTGTCCTGCTTGAGCTTGCCCTTCTTGACCTGCGCTTCGTAGTTCTTGCGGATCGTGGCCACGCCGCGGTCCAGCGCCTCCTGCTTCATCTCCAGCAGCGTGACCGGGACGCCCGCGTTCAGGAAGTTCATGCTGATGCCGCCGCCCATGGTGCCGGCGCCGATCACGGCCACCTTCTCGATCTTGCGCTGTGGCTGGTCCTCGGGCACGTCCGGGATCTTGGAGGCGGCGCGCTCGGCCGTGAACAGATGGCGCAGCGCGCGCGACTCGGGCGTCCACATCAGCTGGATGAAGGCCTCGCGCTCGGCCGCCATGCCGGCGTCGAACTTCTGCTTGGTGGCCGCTTCCACGGTGTCCACGCACCTGGCCGGCGCCGGGAAGTTCTTGGCCATGCCCTTGACCATGTTGCGCGCGAACTGGAAGTAGGCGTCGCCCTTGGGATGCTTGCAGGGCAGGTTGCGCACCAGCGGCAGCGGGCGCGCGTCAGCCACCGAGCGGGCGTAGGCCAGGGCTTCCTCGGCCAGCGATTCGGGCGAGGCCGCCATCTTGTCGAACAGCTTCTGGCCCGGCACGGCGGCGATGAACTCGCTCTTGACCGGCTCCCCGCTCACGATCATGTTGAGGGCCGCTTCCACGCCCAGCACGCGCGGCAGGCGCTGCGTGCCGCCGGCGCCGGGCACCAGGCCCAGCTTGACCTCGGGCAGCGCGACGGCGCAGCCCGGCGCGGCGATGCGGTAGTGGCAGCCCAGTGCCAGTTCCAGCCCACCGCCCATGCAGACCGAGTGGATGGCCGCGACCACGGGCTTGGCCGAGTTCTCCACGGCCAGGATCACGCTGAGCAGGTTGGGCTCCTGCAGAGCCTTGGGCGAGCCGAATTCCTTGATGTCGGCGCCGCCCGAGAAGGCCTTGCCGGCGCCGGTCAGCACGATGGCGCGCACGGCCGCATCGGCATTGGCCTTGGCCAGGCCCTCGGCGATGCCCTGGCGGGTCGCAAGCCCGAGTCCATTGACCGGTGGGTTGTTCAGGCTGATGACGGCAACGTCACCGTGGACTGCATAGGCAGCGGTCATGCTGGGGCTCCTCGTTGAACATGAAAAGAACGACCGTTCACTTTTCATTCTAGGGGTGAAGGAGGCGCCGCCGGATCGGTGTTGTCCCGATCGGGACATGGCACCCGCGCCTGGCGTTACACCTTGTTTCCATGTGACTTTGTCTTCGAAGCGTCATACCGAACGGATGCAATGCGCCGCTGCCATGAACGATGCAGCCCCGCCCTCTTCCGCCAGACCCGTGCTCGCGCGCCGCCTTGTCGCCGCGTTCTGCCTGACCCTGCTGTTGTGCCTGGCCGGCACGGCCATTGGCATCCAGTCGTTGCAGCGTGTCGATGCGGCCACGCAGGCAGCCGTCGTCCACAGTGTCGCGAACGAGCGCCTGGTGGCCGACGCCTACCGTCTGCAGGCCATGAACGCTGCGCGGTACAAGGCCTTTGCGCTGAGCTCGGAGCCGGAGGTCGGTGAGCTGCTGATGGCCGACATCAAGGCCACGCGTGCCGAGTACGCCGGCCTGGTGCGGCAGTTGCAGAGCCGGCTCGCCGGCCATGCCGACGCCGAGCGCCTGGCCCTGGTGCTGCGCCATGGCGACGCCTTCGACGCCGCGGTCAAGGAACTCGTGGCGGCCCGCGATTCCGGCCTGACCGAGCGCATCCGCACGGTGTTCGCGCAGACCTTCGAGCCGGCCATGCAGGCGCAGATGGCCAGCCTCGCGGGTCTGGCCACGCTGCAGCGCGAGGCCATCGACGCCACGGGCCGGGACATCGCGGCGCTCAGCGCCTCGGCGCGCCGGGCGCTGCTGGCCTTCGGCACGGCCGCACTGCTGCTGGGCGCCCTGCTCGCTGCCTGGCTGGTGCGTAGCATCTCCGAGCCGATCCTGCAGGCCGGCCAGACGGCCCAGCGCGTGGCCAGCCTGGACCTGCGCGAGGACATCGCCGGCCACGGCCGCGACGAGGCCGGCCGCATGCTGCAGTCGCTGGCCGCCATGCAGGGCGCCCTGCGTGCGCTGGTGGGCCAGGTGCGCGACGCGGCCCAGGCCGTGCGCACGGGTGCGGGCGAGATCGCGCTGGGCAACCAGGATCTGTCCGAGCGCACGGGCATGGCCGCCTCCAGCCTGCAGCAGACCGCGGCCTCGCTGGAGCACATCACGGGCCGGCTGCAGCAGGCGGCCGCACATTCGCAGGAGGCCCAGGTCCGCGCGCGCCAGGCTGCGGCGCAGGCGGTCGCCGGCGGCGCGGCCTTCGGCCGGGTGGTGCAGACCATGGCCGGCATCGAACAGTCCTCGCGCAAGGTCTCGGACGTGATCGGCGTCATCGACGGCATCGCGTTCCAGACCAACATCCTCGCGCTCAACGCAGCCGTGGAAGCGGCCCGTGCCGGTGAGTCGGGCCGCGGCTTCGCGGTGGTGGCGGCCGAGGTGCGCCAGCTGGCGAACCGCTCGGCCGCCGCGGCACGCGAGATCAAGAGCCTGATCGCCGAGTCCATGGACAGCGTCGCTGCCGGTGCGCAGCTCGTGGGCCGGACCAGCGAAGGCATGGCCGGCATCGTGGCCGCGATCGAAGGCGTGGCCGACACGCTGGGCGCCATCGCGCAGGACAGCCGGGCCCAGACCGAGGACATCGCGCAGATCAACACCGCCGTCTCCGCGCTGGACCAAATGACGCAGCAGAACGCGGCACTGGTCGAACAGGCCGCCGCCGCCTCCGAGGGACTGCGCCGGCAGGCCCAGGCGCTGGCGGCGCTGATCAGCCGCTTCACGCTGCCGGCGGACCCGGCGCCGGCGGCCCTGGCCTACACCTCCAGCCACTCCTTGCGGACGTAGGCGTCGGCGCGCAGGGACTCGGGCGTGCCCTGGAACACGATGCTGCCGTGGCCCATGACCAGCGCCCGGTCGGAGATCGTCATCGCGATGGTCAGCTTCTGCTCGATCAGCAGCACCGAGATGCCCTTGGCCTTGAGGGTCTTGAGGTACTCGCCCACGAGCTCGACGATCTTGGGCGCCAGGCCCTCGGTGGGCTCGTCGATGATGATGAGGTCGGGGTCGCCCATCAGCGTGCGGCACAGCGTGAGCATCTGCTGCTCGCCGCCCGACAGGACGCCGGCCTCGGTGTGCTGGCGTTCCCTCAGCCGCGGGAACATGCCGTACATGTCGTCGAAGCTCCAGCGGCTGCCCTGCCCCTTGCCCTTCTGGCCCAGCATGAGGTTCTGGTGCACGGTCAGCGTGGGAAAGATGTCGCGGTTCTCGGGCACGTAGCCGATGCCGAGGTGGGCGATCTCGTAGGCCTTGCGGCCCAGGATGTCCTGGCCTTTCCAGCCGATCCGGCCCTCGCAGTCGACCAGGCCCATGATGGCCTTGGCCGTGGTCGAGCGGCCGGAGCCGTTGCGCCCCAGCAGCGCGACGATCTCGCCCTGGCCGATTTCCAGGTTCACGCCATGCAGCACATGGCTCTTGCCGTAGTAGGCGTGCAGGTTGTCGATGTTCAGCATGTCAATGTCCGCCTGCTTGCTGCTCTGCCAGCACCGAGCCCAGGTAGGCCTCCTGCACGCGCTGGTTGGCGCGCACCGCGTCGGGCGTGTCGAAGGCCAGCACCTCGCCGTAGACCAGCACGGCGATCTTGTCGGCCAGGCCGAACACCACGCCCATGTCGTGCTCCACGGTCAACAGCGTCTTGCCGACGGTCACGTCGCGGATCAGCTGGATGAAGCGCGTGGTCTCGCTCTTGCTCATGCCGGCCGTGGGTTCGTCGAGCAGCACCACCTCGGAGCCGCCCGCGATCGTGAGGCCGATCTCCAGTGCGCGCTGCTCGGCATAGGTCAGGTTCATGGCCAGCACGTCGCGGCGCTTGTCCAGCTTGAGCATGTGCATGAGCTGTTCGGCGCGGTCGTTGGCGTCCTTGAGGTCGGCCAGGAACTTCCAGAACGCGTAGCGGTAGCCCAGCGACCACAGCACGCCACAGCGCAGGTTTTCGAAGACCGACAGGCGCGTGAACAGGTTGGACACCTGGAAGCTGCGCGAGAGGCCGCGCCGGTTGATCTCGTACGGCGCCAGGCCGTCGATGCGTTGGCCCTTGAGCCGGATCTCTCCGCTCGTGGGCTTGAGGCGCCCGCTGACCAGGTTGAACAGCGTGGACTTGCCCGCGCCGTTGGGGCCGATGATGGCCACGCGCTCGCCGGCCGCGACCCTGAGTTCGGCGCCACGGATGATCTCGGTCTTGCCGAAGCTCTTGCGCAGGTCGATGAGTTCGAGCGCATAGCCCGTGGTGGATGACGTTTCTCTCACGCGGCCTCCCGCCGTTTGATTTCCTTCTCGATCGCGATCTGCGCCTCGCCCCAGTCGTGCATGAAGCTGCGGCGCGCGAGCTCGAACAGGCCGATGCCGGTCAGCAGCACGAAGATGCAGCCGAACCAGCTGTCCCGGCTTTCCACGTTCAGCGTGGCGCCCAGGAAGTGCAGCTCCGGTCCCATGGCCGCACCCAGTTGCAGGTGGTAGATCATCTCGACCATCGCGGCAGCGCCGGCCAGCAGCACCAGCGCCGTGGCGCCCAGTGCGAGGTAGGAGGTCCACAGCCGGCGCAACTGGCCGAAGGCGGCCACGCGCAGGTTCATCATGACCAGGCTGGCGATGCCGCCCGGCGCATACATGACCATGAACAGGAACACCAGGCCCAGGTACAGCAGCCAGGCCTTGGTGAACTCGGAGAGCAGCACGAAGGCCAGCACCATCAGGATGCCGCCGATGATGGGGCCGAAGAAGAAGGTCGCCCCGCCCAGGAAGGTGAACAGCAGGTAGCCGCCGGAGCGCCCAGCGCCGACCACCTCGGCCGTCACGATCTCGAAGTTCAGCGCACCCAGGCCGCCCGCGATGCCGGCGAAGAAGCCCGCGATGATGAAGGCGAGGTAGCGCACGCGCTGCGTGCTGTAGCCGATGAACTCCACGCGCTCGGCGTTGTCGCGCACGGCGTTGAGCATGCGGCCCAGCGGGGTGCGCGTGAACGCGAACATGGCGGCCACGCAGACGAAGGTGTAGACGGCGATCAGGTAGTACACCTGGATCTGCGGCCCGTAGCTGATGCCGAAGAAGGGCTTGCCGGCCACGCGGTTGCCGCTCACGCCGGCCTCACCGCCGAAGAAGCCCGAGAACATCAGCGACATCGCGAACACGAGTTCGGCCATGCCCAGCGTGATCATCGCGAACGGCGTGCCGGCCTTCTTGGTCGTGACGAAGCCGAACAGCACGGCGAAGAACATGCCGGCCAGGCCGCCCACGACGGGCAGCAGGCTGACCGGGATGGGCAGCGTGCCGCCGCTGACCATGTTCAGGGCATGGATCGCCACGTAGGAGCCCAGGCCGGTGTAGACCGCATGGCCGAAGCTCAGCATGCCGCCCTGCCCCAGCAACATGTTGTAGGACAGGCAGGCGATGATGGCGATGCCCATCTGCGACAGCATGGTCGCCGACAGGTTGCTCGTGAACACCAGTGGCGCCACGGCCATCACGAGCGCGAACAGGCTCCAGACGGCGAAGCGGCCGACGTTCCAGGGCTTGAAGCTGTAGTGGGTCTTCGGCATCTCAACCCTCCCGGCTGCCCAGCAGGCCCTTGGGCCGGAAGATCAGGATCAGCACAAGGAACAGGTAGGGCAGGATGGGCGCCACCTGCGAGACCGTGAGCGTGAGCAGCGCGTTGCTGCTGGCCGCAGGCCCGGGCTCCATGCCCATGCTGCGCAGCAGGCCCAGCAGCGAGTTGTCCATGGCCACTGCGAAGGTCTGGATCACCCCGATCAGGATGGACGCCAGGAAGGCGCCCGACAGCGAGCCCATGCCGCCCACCACCACGACGACGAAGATGATGGAGCCCACCGTGGCCGCCATCGCCGGTTCGGTCACGAAGGTGGAGCCGCCGATCACGCCCGCCAGGCCGGCCAGCGCGGCGCCCGCGCCGAACACCAGCATGAACACCCGCGGCACGTTGTGGCCCAGCGACTCCACGGCCTCGGGGTG
The DNA here is from genome assembly GCF_014652235.1 of Pseudorhodoferax aquiterrae. Lineage (GTDB taxonomy): Bacteria > Pseudomonadota > Gammaproteobacteria > Burkholderiales > Burkholderiaceae_C > Pseudorhodoferax > Pseudorhodoferax aquiterrae. Next base: position 31,810 of record NZ_BMYK01000025.1, read on the forward strand.
CGTGAGCGCGGCCTGGATCACCAGGCCGATGCGCGTGCGCGTGAGCAGCAGCCAGACCGCCAGCAGCATCAGCACAGCCACCAGCATCATGAAGCCGCGCGTGGCCGGGAACGGCGAGCAGACCACGCGCACGGCCGTATCCGCCGCCTGGCACATGGCGCTTGGCGCCGCACCCCAGACCAGGCTGAGCCCGTCCACCGAATGCTGGACCAGCGTGAAGGCCGGCCCCTGCAGCACGGGCGGCGGCGTGAACGGCACGGCCGTGCGGCCCCAGACCAGTTGCACGATCTCCAGGATCACGAAGGACAGGCCGAAGGTCACCAGCAGTTCGGGCACATGGCCGTACTTGTGGACCTTGCGCAGGCACAGCCGCTCGAACAACGAGCCCAGCACGCCGACGACGATGGGCGCCAGCACCAGCGCGGGCCAGAAGCCGACCACCTGGCCGACCGTGTAGCCCGCGTAGGCGCCCAACATGTAAAAGCTCGCGTGCGCGAAATTGAGCACGCCCATCATGCTGAAGATCAGCGTGAGCCCGGAGCTGAGCATGAACAGCAGCAGGCCGTAGCTGAGCCCGTTGAGCATCGAGATCGTGAAGAACTCCATCACCTCACCTTAACGGCCGCCAGGGCCGCACTGCAAAAAAAAGCCCGATCCAGAAGTTCTGGG
>NZ_BMYK01000025.1:32508-100215 GCF_014652235.1 Pseudorhodoferax aquiterrae
GGCCGCCCGCAGAACCGCACAGTTCAACCCGGCCGCTTCATCTGGCAGCTGGTGGGGGTGCTGGACACGTAGGACTCGAAGGTCTGCACCGGTGCCAGCGTCATGCCGGTGTTCTCGGGGCTGTAGGGGAACTTGGCGTCGGCCTTCTGCCAGACGCTGAGGTACAGCGGCTGCTGCAGCTGGTGGTCGGCCTTGCGGATCTCCACGTCGCCGTTGAAGCTCTTGAACTTCAGACCCTCCATCGCCGCCGCCACCTTGACCGGGTCGGTGGACTTGGCCTTGGCCATGGCTGCACCCAGCGCGTTGTAGATGTGGATCACCGAGCCCGTGTAGAAGTCGTCCTTGAACTTGGTCTGGAACTCCGTCATCCACTGGCCCATCTGGCCGCCCATGTTGTAGTGGTTGTAGGCGACCTGGTAGACGCGGCCCGCGCCGCCCTGGCCCAGGGCCGTGGGCGTGCCGGTGACGCCGGCGTAGTAGGTATAGAACTTGCCGTTGTAGCCGCCCTCGTTGGCGGCCTTGATCAGCAGCGCGAGGTCGGAGCCCCAGTTGCCCGTGATCACGGTGTCGGCGCCCGAGGCCTTGATCTTGGCGATGTAGGGCGCGAAGTCGCGCACCTGGGCCAGCGGGTGCAGGTCCTCGCCCACGAACTGCACGTCGGGCCGCTTGCGCGCCATGATCTCCTTGGCGAACTTGGCGACCTGGTGGCCGTGCGAGTAGTTCTGGTTGAGCAGGTAGACCTTCTTGACGTCGGGCTGTTCCTTCATGTAGCTCGTCAGCGCCTCCAGCTTCATGGAGGTGTCGGCGTCGAAGCGGAAGTGCCAGTAGTTGCACTTGCTGTTCGTGAAGTCCGGGTCCACGGCCGAATGGTTGAGGTAGATCACCTCCTTGCCCGGGTTGCGCGCGTTGTGCTTGTCGATCGCGTCGATCAGCGCGGCGGCGACAGAGGAGCCGTTGCCCTGGGTGACATAGCGCACGCCCTGGTCGAGCGCGGCCTTCAGCGCGTTGAGGCTCTCGGCCGGGCTCAGCTTGTTGTCGAAGGGCACGACTTCGAACTTCACGCCGGCCGGGTTGTTCTGGTTGAACTTCTCGGCGAAGAACTGGAAGCTCTTGACCTGGTTGTTGCCCACCGGGCCCATCAGGCCGGACAGCGGGTCGATCCAGGCAATCTTGACCGTCTCGCCCTTCTGGGCGAAGGCGCCCACGGCACAGGCCATCAGCACGGAGGCTGCAACGAGTCGTACAACTGGCTTCATTCGGTCGTCTCCTGGTGGTCTCTAAAAAAAGTGGGGGCAGGTTACAAGTCTTCGTTTCGCGCCCCGTGAGGGATTGCCCTAGGCGCTGTCGTGCGCGGCTCACCCCGCATCACAGGCCGGGCAGGCGGTAGTCCTTGAGCTGCTCGCGCAGGCGGGTCTTGAGCATCTTGCCGGTGGCGCCGAGCGGGATCGCATCGACGAAGACCACGTCGTCCGGGATCTGCCACTTGGCCGTCTTGCCTTCGTAGAACTTGAGCAGTTCGTCGCGGCCGACCTCGGCACCGGGCTTCTTCACGACGACCACGATGGGCCGTTCGTCCCACTTGGGATGGAACACGCCGATGCAGGCCGCCATGGCCACGGCCGGGTGCGCCACCGCGATGTTCTCGATGTCGATGGAGCTGATCCACTCGCCGCCCGACTTGATCACGTCCTTGCTGCGGTCGGTGATTTGCATGAAGCCGTCGGCGTCGATGGTGGCCACGTCGCCGGTGGGAAACCAGGCCCGGCCCTGGGCGTCGCGCACGAGCGGGTCGCCGCCCTCGCCCTTGAAGTACTCGGCCACGATCCAGGGGCCGCGCACGAGCAGGTCGCCGGCGGCCTTGCCGTCGAAGGGCAGGTCCGTGCCGTCGGCGCCGACGATCTTCATGTCCACACCGTAGATGGCCCGGCCCTGCTTGAGCAGGATCTTCATCTGCTCCTCTTTGGGCAGCACCAGGTGCTTGTTCTTGAGCGTGCACAGCGTTCCGAGCGGCGACATCTCGGTCATGCCCCAGGCGTGCAACACCTCCACGCCGTAGTCTTCGCGGAAGGCGTCGATCATGGCCGGCGGGCAGGCCGAGCCACCGATGACGGTGCGCTTGAGCGTGGAGAACTTCAGGCCCGCCGGCTTCATGTGCTGCAGCAGCATCTGCCAGACCGTGGGCACGCCGGCGGCGTAGGTGACCTTCTCGGCCTCCAGCAGCTCGTAGACCGACTTGCCATCCAGTGCCGGGCCGGGGAACACGAGCTTGCAGCCGGTCAGCGCGGCCGAGTACGGAATGCCCCAGGCGTTGACGTGGAACATGGGCACGACGGGCAGCACCGAGTCGCGCGCGCTCAGGCCCATCACGTCGGGCAGCGCCGCGGCGTAGGCGTGCAGCACGGTGGAGCGGTGGCTGTACAGCGCGCCCTTGGGGTTGCCCGTGGTGCCGCTCGTGTAGCACATGCTGGAGGCGCTGTTCTCGTCGAACTGCGGCCAGATGTAGTCGGCAGACTGCGCGTCGACCCAGGCGTCGTAGCTCAACAGGCCGGGGATGCCGGTGTCGGCCGGCAGCCTGTCGGCCGCGCAGAGCATGACCCAGCGCTTGACCGTCGGGCACTTGGCGTGCACGGCCTGCACCAGTGGCAGGAAGCTGCTCTCGAAGCACAGCACCTGGTCTTCGGCGTGGTTGACGATCCAGGCGATCTGCTCGGGATGCAGGCGCGGGTTGATGGTGTGCAGCACGCGGCCCGAGCCGCTCACGCCGAAGTACAGCTCCAGATGGCGGTAGCCGTTCCAGGCCAGCGTGGCGACGCGGTCGCTGAACGCCAGGCCCCAGCCGTCCAGGCCATTGGCGACCTGGCGCGCGCGGCGTGCGACGTCGCGCCAGGTGTAGCGGTGGAGGTCACCCTCGACGCGGCGCGAGACGATCTCGCCGTCGCCATGGTGGCGCTCGGCGAAGTCGATCAGCGAGGAGATCAAGAGGGGTTGGTTTTGCATCAGACCCAGCATGGCCATGGCTCCCGGTAACGCTTGTTTTGAACGGCGAGCATCGTAATCGCACGACCGTTCGGTATTTACCCCTACGCCTTGCTGCGCGGATGGTCACTGTGCCCTGGTGTTGAGCGCGGTCGGCGTGGCGTCCAGCAGCAGCTTGGATGGCCAGGGCGACCAGGTGGCGCCGAGCGCCGCAGTGTTCGGATTGCCCGTGCGCATGAAGGCGCCCAGGCTGGCCATCATGGAGTTGGACAGCGCGAGCCGGCCCGCGCGGTTGGCGTTGCCGCCGATCACCTGGCCGACCACCGAAGGACCGAAGTTGCCGAACAGGAAGGCCAGGTCGAAGGCATGGGCGGCGCCGTAGACCTCGTTCCAGGGATAGGCCTCCTGCGCCCAGTCGAAGCGGTACTGCCACAGCTGGGGCTGCTGCGTGGCCAGCGTGGACAGCAGGTTCTGGCTGTTGGCCTCGAACAGCAGTTTGGTGATGAGGCCGGTCCGCGCGTCGTAGCCCGTCGTCGGTGTGGCCACGGGCAGGTAGGCGGCGTGGACGATGTCGGCGGTGGTGAGCGTGGTGGCGGCGTCGGGGTCGAAGCGCGCCATCATGAGGAAGCGCGTCGCGTCGTCGACGATGTAGCCCGCGGGCAGCCCGAACAGCGGCAGCAGGCCGCCGAACAGCTTGCCCTCGTCGCGCGTGTTGCCGATCAGCGCGGGCACGTTGACATGCTGGCCGGCCGCGATGGTGGCGATTGGGTCGGTCGGCACCACCGTGCCGTCGGGGATGGGGTTGCCGGTGTTCAGGCCCTTGGCCAGCGCGGTGGTCAGCACGGTCGCGCCGTCCTTGGCGCGCAGGTAGTCGGCGATCTGCGCGGCCGTGCGCGTGGCCACGTAGGCACGCGCGGCGGCCAGGTCGGCAGCCGTGCCGTCGGCCACCAGCAGGTTCAGCAGCACGGCCTCGCCCTGCGCCTGCCAGCTCGCCAGCGGGCTCAGCGCGGGCGATGTGCCGGACGGCAGATTGCCGGCCAGCGAGATGCCGCCGCTCAGCGCCACGATCTTGTGGAACAGGCCGCGGGCCATGGGCGAGGTCATGACGGCCAGCACGTTGTTGGCGCCAGCGGATTCGCCCGAGACCGTGATGTTGTCGGCGTCGCCACCGAAGGCCGCAACGTTGGTGCGCAACCAGCGCAGCGCCGCCATGTTGTCCAGCAGCGCGAAGTTGCCCGAATCGTCGCCGGCGCTGCCGCCCACATGGAGTTGCGCGAGGTTCAGGAAGCCCAACACGCCGAGCCGGTAGTTGGCCGTGACCACCACGGCGTTGGCGGCCTTGGCCAGCGCGGCGCCGTCGTAGAGCGGGTCGGCCGTGTAGCCCGAGATGTTGCTGCCGCCGTGGATGAACAGCAGCACGGGCAGCTTGCTGTCGCTGGTGGCCGGGCGCCAGATGTTCAGCGTGAGGCAGTCCTCGCTGCCCAGCGGCTGCCCCATGGTGGTGGCGATGGTCTCGTCGAAGCGGTTGTTGGCGCCGGGGCCGAACATGCGGCCGATCTGCAGGCAGGCCGGGCCGAAGCTGTCGGCCGCGCGCACGCCGGTCCAGGGCGCGGGATCGAGCGGCGCACGCCAGCGCAGCGCGCCCACGGGCGGCTGGGCGTAGCGCACGCCCTTCCAGGCCCAGGTGCCGTTGCGCGCGCTGTCGTCCACGCCCTGCAGTTTGCCGGCCGCGGTGCGGCGCACGGTGGGGGCGTCGTCGTCGGAGCCGCCGCAGCCGGCCAGCGCCGCGCAGGCGCCCAGAACCAGCACCGCGGTGGTGCGTTGCACACTCGGGAATGCCGCCAAAAAGCCTGTCCGCATGCTGGTCTCCTTGTCCCGTGCTTCGGGGTTATTCGGAATGCGCGTGCAGCGGACCCTCGTCCATACTGCGCCGCCTCGGGCCGTCGCCAGCGAAAAGTCTAGGAGGGCCCTGCTCGAACACCGCTATCGCAAGCGCGCCAAACCGATGACTTCAGGAACCACGCGGACCGCTCTCCCCTACCTGCCCGTGCGCACGAGTTCGGCCGCCTGGCTGGCCGGCGTGCTGACCATGTTCGCGTCCGAAGGGCTGGACGTGCCCGCGCTGCTGCGCGACGCCGGGTTCGACGCGGCCACGCTGCACCGGCACAACGCCCGCATCCCGGTGGACCAGGTCTCGCGGCTGTGGCAGCTGGCGGTGACGCGCTCCGGCAAGCCCACGCTGGGACTGCAGCGCAGCCTGGCCGCCACGCACAGCAACACCGGCACCGTCGGCCATGTGATGAGCTGCAGCCCGGACCTGGGCCGGGCGCTGGGGCATCTGGCCCGCTACATGGCCGTGATCTCGGACGCCACGGCCTTCGCACTGCAGCCCGACGCGCGGGGCTGCTGGCTGACGACCGCCCACACGGGCGGCACGCTGCCGATCCCGCGCCAGCGCGTGGAATACGCCATGCTGGCCACGCTGATGCTGTGCCAGTGGCTCACGCGCAAGGAGTTCGATCCGCTGAGCGTGGAATTGGCCGATCCGGCGCCCGCGGACGACCGGCCGCAGCGTGCCGCCTTCGGTTGCGCGCCCCGTTTCGGTGCGCCCGCCAACCGCATGCTGATCGCGCACAGCGATCTGGCCCGGCCGATCCCGACCTACGACGCCGAGCTGGCCGGCATGCTGGAAGGCTTGCTCGACAAACAGCTGGCCCAACTCGGCCAGACGAGCACGGCCAGCCGCGTGCGTGCCGAGATCGCGCGTCTGCTGAACCAGGGCGAGCCCCGGCGTGAGGTGGTGGCCAAGGGCCTGGGCCTGGCCGAGCGCACGCTGCAGCGCCGGCTGCAGGAAGAACAGGTCTCCTACCAGGCCCTGCTGGACAGCACGCGCCACGAGCTGGCGCAGCAGTATCTGGCCGAGCAGCGCCACAGCCTGGCCGATGTGTCCGACCTGCTGGGCTATGGCGACAGCAGCAATTTCCACCGCGCCTGCAAGCGGTGGTTCGGCGTGCCACCGGCCCAGTACCGCGCGCAGATCGGCTGTTGAGCGGCTGTGGAGGCTGGCGCGGTAGCCCCTGGCATCCGGGGTTACCCGGCGTCACCGACAATCGGCCCATGCGCTCTCCTTCCGACGCCGCCCTGGCCGACCCCGCGCCCATCGCCTGGCGCGAAGGCTTTGCCGCCCTGGGCCCGGCCTTCCTCACGCGCCTGCAGCCCACGCCATTGCCCGCGCCCTACTGGGTCGGCCGCAATCCCGAGCTGGCCGCACAGCTGGGCCTGGATGCCGACTGGTTCGCCTCGGACGCCGCACTGCAGGCCTTCACGGGCAACGCGCTGCTGCCCGACAGCGCCCCCTATGCCACGGTCTACAGCGGCCACCAGTTCGGCGTCTGGGCCGGCCAGCTCGGCGATGGACGCGCCATCGTGCTCGGCGAGACCGCCGCAGGCCAGGAGCTGCAGCTCAAGGGCGCCGGACGCACGCCCTACTCGCGCATGGGCGACGGCCGCGCCGTGCTGCGCTCGTCGATCCGCGAATTCCTCTGCAGCGAGGCCATGGCCGGCCTCGGCATCGCGACCACGCGCGCGCTGTGCGTGACCGGCTCGGACGCGCCGGTGCGCCGCGAGACGCTGGAGACCGCGGCCGTGGTCACGCGCGTGGCGCCCAGTTTCATCCGCTTCGGCCATTTCGAGCATTTCGCGGCCAGCGGCGACCATGCGTCGCTGCGCGCGCTGGCCGACCATGTGATCGACCGCCACTACCCGGCGTGCCGTGACCAGGCGGCGGACTTCGACGGCAACGCCTATGCCGCGCTGCTGCGCACCGTGACGCAGCGCACCGCGGCCCTGCTCGCGCAATGGCAGGCCGTGGGTTTCTGCCACGGGGTCATGAACACCGACAACATGAGCATCCTGGGCCTGACCATCGACTACGGGCCATTCCAGTTCCTCGACGCCTTCGACCCCGGCCACATCTGCAACCACAGCGACAGCCAGGGCCGCTACGCCTACAACCGCCAGCCCAACGTGGCCTACTGGAACCTGTTCTGCCTGGGCCAGGCGCTGCTGCCCTTGATCGAAGACCAGGACCGGGCCCTGGCCGCGCTGGAGACCTACAAGACCGATTTCCCGCAGGCTCTCGAAGCGGCCATGCGCGCCAAGCTGGGGCTGGCACGGGCGTTGGACGAGGACCGCGCGCTGGTCGAATCCACATTGCAGCTGCTGGCCCGCCAGCGCGTGGACCACGCCATCTTCTGGCGCCGCCTGTCGGACGCCGTGGCCGCCGGCATGGTGCTGACACCCGTGCGCGACCTGTTCCTGGACGGCGCGGCCTTCGACGACTGGGCCGTGCTGTACCAGCGCCGCATGGCCGGCCAGGATCTGGCGCAGGCCGGCGCGCGCATGCGGGGCGTCAACCCCAAGTTCGTGCTGCGCAACCACCTGGCCGAACAGGCCATCCGGCGTGCGCAGCAGAAAGACTTCTCCGAGGTCGAACGCTTGCATCGCCTGCTGCGGACCCCATTTGACGAGCATCCCGGCTTCGATGCCGATGCCGACTTCCCGCCCGACTGGGCTTCTTCCATCGAGATCAGCTGCTCCTCATGACCCGACCCGTTGAAAAGACCGACGCCGAATGGCGTGCATTGCTGGCCGAGAAGGGCGCCGAACCGGCGGCCTACCAGGTGACCCGCCACGCGGCGACCGAGCGGCCCTACACCGGCAAGTACGAGCAGCACTGGGCCGACGGCAGCTACCACTGCGTCTGCTGCGGCGCCAAGCTGTTCGATTCCGGCACCAAGTTCGACGCCGGCTGCGGCTGGCCCAGCTTCTCGCAGGCGGTGCCCGGAGCGATCGAGGAGATCGTGGACCGCAGCCACGGCATGGTGCGCACCGAGACGGTCTGCACCAACTGCGGCGCGCATCTGGGCCATGTGTTCCCGGACGGCCCCGCCCCCACCGGCCTGCGCTACTGCATGAATTCGGCCTCGCTGCAGTTCGAGGACAAATGAGCCCATGAAGATCCTGCTCGATTTCCTGCCGATCCTGCTGTTCTTCGGCGCCTACAAGCTTTACGGCATCTACGTGGGCACGGCGGTGCTGATGGCCGCCACCGTGGTGCAGATGGGCGTCACCTACGCGCTGGAACGCAAGCTGCAGACCCTGCAGAAGGCCACGCTGGCGCTGGTGCTGGTGTTCGGCACCCTGACCTTGGTGCTGCAGGACGAACGCTTCATCAAGTGGAAGCCCACCGTGCTGTATGCGGCCATGGCGATCGCGCTGGCGGTCACGGTCTGGGCGTTCAAGAAGAACTTCCTCAAGATGGTGCTGGGCAGCCAGCTGGAACTGCCCGACGCGGTCTGGATGCGGCTGAACTGGGCCTGGGTGAGCTATTGCCTCTTCATGTCGGTCATCAACGGCTACGTGGCCTATGCCTTCAGCACCGACGCCTGGGTCGATTTCAAGCTCTGGGGCTATGTGTTCCCGCTGGCCTTCATCGTGGGCCAGGGCCTGTACGTCTCGCGCTACCTCAAGTCGGACAGCGAGGTCGTCGAGGTCCAATCCAAGGAGCGCGGCCGATGACGGTCACGGCCGCGGAGATGGCACAGGCGCTGCGCGCGGCGCTGGCGCCCACGCAGCTCGAGGTGCTGGACGAGAGCGCAGCCCATGCCGGCCATGCAGGGGCAGGCCCGCAGCCCTGGGGCACGCATTTCCGGGTGCGCATCGCCTCGCCGAAGTTCGCCGGACTGTCGCGCGTGGCGCAGCACCGCCTTGTGTATGATCCGCTGCGCCAAATGATCACCCAGGGCGTGCACGCCATAGCCATCGACATCCTCCCTTCCGTGCACCCGGCCGCGACCCCGTCGCCATCCCAGGCCCTGCCCTCGCAAAACCCTTAAGGAAGCAACATGAAGAAGTCCCTGTATTCCGCAGTTGCGGCTGCGCTCGTGCTGGGTGCCGCAAGCCTGCCCGCGCTGGCGCAGAACGTGGCCATCGTCAACGGCAAGGCCGTGCCCAAGGCGCGCGTGGACGCGCTGGCCGAGCAGATGGCCCGCGCCGGCCGCCCGGTCACGCCCGACCAGGAAGGCCAGCTGCGCGAAGAGATCATCATGCGCGAGATCTTCATGCAGGAAGCCCAGAAGCGCGGCCTGGACGCCACGCCCGACTTCCAGGCCCAGATGGAGTTCGCGCGCCAGTCGCTGCTGGTGCGTGAGCTGCTCGTGGACTACCAGAAGACCCATCCGGTGACCGATGCCGAGATCCAGGCCGAGTACGACAAGGTCAAGGCCGCCAACGCCAGCGACGGCAAGGAGTACAAGGCTCAGCACATCCTGGTCGAGAAGGAAGCCGACGCCAAGGCCATCATCGCCAGCCTCAAGAAGGGCGCGAAGTTCGAAGACATCGCCAAGAAGCAGTCCAAGGACCCCGGATCCGGCGCCAACGGCGGCGACCTGGGTTGGGCCAATCCGGCCGGCTACGTGAAGGAGTTCGGCGACGCGCTCGTGGCGCTCAAGAAGGGCCAGACCACCGAGGTGCCGGTCAAGACCCAGTTCGGCTACCACATCATCCGCCTGAACGACGAGCGCCAGCAGGAGTTCCCGCCGCTCGAGCAGGTCAAGCCGCAGATCGCCCAGCAACTGCAGCAGCAGAAGATGGCCCAGTTCCAGCAGGAGCTGCGGTCCAAGGCCAAGGTCGAGTAAACGCCCTGCCCCGCCAACGCAAACGGCCTCCCGCGGGAGGCCGTTTTGTTGGGGACTCTGCGCTCAGCCCTGGGCGGCCACGCGCTCGGCCTTGCTGTGCAGCTTGTTCAGCGCCGACAGGTAGGCCTTGGCCGAGGCCACCACGATGTCCGGGTCGGCCCCCACGCCGTTGACCACGCGGCCACTGTTCTGCAGCCGCACCGTGACCTCACCCTGGCTCTCGGTCGAGCCGCTGATCGCGTTGACCGAGTACAGCACCATCTCGGCGCCGCTCTTCACGTGCGACTCGATGGCCTTGAGGGAGGCATCGACCGGGCCGTTGCCGTCGGAGCTGCCGCGCACCTCCTTGCCCTGGGCTGTGAACACGACCTCGGCCTGCGGCCGCTCGCCGGTTTCGCTGTGCTGCTTGAGCGACACGAAGACGTATTGCTCCTGCTCGTGCGCCACGCTCTCCTCGCTGACCAGGGCCAGGATGTCCTCGTCGAAGATCTCGCTCTTGCGGTCGGCCAGGTCCTTGAAGCGCGCGAAGGCGGCGTTGATGTCGGCTTCGCTTTCCATCTGCACGCCCAGGTCCTGCAGGCGTTGCTTGAAGGCGTTGCGGCCCGACAGCTTGCCCAGCACGATCTTGTTGGCGCTCCAGCCCACGTCTTCGGCGCGCATGATTTCGTAGGTGTCGCGCGCCTTGAGCACACCGTCCTGGTGGATGCCCGAAGCATGGGCGAAGGCGTTGGCGCCGACCACGGCCTTGTTGGGCTGCACCACGAAGCCCGTGGTCTGGCTGACCATGCGGCTGGCCGGCACGATGTGCTCGGTGGCGATGTTGACGTCCAGGCCGAAGTAGTCGCGGCGCGTCTTCACGGCCATCACGATCTCTTCGAGCGAGCAGTTGCCGGCGCGCTCGCCCAGGCCGTTGATCGTGCACTCGACCTGGCGCGCGCCGCCGATCTTCACGCCAGCCAGCGAGTTGGCAACCGCCATGCCCAGGTCGTTGTGGCAGTGCACGGACCAGATGGCCTTGTCGCTGTTGGGAATGCGCTCGCGCAGGTTCTTGATGAAATTGCCGTAGAGCTCGGGAATCGCGTAGCCCACGGTGTCGGGCACGTTGATCGTGGTCGCGCCCTCCTTGATGACCTCCTCGATCACGCGGCACAGGAAGTCGGGCTCGCTGCGGTAGCCGTCCTCGGGGCTGAACTCGATGTCGCCGACCAGGTTGCGCGCGAAACGCACCGACTGGCGCGCCTGCTCGAACACCTGGTCGGGCGTCATGCGCAGCTTCTTTTCCATGTGCAGCGGCGAGGTCGCGATGAACACATGGATGCGCGCGCGGGCCGCGTCCTTGAGCGCCTCGGCCGAGCGCGCGATGTCGCGGTCGTTGGCGCGCGAGAGCGAGCAGATGGTCGACTCGCGCACCGTGCGCGCGATCGCCTGCACGCACTCGAAGTCCCCGTTGGAACTGGCCGCGAAACCGGCCTCGATCACGTCGACCTTGAGCCGCTCGAGCTGGCGCGCAATGCGCAGTTTCTCGTCGCGCGTCATCGAGGCGCCCGGCGATTGCTCGCCGTCGCGCAAGGTGGTGTCGAAAATGATCAGTTGCTCGCTCATCGTGGTCTCCTTGTCGTGCAGGCCCGGGCTCAGCGCGCCGTTGCGGCTTCGGGCTCCGCGGCCACATTGTCCGCGCCGCGCGTGCCACGCTGCAGTCCGGACAAGATGGCCTTGAGCGAGGCCGACACGATGTTCGCATCGATGCCCACGCCGAACAGGGTGCGGCCATCGTCCACGCGCAGTTCGAGGTAGGCCACGGCCTTGGCGTTGGCGCCGGCACCGATGGCGTGCTCGTGGTAGTCCATCACGCGCACGCTGCGGCCCGTGGCCTGCTGCAAGCCGTCGACGAAGGCGTCGATCGGGCCGGTGCCGCGGCCCTGGACCCGCACCGCTTTGCCGCCGTAGACCAGGTCGGCCGAGAGCTCGACCTCGGTCGCGCCGTTGGCACCGCGCTGCTCGTGGAGACGATGCTGGGGTGCGGCCACGTCGTGCAGGCCGTACTCCTTCTCGAACAGCGTCCAGAGGTCGTGCGCCGTGAGCTCCTTGCCCTCGGCGTCCATGACGCCCTGCACCACCTGGCTGAACTCGATCTGCAGGCGGCGCGGCAACTCCAGGCCGAACTCGCTCTCGAGCAGGTAGGAGATGCCGCCCTTGCCCGACTGGCTGTTCACGCGGATCACGGCCTCGTAGGTGCGGCCGAGGTCCTTGGGGTCGATCGGCAGGTAGGGCACGTTCCAGACGTCGCCTTCCTTGCGTGCGGAGAAGACCTTCTTGATCGCGTCCTGGTGCGAGCCCGAGAACGAGGTGTAGACCAGGTCACCCACATAGGGATGGCGCGGGTGCACGGGCAGCTGGTTGCAGTGCTCGACCACGCGGCGGATCTCATCGATTTCCGAGAAGTCCAGGCCCGGCGACACGCCTTGCGTGTAGAGGTTCAGCGCGACGTTGACCACGTCGAGGTTGCCGGTGCGCTCGCCATTGCCGAACAGGCAGCCTTCCAGGCGGTCGGCACCGGCCATCACGGCGAATTCGGCGGCCGCCGTGCCGGTGCCGCGGTCGTTGTGCGGGTGCACGGACAGCACGATGGCATCGCGGCGCGCGAGGTTGCGGTGCATCCACTCGATCATGTCCGCGAAGATGTTGGGCGTGGAGTGCTCCACGGTGGACGGCAGGTTGATGATGCACTTGCGCTCGGGCGTGGGCTGCCAGACTTCCGTCACGGCATCGACGACGCGCTTGGAGAACGCGAGCTCGGTGCCGGAGAACATCTCGGGCGAGTACTGGAAGGTCCACTGCGTTTCGGGCTGGCGCGCCGCCAGTTCCTGGAACAAGCGGGCCTGCGACGTGGCGAGCTCAACGATGCCGTCCTCGTCCGTGCCCAGCACCACGCGGCGCATGATGGGTGCGCAGGCGTTGTACAGGTGAACGATGGCGCGCTTGGCGCCTTTCAGTGATTCGAAGGTGCGCTCGATGAGGTGCTCGCGCGCCTGGGTCAGCACCTGGATCGTGACGTCCTCGGGGATCAGGTCTTCCTCGATGAGCTTGCGCACGAAGTCGAACTCGGTCTGCGAGGCCGAGGGGAAGCCGACCTCGATCTCCTTGAAGCCGATCTTCACGAGCGCCTGGAACATCTGCAGCTTGCGCGCACCGTCCATGGGCTCGATCAGCGCCTGGTTGCCATCGCGCAGGTCGGTGGACAGCCAGATCGGCGCCTGGGTGATGACGGCATCGGGCCAGGTGCGGTCCGTCAGACGCACCGGTTGAAAGGCGGCGTACTTGCTGGCGGGGTTCTTCAACATCATGCGGATCCTCGAGAGTGGTCAAAAGGCACCAGCAAACCCAAAAAGAAAAACGGCCCGATGCTGGTGCAAACGGGCCGTTTCGACAAAAGGTGCGCGCGCGCTACCGTCTCCGCCCGTGGGGGATGATTAGTAGGGCTAGCGCGAGCTTTTGCATGGCGCGCACTCTAGCACAGATGCGCGCGGCGCTGCGCGAGCGGCTGTCTCATTTGTGCAGGCCGCGCTCGTCGGGCTCGTCGGTCGAGGTGCTGATCACACTGGTCGGCCGGCCCTTGGCCTTGCGCCAGGCGTAAACGGCATAGCCGCTGAGCCCGTACAGCACGAACAGGCCGAACATCACGATGGGCGGGTGGATGTTGACGATGGCGATGCCCAGCGCGATCAGCACGATCACGACGAAGGGCACGCTCTTTTTCATCTGCACGTCCTTGAAGCTGTAGAACGGCACATTGGTCACCATGGTCAGGCCCGCATACAGCGCGAGCACGAACATGATCCAGGTCACGTCGGCGCGCGGGATCTCAAGTTCGGTCATGAGCCAGATGAAGCCTGTGACGAGGGCCGCCGCTGCCGGCGACGGCAGGCCCTGGAACCAGCGCTTGTCGACCACGCCGGTGTTGACGTTGAAGCGCGCCAGGCGCAGCGCGGCGCAGGCACAGTAGACGAAGGCCGCGATCCAGCCCCAGCGCCCGGCCTCGCGCAGCGTCCATTCGTAGGCGATCAGGGCCGGTGCGGCGCCGAAGGACACCATGTCGGACAGCGAGTCCATCTGCTCGCCAAAGGCGCTTTGGGTGTTGGTCATGCGCGCCACGCGGCCGTCCAGGCTGTCCAGCACCATGGCGCAGAACACGCCGACCGCTGCCAGGTCGAAGCGATTGTTCATGGCCATCACGACGGCATAGAAACCACCGAACAGGGCCGCCAGCGTGAACAGGTTCGGCAGGACGTAGATGCCCTTGCGCCGCTTGCGCGGCATGGGCTCGTCCTGAACCACCAGCGCGGATTCATTGCCATCATGCATAGGGCCGCAAGTGTAGTGGACGGCCACGCATGAAAAAGGCCACCGAAGTGGCCTTGCGAGACGCGTGCAATCGCGCTCAGTTGCGGGTCTGGTCGACCAGCTTGTTCTTCTTGATCCAGGGCATCATGGCGCGCAGTTGCTCGCCCACCACTTCGATCTGGTGCTCGGCGTTCAGGCGGCGGCGGCTGATCAGCGCGGGCTGGCCGGCAGCGGCTTCGAGCACGAAGCTCTTGGCGTATTCGCCGGTCTGGATGTCCTTCAAGACCTGCTTCATGACTTTCTTGGTCTCGTCGGTCACGATGCGCGGGCCCGTGACGTACTCGCCGTACTCGGCGTTGTTCGAGATCGAGTAGTTCATGTTGGCGATGCCGCCTTCGTAGATCAGGTCCACGATGAGCTTGAGCTCGTGCAGGCACTCGAAGTAGGCCATCTCGGGCGCGTAGCCGGCTTCCACCAGCGTTTCGAAGCCGGCCTTGATCAGCTCGACGGTGCCACCGCACAGAACGGCCTGCTCGCCGAACAGGTCGGTCTCGGTTTCTTCGCGGAAGTTGGTCTCGATGATGCCGGCGCGGCCGCCGCCGTTGGCCATGGCGTAGGACAGGGCCAGGTCACGTGCCTTGCCCGACTTGTCCTGGTGCACCGCCACGAGGTGGGGCACGCCGCCACCCTGGGTGTACGTACCGCGCACGGTGTGGCCGGGGGCCTTGGGCGCGACCATCCAGACGTCCAGGTCGGCGCGCGGCTGCACGAAGCCGTAGTGCACGTTGAAGCCGTGGGCGAACACCAGCGAGGCGCCCTGCTTGATGTGGGGGGCCACGTCGTTCTTGTAGACCTGGGCGATCTGCTCGTCGGGCAGCAGGATCATGACGACGTCGGCGGCCTTGACGGCTTCGGCGACTTCGGCGACCTGCAGGCCGGCCTTCTCGACCTTGCTCCAGGAAGCACCGCCCTTGCGCAGGCCGACCAGCACCTTGACGCCGCTGTCGTTCAGGTTCTGCGCGTGCGCATGGCCTTGGCTGCCGTAGCCGATGATGGTGACGGTCTTGCCCTTGATCAGGGAGAGGTCACAGTCCTTGTCGTAGAAAACCTTCATTGTCTTGCTCCAAATGGTTCAGGCGAATTGCCGACGGCAGCCTCGCAATGTCGCGATCCGCCCACGCCGAGCCTGCCAGCAGGCGCGCGCGGATGCGTGATGTCAGACGCGCAGGATGCGCTCGCCGCGGCCGATGCCGCTGGCGCCGGTGCGCACGGTCTCCAGGATGGCGCTGCGCTCGATGGCTTCGAGGAAGGCGTCGTTCTTGCCCTGGTCGCCGGTGAGCTCGATGGTGTAGCTCTTTTCGGTCACGTCGATGATGCGGCCGCGGAAGATGTCGGCCATGCGCTTCATCTCCTCGCGCTCCTTGCCGACCGCGCGCACCTTGACCATCATGAGCTCGCGCTCGGTGTAGGCGCCCTCGGTCAGGTCGACGACCTTGACGACCTCGATGAGCCGGTTCAGGTGTTTGGTGATCTGCTCGATCACGTCGTCCGAACCCGTGGTCTGGATGGTCATGCGCGACAGGCTGGCGTCCTCGGTCGGCGCCACGGTCAGCGATTCGATGTTGTAGCCGCGGGCCGAAAACAGGCCGACGACGCGGGAAAGTGCGCCGGCTTCGTTCTCCAGCAGCACTGCGATGATGTGTTTCATGGATGCAGATTCCTCTTTTCGCCGCCCTCCCCCGCGCACGGTAATGCGCGGGCTCGGCGGGCAATAGATTCGTCGTTTGAAAAAGTGGTCGCGCCTGCGCAGCAGGCCGACTTATCGCCTGGTCAAAGGTCTTCCGAGCCCAGCAGCATCTCGGTGATGCCCTTACCGGCCTGGACCATGGGGAACACGTTCTCCGTCGGGTCGGTCCGGAAGTCCATGAACACCGTGCGGTCCTTGAGCTTGCGCGCCTCGCGCAGCGCCGGTTCCACGTCCTGCGCGCGCTCGATCAGCATGCCCACGTGGCCGTAGGCCTCGGCCAGCTTCACGAAGTTGGGCAGCGCATCCATGTAGCTGCTGCTGTAGCGGCTGGAGTACTCGATCTCCTGCCACTGGCGCACCATGCCCAGGTAGCGGTTGTTGAGCGAGAGGATCTTGATCGGCGTGTTGTACTGCAGGCAGGTCGAGAGTTCCTGGATGCACATCTGCACCGAGCCTTCGCCCGTGACGCAGAACACCTCGGCCTCGGGCTTGGCGAGCTTGATGCCCATGGCATAGGGAATGCCCACGCCCATGGTTCCGAGCCCCCCCGAATTGATCCAGCGGCGCGGCTCGTCGAAACGGTAGTACTGCGCGGCCCACATCTGGTGTTGGCCGACGTCGGAGGTGACGTAGGTTTCCACGTCCTTGGTCATGTTCCACAGCGTCTCGATGACGAACTGCGGCTTGATGACGTCGGTGGCGCCACGGTTGTACTTGAGGCAGTCGCGCTTGCGCCAGACCTCGATCTGTTCCCACCAGCTGGCCAGCGCGCCGCTGTCGGGCTTGGTCTCGGACTCGCGGATCATGGCGATCAGCTCGGTCAGCACGTCCTTGACATCGCCCACGATGGGAATGTCCACGCGCACGCGCTTGGAGATGCTCGACGGGTCGATGTCGATGTGGATGATCTTGCGTTCGTTCTGCGCGAAGTGCTTGGGGTTGCCGATCACGCGGTCGTCGAAGCGCGCGCCCACGGCCAGCAGCACGTCGCAGTTCTGCATCGCGTTGTTGGCTTCCAGCGTGCCGTGCATGCCCAGCATGCCCAGGAACTTGCGGTCCGATGCCGGGTAGGCGCCCAGGCCCATCAGCGTGTTCGTGACGGGGTAGCCCAGCATGTCGACCAGCGTGCGCAGTTCGTTGGTCGCGTTGGACAGCAGCACGCCGCCGCCGGTGTAGATGTAAGGACGCTTGGCCGTCAGCAGCAGCTGCAAGGCCTTGCGGATCTGGCCGCCGTGGCCCTTGCGCACGGGGTTGTACGAGCGCATCTCCACGGTTTCGGGATAGCCGCTGTACAGCGCCTTCTTGAACGAGACGTCCTTGGGGATGTCGACCACGACCGGGCCGGGCCGCCCGGTGCGCGCGATGTGGAAGGCCTTCTTGACCGTCGCGGCTAGATCGCGCACGTCCTTGACCAGGAAGTTGTGCTTGACGATGGGGCGCGTGATGCCGACCGTGTCGCACTCCTGGAAGGCATCGAGGCCGATCGCCGGCGTCGGTACCTGGCCCGTGATGATCACCATCGGGATGCTGTCCATGTAGGCCGTGGCGATGCCGGTCACGGCATTGGTCACGCCAGGGCCCGAGGTCACGAGGGCGACGCCCACGTCGCCCGTGGCGCGTGCATAGCCGTCGGCCGCATGCACGGCGGCCTGCTCATGGCGCACCAGGATGTGCTGGATGCTGTCCTGTTTGTAGAAGGCGTCGTAGATGTAGAGCACCGCGCCACCGGGGTAGCCCCAGACGTGCTTGACGTTCTCGGCCTGCAGGGCCTTGACGAGGATTTCGGCGCCCATGAGTTCCTGGGGGCCGGATTGCGCGAGCGGGGAGGATGCGGCGGCGGCCGACTTCATTTCGGCTTTGGAGATTTCCATGATCAACCTTTGCGAATTTCTCTGACGAAATACCTTGGGTGCCCCTTCGCGCCCTCTTGTGAAGAGCCGTCGGGACTTAAGGCCAGGACCATGGGCGAGATGCTTGCAACGCCGGATCGTGGCCCGTTTGCTTTTTTGACGAGCGCGGGGATTATCAACGATTTTTCGGGCCATCCTGCGTCGATGCCATAATCTTTGGCTTTCCTCGCGGCCCCTCCGCGATTGCGCAGCCTCACCACAGTCGTCTTGGCCACCGACAAAGAACTGTCCGACTTCCTCAAAGAGGTGGAGAAACGCGCTTTCAAGCGTTGCCTCTACCACGTGCGCAACGAGGAAGCTGCGCTCGACATCGTGCAGGACAGCATGATGAAGCTTGCCGAGCACTACGGCGACAAGCCGCCGGGCGAACTGCCCCTCTTGTTCCAGCGCATCCTGTCGAACTGCACACTGGACTGGTTCCGGCGCCAGAAGACGCGCAACGCCCTGTTTTCCAACCTCAGCGACTTCGAGTCGGCCGGCGAAGACGGCGATTTCGACCTGCTGGAAGCCTTGACGCCGCAGGACGGCAGGGAAGGTCACGAGAGCGCGGAGGACAGCACGCGCCGGGCACAGATCCTGCGGGAGATCGAAAGCGAGATCCAGAGACTGCCGGGACGTCAACGCGAGGCATTTTTGCTGCGTTACTGGGAAGAAATGGACGTCGCGGAGACGGCCGCTGCCATGGGCTGCTCCGAAGGGAGTGTCAAAACCCATTGCTCGCGTGCCGTCGCCAGCCTGAGTCGCGCCCTGACGGCCAAAGGAATCCACCTATGAAGCAAGCACCTTCCATCACCATGTCGACCGACCGCCTCGGCAGCTTGATTGCGGGCCGTCTGTCGGAATCCTGCACCAATCTGGACCACGACATCGCGGAGCGTCTGCGCGTGGCCCGGCAGCAAGCCGTGGCGCGTCGCAAGGTGGCGGCGTTCGCGCCGGCGGTGAGCACGGTGAGCAGCGTGCGGTCGGGGCGCGCAGGCGCGCTCCAATTGGGTGGACAGGATGAGCCCGGGCTGTGGGCCCGGCTGGGTGCCATGCTGCCGTTGCTGGCTCTGGTGGCCGGGCTGCTGGCCATTTACGTCGTGCAGAACGACAACCGCGCCAGCGAACTGGCTGAAGTCGACGCCGCATTGCTCACCGACACCTTGCCGACCGACGCCTACACGGACCCCGGCTTCCTGCAGTTCCTCAAGACTGGTGACAACGCACCGCAAAACTGACACGGGGCGTCCCGCTTTGCTCCCATCCCGCCCCATCCGCTGGTCCCGTGTCGCTGCAAGCGCAAGTCTGTGTTGCGCGGCGGCGCTGGCCTTTGCGCAGCCTGCCACCAAGGCCGCCAGCGGCCCGTCCACGGAGAAAGCCGAAGCGCCCAGTCCGCGCTGGGGGGGGCTGAGCAGCGCGCAGCGCCAGGCCCTCAAACCGCTGGGGCCGAGCTGGAACAGCCTTGGCGAAGGCCAGCGCCGCAAGTGGATTGCGCTGTCGCGTAACTTCGACAAGCTTCCGCCCGAAGAGCAGCAGAAGCTGCACCAGCGCATGCTTGAATGGGTCAAGCTCAGTGCCGCGGAGCGCAGCCGCGCGCGGCTGAACTTCGCGGAAACCGAACGCCTTGCCAGCGACGACAAGCAGGCCAAGTGGGAGGCCTACCAGGCGCTCAGCGAAGAGGAGCGTCGCAAACTGGCAGAACAGGCGCCGCGCCGCGCCCTGCCTGGCGCAGCCACAGCGGTCCGCCCGATTCCGCGTCAACGCCTGGCCACCATGCCCGTTGCACCCGAGAATCAGCGCACCATGCCGCGCATCAGCACCGCCCCCCACCTGATCAATCCGCAGACCTTGCTGCCCCAGGTCGACGCCCACGCCACCGAGCCGGACACGGCCCCACACCAATGAACGCCGCGGGACCCGAGCCGGCCGCCCCCCTGCAGGCGCCCGGCCTGTGGCGCCGCATGGCCTGCTGGCTCTACGAAGGCATGCTGATGTTCGGCGTGGTCTTCATCGCCGGCTACCTGTTCGGCACGCTGAGCCAGACCCGCAACGCGCTGGACAACCGCACGGGCCTGCAGGCCTTCCTGTTCGTGGTGTTCGGCATCTACTTCACCTGGTTCTGGTCCAAGGGCCAGACCTTGGCGATGAAGACCTGGCACATCCGCCTGGTCGACCGCGCGGGCCGCCCCGCCAGCCAGGCCAGGGCCTTCGTGCGCTACCTGCTGAGCTGGCTCTGGTTCCTGCCGCCGCTCGTGCTGATCGCACCGTTCCGGCTGCCGGCCGGCGAATCCTTCGTGCTGCTGCTGGGCTGGGTCGCGGTGTGGGCCATCGCCAGCCGCTTCCATCCCCAATCCCAGTTCTGGCATGACGCGCTGGCGGGCACCCGCCTGGTCACGGCCTTGCCCCGTACCCGATGAAGCCTGCTTTCTCGCTCTGTGTTTATTGCGGCTCCCGTCCTGGAGCGCACCCGGGCTATGCCGCTGTGGCGCAGCAGGTCGGCCGCTGGATCGGCGAACATGGCGGCCAGCTCGTGTACGGCGGCGGCCACAACGGCCTCATGGGCATGGTCGCCGACGCCACGCTGGCCGCAGGCGGCCGGGTCATCGGCGTGATTCCGCAGGCGCTCGTCGAGAAGGAATGGGCCCACCGCGGCTGCACCGAGCTGCACGTGGTCGACACCATGCACGACCGCAAGCGCATGATGGCCGAACGCGCCGACGCCTTCCTGGCCCTGCCGGGCGGCATCGGCACCTTCGAGGAGTTCTTCGAAGTCTGGACCTGGCGCCAGCTCGGCTACCACGACAAGCCCGTGGGACTGCTCAACGTCGAGGGCCTGTACGACGGGCTCCAGAGCTTTCTGCAGGCCACCGTGCGGGCAGGTTTCGTCAACGATTGGCAGATGGACCTGATCCGCATCGGCCGCGATGCGGAGGAGTTGCTCAAGAGCCTGGTCAACGATGCGGGCCTGGCGCCCGCGCCGCAGCTGGACCAGATCTGAGGGCGCGGCCTTGAACGGCCCTCAGACGGCCGATTCGTCCTCTTCGCCGGTGCGGATGCGCACCACGCGTTGCACATCCGTCACGAAGATCTTGCCGTCGCCGATCTTGCCGGTGCGTGCCGCCCGCACGATGGCGTCGACGCAGCGGTCCACGTCGTCGTCCTTGACCACGATCTCGACCTTCACCTTGGGCAGGAAGTCGACCACGTACTCTGCGCCGCGGTACAGCTCGGTGTGGCCCTTCTGGCGGCCGAAGCCCTTCACCTCGGTGACGGTCAGCCCGGTCACGCCGCATTCCGCCAGCGCTTCGCGCACTTCTTCGAGCTTGAAGGGTTTGAGGATGGCGGTGATCTGCTTCATCTGAGTCTTTCTGGAGGCTGGCCAATACGGAGACGTACCGGCAATAGGATAGCGTCATTCACCCGCGATCACGCGGGATGTCACCCGAATTCGCCTGGCGCACCGGGGCCAAGCCAGCAAGCGCAACGGCAAGCCGCCGCTCCGTGCATCATTCGAACACCACATGGCAGACGACGACACCACCTTCCGCATCGTGGCGGACATTTCCGAGATCGACGCTGCCGCCTGGGATGGCCTGCTCGCAACGCAGGCGGACGCCAGCCCGTTCATGCGCCATGCCTACCTGCGCGCCATGCAGACGAGCGGCAGCGCAGTGACCGGCACCGGCTGGACGGCCCGCATCCTCAGCCTGTGGCAGCAGGACGCACTCCTGGCCGCCTGTGCGCTGTACCTCAAGACGCACTCGTACGGCGAGTACGTGTTCGACTGGGCCTGGGCCGATGCCTACCAGCGCCACGGTCTGCCCTACTACCCCAAAGCCGTCATCGCCCCGCCCTTCACGCCCGTGCCGGGTGCGCGGCTGCTGGCGCGCGATGCGAGCAGCCGGGCCATGCTGCTGAGCGCGACCGTGGCCTGGTGCGAGGCGCAGGAGTTGTCTTCACTTCACCTGCTGTTCGGCAACGAGGCCGACATGGCCGCCTGTGCCGACGCCGGGCTGATGCTGCGGCATCAAGTGCAGTTCCATTGGCAAAACGCCCGCGCCGATGGACGGCCGTTCGCGGACTTCGACGATTTTCTGGCCAGCCTGGCCCAGGACAAGCGCAAGAAGATCCGCCAGGAGCGGCGCAAGGTGGCGGAGGCCGGCGTGCGCTTTCGCTGGGCGCAAGGCCGCGACATCGCCGCGGCGGACTGGGGCTTCTTCTACCGCTGCTACGAGCGCACCTACCTGGAACACGGCAACGCGCCCTACTTGTCGCGCAGCTTCTTCGCGTCGATGGCGCAGGACATGCCCGAGCACTGGTTGTTGTTCATCGCCGAACGGGATGGCCAGGCCATCGCCTGCAGCCTCGTGGCGTTGCAGCCCGACCAGGGTGTGGCCTATGGCCGCTACTGGGGTGCTCTGGCACGTGTGGACTGCCTGCATTTCGAGGCCTGCTACTACCAGCCCTTGGCGTGGTGCATCCAGCACGGCTATCGGCGCTTCGAGGGCGGCGCCCAGGGCGAGCACAAGATGGCGCGCGCGCTGATGCCGGTGCGCACCAGCAGCGCGCACTGGCTTGCGCATCCGGCCTTCGCCGAGGCGGTGGAGCGTTTCCTGGAGCGCGAAGGCCAGGGCGTGGAGCACTACCTGGAGGAACTGGCGCAGCGCACGCCGTTCCGCCAGACTGTTTCTTAACGCAAGGCCTGTTCGAAGTCGGCGAGCAGATCGGCGCTGTCTTCCAGACCGACCGAGAGCCGGATCAGACCATCGGCGATGCCCATGGCGGCGCGCACCTGCGGGCCCGCTTCCCAGAAGATCGTCGGCGCGACCGGGATCACGAGCGTGCGCGTGTCGCCCAGACCGGTGGCCTTGACAGCCAGTTGCAGCCGGTTGATGAACGCCATGCAGGCGGCCGTGTCGGCCAGCTCGAACGACAGCAGCCACGAGCCCGCGCTGAACAGTTGTTTGGACAGCGCGTGCTGCGGGTGGGATTCCAGCATCGGGTAGCGCACCGACACCACCGAAGGATGCGACTCCAGATAGCGCGCCAGCGCCAGCGCCGTGGCGCTGGTGTGCGCCACGCGCAGCGCCAGCGTCTCGGCGCCCACGCTGATGTGGTGCGCGTGCTCGGACGACAGCGTCGCACCCATGTCGCGCAGCCCCTTCTTGCGCACCTGCGCCAGGCCCCATTGCCTGGGGTCGCCCTTGCGGTAGGCCGCGAAGATGTTGGGATGGTTCTGCCAGTCGAAGCGGCCCGTGTCCGTGACCGCACCGCCCAGTGCATGGCCGTGGCCCGAGATGGTTTTGGTCAGCGACTGCACGACCAGGCCCGCGCCCACGTCCGTGGGACGGAACAACGCCGGCGAGGTGATGGTGTTGTCGACCACGAACAGCAGGCCGCGCTCGGCGCAGAGCTGGCCGATGGCCGGCATGTCGGCCACCTGCGTGCCGGGATTGGCGATGGTTTCGACGAAGACCATGCGCGTGTTCGGCCGCAGCGCCGCCGCGACCTGGGCCGCGTCGGTGGCGTCCACCGTCGTGATCTCGATGCCGAAATCGCGCAGCGTGCCGAACAGGCTGTTGGTGTTGCCGAACACGAACTGGCTGGCCACCAGGTGGTCGCCCGCGCGCAGCAGCGTGAAGAACACCGCGCTGATGGCACCCATGCCCGTGGCGAAGCAGACCGTGCCCACGCCCCGCTCCAGCCGCGTGATCTGCGCCTCCAGGGCGGCCGTGGTCGGTGTGCCCTGGCGGGCGTAGCTGAAGCCCCCCTTGGTCGTGCCCTGGAACACCCCGATCAGGTCCTCGACCTTGTCGAAGCCGTACTGCACCGAGGTATGGATCGGCTTGTGCACCCCACCGTGCTCGATGCCGAGCCGGCGGTCGGAGTGCACGATGCCCGTGCTGATGCCTTCAGAGCCCATGGGCAGATCAGGCCCCGGTCTTGTTCTTGTAGTTGGCGACGCCGTCCAGCACTTCCTTCTTGGCCGCGTCGATGCCTTCCCAACCCAGCACCTTGACCCATTTGCCCTTCTCGAGATCCTTGTAGTGCTCGAAGAAGTGCGTGATGGCCTTCAGGCGCATGGGGTTGACATCGTCCACGCTCTTCCAGTGGCTGTAGATGGGCAGCACCTTGTCGGTCGGCACGGCCAGCACCTTGCCGTCCACGCCGGCTTCGTCTTCCATCATCAGGATGCCCAGGGGGCGGCAGGGCACGACCACGCCCGGAAACAGGGGATACGGAGTGATGACCAGCACGTCGACCGGGTCGCCGTCGCCCGACAGCGTCTGCGGCACATAGCCGTAGTTGCTCGGGTAGTGCATGGCGGTGGTCATGAAGCGGTCCACGAAGATCGCGCCGGAGTCCTTGTCCACCTCGTACTTGATCGGGTCGGCGTTCATCGGAATCTCGATGACCACGTTGAACGCATCGGGAATGTTCTTGCCGGGGGAGACTTTGTCGAGGGACATGGTGCTTTCGGAGCAGTTGAGAAAAGGGAACGCCTGGGACAAACCCGGATTTTAGGGGGCACGCCCACAGCCGAGGCTGCGATGCAACAGTCATTGCGAGATTTGCTTATATATTGCCCCGGTTGGCCAATCGTCATTCGCACGAGTTCTGAGCACGACGAGGAAGCAACGCAGCGGGGCACCGCGTGCGTTGTGCCCTTTCGAGCAACGAGAACGAGCGTGAGGAGAGACGTTTTATGAATGGCAACTCGGCGCTGATATTGGCGCTTGTCTGCGGCTTCATCGCTGTGGCTTACGGCTTCTGGGCCCGCAGTTGGATCCTGTCCAAGGACGCGGGCAATGCCCGCATGCAGGAGATCGCCGCGGCGATCCAGACCGGCGCGGCCGCCTACCTCGCACGGCAGTACAAGACCATCGCCATCGTGGGCGTGGTGCTGGCGGTGCTGATCGGGCTGTTCCTCGATGCCAAGACGGCCGTGGGCTTCGTGGTCGGTGCCGTGCTCTCGGGCGCCTGTGGTTTCATCGGCATGAACGTCTCGGTGCGCGCCAATGTGCGCACGGCACAGGCCGCCACGCAAGGCATCGGGCCGGCGCTGGACGTGGCCTTCCGCGGCGGCGCCATCACGGGCATGCTGGTGGTGGGCCTGGGCCTGTTGGGCGTCACGGCCTTCTACTGGTACCTGGCGGCCAACGGCGCGCCGGGCGTCAAGCCCAGCGAACTGCTCAACCCGCTGATCGGCTTCGCCTTCGGCTCCTCGCTGATCTCCATCTTCGCCCGGCTGGGTGGCGGCATCTTCACCAAGGGCGCCGACGTGGGCGCCGACCTGGTAGGCAAGGTCGAGGCCGGCATCCCCGAGGACGACCCGCGCAACCCGGCCGTGATCGCCGACAACGTGGGCGACAACGTGGGCGACTGCGCCGGCATGGCGGCCGACCTGTTCGAGACCTATGCCGTGACGCTGATCGCCACCATGGTGCTGGGGGCCCTGGTCGTGGCCGGCGGCGGCGCCAGCACCGTGGTCTACCCGCTCGCGCTGGGCGCGGTGTCCATCGTGGCCTCCATCATCGGCTGCTTCTTCGTCAAGGCCTCGCCGGGCATGAAGAACGTGATGCCGGCGCTGTACAAGGGCCTGGCGGTGTCGGGCGTGCTGTCGCTGGTGGCGTTTTACTTCGTGACGGCGTGGCTGATCCCCGACAACGCGATCGCCGCCGCCGGCAGCCAGATGAAGCTGTTCGGCGCGTGCACGGTGGGCCTGGTGCTGACGGCCGCGCTGGTCTGGATCACGGAGTACTACACCGGCACGCAGTACAAGCCCGTGCAGCACATCGCCCAGGCTTCCACCACGGGGCACGGCACCAACATCATCGCCGGCCTGGGCGTGTCCATGCGCTCCACGGCCTGGCCCGTGATCTTCGTCTGCATCGCGATCTGGGTCGCCTATGCGCTGGCCGGCCTGTACGGCGTGGCGGTGGCCGCCACCTCCATGCTGAGCATGGCCGGCATCGTGGTGGCGCTGGATGCCTACGGTCCCATCACCGACAACGCCGGTGGCATCGCCGAGATGTCCGAGCTGCCCTCCAGCGTGCGCGACATCACCGACCCGCTGGACGCCGTGGGCAACACCACCAAGGCCGTGACCAAGGGCTACGCCATCGGCTCAGCCGGCCTGGCCGCGCTGGTGCTGTTCGCCGACTACACGCACAAGCTGGAAGCCTACGGCAAGGTCGTCACCTTCGACCTGTCCAACCCCATGGTCATCATTGGCCTGTTCATCGGCGGGCTGATCCCCTACCTGTTCGGCGCCATGGCCATGGAGGCCGTGGGCCGCGCGGCGGGCTCGGTGGTGGTCGAGGTGCGGCGCCAGTTCCGCGAGATCCGGGGCATCATGGAAGGCACGGCCAAGCCGGAGTACGGCAAGGCGGTGGACATGCTGACCTCGGCCGCGATCAAGGAAATGATGATCCCCTCGCTGCTGCCGGTCATCGTGCCCATCCTGGTCGGCCTGCTGCTGGGCCCGGCCGCGCTGGGCGGCCTCTTGATGGGCACCATCGTGACCGGCCTGTTCGTGGCGATCTCGATGTGCACGGGCGGTGGCGCCTGGGACAACGCCAAGAAGTACATCGAGGACGGCCACCACGGCGGCAAGGGCTCGGAGACGCACAAGGCCGCCGTGACCGGCGACACCGTCGGCGATCCCTACAAGGACACGGCCGGCCCGGCTGTGAACCCGCTCATCAAGATCATCAACATCGTGGCGCTGCTGATCGTGCCGCTGGTCATGAAATTCCACGGCGGCTGATGCATGGCGTAAGATTCTTACTTGCAAAAGTAAGAATCGAGGTCGCCATGAAAATCACCAGCAAGGGGCAGGTCACGATCCCGCAGGCCGTGCGCGAACAGGCCGGCCTGCATCCCCACCACGAGGTCGAGTTCGAAGTCCGTCCCAACGGCGACGTGCTGCTGCGCCGCGTGCAGCCGCGCATGTCGCCGGTGCGCGCGGCATTCCAGGCCGTGCGGGGCAGCGCCACCGCGGCGCAGTTCAAGGGCATGGGCACCGACGAATTCATGCGTTGGCTGCGTGGCTGAACACACGCCGCGCGTCGCCGAGCCCGACGCGCGTTACCTCGCCCCACCCGCCACCCTGATCGACAGCAATGTGCTGATCGACGTTCTGGCCGACGACCCGCAATGGGCCGACTGGTCGCTCGAGCAGTTGGCCCGGCTCGGCGACGAGGCCGCCCTCGTCATCAATCCGCTGGTGCTGGCCGAGCTGAGCCCGCGCTTCGAGCGCGCCGCCGAACTGGAGGCCGCGCTGGCCGGCCTGCCGCTACGGCGCGATGCCCTGCCCTGGGATGCGGCTTTCCTGGCCGGCCAGGCCTTTCGCGCCTACCGTGCTGTGCCGGGTGCCGCCGATGGCCGCGCGCGTTCGCCGCTGCCCGACTTCTACATCGGCGCCCACGCCACGGTCGCCGGTTTGCGTCTGCTCACACGCGATGCCAGGCGTTACCGCCACTACTTCCCTCGGCTCGACATCATCTGCCCCTGATCCGTTTCTCGCTCCAGACGCCATGCCCCTGAACTACATCGCCAACGCCTTCGTCCCCTCCTCGTCCGGCCGCACCATCCCGATGATCGACCCGTCCGACGGCCAGCCCTTCGACGAGATCCAGCGCAGCAATGCGCAGGACATCGATGCCGCCGTCCGCGCGGCCCGCCAGTGCTACGACGGGGTCTGGTCCAAGCTGGCGGCGGCCGAACGCAGCCGGCTGCTGATGCGGCTGGCCGAGAAGATCGCCGAGCATGGCGAGGAACTCGCGGCGCTCGAGCAGCGCGATTGCGGCAAGCCGACCAAGCAGGCGCGCGCCGACGCCATCGCGCTGGTGCGCTATTTCGAGTTCTATGCCGGTGCCTGCGACAAGCTGCACGGCGAGACGATTCCCTACCAGAACGGCTACAGCGTCTTCACCTGGCGCGAGCCGCACGGCGTGACCGGGCACATCGTGCCCTGGAACTACCCCATGCAGATCTTCGGCCGCTGCGTCGGCGGCGCGCTGGCGGCGGGCAACGTCTGCGTGGTCAAACCCTCGGAGGACGCCTGTTTGTCGCTGCTGCGCGTGGCCGAACTGGCGGCCGAGGCCGGCTTTCCGGCCGGCGCCATCAACATCGTGACCGGCTACGGCCACGAGGTCGGCGACGCACTGGCGCGCCATCCCGGCATCGACCACCTCAGCTTCACAGGCAGCCCCAAGGTCGGCACGCTGATCCAGCAAGCGGCCGCCGAGCGGCACTGCCCGGTCACGCTGGAACTGGGCGGCAAGAGCCCGCAGATCGTGTTCGCCGATGCCGATCTGGACCAGGCGATCCCGGCCATCGTCAACGCCATCGTGCAGAACGCGGGGCAGACCTGCTCGGCCGGCTCGCGCCTGCTGGTCGAGCAGTCGATCTACGAGCCGCTGCTCGAGCGCCTGGCGACCGTGTTCGAAGACCTGCGCGTGGGCCCTGCGTCGATGGACCTGGACCTGGGCCCGCTGATCCGCGCCACGCAGCAGCAGCGCGTGTGGGACTTCCTGTCCGACGCCCATTCGGCCGACATTCCCATCGTGGCCCAGGGCCGCGTGGTCGAGGAAGCGCCCGAGACCGGCTATTACCAGGCGCCCACGCTGCTGCGCGACGTGCCCGTGCAGCACCGGCTGGCGCAGGAAGAGGTCTTCGGCCCGGTGCTGGCCTCCATGGCATTCCGCGACGAGGAACACGCCGTCGAACTGGCCAATGCCACCCAGTTCGGCCTCGTGGCCGGCGTCTGGACGCGCGACGGCGCACGCCAGTTCCGCATGGCGCGCAACGTGCGCAGCGGCCAGGTGTTCATCAACAACTACGGTGCCGGCGGCGGCGTGGAATTGCCTTTCGGTGGCGTCAAGAGCTCCGGCCATGGCCGCGAAAAGGGTTTCGAGGCGCTGTACGGCTTCACCGTGCTGAAGACCGTGGCCGTGCGCCACGGCTGAAGCGGCTCAACCCAGGGCCGTGTCCAGCAGCATCATGAGCACGAAGCCCAGCATCAGCCCGCCCGTGGCCCAGGCCTCGTGGCCCTTGCGGTGCGACTCGGGAATGATCTCGTGGCTGATGACGAACAGCATGGCGCCGGCCGCGAAGCCCAGGCCCCATGGCAGCAGCGCGGCCGAGTAGCTGATGACGGCCGCGCCCAGCACGGCACCGACGGGCTCGATCAATCCGGACGCCATGCCCAGGCCGACGGCCACGCTGCGCCGGTAGCCCGCCGCCAGCAGCGCCACGGCGACCACCAGGCCCTCGGGCACGTCCTGGATCGCGATGCCGGTGGCCAGCGCGCCGGCCCGCATCGGGTCGGTGCCGGCAAAGCCGACGCCGATCGCCAATCCCTCGGGCAGGTTGTGCAAGGCGATCGCGAAGACGAACAGCCAGGTGCGCTTGAGCGTGCGGGCTTCAGGCCCCTCCTTGCCCTTGATGAAGTGCTCGTGCGGCAACCAGCGCTCCAGCGCGAGCAGCACGATGCCGCCGAGCAGGATGGCAGCGCCCACCGTCATGCCCGCACGCCAGGGCCCGGCGCCGCCCGCGTTGGCGGCGGCCACGCCGGGAATGACCAAGGAGAACGCGCAGGCCGCCAGCATGACGCCTGCGCCGAAGCCGAACAGCGTGTCCTGCGCCCGGTCCGAGAGGCGCTGCGACAACAGCACCGGCACCGTGCCCAGGGCCGTGGCCAGCGCCGCCAGCGCTCCGGCCTGCAGGGCCGCGGTCAGCACCGGGTCGGCCAGGATGCGCTGGAACAAGTGCACGCCGGGCAAGGCCACGCCGGCCAGCAGGATGGCCCACCCTAGCAACCTGCGCCAGAGCACACGGCTTTGGCGGGGCGCGGCTGCGCCGCGCGACATGGCGGACCGCCAGGGCGACAGCGGGTCGCCACCGGTCGTTCGAGAAGTGAGGGGTTCGACGTCCACGCGCATGCCTCCAACTGGGGTGCGCCCTTTGCGTGGACCATGCGTACTCGGGCACCCAGATGATAATGACTCGCAATACCCTTGTCCACACGCGGGCCGACTCCCACGCAGGCTGCTGCACAATCCCGGGATGGTCCGCCGCGTCATCCCCCTCGTTGCCCAGACCGCGCCCCTGCCGGTGCCGATGCATGCCGTGGGCGAGGCGCCCGGCCCGCTGCACGACCAGCTGCAGCGCCCGCTGCGCGACCTGCGTATCAGCGTGACCGACCGCTGCAACTTCCGCTGCAGCTACTGCATGCCCAAGGAAGTCTTCAACAAGGACTACCCCTACCTGCCCCACAGTGCGCTGCTGAGCTTCGAGGAGATCGCCCGGCTGGCCCGGCTGTTCGTGGCCCAGGGTGTGCGCAAGATCCGCCTGACCGGCGGCGAGCCGCTGCTGCGCAAGAACATCGAGGTGCTGGTGGCGCAACTCGCCGCGCTGCGCACGCCCGACGGTGCGCCGCTGGACCTGACGCTCACGACCAACGGCTCATTGCTGGCGCGCAAGGCCGCCAGCCTCAAGGCGGCCGGGCTGAACCGCGTGACCGTGAGCCTGGACGGGCTGGACGACACCGTGTTCCGGCGCATGAACGACGTGGACTTCCCGGTCGCCGACGTGCTGCACGGCATCGACGCCGCTCAGCGGGCCGGGCTGGGCCCGATCAAGGTCAACATGGTCGTCAAGCGCGGCACGAACGAGCAGGAGATCGTGCCCATGGCCCGGCACTTCCGCGGCACGGGCGTGGTGCTGCGCTTCATCGAGTACATGGACGTGGGCGCCACCAACGGCTGGCGCATGGACGAGGTGCTGCCCTCGGCCGAGGTCGTGCAGCGCCTGTCGGCCGAGTTGCCGCTGGTGGCGCTTGACCCTTCTGCGCCCGGCGAGACGGCCGAGCGCTGGGGCTATGCCGACGGCTCGGGCGAGATCGGCGTGATCAGCAGCGTCACCCAGGCCTTTTGCCACGACTGCAACCGGGCCCGCCTGTCGACCGAAGGCCAGGTCTACCTGTGCCTGTTCGCGAGCCGCGGCCACGACCTGCGCGGCCTGCTGCGCGGCGGGGCGTCGGACGCGGACATCACGCAGGCCATCGCCGGCATCTGGCAGCAGCGCAGCGACCGCTATTCGCAGCTGCGCGGTGCCGGCATGCTGGCACCGCGCGAGAAGCGCATCGAGATGAGCTACATCGGCGGCTGAACCGCCGTCGCTGCGCTCAACCCACCCAGCGCCGCGCGTTGTGCCACAGCTCCATCCAGGGGCTCATGGCGCTCTTGTCGCCCGACGTCCAGCTCATCTGGATGTTGCGGAACACGCGCTCGGGGTGCGGCATCATGGCCGTGAAGCGGCCGTCCGCCGTGGTCACGGCCGTGAGGCCTCCCGGGCTGCCGTTGGGGTTGAACGGATAGGCCTCGGTCGGCTGGCCATGGTGGTCGGTGAAGCGCATGGCCGCGATGGCCCTGGCTGCATTGCCGCGCCGCGAAAAGTTCGCGAAACCCTCGCCGTGCGCCACCGCGATCGGCAGCCGGCTGCCGGCCATGCCCTTGAAGAACAGGCTGGGGGACTCCAGCACCTCCACCTGCGACAGGCGCGCCTCGAAGCGCTCGCTGCGGTTGGCCGTGAAGCGCGGCCAGTCCTGCGCGCCCGGGATGATGTCGGCCAGCTCGGCGAACATCTGGCAGCCATTGCACACGCCCAGGCCGAAGGTGTCGCCGCGGCCGAAGAAGGCCTGGAACTGGGCCGACAGGCGCTCGTGGAAGGTGATGGAACGCGCCCAGCCGATGCCGGCGCCCAGCGTGTCGCCATAGCTGAAGCCGCCGCAGGCCACCACGCCCTGGAAGTCGGCCAGATCGAAACGGCCGGCCTGCAGGTCGGTCATGTGCACGTCGAAGGCTTCGAAGCCCGCCTGCGTGAAGGCATAGGCCATCTCCACATGGGAGTTGACGCCCTGCTCGCGCAGCACGGCGACCCTGGGCCGGCGCTGCAGCAATGCCGGCGCCACGGCCTGCGTCGGCGTGAAGCGCAGGGCGACCTGCAGGCCCGGATCCTCGGCCGCGCCAGCGGCCGTATGCTCGGCATCGGCGCCGGCCGGGTTGTCGCGCTGCTGGCAGATCTTCCAGCTCACGCTGTCCCAGACCTGGTGCAGGTCCGACAGCTTGGCAGAGAACACCGACTTGGTGTCGCGCCAGACCTGGACCTCGCCCACGCCCACCTCGATCGCGCCGCCCGCGGGCCGCGTCTTGCCGATGAAGTGGCTCCACTTGGACAGGCCGTGTGCGCGCAGCACCTGCATGACCTCGTTGCGCTCGGCCGTGCGCACCTGCAGCACCACGCCCAGCTCCTCGCTGAACAAGGCCTTGAGCGTCAGCTCTTCGCGGCGTGCCGAGACCTGGGTCGCCCAGTTCTTGGCGTCGCCGTATTCGGCGCGGCTGTCGCTGATGCCGTCGCCTTCGGTCACCAGCAGGTCGACATTGAGCGCCACGCCCACATGGCCTGCAAAGGCCATCTCGCAGACCGTTGCCAGCAGCCCGCCGTCGCTGCGGTCGTGGTAGGCCAGGATGCGGCCCTGGGCGCGCAGTTCATTGACCGCGTTGACCAGGTTCACGAGGTCCTGCGCTTCGTCCAGGTCCGGTGCGGCATCGCCCACCTGGCCCAGCGTCTGCGCCAGGATGCTGCCACCCATGCGGTGCTTTCCGCGGCCCAGGTCGATCAGCACCAGCGTGCTGTCGGCCTCCGTGGCGTCGAGTTGCGGCGTCAGCGTGCCGCGCACGTCGGCCAGCGTCGCGAAGGCCGAGACGATCAGGCTCACGGGTGCGCTGACCTGCTTCTTCTCGCCGCCGTCCTGCCACTGCGTGCGCATGGACAGCGAATCCTTGCCGACCGGGATGGAAATGCCCAGGGCCGGGCACAGCGCCATGCCGACGGCTTTGACCGTCTCGTACAGCGCGGCGTCTTCGCCCGGCTGCCCACAGGCCGCCATCCAGTTGGCCGACAGCTTCACGCGCGGCAACTCGATGGGTGCAGCGAGCAGGTTGGTGATGGCTTCGGCCACGGCCATGCGGCCCGACGCCGGCGCGTCGATGACCGCCAGCGGCGTGCGCTCGCCCATGGACATGGCCTCGCCCGCGAAGCCGGCATAGTCGGCCAGCGTCACGGCGCAGTCGGCCACCGGTACCTGCCAGGGGCCGACCATCTGGTCGCGGTGCGACAGGCCACCCACGGTGCGGTCACCGATCGTGATCAGGAAGCGCTTGGAGGCCACGGTCGGGTGCGCCAGCACGTCGATCACGGCCTTCTGCAGCTCCACACCGTTCAGGTCCAGCGGCGCGAACCGGCGCGCCACCGTCTCGACGACGCGGTGCATCTTGGGCGGCTTGCCCAGCAGCACTTCCATGGGCATGTCGACCGGGTTGTCCTCGGCCGCCAGCACCAACTGGCGCTCCTCGGTGGCCCGTCCGACCACGGCGAACGGGCAGCGCTCACGTGCGCAGAAGGCCGCGAAGCGGTCCAGCGACTCGGGTGCAATGGCCAGCACATAGCGCTCCTGGCTCTCGTTGCACCAGATCTCCTTGGGCGCCATGCCCGACTCCTCGAGCGGCACGGCCGACAGCTCGAAGCGCGCGCCGCGGCCCGCGTCGTTGGTCAGCTCGGGGAAGGCATTGGACAGACCGCCCGCGCCCACATCGTGGATGGCCAGGATGGGGTTGTCTGAGCCCTGCTCCCAGCAACGGTTGATGACCTCCTGCGCCCGGCGCTCGATTTCGGGGTTGCCGCGCTGTACCGAGTCGAAGTCGAGCTCGGCCGCATTGGCGCCCGTGGCCATGGAACTGGCGGCGCTGCCGCCCATGCCGATGCGCATGCCCGGGCCGCCCAGCTGGATCAGCAGCGCGCCGGCCGGGAACGCGATCTTTTTCGTCTGCTCGGCCGCGATGGAACCCAGGCCGCCCGCGATCATGATGGGCTTGTGGTAACCGCGGCGCTGGCTGTCCACGTCGGAGGCCGCGGTCTGCTCGTACTCGCGGAAGTAGCCCAGCAGGTTGGGCCGGCCGAACTCGTTGTTGAAGGCCGCGCCGCCCAGCGGGCCCTCGGTCATGATCTGCAAGGCGCTCGCGATGTGGGCCGGCTTGCCGTAGGCCGCGTCGGCAGCGTCGGGCCAGAGCTTGGAAACCGTGAAGCCGGTCAGGCCGGCCTTGGGTCGGGAGCCACGGCCCGTGGCGCCCTCGTCGCGGATCTCGCCGCCCGCGCCCGTGGACGCGCCCGGGAACGGCGAGATGGCGGTCGGGTGGTTGTGCGTCTCCACCTTCATGAGCACATGGTGCAGTGCCTGCTGGCCCGCGTAGCCGCCGCCCTCGCCCGCTACGAAGCGCTCGACCTGGCCGCCCTCCATGACCGAGGCGTTGTCGGCATAGGCGGTCACGGTGTGCTGCGGCGCCAGCTGGTGGGTGTTGCGGATCATGCCGAACAGGCTCAGCGCCTGGTCCTGGCCGTCGATCGTGAACTTGGCGTTGAAGATCTTGTGGCGGCAGTGCTCGCTGTTGGCCTGCGCGAACATCATGAGTTCCACGTCGGTCGGGTTGCGGCCGAGCCGGGTGAAGGCGTCCAGCAGGTAGTCGATCTCGTCGCTGGCCAGGGCCAGGCCGAATTCGCGGTTGGCCGTCTCCAGCGCCGTGCGGCCGCCGCCCAGCACGTCGACGCGGGCCATGGGCGCGGCCTGCAGCGTGGCGAACAGGCCTTCGGCCTGCTGCCGGTCGGCCAGCAGGCTTTCGGTCATGCGGTCGTGCAACAGGTCGCCGACGGCCAGCAACTGCTCTGCGCTCAACTGCGGTTTGCCGCCCAGCAGACCGGCCTTGAGCACCAGCCGGTACTCGGTGATGCGCTCCACGCGGCGCACGGGCAGGCCGCAGTTGTGGGCGATGTCGGTGGCCTTGGACGCCCAGGGCGAAACCGTGCCCAGGCGCGGCGTGACCACCAGCACCGGGCCGTCCGTGGGGCCCTGGTACGGATCGCCATAGTCCAGCAGCGCGGCCAGACGCTCGGCGGCGGCCGGCTCCAAGGGTGCGTCGGCCAGCACCAGGTGCACATGGCGCGCCGCCAGGCCCGTGATCTTGTCGTGGACCGCCTGCAGGCGGGGGAGCAGTTGCTGGACGCGGAAGTCGCTCAGGGCGTTGCCGCCTTCGAGCTGGATCGGGTGCGAGGTCACGTTGTGGCGGCCTGTGGGTGGTGGGCGGGCGGGCCGGGCAAGCGCTGACTGGGCTTGGTGGCCCGCCTGGGGCGGGGAAAGCCCGCAATTTTAGCGGCGCCGGACAATGGAAAACCCGAGTGGGATAATTCGGCCCCATGAGCATCACCATCAAAGACGCCGCCGGGATCGCGGGCATGCGCGAAGCCTGCCGTCTGGCGTCCGAAGTCCTCGACTACCTGACGCCGCACATCGCGGCCGGCGTCACCACCAAGGAAATCGACCGGCTCGCCCATGACTACATGGTCAACGTGCAGGGCACGCGTTCGGCCACCGTGGGCTACCAGCCGCCCGGCTATCCGCCCTACCCGGCCGCGCTGTGCACCTCGCTGAACCACGTGGTCTGCCACGGCATCCCGAACGAGAAGCCGCTCAAAAAGGGCGACATCATGAACGTCGATGTCACCGTGATCACCAAGGACGGCTGGTACGGCGACAACAGCCGCATGTACATCATCGGCGAAGGCTCGATCGCTGCGCGCCGGCTGGTGCAGGTCACGTACGAGGCCATGTGGCACGGCATCGTCAAGGTCAGGCCCGGCGCGCGCCTGGGCGACATCGGCCACGCCATCCAGAAGTTCGCCGAGGGCCAGGGCTACTCGGTGGTGCGCGAGTTCTGCGGCCACGGCATCGGCCAGCGCTTCCACGAAGAGCCGCAGGTGCTGCACTACGGCCGCCCCGGCACCATGGAGGTGCTGGAGCCCGGCATGACCTTCACGATCGAGCCCATGATCAACGCCGGCCGGCGCGAGATCAAGGACGGCCCCGAGAAGGACGGCTGGACCATCGTGACCAAGGACCATTCGCTGTCGGCCCAGTGGGAGCACACCGTGCTCGTGACCGAAACCGGCTACGAGGTGCTGACCCTGTCGGCCGGCAGCCTGGCGCCGCCGGCCTTCGTGCAGCCCCAATCGAGCACCGCCGCCGCTTGAGCAGCCTGCCCGCCCCCTGCGGTGTCGCACCGGCGGTTGATCTGCCGACCCTGCGCGCCCACTACCAGCAGCGCAAGAACGCGCTGCTGCAGACGCTGCGCGACTGCGGCGCCAGCACGCGCAATCTGCACGGGGTGCTGCTGCAGCTGGGGCGGCTGGCCGACGAGACCCTGTGCCAGCTCTGGCAGCGTGCCGACATGCCGGCCTCCTGTGCGCTGCTGGCCGTGGGCGGCTTCGGTCGCGGCGAGCTGTTCCCGCATTCCGATGTCGACGTGCTGATGCTGCTGCCCGAGGCCGAGTCGCCCGAACAGGACGCCGGCCTCAAGGCGCGCATCGAGGGGTTCATCGGCAGTTGCTGGGACGCGGGCCTGGAGATCGGCTCCTCGGTGCGCAACATCCGCGAATGCCTGGCCGAGGCCGAGAAGGACGTGACGGTGCAGACCTCGCTGCTGGAAGCGCGGCTGATCGCCGGCCATGCGGCCCTGTTCACGCTGTTCAGCAACCAGTTCCGCAAGGCCCTCGATCCGCAGGCCTTCCTGGTCGCCAAGACGCTGGAGATGCGCCAGCGCCACAACAAGTTCGACAACACGCCCTATGCGCTGGAGCCCAATTGCAAGGAGTCGCCAGGCGGACTGCGCGACCTGCAGCTGATCCTGTGGATCACCAAGGCCGCCGGCCTGGGCAACAGCTGGGACGAGCTGGCCCGCACCGGCCTGGCCACGCCGCACGAGGCGCGCCAGATCAAGCGCAACGAGGCGCTGCTGAGCCTGATCCGAGCGCGGCTGCACCTGATCGCCGGCCGACGTGAAGACCGCCTGGTGTTCGACCTGCAGACCGCCGTGGCCGAATCCTTCGGCTGGCGCAACGACAGCGCGGTGCGTGCCAGCGAGCAGCTGATGCGCCACTACTACTGGGCCGCTAAGGCGGTCACCCAGCTCAACCAGGTCCTCTTGCTCAACATCGAGGAGCGGCTGAACCCCACGACGCACGCGCTGCGACCGATCAACGAACGCTTCTTCGAGAAGGCCGGCATGATCGAGGTCGCCAGCGACGACCTGTACCACCGCAACCCGCACGCCATCCTCGAGACCTTTCTGCTGTACGAGAGCACGGTCGGCATCCGCGGCCTGTCGGCGCGCACGCTGCGCGCGCTGTACAACGCACGCTCGCTGATGACGGCGCGCTTTCGCAACGACCCCGTCAACCGCGAAACCTTCCGCCGCATCCTGATGCAGCCGGCCGGCATCACGCACGCCATCCGGCTCATGAACCAGACCTCGGTGCTGGGCCGCTACCTGTGGGTGTTCCGCAAGATCGTGGGCCAGATGCAGCACGACCTGTTCCACGTCTACACGGTGGACCAGCACATCCTGATGGTGCTGCGCAACGTGCGGCGCTTCTTCATGGCCGAGCATGCACACGAGTACCCGTTCTGCTCGCAGCTGGCGGCCGGCTGGGACAAGCCCTGGATCCTGTACATCGCCGCGCTGTTCCACGACATCGCCAAGGGCCGCGGCGGCGACCATTCCGAACTCGGCGCGCGCGACGTGCGGCGCTTCTGCCTGCAGCACGGCATCGGCCGGCAGGACAGCAAGCTCATCGAGTTCCTGGTGGAGGAACACCTCACGCTGTCGCGCGTGGCGCAGAAGGCCGACCTGTCCGACCCCGACGTGATCGCCAGCTTTGCCAAGCGCGTGGGCAACGAGCGCTACCTCACGGCCCTGTACCTCTTGACCGTGGCCGACATCCGCGGCACCTCGCCCAAGGTCTGGAACGCCTGGAAGGGCAAGCTGCTCGAAGACCTGTATCGCTACACGCTGCGCGTGCTGGGCGGCCGCGCGCCCGACCCGGATGCCGAGATCGAGGCGCGCAAGCGCGAGGCCCTGACGCAGCTGGCCCTGCATGCCGAGCCCTTCGAATCGCACAAGCAGCTGTGGTCCACGCTGGACGTGAGCTACTTCATGCGCCACGAGGCCGGCGACATCGCCTGGCATGCGCGCCAGATCGCGCGCCATTTGGGCCCCGAGGGCCTGGACCCGGACCAGCCGGCGCTGGTGCGCGCACGCCGCTCGCCGGTCGGCGAAGGGCTGCAGGTGATGGTCTACACGGCCGATCGGGCCGACTTGTTCGCGCGCATCTGCGGCTACTTCGACCACGCGGGCTTTTCCATCGTCGACGCCAAGGTGCACACGGCCAAGAACGGCTATGCGCTGGACACCTTCCAGGTCGTCACCTCCATGCTGCCCGAGCACTACCAGGAGCTCATGCACATGGTGGAGGCCGACCTGGCCCTGGCCCTGGCCGCGGCGGGGCCGCTGCCCACGCCGGGCCGCGGCCGCGTGTCGCGCCGCGTCAAGAGCTTCCCGATCGCCCCGCGCGTGGATCTGCAGCCCGACGAAAAGGCCCAGCGCTGGCTGCTGTCGATCTCGGCCAGCGACCGGCCCGGCCTGCTGTACCTCGTGGCCCGCGTGCTGGCACGCAACGAGATCAGCGTGCAACTGGCCAAGATCTCCACGCTGGGCGAGCGCGTGGAAGACACCTTCCTGGTCCAGGGCCCGGCGCTGCAGCAGAACCGGCTGCAGATCGCCGTCGAGACAGAGCTGCTGGAAGCGCTGGCCTGAAGGCCGAGATCCAGGATGCCGCCATCAGCTTCCTGGATCGGTCCTTCGGCACTGGCGCTGCTGCTCGGCGGCTGCGCCGCACCGCCTCCGACCGGTGGAGCCAGGCCGGTCAACACGCTGGGCATGGTATTCGTGCGCATCCCGGCCGGCAGCTTTCGCATGGGCACGGCGGCGTCGGTCGAGGAACTCCAGGCGCTCTATCCCCAGGCCGACGCGGGCCGCCTGCGTGGCCTGGACGATGAACGGCCAGCGCACACCGTGCGCATCACACGGCCGTTCTACCTGGGGCAGCACGAGGTCACGGTCGGCCAGTTCCGGGCGTTCCTCGCGCGCTCGGGCTACGTGCCTGAATCCATCGCCGACGGCACGGGCGGCTACGGCTGGAACCCGGCCTACGATCCTGCCACCACGGTGCGCGGCGACGCCTTCGAGGGCCGCGCACCGCGCTACTCCTGGCGCGACCCGGGTTTCGCGCAGGGCGACGACCATCCCGTCGTCAACGTGACCTGGAACGATGCCCAGGCGCTCGCCCAGTGGCTCTCGCGCACCGAGGGGCAGCGCTACCGGCTGCCGACCGAGGCCGAATGGGAATACGCCTGCCGCGCCGGCCAGCAGGGCGCCGAGCCGCCCCCCGCCGCGCTGCAGGGCCATGCCAACGTGTTCGACCGCGACGCGGCCGTGCATT
Organism: Pseudorhodoferax aquiterrae; assembly: GCF_014652235.1. Lineage (GTDB taxonomy): Bacteria > Pseudomonadota > Gammaproteobacteria > Burkholderiales > Burkholderiaceae_C > Pseudorhodoferax > Pseudorhodoferax aquiterrae. The sequence goes on from NZ_BMYK01000025.1 coordinate 71,613, forward strand.
GGCCGCGCTGGGCCGAGCAGGCCTTCCCGTTCCGTGACGGCTTTGCCTTCACCGCCCCCGTGGGCAGCTTCGCGCCCAATGCCTTCGGCGTGCACGACATGCTGGGCAACGTCTGGGAATGGACTGCCGACTGGCATGCAGACGACTACTATGCCCACGCGCCCGCGGACGATCCGCAGGGACCCGCCAATGGCGAGGTCAAGGTGCGCCGCGGTGGCTCCTGGCACACCTGGCCGCTCTATGCGCGCTGCGGTTTCCGCAACTGGAACACGCCCCAGACACGCTACACGCTGGTCGGCATCCGGCTGGTGCGCGAGGCACCGTGATCAGTTGTCGATCACGCGCCGCGTGAAGGCCTCCAGGTAGTCCATCAGCGCATCGGCGCCCTGCACGGCCTGCGCCTCGCTGCCCTTGGCGATGCCGCTGGCCAGCAGTGCATGGCAACGCGCGCCCTCGGCGATCTCGCCCGCATGCTGGTAGGCATACCAGAAGCGCCGGCACTGCGTGACCAATGGCACCACGGCCGTGACGGCCGAGGCGTTGCGGCTGGCGGCATGGTTGGCGGCGTCCAGATCGTGGTCGGCGCGCATGTAGGCCTTGAGGTCGTCGCGCGCAGCGGCAGCCACCATGCGCTCGGCGCAGTCGGCGATCTGCTGGCGCTCGGCCGCGTTGGCGCGGCGCGCCGAACAGGAGGCGATCACGCGTTCGAGCACGCGCCGCGTCAGGATGGCGTCCAGGTGGTTGGCCAGGTCGATCGGCGAGACCAGCAGGCCGCGCCGCGGCTGCTGCACGATCAGCCCGATCGACATCAGCCGCATCAGCGCCTCGCGCACGGGCGTGCGGCCCAGGCCGATGCGCTCGGAGATCTCGGCCTCCACGATGGGGCCACCCGGCGGCAGGCCCAGGGTGGAGATCATGGCCTCGATGGCTTCGTAGGCGATGTCGGCATCGCGCCGCTTGGGCGCCGCGCCCTTCTTCAGCATCACGTCAGATCCTCAGGGTAAGCACGGACGATAACCCGTGGCACCAAGCTTGCTTTGCACTCTAGCATACGGCTAATATATTTTAAATATTCCAAAGGAGTACCCAAGATGCAGCAGCCCGCCCCACCCCGGCGCAACGCATGGTCCAGTCTGGTGCTCGATGCCTCCGGCGCGGTGCTGCGCCTGGAGCGTTGGTTGATCCTGGTCCTGATGGCCTTGCTCATGCTGCTGATCCTCGTCAACGTGGCCACGCGCTACACGGGCATGCCGATCTACTGGATCGACGAGGCGGCGGTCTACTCCGTGGTCTGGCTGACCTTCGTGGGCGGCTCGGCCATGACGCGGCTGCGCATGGATTTCGCCGTCACACTGCTGACCGACAAGCTCGGCGCCGGCGCGGCCCGCGTCTTCAAGCTCGCGGCCGGTGCCGGCGTGCTGGTGTTCGGCATCGCCATGCTCTGGATGTGCTGGATCTGGATGGACCCGGTGGGCATCGCGCGGGCCGGTTTCGACGCCAAGGCGTTCGCCGCCAGCTCGTTCAATTTCCTCTACACCGAGCGCACGCAGACGCTGAACTGGCCGACCTGGGCCCTGCAGACCATCCTGCCGCTGTTCGCGTTGACGCTGAGCCTGCACGCCGCAGCCAACCTGGTCGAGGACCTGGGCTGGCAGCCCAAACGCCGCCATGCCGGCTTCCCCGTCTCCGACGCCGAAGCCGTGGTGAACTGAACATGCTCACCAGCCTGTTCTTCCTGGCCATCCTGTTCGTGGGCGTGCCCATCGGCATCTGCCTGTGCCTGGCCGGCATGTTCTACATCTGGGACAGCGGCAACCCGCTGCTGTTCCAGTCCTTCCCGATGCAGATGTTCGGCGGTGTCGACAGCTACGGCCTGATCGCGATCCCGCTGTTCATCCTGATCGGCGAGATCATGAACGGCGGCGGCATCACGCGCCGGCTCGTGGAGCTGTCCATGGCCTTCGTCGGCGCCGTCAAGGGCGGCCTGGCCTACGTCAACACCCTGGCCAACGCGCTGGTCTCGTCCATCATCGGCTCGGCCACGGCCCAGGTGGCCATCATGTCGCAGATCATGGTGCCGGAGATGGAGAAGCAAGGCTACGACCGGACCTTCGCGGCCGGCGTCACGGTCTACGGCGGCATGCTGGGCCCCATCATCCCGCCTTCGGTCATGTTCGTGGTCTACAGCGTGCTGGCCCAGGTGGCCGTGGGCGACATGCTGATCGCGGGCATCCTGCCCGGCATCCTGCTCACGGTGATGTTCTTCGTCGTGATCGCGCTGATGGGCCTCATTTACGAGTACCCGCGCAGCGAGCGCCGCACACTGCGCCAGCGTGCTCGATCGGTGCTGGTGTGCAGCCCCACGCTGCTGATTCCCGTCGTGATCGTGGGCTCCATCCTCTCGGGCCTGGCCAATCCGACCGAGGCTGCGGCCGTGGGCGCCGTCGCGTCCGCACTGGTCGGCCGCTACATCACCAAGGAATTTCGCTTCAGCCAGATCCCCGAGATGCTGGTGCGCGCAGGCATCTACTCGGCCATCGTGCTGTTCCTGGTGGCGGCCGCCGCGGTGTTCTCGTGGATCCTGATCTTCGGCAAGGTGCCGCAGGCCACGGCGGCCTGGGTGCAGACCGTGGCCAGGGACCCGGTCACCTTCCTGCTGTTGTCCAACGTGATCCTGCTGGTCATCGGCACCGTGATCGATGGCATTCCCGGCCTGATCATGACCGTGCCCATCCTGCTGCCGATCGCCACCGAGGTCTACGGCATCGACCCGCGCCACTTCGGCGTGGTGGTGGTCGTCAACCTCGTGCTGGGCCTGATGTCCCCGCCCGTGGGGCTGAGCTTCTTCGTCGCCGCCGCCGTGACCGGGGCCAAGCCCGGAAAGATGTTCGTCGTGACGCTGCCGTTCTTCCTGGTCTGCTGCGTGGCGCTGGTGCTGTTGTCGATCTTCCCCTGGCTGTCGCTGGGGCTCATCAAGTAGCTTTTCTCAACCTGGAGCCTTCCATGAACGTTTCCCGCCGCTCGTTCGTCGCCGGCAGCGCCGCTGCCGCCTCGCTCGCCTTCAGTCCCGTGCTGCGCGCCCAGAACAAGGAGTTCCGCATCGGCCTCATCACGCCGGCCGGCCATTCCTGGAACCGCGCCGCCGTGGCTTTCGGCGAGACGCTCAAGAAGGAGACCGGCGGGCGCCTGTCGGCCACGGTGTTCCACTCGGGCCAGCTCGGCAACGAGTCGGCCATGATGCAGCAGCTGCAGTCCGGCGCGCTGGACATGGGCTGGATCCAGGCCGCCGAACTCGGCTCGCGCGTGGCCACGGTGGCCGCCATCAACGCGCCCTACCTGGTGCGCTCCACGGCGGCCGTCGCCAAGCTGGTCAAGACACCGGCCGCGCTCAAGCTGCTGGAGGTGCTGCCGCGCGAGACGGGCTGCATCGGCCTGGGCTGGGGCATCACGGGCATGCGCTCGGTGTTCTCGACCAAGGACCTCGCCAGCTCGGCCGACCTCAAGGGCCTGAAGCTGCGCATCAACCCGACCCCGGTCTACCGCGACTTCTACCAGTCGATGGGTGCTGCGCCCACGCCGATTCCCACACCCCAGGTCTTCGACGCCATGGCCAACGGCCAGGTCGATGCTCTGGAGGCCGACATCGAGTTCTCGTGGAATGCGCGCTTCGACAAGGTCTCCAAGGTGATCCTGCAGATGAACGCGCTGTTCATGCCGTTCGCGCCGCTGGTCTCGGGCCGGGTCTGGGCCTCCTTGCCCGACAAGGACAAGGAATTGATCCGCGAGCAGGTGGCCAGGTCGCTCGATGCGCAGATCGCCGAGATCGCGGGCACCGAGCCCGGCCTGCTGGCCAAGTTCAAGGAGACCGGCATCGCCATGAAGGCCGAGCCGGCCGCGAACGTGGAAGCGTCCATCAAGGCCTTCGACGCCATTTGGCTGCCCAAGGCACCGGCGATCGCCGAGCTGCGCGCCACCGGCGCCAAGCTCTAACCCATCTCAACCACAGGAGGCAAACCATGAGCCCCAAAGTCAGCTGGCAGGGCGTGTTCCCGGCCGTCACCACCCAGTTCCGCGAAGACATGTCGGTCGACGTGGACGCCACGGCCAAGGTCATGGACGCCTTGATCGCCGACGGCGTGTCCGGCCTGATCGTCTGCGGCACCGTGGGCGAGAACTGCTCGCTCAGCACCCGCGAGAAGGTCGCCATCATGGAGGCCGGCCGTGCCGTGGCCAAGGGCCGTGTGCCCGTGATCTGCGGCATCGCCGAGTTCACGACCGCCTTCGCCTGCGAAACGGCCAGGGAGGCCGCCCGCATCGGCGTGGACGGCATCATGGTCATGCCGGCCCTGCTCTACTCGTCCAAGCCGCACGAGACGGCGGCGCACTTTCGCACCGTGTCCAAGGCGACCGACCTGCCGGTCATGGTCTACAACAACCCGCCGATCTACAAGAACGACGTGACGCCGGACATCCTGGCCTCGCTGGCCGATTGCGAGACCATCGTCTGCTTCAAGGACAGCTCGGGCGACACGCGCCGCTTCATCGACACGCGCAACATGGTCGGCGACCGCTTCGTGCTGTTCGCGGGTCTGGACGACGTGGTGGTCGAAAGCGTGGCCATGGGCGCCGTGGGCTGGGTCTCGGGCATGTCCAACGCGTTTCCCAAGGAGGGCGAGACGCTGTTCCGCCTGGCGAAGGCCCGCCGCTTCGACGAGCTCATGCCGCTCTACGAGTGGTTCATGCCGCTGCTGCACCTCGATGCGCGGCCCGACCTGGTGCAGTGCATCAAGCTGTGCGAGCACATCATGGGCCGCGGCACCTTCCGCACGCGCCCGCCGCGGCTGGAGCTGCCAGCGGCGGACAAGGCGCATGTGGAGGCCATCATGAAGAAGGCCCTGGACAACCGGCCGGTGCTGCCGGACGTGGGGATCGCCAGGGGCTGAGCGTTCCCCCGTTTCCGCGGTCAGCCGCGGCGGCGGCGTCGTGCTGCGCCGGCCAAGCCCAGGCCGGCCAGCACCAGGGCCAGCGTGGCCGGCTCGGGCACTTCGCGCGCGTCCTGGAAGCTGAAGTCGTCCATCACGTAGAACGCGTGCAGGTTGCTCGACACCACCACTGCGTCGATGGTGCCGGTCCAGCCGCTGGCCAGGAAGGCCGGCGTGTCCGACATCCCCAGCGTCTCGGAGCTGCCGACCAGCGCGCCGGCCAGGTACAGGTCGAAACGCACCGTGGCCTCGCCGTAGCCGGCGAACCAGGCACCGTCGAACACCGTGGGCGCCAGGAAGCGGATGGTGCTGGTGGCGTCCGTGCCGTCCCAGCCCATGACGATGCGGCCATCGCCCGAATGCGCCGTGAACGGCGCTTCCGGTGCGGTGATGACCGACCAACTGCTGCCCGACCAGTCCAGGCCGCCGTAGCCGGCGGGCACGGCGGCGTAGCCGTTCGGGCCCACGATGTCGTCGAAGCGCAGCACGGTGGCCGAGGCGAAGGAGGTGCACAGCGCCAAGGCCGTGCCGGCGATCACGCCGCGAAGAATGGAATGCATGTCGGTTCTCGTGAAGGGGGTTAGCGCAGGCCCAGCGCGGGGTCGCTGACGGTGTGGCGGCCCGTCTCGACGCGGCCGGCAAAGCGCCGCAGGTAGTCGGGCTGGCCCGACACCGTGGCGCTGAAGTCGTACCAGTAGCCGTTGCCGGCCGTGGGCAGGCGCAGCGCGAACTCGCTGCGCGGCGCCAGCGTGTGGCTCTGGCTCAAGGCGGCATAGGCGTTCGCGGCGATGTTGAAGGTGCACGGCGCGGTGCCGGTGTTGACCAGGCGCAGCACGAGCTCGCCGGTGGCGGCGTCGCAACGCACCTGCACGTCGGGCCGCGGCTGGCCGGCAGCGATCGCGCGCAGCGCGCTGCCGGTGAAGTGGCGGTGGTAGCCGTTGGGGCCCAGCACCCAGAGATCGTAGGCACCGCCCACGGCCGGCGTCCACAGGTCCGACAGCGTCTTGCCGGGCTCCACCATGTAGCGGCGCGGCACGGCGGCCAGGTCCTTGCGGTCGTAGACATGGAACACGGCGGCCTGGCGGCCCGTGTTGGCGAACTCCAGCGCCACGCGCACGGCCGCCATGGTGGCGCCTGGCTGCACCGCGCAGGTGGTCGCCAGCTCATAAGGCAGCGCGCGCGAGGGGCGCGTGCCTTCGGCCTGCACCGGGACCTGCTGCGACGACGGCGGCGCGATCTGTGCCAGCCGCTGCTGGGCAGCGCGCAGCGCATCGGCCTCGCCGCGGCTCTTGCGGCCTTGCAGCTGGGGCAGCGTCTCGCTGTTGGGCGTGGCGAAGTTGAAGGCGCTGGTCAGGTCGCCGCAGACGGCGCGGCGGAACGGGCTGATGTTGGGCTCGGCCACGCCGAAGCGGGCCTCCAGGAAGCGGATCACAGAGGTGTGGTCGAACACCTGCGAGTTGACCCAGCCACCGCGGCTCCAGGGCGAGATCAGGTACATGGGCACGCGCGGGCCGGGGCCGTAGACCCGGCCGTCGGCGGCCGGCTGGCTCGTGCTGCCCAGCGGCCTGCCGTGCGTGTAGTACTCCGGCGTGAGGTCGGCCGGGGCCAGCGTGGTCTTGCCGGCGTAGCCGCCCTTGCCGTCCGGCGAGGGGGCCGATGGCGAGGGCACATGGTCGAAGTAGCCGTCGTTCTCGTCGAAGTTGACGATCAGCACGGTCTTGCTCCACACCTCGGGCACGGCGGTCAGCGCGTCCAGCACCTCCTGCAGGAACCAGGCGCCCTGGACCGGGCTCGAGGGCCCCGGGTGTTCGCAGTAGGCCGAGGGTGCGTTCATCCAGGACACCGCGGGCAACTTGCCTTCGCGGATGTCGCGTCTGAACGCGTCCAGGTAGTTCTCGGGCGAGGTGCCGGGCAGCGTATTGGCGATGCCCTTGTAGAGCGGGTTGTTGACGTTGTCGGTGGCGGCGTCGTAAGCCTTGTACGGCAGGGCCTGGCCCGAGTTGCTGTAAGCGCTGTTCGGTGCGCCGCCGCTGGAGACGGGGTAACCCGAGGCCAGGTTGGCGCGGCGGAACTGGCGGAATGCGCCCAGCATGTTGTCGCCCCACTCGTCCGGCATGTTCTGGTAGCTGATCCAGCTGATGCCGGCCGCTTCCAGGCGCTCGGCGTAGGTGGTCCAGGTGTAGCCCGTGTTGACGGCGCTGGCGCGGCCGTCCAGCCAGTCCCACTCGTTGGAGACGAAGGCCGTGCCGGTGGGCACGGCGCCGTTGGTGCCGGTCAGGAAGAAGGAGCGGTTGGCATCCGTGCCCGTGTGCATCGCGCAGTGGTAGGCGTCGCACAGCGTGAAGGCGTTGGCCAGCGCGAACGGGAACGGGATCTCGGCTTCCTTGAAGTAGCCCATGGAGATAGGGTTCTTGTAGCGCGGCCACTGGTCCATGCGGCCGTTGTCCCAGGCCAGCTGGCTGTCGTTCCAGTCGTGCGGCGTGCCGTTGGCGCGCTGGGCGTTGCCACGGCTGCCGTCCAGGTGGAAAGGCATGAGCACGTTGCCATTGGCCAGGCGCTGCTGCCAGACGTTGCGGCCTTCGGGCAGTGGAATGGGGAAGCGGTCGCCGAAGCCGCGCACGCCGTGCAGCGTGCCGAAGTAGTGGTCGAAGGCGCGGTTCTCCTGCATCAGGATCACCACGTGTTCGACGTCGCGGATGGTGCCGGTGGCGTTGTGGGCCGGGATGGCCAGCGCCCGCTGGATGGCGGGTGGGAAGGCTGCGTAGGTCGCGGCGGCGATGCCCGCGTGGGCACTGCCGCGCAGGAAGCTGCGTCGTGAGGTCATGGCTGTCGGCTGAGGTATTGGATGAGGCGCGCGTGCAGCGGACCGCTGCGTGAGCGCACCATGCCAGCGTAGGCCGCGCGCATGACGCGGCCGTGACCTCGGACAGCGAAGCGCCGCGGCGGCGCCTAGCCGAGACCGGCGGTGCTCAGTCGTCCTCGCTGGCGGCGATGCCAGGGAACAGCACGTCGGTGAAGCCGAAGCGTGTGAAGTCGCGCACGCGCATCGGATAGAGCTTGCCGATCAGGTGGTCGCACTCGTGCTGCACCACGCGGGCGTGGAAGCCCTCGACCGTGCGGTCGATCGCATCACCGTACTGGTCGAAGCCCGTGTAGCGGATCTTCGCGAAGCGCGGCACCACGCCGCGCAGGCCGGGCACCGACAGGCAGCCTTCCCAGTCTTCTTCCTCGTCGGCCGACAGCGGCGTGATGACGGGGTTGCACAGCACCGTGACGGGCACGAGTGGGCGGTCCGGATAGCGTGGGTTGCGGTCCTTGCTGCCGAAGATCACGAGCTGCAAGTCCACGCCGATCTGCGGCGCGGCCAGGCCCGCACCGTTGACGGCATGCATGGTATCGAACAGATCGGACACGAGCAGGTGCAGCGCGTCGGAGTCGAAGGACGTGGCGGGCACGGGCTGGGCCACGCGCAGCAGGCGCGGATCGCCCATCTTGAGGATGTCGCGTACGGTCATGGGGAATCGGGCTCGTTGCGCAGCGCGCGCAGTTGGTGGGCAAGCCTGGGCACTTCGACCTGGATCAGGCTCCACAGGATGTCGTTGTCGATGCCCAGGTAGCCGTGGATGAGCCGGTTGCGCGTCGCCGCGATGAGACGCCACGGCACCTCGGCGTGGGCGGTGCGCACGGGCTCGGGGATGCGCATGGCGGCTTCGCCCAGCAGTTCGAGATTGCGCACCGTGGCGTCGTAACGCATGGCGTCGGCCACGAATGCCGCCTGTCCGATGCCGGCCGTATAGCTCTGCACCTTCCTGCAGAACTGCAGCATGTCGTCGACGTAGAAGCGCCACTCGCGCGCCGCGGCGGGCTCAGACATGGATGGCGTCGCGCTCCACGTGGGGGCGCAACTCCGGCCGCAAGGCCTTGTCGGTCACGAGGTCCACGGGCCGCCCCAGCAGGTCCTCCAGGTAGAACATGAGGCCGAAGTAGCGCTCCGATGTGGCGGGGCCGTCGAAGCGCACAAGCAGATCGACGTCGCTGCGCTCCGAAGCCTGGCCGCGCGCGACCGAGCCGAACAGGGCCAGGTCGAGCACGCCGAAGCGCTCGGCCATGGCACGCTTGTGCAGCGCCAGCAATTGGAGAACGGCCGCCGGGTCCATGGCGGCAATTATGTCTGCGCCTGCTCCAGCAAGGCCAGCATGCCCGCCTCGTCCAGCACCGTGATGCCCAAGGCCTGCGCCTTCTCGAGCTTGCTGCCGGCCTCTTCGCCCGCCACCACGTAGTCGGTCTTCTTGGACACCGAACCCGCCACCTTGGCGCCGGCCGCTTCCAGCATCTCCTTGGCCGCATCGCGCGTGAGCGTGGGCAGCGTGCCCGTCAGCACGAAGGTCTTGCCGGCCAGCGGCAGCGGCACGCGCTGGGCGGCCAGGCCTTCGGATTCGGGCCAGTGCACGCCGGCCGCCCGCAGCTGCTCCACCACCTCGCGGTTGTGCGGCTGGTCGAAGAAGGTGCGCAGGCTCTGGGCCACGATGGGGCCGACGTCGTTGACCTCCAGCAATTGCGCGACGCTGGCGTCCATGATGGCGTCCAGGCGGCCGAAATGCTTGGCCAGGTCCTTGGCCGTGGACTCGCCGACATGGCGGATGCCGAGGGCATAGAGGAAGCGGCCCAGCGTGGTGGTCTTGCTCGCCTCCAGCGCCTGCACGAGGTTCATGGCGCTCTTGTCGGCCATGCGCTCGAGCATGGAGAGCTTGCCCACACCGAGCTTGTAGAGCTCGGGCAGCGTGCGGATCAGGCCGCCGTCGACGAGCTGGTCCACGAGCTTGTCGCCCAGGCCCTCGATGTCCATGGCGCGCCGGCCCGCGAAGTGCAGCAGTGCCTGCTTGCGCTGGGCCGGGCAGAACAGCCCGCCCGAGCAGCGGTGGTTCACGCCGTCGGGCTCGCGCACCACGGCGCTGCCGCAGACCGGACACTGGCGCGGCATGCGGAAGTTGGGCACGTAGCCTGCGCGCGGGCCTGGCACCACGCCCACGACCTCGGGGATCACATCGCCCGCACGGCGCACGATCACGCGGTCGCCCACACGCACGCGCTTGCGCCGGATCTCGAACAGGTTGTGCAGCGTGGCATTGCTGACCGTGGTGCCGCCCACGAACACGGGCTCGAGCTTGGCCACGGGGGTAAGCTTGCCGGTGCGGCCGACCTGGATCTCGATGCCGTTGAGCCGCGTGATCTGCTCCTGCGCGGGGTACTTGTGGGCCACGGCCCAGCGCGGCTCGCGCGACTTGAAGCCCAGCTGCTGCTGCAGCCCGCGGTCGTCGACCTTGTAGACGACGCCGTCGATGTCGAACGGCAGGCTGTCGCGCGCGGCGGCGATCAGCGCGTGAAAGTCCGCCAGGCCCTGCGCGCCCTGCACCACCTGGCGGTCCTGGTTGACCGGCACACCCATGGCGGCGAGCGCGTCCAGCGTGGCCGAATGCGTGGCCGGTACGTCCCAGCCCTGCACCTCGCCCAGGCCGTAGGCGAAGAAACTCAAGGGCCGCTGCTGGGCGATCCCCGCGTCGAGCTGGCGCACCACGCCGGCGGCCGCGTTGCGCGGGTTCACGAAGGTCTTGCCACCGCTCTCGCGCTGGCGTTCGTTCAAGGCCTCGAAGTCGTCGCGCCGCATGAAGACTTCGCCACGCACCTCCAGCACCGGCACGTTGCCGTGCTTGAGGTAGTTGGGGATGGACTTGATCGTGCGGATGGTGTGCGTGACGTCCTCGCCCGTCTCGCCGTCGCCGCGGGTGGCGGCCTGCACGAGCTCGCCCTGTTCGTAGCGCAGGTTGATCGCCAGGCCGTCGAACTTGAGTTCGGCCGCATAAGCCAGCGGTGGCGCATCGTCGGCCAGCTTGAGCGCGTTGCGCACGCTGGTGTCGAACTTGAGCGCCCCGGCCGGCGTGGTGTCGGTCTCGGTCTTGATCGACAGCATGGGCACGGCATGGCGCACGGGCGCGAGGCCTTCCAGCACGGCGCCGATCACGCGCTGCGTCGGCGAGTCGGGCGTCACGAGCTCGGGCCAGGCCGCTTCCAGTGCTTCGAGCTGCTGGTAGATGCGGTCGTACTCGGCGTCCGGCACCTCCGGGTCGTCGAGCACGTAGTAGCGGTGCGCGTAGCGGCGCAGCAGCGTCTTGAGCTGCTGGGCCTGGGCGATCTGCTCGGCGGGCGCCATCAGCTGAACAGGCGGCGCGCCAGCGCCGAGCCGGCCGACAGTTCGCGGGCGTCCAGCGTGTCGTAGAGCTGCTCCAGTTCGGAGCCGATCACGTCCATGGCCTCGCGTGTGAGCGGGCGCGCGGCGTCGTCGGTGACCACGCCATCCATGGCCTGGGCCAGCGCCGTGGCGGCTTCGCGCATGCGCACGAAGGGCTGCTCGGCACGTTCGACCTGGGGCACGTCCAGCGTCAGCGTCACGCTGCGGATCGCGGCCTGGTCCGGGTCTTCGGCCAGCGCGGCCTGCGAATCGAAGGCCAGGCCCAGCAAGGGCGGCAGGCCTGGCGTGCCCGAGGGCAGCACCATGCGGCCGGGAATCAGCCCGGCGACGAAGCCCAGCCGCGCGGCGTTCTGGTGCAGGTAGCCGGGGCTCCAGGCCGCGTGCAGCGCGCGCAGCGTGAAGCTGAGCTGGGCGTCGTGGCTGCTCGCGAACTGGTCGAGTTCGCGTGCGCGCGCGACCTCCTCGCGCATTTCGGGGAACTCGGGCGCGCCGTTCATGGCGTCGGCAAAGGCCTGGGCCTTCATGACGAACTCGGAGAACTCGATCTCGTTGAGCGCGCCGGTGCGGTTGGCGAGCTGCACGCCGGCCTGCAAGGCGTCGTAGCGCTGGCCGAGCTGCGCGGCCTCCCACTGGCCGCCGCTGACGTTGCGGCCTTCGACCGCAAAGGGCTTGCTGCCGACGCGGCGCGTGGCCGGCAGCGCGGCCAGCACGGCGTCGCCGGAGACCGGGCCTTCGAGCGCGATCGGCGCGATCACGTCGATCAACGGGTCCAGCGAGGCGCGGCGCTCGGGCGCGGCCGGCAGCGGCAGGCTGGCATCGTCGAAGCCAGGTTCGCGGCGCTCGTCCTGGCCCATGTCTTCGGTGGCCGCCGGTTCGGTGACGACGGGATCGGGTTTGCGCGGCGCGTTGCGGCGCGACGACCAGGCGCTGTGCGCCACGATGCCGGCCAGCACCGCGCCGCCGGCCACGGCCAATCCGATCTGCAGCGTGCTGCTCATCGGTTTCCTCTTGTTCTGGATTGAAGGGGATCAGGAGTCGGCCATGGACAGGGCCGACTCCATGTCGACCGCCACGATGCGCGAGACGCCCTGCTCCTGCATGGTCACGCCGATCAACTGCTGCGCCATCTCCATGGCGATCTTGTTGTGGCTGATGAACAGGAACTGGGTCTCGCGGCTCATGGCGCTCACGAGTTTGGCATAGCGCTCGGTGTTGGCATCGTCCAGCGGCGCATCCACCTCGTCGAGCAGGCAGAACGGCGCGGGGTTGAGCTGGAAGATGGCGAACACGAGCGCGATGGCCGTCAACGCCTTCTCGCCGCCGGACAGCAGGTGGATGGTCTGGTTCTTCTTGCCGGGGGGCTGGGCGATGACCTGCACGCCAGAGTCCAGGATCTCGTCGCCCGTGATGACGAGCCGCGCATTGCCGCCGCCGAACAACTCGGGGAACATGCGGCCGAAGTGGCCGTTGACGGTGTCGAAGGTGCCCGACAGCAGCTCGCGCGTTTCGTTGTCGATCTTGCGGATCGCGTCTTCCAGCGTGGTCATGGCCTCGGTGAGGTCGGCCATCTGCGCATCGAGGAACTGCTTGCGCTCGCGTGCGGCGCTGAGCTCGTCCAACGCCGCGAGGTTGACGGCGCCCAGCGCGACGATCTCGCGGTGCAGACGGTCGATCTCGGTCTGCAGGCCCGACAGGCGCACATTGCCCTCGGTGATGGACTGGGCCAGCTGGGCCATGTCCACGCCGGCGTCCGTCAGGTGCTGGCTGTACTGCTCCAGCCCCAGGCGCGCGGCCTGCTCCTTGAGCTGGAATTCGGTGATGCGCTGGCGCAGCGGGTCGAGCTCGCGCTCGAACTTGAGCCGCCGTTCGTCGCTCGCGCGCAGGCGCTGCGTGAGGTCGTCGTATTCGCTGCGCTGCGCGCCCAGCGCCGCCTCGCGCTCGAGCTTGAGCGCCAGCGCGTTCTGCAGCCCGGCCTGGGCCGCGGCGTCCGACAGGCGCGAAAGTTCCTCGCGTGCACGCTCCTCCTCGCCCACGAGCGCGCCGGCCTGCTGCTCGGCCATCGCGATGGCGCGCGCGAGTTCGTCGCGCCGCGCGCCCAGGCTGCGGTGGGCGAACTGCGCCTCCTGGGCCTGGCGCTCCAGGCTGCGCTGTTGCTCGCGCGATTCGGCCAGGCGGCGCTGGGCCTCGATCACGCGCTCGTCCAGCTGGGCATGGCGCTCCTGGCTGTCGGCCAGCTGCATGTCCAGCTCCTCGAAGCGGGCCTCGGCCGTGATGCGGCGTTCCTGCAGATCCTCGAGCTGGGCATCGACCTCGGCCAGGTCACCGGACAGCTGCTCGTTGCGGGCTCGGGCCTGCTCGGCCAGTTGCTGCAGCCGCAGCGTCTCGACCTGCAGCTGGTGCGCGCTGCTCTGGGTTTCGGCGGCTTCGCGGCGCGCGCCGACCAGGCGCTGCGCGGCGTCGGCGTAGGCGGCTTCGGCCCGCACCAGCGCGCTGCGCGATTCCTCGCAGATCAGGGCCTGGGCGCGCAACTGCTTGTCCAGGTTCTCGATCTCCTGTGCGCGGGCCAGCAGACCGGCCTGCTCGGAGTCCTGCGCGTAGAAGCTCACGCTGTGGGCGCCCACCGCGTGGCCCGCGCGTACGTAGATGGTCTCGCCAGGCTGCAGCTGGCCGCGCTGAGCCAGGGCTTCCTCGAAGCTCTGTGCCGTATAGCAACCGTGCAGCCACTCGGCGAACAGCGCGCGCTGCGACGCATCGCCCAGGCGCAGCAGGTCGGCCAGGCGCGGCAGCGCGACAGCCTCCTGCGCGGCCGGTGCCGTCGGCGGGCTGTAGAAGGCCAGCTTGGCCGGCGGCCCATCGGCGCCCTGCTGACCCAGGAAGCCCTTGACGCTGTCCAGCCGCGAGATCTCCAGCGCACCGAGGCGTTCGCGCAGCGCTGCTTCCAGCGCGTTTTCCCAGCCCTGCTCGATGTGGATGCGGCTCCAGATGCCCTGCAGGCCGTCCAGGCCGTGGCGCGCCAGCCAGGGTGTGAGCTTGCCGTCGGTGCGCACCTTTTCCTGCAGCGCCTTGAGCGCCTCGGCGCGGGCCGAGAGGTCGGCCTCGCGCGCCGATTCGGCATTGACGGTCTGCTGACGCGTGCGCCGCTCCTCGTCGAGTTGGGGCACGCTGTCCTGCAGTTCCTGCAGCCGTGCATCGGCGATGCTGGCCGCCTCCTGGGCGGCTTCGAGCTGCTCCTGCAGCTGGGCCAGCCGCGCCTCGTCGGGCATGGCCAGCGCGCGCTGGTCGGTCACGAGGCGATCACGGCGTTGGTTGAGCTGGCGCGACTGCTCTTCGATGTTGCGCTGCTCGGCCGCCAGCACCTGGATCTGCTGCTGCACCTGGGCCACGCGCGTGCGCTGTTCGTTGGCATGGGCCTGCGCCTGGTTCAGCGCGTCTTCCAGTTCGGGCAGGCGCGCGGCTTGCTCCTCGACCTGGGCGGCCAGCAGTTCGGCGGCCTCCTCGGCCTGCTCGCCCTGGCCCGACAGCGTCTCGATCTCGGCCTCGGCGTCCTCGCGCCGCATCCCCCATTGGCCGATCTGCTCCTTCAGCGTGGCCAGGCGCTGCTCCACACGCTGGCGGCCTTCGATGACGAAGCGGATCTCGCTTTCCAGCTTGCCGACCTCGGCACTGGCCTCGTAGAGCTTGCCCTGGGCCTGGTTGACGAGGTCGCCGGCCGCGTAGTGGGCCTGGCGCACGGTTTCGAGCTCGGCCTCGATGTGGCGCAGGTCGGCCACGCGGGCCTCCAGTGCGGTCTGCGCGTTCGCCACCTCGGCCAGGATGCGGGCCTGCTCGGACTCGCTGTCGGCACGTTTGAGGAACCACAGCTGGTGCTGCTTGAGCGTGGCGCTGGCCTGCAGCGCGTGGTAGCGCTGCGCCACCTCGGCCTGTTTCTCGAGCTTTTCGAGGTTGGCGTTGAGCTCGCGCAGGATGTCCTCGACGCGGGTCAGGTTCTCGCGCGTGTCGGCCAGACGGTTTTCGGTCTCGCGCCGGCGTTCCTTGTACTTGGAGACGCCGGCCGCCTCCTCCAGGAACAGCCGCAGCTCCTCGGGCTTGGATTCGATGATGCGGCTGATCGTGCCCTGTCCGATGATGGCGTAGGCGCGCGGGCCCAGCCCGGTGCCCAGGAACACGTCCTGCACGTCGCGCCGGCGCACGGGCTGGTTGTTGATGTAGTAGCTGCTGGTGCCGTCGCGCGTGAGCACGCGCTTGACGGCGATCTCGGTGAATTGGGACCACTGGCCGCCGGCGCGGTGGTCGGCGTTGTCGAACACCAGTTCCACGCTGGCGCGGCTGGCTGGCTTGCGCGAGGTCGTGCCGTTGAAGATCACGTCCTGCATGGACTCGCCGCGCAACTCGCTGGCCTTGCTCTCGCCCAGCACCCAACGCACCGCGTCCATGATGTTGGACTTGCCGCAACCGTTCGGCCCGACCACGCCGACGAGTTGCCCCGGCAGCAGGAAGTTCGTGGGCTCGACGAAGGACTTGAAGCCGGCCAGCTTGATGGAGTTGAGGCGCAAGGGAGTTCTTGGGTTGAAGCCGCAGCGGTGGATGCGCTGCCGGAATGCGCCGCGCGAGCTGGCGTTCACCCTGCCGCATCGGCTGGCGCTCGAAAATTTTATCTGAGCCGTCAGCCCGCTTTTTCCACGGCGCGCCAGGCCGGAAAAAGCAATGCCCGGCAGGGCGACCTGCCGGGCATTGCGACTGCGGAACTGCGTGTGCTGGACCGCTTGGGGAGAGGCCTTTACTTGGCCTGCTTGCGGCGGCTCGCAGCGAGGCCGATCAGGCCCAGGCCTGCCAGAGCCAGCGATGCAGGCTCGGGCACTTCGGTCACGCGGGTCTTGCTCGTGAAGGTGCCGGAACCGAAGGCGTCCCTGGCGCTGAGGATCGTCGTGAACACGGTGCCGAAGGTGAAGTCCGCACCGTCGGTCATGGTGTTGGTGTCGAAGTAGCTGGCGGCCAAACCGCCGACCACGTCGAGCTGACCGCCGCCGAACATCGAGCGGACGGTGCCGTTGCGGGTCACGATGGTGCCGTCGAGCGAGCTGCCGTCCACTTCATGGCCGACCATCCCGAGCCACAGCACGGAAGGCGCATTGGCGTAGTTCACCATCACGTTGACCCACCCACCGGAGTAGCTCGGCAGGAAGGTGCCCGTGACGTTGCCGGACGGCAGGCTGCCACTGGCCAGCTGGAAACCGCCGAAGCTGAAGGTCAGCGTGCAGCCGGTGCAGAAGTTCGTGTTGTCGTTGATGCCCGAGATCGTACCGGTGCCGCTCAACACGCCTTGCGCGTTGATCGTCTGGTGGACGGAGGCGGTGTTGCCGGAAAAGTCGAGAGAAAAGCCATTGGCATCCACGGCGGCGGTGTCCCACGTGACACCACCGACGTTGACGATGGCGGCTTGGGACACGGCTGCTGCGGCGGCGAGCGCGGCGCCTGCGAGGGTCTTCTTGAGCACGTTCATATGTAGTCCTTGCTGTTGTTGAGGGCGGCGTCTGCCGCTCCTCCACACCGAGGAAGCACATTCGGTGCCAGCAATTTGAAACTTTTTAACTTATTGATTTAATTCAACAAATCCATATTACAAATGCAACGCGTAAGGATGTGTAAATTTTGATGACAGTGGAGTGTGAATTTGTTCACGGCTGCGCAGTCATCCGCCTTCATGCGCCTGACTAGCGGTAACGCCCGGGCGAGAGGATGCCGTTGGGATCCAGGCAGTCGTGCAACCGGGCGTGAAAGGCCTTGGCCGTGTTCTGCAGGCCGACAACGGTCTGCATGCCGCCGATGCCAACGCGGTAAGGAAAGTAACCGGCCGCGCGCCCCGTCTGCACGAGCTCGTCATAGCAGGCCTTGGCGGCGGCCACGGCCTTGGGATCGTCCCGCTTGAACACGATGGGCACGGTGCTGTCCACGAGCTTGTCGCTGAGCGTCGTGAAGGTGATGAGCGGCTCGATGCCATGGCGTGCCGTGACCTCGTGCACCATCTTCACGTAGGCGCGCATGGTGGCCGGCCGCATCGGCACCAGTGGCGCATACCAGATCAGACCGCTGCCGTCGCGTGCCGGATCGCGGAACTTGCCCTTCGGGGGGTTCGGATTGCGCCAGTAGGCCAGCGGCAGCGCCGTTTCGTTGGGTCGGCCGGCCACGAGCTCCAGCGACAGCGCGAGGGTCTGCGCCGTGCTGCCGATGCGCTCACCGAGCCCGCCCGGCAACCGGGCCGCGGCCCTGGCGAGGGTCTTGGCCGTGGCCGGCGTCAGGAAGATGAGCCGGCTGGCGATGCCCGACAGCGCGCGCTTGATCTCCTTCTGCGCGGCCGCCACCACGCCCTTGGTGCCGTACAGCGTGCCGAAGCCGGTCCACGGGAAGAGTTGGTACTGGCTGCCGAGTTCGGAGATGACATTGGGCGGAATCAGTCCGTTCACAAGCCGGTCTTCGGGGTACGGCGCCGACATGGCCAGCGTGCGGTGCAGGTTCATGAGGTTGATCGCGCCCACCGTGCCCGGCAGCTTGGAGAGCACGTTGCGAATCGCGCCCGCGGCCGCCTCGAGCAGGCTGTCGTCCTTGAGGCTGAACAGGCAGACCTTGACGCATTCCGGCCGCCGGGCCAGCACGATGCTCATCTTGGTCACGATGCCGAACGCGCTTTGGGTGAACAGACCGACCGAGTACGGGCCGATGCCGTACTTGAACAGGCGCGCGATCTCCTCGCCGCCCGCCTCGTGCATGGCTGTGCGGTAGATCGAGCCGTCGGCCAGCACGACTTCGACATCGGTCACGGCAGCGAAATGGTCGGTGATCGGCGTGACGCCGTAGCCGCGCTCCAGCGCATTGGAGAGCAGGCTGCAGGTCGGCCCCGCACCCGTGACCGGTACCAGGAAGGGGTGTTGCCCCGCGTCGAGGAAGTCCGACAACATGCCCTGGGTCACACCGGGCTCCACGGTCACGACACCGAACTCCGGGTCGAAATGCAGGATCCTCTGCAGCCCGCCCAGGTCGATCAGCACACAGCCGTTGCCGGGAGGGAGCGCCGTGCCATAGCCCCAGTTGTGGCCGGTGCTGATGGGATGCACAGGCACCTTGTGCTGTTGCGCGATACGCATCACTTCGGGCAGCAAGCCGCTGTCCAGGATGCGCAGCGCGGCCGGTATCTCGCGCTCGTTGGCGGCCGTGTCCGCGCCATAGGCATCTTGTGCCTGCCGAGCCTGCAGCACCTGCTCCGCGCCCAGGAGCTCCCTCCATGCAACGACCGCTGCGTCGATGTCCATCGCCCTACTCCAGCTACATGAATCAGGGCATATTACGCAAAATTATTGATCCCACCGCATCAATGGTGAGGCGCCGCGACAGAACTGTCGCCAATTCAGACCAGTGGTCGCAGTCTCTCATCTGTTTGCACAGATGAGCGCAACAAACTCCAGATGGCCTGGATGCGCGCGATGGAGCGGTTCTCCTTGGGCATGGACATCCAGAAGGTGCGCACGAACTGCGCCTCGTCGGGCAGCACGGCGCACAGGCGCGTGTCGCCGTCTGCCAGGAATGCCGGCAGCACGCCGATGCCCGCCCCCTGGGCCACGGCCTGGTGCTGGGCCAGCACGCTGGTGCTGCGCAGCGCGTAGCGTTGCGGGCGGCACAGCTCCGCCAAATAGCGCAATTCTTTGCTGAACAAGAGGTCGTCGATGTAGCTGATGAAGCTGTGTTGCGGCAGGTCGTCGCGGCTGCGGATGGGCGGGTGCTGCGCCAGGTAGTCGGGCGAGGCATACAGCCGCAGCACGTAGTCGCACAGGCGCGCCGCGACGGCGTTGCCGCGCACTGGCCGCTCCAGCGAGACCACGATGTCGGCCTCGCGCTGCGAAAGGTTGACGTTGCGCGGCAGCGGCAGCAGGTCGACCACGAGCTGCGGATGCGCCTGGGCGAAGCGCGCCAGCAGAGGCGCCAGCACCACGGTGCCGAAGCCTTCGGTCGCCCCCACACGCACCACACCCGAGAGTTCGCCGACGCGCGCCGGGGCGGTGCCCAGCACCGCGAGGCTGGCCGCCTCCATGGCCTCCACCTGTGGCAGCAGCCGCCGGCCTGCCTCGCTGACCAGGTATTCACCACCGGAGCGCGTGAACAGCGGCGCGCCCACGGCCTGCTCCAGCGCGCGGATGCGGCGCGACACCGTGGTGTGCTGCACGTCCAGCCGCCGCGCCGCAGCACTGAGCTTGCGCGTGCGCGCCAGCGCGAGGAAGTAGCGCAGATGGTCCCAGTCCATGGGCCATGAGTATTGTGCAAATTTGCAGAGCCGGACAGCTTGCTTTGCTATTGCCGATCGAAATTTGCACAGGTAGCATGGCTCGCGCTTCTCAGTCCCGAGACCCGAACCGATACCAGGAGACCTGCCCATGTCCGCCCTCCCCCAATCCGAGCCCGCCGTCCCCACCGTCAAGCTGCTCATCGACGGCAAATTCGTCGAATCGCGCAGCACCGAATGGCGCGACATCGTGAACCCTGCCACCCAGGAGGTGCTGGCGCGGGTGCCCTTCGCCACGCCACAGGAGATCGACGCCGCCGTCGCTTCCGCCAAGACCGCGTTCAAGACCTGGCGCAAGACCGCCATCGGCGCACGCGCGCGCATCTTCCTCAAGTACCAGCAGCTGATCCGCGAGAACATGGCCGAGCTGGCCGCGATCCTGACGGCCGAACAGGGCAAGACCTTGCCCGACGCCGAGGGCGACGTGTTCCGCGGCCTGGAGGTCGTGGAGCACGCCGCCAGCATCGGCAACCTGCAGCTGGGCGAGCTGGCCAACAACGTGGCCAGCGGCGTGGACACCTACACGGTGCTGCAGCCGCTGGGCGTGTGCGCCGGCATCACCCCGTTCAACTTCCCGGCCATGATTCCCCTGTGGATGTTCCCGATGGCGATCGCCACCGGCAACACCTTCGTGCTCAAGCCCTCCGAGCAGGACCCGATGGTCACCATGCGCCTGTGCGAACTGGCGCTGCAAGCCGGCATCCCGCCCGGCGTGCTGAACGTGGTGCACGGCGGCGAGGCCGCCGTCAACGCGATCTGCGACCACAAGGACATCAAGGCCATCAGCTTCGTGGGTTCCACCAAGGTCGGCACCCACGTCTACAACCGCGCCAGCCTGGCCGGCAAGCGCGTGCAATGCATGATGGGCGCCAAGAACCACGCCATCGTGATGCCCGACGCCAACAAGGAGCAGACGCTCAACGCGCTGGCCGGCGCGGCCTTCGGCGCCGCCGGGCAACGCTGCATGGCCGTCTCGGTGGCCGTGCTGGTCGGCGAGGCCCGCAACTGGATCCCCGACCTCGTCGAGAAGGCCAAGTCGCTCAAGATCGGTGCCGGCACCGAGAAGGGCGTGGACGTGGGCCCGCTGGTGTCCTGCGCCGCCTACGAGCGCGTGACCGGCCTGATCGAGCGCGGCGTGGCCGACGGCGCCACGCTGGACCTCGACGGCCGCAAGCCCACGGTGCCCGGCTTTGAGAAGGGCAACTTCGTCGGTCCGACGATCTTCTCGGGCGTCAAGCCCGGCATGAGCATCTACGACCAGGAGATCTTCGGCCCCGTGCTGTGCCTGGCCGGTGCCGAGACCATCGACGAGGCCATCGAGCTCATCAACAGCAACCCCAACGGCAACGGCACGGCCATCTTCACGCAGTCCGGCGCCGCGGCGCGCCGCTTCCAGGAAGACATCGACGTGGGCCAGGTCGGCATCAACGTGCCGATCCCGGTGCCCGTCCCGCTGTTCTCGTTCTCGGGCTCGCGCGCCTCCAAGCTTGGTGACCTGGGCCCCTACGGCAAGCAGGTCATCCTGTTCTACACGCAGACCAAGACCATCACCGAGCGCTGGTTCGACGATTCCACGGTCTCCCAGGGTGTGAACACCACGATCAGCTTGAAGTAAGTTCGGGTCCATGGACTTCGAACTTTCAGAGGATCAACAGGCCTTCGCCGAGACTGCCCGGGAATTCGCCGCGCACGAACTCGCGCCGCACGCGGCGCAGTGGGACCGCGAACAGACCTTTCCGCGCGCGGCCATCGCCAAGGCCGGCGACCTGGGCTTCTGCGGCCTGTATGCACCCGAGCACATCGGTGGCCTCGCCCTGCCGCGGCTGGACGCCACGCTGGTGTTCGAGCAGATGGCGGCCGTGGACCCTTCGACCACGGCCTTCATCACCATCCACAACATGGCGACCTGGATGCTGGGCAGCTGGGGCACATCGGCCGTCTGCGAGCGCTGGGGCGCGGACCTCACGAGCGGACGCAAGCTGGCCTCCTACTGCCTGACCGAGCCCGGCGCGGGTTCGGACGCGGGCAACCTCAAGACGCGTGCCGAGCTGCAGGGCGGCGAATACGTCATCAACGGCGGCAAGGCCTTCATCTCGGGAGCCGGTTCCACCGATGTGCTGGTGCTCATGGCGCGCACGGGTGGCGGCGGCGCGGCCGGCGTCTCGGCCTTTGCGGTGCCGGCCGATGCGCCCGGCATCTCCTACGGCAAGAAGGAGCACAAGATGGGCTGGAACAGCCAGCCCACGCGCACCATCGCGTTCGACAACGTGCGCATCCCCGCGGACCACCTGCTTGGCGCCGAAGGCGAAGGCTTCCGCATCGCGATGAAGGGCCTGGACGGCGGGCGCATCAACATCGCCACCTGCTCGGTGGGCGCGGCCCAGGGCGCGCTGGACGCGGCGCGGCGCTACCTGCACGAGCGCCAGCAGTTCGGCAAGCCGCTGGCCAGTTTCCAGGCCCTGCAGTTCAAGCTGGCCGACATGGCGACCGAACTCGTGGCCGCGCGCCAGATGGTGCGCCTGGCCGCCAGCAAGCTCGACGCCGGCCACCGCGACGCGAGCACCTATTGCGCGATGGCCAAGCGCTTCGCGACGGACGCGGGCTTCAACGTCTGCAACGACGCGCTGCAACTGCACGGAGGCTACGGCTACCTGGGCGAATTCCCGCTGGAGCGGCTGGTGCGCGACACACGCGTGCACCAGATCCTCGAAGGCACGAACGAAATCATGCGCCTGATCGTGGCGCGCAAACTTCTCGAAAGCGACGTGGACATCCGATGACCGAAGCCGTGGTTCTCTTCAACGAAATCCAAGCCGCCAATGGCAAGCGCTTCGGCGTGGCCACGCTCAATGCGCCAGCCTCGCTGAACGCGCTGTCGGTGGCCATGGTGCGGCTGCTCACACCGCAGCTGCGCACCTGGGCTGCCGACGCCGGCATCGCCGGCGTGCTGCTCGACGCGGCCGGCGAGAAGGCCTTCTGCGCCGGCGGCGACCTGCGCCAGCTGTACCAGACGCTGCTGGACTGCGGTCCGGCCCGCAACGCGTACGCCGAGCGCTTCTTCGGCGAAGAGTACGAACTCGATTACCTGATCCACACCTTCCCCAAGCCCTTCCTGTGCTGGGGCCACGGCATCGTGATGGGCGGCGGCATCGGCCTCTTGGCCGGCGCCTCGCACCGCGTGGTCACGCCCCAGAGCCGGTTGGCCATGCCCGAGATCCACATCGGCCTGTACCCCGACGTGGGCGGCAGCTGGTTCCTGCGCCGCATGCCGGGCCGCACCGGCCTGTTTCTCGCGCTCACGGCTGCCAACTTCAACGCCAACGATGCGCTGTTCGTGGGCCAGGCCGACCACCTGGTGCCACACGAGCGCAAGCCGAAAGTGCTGGCCGACATCGCCACCGCCGACTGGGGCGACGATGCCGCGGCCAACCGCGCACTGCTCTCGCGCCTGCTCACCGCTGCCGGCGAAGGCGCGCAGGCGCCGGCCTCCAAGCTGCGTGAGCACTTCGACGCCATCAACGCGCTGATGGCCGGCGACGACCTGCTCGAGATCGCCGCGCGCCTGAACGCGCTGCACAGCGAGGACGCCTGGCTGCAGGGCGCGGCCAAGGCCTTCGCCAAGGGCGCGCCGAGCTCCATCGCGCTGAGCTTCGCGCTGTGGCAGCGTGTGCCGCGCATGTCGCTGGCCGAAGTGTTCCGGCTGGAGTACTGGGCCTCGCTGGGCTTTTGCGCACACAAGGACTTCGCCGAAGGCATCCGCGCCGTGCTGGTCGACAAGGACCGCAACCCGAAGTGGAGCCCGGCCAGCCTGGCCGAGATCACGCCGGCCTTCGTCGAGGACCACCTGCGCCCGCGCGGCGAGATGGCGCCCGAACTCGTCGGCCTCGTCTGAACCAAGAACCTAAGGAGACAAGCACATGAAGATCGCCTTCATCGGCCTGGGCAACATGGGGGGCCCCATGGCCATGAACCTGCACAAGGCCGGCCACCAGGTCAGCGGCTTCGACCTTTCGGAAGCCGCTTGCAAGAAGTACGCGGCCGATGGCCTGGCCATCGCCGCCACGGCGGCCGCCACGCTGGACGGCGCCGAAGTCGTGGTCAGCATGCTGCCGGCCAGTCAGCATGTGGAAGCGCTGTACCTGGGCGACAAGGGACTGCTGGCCCAGATCGCACCCGGCACGCTGGTCATCGACAGTAGCACCATCGCGGCCGCGAGTTCGCGCAAGGTGGCCGAGGAAGGCCGCAAGCGCGGCATCGCCGTGATCGATGCCCCGGTCTCGGGCGGCACCGGCGGCGCGATCGCCGGCACGCTGACCTTCATGGTCGGCGGCAGCACGGCCGATCTGGAGCGCGCGCGCCCCGTGCTCGAGAAGATGGGCGCCAACATCTTCCATGCGGGCGATGCCGGTGCCGGCCAGACCGCCAAGATCTGCAACAACATGCTGCTGGGCATCCTCATGGTCGGCACCTCCGAGGCGCTGGCGCTGGGCGTGGCCAACGGGCTGGATCCCAAGGTCCTGTCCGAGATCATGCGCCGCAGCTCGGGCGGCAACTGGGCGCTCGAGAAGTACAACCCCATGCCCGGCGTCATGGAAACCGCGCCCGCCTCCAAGAACTACGCGGGTGGCTTCGGCACCGACCTCATGCTCAAGGACCTGGGCCTGGCGCAGGAGAACGCGGCCGCCGTGCGCGCCTCCACGCCGCTGGGCGGCCTGGCGCGCAACCTGTACGCCGCGCACAGCCTGGCCGGCCATGGCGCACTGGACTTCTCCAGCGTGCTGAAGATGTTCCAGAAGGGCTGAGAACGTGTGAACGAACCGCTCACATCCACGCGAGGCCCCCCATGAGCAGCCGTTTCCATCATATTCGTTGCGCTCGGGGCCTCGCCCTTCGGGCCGGGGCGCGCCAGGCCGCATGCGGGCGTTGCGGTCCTTGCCCGGGCACGAGCCCGGACTGCGGCCCGCGCCTACGCCTGCGGCCCGCCGCGCCCCGTCGTGGGCGCGATCGGTTCATTCACACGTTCTGAGGCCCGCTCAGCTGCCCGGCGCTTCCTCCGCGACCTTGCGCCAGGCCTCCAGGCCCAGCAGGCCGCGCAATGCGGCTGCGCCGCGCGCCGAGATGCACAGGGCTCGGCTGCCCGCTTCGCGACGCAGCCACCCCTGGTCCAGGCAGTGCGCGCAGACCATCGCACCGAGCCGGCCTGCAAGATGCGGCTTGCGCTCGCTCCAGTCCAGGCAGGGCCGGCAGTCGGGCCGGGCGCGCCGCGTCGGCGCCTGCTCCGGCGCCAGCGACAGGCCCCAGCGCGCAAGCACCGGCCCGGCCCGCTCCGTGACGAGGCCGGCCTCGCCATCGAATTCGATCGCCCGCTCGGCCTGCAGCCGTTCGGCGATGGCCAGCCCGAGGCGGCCGGCGATGTGGTCGTAACACATGCGCGCCATGCGCAGCGCCGGTTCGCGCGGGCCGGGCACGACGGGCCGTTGCAGCGGCGCCTGGCCGGCGATCTGCATGAGGCTTTCCAGCACCCTGGCCACCTCGTCCGACGCCAACCGGTGGTAGCGGTGGCGGCCGCGCTGCTCCACGCGCAGCAGGCTGGCGGCCACCAACTGGGCCAGATGGCGGCTGGCGGTCTGCGGCGACACCTGCGCCGCCCCGGCCAGCTCGGTCGCGGTGAGCCAGCGGCCGTCCATCAGCTGCAGCAGCATGGCCGTGCGTGCGGGCTCGCCGAGCAGGGAAGCAATCCGGGCAATCTGGTTGGTGTTCATGGTGTCGCTCCGGCTGCAGCCTACCCCAGCGCGCCTGCCGGACGTTTCGTTCCGCAGCGAAGCATCGCGTGCGCAATGCCACGCAGCATCGGGGCCATCGCGGGCCGCCCCGCATTCCGTTGCACACACCATGCCGTCTGTCCCCGCCCCGCCCCGCTTCCATGGCCCTGGCCGCGCCGTCGTGCGCGCCGCATTCGTGCTGGCACTGTTCGGCTGGGGCGTGGGCTTTTACGGGCCACCGGTCTTCCTGCATGCGGTGCTGGCGCGCACGGGCTGGCCGCTGACGCTGGGCAGCGCGGCGCTCACTTGCCACTTCCTGTGCGGCGCAGGCATCGCCGCCGCCCTTCCGGCCATCCACCGGCGCTGCGGAATTCCCGCCACGACGGTGGCCGGGTCCGCGCTGCTGGCCACCGGCGTGCTGGGCTGGGCTGCCGCGGACGCGCCCTGGCAGCTCTTCATGGCCGCCATGTGCACCGGGGCCGGCTGGGTGCCGCTGGGCGCCGCAGGCATCCATGCCATCGTCGCGCCGTGGTTTGCCGTAGGACGGCCGCTGGCCCTGGCCAAGGCCTACAACGGCGCCAGCGTCGGCGGTCTGGTCTTCTCACCGCTGTGGCCCGTGCTGATCGACCGTGCCGGCTTTCCTGCCGCGGCCCTGCTGGTCGGCCTTGCCATGCTCAGCGTGGTGCTGTCGATCGCCAACCGTGAACTGGCCTGGCTCCCTGCCGGCCAGGCGCCGGCCTGCACCACGGTGCCCGCATGCACGGCGCTATGGCGCGACCGTGGCTTCCTGACCCTGGCTGCGGCCATGGCGCTGGGCCTGTTCGCGCAGATCGGGCTGATGTCCCAGCTGTTCTCCCTGCTCGCGGCCGGCCTGGGCACGCGGCAGGCGGGCTGGACCATGGCCTTGGCGGCCGGGTGCGGCATGGCGGGCCGCTTCGCCATGGCGTGGCTGCTGGCGCGTCGCGTCGACCGGCGCCGCGCCGCCGCGGCCAGCTACGCCGTGCAGGCCGCGGGAACGCTGCTGCTGGGCTGGGCCGGCATGGAACACACGGCGCTGGTGCTCTGCGGCGCCATGCTGTTCGGGCTCGGCATCGGCAATGCCACTTCACTGCCGCCGTTGATCGCACAGCTGGAGTTCGCACCTGCCGACGCGTCCCGCGTGGTCGCGCGCAGCGTGGCGCTGTCGCAGGCGCTGTACGCATTCGCACCCGCCCTGCTGGCCGGTCTGCTGGTCCGCCGGCCGCACGCTGACCTGGTCGCGGCCCCGAGTTCGGGCGCCTTCTTCGTCGTGCTCGCCCTGCTGCAGGTCTCGGCCGCCCTGGCCGTCGTCAGTGCGCCAGGGCCTCGACCAGCCGCTCGGGCTGCACCGGCTTGAACAGGCAGGGCAGCCCGCTGGCGCGGATGGCGGCGATGCGTTCGGGTGCTGTCTCGCCGGTCACGAGCAGGCCGCGCATCGCGGGCAGGTCACGGCGCAGTTCGACCAGGAAATCGAGCCCGCTCTCGCTGCCCGGCAGGCGGAAATCGGCCACCACGGTCCCGATCTCCGGATGCTGGCGCAGCACCGTCCGCGCGGCCGGCACGTCCGCCGCCACGCGCACCTGGCAGCCCTGGGCCGACAGCCAGGACGCCATCGCCATGGCGCTGACGGCTTCGTCGTCGAGCACCAGCACATGCGCTGGCAGCTGCACGGCCCGGCGCGGCCGCTGCGGCAGCGCGCTGCTGGACGGCGCCACCGGCGGCACGGCCCGCACCAGCAAACGAACGCGGGTGCCCTGGCCGGGGCGCGAGCACAGCTGCACCGGGTGCTGCAGCAGTGCCGACAGCCGCCGCACGATGGACAGGCCCAGCCCCAAACCCTGGGCACGGTCGCGCTGCGGATTGCCGACCTGGTAGAACTCCTCGAACACCTGGCCTTGCTGGGCCGGTGCGATGCCGATGCCGGTGTCCACGATCTCGAAGCGCACGGCCTGGCCGCCGTCGGGCAGGCGCGCCGGGCGTGCCGCGACCAGCACGCCGCCCTGCTCCGTGTACTTGATGGCGTTGTCCAGCAGGTTGCCGAGCAGGCGTTCGAGCAGCAGCCGGTCGCTGGCCACATGCAGGTCGCCCGGTGCGCGGATGCGCAGGCGCAGGCCCTTGTCCTGGGCGCGCACGCCGTAGGTGTTCTGCAGCGAGACGAACAGCGCGTGCACGCCCAGCGTCTCGATGCGCGCTTGCACGGCGCCCGCGTCCAGGCGCGACACGTCCAGCATGCCGTCCAGCGAGGTGCCCAGCATGCGCACCGCATGCGCCAGCCGCGCCACCGTCTCGCGCTGCGGGCCCCGGGCCAGCGCATGCTCCAGCACGGCGGTGAACAGCGAGACGGCATGCAGCGGCTGGCGCAGGTCGTGGCTGGCCGAGGCCAGGAAGCGCGTCTTCTCGCGGCTGCCGGCCTCCACGCGCTCGACCTGCTCGGCCAGGCGCTGCGCCAGGTCTTCGCGGTCGAAGCGCACCTGCAGCGAATCGACCAGCAGGTCCACCTGCTGCGCCGTCCACTTGATCAAGGTGGAGGTGTACTGCGTCAGCGCCAGCGCCATGATCCAGCCGATCAGCCCGCCCGACCAGGCCAGCGCCAGCACCAGGCCGGTCATGGCCGGCACGACGAAGGCGGCCACCGTCTGGCGGTGCGAGCTCAGCACCGCGGCCGCGCTGGACACCATGCCGACGATGAACACCGCCATCAGCGCCATGGAAGCGGTGTCGCCATGGCGCATCAGCAACCAGGGCGCCATGGCCCAGGCACCGCCCAGCATCCAGAGCAGCCGGGTCTGGCGGTGCAGTTCCGGCCCCAGTTCGGCATCGGGAACCGGTCCGCGCGCGAGCAGCCGGCGCGTGTGGCTGTAGCGCAGCGCCTGCACGCCGTGCACCAGCGCCGCCCAGACCAGCACCCGCGGCGAGCCCCCCAGGGCGTAGAACAGCACCCACAACGCCAGCGCGTACAGCGCGGCCGCGATGGAGGCCGACAGGCTGAACTTCTGCAGCAGCAGCTCGAGCTGGGCGCGCCGCACGGGCCGCATGGTGTCGGCACCGCGCTCGGCATCGACGAGCTCCTCGTGCAGCAGCAGGCGCTGCCAGGCCGCGGCCTTGGGCATGCTTTCTCAGTGCTCCGCGGCGCTGACACGCCGCTCGCAGGGCATGGCACCGGCACGCAGGGCGCTTGTCGAGTGGCCGCGGAGCAGGCCATGCCAGTGCAGCCGCGGAACTGGCTTGTATGGTTGAGGTGTTGGGGTGGAGGGCCTGAAATACT
>NZ_BMYK01000026.1 GCF_014652235.1 Pseudorhodoferax aquiterrae
GCTGCCCGCCATCGTCTGGAATGGGTGCCCGCGATCAGTGGAATGCGCACTTGAGCATCGCCACCGGGGTCTCGTCGGCATGCAGCACGTGGCGCCCGAGCAGGTCCTCGCGCATGGCCTGCACCAACGGCGCCAGCTCCACGCCGATGGCGCCGATCCATTCGGCCTGGGTGGAGCGCGGCACTGCGAAGCCTGCGCGGCCCAGGCTGGCCTCTTGGCGGTACAGCGGTCGGTGGTCGATGTACGTGGCCACTGCCACATGCGCCATCAGGCCGGCGGTGGCGATGCCCTTGTCGATCACACAGGCTGGCACTTGTGCCTGGACCAGCGTCTGGCACCGGGTACAGGCCCACTTGCCGCGCACATGGCGCTGCACGCTGAAGCGTCCAGGCTCATAGTCCAGCTTCTCGGCCATGTCTTGGCCGATGCGCTTCATCTGGCAGCCGCAGCCCGGTGTGGTGCAGGTGGTGTCGTCGGGTTCGTGGTGGATGTCGTGGCGTGGCAGGTGGGCCGGCAGCGCCTGGCGCTTCGGGGGTCTGCTTCTCGCCGGCTGGCGACTGCAGCTTGTCTACCTCGCGCTCCAGGGCTTGCAGGTCCTCGTCGATGGCCTCTTGCAGCAGGCTCCTCTGCTCGAGACTGAAGCGTTCGGCGCTGGCGGCAAACTTCAGCCGCTTGAGCACGGCCATCTCATGGGCCATCTTGGCGTTCAGCGCCTGGGCGTGCCGTACCTCGTTCTGCAGCCGGCTGGCCAAGGCGCACACCTCGGCGAAGCTCATGCCCGAGAACGCCGGATCAAGGGCTGCATCAAGGGCGTTGGCGCTGCTGCTGTCCATCACGCGGTGATGGTGCCAGCAGGCTCAGCCGGCCACCATCGGCACAGTCCGCAATGGACGGGCTCACACCACCTTGATCACGCCGGCCTCGCCGATACGCTGCCAGGGCAGTCCGAGCACCAAGGCCTTCAGCTGCGAGTGGGTCAGCGACAGCGTGCTGCCATCGCTGGGCCGGACGAAGCGGCCGCTGTTCAGCCGCCGCGCTGCCAACCACACCCCGATGCCGTCGTGTACCAGCACCTTCATGCGGTTGGCCCGTCGGTTGGAAAACAGGTAGGCATGGTGGGGACGCGCCTCGCCGAAGACCTTGACCACGCGGGCCAGCGCCGACTCGGTGCCAGCGCGCATGTCCAGCGGCTCGCAGGCCAGCCACACGCCTCCACGCGGATCACCGCAGCAGCTCGCGCGTCCAGGCCGCGAAGTCCGTTGCGGCACTGGCCGGCCATGTGATCATCATCGTGACCGGGCCGCGGCGCAGTTCGACGCGGATGTCTGCCGACGCGGCAGCGGCCTCGGGTGACGCCATCAGCGGCAGTGCGATGAACTCGCCAGCGTTGGCGGGTCTCACTTGGTCTTCGCGGGCCAATTGCCGCCAGCGGTGCACGACGTTGGCGTTGATGCCGTGCGCCATTGCCACCTTGGCCACCGACGCGCCGGGCTCATCGCATTCCGCTACTACCTGGGTCTTCGTCGCAGCGCTGTAGCGCCGCCGGGCCTGTGTCTTCTCGCTTGTCATCGCGTCCACCTAAGTTACGTGGACACGATCCTTGCCGCCGCTTCGGTTCAGTTCAGGATGACTTGGCCGGACGCATACGGAGCTACGCAGCAACAGCATCGTTCAAAATGCGGCCCCGAACTGCTCGCGAGGGTTTTCTGACCGCAGCCGCGAGATGCTGGGCGCGATGCGTACACGCGCAAGGGCTGTCCGTCGCGGAAGTGGCGAAGCTCTTGAACGTCTCTTGCCACGAGGCGCTTACACGCGCGGGCGAGAGCTTGTCGGTCTCGAGCTGGTCAAAGCATGCCCGTTAGGACGTCTTGAGCCTGCTTTTCAACTGTATACGTTACGTTGAGGAGTCCATGGCGCGCACGACCACCAAGGATGCCCCCTTGCAACGCCAACGGACTCCTAAGGAAGGTTAGCAACCACGGGCGGATCGACGACTTTTTCTCCACGCGTCGCTCAAATCATCGGATCTGGCGAGGTCGCTGGCGAAACCATTCCATCGGCATGGTCCATGGCCTGCATGGCGGAACACATCCTGATGTGGTAGGGCAGCATCTGGCCCCCTGATCTTCCGGGCAATCGTTCAATGAGCCGCGGCTGTTGCCAGGGCCAAGATGCGCTCAACAGGAACTCCTTGCTCCAACGCCATGCGTGGAGTCAGTCCATCGAGGGCTCCAGAAGGCATTTCCAAGAAGGAAAGCAACTGCCAGCCGTCAGCAGTGCCGAGGCATTTGGCCAAAGGTTGCAGTACCGGCCAGATGCCCGGCTCGAACTGCCAGCTTGGCAGCTTGAAGCCATTTCGGAGGTCTGAAACCCCAACGCAGCGCCCCGCTTTGATCCAGGCGTTGATCGTGACGCTGGTTGTTCCAATGAGCGCGGCTGCTTCGTTCGAGGTGACCATGTCTGCGGCGTCTAGCCGGGTCCGACGAAACTTCGCGCTCGCCCGTACCAGTGCCTCTGACTGAGCCGCAGATGCATAGCGGTCAGACGACTCGCTGCGCTGATCGTGCTTGCTTCCGGCTGCCTGCGGCAAAGTGAAGGGAGGAGTGCTCATGCTAGGTGGGCGTTTGCGGTCGTGCGCTCGCCGCGGCAGTCTGCGCGCGTCGCCGCAACGCATCTTGCGCCAACGCCGTCTTCAGGGGCAAGCTGGAGGTTGCAAGCAACTGCAACGTCAGCTCGCTAGCTGCTCTCGCAGCAGGTGCACGAGCGCGTCTGTGTCAGCCGGCTTGCTCAGGTGGTGGTCGAACGCACCATTGGCCCGAATCTGCGAAAGGAGGAGAACGTTGCCAGACAACGCGATCAGCAAGGGGGGACGGTCGACGAACTTCTGACGCAAGGCGTGGGCCAAAGACTCGCCGTTCATGCCGGGCATCTCCAGATCCAGCACCGCGGCGACGGGGCGTTGGCTGGTGGCATGGTCGAGAGCTTCTCGCCCTCCGTACGCCACGAAGAACCCCGCGTCTGGGAAATGCATTTCGAGCAGCATCCCCAGCAGGTCGGCAGAGTCATGCTCGTCGTCTACGATCAGGATGATGGGCTTGGACATGGCGGGCCGGCCCGGTACGTTCTACAGGTAATACGTGCGCCAGGAGAGGATGGATCATGCGGCTAGCAACTTTTTTGGAAACGGCCAGGGACCAAATCCTGGAAGAGGTCGTTGCTTTCGCAAAAACGATTCCCGCCTTGCAGAACTGTGACGACAAGGCGCTGCGCAACCATCTGCCTAACGTCTTAGAAGCCATTTCGGCCGACTTGCGAACGCCGCAGACCCGTACGGAGTCCATCGACAAGTCGCATGGCAACGCGCCGGTTCAGCCGGGTCAGAGTTCCGCGCAGACCCATGGCTTGATGCGGGCACAAAGCGGAATCGACATCGAGCAGCTGGTGGCCGAGTTCAGGGCCATGCGGTCGAGCGTTCTGCGGCTGTGGTCAGAGTCCCATTCCGTGGAGCCGACCACCATCGAGGACATCACGCGGTTCAACGAGGCGATCGACCAGGCCGTAGCTGAATCCGTGCAGTTCTACGCCCAGGAGCGCGAGCGTTGGCGCGAGATTTTCCTGGGCGTCCTTGGTCATGATCTGTGCGGCCCGCTCAATGCCATCAGCCTCACGGCAGATGTCATGATCAAGCAAGGCATCGCTCCAGCCCAGCAAACTGCCATGCTCGGAAGGCAGGTCAGCCGGATGAAGACTCTCCTGGACTCGCTCCTGGAGTACAGCCGGTCCAGCCTAGGTGCCGGTATGGCTTTGCATTTGGCCCAAACCGATCTGGCAGCTGCCTGCAGCGAAGAGGTCCAACTACAGCTTGCCGCGTTTCCGGACGCCAAGATCGCGTTCCATGCACATGGGCCGGCCGAGGGTGCGTACGACGCATCTCGGGTGCGGGAGGCGCTCGGAAATCTCGTGTCTAACGCTGTTCGACATGGGGACGTTGGGGGAAACATCACGGTAAGGGTCGAGGGCACCGCCAATGGAGTGGCCGTGTCGGTCGAAAACCCCGGCGAACTGGCGCCAGAGAGCATGGAACAACTCTTCGAGCCTCTTCACCGCGGGCAAAGCGGTCCGGGGCTAGACCGCACCAACCTGGGACTGGGGCTGTTCATCGCCAGGCAGATCGCCCGTGCGCACGGCGGCGACGTCGTGGGTCGGTGCGATCACCATCAAGTGACTTTCACGCTGAAGCTGCCCAAAAAGTAAATGGGGGCGCGTGGGTCGACTGCGCGCGGTGACAAAGCCGGCCACCTACTGCCTTCCGTGCGCCATGGCAGGACGTTCCGCTACTTCTGTGTCGTGGAAAATTTGCGTATGAAGAAATCGATCGATTACGACAGCCTTGACGCTGCCATCCTCATTGCGATTGCGAACGGCCAACGTGAAGTGCGCGATCTGAGGTCTGGGGCCGTCCGGGTCGAGGCGCAGAAGATCGTGAAGCATCTGAACAATGGCACTCCATACTGGCGTGTCGTGCAGCGCCGGCTCCAGACGCTCAGGACTGCAGGTCGCATCAGCTTCACCCGCCCGTCCCGGCTGAACCCTGAAGGGGGCTGGGTCATGGCCTTGAAACCGACGGCGCAGGATGCAGCGACTTCCGCGCCAGCCAAGACGCTCGGTCGGATCGCCTACGGCGTTGCGGCCAGGACCCGGGGGCTGAGCCGGCGGTGGCTCCACCTCAGCGCCGAGCAAAAACTGGAGTGGGAATTGATCGCCTCGGCCGTGGTGGATGCCTACGAGGGTTCACGCGGCCGAGCTGAGCGGCCGTGCAGCCAAGCAAGTACAGCGGTGGTGGCTTCTGCCTTTGATGCCGCGCCGCAGGGATCGTCCGGTCAGGTAGGCATTCTTGCGGCGACTCTGCGTGGTTCGCCCAATTCCTGTGCCCACAGTGCCTGGGCTGCGTCAGCGCTCCATGAGGACCGGCAGCAGCGAGGAGATGTCGTACGGCTTGGCGATAACGACAAAGCCTTCTTTGATCGCAGCTTGAGCAATGTCGCTGTGCCCACTGACCAGTACCGACCTGACGTGCGGGTGCGATCGCCGGATCGTGCGCACCAGTTCGACGCCATGCATGCCATCCATGACGATGTCGGACACCACGAAATCGGGGTTGAATCCGGCTCTCAAGGTCTTGAGCGCCTCCTCCCCGCTGCGCACCGCCCTGACGACGAAGCCATACGTTGACAGCAGTTGGTCGGCCGCGTCGCGCACGTCGTCGTTGTCGTCGACGAGCAGAATCGACGTTCCGGTCATGTCTGGAGCTGCGCTGGGTTCGGATCCCCTCTCCGTTTTCCTTTGACCAGATTCGTTCCCTGGCAGCACGAGCGTCACCCGCGTTCCGTCACCGACGGCGCTGATCACCTCGACGGCCCCTTTCGCCGACTCGACGAAAGCAGCCACCTGGGCCAGTCCAAGCCCTGTGCCTTTGCCCTGCGGCTTGGTCGTAAAGAACGGTTCGAAAATGCGCTCCTGCAACTCCTGACCGATGCCGATTCCTGAATCGCGAACCGTCACGGCCAGGCTGGTATCGCCGTTTGGGCTCAACCGCGCCTGAGCGGACAATTCGATGACACCGCCCTGAACCAACGCATCCCTGGCATTCGTCACCAGGTTCGTCACGGCGATCTCCAGTTCCAACGGGTCCACCCTGAGGGCCGGAAGATCACTCCCGATGTCGAGAACGAGCGTGTGCTGCGCGCCAAGCAGGTGCTTGGTCGTGTCCGCGATCCTGGCCAACTCATCGCCCGGCACGATGCTCCGCAGGGTCAGCGTCCGCTGGGTCGACAGGAGGGACAACTGACGCGTCAAAGCTTCCGCCTTCTTCACGCTTCGGCGGACGACCTGAATGTCCGCCTCGCCGGCTTCGCCGATCCGCCGACGCAAAATCGTCAGCCGTCCGGTCACGACCTGCAGGATGTTGTTCAGATCGTGCGCGAGGCCAGCGCCGAGTTGGCCCACCAGACGCAGCTTTTCGGCTTGAGCCAACTTGGTTTCTGCACGCTCGCGTCGATGGATGGCCGCTTGCAGCTCCTCGGTCCTGCGTTGCAGGTTGTCGACGGCATCTGCCAGGCGACGCTGCACCATCCGGAAGTGCTGTGCAAGAAGGAGCAGCACCACGCTGAAGCGATGATGCCCTCGACGCGCACAGCGTACCAAGCCAAGGTGTAGCGGGCTCCGCCGAAGGTGCTCAACCAGACGCCTGCTGCCTCGGCAGCAAGCACTACGATAAGCCATACGAAGATGGCGCGCTGATGCAATCCTCGCAGCAGGATCAGCGCGACTGCCCCGGCGGCGAGCAACGCAGCCACATAGGAGCCGTACAAACTGAACAAACCAAAAAACTGCTGCCCGCTGTGGTCGTCGGTCGCAGCCACGTCCGTGAACTGCGAGCCGATGGCGCCAAACAGGGCAGCAGCCAGCGCCACGACCGTCGGGAAGCGGGCCTGTCGGGCGATACCCCTGTCACTGCCGACCTCGCACAAGGCGGCCCACACGATAAAGACCGCGAAGCCAGCTCGCCAGACGATGAACAATGCGCTCACCGCGTGCTCTGAACCCATCACTGGTTGGTCCGGAATCAAGGCGCCGGGAAAGGTCAGGAGGTGCAATACGGCCATGAGGCCGGAAAAGAGGTAGGCGGCAGCGATGACCGCGTGCGATAGGGGTTGCCTTGGCGCACTGGTCAGCAGCCAGAACGTTGCCAGATTGATCATCGCAGTGGCCGCAGCGTAGATCCCACTGACGTGAGGCAGAGGACGCAGCGGCACAGCCGCGAAGGGAAGTACTGCCGCGGTCGAGATAAGGACCAACGCTGCTGAGAAGAAGACCTTTCGCTGCTGCTTGGCGCTCGCGATTTCATCGACGACGTCCTGAACTTGCATCCGCTCTCCATGGGAACGGAGAAGATTGTCGCTGTAACGTGACGTCCAAAAACACCTGTCCCGTTGTTCGGTTTCGCAAAGTGAATGCCGAACGCAAGATCGAAATGAGGGGCGCCGATCATGACCTGCCTTGCGATCAGGCCCCCAATTTCGGATCTGAGGAGAACGATCTCGCCACTTGGTTTCGGCCTTGCTGCTTCGCGCGGTAGAGAGCTTTGTCTGCTGCCGAGACCAACGCGGTTGACGTGCTTTGCGGCCCCGGAACGAGCGCAGCCACGCCAAGGCTGACGGTCACGATGCCCATCGTCGAGCCCGCGTGCGCGATGGCCAGGTCCTTGACGGCGCCGCGGCACGCTTCAGCGACTGCTCCCGCACCCTCGAGGTCCGTTCCGCGCAAGAGGATGACCATCTCTTCTCCCCCGTAGCGGGCCACCAAGTCCTCGGGGCGGCGAACCACGGTGCGCAAGGCGGCGGCCACGCGAACGAGACAGCTGTCGCCCTTGACGTGACCGTAGGTGTCGTTGAACTGCTTGAAGAAGTCCACGTCGACCATGATCACCGCAAGTGCCGTCCCATCACGCTGCGCTTGTTTAAAGGATCGCTCCAGCCGCCGATCAAAGTACCCGCGGTTCGGCAGGCCGGTGAGACCGTCGAGCTGCGCGAGCTTTTGAAGGCGGGCGTTGGCAAGGGCAAGGGCGCCGTGGGCCTCACGGAGCTCCTTCTCTGCGCGAAGTCTCTGTCGCAATGCACGTCGGATGACTCGCAATCCCCCGAGCAGCGCCGCGCAAAGCAGAAGCACCCACAGCGTCTGCAGCCAAGAAGACACGCGCCAGGCGGAAAGCACCTCGTCATGCGACGAGGAGGCGATGACCAGGACCGGGTAAGTTCTGCCACGTTCAAAGCTGTAGAACCGAGGCACGCCGTCGATCGGGGAGGGTGCGTCGCCAAAGCCAGCGCTGGTTTTCCCGAGAACCAGTTCCACTGCGTCGGCTGGCTTGCCAATGTCGGAAGCGATCAGCGGATGCCTGGCGGCGTAGTGTCCCGCGATGGACAGCGTCACTGCGCCTTCGCCGACGTCGAACCGTTCGAGCACCAGCCGCAGATGCTCCAGGCTCAACGTGGCAAGCACCACGCCTTCAAAGCCGCCATCCGCGTCGTTGATCCGGCGAGAGATCGGTACGACCCATTTTCCCGACGACCGGCTGATGATGGGCGCACCGACCAGCGCGGATCCGCTTGAATTGCTGCGGTGGTGGAGGAAGTACGGTCGGTCCGAGTTGTTGGAGCCTTCATCCCAGAGTGGCTCCGACGTCGCTATCAAGGCACCCCCCGCGTTGTAGAGGAAGAGCCCTTGCAACTGGTCCGTTCGGGCCACGTGGTTCACCAGGACGGGCTGAAGGTCCAACAGTAGGTCGTTGGTTATTTCATCACGTTCCAGTGCGTGCACAAGGCTATCCAGGATGTGCTCCACCTGAGCGATCGAGACCTCGACGCGATCCGACATGGCGCGAGCCAAATTGGTGTTCACCAGATGGGTCTGGGCGATCTCGTGCTTGCGTGTGGTAACCACCAGCCAGACGTTCGTTGCCAGAAGAGCAAGACCAACGAATCCGATCAGCCAGCGCGCAATGAACGTTCGCGGGCGTGGGCTTTCCGGCGGATCTCTTGGCTCCGCAAACTCGCTGAATCCCGTGGTCGGTTCCAGCAGCTCCTCATTCATCCGAGGAGGTTGGTTACCAGGCGGACTGCTCAACTCCGCTCCTTACACAGGGTTTGCCAGCATGGAGGCTACGGACCCCAGCGTGGTCGTCACGCCCCGGTTCCTCCAACCTTCGAAGTCAACGTTATCCCGGTCCAACAGCGGGCCAACAATGGCGCAGGTGGATGTCGCTGCTCCGGCGCATACCAAGATCCGGAGAACGAGCATTCCTTCTAGCCCGCATTCGAAACAATGCGGCTGGCGGTTCTGGGAGCCGCGACAGCGTCACTTTTTGTCGGCCAGATGGCGCTCGACATCGTCGGCCTGGGTGCCCACCGCCTGGACGGCCTCCTTCAAGCGTTCGGGCGTGACGTTGAACTTCTTGGCCCAACCGCGAAGTTCATAGTCCTCGTGCACGTTGATGCGTTGGCGGTCTTGCCCGCCGGTCTTGCTTTTGTCGTCTGCCATGTTGTGCTCCTATTTAGCGGCGTTCGGTGCCACCGCAGAGAACATGCCATGCGATTGCTTGCGCGCCCGACAGACGTGGCCGAAACCGTCAGCCAGATGCGGCTTACGGTGCAACTAACAAGGCCCGACCGACGAGAGGTTGAAGGCACCTCCTACATCCGACCGGTTGCTGATGCTTCAAGCTGCAGCCAAGAAGGGGTGAATGGATGATGGCTGTTGCCACCAACCCATGGAACGGCCTCAAATCGCTCCGCGCTCCAACCCTTTCGCGCCCCGAACGGCCTTGACCAGAACCTTTTTCGACATGCGCGTCGCCACCTGGAACGTCAACAACGTCGTGAAGCGCCTGGACCTCCTGCGCGATTGGCTGGAGCGCACGCGGCCTGACGTGGTGGCATTGCAGGAGCTCAAGGCGCCGACGGCAGACTTCCCAACAGAGCAGTTGGAGGCAATCGGCTATCGCTCCTTGGTGGTGGGACAGCGCACCTGGAACGGCGTGGCGCTGTTGGCCCGTGGGCATGAGCCGTTGCCCGTGGTGACGTCGCTTCCAGGCGATCCCAAGGACAAAGAGGCCCGCTACATCGAAGCCGCCATCAACGGGGTGTTGTGTGCCTGCCTCTACCTGCCCAACGGTAACCCGCAGCCGGGGCCCAAGTTCGACTACAAGATGCGCTGGTTCGAGCGCATGCGGCTGCGTGCGCAGGAGCTGTGGAACTCGGGTCAACCGGTGGTCCTGCTTGGCGACTGGAACGTGGTGCCCACGGACCGGGACATCTACAAGTCCGACACTTGGCGAGACGATGCGCTGCTGCAGCCAGAGCCCCGGGAAGCGTTCGCAGCCATCCTGTCGCAGGGTTGGACCGATGCGCTGGAGAGCGTGCATCCGGGCGGCAAGCAATTCACCTTCTGGGACTACCGCCGCAAGCGCTGGGAGCGCAACGCCGGGCTGCGCATCGACCACATCCTGGTGGGGGAGCGACTGAAGGTCATCGATGCAGGGGTGGACCGAGAGGAACGCGGCCGGGAAGGGGCCAGCGACCACGCCCCCGTCTGGGCAGAGCTGGAGCCGAATCTCACCAAAGCGCCGGCGCGCCGTGCTGCCAAGAAGTCGGCGGCGCCCCGTCCGTCCCAGAAGCCGGGAGGCACCGAGGCGGCCGAGCCCGATGCCGCACCGCTCGGTCGCTACAAAGCCAAGCGCGATTTCACGAAGACCGCCGAGCCCAGTGGAAAGGCGGTCCAAAGGAGAGGGAAGAAGTCCAAGGCGCTGGCCTTCGTCATCCAGAAGCATTGGGCATCGCGGCTGCACTACGACCTGCGCCTGGAGCTGGGAGGCGTGATGGTGTCCTGGGCCGTGCCCAAGGGGCCTTCCTACGACCCTGCGATCAAGCAGATGGCCATCCACGTCGAAGACCATCCAGTCGACTACAACACTTTCGAGGGGGACATTCCGAAAGGCGAGTACGGCGGCGGCACCGTCATCGTCTGGGACCGCGGCACCTGGGAGCCTGTCGAAGACCCCGCGGAGGGCATGACCAAGGGCAAGCTCATCTTCAAGCTGCACGGCGAGAAGCTGGCAGGGCTGTGGGAGCTGGTGCGGATCTCCAAGCCCGGGGCGAAGAAGCAGGAGCAGTGGATCTTCTTCAAGAAGCGCGGCGACGCCTGGGTGCGGCCTAGCACCGAGTACGACGTGATCTCCGCGCTGCCGGACAGCGTGGTCGAGAAACCACTGGGCCCTATCGAAGAGCGCGAGCCGCGCGAACGGCCAACCGCCAAGCGCCCGTCGGCTGCCCAGGCCGAAGAGCACCTGCAGCGCGGCAAGCGGGCGGCGCTGCCTGCGAAAGTCCAGCCGCAGCTCGCCACGCTGGTGTCGTCGGTGCCCCCTGGCGACTGGGTCGTGGAGAGCAAGTTCGATGGGTACCGCATGCTCGTGCGCGTGGACGGCGATCGCGTGCAGCTCTTCACCCGCAACGGACACGACTGGACCGCCAAGCTGCAGCCCGTGGCCGAGGCCGTGGCCGCGCTGGGCTTGGACAGCGCCTGGCTCGATGGCGAGATCGTCGTGATGAACGATGCCGGGCTGCCGGACTTCAACCTGCTCCAGAACGCGATCGACAACGCGCGGACCAAGGACGTCGAGATGTTCGTGTTCGACATCCTGTTCCTCGGCGGGAAAGACGTGCGCGAGGTGCCGCTGGCGAGCCGGCGTGCGGTGCTGCAGGAGCTGTTCAAGGCCGTGGACAGCGAGGCGCTGCACTTCAGCCAGTCGTTCGACGTGGTACCAGGCCAGCTCCTGGAAGCCGCCTGTCAGATGGGCATGGAGGGCGTCATGGTCAAGCGCGCCGACGCACCCTACGTGGCCGGCCGGACGGAGACTTGGCTGAAGCTCAAGTGCCAGAACCGTCAGGAGTTCGTGGTGGTCGGCTACACCGACCGTTCGAACGCGCCAGGCGAAGTGGGCAGCCTGCTGCTCGGCTACCACGAAGCCGGCCAGCTCCACTTCGCCGGGTCGGTGGGAACGGGATGGGGGTCCGCCAAAGGCCGCGACCTGAAGGTGACGCTGGCCAAGCTGCAGGTCAAGGAAGCCACCGTCGACACCGAAGAGGCCAAGCCGGGACGCTGGTCCAAGCGCAGGGCAGGCGACGAACACTGGGTGCAGCCGAAGATGGTGGTCGAGGTGGCGTTCTCGGAGTGGACGCCGGATGGCCGCATCCGCCACCCTGTGTTCCGCGGCGTGCGCACCGACAAGCCGCCAACCAACATCGTGCGCGAGCGGCCGACGGCGGCCGGCAGGGCGCCCGCGGCGGCAAAGCCAGCGGCCAAGACCGCCATCAAGGTCTCGAACCCGGAGCGCGTCATCGATCCGACCACCGGGCTGCGCAAGGTCGATGTCGTGCGCTACTACGAGAGCGTGGCCGAGTGGATGCTGCCGCATCTGAAGGGCCGGCCGGTGTCCCTCGTGCGCGGGCCGACGGGAATCACGGGCGAGCTCTTCTTCCAGAAGCACGACGACAAGCTGTCGATCCCGCACGTTCGTAATCTTCCGGCGCACCTGTGGCCAGGGCATGCGGAGCTGCTCGAGATCCCGGATGCCAAGGCGCTGGTCGCGTGCGCCCAGATGAACGTCCTGGAGTTCCACACCTGGAACTCGGCCGCGAAGAACATCGACAAACCCGACCGCATCGTCTTCGACTTGGACCCGGGCGAGGGCACGCCTTGGCAGCACGTCCAGGAGGCGGCCACGCTCGTGCGCGCTATGCTCGAGCAGCTTGGGCTGGAGAGCTGGCTGAAAACTTCAGGCGGCAAGGGCCTGCACGTGGTCGTGCCGTTGGCGCCGCGGCTGGACTACGACACCGTCAAAAGCTTCTCACAGGCCGTGGTGCAGCACCTGGCGCGGACCATCCCAACGCGCTTCGTGGCCAAGAGCGGACCGAAGAACCGCGTGGGCAAACTGTTCGTGGACTACCTGCGCAACGGCCACGGCGCGACGACGGCAGCGGCGTTCTCGGCGAGGTCGCGGCCGGGGCTTGGGGTGTCGATGCCCGTCGCATGGGAGCAGCTCGGTGAACTCAAGAGCGGCGCGCAGTGGACGATCACAAACGCGCGGGAATACCTGAGCTTTCAGAAGCATGATCCCTGGTCGGCCTACTGGAAGACGAGACAGACTTTGACCGCGGCGATGAAAACGTTGGCGCGGTAGCTTCTGTCGGGCATTCGCGATCGACGAGTCCCACGAGAGATGCCGCGGCCGTCCCGCGTTGATGTTTCTTTGCAACGTGCTTCGCTGCGATGGACGGAGCCTTGGTCCATCGACCAGTCGAGCGGCCTAAATCGCATGAGACTAGTCGGAGCAGTCGCTGACAAGCCAATCGAAAGGACCAGGCTGGGGCGGGCGATCGCCGCTGATAAATCGCATCGAGACCGAGCACCGCCGAAAAGTGCTCGCCGTCAAAGATCGTGTTTTGGTGCTTAAGGTGCAGTAGCTCCGGTTGGCCATATCCGCAGCAGAGAGCACGTGCTTCGGGCGGAGCTGGCTCCAAATACCACGCTAAACACTGCTATCACGGACCACCTACCAAA
The DNA here is from genome assembly GCF_014652235.1 of Pseudorhodoferax aquiterrae. Taxonomy (GTDB): domain Bacteria; phylum Pseudomonadota; class Gammaproteobacteria; order Burkholderiales; family Burkholderiaceae_C; genus Pseudorhodoferax; species Pseudorhodoferax aquiterrae. Next base: position 13,174 of record NZ_BMYK01000026.1, read on the forward strand.
ACTATTCAGTCAAGAACTACCAGAATTATTGTGCCGCCATGGCAATCACGGGTGTGGGGAAATTCAGGGTTATCTTTTCAGCAGACCGCTGGCGTCGGATTGCTTCTTGGACTTCGTGCGCGAGCAACAGGCCACAGCCATCAATGCGAAGGAAGTGAGGCGCCTCATGGCGCTCGGTGGCCCTTCGTCGCGTACCAGCCCCGCGCCGTTGTGAGATGGCGACTGTGCTGACCGCGAGCGATGCTTGGGCGCCGCCACACGGAGATGCCTTAAGGCCGAGGGTAGGCACTGACGGCGCCGTGAGGGACGGCGGGTTGTCCTACGTCGAGTGGCTTGGCAAAAATTGGCATTTCATCTGAAATGATGATCGCAAGGGCTTGATAAATCACAAGAAACGTGCTTTGGCCCAAAAGCTGCGGAAGTAACTGTACGTACGTACTTCGCGTGCGGGGTCTAGGATGAGAAAGATGAAATCTGTGATTTTGAAATCGGGTGCGGCAGCTCTGGCTGCGTTTTGCGTCAGCGCCGTGTCTGCCGCGCCCATCGCCCAGTGGGACTACATGGTCAACAGCTCGTTCTTGGCGGCCGAAACGCAGTTCACGAGCGGTCGCGCTTCGAGCAACGGCGTGGCCTCGTCTGACGAAATCAATTGGGGAGTCGCTGGCGGCACCGTCGGGGTCAACCGCAGTGGGCTGATCATTTCCAATTCACCCAGTGGCGGCGTTCTCATCACCGATGGCGATGCCGCGCTGGCGAACAGCTACACCCACGTGAACAACGGCAACCTCGGCCGCAACAGCGTTTCCTTGAAAGTGGCCGAGATCGCAGCCCAGCTGCAGCTGCGTCCGACCAACTCCGGTCTGCCGTATTCCTCCGTGGGCGCGACGTACACGATCAATTTCGCTGAAACGCCCAACGTGGCGGGCACTTGCGTGGTTCAGAGCGCAGTCGCCTGCGATGACATCTTCGTTCTTGCCGGCTCCCTCAACGAATCGTTCACCTACGACGGCTTCGAATATTTCGTCAGTTTCTTCGCTGCTCCGACGTTGACCGCCCTGGATCCAGCCGTTTGCGCAGCGGCCGGTGCCGACGCTGGGTGCCTGGGCTTCACGACGCAAGAGTTCATGAGCACCACCGTGAATTTCAACCTGATGATCACCAGCAAGGCCATCGACGTTCCCGAACCAGCCTCCGTGGCGCTTCTGGGCCTGGGACTGCTCGGCCTTGCCGCATCGCGCCGACGCAACTAGTCCGTAGCCAGACGCCAGCCCTCGGTGCGACCCACGGTCGTCGGGGGCCGGCTGCAGGGCGCGGTCGCGCACCGCGATCGGCGTGCCTTGAACGGTTCAGCGCAGGACGCACCGGAATGTTCCGCAACTTCGGTGTCGCGGTAAATTCTGTCGATGGACAACCTGGTCGATTACAGCGCTTTGGACGTGGCCATCCTCGAGGCCATTGCAAACGGTCACCGCGAGATGGGCGATTTGAAAGAGGGCGCTGTGAAGAGGGAAGCGCTCAAAATCGTCTCGGCGACAAGAAGCGGCCTTTTGTATCGACGCATCGTAGAGCGGCGGCTGCAAGCGATGCGGGCCGCAGGTCGCATCGGATACACACGCCGTTCAAAATCGAGTCCTGACGGCGGTTGGGCCGTCATGCCCGAAGAGAAAAAGGCGGACGAGAGTCCCGTGGCGATCGACAAAACGTTCGGTCGCGTGGCCCACGATGCTGTAGCAAAAGCGGGCGGCTGGAGCCCTCGCTGGCAGCACATGAGCAACGAGCAGAAGCAGCAGTGGGAAACCATAGCTTCGGCCGTCATCGAGGCCTACGAGAAAAGGCGCGTGACCGCCTAGTTTGCTGAACGCGTTTTCCGGAGCGAGCGGGTGCGCCTGCCGCGTTGGCAAGCTGGCGATGCAAATCCCATGCTGAACTACTCCCGGATGCGACGCCCGCTCATGGCCCCCGTAAGAGAGGGGAATGCTCCTCCTGTCACATGGCTTTGCTACCGTTGCGGCGGGCGTCATCGTCCCCTGTCCACTAGGTAGTGTGGGCTGCCGGAAACCAGGCCTTTCCCGCTCGCCCGGAGCGAAACCCGGGCGCCAATTTTTTGCTGCTGTACGCAGTGGAGCAGGAGCGGAGCCGCCTCAGGAAGGCGCTTCGGTCAGGGCGCCCGGGTCAGTCGCTGGGGCGGCTGGACCGAGCGAGGTTCAAGTTCAGCGCAGAGGCGGCCAGTAAACCGATGCATGGCGCCGATGATTGAGGCGAGCTGCGGCACCTCTGCGAGCGTTTCCAGCTAACGCTTCAGGAAAGGCAACGTCAACCTTCGACCTTCTAGCAGCTGAAGCAAGTGCTTGACGAGGTCGGCAGCGAGACTGTCCAGTGCCGCTGGGCCCTCCAGGAGTCTGAGCGTCTCTCGGCACTGCTCAAGAACGATGAGAACTTCAGGCGGCATAACTTTGCGGGCCATGCGAAGCTGGCACACCTCGAAGTCGTGGCGCAGCGGTGGCAACATGTTGGCATCGATCTTAGAAGCTGCGCGGCGCAACGCCGACGCGTTGACCGTGAGCGTTCGAGTCACCAGCTGACCGAGATCTTGATCAGCTCGGCGGGAGCGATTGCTGCAGGGCTGCTCATCCTTAGTGACCTGGGTCGGCTGCGGCGGGATCGTGCGGTGGATGAAGGGCGCGGCTTCGCTTTCGCGGACACCCACGACCGATAGCAATGCCAACGTTGACGAGCACACCAGCCGCGTCGTGCTGGCACGATCGGCCGCCTTTTCGTGCGCGGACGACGGGCGGCGCGCAGGCTGCGCCGATTCGGACCACCCTTTCCTGCATCGCGGCGCCATGGCGGCGGAGACGACGCATCCGAGCGCGATGGTCACTCGCGCCCTTAAATGTCCGCTCGAGCGTGCGGCGAGGGTTTCGCCGTGAAGCATGCGAAAGAAGCGATGGTGGAGGAGGGCCTTCGGGGGGCGCATGAAGCACTTTTGCAGGGCTGCGAGCTAATTCGCATGCCCGCATTGTTCGATGTTCGGCCTTCGGGATCATGGCGCGATCGTGACGCGTTCGACGACCGTCCGTGCCATCGCAGGCGCTGCTTGCTCGGAACCTGAAGCGCTGGCTCACGGCCCGGTGGCCTCGATCATGTCCTGGACCCGCTGACAAAACGCGTTCAGATCGAAAGGTTTCGTCAAAACGTGCATCCCGTTGAGAAGGTGCGTGTGGCTCAGTGCAGAGTGGTCGGCGTATCCGGTGACGAACAACACCTTGATGGCGGGCTGCATCGTGCGAGCGGCTTCCGCGACCTGGCGTCCGTTCATGCCGCCAGGCAGACCGACGTCGGTGACCAAGAACGAGATGCGGAGGTCCGCCTGCAACTGCCGTACGGCGTCGGGACCGTCTGCCGCTTCCAGCACGCTGTGGCCCATTTCACGGAGCACTTCGGCCATGAGCGTGCGGACCGCATGCTCATCGTCGACGACAAGGATCGTCGCGCCCGGCCCTGCGTCGGGCGGCGCCTTGGTTGGCGCGATACTTTCGCCGGGCCCTGTCGGCTCTCCTTCGTGGCGAGGAAGGTACATGCACACCGTCGTTCCTGCGCCCAACTTCGAATGGATGCGCGCTTGCCCACCCGACTGGCGAGCAAAGCCGTAAACCATGGACAGGCCCAAGCCGGTACCTGCACCGATCGGTTTGGTCGTGAAGAAGGGCTCAAAGGCGTGCTCGACCACGTCCTCCGGCATGCCAGTCCCGTTGTCCGTGACGCAGATGCTCACGTACTGTCCCGGGGTGAGCTGAAGAGCGAGGGCGCCCTCTTCACCGATCGTTCGGTTCGCGGTCTCGATGGTCAGCCGCCCGCCGTTGGGCATCGCGTCCCGCGCGTTGATGCACAGGTTGAGCAGCGCGCTCTCCAATTGACCAGGATCGGCAAGCACCTGCCAAAGTCCGTTTGCCGGAGCCACCTCCAACGCCACTTGTGGACCGATGGTTCGTCGCACAAGGTCCTCGAACCCTTCGATGAGGCTGTCGACTTGGAGCACCCTCGGCTCAAGCGTTTGCTGTCTGGAGAAGGCGAGAAGCCGATGGGTCAACGCCGCCGCTCGCTTGGTGGCCGCCTGGCCCATATCCACGTATCGCGCGAGCGCCGCGTCGCCTTTGAGGCGCCGCTGCAGCATCTCGAAGCTGCCCGAGATGGCGCCTAGCAAATTGTTGAAGTCGTGCGCCAGACCACCGGTCAGTTGCCCGACCGCCTCCATCTTTTGCGATTGGCGCAACGCAGCTTCAGATCGCATAAGCTCCTGCGTTCGCTCCCGTACCTGGCGCTCCAGGGAGTCGGCAAGGTTTTGCAGGTCCTGTTCGGCGCGTCGGCGCTGAACCGCTTGTCGAGTGCGCAGGGCCACCTCACGCACGAGGGCAAGTTCGTGCGGCGTCCAATTCCTCGCTGTGGCGTGGTTCAAATAGAGCAGGGCGACAATTCCCCCTGCTTCGCTGACCGGCATGTTGACCACGGCCTGCGCGCTGATGGCAACGAGCGCATCGGCGTTGTCACGGGTGCGGGGGTCCAAGAAGGCGTCCGCGAACACCACGGTGTCGCCGCGCTTGAGGTCCTCGATGTAGGAGCCGTAGTCGCGGAAACGCAGCACGCCGGCCAGCGTCTGGATGCCTGGCGCGTTCCAATCACGGGCAATCGCTATGGTCTCGGCCTGGGTGTCCACCGTCCCGTAGCCCGCCCGGCTCACATCAAGCGCGCGGCCAAGCGCTTCGGCCGCGCGATACGCGACTTCGCTGGCGTCGTCGAGCACACCGTAGACCTCCCGATCCAGGTAGTCCAGCAGCTCCGTGCGCCGGCGACCGAGGACTTCGGGAGTGATGTCCTGAGAGATCCCTGCAAGAAACGCAGGCCTGCCGTCCGCATCCCTTTCCAGACGCCCCTGGATGCGGACCCAGCCCTGCTGATCGTCGGGGCGGAGCACACGGTAGTCGATCCGGTAGACCTCTCCGGTTGCAACGGTGCGTTGCACGGCCGTTTGCATCCGCGAACGGTCGTCGGCGTGGACAGCTTCCAACAACTGGGCGTACGTGAACGGCAGATTCGGATCGCGGCCGAAATTCGTTTTGCAGTGTTTGGATGCGCGCAGTTCAAGCTTGTCCAGGTCCAGCTGCCAAATGCCGAGATCCCCTGCGTCCGCAGCAGCCAAGAGTCTGGCCTCGTTGATCTCGATTTCCCGCTCGCGCGCCACGACCTGCGACGCCAGCACCGAGTTGGTTTGCTCCAGTCCGGAAAGCCGTTCGCGATCCGCTGTCACGTCCATCTGGCTACCAAAGAAGTAGGCGACCCCGCCGTCCTTGGCTCGCACCGGCCCCAACAGCAAACGGTTCCAGAAGGTCTTTCCGTCCTTGCGGTAGTTGCACAGCTCGAGCTGGATGGTTGTTCGTGCCTCAACGGCCTCGCGGATCTTGCGCACCGCGCTCGGATCCGTCTGCGGCCCCTGCAGAAAGCGGCAGTTGCGGCCGACGATCTCCGATCGCTCGTAACCCGTCATCGTGCAGAAGGCTGCGTTGACGAAGACGATCGGGTTGTCCGTCTGTCGCGGATCCGTGATCACCATGGGCATCCGCGTCGCGCGGACGGCCGCCACGAACGGGTCCGTTCCGTCATCAAGCCCCACCAGTCGCGGGTCGAGATCGAAGTCCGAAGGGTTTGGCGACTCGGCCACGGAAGTCTCCTGTCGTAACTGCCGTCAGTCCCCGGGGGCGAGGACCAGGCTGAAAGCCATGCGACGCAGGGAGGAGCCTACCTCACTCGGCGCGCGGTGCGTGGTGCCCTTGCAACGCTGCCTCCTCGACACAATTCCTATGGCGACTAGCGCCTTCGGTGGATCTCCTCGTGGATGCGCCTTCAGCCGCCGACTCGCGCGCTGTTGCTGCGCGTACGAGTCGTCCTGAACCGCTGAGGAGCGTTTTGCCTACCGACGGCGGCTGCGTTTCAGACCAACCTGTGACCCTGTTCCGGGAACGCTCCAAACGACGAGGTGGCGATGCGCGTGTTTGTGGTGGAAGACAGTGCCACGATCAATCTCATCGAGACGTTGAAAGAGTTGTTCGGTGCCGAGATCGTGGGCTGGGCCGCGACCGAGAGCCATGCGATCAAGATGCTCGCCGAATTGGACTGGGACGTCGCGCTGGTGGATCTTTTCGTGGCCTCTGGCTCGGGGTTAAGCGTTGCCCGCGCGCTTCAGGGACGGGACAAGGCGAGGCCTGTCTTCGTGACCACCAACTACGCTACTCCCGACATGCGATCGCGATGCGCAGCCTTGAACGTGGATGCCGTTTTCGACAAGTCGGTGGAACTGGATCTGCTGTTCGACCAGCTTGCGATCCTGCGGTAAGAAGAACCGCTCGACGCATGTCCAACACCGATCCACCGCAACGCCAATCGGAAAAAAGCACCCGCCGTTTGGCGGGTGCGAACGTTGCGTTGACCCGGCGTGGCGGCCGGGCCCTCGCAGTGTCCTCCACCTCTTTGCATCTTGCAATCGAAGAAACTCCGCACCCGACCGGCCTGTGCTCAGCGACTTGTGCGAGCAGGGAGAAGACCTCTGATTCGACACCCTGGACCTCATCCCAGAAATGAGGAACAGCTACCTCTTTGTGGTGCCGTTGTCGCAAGTCCAGAGAAGATCGGCGGCCTGCCGACCGGCCGGGCTTATTGCCTCAACAAGATACCAACACCCATGCTGACAACCTTCGACCCCGGGCGCATGTTCCTCAAGGACCTGCCTTTAGCCTTTTTGGGTGAAGTGGCGTTTCGAACCCTCTTCGCTTACTGCGCCGTCTTCCTGTTCCTCAAACTGAGCGGTCGGCGTGGCATCCGCCAACTTTCGCTGTTCGAACTGGTGGTCATCCTGACTCTGGGCTCGGCAGCGGGAGACGTGTCCTTCTACGAAGACGTGCCGATCTTCCCGGTCGCGATGGTGTTCCTGACGCTGCTCGCGGTGTACCGACTGACGACCATGGCCATGGCCCGGAGCAAGCGGTTCGAAAGCTGGATGGATGGCAGGCCGGTCACGGTCATCGAAGACGGGCTGTACAAGCTGGAATCGTTGGAAGGCCTCAACATGTCCTCGTCCGAGCTGTTCATGGAGCTTCGACAGCGCGGCGTGGAGCATCTCGGCCAAGTCAGGCTTGCCATCCTGGAGACCGATGGAGACGTGAGCCTGTACTTCTTCGAGCCCGAGCAAGTGCGAGCGGGGTTGTCGGTGCTGCCGCCCGAACACCGGGAGGTGGTCCAAGAACCGCCGACGCAAGGTCTGTATTGCTGCGTCCGTTGCGGCTTCTCAAGCGACCTCAGCGCCGGCAGGGCCGCCAAATGCTTGCGTTGTGACCATGACAGGTGGACAAGAGCGCTGACGCGTCCCCGCGTGCAGTGATCTCGCAAGCGGAAAAAACACCCGCCAGACGGCGGGTGCAAAGCTCGTTTTACCCAGCGTTGCGGCACTGGGCTCGTTCAGTGTGCGGCAGACGGAGCGAAGTGGCAATCGAAAAAAATCCCGCGCAACTTCGCACTCTACCCATCTCGGCACCTGCAACTGCACCTGATTCGCGCGGTCTCTAAGGGGAACCATCCCTAACGCTACGCGCGCAACCAACATAATGGTGATCGAGCGATCAAAACAACAACTCTAATTTGCCGACCGCGAAGGTCGGCCTTTCCCTAGATGCGCGGACTTCAAGTCTTCAATGCCTCTTCTGCCACCAACTCAATCCGGCTGATGTAGGTTATTACAACAAGTGTGACGAGCAGTTAAATCTGCGTCCTTGCTATCGCTGCGAAGGGATTGACCTCAGGACCGCTTCGAATTGCCACAAATGCGGTGGAGATTTCTCGGAAGCGTTGACTCAGACAGGTGATTTCCAGTTCAGGCCGTCCAATTTCGGCCAGCAGATGATCGACGGAGCTGCGAAAAATTCGAGAATCGCGGAGTCCATTGCTAAATCTTTGGTTGGTGAGAATTCCTCGCATCATGATCTCAATCGTGACGATCAGATCGCCTCGCCGCAGAAGGGGCCCGTTGCCGCGACAGTTCGACCAAGGCCCCGCGTTGCAATGGCAGGGGCTTTGCTCCTGCTGCTGACCGCCGCTTCGGCTTTTCTGTTCGCTGGAAACCCCGCGAAGATCGATCCGGCGAGGGGCCAACCACCGTCAGCCGGGATCGTGTCCAACTCGAGCGGCCTTGAAGCGACATCGGCGTTGGTTGGGTCGTCCACTGGCGCCCCGTCGAACCTCAAGGTGGTGGACTCACCTCGCCTAAGCGGCGGACACCAAGACGATGGAAGGCCTTCCTCGACCTCAGCGAATGACACCGCACTGGGATTGTCCGCCCCGCAAAAAATCAATGCCCCATCAGGTCCCGCGCGAATCCCGGCAAACACGGAAACGTGCCCCTCTGCCGTTGCGGCGCTAGGGCTCTCCAGTCCATAGCACTCGTTTCAAAGAGATCCTCACAAAAATGAACAAACTCCTCCTGCGTGCGCTGACCATGGCGACGTTTCTCCTTCACGTCGCTTCATTCGCCGGGGCCGAGTACAAGATCGTGACGGCTTCCGAAAGGGGAACGTACATCAAGATCGGGCAGGATCTTGCGCAGTTTGTGGCGCCATCTGCGGATTTGAAGTTCGAGGTTTTGCCCTCCGCGGGTTCGGCGGCAAACGTACGGCGGTTGCGTTACGACGCGGGCGTGAAACTCGCCTTGGTGCAATCGGACGTGTATCAAGCGTTCCTCGACATCGCTGCTGGAGGCAACGTTGAAGCCAAGGACATGATTCGGCCGCTGCGCGTGATCATGCCGCTTTACAACGAGGAGATTTACTTCATCGTTCGAGCCGACTCGGAGTTGAACTACATCCACGAAATCAAGAACGCGAAAATCGGGGCGGGCGAATCAGGCAGTGGAACGGCGCTGACCTCGGCGACGCTTTATCGTTTGATGTTTGGTGAGCCGATGCCTCCGTCGAACACCACGTACCTTTCCAACGAGGACGCGCTGATCAAGCTTGTGACCGACAAAAGCATGGACGTGGTGGCAGTCGTCGCAGGACAGCCGGCGAAGTTGCTCGTGGACATGAAGCCTGAATCGCGGAAACTGATCAAGCTGCTCAAGTTCGATCCCAATCACGCGACCAGTGCATCGGTTCTCAAAACCTATTTTGCTGCCGACGTGCTCTCCAAGAATTACCCCAACCTGCTTGCGTCAGACATTCCGGGCCTTGCGGTGAAAGCTTTTCTTGTGACCTATGACTTCCAGTTCAAAGACACGGAAACCCACCTGCGCAACATGACGCGTTCTCTGTGCCAAAACTTCTCGACGCTTCAGGAGAAGGGGCATCCGAAGTGGCGCGAAGTCCAAATGGCTCTTCCCGACTTGGGCCGCGGGTGGTTCTACTACCCTCCGACGACGCGAGAGATCCGATCCTGCATCGCTGGCAAGACTCAGCAGGCGTTGCCTGTGAAGATGAAGCCTTCGAAGAACTGCTCACAACAGGAGCAGGTCCTCGGGCTGTGCACTCCAGTCTGAGCGGGGCGCCGTTGGACCGTTCGGCCCCACGAACGTAGCTCCGGATTCAGGCCGGCATCCTTGGGATCGCACGGCCAACCGCGTCGCGAACAAAGGCACGTGAGCGTCAAAAGCCGAGTTCGCGCACCAGGACGGCGAGGATCTGTCGGGCGTACCTTGCGGCAGGTGGCTCCCAGCGGCCCGAGATGGACAACTGGCCTCTCCACGACTGGCCGCTCAGCATCTCCGGCAAGGGATCCTGCAACGTCAGCACGACGTGATACGCACCGTGTTCTGGCACCAATTGGTTGCCTTTCTCACGCGTCAAGAGATGCCCCCCGCTCTGGGCCGCCACCTCCGGGCGAGGCAGACTGCGGGCGGTGTCGCGGTCGATCGAGGCGACCTCCAACGCAAGCCCACGCAAGGGCGCGGCAGGGGCAATGAACACGGCCGCATCGCCAACGGCGATCGTTCGCACCATGTCCTCGTCCACCCAGGTCTCCACGATCCACCGACCGTCGTCGCGAACGAGAAGTCCGATCCGCTCGCGACGCGCGACCCACTGGCCTGGGCGCAGGTCGGGATCGACGTCCCGCAAGTGGCCCGCGAACGGCGCGGTCGGGCGATAAGTCTGAAGCTCTGCTTCGACGTTGGCCAATTCCGCGCGCGTGGCCGAGACAATGTCTTCGCTGACGAGCAGCTGTTTGCGCGTTTCGGCGTCGAATCCGGCCGTGGCGGCCTGCCATTGAAGCCCTTGTAAGCGGGCCGACAAAGCGGCTCTTCGCTGCGTCAGCTCGTACGAGTGCAGGCTCATCAACTCCGCCCCTAGGGCAACCGGCTGGCCGTCCCAGAAAGGTAACGCTTCAAGACGGGCATGTCCGGGCGCGTAAACCGGCCAAATTTCCGCCGGCCGCAACAAGGCCGTCGCCGTGGAGCGCGTCGGCCAAGGCAAGAGGGTGAGCAGCACAGCCGTGAAAAGGAGCGCTACCGTCCAGCGCGTCCTTGACGACGCACGGATGCGTGGCCAACGCGCTCGCCATGCCACCCACTCCTGTCGCAACGGCGCCATGATGAACCAGCCGATCTCGACCGCGAACAACAAGATGCCGAGAACCTTCAAGAAGAACTGGTAGACCAGCAGCGCAATGCCGAGAAAGAGCACGCAGCGATAAACCCAGGTCGCCCATGCGAATCCGATCATGGCACGCGTGCGCGCAGAAGAAAGGAACTCGGGGACCGGTTCTCGAAGATCGAAGAGGCGTTCTCGCAAATGCCACCGAGCCAGTGCAAAGCTGCGCTCGTGCAGGTTCGGCATGTCCAGCGCATCGGAGAGGATGAAGTACCCGTCGAAGCGCATGAACGGGCTGGCGTTGATGGCCAGCGTCACTAGCCAGCTGGTCGTGGCCAGCACGAAGGCTGCCGAACGCCAGGCACCGTCAGGCAGAAACGCCCACGCCAGCGTGGCCCATGCCGCGATGTGCAGTTCCGTCACGATGCCTGCGCACGCCACACGCAACCGGCGACGTGCGTCCGTGAGCTTCCAGGTCTCGTTGGTGTCGGTGTAGGCCACTGGCCACATCACGAGGAAGGCCACCCCCATCGTCGGCACGCGGCACCCGTAGTGCTTTGCAGTGAAAGCATGGCCGAGTTCGTGGAGGAACTTCGTGACGAAAAGCGCCAAGCCGTACGCGGCCAGGCCCTGCCAGCTGAACGCGTCCACCAGGGACGCCTGGAACACGTCCCATTGCCGGGCGGCTTGACCGACGCCCACCAGCAACGCCGCCACCGTCAACCAGCGGAACGATGAGGTCCCGAACAACCGGGCGGCGGGCAGCCAGCGATGGAGCCACGCATCAGGTCTCCAAAGTGGGATCCGGAAGAACAAGTAATGATGCAGCAGCCATTTCCACAGCGACGAGCGCTGGCGGGCCCACCTTTCGGCCCATTCGTCCGCGCGACCTGGCTCGGGTCGCGTCAGCTGGTGTCCGGCCAAGAACTCGATCACTCGCTCGACGTCTTGCGTTTGCATGTCCAACGTGGTGTTCGCGCAAACGTCAGCGGCAATCGCCTCCACGTTGGCTTGTGACCAGCGCTTCAAGATCTCGAAGGTTGGCCAGTCGAGTCGGAAGAACAGCTGACGAACGGGGTCGTGGAGCGTCCAGCTCGGCTGGCCATCGGGCAGGGCAGGGCCGGGATGAAGAACCAATTCTTCGCGCAGAGGCGGCAACGCCATCGTCACAGTCCCAAGGTGGCCCGTGCGGTTGCAAGCGGCCGTCGCAACGCCCAATAGGAAAGGGGCACCCAGCCTGCGTAGAGCTTGGCCGCGCCCTTGAGACCCACACGATGTGCCGTGGGACCATCCAAGGTCGCTCGCAGCCGATAGGCGTAGCCGCCTTCGGGGCGCTGGACCGCATCGTGAGCGAAGTAGCGCACCCGCGCGGTGATCGGCTCCAGCGGCGTGGCGTTGAGGTACAGCTTCACCTGCGCGCCAGGCTGCAGCGCGATCGCATCGGCCAGCGGCAGCCATGCCTCGATCTCCACGTCGTCCGGCTCCGCGATGCGAAGGATCCGTTCGCCCACGGTGACCGGCTTGCCGATCCACTCGCTCGGGTCGTCGAACAACACGGTGCCCCCCTGCGGCGCTAGCACGCGGGCGCGGGCCAGTTGGCCGTCCAAGTACTCGACCTCGGCGCGCTTCTCGTCGATCTTGCCGGTGAGCAAGACGAGCTGCGACTTGGCGCGCGCATCGCCCAGGGCTTGCTGCGACGACTGCCGGTACTCCGTTTCGATCGTGGCCAGCGCCTTGCGGGCAACGTCCAGCCGTCCCTGGATGAGCATCTCATCGAACCCGAACAGCACCTGGCCTTTGGCGACGCTGTCGTTCGGCTGGACCTGGAAGTGGGCGATGACGCCGTCCAGCGGTGCGCGCACCACGGCTGGATGAGCGGGCACCAGTTCGCCGGGAGCGAGCACCGTCAAGCGAACGGGACATGCAGCGACGAGCAACGAAGCGGCCAGCCAACGCACACTTGCGCGCCGCCACCAAACGGGACGTTTGGCTCCCTCCGACGTCGCGTTTCCAAGGCGCGAGAACCAGCCGCCCACCGCTCCCACGCCGCGCGGGCGGCGCAGCGCAGCGAACGCGTGCCACCACGCCTGCGTCCATTCGCGGGCCAGCGCGACGTCCATGTCGCTCCATGGGCGCTCGCCGAGCAGCACCAGCAGGGATTGCTCGGTTTCGCCGCTTCCTCCCATGGGAAGCACCAGGGCATGCGCAGGCCACCATTCGGCCCAACCGGCAGCCAAGTCGGATGGAAGGTCGTCGCTTGCCAAACGTCCGTCAGCAGGAGGTTGTGCTGCCACGTGCCGGCACAGTCGGGTGACCCATTGCGCATACGGAGCGTTGGCCTCGGGCTGCAGCACGCCCGACAGGCTATCGATGCCAGCGTCTGCGCGCCAAAACACGCTCTGCCGATACGGCAGCAGCTGCAACGTGTCGTTGACGAGCAGAAAGGCCAGCTCGCGCGCGTTTTTGGCCAGCCGGGCACGGCGGACCAGCTCGTACAGCCGAGCGACCGCAGCCCCACCCGATTCCTGCATCAGGCCGGGACCCTCACGACGCGTTCAGGCATCCAGCCGGAGCCCGCCTGGGACGCAACGCGGATCTGTTCGCTCAGCCCTGGATGACCGAACGAGATCCGCTTCCCCTTGCCGATCGACATCTTGAACACCGATCGGGCCTCGCGCCCCTCGGCATCGCGCGCGATCACGACCACTTGCAGCTCGCCATCGAACCCCGCCGGGGGATCCACTCGGAAGGTGCCCGTGCGGGCGTCGAACTGCACCCAGGCCGGCAGCTCGGCACCGTCAGCGCGCCTGGCGGTCAAGCTCACCGTGGCGTCCGGCTGCGTGTGAGCGAACGCGTCGGAAGGCAGGGTGAAGCTGCTCGGGTCGCCTGGCTCGACGTACTGGTCCGTGATGCCCATGAAGACGCTCAGCCTGGGCTGGGTGTCGCTCAGTACCATGACGCGGAAACCCGACGGTTGGGTCAACGCATCGCCGAAGCGGTCCGGCAGAGCCGCCACGGCCTCGGTGGCAACCCTTTCGACGGACGCAAACGTGATCGGCACGGTCGGCTGCGCAACGGGCACGTCGAACGCGAAAGCCGGCGCGGCGACCGGCGCGGGCTCGGGAGCAGCCGGCTGCGCAGCAGGCGGTAGCACCGGCGGCGGATCCACGGCCACTGGGCGGTCGTCGTCGGCAGTCCCCGTCGCGGCCACGCCGTCGGAGTTGTCGGCGGTGAAGACTTCGGCGGACCCGCCGTCGTCCCTGATGGTGGCCGTGCCGACAGCTGCCGTGCCGCCCGTGCTGCGAGCAAGCAGGCGAAGGGTTTCGCTCCCTTCGAAGCTGCTGTCGTTGACCACGGCCACCCGAACCAGCAGCCGGCCGCTTCCACCGACCTGGACCAAGCTGCCGGCATTGTAGGAACGCCACGCGATGCCGTCGAAGACTTCCAGAGCAGTGCCTGTGTCGGCACCGGCCGTGGCCGTTCCAGACTCCAGTGCCAAGGTCACACGTTCGCCGCCGGCTGCGTCGACCGCGAACACGATGTAAGGCGACGCTTCGCTCACCGTGGGGCTGCTGACGCTCAGCGGCCGGTCGTCGTCTGGCACCGCCGACGCGTCGATGCTGCCGTCGGGCCCGAAGATGCTCCCCGTGCCGTCATCGCGGATCGTCGCATCGCCGCGCACGGCGGCCCCGCCCCGCGGCGTGGCTATCAGCGCAAACGCTTCGCCGTTGTCGGCCACGGCGTCGTCAACGATGGACGTGCGGACCAACAGTTGGCCGCTGGCCGGCAACGCGATCGGACCCGCATAGTCGGCCCATGTCGTTCCGCCGTCCACGGAAACCTGCAGCCCTGGCCCGAAATCGGTGCCTCCGCCCGTGGCAGATCCGCCTTCCAAGGCAAGGCTAAGGGATCGGCCTGGGCTGCCGCTGACGGTAAAGACCGCCGTCGGCGAAGCTTCGTTGACGATGGGATTGCTGACGAAGACCGGGCGGTCATCGCTGCGAGGGGCGCTCGGATCGATGCTTCCATCGGGCCGGTAGACGTCGCCGCCGCCGTCGTCCTTCAGCGTCGCGGTGCCGGTGGTCGTGCCCGTCCCGGTCGTGACCGTGAGCGCAAACGTCTCGCCGTCGTCGCTGAACCCATCGTCGACCACGGGCGTGCGAACCAAGAAAGTTCCGAGAGCGGGGACCGTCACGTTGCTCGCGTAAGCCGACCAGGTCACACCACCGTCGATCGACACCTCGAGGCCTCCAGGGCCTTCGCTGCCGAAGTCCGTGCCGAGCCCGGTTGCGGTGCCTGCCGACAACGCAAGGGTCACCGACTGCCCAGGCGACGCGCTGACGGTGAAGACGGCAAAGGGCGATGCCTCGTTCACGACAGGATTGCTCACGCTCGGCATCGAGAGGGTGTCGATGGCCAGCGCCACTCGGTTGTCCGCGTCGCTCCCGTCGTTGTTCAGGTTGCCCGCTGCGTCGGTGAATGCAGCGCTGGCCACGCTGATCGACCCCGTCATTGCGACGCCGATCGTTGGCGTGAACCGCGCGGTGTAGGTGGTCCCGCTGCCGGTGAAATCGCTCAGCGTGCCGCCCGCGACGGCGATGTCTCCTAGGACGAAATCGGAAGATGGCTCCGAAAGCGTGAACGTGAGCACCGCGGTGTCGCCGCGTCGCAGGTTGGTCCGGTCGGCGGAGATGGCGATCGTCGGACGCGCGCCGTCGTAGGCGATGGCCACCGAGTTGTCAGCGTCTGAGCCGTCCCCGTTGAAGTTGCCAGCAGCGTCGGCGAAGACGCCGCTTGCCACGGTGACGGACCCTGCAGCGCCGCTCGGAGTGAAAGTCGCCGTGTAGACGGAGCCGCTGCCGCTGAAGTTGCTGAGCGTGCCTCCGGTGACCGCCACGTCTGCTGCGCTGAAGTCCGCAGAGGGTTCGGACAAGGTGAAAGTGATGGTGGCGGTTTCACCGAGCTTGAGACTGGCTCGGTCGGTCGAGACCACCACGGTGGGCGACGTTCCGTCGTACGAGATGGCCACCGAGTTGTCGGCGTCCAGGCCGTCCGCGTTGAAGTTGCCGGCAGCGTCAGAGAATGCGGCGCTGGCGACGGAGACGGACCCTGCAGCTGCGCTTGGAGTGAACGTCGCCGTGTAGACGGTGCCGCTGCCAACGAAATTGCTGAGCGTGCCGCCGGTGACCGTCACGTCCGGTGTGCCGAAGTCGGTGGAAGGCTCGGACAGGGTGAAGGTGATGACCGCAGCTTCGCCTTGCTTGAGGCTCGCCCGATCCGTCGAGACGACGACGGTGGGTCGGGTGCCGTCGTGGGCGATGGCCACCAAGTTGTTGGCGTCCGCGCCGTCCGCATTGAAGTTGCCAGCGGCGTCGGAGAAGGTGGCGCTGGCCACGGAGATCGTTCCGCTCGCAGCATTCGGTGAGAACGTCGCGGTGTAAACCGAGCCGCTGCCGCTGAAGTTGCTGAGCACGCCGCCCGTGACGGCGACGTCGGCGGCGCCGAAGTCCGCAGACGGCTCGGACAGCGCGAACGTCACGAGGGCGGTTTCGCCCAAACGCAGGTTCGTGCGGTCGGTCGAAACGGCGACGGTGGGGCGCACGGTGTCGATGAAGAGCGTTGCGGTGTTGTCCGCGTCCGTCCCGTCTGCGTTGGGCGTGCCGCCAGCACCGGAGAAAGCGTTGCTTGCCACGTGGATGAGGCCTGGCGATGTAACGTTGTCCCTGGGCGTGAACGTCGCGCTGTAGCTGCTGCCGCTGCCCGCAAAATTGCTCAAGGTGCCGCCGCTGACGCTGATGTCCGCCAACGTGAAGTCGGAAGATGGCTCGGAGAGCGTGAACGTGAGCGTTGCGGTCTCGCCGCCACGCAGGGCCGACTTGTCGCTGGTGATGGTGATCGTCGGCGCCGCGGCCACGTCGTCGTTGAGGATGGAGCCGGTTGCGGCCGTGCCGAGCGCGAGCGTCCGCCCGTTGGTGCTGCCAGCGGTCAAGGTCACGACGACCGTCTCGTCCGGCTCCACGTTTCCATCGACGCTGGGGGTGATGGTGATCGTGCCCGTCGTCGCACCCGCAGCGATCGTCAGCGTACCGGTTCCGGAGCTGGTGTAGTCGCTGCCAGCCGTCGCCGTCCCCGACAACGCGTAATTGACGGTGGTCGCAAAGGCCGAAGCGTGGCTGAGCGCGATGGTGTAAGTGAGCACCCCACCCGAGTCTTCCACGACGGAGGATGGTGTCACGGTGATGGACACCGCCGGGGTGTCGTCGTCCGCCGTGCCCGTCGTGGGCGTTGAGGTGTTGTTGCCAGGCAGGAACACCCCGACCTCGGTGCCATCGTCTTGGATGGTTCCAGTTCCGGTTGCCCCTGCCGCGTTGGTCACCGCTCCGTTCACGCCACCGGTGCCAAGGGTGAACGACTCGGCGCCCTCGTACACGGCATCGTTGCTGATGGCGGTCCGTACCAGGACCGAGGTGACGCCGGGCGCGAGCGTGATGCCGCTCGAAGCGGAGACCCAAGCCGATCCATCGAAATACTCCAGCGCTGCGCTGGTGGCCGTGTCCGTCCCGACCGATGCCGAGCCGCTTGCGAGGCCAGGCGTGAACGCCACGCTGCTCGTGCTCGGTCGGTCCAGCGCGATCCGGAACACCGCATAAGGAGAAGCCTCGCTCACCGCGACGTTGCTCACCGAGATCGTGGGCGTGTCGTTGTCCGCCACCCCCGCCACGGGGACAGGGCCGTTGGTGCCTGCCAGAAAAACGTTCGTGCTGGTCCCGTCGTCCTTGATCGTGGCAACGCCTGTGGCACCCGAGGCGTTCGCGACGCTCCCGGTGATGGCACCGGTGGCCAGCGAGAAACTCTCCGCCCCTTCGAACGTTACGTCGTTGGTGATGGCCGTGCGCACGAGCACCGACGTCGTTCCTGCCGCGAGCGTGACCCCCCCAGAGGCGGAAACCCAATTCGATCCGTTGAAGAATTGCAGTGCGCCACTGGGTCCGGTGTCCGTGCCGATCGTGGCCGTCCCCCCCACCAGCGTCGGGTTGAAGCTGATGGAGCTGGCTGCGGCGAAGTCCAGGCTGACTTCGAAGACCGCGTAAGGGGATGTTTCGCTGACGGTCGTGCTGCTGACGCTGATCGTCGGGGTCGCCACGGCGCTCACGGAGATCTGGACGGTAGCCGCGTCCGATTCGGCGCTTCCATCGCTGATCGTGTAGGTGAAGCTGTCGCCGGTGGTGTCACCGGGTGCAGGTCGGTACTCGGTCGTGCCGTCCGCCTTGATGAACAGGATGCCGTGGGAGAGCGCCACCTGCATCCAGCCGTTGGCGGCCAGATGGCCGGCGTCGCTTCCATTGGCCGCGAAAGCGGCTCCGTTCACCCGTGCGACGGTCAGTGCGCTGGCCGGCGTTTCCACGTCGCCGTCGGCACCTGCAACCGGATCGTTGTTCGTGATGACGTTGCGCCCTGCGAGCAAGGTGTCGGCCGGGGTCGTGTAGTCGTTGCCACGGGCAATGGGGTAGTCGTTGACGGGTGCGACTGCGATGACGACCGTTCCCGTCGTCGTCGTGACCCCGTCCGACACGGTATAGGTGAACGTGGCATTCCCGTTGAAATTGGCCGTGGGCGTGAACGTGACGGTTCCATCAGGGTTCTTGACGACGGTACCGCCGGCGCCGCTGCTCACGCTGGCCAGGGTCAGCGTGGTGCTGTCCGGGTCGCTGTCGTTGCCCAGCAAGTCTGCGGCGGTCAAGGTGAGCGGCGTGTCCTCGGAGGTGTTGAAGGCGTCGCTGGCTGCGATCGGCGCGTCGTTGGCTCCGTTGATGGTGATCGTCAGCGTCGCCGTGTCGGTTTTCGCCAGCGAGTTGGTGACCGTGTAGTAGAAGACCTCGGTCAGGGCCGCACCCGTGTTCAGGCCGTTGACGGTCGGGTTGGCGTTGTCGATCGTGTAGACGTACGTGCCGTTTGCGTTGAGCCGCAACGTGCCGTAAAGCCCGACGAGGTCGATGAAGCCGCCCGCGGTGATGGCCGTGCTGCTTGAAGCGGAGGCGATGCGGCCTGCCGTGACCGGATTGGCCCCGAACGTGGCGCCGCTGCCTGCAGCGTCCGACGTCGGAGTGCCGCTGCCGGACGTGACGGTGCCGGTCACGGCGTTGCCTGCTGGGTTGACGCCAGCCGATGTCCCTTGCTCGGTGCCAAAAACGGCATCGTCTCGTGCGTTCGGGTCGTTGGCCGTGGAAGCCTGAACGTTGATCGTCAGCGTGGCGGTGCTCACGAGGCCACCGACGTCCTGCAGCGTGTAGGTGAAGACGTCGGAGCCGGACGTGCCGCCGGTCGCGTCGGGAAGTGGCGTGTACACGTAGCTGCCGTCGCTATTGAGGACCAAGGTGCCCAGGGCCCCGTTGACCGTCGTGCCGCCCGCGGCAAGGAAACCGATGGTCCCGCTGGGCGCGCTGGTGATCAGCTTGTCGAGCGTGACGGTGTTGCCGGAGATCGCCGTCACCTTCGCTCCCGCCGGGATGTTGGTGCCGGTCGCGGTCATGCCCACGACGACGTTGCCTGCGATGCCGGAAAGCGTGATCGTCGAGTACTGAACCGCCGCTGCTGTGTTGACCGTGGCTTCCTTGCCGCTGGGCAGGTTGGAATTGCCGTCGCGCGTCGCGTCCGGGTAGAAGTCGATCTTGGTCGTGCCGCCGGTGATCGTGAAGGGCGTGTTCGTCGAGTAGTGGTCGATGGTGCCGCTCAGGCCGATCGAAAACGAGCCGTCGGCGTTGGTCGCTTTGCTCGTGACTTGGATCAGCGCGTTGCTGGAGGTCCTGAGCAGGTAGTACGCGTTGCTGATCTTGCTCGTGTACAGGTAGTCACCGACGTTGACGGACTTGTAAAAGCTGCCGTTGCTTCCAGAGAACGTGAGGCTCGTGGCCGTGCCGCCTGCGGTGTAGCTTGCGAGCGTGCCGCTGGCCGTTAGGCCGGCCATGGACAAGGCTTCGCCGTACTTGTCCACGTCGGTGTCGTTGCTCAGCACGTTGCCAGTGCTTTTGCTCCCGATCGTGTCGGTGCCGCTGTAGGCCGTCCCGTCTGTAAGCAGGCTGACTTTGGCGTTGCCCACGTCGGCCGCTCCAACTGGCGTGTCGTTGGCGCCTTCGATGGTGATCTTGAGACGGGCGGTGGAGACCGTGGACTGCGTGTCCCCGATCCGATAGGTGAAGGTGTCCGTCAGGGTGTTGGAGGTACCCCTCAAGGCTTGCACGGCCGCGTTCGCGTTGTTGATCGCGTAGCTGTAGTTTCCATCCGTGCCGATGGTGAGCACGCCGTATGCGCCCGTGATCGCGGTGCCGCCGCCTGCCAACGTGGTGGTCACAGCCGTGCCAGCGGTGCTCGTCCCGGCAGCGTTCACGGCGGGATTGGCGCTGCCGGCGTCGTTGCCAAGCACGTTGCCGGTCGCGTTGCTGCCGCCACTCCCGTTGGCGAGTCCGCCTTTCTCGACCGCTGTCCCTGCGTCATCCAAGGCACTGGCAGGTGTGTAGTGGTTGAGGTAGTTGTTGAGCGCCGTGTCGACAGGGTCGCTGCTCGTGCCGTAGTTGCCCCCCGCGGTGAACTTCGTCGGGTCCGTGACGAGCAGGTAGGCGACCTCACCGGCATCACCTGTGCCGATCACCCCGTCGGCACCGGGGGCGTAGAAGTAGAAGCCGTTGGTGACGCCGTTGCTCTTGAACTGGCGGCTGGCCACGCCGTAGATCGACTGGTCCACTCCGCTGCTGTCTTTGTACTGCAGGTACCCAGTGACGTTGTTCCCCGAGAAATAGGGGTCGCCAGGATTGGCCGAGACGAATTGAAAGCCGGTGCCACCGAAAGGTGTGAGGACCGCGATGTTGTTCAACGCACTGGCTTCCTCGCTGAGCGCCGACGGCGTTCCCGTGTACGCCTGCGTGAAGGACACCGTGGCGTCTTCAACAGCGTAAGTGACGCCATCGATGGTGACGCTGCCGTGGTCGTTCTCGGTCGCGATGCGTTGCTGCTCGGGTGCGCCGATGCGCTGTCCAGAAATGGCCACCGCGAACGCCTCACCCTCGTCGCCGGCCGTGTCGGCTGCGCCGTTGAGACGCGCGTCCAGACCGTGGCCCAGCTCCTCCACGAGCACGCGCGCGAGGGTGGCAGTGTCCGCGCTGCGATTCACCCAGTCTGCGTTCAGAAAGATGACCGGCTTCCCATCCGGGCCGGACGCTGAGAACGCGCCGAGCGCACCGTGCATCTCCGCTTGGGACCGAAGCTGCACTTCGATGCCCGCGCCGAAGCCCGGTTGGTTGAGCAGCGTCTGTGCGGAGGACTGCCACGCTTGCGACGGCTGAGCTTGCCCCCCGTTGAACAACGTGAAGAGGTGCTGCAACGCATCCGGCTTGGACAGGAACTCGGTGACTTGTCGCTCTGCCTCTTGACGTGCCGTCTGAAGGACCGCCGGCTCGCGGGCGGCCGCAGCCGCAGCACCTGACGCTTGGGCGGCACCGGTATCTGCGGCATGAGGTTTGCTGACCGCACTGGCGGCATCGACGACGGCTGCGCCGTCGAACATGAAGCGCTGTTCGAGCGCCATGGGCCGCGGGCCGCTGCGGATCAACGATCGACCAGCACCGGGGGAGGGGAGGGGCTTGCGCATGAACGACTCCGATGAGTCTTGACGGGGAGCTTATTGCGGCGGCGTGATGAGCACACGGCCGCTCATGCCTGCAACGAGTTCGGGAAAGCGGCTGGTGACGGCCGCAGCCACCTTGACGGATTGGCTGACGGGATCCACCCGGGCGCCGATGCGAAGGAAGCGTGCAGGATACGTTTTCCCGGTTTCGTCGATCTGGATGGAGAACGTGCCCCCGACCTTGATCCAGGCGAGCCAGCGCGATGGCACCAGGAACTCCAACTCGAGCACGCTGTCGTCGATGATGTCGAGCAGGGCTTGGCCTGGCTGAACGAATTGCTGTTCGCGCACCTTCTGCTCGGCAACGCGTCCTGCAAATGGCGCGGCTACGCCGCATTTGGCCAGGAGGGCTCGCGTGGCCGCCAAGTCGGCCTGCGCCTTAGCCACGGCGGTGCGCGACAGCTCCAAGTCCAACTGGCCCACGGAGTTCAGTTCTGCCAGCCGCTGGTTCGATCGGTAGGTCTGCTCGGCGCCCTGCACCTCGACCTCAGCTTTTCGAAGCTGGGCCTGTTGCAGCGTGCAATCGAAACTCACCAAGGTCTGGCCCGACTTGAACGCGCCGCCCTCGGGGATGGGCAGACGGCTCACCTTGGCGCCGATCTCTGCAGCCACCGTGGTGTACCGCTGAGGCATGAGCTGGGCACGGATCTCCTGACGCTCGAGGGCCGGCCTTGCTGCCTCATTCGAAACCGTCTGCGCGGCGACGCTGCCAAGGACAAGCACACCGCCGACCGCCACGGTCCAACAACGACGCTTCACCGTTGCACTGCCGCGCCCTGCGGCGCAGTGACCTGAAGCCAATTGGGGGCCGCGATCTGGATCTGCTCGGTCAGAGCAGCCAAGCCGAGTTCGTCGGTGTTGCCGATGCGCGGCTCCAGGCCCAAGTTTGCGGCGAGCTTGCTTTCGGCGGCTTGCACTTGGGCAAGGGCTTGGTAGCGTCGCAGCAGGCTGAGGATGGCCGCGGTGTCGTTGCCGACGCGGTCCAGCTTGCTCTGCGCCTGCGCCGCCTCACGGTTGCGCACGTGCTCGGCGATGCGCTGGTCGGCGGCGTAGATGGCGTCGGCGCGGCTGAACTGGCTGCGCGCATTGAGCACTTGCAGCCGCGCCAGGTGCACCTGCGTGACGACTGCCATCTGCATGGCGATTCGGCGCTGATCGGCCAGCGCCACGCCCGCCTCGGAAAGCTTGACCTGTGCCGGTCCCGTCAGCAGGTTGAACAGGTTGAACGACAGCTGGATGCCGGCCTCGTTCCAGTGCCGGTTGACGAGGTAGCTGTCGGAGTCGTATTTGACGCCGTAGTTGAAGCTCAGGTTGGGAAAGAGGCGCAGCATGCTTCTGCGCACTTCCTCCCGGGCGATGCGGCCGTTGTAGTGCTGCTCGCGCAGGTCGGCGTTGTTTTCGAGGGCGATCTCCTCCAAGCGCTGCACCGGAACGCCCGCCAGGCCATCGTCCTTGATCTCGGGCTGCGCGTCGGCGATCCTCAGCGGCTGATCCAAAGGCGCGTTGATCAGCGAAGCCAGCTCGAGGTGAGCCGCGCCTAGCTCTTGATCGATGTACTCGAGCAAGCGCATGTTCTCAAGCAGCTGCCTTTGGTAGCGCAGCGCGTCCAACGGGTTGCGCACGCGCTCCTGCTCGGCCTTGCGTGCATCGCCCAGGGCTTCCTCGGCCATCGCCAGCGTGCGCTCCACGTCGCCGCGCAATTTCTGAGCGCTTGCCGCGCGCCAATAGGCGGTGCGGACGTCCTGCATCAGCACGTGCATGGCCTTGCGGCGCCGTTCGGTAGCGATCAGGACCCGGTCGGCTTGTTGCTTGGAGCCGTAGTAGCCCATGCCCACGTCCAGCAGGCTCCAGCTGAAGTCCAAGCCCAGCAAGTGGTGGGTGCGGTCCTGGGAGATGAACCGTGACGGCGACAGGCTGCCATCGTCGGCGTTGCGGCTCTCGCTGATCCGGTCGTTGCTGCGCGTCTGGTAGCCGGCCTGGGCCAGCAAGCGCGGCAGCATGTCGTACTTGCCGATCTCAAGCTGGTTGAGGGCCAGCGCCTCCTCCATCATCTTGGCCCGACGATCGAGGTTGTACTTCAGTGCCCGAGCAAGCGCCTCCGACAGCGTCAAGGCATTGCCGCTCAGCGGCTCGACGCCCGCCCTCCCTGCCGCTCGGTCCGCCCCCGTTGAGGGTTGAAGTTCGGAAGCGGTCAGTGGCCTGGGTGCGATCGACGAGCAGGCCGTCAATGCGAAAGCAGCAGCGGCGGCGATGAGCGCGCGGTAAGGGGCGGCTTGCAGGATGCGTTCAGGCGGCATGTGAAGGGACCGCAGGTGGGGACCGGCGGTCGAATGGTTGGAAAACGCTGGCTCCAGGCCGATGCGATCGCGCGCTCCGGCGGAGACTGTTGCACGATTCGGAGCGGCTGTGGCGCCGCGAGCCGGCGAATTGCACCAGCGTGCGTGCTTCATCTTACGAAGCGCTCACAGGACCAACAAGCCGATATGTGGACTGGACGCCACGCTTTTCGAGCTTGACGGTAGGTGCTGAGGGAAACCCTTGGACTGAAAACACGCCGCAACAGGTTCAAACGTCCGCCGGATATTCGAATAGCCTGTAGATCAAGATGAGTTGTTGAAGTTGGGGCAAAGGCGGCCTTCAACGGAGTCGCTGGAACTCGGACGTGGAAAGTGCATGCAACTGGTAAGCGTTGCTGACCCGGTTGCGGCCGGTGTTTTTTGCCTCGTACAGCGCGTGGTCGGTGGATGCATACAGCCATTCCAACTCTCGCCCGCTTCCCGAACCGATGGTGCTGACGCCGCAGCTCGCCGTCACCGCAATGGAACTCCCTCCAGGCAGATCAAAAGCTGCGGTGGCCATCGAAGAGCAGAGCTTGTTGGCAACGCCCACGGCGTCCTTGTTGTTCGTATCGGGCAGCACGATCATGAACTCTTCACCGCCCATGCGCCCGACCAGATCCGTGTCTCTGACGCTTCGCGACATCAGACGCGCCGCGTTCACGAGCACTGCATCGCCGGCTTGATGGCCGTGAACGTCGTTGATGCGTTTGAAGTGATCCAAGTCGAGCATCACCGCGCTTATGTCAGACCCTCTGCGCCGCGCGCGAAGCAGTTGCGCGCCGGCGCGTCGAAGAAGCTCCGCGCGACTCAGAACGCCCGTCAGCGCATCGTGTTCGGCAGCGCGTTTCAGCTCTTCGTTCTTTCTCTCGATCGCCTTGCGCGCCATGATCACCGACGCATCTTTGCGCCATAGCATGATGCTCAGAAGAACGCTGATCACGGAGATCGTCAAACCGTCGGATCGGTTGCTGAGCAGCACCGCGTGACTGTGTTGGGTCAGCGGAAGCGCAAAGAAGAACGCCGAATATCCGACGGCATGAACCGTGGCGGCCATCGCAGGCGACATGAGCATCAGCAAGCCAATTGCAATGCTGCCGATCAGAAAAGGACTGGTGTTGGGCGTCACCGCTTGGTCGATGACCGTCACCGCCACGCAGAACAACAGTCCTCCGGTCGGAACGCCGAACTGCAGCGCCTTGACCGCAACGTGCTCGACGGGCAATCGACGGATTGCGATGGTGGCGAAGGCGACCACGATCCACCACGCCAGGAAATACAAATGGGCAATCCCGATGTGCCTGCGCCACAACGCTTCGACGCTATCCAGTTCGAGAGTGAATGGCCAGAAGATAACTGCATACGCGCCGACAAGGCTTCCCACGCTGAACGCGATGATGAGTAGGCGTCGCAGGTTGATGCGATACAACTCGATGCGTGTCTCGTCGTCAATGTCTTGCAGCTCACGCAGACCCGACATCAAGTGCGAAGGTGCGTGACCAAGCGCCCGCATCTTGTGGCGAATGCCTGTGCGAATGCTCATGGGCTCTCCAAAATTCCACTGCCGAACGAAAGCGGAACGTTCACGTCTTCACCGAAGCGCCGCCCAACGTCGGAATTGTTGTTCGCTTAGCATCGAACAATGTGGCAAGAATATGAAGTCGTCTTTGGAAGGACTGCCGTTCGTTTGCAAGCGTGGAACCGTCATCTGCAATCGATCCTGAAGGCGGCGTCGCCGCGCGCGATGGACTACGAGGACATCGCTTTACGGTTAGGCGAGATCCCCTGGGAGGTCTTGTGGGCCTGCCATGTCTTGGTTCGGGCGAAGGTGGCTTCGCGCCGGACCGACGCCGAGTTCTGCGTCGCGAAGCCTTGATCGCCGCGCTTCAGCGCACCCACGCGGCGCGGATTCAGCTGACCCTGCGGCCCCGGCCTGCGCGCTTGGCGTCGTAGAGCAGGGCGTCCGCCTTCTCGAGCAACGCGGTCCATGGCTCGCCCGGTCTCACGCTGCAGGCCACGCCGATGCTTGCGCCAATGCTTAGCTCCAACGCGCCCACCTGGAACGGCTTGTCCACCGCAGCGATGATCTTGTCGGCGACCGCATCCGCGTGCGACGCCTGGCCAATACCCGAGAGGACCACCGCGAACTCGTCGCCCCCCAGCCGCGCAACCGCATCGGTCGGTCGAACCAACTTGCCGAGCCGATGCGCAAACGCTCTCAGGAGCTCGTCGCCCGTGGCGTGGCCATGCAGGTCGTTGACCGGCTTGAAGCGATCAAGATCGATGGCCAGGACTGCGAGGCTTTCGCCTTCGCCGGCCTGCACCATCTTCGTCACGTGGCTTTCCAGTCCCGAGCGGTTCAACAGGCCGGTCAACGGGTCACGTTGGCTGAGCTGCAACAGCCTGTCCTCCTCCAGACGGTGCCGACTGATGTCGTGCGCAACGAGCACAAACCCCTCGGTCGCTCCACGGCCATCGCGCAACGGGACGAGCGTCACGGAAAGGGTAACGCGGTTGTGGAAAGGGACGTCGAAGCTAACCGTCTCTCCTGAAAGCACCTTCGCAGCCCAGGGTCTGCAGCGCTCGTAGTCGGCAGGGTCCAAGATGTCGCGCAGAAGGACACCGAGGAAGAAGTCACGGGGGGTGGGGCATGCCCACCGCTCGAAGCTCCTGTTCGCAAACTGAACCCGGCCGGACCCATCGACGACGCACACGTGGGCCGGAAGCGCCTCGATCACCGCTCCCAGGGTGGCGCTCCTTTGGGCCAACATGTGCTCCAGGTCTTTGCGTGCCGTCACGTCTTGAAAGGCACCGACCAGCTTGACGGGCTGTCCATGGTCGAAGAGCACCTCGCCGACCGAGCGCACCCAAATCGGCCGTCCCTTGGCGGTGATAAATCGAAGTTCCAAGTCCCAGGGCTCCCCGGTGCGGATGCCGGTCTCCACCGCTTCCTGGATGAGTGGGCGGGACTCGGGCGCGTAGAACTCGATCGCACTGTGCAAGGTGGGAAAAAAGTCGTCGTCTACCTCATGAATGAGCCTGGTCTGATCGGACCAAGTGACCTGCGAAGTGGCGACGTCGACTTCCCAGCCTCCTACACCGGCAACCTGACCTGTGCGATAGAGGAACTGCTGATTTGCCCAAAGCGCCTCTTCAGCAGCCTTGCGATCGGTCACGTCGCGACCGACGCTGTGCAACAGCTTGCTGCCATCCGCCCCGCGTTGCAGGCGTGTGGTCCAGGCCACCCACACCGTTTTCCCTTCCGCGTTGAGGATGCGGTTTTCGCCGGTGTGAGGCGTGCCAGTCTCGAACACCGCAAGCAGCCGCGCTCTGACCTTGTCTTTGTCGTTCGCCTCCACCCGATCAAAGAGGTTCGTTCCAACCATCTCCTCCGGAGAACGCCCGAACTGCCTCGCGTACGCGGGATTGGCGTAGACCAACTCACCCGTTGGGCGACACAGGCCGACGAGATCGGACTGCTCTTCGACGAGAGCCCGATGGCGTGCCTCGCTGTCCTCCAGGGCCTTGCTGTACTCAGTGCGCACTGCGAGCGATTTGTTGATCAGGTCGCGGCGCATCTCCAACGCCTGCGTCGCAATGCGTGCGAGAGACCGCAGCGTTTCGGCCTGCTCTGCGCTGAGCTGACGCGGCTGTCGGTCGATAACGCACAAGGTGCCAACCCTTGCGCCGCCGTCCACTTCCAGCGGTGCCCCGGCGTAAAAGCGGATGTCAGGCCCACCTGTCACGAGTGGATTGCGTGAGAACCGGTCGTCTCGGGTGGCATCGGGCACTTCGAACACATCATGGCCTTGGATCGCGTGTGCGCAAAAGGCCACGTCACGAGGGGTCTCGTTCACGCCCGGAAGTCCAACATTGGCCTTGAACCATTGCCGCTCTTCATCGACCAGGCTGATCAGGGCAATGGGGGCTTCACAGACCTGCGAGGCCAACTGCGCGATGGAGTCGAAAACCGCTTCGGGTTCGCTGTCCAACACGACCAGGTTTCGCAGTCGCGCCAAGCGCTCTTCCTCCGACTGCAGCTGCAAGGTGGAACGGGGCATCGTGCGTCGCGTCCTTTCTTCTGCTGCGGTCGAGGAACCCGCAGAACTGTCTTGTAAGGCCGCACCTTGCCGTCTGCAGCATGCGCCGCCTGTGGTGATCGCCTTTGTACCTGAATTGCCTTTTCAATCTGCCCTTTTGACCCTTACCGTGGGTCAGTCAAGACGTCGGACGAGAAGCATGTCTTCCGCACCAAGGCATATCGGCTCGATCAGAACGCTTCCCAGTCTGCCTCAACGCTCGGTTGCTTGGGTTTGGCCTTGCCATCCTTGACGTGCTTGACAGGGGAACGCGTCGGCCGGTGATGGATCGGCCTTGGTTCCGGCCGGCGCGGCTGGGTCGCCCGCGTGGACGTCGGCGGGACCAAAGATTGGTGTGTCGCTTGGTCCAGCTGAGCCCCCGCCACGCGGAAGACCGCGACGACATCGCTCATCTGCGCGGCCTGACTTTTGAGGCTGTCCGCCGCAGCGGCCATCTCTTCGACCAAGGCCGCGTTCTGCTGAGTGACCTGATCGAGTTGGGAGACAGCCTCGCCGATTTGACCGATGCCGCTGCTCTGTTCCCTGCTGGCCGCGCTGATCTCTGCGATGAGGTCATTAACACGCCTCACGTGACCCACAATGTCCTGCATGGATGCACCGGCGTCCGCCACGAGCTTGGCTCCACCTTGCACGCGCTCGCCGCTTTGCGTGATGAGGTCCTTGATCTCTTTGGCCGCCCCAGCGCTTCGCTGCGCCAGGACCCGGACCTCGCTTGCAACGACAGCAAACCCCCTGCCTTGCTCCCCAGCTCGCGCAGCTTCGACGGCCGCGTTGAGCGCCAAGATGTTCGTTTGGAAGGCGATGCCGTCGATGACACCGATGATGTCCGCCACTTTGGAGGAAGACTGGGAAATGTCTTGCATGGTCGCGATGACGTTGGAGACAACGCGGCCTCCTTCCTCGGCCGCGGACGACGCCGTCTGCGCAAGCTGCGCGGCCTGCTGCGCAGTGTCCGAATTCTGTCGGATGGTCGCGGTCAGTTGTTCCTTGGACGCCGCAGTCTGCTCCAGGCTGCTAGCCTGAGCTTCCGTGCGCGAACTCAGGTCGCTGTTGCCGCTTGCGATCTCCGTGGACCCGGTGGTGATGGAGTCCGAACTGTTCCGCACCTGGTGCACGATCCCCGCCAACTTCTCGTTCATGTCTCGCAAAGCAGATAGCAGGACGCCGGTTTCGTCCTTGCTCTGCACTTCGATCACCGAGGTGAGGTCACCTTTCGCGACGGTCTGGGCCACATGGACGGCCGTCTCGAGAGGGACCGTGATGGAGCGAGTCATGATGAAGGCCAAAAAGGCGCCCAGGCCGAGAGCCGCCGCCAAGATGCCGGTCACCTCCAGCTGCGCCAAAGAGAACGCGGCTTGCGACGTCGCGAACGCGTCTTGTCCGCCTTGAACCTGGAACTGGACCGCCTTGTCCAGCGCGCTGACCAACGTCGCGTAGGCCTTGCCGCTGTCGCCCATGTACGCGCGCCTGGCTGCCTCGGCGTTGTCCTCGCCCTTGCTCGACTCGTTCAGCATGCGGCCGGCCGCTTCCAGGTAGGCGCGCTGCGCGATTTGAACGGCCGTGGCCAGTTCGCGCTCTGGCCCGTCGTCGACCAGAGGCGCGTACCGTTGCCAAGCCGACGCCATGGTTCCCTGTGCCGCCTTCACCACCGCTTCCTGGGTCTTCATGTCGGCCGGCGTTGCCGCCGACAAATGGGCACCTTCGGCGTTGCGGAGCACGGCCAGTTCGGTACGGTAATCGTCCAACGCATCCATGGAGACCAGCCAATTGGTGGCCATGTCCTTCGTCGCGTTGTTGACCTTGCCGAGCTGGTACAACGCTAAAGCGCCGACGAGCACAGCAAGGACCAAGACAATTCCAAATCCCAAGCCGAGGCGGGGGCCGATGTTGAAGCGGTTGATCAGTTTCATGATGGTGTGGCTTTGATGACTCGTTGCCGCAGGACAAGACGGCAGCATGGCACCGAACCGACTGGGCAGCAGTGCCAGTTCCCGACCCCATCGCTGTCGCGCTCGGTCAGAATATCAACGAATGACTAGGCTTGCATGCGCCACAGCGTTCGTTCGTCGGCCACACGGTGCCGTTGCACGGGTACGCAGTGCCTCCGAGACACTGCGTTCGCTCCTGCGTTCCGTTTTACCGTGGAAGAGGGTTACCAGAGCGATCGTGGCCGCGAGGAACGACGCGATGCCGAGGCCGACGGCGACCGGCGCCACTGCCGGCGCCGGAGCAACCTCAGCATCAAGAGATTTCGGAACTCGCAAGGATCTGCGCACGCCCTTGGTCGGCGCCGATGCTCCCACTGACAGCCAGCGCCACCTCATGGGCTCGTTTCCATACCGAGGCTGCCCGCAGCATGGCAGGGCTTGGTTGCGGTGCTTGCTCGTCCTGCGCGTCGCTCACCCATTGCCGGTAGGCCAACTGCGCGGCCACAGGATCAAGCCCAGCGGTGTCAAACACCTGCTGGGCCGGGCGCAGGCCCAACGTCCGCTGACTGATTGGTGCTTCGTTAGCGATCCATCGCAATGCCATTGTTTGCTCCTGAAGGTGTCCCTGTATCTGGGCGTTGGTATTGTCGAGCGCCGCCTCTGCCGTACTGTGGAGTAAGTGTGACGCAGCTTCTGCGCCGGACTTTGCCCTGCGCTGGCCTGCATGCCGTCTTGGGGCGAATCCGCGCAGAAATTCGCAGCACCGTGATGTCGAGCCGCATCACAATCGCCGCCGTGCGCTGAACCACGCCTTTCAAGCGCGCCAAGCAGGCCACCGTGCTTCTTGTCCGCCTGACTCGCCGCCCCATGCGACCGCCGCGTGCGCTCGTAAGCAGCACGTCAGCAATGGAAAGGTTGGTTGCTGAAAGTCCGCGAAACCACTTCGGGGGCCGAAGTCCGAAGTGCCCACCTCGGCCTTTTGGGGAGAACTGAATGATCGATGCGGTGCTGCGCGCCATGGGCCTCGCGCTAGACGGTTTGGACGTCGGGTTCTGCGCATTCGACTCGCAGGATCGCGCAGTGGCTTGGAACGTTACGTTCTTGGAGCTTTTTCCTGAGCACGACGGGCACGTGCGCGTGGGCGAGCACTATGCTGAAAATCTTCGCCGCTTCTATGCAGGCAGACTGAACGAGGACGAGCGCCATGACATCGATCGCTACGTCCAGGAAGGGCTCTTGAGGCATCGCCGCCAGCAGCGGCCCTACGAGTTCGACCACGCCGATTACCGCTTGCGCGTCTCCTCCGTCGAGCTGGGACCGTTCGGTCGTGTGAGGATTTGGCGCAAGGTCGCCACGCTGCCTGCGCGGGTCGTCCATCCAGGCAGTAGCACGCGTCGCCTCGCAGAAACGAACGCAACCGCGGTGCTGGAACGCTTCACGGACGGTGTGCTGATCGTGGACGTGGCCAACCAAGCGATGTGGGCGAACGACGCCTTCCTTCAGCTCTACGGCCTTCGTTCATTGGACGCGGTGATCGGACGAACGTTCGAGCAGCTCTACAGCACCACTTGGGCGGGCCTGAGAGAAGAACGGCTGGAACCGATGCTTTTCTCCTTGCGCGAGGGCCAGCGCTATCCGGGCATGCCCTTCGAACTCAGCCTTCCGGGTGATCGATGCGTGCGGGTTGTGGCTCAGACCGGGGAGGTCGATGGTCGCGGCTACTTCGTGCACGTCGACGTGACCGATTCGAAGCGACAGCAGGCAGCGCTTGCCAAAGCCGAGAGCAGCTACCGGCTGCTT
This sequence comes from Pseudorhodoferax aquiterrae, assembly GCF_014652235.1. Lineage (GTDB taxonomy): Bacteria > Pseudomonadota > Gammaproteobacteria > Burkholderiales > Burkholderiaceae_C > Pseudorhodoferax > Pseudorhodoferax aquiterrae. The sequence goes on from NZ_BMYK01000026.1 coordinate 44,638, forward strand.
GCAGAGCATTCCAGCGACATCATCATCGCCATGCAAGGCGGTCTCATCTCCTACGCTTCACCTGCGATCACGCCGCTGCTCGGCTGGGATCCGCGCGAGGTTCAAGGCCAGCATCTGGTGCGCCTGTGCCATCCCGACGACGTGCCGGCCGTGACGTCGGCGCTTAAGTCGCTCCAGCATCAGCCTGAGGTGGACCACCGCGCTCGTGCGATGCACAAGAACGGAAGTCACGTATGGGTGGAGGCCCGCGCGACGCGAACGAAGTCCGACGCGCACGGCCGTCCTTCGATGTTGGTTCTGAACCTTCGCTCCATCATGGCGCGCAAGGCAACTGAGGAAGAGCAAGAAAGAACTGCCCAGCGCATGGCCGCCCTCGTCACCACCGACGCTCTCACCGGCTTGGCCAACCGACGCAAGCTGGAACAGGCCCTTGCCGCTGAATGGCGCAGGGCTCAACGGGAGGGGGGTGCGCTCAGCGTTCTGGTTCTGGACATCGATCACTTCAAGACATTGAACGACACCTACGGCCACCCGTTCGGCGATGCAGTTCTCCGTTCGTTCGGGCCGATGCTCGACTCGTTCACGCATCGTGCAGGCGATCTGGCTGCACGCTTGGGCGGAGAAGAGTTCGTGTTGCTTCTGCCGCTTACGGATGAACGGCAGGCGCTAGCGGTTGCCGAAAAACTGAGGTCGGCCGTAGAACAAGCCAGATTCGGCGGCACGAGGGAGGTGGCCATCACCGTCAGCATCGGTGTCGCGACGTCCGATGGCCACGCATTCAAGGGGGCTGGAGCGATGGTGGCCGCCGCAGATGAGGCGCTTTACGCAGCAAAGCGCGGCGGGCGAAACCGCGTGGTAGCGGCAGGCAGGGAACCGCCGAAGCAGACCGTGGCGTCAAGTTGGCTACGCATCCAGTAGCGAACGTGAGCCGGACGATCTGATCGCCTGTTGGACAATCGACGGCGCCCTTCAGCGAACGACTCTGTCGATCTTGAACGCCAAGGTGCAGGGCTTGGGACAAGTCGCTTGCGCCCGAAGTGACACGATCTCACCAAGTCGCGGCGCGGTGACAGATTCTTGTAACCGATACGAACGTGTGCTGGAGTTCACAAGCGCCGGGCACTGGTTGCGTAAAAATGACGGTGCCAAGAATAAGAAATTCCGTTAATTCGAAAATCTTCAATTCATGGGCCGCCACTTCGCATCCGTAAGTTGCCGTGGCGAGGTGCAGCAAAGCGTATGTTCTTCCAGAATAACCAAGAGAGACTTAGAGGCAAACGCAGGATTCTAGGTTTCACGATTGTCGAATTGCTGGTGGGTGTGGTGGTCGTTGGGATTCTCATTTCCCTTGCCATACCTTACTATCGGTCAAGCGGGAACAGGCAGAAGAATCAGACCGCCATCACGGACATCACCGTGATGGCGGTCTTTTTGCAGGCGTACCACATGGATTACGGCCGCTATCCTGACGAACTGCCGGCCGACTTTCAAAAGTTGGATCCATGGGGCAATCCCTATCAGTACCTGCCCATAGAAGGCAGTAGCGTCGGAGAGCGGCGGAAAGACAAGTCGCTCGTTCCCATTAACACCGACTTTGACCTTTACAGCATGGGACCCGACGGTCGCAGCGTCGGCCCGTTGACGGCCAGCGCGAGCCGCGACGACATCGTTCGTGCAGCCAACGGACGCTTCATCGGCGTGGCCGTCGATTTTTGAACCATGGCTCTGCAGGGGGTGTTCCTGAGAACGGCGTTGGTCAAGAAGATCTTCGCGGGGCTCATGGCGTTGATCGTGTCGGCGTTCCTGGCAGCGGGACTGGGCTTCCATCATTTCACAACCGCCTACCAAGAGAGGGTCGCCTCTCAAATGGTTTTGCGTTCGACGCAGGCGTTCGAACGTGCTGTGCTGGATCGCCTTTTTGCGGCTCAGCGCGCGGCGGCGTCGATCGACAGCGATTCCGATGTCGCCACGGCCGTCGAAAAGGACAGGCACATTCAGCCCATCTTCTCGTCCGTGTCCATCCGAGAGACTCCTCTTCCGATGCGCGGGGAGGAGGGAAGAACAGCTCGCCTTGAAACGGCTCCGACTGTCGATGGACCACCCCAAGTGCGGCTCCTCGTACCCGCTGCTCAGGGCAAGCGCGAAGTGGTCGCCGTCATCGATCCCGGCTATCTGTTCGACCATGCCGACACTGCGATGCTGAACCTGTGTTTGGACATCACCGACGTGCCGCTTTGGTGTCCCGGTGGGCGGTTGCTCAGCGGGCAACCGACGTTGGTTCGTGCGCTGCAGTTTGAGCCCTACTTCCGCGGCTCTGCTTGGACTGTAAGGGCACAGGCAACGGATGAACTGAATCGCATCGATGGTGCGTATGCGTTGTTCGTCGTCGCAGGGGTCGTTTTACTTGCAGTGCTTCTCTCGTCCATTGGTGCCTCGGTCTTCCTCCGGCGCGTCACCGCGGCTTTGGCCACCTTGATCACCGCGAATCGTGCAGCTCAGGCGGGACGGTTGGAGACTCGCGTGCAGGCGCAGAGTTGGAAGGATGAGTTGGCAGAGCTGGGGTCGTCCTTCAATGGCATGATGGAGGCGCTGGAGGCCAGTTTCCGGTACCAGCGGGTTGCGCAAGAATTGGACGCGGGCATCGTGGCGAAAAGGCCGCTGAAGGAGCTGGTCGAAATGGTCCGCGACTATGTGAGGGTGCGCGGCGCATCGGTAGGCGCCGACGTCACGGTAAGACCATTGGACCAAGCAGGTCACCGCGACGATAGCGAAGCCCATCGGACGGGTGAACATGCGCTCTTTACCGCGGATGGCGTCGTCTATGAAGTCGTCTTCGCCAGCCCTGTACGAAATCCGCTGGAAATAGGCCCGGTCCTCCAAGAGACGAAGAGCCTTGGGCAGCGACTGGTCATCGCTGCGGCGGCGTATGCCTACGAGCGTCAGCTTGCCGTGCAAGCGACCACGGACAGCCTGACGGGGCTTGCCAATCGCTTCGGTTTCATCGAAGCCTTGCAACGGGTCATCGGCAAAGGCGCATCTTTCGACATCAGCATCGTCTACCTGGACTTGAACGGATTCAAGGAACTGAACGACGCATTCGGCCATACAGCCGGTGACGCGCTGCTGCGGGAAGTGGCAGGAAGGCTGTCTGCGTCGCTAAGGGGCACGGGCGCCGTCGCGTCACGGTTGGGAGGCGACGAGTTCGCCTTCGTGATTCCACAAGACGATGCAGCCACCGGTCTCGGTCGCATGCAGGCGGTGTTCCTGGAACCGTTCGAAATCGCGACTGTGAAGCTGCGTCTGAGCGGCAGTTTCGGCGTCGCGCGCGCTCCCCAACATGGCACCTCCGTCGTGGAGTTGCTGCGCAAAGCGGATGTGGCCATGTATCGGGCTAAGAGCAGTGGCCAAGCGGTCATGCACTACTCCGAGGAACTCGAAGGCGACACTGCGGTGCGACTGTCGCTCGTTGAAGAACTCCGTTCAGCCTTGGAGCGGTCTCAGTTCCACCTGGTGTTTCAGCCGCGTCTTCACCGGAACGAATCGGCAGCGTTGTCGGCGGAGGTTCTGCTTCGTTGGCAACACCCGACCTTGGGCACGGTGCCCCCTGCCAAGTTCATCCCGCTTGCCGAGCAGCATGGCCTCATCGACGCGATCGGTGATTGGGTTCTTGCGCAGGCGTGCCAGCAACTTGCCAGCTGGCGGAAGGCCGGTTTGCCAGTTGCCCAATTGTCGGTCAACGTATCCCCCACGCAATTGTTGGCTGACGACTTCTTCTCGAGAACGGCGGCTCTTTTGGCCACCTGGCAGATCGAGGACGGTGGGATCGAACTCGAAGTCACCGAAAGTTCGCTCGTCCACGATGTGGTGAAAGCTTCACAAGGGATGCAGCGCCTGCGCGAGGTGGGGTGCCACATCGCCATCGACGACTTCGGGGTGGGATTCTCGGCGTTGAGCTACCTCAACCGATTGCCGTTCGACACGTTGAAGGTGGACAAGAGCTTCGTTGACACCATCCACCTGGAGCCTTCCTCCAAGGCGATTGCCGCGGCCATCGTCGCACTTGCCAAGTCGCTCGACAAGGCGGTTGTGGCGGAGGGCGTCGAGATTCTCGAACAAGTGGCTGTGCTTCGCGATCTAGGGGTGGATGAGTTCCAAGGCTACTACTTCAGCCGTCCGTTGGCGAAGGAGGACTTCGAAAGATTGGTTCGAAGATCCCATTGCAAAAGCGGAAGTCAGGAGCTATCGCAAGCTTCGATGGCTCTGAAGGGGTTGTCCGATCGACGCCCGGTGGAGGAGGCGGCCACGATCAAACCTACGTCGCTGTGGCCCCGCTTGCCATGACCGACTGCTGTAGCGCATCCATCAGTTCTTCCAGATCGAACGGCTTTCGCAGCACTTGCACCGGCACCTCGGAAAGGCGCTCGGCGTAACCGGTAGCAACCAGAGCCGGCAGGTGAGGGTAGTGTTCGCGGACCCACTTGACCAAGTCCATGCCGTTCATGCTCCCAGGCATGACGACGTCCGTGAACAGCACGTCGAACGGAGCGCCGTCTCGCAGGCGCTCCACGGCTTCGTCCGCGGTGCGGCAGAGCGTCACCTGATGGAGACCGTCTTCCAGCGCCGGTACCAGCACGGACGATAAAAGCACGTCGTCTTCGACCATCAGCACGCGCAGTGGCGTACGCGACACCGCAGCAGGCGCTTGCTCCTTTCCTGGGCCCGCAGCCACTGTGGAGATCGGCAGAAAAAGAGCCACGGTCGTTCCGCTACCGGGTTGGGTGTGCAGCTGAATATCGCCTCCTGACTGCCTTGCGAAGCCGTCAACCTGAGCCAGCCCCAGACCACTGCCTTGGCCAAGCGGCTTCGTGGTGAAGTAGGGCTCGAAAACCCGTGCCTTCACGTCGTCCGGGATGCCGACACCGGTATCGGCCACTTCGAGCCGCACGAAGAGATTGCCATCCAAATGTGCGGTCTCTGACGCATCGGCCTGCCTTGCGCTGATGGTGATGCGACCCCGATCGGCAATCGCGTCTCTGGCGTTGAAGACCAAGTTCAGCAAGGCAAGTTCGAACTGAACGGGATCGACGAAAAGCGCTGGCAATCCCGGTTGCAAATTCGCCGTCAGTTCGATGTTCTCGCCGACCGCCTTGCTGGTCAGGTCTTGAGTGCTGAGAAGCACATCGCCAAGATGGACCGTCGTTGGCTGCAGCGCTTGCGCGCGGCCGAAAGTAAGGAGGTGCTTGACCAGGTCGCTGGCTTTTGACGTGGCCCGGACAGCTCCAAGCAGCAGCTTGCGCGGCTGGCTTTCGGTCACGTGTCGGCTGAGCAATTGGTGAGCGCTGCTGATCGTCTGAAGCAGGTTGTTGAAATCGTGTGCGATGCCGCCGGTCAGGCGACCGATCGCCTCGTGCCGCTGTGCAGCGACCAGTTTCTCCTGTGCCGCTTGGTACTTGGCGACCGCCGATTCGACGCGGCCTTCGAGTTCGTGGTTGGCGGACTGGATCGTGGCACCTGCATCGTGGAGTGCCACGCTCACCTCGTCGACCTCCCGCACACCAGTCCTCAGGCGCTCGGGAACCGACCCTGTGGCAAGCGCGGCAGCCGACCTTTGAAGGGCCCGGACCACGCTGCTGATGCCTTGGGCGCCGAACAACGCCAACGCGAGGCTGACGAGCAGAAGAACTGCTGAGGCCGCAACGGCCTGCGTCGTCACGCGCGTCGCCGTGGACGCGAGCGCGGCCTTGGGCGTGCCCACGACCACGGTCCAGCCGAAAGCGTTCGCTGGGCCGACGAAGGTGAACGAGTGGACGCCGTCGAGCGTCACCGAGTCTTCAAACCCCACCTTGCCCGCTCTCGCGCGGTCCAAGGTTGCACCGGTGGCCTTGCGACCGACCCACTTCTCGGGGTCTCGACTTCGTGCGACCACCGTCTGCTCACTGTCCAGCACCGCGATGACGCCGCCCAGGGGAAGCGTGGAGTCGTTCAACAGGGACTGGATCGCTTGGGGTTCGAACGACACGGCGACGTTCATGCCCGGCCTTGCGGAATGGGCCACAGCTACCAGTACGCTCACCACCGGCTTGGGCGTGCCGTTGCCCAGCGTGCTGAACACCACGGTCGGACGGTCGCCCGGTGTTGGAAGACCCACGTCGCTGAGCATAGGTTGTGCTGCGAACGGCCTTGGAGTCTCAACGAAGACGCGTCTGCCGCTGTAAAGGGTCACCCAGTTGGAGGCGTCCACGGCTGCTGCGGCCTCGTCGTGGAACTTGGAGAGAGACTTCTCCTGCAAAGCACTGCTCGAGGCCAATGTTCTCGCGAGGAGCACCCGTTGATCCACGTGACGTTCTGTCGCGGTGCTCACCCAGTTGGCCAAACGTTCCACCTTGTCCAACGCCAGTTCCACCTCCTTGTTGTACAGGAAAGTGGCGAACACACCGAAGCCAACGGCGGCTGGCACCCACACTGCCAAAACCAGCATCAACAGGCGTGCTCGGAGACTCATGGCTCAGCTTTCGACTCCACGTTTTCGATTGCGGCGGAACGATGCACCTGGATCGGTGTCCGGTGCGATCCCAACAGCCGTATCGCCGGTCCCCGTGCCGATGGTCGGCGGATATTAGTACGCCAAATGTCACGAATTCAAGCGAGGCACAGGCCGTAGAATTTTTGTGTCCTTCCTGTGAAAAGATCCCAAAAAATTGGCGGGACGACGGGCCTCTTGATGGTCCAGCCGTTTATCACTTGCAGGCAATGCATCACGCCAGCTGATTGTTTCGGAGGAGCGGATTCGTCGAGAACGATTCTCGTTGGCAATCGACGGGTCGCCGTGCAACGACATAAGAACCGCTGCGAATTGGAAGGAGACTTCATGGACGGCACCAACACCGCCCTGCTCGCGTTGGTAGACGTGCGCGCTGCTTTGGATGAATCTGCGCTCGACGCCTCTGACCTGCGGATTGCCAGACACGCAACGCAACGATTGTTTGAAATCGTCCACGAGCAGGGAGTCGCCAGCGCTGAGCTGAAGCCGCACTGGGAAGCCCTCCGACGGGTTGCAGACAGCGTTCCAGCCGTATGCAAACTCGGAACTGTGCTCAAGTGTGCGTGACCAGCCGTCCAGAGCGTCAATGAGCGACGCGTGCTAGCAACGCTTTCCACAGTTTCGCCACAATCAAGCCGCATGCGGTCAGAAAATTTTTGCGTCGATCGAATTGCTGGAAAACCCAGATGCCGCGTACCTCGATCATGACCTCGAAGATGTGTCGGGCAGTCCCGACAACGTCATCCGGTGCAGGGCGCTGCAGGGCAGGCGGTCCCCGTTCTCCCATGAAAAATCCGAACTGCGGGAATGCTACTTGCCCAAGGCGACGGGGTGCGCTCGCAATGTGCGCCATGGCTGCGGCGGTGCCACGTGTCGACCATTGACGACTTCGGCTTGACCTGACGCTGGCATTGCGAGACCTGGTCGACCGAAACGCGGGGGCTCAAAGGCGCTCCGCCTCAGTGCCACGTGAAAAACAACAGAGAGCGTTCCGTAGAGGTAGAGCATGAAGACTGAGGAGCGGAGTCGTTTGGAGGTGCCGGTCGACTTGAGGTCGGCACAACGCAAGGTGTTGTTCCTCGCCGTCATGTCCGCCATGGTGGCCGCGTTGGTGCTGGCTACGCCCAATGCCCTTCTGGGCTCGGACAAAGCCGCGGAGGTCGCCCATTTCATTGCCGAGATGGCCGCCTTCGCCGTCGCAACGCACGTCATTGCCACCGCATGGTGTGGCTTGAGCCCTTCGGTGTGCCGGGTTGCGAACGCGCTGATCCTTTGCTTTGGCGTCATTGCAGGCTTGGACCTGCTGCACGCGATGACGCACGAGGCAGGGCACCATCCGATGCTTGCGCTGAACGAGTCCACCGCCGACTTTTACTGGATCGCGGGCCGGCTCTTCCAGCTGGCCGTCGTGGCCGTGTTGCTCACGCACCTCAGTTTGCCCTGGCAGCAGACGTGGTGGGCACTCGGCGCGTTCGTGATCCTTTGCATCATCGCGTTCATCGGGCTCAGGATGGGCACTGAGCAGCTCTCCGCGAACGCTGCCGAGGCTGGCGCAGCAGGCCTCGCGATGGCCAACCTCGTGGCGTCGTTCGCCTTCTACGCAAGGCTTCGAGCACGCAAAGACGATTCGGAGCTGTGGCTGGCCCTCAGCACTTTTTTTGCAGCTGCGTCGCAGTTGATATTCGGCCTGTATGGTTCCCGCAGCGTGCAAGCCGAGTTCATGGTCGACGTGTTCCGCCTGGGGTCGTACGCCTGCCTCACGCGAGCCCTCTATCTAGCAGGAGTCCGCGGGCCGATTCGGAGGTTGGTTCTTGCGGAAAACCTTTTGAAGGAGCGCGAGTCGGAGTTGAACACCATCGTTGAGAACATTCCCGCTGGGCTCTGCCGGCTGGACGCGAACCTCAAGCTCCGGTACGCCAACCGCAACTTCCGCAAAATCATGCGGATTCTCCATCGACACCTCCCAGGGACCCCGTTCGACGCGTTCGTCCAGCCCGAGGACGCACCGGTTCTGAAAGACCACTTTCAACACGCACTGGCTGGCGCGAGGGTGGAGTTCGATTTCTCCACGAGTTTGGCGGGGGCCGAACCCAGGTACAGGCACGTGGTACTCGCACCCACGAGCCGAGAGGGGGTCATCAACGGTGTGCTGGCGATCATCTCGGACGTTTCGGAACGGGAAAACGCCATACGACAGGCGGCGGACGCTGCCCACGAAACGTTGGAACTGAAGTCAGCCTTGGACGCGCATGCCATCGTGGCGGTCACTGACGCGCGCGGCGTCATCACAAGGGTGAACGACAAGTTCGTGGCAATCTCGAAGTACCCCCGTGAAGAATTGATCGGGAAGACGCACCGCATCATCAATTCCGGACATCATCCCAAAGGCTTCTTCGCCGACATGTGGAAGGTGATTTCCAGCGGTGAGGTTTGGAACGGCGAGATCTGCAACAGGGCCAAGGACGGCACGCGCTATTGGGTGCAGACGACCATCGTTCCATTGATCAACGAAAAGGGTGTTCCAGAGCAGTACATCGCGATACGCGCGGACATCACCAAGCGCAAGGAGGCGGAGGCCGAGGCACAGCGGATGGCCCTGCACGACGCGCTCACGGGCCTGCCCAACCGCCGGTTGATGGGCGACCGACTGCAACATGCCATCGATGCGGCCCACCGCGAACGCAGCTTCGGCGCGCTGCTGATGCTGGACATGGACAACTTCAAGGACGTCAACGACAGCTTCGGTCACGCCGCGGGCGATCAGCTGCTCCGCCAGATCGCCTCAAGGATCACCGAGTGCGTGCGCAAGACCGACACGGTGGCTCGGCTGGGCGGAGACGAGTTCGTCGTCATCTTGGAAAAACTGGCGGACACGCAGGCCCAGGCCACCGCCAACACCCTGGACATCGGCACCAAGATCTTGGAGGCCCTCAGACAACCGTACACGCTCTCGGCGCAGACGGTGAACACCAGTGCGAGCATCGGGGTGGTCTTGGTTCGCGGGGACGACGACTGCCCAGACGAGATGGTCAAACAGGCAGACATGGCGTTGTACGAGGCCAAGGACGAAGGACGCAATCGGATCGTCTTCTTCGATCCGAAGCTCCAGTCGGAGATCAACTCGCGCGCGGAACTGCTGCGAGAACTTCGCTGGGCCGACGAGCGCGGCGAGTTGAGGCTCTTCTACCAGCCCGTGGTGAACGCCAACCTGGACATCATCGGGGTGGAGGGTTTGATCCGATGGCAGCAGCATCGCCTCGGTCTCGTATCGCCGGCCGATTTCATCCCTTTGGCTGAGCAATCCAACTTGATCATCGCAATCGGGGAGTGGGTCCTCAAGGAAGCGTGCCGCCAACTGAGAGAGTGGGAAGGTGACGAGTTGCGCAAACACTGGACGCTTGCGGTCAACGTCAGCGCCAAGCAGTTTCACGACGAGAACTTCGTGAGTTCGGTGATCCGAATCTTGGAGGCGACCGAAGCCCCTGCAGGGAAGTTGAGGCTCGAGTTGACCGAAAGCATGATGCACGTGAACGTCGATCGGACCATCGTGAAAATGCAAACCTTGAAGACGCTCGGCGTGCTGTTCGCGCTCGACGACTTCGGAACCGGGTATTCGTCGTTGAGTTACTTGAAGCGCCTGCCCTTAGACCATTTGAAGATCGACAAGTCCTTCGTCAACGACCTCGAGACCGATTCGAACGACGTGGCGATCACCCGCACCGTGCTGTCGCTCGCCGAGAACATGGGTTTGTCGGTCATCGCGGAGGGCGTGGAGACGGCGGAGCAGCTTCGACTCCTTCGCAGTTATGGCTGCCAGGCATTTCAGGGTTATTACTTCAGCAAGCCGGTACCGAAAGAGCAACTTGCCATCAGCGTGGGGCGCACATCGGACCTCATCTCCAGTTGAAGAAGGGTGACATGCCAGCTGCGACCATCGGGGCCTTCCACCGCATCGCAAGGGTGCTTCAAATCTCGCACATTGCAGCGCTCTTCGTTCTTCTTGCGCTTGGAGTTCTCCTGTGGAGCAACATTTCCGACTTCCGACGCGCGGAGGCATGGATCGATCGCTCGCACGACGTACAAACTCAGATCGACACCGTGCGTTCGACCGTTCTGCACGGAGGGCTGGCGCTTCGCAATTACGCCATATCTCCAAAAGAGGAATTCCTTTCGGCGACGGCGCGACTGTCGCAAGCCGCGACGAGCGCCACGACGCAGCTGGAGAATCTGGTGGCAGAAGATCCTGATCAGCTGGTCAGGGCGCAAGAAGTGGCGGCTGAGGCGCGCGAGATCGTCGGCTGGTACTTGAGTTCGCGGGTCATCGCCGAGCGAGACGGGGTTGCCGCTCTGCAGCAGTCACTATCCTCGCGCGTGAACATCGATGCCAGCTCGCGACTGAGAAGATTGCTGGACGACATGGACGAGGAGGAAGGGCGCCGGTTGGACGTGCGCAGGGCTCAGCGGGAGGAACGATTCGCGGCGGTCCAGCGCTGGTGCCTCGTACTGGGCGCAGCGTTTGTCGGCTTCACGTTGGGTACTGTCATCCATGTCAACAAGCTGGTGGGCCTGGGGGAGTCCAAGGTCAGGGACCTCCACGCGCACGCCGACAAGGATCCTCTGACGGGGTTGAGCAACCGTCGGGCGTTGCAAAGACAGGCCGAAGCTTTGAACGGCATGCCAATGGCCGTGATCAGCTTTGACCTGGACAGGTTCAAACCGGTGAACGACGCTTACGGCCACGCAGCAGGCGACCACGTGCTCAAGACCGTCGCGCAGCGCCTTTTGCACCAATCGCGCGGCGGGGACTTGGTGGCGAGGGTCGGCGGCGACGAGTTCGTGATCTTGATTCCGGGTTTGCAGGACGATCACACCCTTGGAGCGATCGCTGCGCGCGTGCGAACCGCCATCGAGGCGCCTGTCGCTTTCGGACCGGGTGAACTGAGTGTCGGCGCTTCAGTCGGTTACGCGTGCACCGCGGGCGACAAGACGTTTGCATGTCTGTGCGAGTCGGCCGACGCGATGTCGTATGCCGTGAAACGGTCTACGCAGAACGCTCAGGGGAACGAGCGAGGGCGCAGGGTGGGCTAGCGGCAGGGCGGGCGCTTGGTCTTGCCGATAGGTTGAAGTGTGGTGTCGGTGCCTGCACAGTGTGCGAGCCGAACCATGAACCGTAACTGGGGCTTAAAAGGAGCTGGAACATGAACGGTCTGCGGACTCTCAAGATCGGCCAAAGGTTGGGCCTTGCTTTCTCCGTGGTGCTGCTCATCGTGGTGGTCAGTGCCGCCATCGGCGTCTGGCGGCTCAAGGAGTCGAACGACGCGACGCAACGGCTTGGTACGGTGGACAAGGAGCGTCAGGAGCTGGCCATTCGCTGGCGTCAAACGATCGACTCCAACTGGATCCGAACCGAGGCGGCGATGCTGGACACCGATCCTGGAAGGATCGCGCGCATGCAGGCCGACATCGAGAAGACGTCCCAGCTCACGTTGAGCATACGGGAGAAGCTTCTTCAGATGGTCCGCACCGACGTCGGCAAGCAGCTCATGCAGGACATCGATGCCAAGCGCGAAGCCTACCGCACGCCACGCGGTGCGCTGCTCAAGCGACACCGTGGCGGTGAGGACGTTTCCGTCGAGCTGGAGCGCACGCTGCGCCCTCTGGCTGATGCTTAAAGCCAAAGCATCCAGAAATTCGAGCAGCGGCAGCAGGACCTGTACCTGCAGGCGCTCAAGGATGCGCAAACGTCTGCCGAACACGGGCAAATGGTGCTTATCGCGTGCGGCATCGTCGCCGTGCTGCTCGGCGCGGCGTTCGTGTGGGCGATTTCACGGTCGATCACGCGCCCGCTCGGAGACGCCGCGGTGCTGGCGCGACGCATTGCCGACGGGGACCTCACGAACCACGTCCAGATCGATGGGCGGGACGAAGCCACCGACTTGGCCATGGCGCTGCGCGACATGCAGCAAAAGCTTGAGACCGTCGTATCGGGCGTGCGCCGCAGCGCCGACGGCGTCGCAACGGCGAGCGCAGAGATTGCGCAAGGCAACAACGACCTTTCCTCGCGGACCGAGCAACAGGCTTCTTCCTTGGAGGAGACCGCCGCATCGATGGAGCAGCTCAGCTCGACCGTCCAACAGAACGCGGACAACGCACGTCAAGCGAAGAGTTTGGCAGAGAACGCCTCGATGGTCGCAGGACGGGGAGGCGAGGTGGTGACGCAGGTCGTCGACACGATGAAAGGCATCGACGAAAGCTCGGGACGGATCGCCAACATCATCGGGACCATCGATTCCATCGCATTCCAAACGAACATCCTAGCGCTCAATGCGGCGGTCGAGGCAGCTCGAGCCGGGGAGCAGGGACGGGGTTTCGCGGTCGTGGCGACGGAGGTTCGCGGTTTGGCCAGTCGATCGGCGGAGGCGGCGCGCGAGATCAAGGCGCTCATCGGCACCAGCGTGGAACGCGTTCAACTTGGAACCAAGCTCGTGGCCGAGGCGGGCGACACCATGCAGGAGGTCGTGAAGGCCATTCGGCACGTGAGCGATCTGGTCGGCGAAATCAGCGCGGCCAGCAGCGAGCAGAGCTCGGGCGTGTCGCAAGTCGGAGAGGCCGTCACGCTGATGGATCAGGCGACGCAGCAAAACGCCGCGCTCGTCGAACAGTCCGCTGCTGCCGCCGGCAGTCTGCGTCAGCAGGCGGAGAACCTGGTTCAGGCCATGGCGGTGTTCAAGGTGGGCAACGCGCCATCCGAGGGCAACGGAGCTGCCGCGACGATGCGTGGGACGAGCCAACTCGGGGGCACGCTGCGGCTCGCCTGAGCCGGCGAGGGGCCGCAGGTCGGCGTGGGAGCCTTGGTTGCGGCGCAAGCAAGATGGGACGTCACGTTCCCGCTTCGGCCCTTGCCGACGCGCCTTGCAAGCTTCTGATCGACGGCGGCGTTCGGCGCCGGCTTGCCGACCGCTCGTGACCTGCGGCGTATCAAGGACACGTGCCGGGCGTGGCGCCGCCGACACGATCGCAGGGTGAGACCTGCCGCACGTCTCTCCATACTGCCGTTCGGCGGCTTTTCGGGGTTCACCGATCTAGCCAAACACCCAAGCTTGGTATTGAATGCCGCGCTAAATCGGCGTTTCGTCGGAGGGATGACATGGGCAAGAAGAATCCGTTTGGCATCGTTGGCAGGCTTTATCTCATCACCGCCGTGCTGGTGGCAGTGCTGGCTGCGACGGCGGTGATGGCGTCGATTCAATTGGGCGAGGTGGTTCGGCTCGCCGAAAGCACGGAGTCGCTGCGCGTTCCTCAGTTGCAACGGGTGGCCGCCATCGAACTGAACGTGACGCGCGTGTCCTTGCAACTGCGCCACGCCATCCTGGCGCGGACGCCGGATGAGCTGGCGACGACCTTCAAAGACATTCAAGCCAAACGCGCCCTTCTGAACGACTTGGTGAGCACCTACGACGGGCAGTTGAACGGTCCAGATGCGGCAGCGAGACGCGGCGACATCGAAAAGCTTTACGCGGCCTTTTGGAAGGTCGGCGAAGTGAACGTGAAGCTCATCCAGGACGGGGGCAAGGAAGATGCTTTTGCGTACCTGGTGGACAGCACCATCCCGGCGCGCAATGCCCTCTTGGATGTGTTGGCAGACAACGTGAAGTACCAAGAGGCTGGCCTTCGCAACGACTTGGCCAAGGTTCGAGCCGATGCGAGCGCGGTGAAATGGGTCCTCATCCCTCTTGTAGCGATCGCAACGGTAGGCTTGCTGATCTTTGCCGGCTACGTCGCACGCACGCTTCGCGGGCGGGTTGCCCGCTCTTGCGCCGTTGCAGAGCGCGTGCGAGATGGCGATCTCACCCACGAGATCGTGGATCGTCTGCGTGACGAGTTCACGCCCTTGCTGGCCGCTCTCGCGGACATGCAAAAAGCGCTGACCAACGTGGTCGATGGCGTGCGCGAGCACGCTGAAGGGGTCGCGACAGCGAGCGCCGAGATTGCGCACGGCAACGCCGATCTGAGCAACAGGACCGAACAGCAGGCATCGGCCGTGCAGCAAATGGCGGCGGCTATGGACGAGTTAAGCACCACCGTCCAACAGAACGCCGCGAACGCGGGACAAGCCAGCAGCCATGCCAACGCTGCTTGCGAAGTTGCCGAGCGCGGTGGAGCGGCCATGCACGAGGTCATCGCGACCATGCGGACGATCAGCGAGAGCAGCAAGAAGATCGCCGACATCATCGGGGTGATCGACGGCATTGCCTTTCAGACCAACATCCTCGCTCTGAACGCTGCGGTCGAAGCGGCTCGGGCCGGAGAGCAAGGCAGGGGGTTCGCTGTGGTCGCGGGTGAGGTGCGCACGTTGGCAGGACGCTCCGCAGAGGCGGCAAAGGAGATCCGTGCCTTGATCCAGGAAAGTGTGGGTCGGGTGGAGCAGGGCGCTCAGATGGTGGACAACGCCGGTGCGACCATGCAAGAGATGGTCCAGTCCATCCGCAAGGTGACCGAGATCGTGGCAGAGATCAGCAACGCCAGCGCGGAACAAGGACACGGCGTCGCACAGGTGGGTCAGACGGTGACCCACATCGACGAGGCCACGCAGCAGAACGCAGCACTCGTGGAAGAGAGCGCCGCAGCAGCATCGAGCTTGGACCGGCAGGCCAAGGATCTTGTCGAATCGGTAGCGATCTTCAAGACCCGCAAGTCTCAAAGCCTTGGCCTCTCGTCCAGCCAGGCCGCCGTTCCGGCGCTGCGTGCTCCCAAACGCCCCTTGAGCCTCTCACGGGCCTGACGTCTGCCGGTCGAAGCGATGCTCAAGAAGATCGCATGTTCCCAATTGCGCTTGGGCATGTTCGTGCACGAGTTCTGCGGCTCGTGGGTCGATCACCCGTTCTGGCGCTCGAAGTTCGTCCTCGGGACCGATGCGCAGCTGCAAAAGATCCTCCAATCCGGCGTCAGCGAGTTGTGGATCGATACGGACAAAGGGCTTGATCTGGAGGGTGGCGCGACCGAGGTCGAGGTCAAAGCCCTGGCCGAGGCGGAACTCGAGCGGTTTGCCACCATGCCGGCGCCGCTGTTCCCGTCCGTGAACGACAACGTCAGCGCGGTGGAGGAAGCCAGCCGTCTGATCCAACGGTCGATGCCGAGGATCACTTCGATGTTTGCAGACGCGAGGCTAGGCAAAGCATTGGACTTGCCTGGGTGCGAGAGCCTGGTGTCGGACATCTGCGAGTCGGTGATCGCAAAACCCGACGCGCTGATCAGCGTGGCAAGGCTCAAACGACACGACGAATACACCTACATGCATTCGGTGGCCGTGTGCGCTTTGATGGTGGGGCTTGGCCGCCAGCTCGGCCTGAACGAGCGCTTGCTTATGAAGGTAGGTCTGGCTGGGATGCTGCACGACGTAGGCAAAGCAGTGATGCCGCTCGGCATCCTGAACAGACCTGGCAAGCTCTCGGACGCCGAATTCGAGGTGATGCGAACGCACGCGGTGCGAGGTCACGAGCTCCTGACGGAAGGTGGGGGAGTGGGCCCGGTCGTGCTCGACGTCTGCCTTCACCATCACGAACGGGTGGACGGCACCGGGTACCCGCATCGCTTGTCTGGCGACCGGATCAGCGCCGTGGCGAAGATGGGTGCGATCTGCGACGTCTACGACGCGGTCACTTCGGACCGTCCCTACAAAAAGGGTTGGAGCCCGGCCGAATCGCTCCGACAAATGGTGCAGTGGAAGGGGCACTTCGACACCAAGGTGTTCCAAGCGTTCGTGCGGACCGTTGGCATCTATCCCACCGGCTCGCTCGTGCGTCTGCGCTCGGGCCGGCTGGCAGTGGTAGCAGAGCAGAATCACGCAAACCTGTTGGCCCCACGGGTGAAGGCGTTCTTCAACTTGGAGTCGAACGTCCGCGTGTTCCCACGGGACGTGGACCTCGCCGACCCTGCAGAAGGCGACGCCATCGTGGGCTTCGAATCGCCGTCCGATTGGCGTTTCAACGATCTGGACGAGTTGTGCGGTTTGAAGCCAGCGTTCTCGGCCGGCAGGTAGAACCTGCGCCTCATCCAGGCAACGCCCTGCCTCGATCAGCGGGGGCGAACCCCCGCGCCACCGGCTCATGACGACGCGCGTCCGAGAACACAACGAGACTGAAAGTTTCGAAGGCATGATCTGCACCGGTCCTGACGTGCACGACGGCGAACGCCATGTCGATGGCTTCGCTGCGGTTGCATCATGAACAGACCCCATCAGCGTCCGCCCGAGCCTTCAGAATTGGCCTGACGGCCTAGCCTCATACCGGGCCGGCCTGCATCCCACGAGAACAAATGAGAACTGCTGACCTTACTGGTCCCGACCTCGACGCCTGGGTGGCGCGGGCTGAGGGGCGCAAACACATCGCCATCCTGCCCATGGACGCGAGCGACGACCCTGCCGAGTCGGAATTTGCGTGCTTTGCGGATGGGCATCGCTTCGACCCCTCCGTCGATCCGGCGCTGGGCCAGCCCATCATGGAGCGCGAGCGCATTGGCTCCATGTGGGATGGACTGCAGGAAGTGTGGTGCGCGATGGTGCCCGGACGAGAGCCGGGCCTAGGAGGCTTGATGGGAGGCCCTTCGATGCTGATTGCGGGGATGCGCGCTCGCGTTGTGCAGGTTTACGGCGACCAGGTACCGACTTGACCGCCCCGGCTCGACCTGCGCGGTTCGTTCACCGAAGAAAGACATCTGAAGGCGCAACCGCTGCACCAGCAAAGGCAGCCGGCCGTGGTTTCGGCAGGTCGTGAAGTAATGCGCACATTTCCGTAGCTTTTGTTTGCTAAGGGCGTGCGGCGCGGTGTTGTGCGAAGTTTGTCGGTGTGGCGGACCCTCCCACGCCCGAGACTTCCAGCATTACAAAGGGTACTTATGCTGGAACTGCTCACAGGCGCGTCAGAAGCCGAGAGAGAGCGCCTTCTCGTTCTGGAGGCGACCAAGCTCGTCGATTCGCCTGCGACCGAGGATTTCGACCGGATCACGCGGCTTGCTGCTGCAATGTTCAACGTTCCCACGGCGCTGATCTCCTTCATCACCCACGACCGCCAGTGGTTCAAGTCAAAGGTCGGCATGGAGGTGCCGGAGACGGAGCGAGGGGCCGCGTTCTGCGACCACGCGATTCGTTCGTCCGATGTCCTGGTGGTGGAAGACGCCGCCAGGGACCGGCGTTTCAAATTCAACCGTCTGGTCTGTGGTCAGCCGGGCATCCGGTTCTATGCCGGCGCCCCGCTCATCACGCAGAGCGGCCATGCACTCGGCAGCCTGTGCATCATTGACACCGAACCGAGAGAGCTATCGGAGCAGGAAGCATCCCAACTCAAAGATTTGGCCGCGCTCGTCATGGTGCAGATCGAGCGGACGGTTTCCGTCGGGCGCGTCCACGAAGTCACCCATTTGCCCAATCGAGCCCAACTGCGGTCCGATCTGCAGGACTTGGCCATGGCCGGTGACCCGGGCGCACGCGCACTCGCTCTGGTGGACGTCATGAGCAGCTCGCAGGTGCAATCGGCCTTGCTCGCGCTTGGCCTTCCTGCCCTCGAGCGCTCCGTTCGCGTCATCGGCAGCAGGCTTGGCAGCCTGCTTGGCTCGGACATCACCGTCTACCACGTCAGCGAGACCCGCTTCGCGTTCATGCTGAGCGTTGGCCAGCAGGAGGAAGCATCGACCAAGCTGGAATGGATCATGGCGCGCATGCGCGAGCCGTTCCGCTTCGATGGCGTCGCGTTCACACTGGAGGCGCGGTGCGGTGCGCTGATGTTCGATGCCAAATCGGACGGTCGCCGGGACCTGCTGCGCATGGCAACTTCAGCCTTGGTGCAAGCGGGGGCAGAGTCCGCCGCGCTGCGCTGGTATGCGGCGGACATGGACGTCCCTCATAGACGGGCCTACGCGTTGGTCAAGATGCTTCCGGAGAGCCTGGAGAACGGCGAATTTCGATTGGTGTACCAACCCAAACTGGACGTTGCGAAGAGGCGCTTTTCCGGCGTCGAAGCGCTGCTGCGCTGGTCCCACCCCGTGATGGGCACCATCTCCCCCGCCGAATTCGTCCCGGCCATCGAAAAGACGGCCGCGATCCATCAGCTGACGGACTGGGTGCTCGAAGCAGCGCTTGCGCAGACCGCTGAATGGCAAAGCCAAGGGCTGTTCATCACCGTCGCGGTCAACGCCTCTGCCAAGAACTTGGAGCATCCTGAGTTTGCAAGCAAGGTCCGAGAAGCATGCGATCGCCACCGCGTCGACCCGAAGTGGCTGCATATCGAATGCACCGAGAACTCAGTGCTGACGGGAAGCCGGACTTCGGACACCCTGCAAGAGATCGAGAAGTTGGGTGTGCAGATTTCCCTCGACGATTTTGGGGTCGGCTACTCGAATATCGCGTGCCTGAACCGGCTGCCCGTATCCTTACTCAAGCTGGACCGCTCGCTGGTCGCACCCATTGCCACGGACTTCCGCGCTTGGACGCTTGCGCAGTCGCTCATCGACTTCGGTCACTGCCTAGGCTACCGGATGCTGGCCGAAGGGGTGGAAGACGCGGAGACTTACGAAATGCTCGTCCAAGCAGGATGCGACGCGATCCAGGGCTACTTCGTCTCAAGGCCCATCGAGGCGACGGACCTGTTGCCGTTTCTCCGTGCGCAGATTCCAGCTCGATTGTTGGTCAGCTGAGCGGTGCCCGGCGAGGTGGCCCACGGCAGCTGCCAAGCGCGCCGACTGAGTCCGCCCTGCCGGAGAAGTTTGCGCGCAGTTTGTCGACACGTGCTCAACCACATCCGTTCGCATCTGCAAGAGCCAGCGCAGCGCATTCCTAAGACATCTCGTCGTCTTCGAACGCTCTGAGCCAGCCAAGCGTCCAGCTACCCTCCAGGACTTGGTGCAGCGGACTGCGTTCGGCTTTGGCAGAGTAAGGATTCGCCTGCAAGGGAACTCCCCTCGCGAACGCTTCAGCGCCTTCGCGGACGGCGGCGGCGACCACGGATTCCATGCTTCATGCTGAGCACCGCTGTGCACGGCGGGTGTAGGACTTGAAGTCGAGCCACGGACCGCCGTGTCGCATGTGGCGCAACGGCGCGCCGGGTTGAGCCCTACTCGACGTCTTCGCGCGACACGAACGGCAGTTTCTGTCCCTTGGCTCGCAGCCCAAGCGCCGCCGAGTGGACGTGACGCCAGTGGTTGAAATACGCCAAGGTTGCCTCCTCAGCGCTGTGCACCGGGATGCCGGCGAGAGCGGCCAGCGCATCCAGGCTAATCGATCCAGCGTGCGACTGACCGCCCGCAGCGAACCGGAACGCGATTCGAGGAGGGTCGAGACGGTATTCAGGATGCCAGTCCATCGACGCATTGTGCCCGGCTGGGCCATTCGCTCGTCAATGCCCGCGCCTTGGCATTCAGCCGCTGTGCCGGCACAGAGCAGCTATGTCAGAACGGCTGCTTCGACGCGATCGCGCGGTCAAGGGCCCCCTTGAGATTCCTCCTCAAGGCGCGCCAAATCCGAGCGAAAATTTTTGAGCGTGAGATTCATCGTCTCAAGCAACGCTCTGGCAGAACGAGCCAGTTCTCCATCAGGAGGCATTTGAGCCACCCTGTCAGATTGCTCGTCCACCAGGCGTGATGCGGTCGCTACATGACGTCGAGCGAGTTCAAGAGGCGTTTCGACTTCACGCATGCTTGTTCCAAACGTATTCGTCTGCCGGAGTATGCGCTCGGCGCGGCGGCTGATAAGACGCTTGCATTTTCATCGCGCGGACGCGATTCGTCGACCCTGCTTCAGTGCGTCGGCAATCTGTGCCGACAGGCGTCCAAGATCAGCATGCTGCTACGTCCGCTTGGATTTGCCGACCGCAAAGTCAGGGACAGAGACGCAATTGTGAGCACGCACGCTTTTGGACCAAGGCTTATTCGCGCGCTCATAGACATCCCTGGGCAAGCCGAGCGAGTCGTCAACCGGGAGGTGAGAGCCGATGATCCTGCGAACTGGGGCGCCGGGGAGCGTGGATCTGGGGCGAACAGTCGTGCCGTGGCACTGCGCTTGCCGCGTCAGGCTTGCAAAGCGAAGTTGTTCCACCTTTTGGTGGACACGCGCCCCCATCGGTGTTCCGAAACGTGTTGTAAATGCTGTTTGGACGACCTCGAAGGAGCGGTGATGTCAGATTCGCCAAGCGATCGGGAGGATCAAATCCTTCGCCTCTGCTTGATCGTTGCCAGCGACGAAGTCGGCGCGGCATTCGACGAACGCGAAGCAATGTCTTTCGTTTGGCGGCCATCGTCATCGAGCCAAAGCATGCAGCAGCATCCGGTCGTCTTCGGGCGGCAGCAACACGCTGGTTCGAGGCTCGATCCGTTCAGCCCCTGACCGTCGATGAGATCGTCAAGCGCGGTCGGATCCGCGGCCTTGCCTGGTTGCAGGACGAGTTGCTACGCAGGCTGGGCCCAAAAACCTGAATCGGCGCGCGGGAGGCCGTGTGCTTTGATGCGATGAAGAGCGGCGAGATGGCGTCCTCTCAAGCGCGCTGTCTCGCTTCGTCCCTCGTGGCGTCGACGACGGGCGCATGGACATCAGACTTCTTCCACCACGCGCGAGGCGATCCGTGTCGAGGGCTTGCCTGCAGGATCTTCCTTGCACAGCGATCCGCAGCCCAAAAGATGCTCGAGCGAACCTCGCAGGCTGGCGGTTAGCGACAGGTCAAGTGACTGGTGGCCGAGTGGCGACCAGTTCGATCTCGGCAGGCAGGAGGGACCGCCTTCCATCCAGCCATGGCTTCCCCACGAAGGGCCAAGTGCTTCGAAGGGCGCCGCCCGAGGGCGACGCCAGCCTCAACGCTACTGTCCTTCGATCCGCCAGAAGGTGATGTATTCACGCCCGTCGGAAGCGATCCGCTCTGCTCGAAGTTCGCGGACCGCGATGGCCGCCCCCGGGGGTGGAGCTGGCAGATTGATCGTGGTTGTGTAGGAGCCGTTGGAGGGCGCTTGGTCTTCGGTTTCCACGCGGGTGTCCTGGCCGTTGGTGTAGCCCAGGTAACCGTATACCCATGCCAGGCCTTGGGGGTCAAGGTTCGACAGGCTGACCGTGAGGTCGCCGCCGTTGAAAGCCAAAAACTGTGCGAACGTCGGCGCAACGATGGTGGCGAACTGCGCGCCGTTCAATTCATCGCCAGCAAGGGGGCGCAGCGGGACGAAGTCGGTCAGCACCGCACCGACCTGGGCGCCGCCGGAGTCGTAGGCGGTGATGGTGTACTCGGCGTTAGACGGCAGCGCCTTGATCTCCGCATCGGTGAGCGTGCCGCCGCCGCAGGTCGATGCCATCGTGCGGTAGTTGTTGTTCGTCGTCTCGGGTGTCACAAAGAAGCCGCCCAGCTCGCCGCGGTTCAGCCTCGCACCTTCCCCCAAACCGGGTCCACGAACGATCACGTGGTCGACGGTGCTGGTGTTGGACACATCTGGGTCCTCGATCAGCATGGTCAAACCGCTTTGCTTGCAGTTGCTCGGCTGAACGTTGCCCTGCACCGTGTTCAGGTAACTGTTGCTTCCCATCAGAGCAAAAATCTCCACATCGAACGTGCGCTGGTCCCCATGCAGCTTCCAGGCGCCGTCGTCTTTGACGACTTGCCAGTGCTTTTCGAACGACAGGCGAGCGCCGTTGGCTCCGAGGATGAGGAAGCTGATCCGCGCGAGCGGCCGTTGCGGGTTGGTGGTGTAGTCGATCGAGCGGATGGTGACGTCGGTGAAGCGCGAGCCGATCAGGGGTTTGAAACTCACCAGCAAATTCAGCGCATCGTCGGCTCGACGGTCCCGGTACAAGAAATCCGAAGACACGTAGGTCTTCAGCGCGCTGACAGAGGGGGCGGTCGTCGCGAACTGGTTGGAGAACGTCAACAGCAGCTGGCGGATCTGATCGATGTCCGATGGGCTGGTGGCAAGACCGGTGGTGTTGTCCATGGTGGCGGCACCTGCCTCCTGAGCAGCCCGTGTGGCGAGGTTGTCCTGGATCTGCTGCCGCGTGACGACGTTGGTGATCGTCGCGACCCCCGCGTTGTAATCGACACGCAGCACGTCGATCGCCCTGTCGATCTGGCTTTGCAGGGGCGTGAATTGCGTGCGCAGCAGGTCGATCGTGGTTTCCACGCCCATGGCTTGCAGCACCGGTAGCAGCCGCTCTTTCAGCTTGGACACCTCTTCGGTGAGCGCCGCAGCGGTCAGGGTCGAGAAGTTCGGGGCGTCGAAGTAGTTTCGCGCGACCTGGCCTGCGATGTTCGACACGACCAAATCGGTCAGGGGGGTGATGTTGATGACGTTGCCGATGTCGGCCTGCGTGGCGGCCGAGTGGACCACGTACTCGCGACCTCCTGCGAAACCGTCCGCGCGGAAAACGAACGGCGCCGTCATCCCGGCAACGTCGATGCTGTAGATGCCGTTGGCACCGGCCCCCAGCTGGGTCGACCGGGTGGCACCGGCTGCGTCCTTGACCGTGACCGTGCCAACAAGCGGCAGGCCCGCTGCCGCGGTCCCAGTGATGACGGTGCCGTTGCCGCCCGAACCACCGCCGGAGCCTCCCCCTGTTCCGCCACCCGTGCCACCGCCTGATGGGGGAGGGGTTGGAGAGTCATCGCCTCCGCCGCCGCACGCTGCCAGGACGACTGCTGCGCACAGCGCCGCAAGGAAGTTTCTTGAGTTCATGGTTACCACTCGGTTTTGATGCTTGGATGTCACAGCCGAAGCTCGTCCGGTGCGCGGAGGAGCGTCAGCGCTGGAATGACCAGGTCTCGCCATCGCCAAGCTCCACGGAACGAGGTTCGTGATGTCCTGGTGATGCGGGGCCAGCACGCAGGAACGTTCATCTCGCTTCCGCCCCTCTGGCGAACGGCTGAGCATCTGGTCGGCGAGCCGCGGTTCGCCGGGCAGCATCATTTGCAAGGTAACGCCAAACGTCATCCTCCAAATGCAGGAGGTGGCTGATGGGCAACCGCGGCAAAAAGCGCGAGCGTCAATACGTCGGGACGCGTTCGCGGGGGCTTCGCTGACAATCCATCATCGACACCGTTTCCAAGCTTGGGTCATGGACCAGAGCGTCATCGAGCGATGGGAAGCTGCTGCGCGCCGCGCCGACGAGTTGTGCGGCCTGACGCAAACTTACGTAGCGGCAGGTCGCATCGTCCCGCATCGGCTGATGGATGAGGTCGAAGCCGCGCAGGAAGATCCATTCCTTCAGTTGCTGAGTCTTTCGCGGTCACAGCGCCCAGGCGGTTCTTTCCATTGAACTTCCGGCGCGACCGAAGCGGCGGTCGAGGTCAAGCGTTGAAACTTGGCTCAACCCGTGGGCCATCAAACCCACTTCTCGACGGCGTCCCCGACCTGTTTCGACGCGCGTCGAAGCTCGACCGCATCGACCTCCGACAAAGACTGCTCGCCGCGCACTAGCCGAAACAGGCGCATGGAATCGCTGACGCCTTGGGCGCGGCCCTGGAGCGACTGCGCCGCCGCGGCAAGCTGCTCGACCAAAGCGGCGTTCTGCTGCGTGATGCCGTCGATCTGGTTCACGCCTTCGTTGATCTGTGCGATGCCTTGCTGCTGCTCGCGCGCGGCGCTGCTGATCTCGTCCAGAGCGGTACGCACTTTGGCGACCGAGGACAGCGCCTGCTCCATCCGCTCCCGTGCTTCGGTCGTGCGATTGGAGCCTTGCTCAACGCGTGAGGCCGATTCGACGATGAGTTCGCGGATCTCGCGCGCCGCGCCGGAGCTGCGTTGGGCGAGTGCCCGGACTTCGGAAGCCACCACCGCGAATCCCCGGCCGCTCTCCCCTGCACGCGCAGCCTCCACCGCTGCATTGAGGGCAAGGATGTTGGTCTGGAAGGCCACGCCTTCGATCAACTGGACTATCTCGCCAATCTGCTTGGAAGACTGGGTGATGCGCTCCATGGTCTCCGCAGCGGCGAGCACAGCGGCATTGCTGCTTTCGGTGACCTCGGCGGTAGCGTGCGCCAGCTCGGCACCGCGCATCGCCGACGTGGCGCTTTGTTGCACCGTCCCGTTGATTTCGTCCATCGACGCAGCGGTTTGCTGCAGGCTGCTGGCCTGCGACTCCGTCCGGGCTGACAGGTCGTGGTTGCCGGCCGCTATCTCGCCGACCGCGTCGCCCAGTTGCCTTACCTCGGAGCGTACGTCGGCCACCACCGTTCGCAAGTTGACCGACATCTGCATGAGCGCTCGCTGCAGCCGGCCGATGTCGCCGGAGGCGTCGGTGGCCACACGGTGAGACAGATCCCCGGAAGCCAGCCTGTTGGCGTCCGAGACCAATCCTTTCAGAGGTGCCACCATCAGTCGGCGCACACCCCAAACCGCCGCAACGGTCGTGACTGCGGCCACCCCCAGCACTGCGGCATCGGGCAAACCGGCCCAGGCGGCCAAGACGATGGCAGCCGACGCGGTGAGCTGCAGGGCAAGCAGTTTGCCGTGCGTTTGCGGTTGCAGCGTCTGTCCCAGGCGGCCCCAAAGGTCCCGGCGGCGCACCTCCCCGCGGTGCAGCACATGGCGCAGGTTTCCGCTGGCAGCTTGCTCGCGCATGCTCGCGTACAAGCGCTCCGCTGCCTCCACCGCTTCGCGGGCCGGATAGGTTCGCACCGAAAGGAAACCCGTGATGCGGTCCCCATCCATCATCGGAGTGGCGTTCGCCTGCACCCAGTAGTGATCACCATTTTTGCGCCGGTTCTTGACGTAGCCGCTCCAAGGCGAGCCGCTTTGAATGGTGTTCCAGAGATCGCGAAACGCCTCTGCCGGCATGTCGGGGTGGCGCACGAGGTTGTGCGGCTGGCCCAACAATTCTTCGCGTGTGAACCCGCTGACTTCGATGAAGGCTGGGTTGCAGTAGGTGATGCGTCCTTTGAGATCCGTGACCGACACCAAGGTCTGGTCCGCAGGAAATTGGTATTCCCGGCCGCTGACGGGCTGGTTGTTGCGCATGGTGCTTCCCACTTGGAGTGCGGTCGGCCCAGTCTAGTCACAGAGCTGACGAACAAAGCTGCACAAACGCTGGGAATATGCACGGATTGACGGCCATGACCCTCTCGTGCCTGCCAGCACGCGTGACCGAAGCGGGTTTAGGCGGTCTGGTGTGGCGAAAGACCCGACCCAGAGCGGCAGTGCGCATCTCCTCGCCTTCCTGGACAGCAGGGCATCCGCCTGACAGGCGGGAAGCCGTTCGGGGAGACTTCCGCCATGGTTTCTGCGCGTGCAGGTCGCTATGCCGGGGACGCAGCAAGAGTCCGGACCCGACTCTCGCGACGCCCTGAACGCCGCCTCTACCGCCACGGCGGCGACGAGTTGCTGCAAGAGCACGTGGCAGAAGACCTCTGCAAATTGTGGCGGCTGGCTGCCGAGTCCAGCCATTGCCGCGCAAGCGCACCTTTGCCCTCGTACCGCTTCCCTGCCGTCGGACATAGCACCAACGGATGGAAAAAAGGCACCGCGAATGGCGTTGCCGGGCGCCGACGGGCAAAGGTCGCGACGTCGGCGCAGCGTTGCGCCAGCGCAACTTCGAGCAGCTGAAGTCCCGAGGCAGCGTGCCGCTGCATGGCGTCCAAGGTCGCCTGCTTCATCTCGGACATGGTGCCAGCAGCGTCAGCCGGCCGGCGCACTCGTTGGCGAAACGTCCGAGGCGACGCTGACCGCGTCTTTCGCATCAAGAGGTGAAGATCGCTCGCCCAGCCGACTTTTACTTCGATTTCACGGTTTGGCCTCGATGCTGGTCCTTCGACAGCTGTATGGCTGAACCGAGAAAAGCCACGGCAAGCCGAGGCTTGATGCGCCAAGACCGCAGTCGCGACAAGCGGAACTCGCATCGTCGTCAAGAGAATGTAGGAATAATCCTACAAACTGAGGCCATCCTATTTGCCTCCTGTCCCCGTCAGGCGTCGCGGCAGACACAACGATGAGACGCTGCATTTCGCCAGCGGGCGTAGAAGCCGGAGGTTGCTGTCATCGGACGACCTAGCCACCGCGTTACCGCGCGGGGACACGTCGAAATGGATGAATACTTGGTACCGCCGTATTCGGCATTGTTGGCGCAACGCCTTTTATCCGCCGGGGTGGACGATGCTGCGTTCACGCTCTTGCTGACAGGGGGCGCGCTGCCCTGCAAGGGATCCATTCGTCAATACATCGCGTATTGCAGCGATGCCCCTGTGAATCTTTTTGCCGGGGCATCCGCTCACGTCAACGTGGCCAAACGGATGGAACTCGTGCTCAAACTCATCGACGTGAGCGGTCTGGGTCCGCAGGATGCGCGCTCGATCGAATTGCTCATTCAGGTCGCGCTTCTAAAATTTCCCGTTCGCCCTGAGCAACGCAACCCTGATTGAGAGCTGCGTGCTGTCGCGTCGAGGTTCGTGCTCCGCCCGCGACCACAGCGGGGCAATCCTCAACGTCCACTACGAATGCCGCATACGAAAAAGCACGGTGTCCAAGTTCTCGATCACGGCGACACGGCCGGAGACCCAAGTGCGTTCAGCGTCCTCGATGATGCCCCCGGGCCATCGTCCACGGGGACCGGGACGCGCGCAGCCAGGTGGCTGATCGGTTTCGCGCTGGCTGCGCTCGTCGTCGCCAACGGTTGGCTCATCGTGAAATCGCGTCGGCACGTGATCGAACAAACGCACGCCGTCAACACGAACCTCGCACGAGCCGTCTCCGAGCAAGTCGAGCTGTCCTTAGCCCAGGTGGACCAGCTGCTAGACACCGTGGTGGAAGAGCTGGAGCGTGCCGACGTCACGTCCGATTCGTTGCTTCGTCTGCAACCTGTGCTGGTGAATCACGTGGCCAGGACCGAGCAATTGAGCGGCATGTTCGTCTACGACGCGAAGGGGGCATGGATCGCGACTTCCGAGGCGAAATGGGACTCGTCGTTCAACGATGCGCAGGCTGCGTACTTCGTCCACCATCGTGAAAGCCAAAGCGCCCTTGCTCGCGTGGGTGCACCCGTCCGAAGCCGTTCCTCCGACGAGTGGGTCATCCCTGTATCACGCCGGATAAACGACGCCGAAGGACGGTTTGCCGGCGTTGCCTTGGCCACGTTGAGCGTGGACTACTACAGCCGTCTGCTTGGTCGTTTCAACTTGGGGGAGGGCGCGATCACCTTGACCATCGCAAGCCATTACGTCGCGCGGCACCCCAGCATCGTCACGAACGTGGGGCAGCCAGCGACCGTCCTCAACCCCTTCGTTGGTCCGGCGGGCTCGGGCTTCGGCTCGTCGGTATCACCCATCGACGGCGTCGACCGCTTCTTCAGTTTCGAACGCGCCCGCAGCCACCCATCATTGGTCATCGTGGCGGCGGGGAGGGAGCAGGTGCTCGCAGCGTGGCGGACCTCGTCCTGGCTTCAGTCGTTGTGGGTGTTGTTGCTGTGTCTCGCGCTGGCGATTGGCCTGCGTTTGATCCAATTGAATCTTCGCTACCGCATTCGCGCAGAGGAGGGGCTGCGCGATGCCCACGACGCTCTGGCCAAAGCGAACGTTCAGCTGCAACGCATCGCTAGGCTCGACAGCATGACCGGCTTACCGAACCGAGGAACCTTCGACCGACGGTTCGAGAGGGCATTCCGAAGTTCGCAAAGAGAGCAAGAGCCGTTGTCGATCATCATGGTCGACGTCGATCACTTCAAGCAGTTCAACGACACCTATGGCCATGTGAAAGGGGACAACTGCTTGATCCGGGTGGCTGCGGCGTTGCGAACGGTGGTCCGGCGCCCCGAAGATCTCGTCGCGCGATACGGAGGCGAAGAGATGGCGTTGATGCTGCGCCAAACCGGTGCAGCCGGTGCCGCGTCGGTGGCAGAAGCGGCCCGTCGGGCGGTCAGGGATTTGGCGATCGAGCACGCGGGCTCCCCGCTAGGCAGGGTGACGGTCAGTTTGGGTGTGGCGTCGTTGATCCCCGGGCGTGATCACGCGCGCACCGACCTGTTGATGTCTGCCGATGCCGCCTTGTACGACGCCAAGCGGCTTGGCCGCGATCGGGTGCATGTTGCGGGGTGGGACTCGCCAACATTGTCCCCCGTGCACGAGCACCTGCAACGCTAGCGCCACCGGTTGGACGACGCCGGTAGTGGGCCGTCTCTGTCAAACCGGCAATTGCCGATTGCGTACCGTGGCTGCTCTTCACACCCACAGGAGATCACCATGGAAGAAAAGAGCAAAGTCGGTACGGGTGCCGCCATCGGCGCGGTAGGCGGTGGCATCGCGGGCGGGGCGGCTGCCGGCGCTGCCGTTGGCGGAATGACCGGTCCCGTTGGAGCAGCGGTCGGAGCTGCCGTCGGTGCGGCGGTCGGCGCGCTTGCCGGCAAAGCGACGAAGGTCGATCCTGTCGCCGAGGACAACTACTGGCGAGACAACTACAGCAGCCGGCCGTATGCCAGCGGGGCCAGCTACGACGACTACGGCCCGGCCTACTCGTACGGCTCCAGCGCCTACGAAAAGTATCCCGGCCGGTCGTTCGACGACGTCGAGTCCGAACTAGGATCTGGCTGGACCGGCTCGCGCGGCCGGTCGTCGCTGGAGTGGGAACGCGCCAAGCACGCGTCTCGCGATGCCTGGGACCGCGTGAGCAACGCCGTGGAACGCGCGATTCCAGGCGACTCGGATCGGGACGGGCGTTGACGCTCGGCTCCCCAGCGTCAGCGCTGGGGCGCTGCAGCGCAAAGAGCGTCGTTCCTCACGGTCTCATGACTGCGCCGCTTGCGACCCTCGCTTCACCCTGCCAAACGAGAATGGCTCGTGGCTCCACCGGGCGTCCCGCGGTTTGGCGTAGGTGAACTGCATCCGGGTGTGCGGTCTGTCGTCGAGGATCGCTTCCAACTCTGATGCGGGTCGCCCTTGAGGTGTCAACCAAGCCGCGACGTTTTCCTTCTTCAGCACCGCCAGCGTAGTCGATCCACCCGCGGGCTCACCATCTGCTGCCGACGAATCGCTGATGACAGCGAAGGACCACAGCTCCGGAGCGCCATCCTCCTGCCAATGAGACCAGATGCACGGAACAAGAAGGGCTGTGCCGTCAGCGGCCGTGTGCGTGACCTCCGTGGTGGTGATCTCCTCTCGCGGGCCTAGGCGACGCTTTTCGAGAACGTGCGCAGCCAGCGACTCCTTGAATGCCTCCAAGGCGATGACGCCGTGGGTATGGCCGTAGTGCTCGCGCCAGATGCCCTGCAGACTGTTGCGCGCAACCACGTGTGATCCAGCCAATCGCCGATCGGCTTTGCTGGTCCACCGGGAGGGCCGACATTGAAGTCGCATCGGCCTGACGATCGAACGCCCGTCATGGAACGTCACGAGGGGCACCCATGTGCCCGGAACGACGCGGGTCGATGCATGAGCGACGACACCTTCCATCAGCTGCTTGCGCTCCAACCTCGCATCGATCAGTTCACGCTCGACCGTTCTCCTTCGCACCATGACCGAGTTGCGCCTCGGCACTGTCATCGTCAATTCGATGTCGTGAAGTCGTTTGCTCAAGGTCCCGATGCTGGCTTCGATGAGTTTGAGACGGTCATTGCGATGATTGCGGATCAGTTGCCGGATCGCTCGCAAGTCGGCAGTGTCGTGGGAGAGGAATGCCTGCTCAAGTTCCATCGGAACGCAAACGGGCTCACCGGCGGACCGGCGCTCGAGCATTTGCTGGAACGCGGCAGTGCAAACGAGGCTGCCGAACTCGGCTTGGTACTTGTAGGGATCGGCCCAAACGGTTGCGGAAAACATCTATCGATTCGTCGATTGCACGGATTGATCTGTGCAACGTTTGTGCGTGCTAAAGGTGGTGGGGTGGCGCTGCTCTCTCAAGCAGACCGTCGTGCGGCATCGGCGTTCCGGGCATCGTCTGCCGTGGCTCTCACCAAACAGCTGCGCTCAAGTTACCGAATCTGATGGGCTGCGCGAAACACGATGCGGTGCCGGTCGCCTTCGTGAAGGAAGGTGAAATCGCTCAAGACAAGGCTGACGCCTCGGTAAGTGACGTTCAAGGGTCCACCGAACAGCTGTCGCGAAGCTTGCTGAACGTACGCCTCGCTGCCTTCGATCTCGACAGCGAGATGCGTGGAACTCACTGCAGCGGCTCGGCACATTGTGCCGCCATCTTTGCCAAGGCCTTCGATCGCGATCGGATGCATGGAGAACACGTGGTCCATTCTCGGAGCCACGCGACGCGGCGCTGGGCGGACCAGCTCGTTCCGATGGGCTCCGATTAGTTTCGATGCTCCAAAGCATAGCTGTGCCGGACCTGCGTCTTCGCGCATGGATGTCACGAATCTCAGCGACTGACGCCCTTTAGCAACACACAAGTTCGTGAACGAAACGCTTCTGCGCTCTGCTTGGCTGCGGGCCGCGGCGAACGGCTCCGCAGTCGGACCTGAACGCTCAGTCCTTCAGATCGGCAGGGACGTTACCGCCGTTCTCTGCCACCTTGTTCATGACCTGGCGGTGGAGCCAGATGTTCATGGACGCGGAGTCGTTCGTGTCTCCGGTGTAGTGCAATTCTTGGGCGAGTTCCTTTCGGGCTGCCAAAGAGCTGTCCAAGCCGAGCAGCTTCATGAGATCGACGATCGACGTGCGCCAGTTCAGCTTTTCACCTGCCGCTGCCGCTTTGTCGTTGAGCAGCTTTTCTACGTCCACCTGCGTGATGGGACGGGGCGGAGCAGAGGACCCAGGCCCCGTGCTCGGTGCACCTGACGGCGCGGCCTGGGGCGCTGCGGAAGGTGCGGGTGGCTGTGCCTGCGGCGCTGCAGGCGCGTCGTTCTTCGGTTGTGCGTGCGCAGACGGAAAAATCTTGCTGAGGATGTTGCTGAGAATGCCCATTGAACGCTCCAGGTTGGAAAGCTGATCAGTGTGGCCGTGTGCTTCTGTGGTCACGTGGGACAACACCGCCGACGCCGGACGGTCTCCACCTGCTTGTCTGGCAGATGGCATCGCCATCACCATGGGACGTGACGGCGGCAGCAGTGGTGCTCAGGGAGCGCCTGAACCTGACGATGCCGGATCGGGGTTGGACGGCGAGCGCCGCAATTCGGCTTCGAGGGGGGCGTTTCGGCCGCGGTAGCAGGCGCGCAGCGCGGCCTCCAGTGCGCTATCGAGTGCCTCGGCACCGGTCAGGTCTGGGTAGGATGGTTCAAGCAACGGCGCAAGTCCGCTGTCGCCCCAATCCATGCGCGCCTGGGCACCGGTCAGAGCTTGGTCGACGCTGACGCCCGCGTGCTCCAAGTACAACAGGGCCGCCGCAAAGCCTCTTTCGCGATCGGCTTCTGACGCACCCGGCGCCACCAACTCCAGCTGGTCAGAGCCCTCACATTGCCTGCACAGGGTGGGGCTTGAGTGCCCGGGACTGGCGTTCCGAGACGTGCGTGGCCTACGTTCAACGCAGCAGCTCCGGCAAAGCCGTCGGATCGACGCCGACCAGCCCTGCCATCAGAGCAAACACCAAGGCGGCCCGAACGGCCACACTGTGACGCAGCGTCCACATCACCACGCCGGGCGCCCACCGCCAGCCCATCCTGTCGCGCACGTACCGCGCGTGCTCGATCCCGCTTCGCTTGCGCAGGTACTCGAGATGCTGCGCGTTCGTTGCTTCTCGGCTGGTCGTTTTCACGATGGGCTTTCAGAAGAGTCCATGACAACGGAGTGCCGCACGTAATGCGGCGACCTGCTGATCCAAACGGAATCTGCGACTGCAAGCCGCCAGTCGGCCCGAAAGGGGTGATGCGGCCCGAGGGGCGCGGTCAGGCAGCGCAATGGAGTGCGGTGAGATCTCGCATGCATGGACACCTCCAGTCCAGGTTTGACCGCGACGGCCGCGGTACGGTGATGGGCGGTTGGCTGCTCCTAGCAACTCTCAGGCCGTCATGCGAGGCCGCTGTTTTGTATCGATTTATCGCTTTTTCGGCTGACTCGTGGCAAGGCGCTCGACACCACGGCTATCCGATATGCATCCAAATGTAACATTTGTGCCGTATTTCTGCGTGCTTGTGGTCGGATGCGACATGGCTCCAAATCACCCGCTTCGTTGGTCGGCATTTTTCCCGCTGTGTATCAGTCAGTTGCACGCGTCGTCATGTTTTGGTCGAGCCAAGCAGCTTTTCTACTGCTCAGGGTTCGGGCGAGATCCGGGCAGGGCATGTGACGACTCTTCCCGATTGGTTCTCCTCCCGCACCGTGGGGTCGACCTAAGGCTCGCTCCGACATGGCGGCGGCAATAGACGTCAACTGATAGTCGCAGCGCCGCGGGCGCGGCTAGCCGTATTTGCATTACTTCTGCAGCGCTTCTTTGGCGGAGCGTGCTGATTTCGAAGCGGGTCGAGACGGCATCCGAATCGAGCTGGATCAGCAAAGCATCGCACCGAGTCAGCTGGTCAACTGCCGCGGGGTCAAACGGAGCTGGGACTGCGAAAACCAAGTGAGCGCTCGCTCAGTTCATCGGGGCCGCATTGCGTCACGGCTTCTCTGACGGTCCGCCGACTTTCGCATGGGACGAAGTGTTCAGTCAGACGGCGGGCGAATGCGAACCGAAGCACCGGCAGTTCGATCAATTGCACGAACTTCAATACTGCATGTCTTACCCGCAGCGGTAGCGAGCGTCAGCGCGCCCACCGTTGACGAAGTGCACGCGAGACCGAAACCATTCTCGTGATACCCAGTTCTCGGCAAGCCAAGAGATGCCTGTGCGTCGCTTGCACCTGGGCCGGAAATGAGGTCAGCGGCCGTCCGCCGACGCAAGTTCTTCGCGGCAGCGTTGGAGCTCCGGTGGTTTTCTTCCTGCGACCGGACCGACCACCGACATGCGCGTGGCAAATGGGTGCGTTCTCCCCGGGCACGGCTGGCTCAGCGATCGTCCCGCCTCGGATCGGAAAAACGGCCAAAGTACGATCTTCGATGGCGCATTTTTATTGACCGGCGCGACCGCCGTTACGACGCGGCTGGACCGGCCGGTCGCCCGCCGCTAGCCTTCAGCCATGACGTTGCATACGCGAGGTGAACATGATGACGATGCAGGAACGGGTACGAGAGCACGCGGTGGCTGCAGGCATCTTGGCGGCGGACGAAGGGATGAACAGCTACGTGGCGGAGGGCGCCGCTTGGTGCGCCGACGCATGCGCGCACGCGGTGCGGGCCGGCACCGACCTGCGGGACGTTTCTGCGGACCTCTGTCTGCACATGCGCAAGGCGGGCGCGTCCGGGGCTGAGCAAGCCTTCGCTCAGCTGGTCATCGCCGAGATCGAGGCGTTGATCGGGCGCATGGCAGATGCCGAAGAGGACGACGATGTGTTCGACGCCATCGTCGCTCGCTTCGAATGGACCGAGCGCGTGCACGAGGGAGAGGCCATCAAGCAACTGCTCAGGATCGAGAACGCTGGCGACCTCTGTGCCCGAGAGCGTCTCCAAAGCAAGCAGATCTACGAAACCGCATTGCTCGCTCACTTTGGCAATAGGGCGCGGGCCTTTCGTGCATGGGCGGTTTGGGCCGCTGATCCGGATTCGATAGAAGCAGCACCGTGGCGGGCGCACCACGATCGAGCCCAGCAGCTCGCTTTTGCCGGCCTGGACCTTGTTGCTGCCGCTCGCGTGTCGGTGCGTTTCAGCTTGCATCCGTGATGGTAGCGACGGCGGCGACGCAGCAGCCGGCGATCGGGCCGACTGGACCGCATAATGCGTTGAAGCCGCCCCTACCGCGTACCCGTGCCCAGAGCCATCTCCGAGATCAAGTCACCACCATCGTGCCCCGACGAACCGAGGTCGGATCCTCGGTCCATCCCCCGCGGTGAAGCGTACAGGTTGGCCTTGTCGTTCAACCGCAAGAGGCTTGGTCTCGCCGCCTTTCAATGGGTCGCGTTGTGGCGAACGACCGCAGGCCCCGCCTCCCGATCTTTCCCCTTGGACGCGCACGGCTTCGCAGAAACACTGAGAGGGGCGGCCACGACGATCCTCATGGAGACGGGCATGGCGGTCCCCGAAGCGGAGCTTGAGATCGCGGGCTACAAAGAGCGTCGCGTGAACGAATACCTGCGTGGCCTGGCCTTGCGGACAGCGAACGCGGTCCATCCCTCCCGGACTGCTGTCTAGGGCGACGTCGCGCTGACCCGCGGCGTCAAGCGACCCGCACGCCAAGCAGCTTGTTCAACTGCTGTCCACGGTCGCGCGCAAGCCGCTTCAATTCTTCGAGTTCGTCTGCGCTCAGTCGAGCCGACGGCGGACGGGGCCGAGCGATGACGGCAAGCGTCGGCGGCTTGGCCCTCGCCAACGAACCGCTTCCATCATCCGCCATCGGGATGCGGAGACGATCCGTAGAATGCCTTCAAAAACGCGCGCCGTTCTTCCGGCGTCAGGTCGGGAACGTTCATATCCGGCGCGGTCACCGGGCCGTCGTCCAGCTCCGGAGGCGGGCAGGCATCCTCCGGTTCCAAACAGTCATCGATGGATTCCTGGACCTGTGTCCACAGCTCCTCCTCTGTCCATGCGCCTTCGTCAAAGTCGACCGTGATCAGAAGACCTCCTGCATCGAGGAGTCGGTAGAACTCGCGCTCGTTCGGCATGGCCTGGTTCGGTTGCCTCAGCAGCAGCGGCGTGGCCTCGCGTCCTGCAGCATGCTCCGCGTAGAGCAGGGCATCCTCCCAGGGCATCGTGTACGTTCGAATCAGGACCGTCCATTCGAAGCCGCCAACGGGTACCGCAGACGGGCCAAGCAAATAGGGCGTCGGGGCTTGAGTGCGGGGATCGGCCATGCGCGATGGTAGGTCGCAAGACGAATCGACGCCACGTGTGAACGTTTTGAGGTGAAGCGCGTCTACGAGCGAGCGCATGGCCGCATCGACTGTGGACTTCGGTGAATCATCGAGGTGAAGGACGGTCCATGCGAATCTTGGCCGATGACCACGGCGAATCCTGTCCTGACCACTTGGCGTGTTCGTCGCACAAGCAGAGCATCAGAGACCCGTCGCGCCGCAAGGTCGCCGATGTGCCGCACACCATGCAGCGGGAGGCGCACGCCGCATGCACACTTTCGACGCATTGCTGAATGGCAGCCTGGCAGTGGGCAAGCTCTTGCGCCGCCACCGCGGTGGAAGGCTCGCAGGTTGGCAGCCCAAGGTAAAAGTACACCCGGAAACGTCCGAACTTTTCTTTGATCTGCAGGAAGTGAAAAACGAAGGGGCGGCCGGCAAGCAGTGCGTCGATCTCGTCGCACAGGACCACGAAGGGGGGAAGCCAACCGGCGTACAGGTCCAACGTGTTCGACAGCTTGAACATGTACGGGTAGCGCTCGACCAGCGCACGGACCTGGGATTCTTCCTTCATCCCGCTCACCTTACCGCTTCGAGCAAGAATGCGCTGCCTTACTTTCCCGTCTTGCGCGGTCGAAATCGACCCTTTCGAAAGACCCCGACGGTTCGCGTTCCGTCCTCGCTTTCCTGGAGCAAGAACCCAGGGTGATCGGGATCCGCAAAATAGGCGTGGATTGCTGGATTGCCTTTGAACACGGCGCCGCGATGCAGCCCCGGTTTGCGCAAGGGGCGGCCCAGTCTACGAAGCAACTCGCCGGCCGACTGGGACGGGTCGTCGGCTCTTGCCGTCAAAGCAGCACGGCTCCGCGCAGACCACGGACGTACCTCTTCGTGGCACGAACAAGGCTGATGCTGAGCCACAGGTAGAACGCGAACGCCCAGAAGAGCAGGCCCAAGCCGAAGACCCAGATGGTGGCCAAACCCAAGATCGCCATCACCGCCACGCCCACCCACCAGAAGAAAAGGGTGCCAGTAGGCTCGTTCGCGTACAGCTGTCCACCGACGTTCACGGCAAGCAGAAGGCTCTTTTTCTGCATGGCGGGCTGCACGTGCAGTTCGACCAGCTCTTTGGATTTCAATGCTGCTTCGAGTTTTCCGTCCAGGCCGCCGATGGCCACGAGGTTGCGGAGCATGGTCCCGTCGTCGAACTGCACGTAGCTGTACGTGCTGCTGCTCATGTCGTTGCTGGCCTCTCCGATCGATGGCCCCAACTCCTTGAGCACCCCCTTGTGAATTCCCACCGGCTTCGGCATTTCGCATCTCCTGTCGTGTGATCCGAAACCTGCACGAGCATCGGCCGGCCACGGAATTACTAAACACATATGTTCTAGATTCAACGCATTCTAGATGCGCCAATGCGGCGTGCCTCGGAAGCCTTCGTACGCCCCACCTGTCTCTGATCTGCCCAGCGCGTTCCGCGCGGTGCGCGTTGCGAAGGAGCTGACCCAAGGGGCCTTCGACACGGTGTCCTCGATGGCCCACGTCAGTCGCATCGAACGAGGGACGAGCGACCCAACGTTCGGCAAGATTGAGGCGCTTGCTCAGGTGATGAACGTGCACCCGCTCACCATCCTCGCTTTGAGCTACGTCAAACGTCCGCAGTCCACCGACGTTCGAATGCTTTTCGACCGAGTCTCGGCCGAGATCGAACGTCTCGGCATCGACGAGTTCTCGGGCGCGACCCTCACGCCTGGAGTCAAGCCTTCAGAGAAGTAGCGATCACAGGGTGCTGCGCAATCCGCGCCGAGGCGGGCTCGCGATCACGCACCCAGTGTTACCGTCTTACCGCGACAGCGGTATGGCCGGCTCGCACGAGCCATCAAGCGGCCATGCGTGTCTTGAGCGCGGCGGTTTTCGCAGATGCGGACGCTTTAGCCGACGCGATGGGCGTGGCGGAATGGCAGAACGCTAGGAAGTCGTCGACCTCCTGAGATTTGTCGAACATGGCTGCAGCCCCCAACTCCAGACAGCGTTCGCGGATGTCCTGCGTGGCGTAGTTGGTGAGCACAACGACAGGAGCCCTCAGGCGTTGCTGGCGCAGCGAGCGGAGCACGCCGATGCCGGACCCCTGTGCAAGCATTAGGTCGAGGATCACCAGGTCGACTCGCGCCGCGCTCTCGGCCAACCAGCGAACCGCTTGCTCTTCCGTTTCCGCGGTTGCGATGACCTCGACGTTGGCCATCTCGGTGAGCGCAGCCACGAGGTTGTCGCGGATCATGGGGTTGTCTTCCACAAGCAGCGCGCGGCGCTGAAAGCGGAAAATTCGGGCAAGAGAGGGCACCATCCATGCGATTGGAGCGAGAAGGCGCCGGGGACCTTGTCAGACATTGCGCCGAGTTCCCGAGATCCTGGCTGTGAAAACGACGATCGCTTGCAGCCCAGGGAAGGCGACGCCTCGTGCAAAGGGCCAGTGCTCACAGGGTATGGCGGCTATTTTGTAGCCGTGCGAAAAGCTTCAGCGAGCACGAAATTACATGTCCGATTGCCCTACCAGAGCCTGGACTTTGCACGGCAAACCTCACTTTCGGAGCGCCAGTCCCAGCATCCCGAGGGTGTCGCAGCCGCAGCTGCAAGGCTCACAGTCCGGTCGCCGCCGACAGGGCGTCACACCGTGGGGAGGTGACTCTTAGCGCGGCGGGCGGCCTGGCAGCTTGCGCGACGATCCGTGGGAGCGCGATGGCGCGCGCGTCTTGTACGCACGGCGCCCAAGCCACGCGGGCGCCTCGAGACGCACCGGCGACCTTCTACTCCAATGCCGAGGTTGGACCGAAGAACTCGTAGCGGCTCTGTGCCGGCGGCACGCCCAGCGCGTGCAGGTCGCGCCGTAGCTGTGCCATGAAGGGCTTGGGTCCCAGGAAATAGGCGTCGAGGTCGCGGTCCGCTGGCAGCCAATCCTGCAGCCGCGCACGGTCGAGCCGGCCGACGGCGTGCGGCGCCGCGCCGGTGCCCTGCGCCTCGTCATGGCAGTAGAAGACCTGCAAGCGTGGATGCCGCGCGGCCTGGGCGTCCACGTGGGCGCGGAAGGCATGCACGTCGGCGTTGCGCGCGCAATGGATGAAGTGCACGGGCCGCTCGCCCGGCGCGGCCAGCGCGGCGTCCAACATGGCCAAGGTGGGCGTGATGCCGACGCCGCCGCTGATCAGCACCAGCGGCTTGTCGCCCGTGG
Source organism: Pseudorhodoferax aquiterrae (assembly GCF_014652235.1). Classification (GTDB taxonomy): domain Bacteria; phylum Pseudomonadota; class Gammaproteobacteria; order Burkholderiales; family Burkholderiaceae_C; genus Pseudorhodoferax; species Pseudorhodoferax aquiterrae. The sequence goes on from NZ_BMYK01000026.1 coordinate 83,161, forward strand.
CCAACGTGAACTCGCCTGCCGGCGGAAATACGTCGAGCAGGTCGCCCTCCTGCACGTGGTCGTGCAGGTGGTTGGAGGCCACGCCTCCCGGCTCGCGCTTGACGCGTGCAGCGCCTGCACGACCAGCTCCTTGCCCACGCCGGTCTCGCCGCTCACCAGCACAGTCAGCGCGCTGGGGCCGACCAGCGCGATCTCGCGCAGCAGCGCGCGGTGGGCGGCGCTGCGGCCCACCTGTCGGCGCGTGCGCTCGCTGCCGGCCGCGCGGCGGTACTGCTCGGCGCGACGCTGGGCGTCTTCAGCGCGCAGCGCGAGGTCGTCCATGCGCTCGGCCGCGGCGCGCGAACTCGAGCTTGTGCTGGCGCGCGCGGCGCTGCGCGGGCTGGGCCGACATGGCCAGCGGCCACGCGTGCTGAGCGTGGGCGCCGAAGACCTCGGCCTGGGCGCGCCGACGCCGCTGCCGGCGGCTTCGGCCACGCCTGCTGCGCCGCCCGCCGGCACCGTGCCACTACGCCAGCGCGTGCAGGCATTCGAGCGCCAGGCCATCGAGCAGGCGCTGACTTGCCACGCCGGAAACTGGGCCGCCGCCGCCCGCGCGCTGGACATGGACCGTGCCAACCTAGTGCGGCTGGCGCGGCGCTTGGGCCTGGCCGTGCCGGCGCGCAACGTGCGTCTCAGTCGCTGACGGCCGGCGCCGGCGGCGGCTGGTCCACGGTGATCATTGCTGGTCTCGACTGACTCGTTGCGAGCCTGGCGGCGGCTCGTTCAACACGGCCCAAAACATACCCAAGTCGGAGATGGCAGAGAGAAACTGCTTGAACTCGACCGGCTTGACCACGTAGGCGTTCACGCCGAGCTGATAGCTTCGAACGACGTCGTTCTCCTCCTGCGATGAAGTCAGCATCACAACCGGGATGCTGCGCAGCCCTGCATCGGCTCGAATCGCTTCCAATACCTCAAGCCCGTTGATCTTCGGCAGCTTGAGATCGAGCAGAACGACAGCCGGATTTCCGCTTTCTCGGCCGTCGAACTCGCCGGTGCGCCGCAGATACTCCAGCGCTTGCGCACCGTCCCTCACCACGATGACCTCGTTGGCCAGTTGACTGCGCTCCAGAGCGACCAGGGCGAGTTCCAGGTCACGGGGGTCGTCCTCAACCAGGAGAATGGGTTTGATGGTGGTCATGGCTTCACAGGTTGTTGATTTCCACGCAGAACTGACCCACCGCCACAGGTAATTTCCGTCCAAATCTGACCCACGTAACAACCCTAACCTGCTGCTTTTTGCGGCAGGAGCACAGGAGTGATTGACGTGGCGACATTGAGTGTCATCAGGCGTTGGGCACTGCGTGAGCATCTGTCCCTGCGCGAGATAGCCCGGCGCACCGGCCTGTCTCGCAACACCATCAAGAAGTACCTGCGGGCCGGTGAGGCTGAGCCGCGTTATGCCAAGCGCGTGGGCATCAGCAAGCTGGACCCCTTTGCTGAGAAGCTGTCCGGCTGGCTCAAGACCGAGACCGGCAAGTCGCGCAAGCAGCGGCGCACGGTCAAGCAGATGCATGCCGACCTGGCCGCGCTGGGCTACGACGGCTCGTACAACCGCGTGGCGGCCTTCGCGCGTGTCTGGCTGGCCAAGCGGCAAGAAGCCGAGCGAACCACCGGCCGTGGCACCTTCGTGCCCCTGACCTTCGGCGTCGGCGAGGCGTTCCAGTTCGACTGGAGCGAGGACTGGGCTGTGATTGGCGGTGAGCGGACCAAGCTGCAAGTGGCCCACACCAAACTCAGCCATAGCCGGGCCTTCATCGTGCGAGCCTACCTGCTGCAAACCCACGAGATGCTGTTCGACGCCCACAACCACGCGTTCCGCGTGCTGGGCGGGGTGCCTCGGCGCGGCATCTACGACAACATGAAGACCGCAGTGGACAAGGTGCGCCGGGGCAAGGAGCGCGACGTCAATGCGCGCTTCGGCGCCATGGTCAGCCACTTCCTGTTCGAGGCGGAGTTCTGCAACCCAGCCTCGGGCTGGGAGAAGGGCCAGGTCGAGAAGAACGTGCGCGATGCGCGTCACCGCCTCTGGCAGCCCGTGCCGGCCTTCGCCACGCTGGCGGCCTTGAACGACTGGTTGGAAGCCCGTTGCACGGCCCTGTGGCGCGAGATCGACCACGGCAAGCTGCCGGGCACCGTCGCAGACGTCTGGGCGCAGGAGCGGGCACTGCTGATGCCGCTGCCGCGTCCCTTCGATGGCTTCGTGGAGCACACCAAACGCGTCTCGCCCACCTGCCTGGTGACGTTCGAGCGGGTGCGCTACAGCGTGCCGGCCTCGTACGCCAACCGACCGGTGAGCCTGCGCGTCTACGCCGAGCGGATTGTGGTGGCGGCCGAAGGCCAGCTGCTCTGCGAACACCGTCGCCTCATCGACCGCCGCCACGACACCATAGGCCACACGGTCTACGACTGGCGGCACTACCTGGCGGTGCTGCAGCGCAAGCCAGGGGCGCTGCGCAACGGTGCGCCCTTCGTTGAATTGCCGGCGGCGTTCCGCCAGTTGCAGGCCGCGCTGCTCAAGCAGCCCGGTGGCGACCGCGAGATGGTCGAGGTGCTGGCCCTGGTACTGCACCACGACGAGCAGGCCGTGCTGACCGCCGTTGAGCTGGCACTGGAGGCTGGCGTGCCGACCAAGATGCATGTGCTCAACGTGCTGCACCGGCTGCTGGACAGCAAGGCCGCGCCGCCACCGGTGACCGCACCCCAGGCACTGCGCCTGGTCCTCGAACCGCTTGCCAACGTGAAACGCTATGACGACCTGCGGGCGTCAGAAAGGAAGGTGCGCCATGCGCCATGACCCTGCCATTGCAGCCCTCGTCATCATGCTGCGCGAACTGAAGATGTTCGGCATGGCGCAAGCCGTCTCCGAGTTGGCCGAGCAAGGGGCTCCGGCCTTCGAGTCCGCGCAGCCGATGCTCGCGCAGCTGCTCAAAGCCGAGACGGCAGAGCGCGAAGTGCGGGCCGTGGCCTACCAGCTCAAGCAGGCCAAGCTGCCGGCGTACCGGGACCTGGCCGGCTTCGACTTCAGCAGCAGTGAGGTGAACGAAGCCCTGGTGCGCCAGCTGCACCGATGCGAGTTCATGGAGAACGCGGAGAACGTGGTGCTGGTCGGCGGTCCGGGCACGGGCAAGACGCACTTGGCCAGCGCCATCGGAGTGCAGGCCGTCGAGCACCATCGACGCCGGGTTCGCTTCTTCTCCACGGTCGAACTGGTCAACATGCTGGAGCAGGAGAAGGTCTGCAACAAGAGCGGGCAGATGGCCCACCGCCTGGCCCACATGGACATGGTGGTGCTCGACGAGCTGGGCTACCTGCCCTTCAGCGCCTCGGGCGGGGCCTTGCTGTTCCACCTGCTCAGCAAGCTCTACGAGCGCACCAGTGTGGTCATCACGACCAACCTGAGCTTCAGCGAATGGGCCAGCGTGTTCGGCGATGCCAAGATGACCACGGCGCTGCTGGACCGCCTCACGCACCACTGCCATATCCTTGAGACCGGCAACGACAGCTACCGGTTCAAGAACAGCTCCGCGCAACCCATCAAGAAGGAGTCCAAACCGAAGAAGTTATCCACACCATGAGCCCTGCTGGGCTCTATCCAGGGTGGGTCAAAGTTCGATGGAAATGGTGGGTCAGGAATACGTGGAAATCAACAGCCAAGGCTCAGCTAGCGTTCTCACGTTCTCAATCAGACCGCGGTCCCCCCCCGTGGCATTGCGAAAGCCATCGGGCCTTCTATGCCGTCATCCAGTCCATGGCGCTGTTTGCTGGTGGAATATGAAACTGTTCGCCGGTGCGGACGTAGGCAACGGCTCACGACAAGACGGGCCGACCCCTGGCCCGATGCGGCAGCGCGCATCTCTACGCTTGGTATCTCTCCACCCCGCTGCCAATAGGCGGTTCAACCAAGAGGAAATGACCATGAATACCGATCAAGTCAAAGGCGCCATGAAGGATGCAGCCGGCAAGGTGCAAGAGAAGGTCGGCGAAGTGACAGGCAGCCGCGAGCAGGAAGCCAAGGGCGTCGCGAAGCAAGTGGAGGGCAAGACCCAAAAGAGCTTTGGCGACACGAAGGAAGCCGTTAAGGACGCTGTGAACAAGCCGTAAGTCTCGGCTAGGCTTCGCGCCATGCAGAGAAGCGGCCGAGGCCGCTTTTTCTTTGCCTCGGCGAGTTGCGGCTAAAGCGGATTTACGCCGCGTCTGCCGGGCAAGGCTTGTGAATCCGTGGCCTACGGATTTCTCGCGCGCCACCTGTCCGACACCGTTTCAATGTGCGCTGGCTAAGCGTGTGCGCGCCATGCAATTGCTGACGAACCGCCTGTTTGAATGCGGGTGGAGTCGCGCGTGCGCGAGGCGCTGTCGAACCTTGTCGCCAACGCTATCCAGCACGGCACACAGCGGCGTGTCGACGTGCAGGTTGACCGAATTGGGACCGAATTCATGGGTGCTTGTATCCAACAGTGGACAGATTCCAGAGCCGCAGTTCGCGGGCATCTTCGAGCCTCTGAAGCGAGGCGGTAGCTACAAGACGGGGCATAGAACCAACCTGGCCTTGGACTGTTCATTTGCAAGCAGATCGCCTCGACTCACGGGGGCGACATCAAGGCCACTTCTTCAGATGACGAGGTGGCAGTCGAACTGCGTTTTCCCGTCGACAGGGTCTAAAAGCGCAGGCATGGGCCGGGCCCTGGCCCCGTCCAAATGAAAAAAATGCCGGCGTTGCCCGCCACAGCGGTCGTTGGCGGCAGTGTTCCGACAGACTGCAATGGGCGCGAAGATGACAATCGCTGAGTCCAGCGTGTCCGAGATGGAACTCAGAAGCAGCCAGCGGTCAGCAGTCTTGGCTGCCTGTGCGTCCCGCTGGGCGCGCCGATGCTGACGTGTGGCCAGTCTTGCAGCGGCAACGATCGCAGCGATGGGTTCATAGCCTGCACTCAGCTCGCCCACTCGCCTTTGGTCAGGCATATGCCCTCCCAATTGATCCACAGCAGGCAGTACTCGTCAGCCGGCAGTTGCAGTCACTTCATCACCAGGGTAAGTCTCGGCAGAGTCGTCGCGTCCATGCTTCCTCCAGGCCAAACTGTAGCGGCGCCAGACCGGCCATGCGGCGGGATGCGCGGCGGCCACACTCGGCCCGCGCCGCCCTCTCCTGGCGGACTCTCTGGCCCGGCGGCGGATTCTGCAGCGCGCGTGCCGCCCTCCGCTGCTCCTCTTAGCAGCTGCTACGGCTTGTGCCGCGTAGCCCGCGCTTTTGCGACCACCTCTTGGGTTCGCGTCCGCTCGGCTGCCGCTTGAGCGCGCAGCCACCCGTGCGACCACGCCAGATCGCGAAGCCTTGCGGAGATAGGTGCTGCTGTGGTGGTGCCGTAGGGGTTATCGGAGAGCGAGATGCCGGTCTCAAATGCTAGCCGGCCTCCCTGCACGGCTTGGTGAATGTCTGGTTGCATGCGGCGGTTCTGGCAATCCACGTTCCCGCCGCAGGGTTCAACTCGGGCCGCAGACCACAGGGCTTTCGGGCTGCTACATCCGCAGCGGCATCTGACAGCTCAGCCGAGCACTTCCCTGTGCACGGTCGCGCGCAGCCTCGCGACGTGATCTTCGAGCCCGGGCACCAGCTCCAGCGTGTCAAGCGCCAGCAGGAACACCGGGCCATTCAGCCGCTGGTCGGCATGCATCGAAAGCAGGTGGCCGATCAGGTCGACGCTCAGCTGTCGCATCTCATCAGACACGTCGCATTCCGCAAGCGCGGCTAGGCACTCGTGCAGTCTGGCCAGGGTCTCGGGAGAATTCATCAGGCAACTATATGGATGGCAGCAGCCATGCCGTTCGGGCCGCCGGTGTAGCCGATCACCGCGTACCGCCCAGCGCGCAGCTTGTTGAGCTACGCCGTCGGCTGAGCCCTACAAGGCGCACTCCATTTTGCCGTCATGCAGTCGAGGAGAGTGCTGCGATGATTTTGTTTTTCACTGCGCGGGAGAAGAGGTGGCAGACAACAGGATCACGCGCGACAACCCGGACCGGTTGTCCATCGACAGGGCTCCAATTCGGCGCATGCACGCCGTTGTTGCCTTCGCTTCGCTACCGCTGTTCCTTGGCGCTCTGCTCGGTGACCTGGCTTACGCGTCCTCCTTCCAGGTGCAATGGACCAATTTCGCCGATTGGCTCAATGCGGGCGGTTTGGCACTTGCCGTGCTCGCGTTGGTGTGGGCGGTTCTGGCAGAACTGCTTAGCAGGCCTCGCCATCCGCCAGGTCGCCGCTGGCTCCACGCCACGCTGCTGGCCGCCACAGTAGTGCTCGGGCTGGCGAATGCATTTGTTCACGCGAAGGATGGCTGGGCCGCCATGCCCGCCGCAACGGTGCTATCGCTGTGCGTTCTGGTGGCTGCTGCGGCGGCATCTGTCGCGGGGCTCACCCATTTCGGCAGGAAGGTCGCGGTATGAAGACATCCCCTGTTCTGACACTGTTGCTCGTATGCGCAGCGCTTGGCGGGTGCAGCAAGGATGCAACCGATGGCACACAGTTCGGCGCCATCGATGGCCTGCCCGAACCAAGCGGCGGCCTGCTGCCGAGCATGTCCATCGCCGAGCC
>NZ_BMYK01000027.1 GCF_014652235.1 Pseudorhodoferax aquiterrae
CAACGCGCCTCGGCACGAGGCTGCCGACCCCTTCTTCACGAAAGATCCGGGTTAGCAGCGCTGCGCACGCCGCGCTGGCGGGCGTCGCCGCGGTGATAGGCTCGCGGTCATGAAGATCGCCACCTGGAACGTCAACTCCCTCACCGCCCGCCTGGACCACGTGCTGCGCTGGCTGGCCGCTAACCCCGTGGACGTGCTGTGCCTGCAGGAACTGAAGATGACCGACGACAAGTTCCCGCTGGACGCGCTGCGCGAGGCGGGCTATGAGGCGGCGGTCTTCGGCCAGAAGACCTACAACGGCGTGGCCATCCTATCGCGCCAGCCGGCGCGCGAGGTCGTCAAGAACATCGTGGGCTTCGACGACGAGCATGCGCGCGTGATCGCGGCCACGGTGGACGGGCCCAGCGGGCCGCTGCGCGTGGTCAACGGCTACTTCGTCAACGGCCAGGCGCCCGACTCCGAGAAGTTCGTCTACAAGATGAACTGGCTCAACGGCCTGCAGGCCTATCTGCGCGCCGAGCTGGCCGCCCATCCGCAGCTGGTGCTGCTGGGCGACTTCAACATCGCGCCCGAGGACCAGGACAGCTACGACCCCGTGGGCCTGGCCGGCACCATCCACCACACCGAACAGGAGCGCGCGCACTTCCGGGCGCTGCTGGACCTGGGCCTCACCGACAGCTTCCGCATGTTCGAGCAGCCGCCCAAGAGCTTCAGCTGGTGGGACTACCGCATGCTGGGCTACCAGAAGAACCGCGGCCTGCGCATCGACCACATCCTCGTGAGCGCGGCGCTCAAGCCGCAGGTCTTGGGCTGCGTGATCGACCGGGTGCCGCGCAAGTGGGAAAAGCCCAGCGACCACGCGCCCGTGGTCCTGGAACTCTGATCACTCCAGGCCCAGTTCCTGGATCTTGCGCGTGATGGTGTTGCGCCCGATGCCGAGCTTCTGCGCGGCCTCGATGCGGCGGCCGCGCGTGTTGTTCAACGCGGTCAGAATCAGCTTGGACTCGAAGCGCCGCGTGAGCACGTCCCACACGTCGTGGCGGTCGGCCGCCAGCAGCTCCAGCGCCTCGGCCTCCAGGCCGCGCTCCCAGGCGGCCGCTGCCCCGCCCGGCGGCACCAGCACGTCCGCCACGGGCGCCGGCTCGCCCGGCACGAACGCCTCGGGCACCGGGCTGCCGGCCACGGGGTCCTGCGGCTCGTAGCCGGCCAGCGGCCGCGGCACCGCCGCCGGCGGCTGGGCTGCCGCATTGACGGCCACGGTCAGCACCTCCGGCGGCAGATCCTTGGCCTCGATGACCTGGGCCGGCGCCATCACCGTGAGCCAGTGGCACACGTTCTCGAGCTGGCGCACGTTGCCGGGAAAGTTGAACAGGCCGAGCTGGGCCAGCGCGGCATCGGAGATGCGCTTGGGCTCCACGCCCAGCTGCGCGGCGCTTTGCTGCAGGAAGTGCCGCGTGAGCATGGGCACGTCCTCCTTGCGCTCGCGCAGCGGCGGCAGGCGCAAGCGGATCACGTTGAGGCGGTGGAACAGGTCCTCGCGGAACACGCCTTCGCGCACACGCTGCTCCAGGTCCTGGTGCGTGGCGGCGATCACGCGCACATGGGCCTTCACGGCGTTGTGCCCGCCCACGCGGTAGAAGTGGCCGTCGGACAGCACGCGCAGCAGCCGCGTCTGCAGGTCGAACGGCATGTCGCCGATTTCGTCGAGGAACAGCGTGCCACCCTCGGCCTGCTCGAAGCGCCCGCGCCGCATGGTCTGCGCGCCCGTGAAGGCGCCGCGCTCGTGGCCGAAGAGTTCGGACTCCAGCAGGTCCTTGGGGATGGCGGCGGTGTTGATCGCGACGAAGGGACCGTTGGCGCGCGGCGAGTGCTTGTGCAGCGCGCGCGCCACGAGCTCCTTGCCCGAGCCCGACTCGCCCGTGATCATGACCGTCACGTTGCTCTGGCTGAGCCGGCCGATGGCGCGGAACACGTCCTGCATGGCCGGCGCCTGACCCAGCATCTCGGGCGCGGCCGCCATGCGCTCTTCCGACACTTCCTCGCGCTGGCTTTCCTCCACCGCGCGGCGGATCAGTTCCACCGCCTTGGGCAGGTCGAAGGGCTTGGGCAGGTATTCGAAGGCGCCGCCCTGGAAGGCCGAGACGGCGCTGTCCAGGTCGGAGAAGGCGGTCATGATGATGACCGGCAGGCCGGGATGCAGCTCCTTGACCTTGCCCAGCAGATCCAGGCCCGACCCCCCGGGCATGCGGATGTCGCTGACCAGGATCTGCGGCCCGTCCTCGTCGCCGGCACCCTCCAGGGCGGCCAGCACTTCGCGTGGATTCGTGAAACTGCGCGTGGGCAGGTTCTCGCGCAGCAGCGCTTTCTCCAGCACGAAGCGGATGGATTGGTCGTCGTCTACTATCCAGATCGGCTTCATCGTCACCTCGGGTCGGCCCGCCTCGGAAGCCGCGAGCGGTTGCTCAGGGCAGCGGGATCAATAGCTTGAAATCGGTTCGGCCAGGAACGCTCTCGCATTCGATCAGTCCATGGTGCTGTTGCACGAAGGTCTGCGCGAGCGTGAGCCCCAGTCCCGATCCCCCATCCCTGCCCGACACCAGCGGGTAGAAGATGCGGCTCTTGATCGACTCCGGGACCCCCGGTCCGTTGTCGATGACATGCAATTCCAGTGCCAGTCGATAGCGCTGCTTACCAAAGGTAACCTGCCGCGCGACGCGCGTGCGCAAGGTGATCTCGGCATCGCCCGCGGCCACGCGTTCGGCCAGCGCCTGGGCCGCGTTGTGCGTGATGTTGAGCAGGGCCTGGATCAGCTGCTCGCGGTCGCCGCGGAATTCGGGGATGGAGGTGTCGTAGTCGCGCACGACCTTCAGGCCGCGCGGGAACTCGGCCACGATCAGCGAGCGCACGCGCTCGCAGACCTCGTGGATGTTCACGTCGCCCACCACGTGCGGACGCCGGTGCGGCGCCAGCAGCCGGTCCACGAGGCTTTGCAGCCGATCGGCCTCGTGGATGATGACCTGCGTGTACTCGATGAGGTCGCGCGAGTCGATCTCCATCTCCAGCAGCTGCGCCGCGCCGCGGATGCCCCCCAGCGGGTTCTTGATCTCGTGCGCGAGGTTGCGGATCAGCTCCTTGTTGGCCTGGGCCTGGTCGATCAGGCGCTCCTCGCGGTCCTGGCGCGCCTGCTGCTCCAGCGGCAGCAGCTCGATGATGATCTCGCCCGGCTCCTCGGCCGGCGCCACGATCACGTGCACCGGCAGCGGGTCGTAGGTGGCGCGCTTGAGGAAGGCGTCGTAGCGCAGCGCGGCGAACTCGTTGCTCTGCGCCCCGTCCAGCGCGTTCTGCACGAGGTGCGGCTCGGTGAAGAAGTCGGCGAAGGACGAGCCCTCGATCGTGCGGCGCGAAAAGCCCAGGGCGTCCTCGAGCGCGGCGTTGGCGAACAGCACCGTGCCGTCGGCCCGCAGCACCGTGACCAGCGTGGCCAGCAGGTCGAAGGCGTGGAAGCGCGAACTCGTCGCGGGCGACATGGGCCGCACGGGCCGGGTCTTGCCGGGGGGGCTGGTGGGGCTCATTGGGCGGCCGGCAGGCGCGCGATCTCGCGCTTGATGCCGGCGATGTCGCTGTCGTTGCGGGCGATGGCGGCCTTCATCTCGGCCACGCGGTCCAGGTAGCGCTGGTGGTTGCGGCTCTCGATGCCCATCTTCTCGGGCTCGCCGTTGTTGTATTCCTTGAGCAGTTCGGCCTGGCGCGCCTCGGCCTTCTTGAGTTCGGCCTCGAGGATGCGGCGCGCCTCGGCATCGCGCGTGCGCTGCGCGCTGTCCTCGCTGCGCGGCGCGGCGGCAGCCGGCGCGCGGACGGGGCCGGCGGTGGCGCCAGGACGCGGCTTGGGGCCTTCGATGACCGTCACGTTGCCGCCTTCCACGAGCTTGCAGCCGCGCTGCTGCGCCTCGCGCACGTCGCGGATGTTGTTGGTGTACTCGTTGCCGCAGCGGTAGACCTGGGCCCAGGCGGCGGGCGCGAGCATGGCGGAACACAGGGCAAGAACGGTGGCAGTCTTCATGCGTCGGATCAAGAGGGTCCTTCGGGTCGGTCGCAGCGCATGGTAGCGCGCGCCTTTGATCCTTCCCGGCGGCACGCTCCATGAAAAAAGGACGGCCGGGGCCGTCCTTTGCTGTGACCGCGCCGGCCGCCACAAGTTGCGGCGGACCGGCATGCGGCTTACAGCGAGTAGTACATGTCGAACTCGACCGGGTGCGGCGCCATGCGGAAGCGCGTCACTTCGGTCATCTTGAGTTCGATGTAGGCGTCCAGCATGGAGTCGGTGAACACGCCGCCCTTCGTCAGGAAGGCACGGTCCTTGTCCAGGTACTCCAGGGCCTGGTCCAGGCTGTGGCAGACGGTGGGGACCAGCTTGTCCTCTTCCGGCGGCAGGTGGTACAGGTCCTTGGTGGCGGCTTCGCCCGGGTGGATCTTGTTTTCCACACCGTCCAGGCCGGCCATCATCAGGGCCGAGAAGGCCAGATAGGGGTTGGCGGACGGATCGGGGAAACGCGCCTCGATGCGGCGGCCCTTGGGGTTCGCCACGTAGGGGATGCGGATCGAGGCCGAGCGGTTGCGGGCCGAGTAGGCCAGCTTGACCGGGGCTTCGAAGCCGGGGACCAGGCGCTTGTAGCTGTTGGTGCCGGGGTTGGTGATGGCGTTCAGCGCGCGGGCGTGCTTGATGATGCCGCCGATGTAGAACAGCGCGAAGTCCGACAGGCCGGCATAGCCGTCACCGGCGAACAGGTTCTTGCCGTCCTTCCAGATGGACTGGTGCACGTGCATGCCCGAGCCGTTGTCGCCGGCATAGGGCTTGGGCATGAAGGTGGCGGTCTTGCCGTAGGTGTTGGCCACGTTCCAGACCACGTACTTCAGCACCTGGGTCCAGTCGGCACGTTCGACCAGCGTGGAGAACTTGGTGCCGATCTCGTTCTGGCCGGCGCCCGCCACTTCGTGGTGGAACACCTCGACCGGGATGCCCAGGCTTTCCAGGATCAGGACCATCTCGGCGCGCATGTCCTGCGTGCTGTCGACCGGGGGCACCGGGAAGTAGCCGCCCTTGACGGTGGGACGGTGGCCGCGGTTGCCGCCTTCCAGCTTGGCGCCGCTGTTCCAGGGGGCTTCGTACTCCTCGATCTCGCTGAACACGCGGCCGGGCTCGTTGCTCCAGCGCACGCCGTCGAAGATGAAGAACTCGGGTTCCGGTCCGAAGTAGGCGGTGTCGCCCAGGCCGGAGGCCTTCAGGTAGGCTTCGGCGCGCTTGGCGATGGAACGCGGGTCGCGGTCATAGGCCTTGCCGTCGCCCGGCTCGATCACATCGCACTGCAGGAACAGCGTGGTCTCTTCGAAGAAGGGGTCGATGTTCGCGGTGCTCGGATCGGGCATGAGCTGCATGTCGGAGGCTTCGATGCCCTTCCAACCGGCGACCGAGGAACCGTCGAATGCATGGCCCGACGTGAACTTGTCTTCGTCGAAGTGGGACACCGGCACGGTCACGTGCTGCTCCTTGCCACGGGTGTCGGTGAAGCGGAAGTCGACGAACTTGACTTCGTTCTCCTTCACCATTTTCATCACGTCTGCGACGGTCTTGGCCATCAAAAAGCTCCTGGGGTTGGTTTGGGGTCTACGGATAAGACGGGGGACTCGGATGCAGGTTCCGTGCCAAATGGGTGCGCACCAAAACCGGCCGATCTGCGCGGACCCGTGCGCGAAAGGCCCGCCGCGACGGGCCTACATCCTACAGCGCACGTGCGCCAAACCGGTTGTTATGCACGCTTCTGGTGCGAAATGAATCAATCTCCAATTTGGTGCCTACGAGCGCACCAATTCAGGGCCGAGCGGCAGGGCCTGGTCCTGCAAGGCCTGCAGCAACTCGGCATAGGCCGGCGCCGCGGCCGCCGGATCGCCTTTCACACCGAGTTCGATGTGGCGGCCGTGCTCGGGGTGGTCGACGCTGGGCAGACTGAACACCTTGACGCCGGCATGGCTACGCTCAATGCGCTCCATGAGCGGCACCAGGGCCGATTCCATGGCGCCGTAGACGACGACCGAGCGCTCGACCCACGCCGCGCGCCGGTGCAACCCCGCGTAGTGCGTGTCCAGCACCCACTCGATCATGGGCCAGGCCATGACCGGAAAGCCCGGCACGAAGTGCACATGGCCCAGGCTGAAGCCGGCGATCTTGTTGTAGGGGTTGGGGATGATGGCCGCGCCCTCGGGGAACACGCCCATGTTGAGCCGGTGCTGGTTGTCCGGCCGGTCCGGCTCGTAGGGCAGGCCCTGTTCGCGCGCGACGTCCTGCATGCGCTCGCGGATCAGCGCCGCGGCCTCGGGATGCAGCACGAGCGGGCGGCCCAGCGCGGCACCGGCGCACTGCCGCGTGTGGTCGTCCGGCGTGGCGCCGATGCCGCCGCAGGAGAACACCAGGTCGCCCGAAGCGAAGGCGCGCGCCAGGGTGGCCGTGATGCGCTCGGGCGCATCGCCCACATAGTCGGCGTAGGCCAGTTGCATGCCGCGCGCAGACAGCAGTTCGATGACCTTGGCCATGTGCTTGTCGGCGCGCTTGCCCGAGAGGATCTCGTCGCCGACGATGACCAGGCCGACCGCTGTCGGCAGCGTCTCAGGGAGGGGGGAGTGGCGTGGGGGCATAGGGACGGGAAGAAGAGGAATCGGCGTCGCCCTGCTCCACCAGCACCGCGCTGGGCGCTGGCCAGGCGGCATCGGCCGGGGCGACCTGCACGCTGGCGGCCTTGGCCCGCATGGCTTCGAGCGCGGCCAGCGCGTAATGCGTGAACCACAGGGCGGAGAAGGCGAACACCAGCGTGTAGAGCCAGACCGAGACCGGCACCAGCACCGGGGCCAGCACCACCGTCAGCGCGCCCCAGGCCCAGACCAGCGCGGGCGCGGCGCCCAGGTAGCCGGTCAGCACGCCCAGCGTCAGCAGCGTGAAGCGGTGTTCGCGCATGAGTTCCGTGCGCTCCGCCTTGCTGGCGTGCTCGGCCAGCACGTCGTAGGACATCACGCGGTAGGTCAGCCAGCCCCAGATCAGTGGCGGCAGCACCAGCACCAGCGGCGGGATCAGCCACAGCGGGATCGACAGCACCAGCACCACCAGCGCGGCCACGGTGGCCCACAGCGCGCCGAACAGGCTGCCGAGGAAGGAGCCGCCGCGGCGCTTTTCCAGCCGCGGGAAGCGCCGGTCGCCGACCAGCGCGACCACCGAGGGCGTGACCAGTCCCGCGACCAGCAGCAGCGAGAGCACCACCACGAGCGGCGTGACCAGCGCGATCAGCAGCAACGGCGCCACGGCCGCCTGCACGCCGCCGAAGCCCAGGCCCTGCAGCCAGCCCATGACGGTGCCGAACAGCGGCCAGCCGTGCAGCCAGGCGCGCATCCAGGCCACGGCCGGCTCCCAGAAGAAGTAACCCAGGCCCAGCGAGAGCACCGCCATCAGCACCAGGGGCAGGACCGACAGGGCGATGACGCGCGGATGCAGGCAGTACGCCGCCGCGCGCCAGAAGGAATCCATGAGCAGACGCATGGCTGGAGGATACCCCGCTGCTCAGGCCCGCCCGACCAGGCGCAGCACGCCCAGCCATTGCTGGCGCCAGAAGCCGCGGCCGTAGTCGCGCAGGCCGCGCGCGCCGGGCTCGACCTGGTCGCGGATGCCGGTTGGGTCGTAGCGCAGCGCGAAGTCGGCCGTGCGGAACAGCATGTCCCACCAGGGCAGCAGCACGCCGAAATTGACGCCGCCCAGGCGCCTGGGCTGCTGCTGCGACTCGTGCCCGATGCCGATGCTGTGGTGCCGGCGGTGGAAGCGCGGGCTGACCCACAGCCGCTCGCCCCAGCGGCCGAACCACAGCCGCAGGTTGGCGTGGTGGAAGTTCTCGGACAGCTGCGTGAGCGCTACGATGGCGACGAACTGGCCCGGCCCCACACCGATCAGCTGCGCCAGGACGACCAGGATGGCGTCGCGCAGCACGTCGTCCAGCAGGTGGTTGCGGTTGTCGCTCCACATGGTCATCTGCCGCTGCGAATGGTGCAGCGCATGCAGGCTCCACCACCACTGGAAGCGGTGCTGGCCGCGGTGGATGCAGTAGTCGGCGAAGTCGAACACCAGGAGGTAGAGCACGAAGCTGACCCAGGCCACGTCCGTCACGCCGGGCCACAGCCCGTCCAGGTGCCAGGTCGACAGGCCCTGCACGCGCAGCCAGCCGAACACATCGTCCATCCAGGGCTCGAGCGTGAAGAACAGCGCCAGGCGGAACAGCCCCAGCCGGTGCACCAGCGTGTAGAGGATGTCGGTGCGGATGGCGGCGCGGTCGGTCACCGGCTCCACGGGCCGCCAGCGCTGCAGGGGGCCGATCACGAGCAGCATGGCGGCGATCTGCAGCAGGCCGACCAGCAACCAGCCGGTGGCCGTGAACGCGTCCTCCAGCCAACCGCCCAGGCCGATGGCGAACACCGCGGGCTGCACCAGCGACTCGAACAGCCACTGCTGGGCCGTGCCGAACAGGTCGGTCAGCGACTCCATGGCGGGTCGTCCCTGTGCGCGGCGATCCAGCGCTGGTAGTCGGGGTGCTCGCGCAGCGTCGCGAAGCACATGCCCTTGGCCTTGAGGCCCTCGATCAGCGGCTCCAGCACGGCAGGGGCCCAGGGGTCCTTGCGCGACCAGATGCCCAGGTGGGCCACGAGGATCTGGCCCGGCCTGATGTCGCGCAGCGCCTTGGCCAGCAGCTCGGCGTTGGAATAGCGCTCGCTGGGCAACTCGTCGCCCAGGAAGCCGGCCGGCGCCCAGCCCACATGGGCATAGCCGCAGCCGCGCGCCACCGACAGCAGCGTCGGCGAGGTGCGCCCGCCCGGCGCGCGGAACAGCGGCAGCGGCGGCTGGCCCGTGAGCTCCTCGAGCCGGCGCGCGGCGCGGCCGATTTCCTCGCAGTACTGGGCAGCCGTGAACAGCCGGGTCTGGCCGATCTGCGGGCCGGCCGAGGCGCGGATGCGAAAGCGCGCCGTGCCGTCGCGGCCGGGCGGCACGTCGGCGCTCCAGTAGACATGGTCGTAGGTGTGCGAGGCGAAGGCATGGCCTTCCTGCGCGCGTGCGCGCCACCAGGCGGCCCAGTCGTCGCCCAGGCTGCCGTCGCCCTGCTGCGTGGCCTCGTTGGCGGCGAAGAAGGTCACGCGCACGTCCTGGCGCTTGAGCACGTCGGCGATCAGCGGGGCCACGCCCATGTGGCCGGTGTCCAGCGTGAGGTAGACCGGCCGCGTGCAGTTGGCCGCAGCTTGGCCGCTCAGGACCAGCGCGACGGCGGCCGCGATGGCCTTGCGCAAGAACAGGCCACGCTCAGCGCGTGGCATGGTCCAGGGTCCAGACGCCATGCGGCGAACGGCCGACCTTGACCTGCTGCACGAGCTTGCCGGTCTGCAGATCGAGCACGCTGAGCTTGCGCGCCCAGCGCGAGGTGAAGTACAGCAGCCGGCCGTCGGCCGACAGGTCCATGCAGTCCGGCCCGCCGGGCGCGGCAAAGCTGGCCACGGCCTCCAGGGTCTGCAGGTCGATCTTGCTGATGGTGTTGGCGACACGGTTGCTGACGAAGACGTGGCGCCCGTCGCCCGCACTGCGGAAGGCATGGGCACCGTTGCCTGTCTTGATCAATTTGGCGGCGCGGGGTTCCTTGCCCGAAATGTCGAACACCTGCACGCCGTCGGCACCGGTCAGGCCGACCAGCAGGCTCTTGCCGTCCGGCGTGCCGAACACGTCGGCCGGCATCTTGCCGGTGGGCACCTGCCAGCGGATCTGCTGGGTGGCCAGGTCCACGGCGATCAGCTCGTCGCTGTCCTGCACCGAGACGTAGGCCGTGGTGCTGCGCGCGTCGATCCAGATGTGGCTGGGCGTCTTGCCGGTGGACAGGCGGCGCGCCAGCTGCAGGTCCTGGCCGTTCCAGCGGTACAGGTCGACGTGGTTGAGCCGGTTGGCGGCGATCACCAGCCACTTCATGTCGGGCGAGAAGCGCAGATGGTAGGGGTCGACGATGCCCGGCACCACCTTCTGCACCTCGGCCGTGCGCGGGTCGATGAAGGTCAGCGAATCGCTCAGCGCGTTGGCGACGATCACCGACTTCTCGTCCGGCGTCATGTACAGGTGGTGCGGCTCCTTGCCGGTGGCGATGCGGCGCGTTTCCTGCCAGCTGACCGGGTCGATCACGCTGACGGAGGCGTCCAGGGAGTTCAGCACGAAGACCGGAGCGCGCTGCGCCCGGGCCGCCAACGGAGACAGCACGGCCAGCGCGAGCAGCGCGGCGCCGAGCCGAAACAGAAACGAGGATTTCACGACACCCTTTGCACGGAGCGCGCAGTGTAGCGCCGCCGTCTGTCAGCCAGCCGTCAAGGCCGCCAGGTCCGCGGTACGCAGCCAGCGCATGAAAAGCCAGGGTGTCACCATAGGAAGCACAGAACGTGTGGCCAGTTCATGGCGCTCTACCAGCCCCGCCCGCCGCAATGCCCCCGTGCGGCGGGTAGGCCAGGGCGAGCAACAGCGCTGTCATCACGCAGTAGAACGCCGCGACCATGGACGTTGCGAACATGACCTCGGTCAGGCCGACGCCCAAAAAGCCCAAGGCCAGCAGCAGGCCCATCAGTCCTGCAATGCGTTGGTCTTTTGCCCCGTGACGCATGGCTTTAAAGAAGTACCAAGCGGGCACCAGCCACACAGCAAGGATCGCGACTCCACCGACGATGCCCAGTGTTGCGAGATTGAACAGGAATTCGTTGTGCGAATGGCGGTAGCCTGTTGCAGTCGGCGTGATCCATCCCTTGCGCGCCATCTCGACCATGGCCTGGCCATAGTGCTGGCGGCTGACCCCCAGGATGGGATTGGACTGGAACACCACCCAAGCAGCAGTCCAGAGCTGGAGGCGATTGCCAACCGAACTGTCCAGGCCGTGGCCCGCTCGATACTCGATCACCTCGGTGTACGCAGAATCGATGCGCTCGCGAACATGCCCGCTGAAGTGGTAAGCCAGAACGAGCGTCGCCAGCAGCAGCCCGATTCCGGCCAGCTTGGTGCGCGAGCGCAACGGCGCGAGCCAATACAGGAGGGGCATCAACAGCGCCAGCGCGAGCCAGCTACCACGCGCGCCAGACAACAGCAGGACATAGAGTCCTGCGATGGCACCGATCATCTTGGCGACCACAGCAGCGCGTCCGGCACGCGTTGCCGGATCAGACCAACCGATCGAGATCAAGGAAAACAACCCCAACAACATGGCAATGCCGCTGAATGGCAGCAGATTGGTGAAGAGGATTTGGTTCGGCCGTATCTCCTCGGACACGGCAAACCGGTGCGTCAGGATGACTGCAGCGGCCACAGCGCCTGCCACGCATCCCCACTCGAAGAGCTTGAGCCAGCGGGCTGGCACCTGGCGAAGCAACCAGAGGATGGGTGCCAGCAACGCCAGTCGAAGTGGCGTGTCCAACTCTTTCAGGTCCTGCAACACCTGCGGCTCGCGCAGGGCCACCGCCAGCGTGCTGAGGCCGGCGGCCACCAGAGGCAAGGCCAGGCCGACGCAAATTGGCCACCAGCGAACGCCGCCGGGCAGCGGCGCAGAAGCTCGCCGCCACCGCCACAGCGCGCCCACCAGCGCCAGAACCAACAGCAGGAACAGCAAGCGGTTGGCACTGCCGCGCAGCACCAAAGTCGAGGCCGGAAGCAAGGCAGTTGCGCAGGCAGCCAGCCCTAGGAGCGGACCGGGAAGCGGCATGGTCGCGTTCGACACCCGCATCATGGGGCTGGCAATGCGCGGCGCAGGCTGACCGAGAACGCCAAGAGATCTTCGACATGCGTTCGCACACGAGGCGAATAGCACAGGTGCGCGAGAGGATCGGCCAAGCGTGCATCCGGCTGAGCAGCACGCCGAACTGCTCGGCCAATGGCATCGGTCAGGGATTCGGGATGACTGGCATCAAAGGTCAGGCAGGCCTGTGGTGACAACGCTTCGGTACTGCCGATCCCGCTCGGCAAGACGGCAGGCGTGCCGCACAAGACAGACTCCGGTCCGACCAGTCCAAACGGCTCGTAGCTGGATGCCAGGATCGTGAAATCTGCGGCGCGGTAGCAATCCTGAATGTCCTGCCGATAGCCCATATATCGGATGCGGTCAGAGCGCGCGTCGACGGGCCGGCCCGCCACGAGCAGCACGACCGGCGATGGATGGGCGGCAAAGGAGCGCTCAAGCAATGGATAGCCCTTGCGCTCATGGCTAGTCGAGGGAAAGAGAAATGCCGTCGTGCCCGCAGCGATGCCCAAGGCGCACCGCAGTTCGGCACGGCGACGGGCGTCCACGGGGCAAAACATTACAGGATCCACAGGCGGATACAAAACCCGGAGCCGTTCGGCGGACACGTCGTAGAAGTCGCGCAACTCACGCGCCATCATTTCCGAGTGTGCCAACACCAGATGCGCGTTCGCGTAGTGCTGGCGTTCCAGTGCGACCTGCCATCGGTCCCAACGGGTGGCAGGACGGCCCGAATGCCGAAGGTGGCCCAGATGGGTGCCGCCGCAAATGGCGATGTCCGAGATCACGGTGCGGCTGCAACCGATCAGCAGGTCGATGCGGTAGCGTGCCTTCAACGCCCGCATGCGTGCCGAGACGTAATGGTCCCGCAACTTGCCCGGTAGCGCCCATACGGGAATACGCACCGGCTCGATCCAGCTGTACTCGGGAATCGCCGTGTCGAAATCCCGGGCGAAAACGACCGGTTGCAGGCCCAACTCACGCAAACCCTTCACCAGGTCGACGGTGTAACGCTCCATGCCGCCACCGTAGCCAAAGCGGTGGCAAGCGATGCCCAGCCTCATGCCATGACCCGCGGGAAAGAGAACCGGTGCCTACGCTCACCAGAGCGGAGGCCCGCAGACAGGGGGGCCAGGGCGGCGCCGATGCGAAGCGAAACTTCCACTTCCGTGTGCGCCACATCCACGTGGCCTGGGGAAAACAGATCGTCCTGCAACTGCATGGGTGAACGCTGGGTCAGAGACCTCCGCGACAAGCCGGTAAAAAGTGGGCCGCCGATGATAGCGGCAGCGCGTTTTGCTCTGCCATGGCCTGAGAAACGTTCGCCCACCTGGAACCCAGCACCGCCGCGACATGCGCAAGGCATGTCGGCACTGTCAGCATGTCTATGCAGGAGTTTCCGATCGCCTAGGGTGCGCCGCATGCAAGGCGTCGCTGCGTGTAGCGCCGCCGTCTGTCACCCAGCCGTCAGGGCCGCCAAGTCCGCGGCGCGCAGCCAGCGCCATTGGCCGGGCGCCAGGTCGGCGGGCAGGGCCAAAGCGCCGATGCGCGAACGGTGCAGGCCTTCGACGCGGTTGCCCACCGCGGCCAGCATGCGCTTGACCTGGTGGTATTTGCCGCTGGTCAGCGTCAGCCGCAGGTGGCGCGCGGCGCCGTCGGCATCGACGATCTCGGCCGCTGCGGCCTGCACCGGGCGCGGGTCGTCGTCCAGCACCACGCCGCGCAGCAGCGCATCGACTTGCCTGGCATCCAGCGCATGCTTGGCCTGCACCTCGTAGACCTTGGGCGTGAGCTTCTTGGGCGAGGTCATGCGGTGCAGGAACTGGCCGTCGTCGCTGAGCAGCAGCAGCCCGGTGGTGTCCTGGTCGAGCCGGCCGACGGCCTGCACGCCCTGCAGTGCGCCCTTCTGCGGGCGCTGGCGCAGCGGCGCGGGCAGCAGCGTGTAGACGCTGGGGTAGGCCGAGGGCTTGTGCGAGCACTCGGTGCCGGCCGGCTTGTGCAGCAGCACGTAGGCCTTCTCGAAGTACTCCCAGTCCTGGCCCTGCACGCGAAAACGCAGGCCTTCGGGTTCGAAGTCCGCGGCCGATTCGGTGCAGGGCAGGAAGACGCCATCGGCGCCCGCCACGGCCACATGGCCCTGCTGGACCAGCCCGGCGCAGACGCGCCGCGTGCCGAAGCCTTGAGAAAAGAGGATGTCCTGCAGCTGCATGGGTGGACGGGCCAGGCGCGGCCCGCAAAAAACGGCCGCAGATGATAGCGGCAGGGCACACGCCCCCCCGCCTATGGCCTAGGAGCGCGGCAGTTGGCACGGCCCCGATGCAAGAATCCACCGTACTGATCGCCGGCGCCCTGGCCGTCCAGGCCCTGAATCGCGCCCACGACGGCTGCTGTCCCCAGGCGCCAGAAGCAGGCCGCAGCCAGGGCTCGGGTGGGAGGGGCCGTTCCCACGTTCTCAGCGCAGGAAACGCAGCACGTCCCCGCCGAAGCGCTCGGGATACTGGAACAGGAAGCCGTGGCCCGCATCCGGGTAGAGCACCAGCGTGGCGTCGGGCAGGGCCTGGGCCATCGCATAGGAGGCATAGGTGGCCACCATGGTGTCGTGCCGGCCGTTGGCGACCAGCACCGGCTGGCGCACCGCGCCCAGCCGCGGCAGCAGCGAGGCCGCCGGGTCCTGCAGCGCGAGGGCCGAGGCCAGCTGCGCCTGCCAGGCCGCGGCCTCGACCTGCCGCACGAAGGCGTCGGGCCGCTGGCGCAGCCGCGCCAGGTAGTCGCGCCCGGCCTGCTGGCTCGTGGCCGTGGGCTCGAAGAACAGAAACAGGAAATCCTCGTCGGAGTTGACCGGCTTGGTCGCCACCTGCCAGACCGCCGGGCTGCCGACGTCCGGGTCTTCCGGCAGGCCTGGCACATGGCCGGGGCCGGAGCCGGCGACCACGGCGCGGCGCACCAGCGCCGGATGGTCCAGCAGCAGCTGCAGCGCCACGGTACCGCCCATGGAGAAGCCCAGCACGTCCAGCTCGGCGATGCCCAGCGCCTGCGCGAAGGCGGCGGCGTTGGCCGCGAAGGCCGCCACGCTGGCAGGCGGCGTGCCTTCCGAACGCGCGAAGCCGGGCTGGTCGAACAACAGCACGCGGCGCTCGGCCGCCAGCACCGCGAGCAGCGCGGGGTCCCAATGGTCCATGGTCCCGCGGAAACGGTTCAGCAGCAGCAGCGGCACACCGCCCTCCGGGCCCAGCGCACGGTAGGCGACGAGGTCGCCGCCCACGCGCACCGTGCGGGTGGGCGCGTGCGTGGCAGACGTGGCCGCCGCCGGCTCGGCGAAGACAGCACAAGGGCGCAAGGGAAGGCGAAGAAGCGGCATGGCGAAGGCTCCGGTGGCTGAAAGTGCCTGCATCTTCGGACCGGCGCGCGCAGCTGCCATCCCCCTGCGGACCTGGCTGCAGACCCCGCCTAACGGCGATGCCGCCATGCCGTGGCGCCTCTACAACCAAGGCTCCTCCTCCGTATGCCAAGGACCGCCATGCACCCTCGCCTTCCCCGATTCCTGCCCGTCCTCCTGGCCTGCGCCACCGCGCTGGCCTGCTCCGCTGCGCAAGCTGAGCCACAGCGCGTCGCGCGCTGGGAGGTCGAGCGTTTCGTGCTGCTGTCCGCCGACGTGCGCCACCCCGAGGGCCTGGCGGCCGATCCGGCCTCGGAGCAGCTCTACGTCGGGACCTTCGACGCGCGCATGCCGCCATCCGCGCGCAACAACCAGCTGCTGCGCTACGCCGCCGACGGCCGGCTGCTGGCGCAGCGCAGCTTCGGCGAGAGCCCGTTGACCGGCCTGGCGGTCGCGGACGGCAAGCTCTACCTGTTGAATTTCGGCGCCGGGCGCCTGCAGCGCATCGCGCTGGACTTCGACGCCGCGGCGCCGGTCGAGGACGTCGCGCGCTTCGAGGCCCTGGCACCCGCAGCACCCGCACCGCGGCGCATCGACAACCCGGACGGCAGCCAGGACACCGTGGTCTTCGGCGCGGCCGGCCTGCCGGCCATCAACGGCATGGTGTTCGACCGCGCCGGCAACCTCTACGTGTCGGACTCGTTCCAGGGCGCGATCTACCGCATCGCCCAGGCCACGCGCTGCGCACCCTGCACGGTGAGCACGCTGCTGCGCGACCCGCTGCTGGCCACGGCTGGTGCCCTGCCCTTCGGCGCCAACGGCCTGGCCCTGAACGCCGACGAAAGCGTGCTCTACATCAACAACGCCGGCGACGGCCGCGTGCTGCGCCTGCCCCTGCCCGATGGGCCCTTGACGGTGCTGGCCGAAGGCCTCTACGGCGCCGACGGCCTGCAGTTCCACGGCGGCCGGCTGTGGGTCGTGGCCAACCAGATCGACACCGTGCTCGCGCTCGACGAGGCCGGCCGCGTGCGCGGGCGCGCCGGCGCATTCCTCGGCATCGCGGCCGACGGCGCGCCCGAGGGCCTGCTGTTCCCGGCCAGCACGGCCGTGCTTGGCGACTGGATGTTCGTCACCAACCTGGCGCTGCCGCTGACCGCCCGCACGGGCGACGAATGGGAAGAGGAGGTCCAGCGCTGGTCGCTGTCGCGCTTTCGGCTGCCGGCCCGCCCGTAGCTCTCTCCAAGGAGCAGTGCGCGCACACCCCATCCAATGCCGGCCTCCCCCCACCAAGGCGCTGCAGCAGCCCCACTCCGACGCGGGATGCCGCGCAAGGCGGCGCAGCCGACCATGGCGGCGTGCCATGCACAGGCGCACAACGCTTTCCTCGAAAGGATCTCCCATGCCCCCCTCGTCCCTCGCCACGGCAACCGCCTCCCGCCGCCAGGCGCTGCTGGCCGGCGCTGCCTCGGCCGCGCTGGTCCTGCCGGCCCGGGCCCGATCCCCCCACCCCTCCACCAAAGGAACCCAAGCCATGAGCACCATCACCACCCAAGACGGCACCCAGATCTACTACAAGGACTGGGGGCCCAAGGACGGCAAGGTCGTCAGCTTCAGCCACGGCTGGCCGCTCAGCGCCGACGCCTGGGAAGCGCAGATGTACCACCTGGCCTCGCACGGTTTTCGCTGCATCGCGCACGACCGCCGCGGCCACGGCCGCTCCAGCCAGCCCTGGAACGGCAACGAGATGGACACCTACGCCGACGACCTGCACGCCTTGTTCACGCAGCTGGACATCCGCGGCGCCATGCTGGTGGGCCACTCCACGGGCGGCGGCGAGGTCGCGCGTTACATCGGCCGCCACGGCAGCGCCCGCGTGGCCAAGGCCGTGCTGATGGGGGCGGTGCCGCCCATCATGCTGAAGTCGGCCAACAACCCGGTCGGCCTGCCGATGGAGGTCTTCGACGGTTTCCGCACGGCCTACCTGGCCGACCGCGCGCAGTTCTTCCTCGATGTCGCGAGCGGCCCCTTCTTCAACTTCAACCGGCCCGGCGCCAAGGTCTCCGAAGGCCTGATCCGCAGCTGGTGGACACAGGGCATGATGTCCGGCCACAAGAACGCCTACGACTGCATCAAGGCCTTCAGCGAGACCGACTTCACCGAGGACTTGAAGCGCTTCGACGTGCCCACGCTGATCATCCACGGCGACGACGACCAGATCGTGCCGATCCAGGGCGCGGCCCTGCTGTCGGCCAAGCTCGTCAAGGGCGCGGAACTGAAGATCTACAAGGGCGGCAGCCACAGCCTGGGCGACACGGCCAAGGAGCAGCTCAACGCGGACCTGCTGGCGTTCGCGCGCGCGTGAGGCAGCACGCAGCCTCCGTGCGCAGGCGCTGGCGCGGATGCCGCAGACGCCGGTCAGCGCGCCGCAGGCTGGCCGACGAGTGCGCGCGCACGGCGCACGTCGGCCGTGCCGGTGCCGCCCTGCATGCGTCCCAGCAGCTCGGCCAGCTCGGCCCGGGCGCGGGCTGCGTCCGTGCACAGCTTCAGTTCGAGCGCCGTGGTGCGCGAGCGCAGCTCCCAGGCCAAAGCCCCCTGGCTGGCCGCCAACGCGATCGCCGCGGACAGCATCCCGGCCGCCTGCCCACGCGACAGCTCGCCTGCCGCCAAGCCGCGCAAGGCCTGGGCGCGCCGCACCTCCGGCGCGCACCAGCGCACCAGATCGTCCGCCGCGCGGCGCAGCACCGTGGGGCCGACCAGGTCCACATGCAGCGTCGCCAGCACGTCGAGCTGGCCTGCCTGCAAACCGGCCTGTTCCGGATCGAAGGGCAGCGGCGCACCGGCTTGCACCTGCATCGCCGCGCGGTACACCCTGGGCCAGGATTGCCAGAACACCAGGCCGTGCTCACGGCTGCATTCGTCCAGCTCTTGCACATACGCGCTGGCCGCCACTGCGTTGCCGCACCACAGCGCCACCGGACAGGCCGCGAACGCCAGCGCATAGGCCAGGGAGAGTGCGTGGTCCACGGCCTTGGCAGCCTCCACCGCTTCCTGGGCGAGGCGCATCGCCTCATCGGGCCGCCCGCGCAACCACAGGATGCGCGCCAGGTGCGTGAGCGAAGCCGGCCGGTGCTCGAACTGGTAGCCGTTGCCGCGCGTGTACCGCACTGCTTCTGCCGACGGATGCAGTGCCTGCTCCGCATGCTGCTGCGCGGGCTCCTGCAGGCCCAGAAAGTGCAGGCACACGGCCCGCATGCGGTGGTGGATGTAGGCCAGCTGCGGATCGGCTGCACGCTGCGCGGCCAGCCCGTAGGCATCGGTGTCTTCCAGTGCGCTGGCGTACTCGCCGCGCAGCAAGCGCGTGCCGTAGCGCACCCACAGTGCGCGCAGCTCATCGCCCGGGCTGGCCAGAGCGCGCGCGATCTCCAGGCTGCGCTCCAGCGCCTGCACGGCTTCCGGGGCGCCGCCGCGCAGCGCCACCGTGGCCTGCGCGAACTCCAGCGAGAGTTGCATCTCCAGCGTGCCGCCGCTGTCCTGCAGGGGCAGCCGCTGCAGCGCCAGCGCCAGCCGGCCCTGGTACTCCTTGACCAGCCACAGCCCGAACCACAGCGCCGGTGACTCGGCCACCAGCCGCGCGCCCAGGTGTGCGTCGCCGTGCGCGCCGAAGGCCCAGGCCAGCGCGGCCCGCATGTCGTCCACCAGGCGGCCGTGGCGGTCGCGCCAGCGCCGCGGCAGCAGCGTGTCCAGTTCGACAGCCGCGGTGGCCACCGCCGCCAGGCAGTACAGACAGTGGCGCCGGCCGATGTCGGCGTGGTCGTCGTCGGCCTGCAGCCGTTCGCGCGCGTAACTGCGCGTGGTCTCCAGCAGCCGGTAGTGCACGCCGTCGTCGGACGCGTCGGCCACCACCAGGGACTTGTGCACCAGGCCCATCACGGCGCGGGCCACGCTCTCCTCGTCGGACTGCGCTACGCGCTCGGCAGCCTGCAGGCTGAAACGGTCGCGGAACACCGACAGCCGCCGCAGCACGCGCTGCTCCGGCGCGGACAGCAGCTGGTGGCTCCACTCCAGCGTGGCGCGCAGCGTCTGGTGCCGCGGCAAGGCGGTGCGCAGACCCAGCGTGGGCAGGGACAGATGGTCGTCCAGTTTCTCCAGCAAGCCCGCCAGGCCGAAGAAGCCGACCTGGGCGGCCACCAGCTCGATGGCCAGCGGCATGCCGTCCAGGCGCCGGCAGACCGAGGTGATGGCGGCCGCGTCGGCATCGCCGAAGCTGATGCCGTCCAGGCTGGCCGCGGCGCGCTCGACGAACAGCTCGAAGGCGGGATAGGCCAGCGACTGCGCATAGTTCAACGCCTCGTCCGGCGGCGGGGCCGGCAGCGAGCCCAGCCGCTGCACCCATTCGCCACGCGCCCGCAGCGGCTCGCGGCTGGTGGCCAGCACCTGCACCTGGCGTGCACCGGCCAGCAGCGTCTCGACGAAGCGCGCCGCGTCGGCCACCAGGTGCTCGCAGTTGTCCAGCACCACCAGCAGCCGGCGGTCGGCCAGCCAGGCCAGCAGGTCGCGCAACGGGTCCTCGGTGCGCAGCGGCACGCCCAGGGCGGTCGCCAGCGCGCTGGGAATCAGGCTGCCATCGCCCAGCGCGCCGAGGTCGACGAAGCGCACGCCGTCGGCTTGCTGCGCGCGCAGCCGGTCGGCGGCCGCCAGCGCCACCGTGGTCTTGCCCATGCCGCCCGGGCCCACCAGCGTGACCAGGCGGCGCTCGGCCAGGGCCGCGCAGACGGCGGCGATGGCCTCGCCGCGGCCGATCACACGCGTCAGCGGCGCCGGCAGCGGACTGGGCTCACGCGCGCCATCCTGCAGCGCCGGCCCCTGGGTCTCCGGCCGGGCCGCGAGCCGCACGACCGGCACCACCAGGCAGTAGCCGCGCATCGGCACGTTGGTGATGAAACGCGCGCCCGACTGCCCCTCGCCCAGGGCCTTGCGCAGGGCCGTCATGTGCACGCGCAGCGCACCCTCTTCCACCACCGCCTGGGGCCAGACGCGGCGCATCAGGGCGTCCTTGCCGACGATCTCGCCGGCCTGCTCGACCAGCGCCACCAGGATGTCCATGGCGCGGCTGCCCAGCCGCACCGGTTCGCCTGCCTGCAGCAGCGCGCGCCGGCCCGGGCTCAGCAGGAAGGGGCCGAAGCGGTACTCCACCGGCGCCGCCTCCGCGCCGCGGCCCGCCGGGACGGCACGCCCGGCGGGAGCCTCGTCGGCGGGACGGGATGGATGGGCCATGGTGCGCGTGGCGAGCCGGCCAGTTCAGCGCGGCACGGCGCGGCGCCCGGCCTGCGGCGCCGGTCGGCGCAGCCGCAGCGGGCGGCCCTGGCGCAGCAGCGCGACCAGATCGGGCTCGTGCAGGAAGGCCTCGCCGAACGAGAGTGCATCGGCCAGGCCGCCGCCGCAGGCCAGCACCGCCGGCACGGCCTGCCCTGGCACCGCCAGCACCAGCGGCCCGGCGAAGACGCGCCGCATCTGCGCCATGGCGGCAGGCTCGGCGGCGGCGGCGTGCAGGTAGGCGATGTCCATGTCCGCCAGCTGCCGGGCCATCGGCACGGCCGGCCGCAGGGCCGACAGCCAGACGCCGACGCGGCGCGCCGGCCACACGCCCAGCAAGGCCTGCACCACGTCGGCCAGCAGGCGCAGGCCGCGCCCGCCGTCCCCTCCCACGGCCAGACCGGGCAGGCTGGCATAGCCCGCGATCAGCGATGCCGGCAGCGCGGCGGGCGCCGCGTCCAGCTCCACGGCGTCGAAGCCGGCGTCGCCCGCGTTCTCCGCAGCGCAGCGGTAGTCCTCCAGCACGGCCTCCAGCGGCGCCAGCCGGTCGCTCAGCAGCGCGCCCGGGTGGCACAGGTGGGCCACGGCGTAGCCGCCGCGCGCGTGGATCGCGTCGGTGACGTCGCGCCACAGGTTGACCTGGTCGGCAGCGTACAGGCCGGGTGTGCGGCCGAAGGCATCGCCCGGCGCCACCAGCACCGGTTCGCAGACGACCATGCCGCCCGGTGTGGCGCGCTGCGCGTAGTAGGACACCATGTGCGGCGTCGGCACGCCGCGCGGCGGCAGCGCGCGGCGCAGCGCCCAGGCGCCGACCACCACGCGGTGGCGCAGCGCGATGTCGCCAATGCGCAGCGGCATGAACAGGGGCGAAGCAGGCCCCGCGGCCATTTGGCCGGCGGCGGTGGGCAATGTCAGAACGCTCATGTCGGATCCTTCGGCACGAGCATCGGCGCAGCGCCTGCGGCGGCGCAAGTTAAGGCTTGTTAAGAGTCGCCGGCCGCAGCTCACGGCACCGCCCGGGCGGCCCCCGCCAGCCCCCGGTAGCGCCGCACCTCGGCGGCCAGGAAGGACTGCGCCTCGGCGTCCGTGGCCAGCGGCACCGGCGCCAGGCCCATGGCGGCCAGCTGCTGTTGCACCGCGGCGTCCTGCACCGCCGCGAGGGCTGCTGCACGCAGCGGCTCCAGCGCCGGCGCGGGCACGCTGGCCGGCACCAGCAGCGCGCTCCAGCTGCGGTGCACGAAACCGTCCAGGCCGAGCTCCTCCCACGTGGGGACCTGCGCGAAGCCTGGCACGCGCTCCGTGGCCGCCACCGCCAGGAGCTGCAGCCTGCCCGCCCGCACGAGGTCGGGCACGCCGGCTGCCAGCGGCAGGAAAGCGGCATCCACGACGCCGCCCATCAGGTCCTGCAGCAGGGGCGCCACGCCACGGTAGGGCACGTGCAGCCAGCGGGCACGCGTCCGGCGGACGTAGTCGTCGGCCACAAGATGGGCATTGGAGCCCACGCCGTAACTGGCCAGCCGGAGCTCGGCATCACCGCGCACCGCGCCAGCGGCCAGGCTGGCCCATGAGGCCAGGTCCAGGCCGGGGCGGGCCAGCAGGGCCATGGGCGCGCTGCCCAGTACTGCCAGCAGGCGGAACTGCTCTGGGCGGTACTTCAACTCGGCGTTGAACAAGGGGGCCAGCACCACATCGCTGTCGGTCCCGGCCACGAGCGCAGCGCCATCGGCGGCCGCCAGCGCATGCTGCAGGCCGATGGCGCCCGCCGCACCGGCGATGTTGTCGACGACGACTTCGCGCTGCAGGTGGTGCCGGAGCGTGGGCGCGACCAGGCGCGCCTGCGCGTCGAGGATGCCGCCGCTCGGATAAGGCACCACCAGGCGCAGGCTGCGCCCGTCCTGCGCCTGGGCGCCCGGGCCCAGGGCCAGGCCCAGGACGATCCAGCATGCCGTCCACCACCGCCGCATCCGCACCTCCAGTTCATCGGGC
This sequence comes from Pseudorhodoferax aquiterrae, assembly GCF_014652235.1. Lineage (GTDB taxonomy): Bacteria > Pseudomonadota > Gammaproteobacteria > Burkholderiales > Burkholderiaceae_C > Pseudorhodoferax > Pseudorhodoferax aquiterrae. Next base: position 22,504 of record NZ_BMYK01000027.1, read on the forward strand.
TGGCGCGCATGCTAGGCAGGCATGGCGCGGCCGGCCATCCCCCAGAAGGGGCAACCAGCGCGCCGTACGGACAGATGGGCACCGCCGGACCGGCGCCTTCAGCGGGCCCGCGCCAGCCATTCCCGCGGCGACAGGCCCAGCCGCTGGCTGAAGAGCCGCGACAGCGCCGACGCACCGCCGTAGCCGAGCTCGTCGGCCAGCTGCTTGACCGGACGGCCTGCACGCAATCCGGCCTGGGCCAGCGTGAGCCGCCAATCGGCCAGGTAGGCGGCCGGCGTCTGCCCGACCACGGCGTGGAACTGCGCGGCGAAGGCGCTGCGGGACATGCCGGCCCGCTGGGCCATCGCTTCCAAGGTCCAGCCGTGGCCAGGGGCTTCGTGCACCGCCACCAGCGCGCGCGCCAGCCGCGCGTCGGCCAGGCCGGTCAGCAGACCGCTCTGGATGCCGGCCTCGGCCGGGTGGTCGATGCACCAGCGCAGCAACTGGATCAGCACGATCTCGAACAGCCGGTCGGCCAGCAGGCGCTGGCCGCAACGCAGCCGCTCGGTCTCGGCGAACAGCAGCGCCAGCGCGGCTTGCAGCCCCTCCACACGCGCCAGCGGCAACAGCACCAGCGCGGGCAGGGCGCGCACCAGCGGGTTGGCCGCGCCGCCTTCGAACTCCAGCTCGGCGCAGACGAAATCCGAGCCCTCCACAGGCGGGTTGTGGAACACATGGGCCAGGGGCCGCGGGTAGAACAGCAGGCTGGGTTCCGTGACCTGCAGCACGCGCGGCAGGCCGCTGCGCGCCGCGTGGCGCAGTTCCAGGCGGCCGCTGCGCATCACGTGCAGGAAGCCGCGGCCCGGCAGCGCCGGGAACGGGCTCACGCCGCACAGCGGCCCCTGGTGGAACAGCCGTGCGCGCACGCGGCAGCGCTCCAGCAGCGCGGACAGGCGGTCCAGCGGGTCGATCGGAGTTTCTGGACGATTCGGCATGATCAATGGACGATTCGCGCCCAATGGTACAGACATGGCGCGCACACTGAAGCCCTCATCCACACCGAAAGGAAATCACCATGTCCCGCATCCCCCTGCTCTCCGCGTCCGACACCCACGGTGAGCGCCAGCAGCTGCTGGCCCAGATCCACGGCGCCTTCGGCGCCACGCCCGCGATGTTCCGTGCCGTCGCCCACTCCAGCGCCGCGCTCAAGAGCATGTGGGGCAGCTTCGGCGCGCTGGGCGCGGGCGTGATCCCGGCGAAGCTCGGCGAGCAGATCGCCGTGGCCGTGGCGCAGCGCAACGCCTGCCACTACTGCCTGGCCGCCCACACCCTGCTGGGCCGCAAGGCCGGCGCCACGGCCGACGAGATGGCCGCGGCCCAACGCGGGGAATCGGCCGATGCGCGGACCGCCGCGGCGCTGCGCTTCGCGCTGCGGCTGGTGGAGGCGCGCGGCCAGGTCGATGCCGCCGAGGTCCAGGCCCTGCGCGACGCCGGCTTCAGCGACGAAGAGGCCGTCGAGATCGTGGCGCATGTGGCGCTGAACCTGTTCACGAACTACGTGAATATGGCTTTCGACGTGCCGGTGGACTTCCCGGCCGTGCGCCTGCACCGCCAGGACGCCTGAACGTGAACCCTACGGCGCCGCTGGTCGCGCCCTGCATCCACCCGCCGGCGCTGGTCGTGCGGGCCCCGCTGCACGGCCGCGTCGCCGTGCAGAACGTCCCGCGGAGGCTGGCGGCCGCCAGCGCCTGCGATGATCGCCGCTGCCCTTCTTACCCTGCCGCGCCATGAGCATCCGCACCGTTCTGGCCCTGCGCCACCTGGCTTTCGAAGACCTGGGCCTGCTCGAGCCCCTGCTGCGCCGCCGCGGCGCCACGCGCATCCTGACCCACGACGCTGGTGTAGACGATCCGGCGACCATCGACCTGGATGCCATCGACTTGCTGGTCGTGCTGGGCGGGCCGATCGGCGCGCACGACGACGCGCTGTATCCCTGGCTGGCCGACGAGGTGCAGCTCATCGCGCGCCGCCTGGCCAGCGGCCGGCCGCTGCTGGGCATTTGTCTGGGCGCCCAGCTCATGGCGCGTGCGCTCGGCGCGCGCGTCGCGCCGATGGCGCACGGCCGCAAGGAGATCGGCTTCGGCCCGCTCGCGCTGACCGCGGCCGGCCAGGCCTCGCCGTTGGCCGCGCTGGGCGACCAGCCCGTGCTGCACTGGCACGGCGACCAGTTCGCGCTGCCCACGGGCTGCGACAGCCTGGCCAACACCGCCTTGTGCCCGCACCAGGCCTTCATGCCGCACCCGGCGGCGCTGGCGCTGCAGTTCCACCTGGAGGCCGACCCGCGTCGCATCGAGCAATGGCTGGTCGGCCACGTCGACGAGCTGGCGCAGGCCGGCATCGACATCCCGGCCCTGCGCGCCGACGCCGCGCGCCACGGCGCCGGCCTGTCGGCTGCGCTGGAGCGCGTGGTGGGCGCCTGGCTGGAGGGGCGATGACGCAGATCGGACGCGTGCGCGCCGTGCTGGCCGGGCCGGCGCGCCTCTACACCCGTCCCGGCAGCCGCAGCGCCATCGCCAAGTCGCCCCTGACCGGCCCGGTGGACGTGCATGCGCTGGGCCTGGCGGGCGACGAACAGGGCGACCTGCGCGTGCACGGCGGCCCGGACAAGGCCGTGCACTGCTATGCCTGGCGCCACTACGCGCACTGGCGCGGCGCGCTGCCGGCCACGCCGCTGCTGCAGGCCCCCGGCGCCTTCGGCGAGAACCTGAGCCTGGACGGCCTGGACGAACACGGCGCCTGCATCGGCGACCGCTGGCAGATCGGCAGCGCGCTGTTCACCGTCAGCCAGGGCCGCCAGCCCTGCTGGAAGCTCAACGACCGGTTCGAAGTGCCCGACATGGCGCGCCGCGTGCAGGACAGCGGCCGCGCCGGCTGGTACCTGCGTGTGGTGCAGCCGGGCCAGCTGCAGGCCGGCGACAACGTGCTGCTGCTGGCACGGCCGCATGCCGACTGGTCCATCGCCCGGCTGCTGCGGCTGATCGCCGAGCGCAGCTGCGCGCCGGACGTCCTGGACGAGGTGCTGTCCCTGCCGCTGCCGCCCTCGTGGGAGCGGCTGTTCCGCCGTCGGCGCGAGCAGGGCCGGGCCGAGGACTGGGCGGCGCGGCTGCAGGGCTGACGGCCGCGCGCTCAGAGGGCCGTGCGCGTGCCGGCAGGGCCGCGCGACCTGGCGCGCCGGCGCCGGTGCAGCATCTGCAGCAGCATGACCACGGCGAAGGCGCAGAACACCACGCCGACCGTGGCCTGCAGCTGCGGGTCGTCCGGGCCGGTGAAGAGCGGCGCGCCCCGAGGCACGCGCGTGAAGGTTTCGGTCAGGCCCGGGACCATGTGGAAGAACAGCGTCAGTGTCCACAGCGCGGTCTGCGCGTAGGGCCACCAGCGCATGCGCAGCGGCAGCAGCGCCAGTCCGAGCACCAGCAGGGTCAGCACGCCCAGCATGTGGGCTTCGTTGAAACCGCCGCGCTGGAAGATGCCGAAACCCGTCAGGCAGGTCAGCACCGTGCTCCACAGGTAGACCTGGCCCAGGCGCTGGCGCGGGTCGATCGCACCGCGCTGCAGCAGGCTCTGGTAGCCGGCCCACAGCGCGACCAGGCTGATGGCGGTGTGCAGCAAGCCGAGGGGCGTGAGTCCGAACATGGTCTTCTCCCGTTCAGCGCAGGCCCAGCGCCGCGGCCACGCGCGCGCCGTAGTCCGCGTCGGCGAGGGTGCAGTTGTGCACATGGCGCTGGCGGATGTGCAGCGGCGCGTCGCCCATGGCGCGCGCCGTGTTCGCCGCCAGGCGCGCGCGCTCGGCCGGCGCCATGAGCCGGTACAACGCGCCGGGCTGGGCGTAGTGGTCCTCGTCGTCGCGGTGCTCCCAGTGGCGCAGCGCGCCCTCCAGCGCCAGCGGCGGCTCGCCGGCCTGCGGGTTGTCGGCCCACTCTCCCGCGCTGTTGGGCACGTAGGCGATGGTGCCGCCGGCGTTGCCGTCCACGCGCATCGCGCCGTCGCGGTGGTAGCTGTGGAAGGGGCAGCGCGGCGCGTTGACCGGGATCTGGTGGTGGTTCACGCCGAGCCGGTAGCGCTGCGCGTCGCCGTAGGAGAACAGCCGCGCCTGCAGCATGCGGTCGGGCGAGAAGCCGATGCCGGGCACGATCTGCGCCGGCGAAAACGCGGCCTGCTCGACCTCGGCGAAGAAGTTGGCGGGGTTGCGGTTCAGCTCCAGCACGCCGACCTCGCGCAGCGGGAAGTCGCCGTGCGGCCAGACCTTGGTCAGGTCGAAGGGATTGACCGGGTGGCGTGCCGCCTCGCCCTCGGTCATGGTCTGCACGTACAGCGTCCAGCGCGGAAAGTCGCCGGCTTCGATGGCCTGGTACAGATCGCGTTGCGCGCTCTCGCGGTCGCTGCCGACCACGGCCTGCGCTTCCTCGTCCGTGAGGTTGGCGATGCCCTGCTGCGTCTTCCAGCTGAACTTGACCCAGTGCCGAACGCCGGCCGCGTTGACGAGGCTGAAGGTGTGGCTGCCGAAGCCGTGCATGTGGCGGTAGCTGCGCGGCAGGCCGCGGTCGCCCATCACGTAGGTGACCTGATGCAGCGCCTCGGGCAGCAGCGTCCAGAAGTCCCAGTTGCTCGCGGCGCTGCGCAGGCCTGTGCGCGGATCGCGCTTGACGGCGTGGTTGAGGTCCGGAAAGCGCAGCGGGTCGCGCAGGAAGAACACCGGCGTGTTGTTGCCCACCAGGTCCCAATTTCCCTCCTCGGTGTAGAACTTGATCGCGAAGCCGCGGATGTCGCGCTCGGCATCGGCCGCGCCGCGCTCGCCGGCCACGGTGGAGAAGCGCACGAACACCTCGCAGCGCTTGCCCACGGCCGCGAACAGCGCGGCGCGCGTGAAGGCCGTGATGTCCTGCGTGACCGTGAAGTGCCCGTGGGCGCCGGCGCCCTTGGCGTGCATGCGGCGCTCGGGGATCACCTCGCGGTCGAAATGCGCGAGCTTTTCCAGCAGCCACACGTCCTGCAGCACGGCAGGACCGCGCCGGCCGGCGGTCTGGATGTTGAAGTTGTCGACCACCGGCGCGCCGGCGGCATGGGTCAGTCGGGTCATGGCGGTTTCCTCGGGAACGGTCGGGAAGCAGGGAACTCCCCTGGCCATGGAGCATGCGCGGCCGCCGGCGTGCCGCCATCCCTCCTGCAACAGCCGGCAGCATCCGACCAATGGGGCATGGCCGCCCCCACCCAGCGGCCGTGTCACCCACAGGGGCTGTCGCCCTTGTCCGGCAGCGGCGGCCCGGAGCGGCCCTTAGTCTGGCGCCTTCCAAGCACCGCCGGGACCACCGAATGACCGCCATCTGGCGCCGCCTCAAGAACGCTGCGCTGGCCGCCCCAGGGCTGGGCGTGCTGCTGCGGGCCATCCGCAACTACGTGCTGCACCAGAGCGCCAACCAGGCCGGCAGCCTGGCCTTCTCCACGGTGCTGTCGATGTTCCCGCTGCTGTTGCTGCTGTCCGCCGCGGCCGGCTACGTGGGCCAGCCCGGCGACGCCGCCGCACTGGTCGGCCGCGTGATGGGCTACGCGCCCCAGCTCGTGCGCGAAGCGGTGCAGCCCGTCATCGACGAAGTGCTGGCGCAGCGCAACCAGGCGCTGCTGGCCATCGGCCTGGTGGTCACGCTGTGGACCGCGTCCTCGGGCATGCAGGCCGTGCGCACGGCGCTCAACCGCGCCTACGGCATCGAGCGCGGCACGGCGTTCTGGAAGGCCAGGCTCAAGGTCACGCTGTTCACCGTGGTCGTGGGCGGCGGCATCCTGCTCGCGTTCAGTTCGGTGATCGTGATGCCCTACCTGTGGCAGCTGCTGCAGCAGCAGATCGGCGCCGGCGAGGAGACGCCCTGGCTGCGCAACAGCGTGCGCTACGGCTCGGCTTTCGTGGTGCTGAGCGGGCTCTACGCCATCGCCTACGCCTGGCTGCCGGACACGCGCCAGCGCTTCGGCACCGTGCTGCCCGGCGCGGTGGTGGGCGCTGCGCTGTGGGCCGGCGCGGCCGCCCTGCTCTCGTACACGCTGCACAGCGCGGGCAAGCTGGCGCTGGTGTACGGCAGTTTCGCGGGTGTGGTGGCCACGCTGGTCTTCCTCTACGCCAGCGGGACCACGCTGATCTTCGGCGCGGAGGTCAATGGGGTGCTGCGGACGCGGCGGTGCGCGGACGCCCGGCCGCAGCCGGTGGACGGCGCGGCCACGACGACGGCCGCCTGACACTGCGGCGCGCGCAGGCCAGCACGACGGAAGATCCTCTCAAGGCCTTGCCGCCAACCCCCGCGCCATCGCGATGCTGACCACCTGCGTGCGGCTGTTGGCCTGCAGCTTGGACATGATGCCCTTCACATGCGCCTTGACCGTGCCGACCGCGATCTCCAGCTGGCGCGCGATGGTCTTGTTGCAGCAGCCCTGCACCAGCAGGCGCAGCACGTCGGACTCGCGGCCCGTGAGGTGCTCGCGCGTCATGCTGTCGGCCATGCGCTGGGCCGCGGCCAGACTCAGGTAGCGCTGGCCCTGGGCCAGTGCACGGATGCCCTCGAGCAGGTCGTCGACGCGGCTGCCGGCCAGCAGGTAGCCGTGCACGCCACGCTCCAGCGCGGTGCGCACTTCCTGCTCGCGGTCCTGCACGGCCAGCACCAGGATGCGGGCCGGCGTGCCCGCGCTCCGCTGGCCGGCCAGCGCCAGTCCGCCCGCGTAGTCGGTCAGCACCACGTCGGCCGCCCCCGAGGACACGATTTCGATGCCGGGCTGCTGGCCCAGGGCGGCCACCAGGCCCAGGGCCAGCAGCGGATCGGGGTGGGCGACGAGAACCTGGATGCGGGATGCGGGCAGCTTGGTCATGGTGTGGACTCCTGTGTGGGAACGGGCGACGCCGCGGCGCCGATGGAGGCGATCTTGGCCACCCGCTTCGCCCAACGCCAGTTAAGGCTTGGCAAGCCTTGCTAAGGCTTGCCCCCGATGGGTACGCGCAAAGCGCGGTGCACGGCACGATCTTCGTCCGCGGACGGCATCCGCGGTGACCGCCAGATGTCATCTGACATCTGGCGATGCACTGCGTTCGTGGCGCAGCGCAGCACGCTGCCTAGACTGCGGCACAACACCCGCGAGGACCTTATGCCCGACGACCTTCCGGACCTGCCCGAACCCGCGCCGTTCTCGGTGCTGCTGGCGGACGCCCAGCCTCTGATGCGCCTGGGCGTGGCCGCGCTGGTCGATGCGCAGGCCGACATGCACGTGGTGGCCCAGGCCGCGAGTCTGGACGCGCTGCAGGCACTGCTCGCGCGCCACCGGCCCGACCTGGTCTGCCTGGACATCGCGTTGCTGGACCCGCAGCCGGCCGAGCGCCTGGCCGCGCTGCGCCACGGCCAGCATGCCTGCCGCGTGGTGGTGCTGACCCAGCGGGCCGGCGAGGAAGACATCTACCGTGCCGTCTGCGCCGGCGCCGACGCCTACCTGTTCAAGGACAGCCCGGCCGAAGAACTGCTGCAGGGCCTGCGCACCGTGCACGCCGGGGGCCGCTACATGCCGCCGGCCGTGGCGGCGCGGCTGGCCGCGCGCCTGCACGGCGGCGTGCTGAGCCAGCGCGAGATGCAGGTGCTGGAACAGGTGGCGGCCGGCCACAGCAACAAGCGCATCGGCCTGGCCTTCGGCATCAGCGACGGCACGGTCAAATCGCACACCAAGCGCATCTTCCACAAGCTGGGCGCCACCAGCCGCACCGGCGCGGTGGCGATCGCGGTGCAGCGCGGGCTGATCGCGCTGTAGGAACGTGGGCCTATGATGCGCCGGCCCCACGCTGACACGCCGCGGGGCTTTTCCTCCATCGATCGGACAGGCGCACCGTGCAGCAACCCGACCCGGCCCGCGACGCTTCCCTGCTGCAGCAGCAGGTCGCGCGCGCGCTGGCCGATGCGGAGCGCGCCCACCGCGCGCAGCGTCACCTGGAAGCCGCACAGCGCTATGCGCAGGCGGCGCAGCAGGCCCAGGCACAGGGCTGGCTGCCCGACGAGGCGCTCGCGCACGAGGGTGCGGCCCAATGCCTGGCCGCGCTGGGTCTGGCCGCGGCCAGCGAGGCACACTGGCGCCGGGCCCATGCGGCCCACGCACGGTGCGGTGCCGACGCCCGGCGGCGCGAACTCGAGCAGGCCCACGCCTTCCTGCGCGCCCACGAGACGCAGGACGCCCGCCTGATCGACGAGCTGCGGCGCGAGATCCGCGAGCGCCAGGAGGCCGAGCGCCAGAGCGCACGCGTGCAAGCCGCGTTGGCCGAGAGCGAGCAGCGCTTTCGGCGCATGGCCGACGCCACCCCCGACGTGATCTGGATCACCGAGCTGGTGCCCGAGCGCGTGGTCTACGTGAGCCCGAGCTTCGAGCGGGTCTGGGGCCGCAAGGCCGAGGACCTGTACCGCGACCCGCGGCTGTGGACGGCCAGCATCTACGCGGAAGACCGCGCGACCGTGGAGCATGCCTTCGGCGCCTGGATCGAGGGCGGGGCCGACGTGCCCTGGACCGCCGAGTTCCGCGTGGTCCAGCCCGGCGGCGCCGTGCGCTGGATCCACGAGCGCGGCGTGATGATTTCCGACGACTGGATCGGCCGCGTGACCGGCATCTCCACCGACATCACCGAGCGCAAGGAAGCCGAGGCCGCACTGCGCATCTCCGAGAGCCGCTTCGCGCTGGCGGCGGCGGGCTCGAACGACGGCATCTTCGATTGGGACATCCCGAACGACCGCATGTACCTGTCCGAGCGCGCCCAGCGCCTGTACGGCCTGGAGCCCGGCCCCGAGGTGCGCCGGCGCGAGGACTGGGTCCGGATGCTGCGCCAGCACCCCGACGACGCGGCACGGCGCACGGCCACGCTGTGGGGTTACCTGGAAGGCCGGCTGCCGGCCTACGACGGCGAGTACCGCATCCTGTATCCCGATGGCCTGTACCGCTGGGTGCGGATCCAGGGCCTGTGCGTGCGCGATACCAGCGGCCGGCCCCTGCGCATGGCCGGCTCCATCAGCGACATCGATCCCCACAAGCGCGCCGAAGCCGCGCTGCGCCAGACCCAGCGGCTCGAGGCCGTGGGCACGCTGGCCGGCGGCATCGCGCACGACTTCAACAACATCCTGGGCGCCGTGCTGGGCTTCGGTGAAATGGCCCAGCGCAGCACGCGCGCCGGCAGCCGCGCGCGCCGCGACATCGACTTCATCATGACGGCGGCCGAGCGCGGCCGCGCGCTGGTCGAGCGCATCCTGGCCTTCAGCCGCAGCGGGCTGATCGCGCGCGTGCCGGTGCACATCGCGCATGTGACGCAGGAGACGCTGCAGCTGATGTCGGCCGCCATTCCGGCCGAGGTGCAGTTCACGCAGCACCTGGCCACGGGCCGCGCCGCCAGCCTGGGCGATGCCACGCAATGGCACCAGGTGGTGATGAACCTCGTGACCAATGCGCTGCAGTCCATGCCCGAGGGCGGCGCGCTGCATGTGGGGCTCACGCTGCAGGGGCTGGACCGCCCGCGCGTGGCCACCACGGGACAGCTGGGCCCCGGCGAGTACCTGGTGCTGGAGGTGGCCGACACGGGCGCCGGCATCGCGCCCGAACACCTGGCGCGCATCTTCGACCCCTTCTTCACCACGCGCGAGGCCGGCTCGGGCACGGGCCTGGGCTTGTCGCTCGTGCATGGCATCGTCTCCGAGTTCGGCGGCGCGGTCGACGTGCGCAGCGAGCCCGGCGCCGGCAGTCGCTTTTGCGTGTGGCTGCCGCGCACGGGCGACGCGGACGTGCCGGCAGACAGCACCCCGGCACGGCTGCCACGCGGCCGGCACGAGCAGATCCTCGTGGTGGACGACGAGGACGCACTGCTGCACCTGGCCACGCAGCGCCTGGCCGAGCTGGGCTACGTGCCCGTGGGTTTCCGCTCGGGCACGGAAGCGCTGGCAGCGTTCGCGGCGCACCCCGAGCGCTTCGACGCCGTGCTGACCGACGAACGCATGCCCGGCCTGTCGGGCACCGAGCTCGTGCGCGAAGTGCATGCGCTGCGCCCCGGCATGCCGATCCTGCTGCTCACCGGCTACACCGACGCGGAGCGGGTGCAGCGCGCGCGCGCCGCCGGCGCCAGCGCCGTGCTGCGCAAACCGCTGGCCGAACAGGACCTGGCACGGGCGCTCGCGCGCGTGCTGGCGAACGCGGCGGGCCGGGCCGCCTAGAGCTCAGGGCAGCGCGGCGCGCACGGCCTGCAGCAGCTCATCGCGCGCCAGCGGCTTGGCCAGCGCCGCAGAGACGCCCTGCAGCCCCAGTGTCGCGCCGCTGCCGCGCCCGAAGCGCGCGGACAGCAGGATCAAGGGCCCGGCGTGCGCCGTGCGCACGCTGCGCACCAGCATGGCCACGCTGCGCGGCCCCGCCACGTCGGCGAGCACGAGGTCGAAGGATTGGCCCGCCAGGCCGGCCGCCTTGGCCTCGGTGGCGCGGTAGCCCGCGTCGTCCAGCCAGCGCAGAAGGAGCTGGCGCATGAGGTCGTCCGATTCGACGACGGCAATCCTGAACGGTGGCGGCAATCGCAGTTCCTTGGCCCTTTCCGCCGGCCGGCGCGCTGCTGCCGACGCGCCGACCGCCGCCCCCATTACAGCGGCGCCCCGGATGCGCCCAATGTCCGCACCCGGCGCCCAGATGTCATCTGACACAAGACCGCCTGCCGCCAGCGGCTGACACGCAGCCGACATCCCGGCACGGCGCGGCCTGCGCGAGACGCCGCACGACACAAATGTCTACACTGCCGCGTCCAGACCACCGCGTTGCTCCATGCACAGCCAGTCACCGCACGCCGGCACGCCGATCCCAGCCCATGTGCTGGCCGTCGACGACGACCCCTCGGTGCGCGAGCTGATCAGCACCTACCTCGGCGACCACGACCTGCGCGTGACCGCGGTCGCGCGCGAGGCCGAGATGCGCGCGGTGCTGGAGCGCGAGGCCGTGCAGCTGGTGCTGCTGGACCTGCGCCTGAAGGGCGAGGACGGGCTGGCCATCGCGCGCGACCTGCGCGCCCAATCCAAGCTGCCCATCATCATCCTGACCGGCCGCACCGAGGAGGCCGACCGCGTCATGGGCCTGGAACTGGGCGCCGACGACTACCTGACCAAGCCCTTCTCGCCGCGCGAGCTGCTGGCGCGCATACGCGCCTTGCTGCGGCGCACGCAGATGCACGCCTCGCTGGCCGAGACCGTGGCCCGCGTGCGCGCCTACCGCTTCGAAGGCTGGACGCTGAGCCTGCGCCTGCGCCGGCTCAACGACCCGGCGGGCCGGCCCGTCGCGCTGCGCAACAGCGAGTTCAACCTGCTGCTGGCCTTCCTTTCGGCACCGCAGCGCGTGCTCACGCGCGAGCAACTGCTGGACCTCTCGCGCCTGCACAACGCCGAGGTCTACGACCGTTCCATCGACGTGCAGGTCGGCCGGCTGCGGCGCAAGATCGAGGCCGACCCGCGCCGGCCGCGGCTGATCGTGACCGAGCGGCACGCAGGCTACCTGTTCGCGGCCGAGGTCGACGTGCTGCACGACTGAGAAGCTGAGCGGCCATTCCTTTTGGCGGGGGTGGCACCGGTGCGTCCACGGCATCCGCGCACGCGCAGCCCGACCCACACTGGCGGCATCGCCGAGGAGCCGCCATGAACGCCGCGATCTGCGCTGACGGGCGCAAGCCCTTCCACTTCGCGCTGGACGCCCGCCTGGCACTGGCGCGGCGCGCCGAACGCAGGCTGGACCTGATCCGCGGCGCAGCGGCGCGTGCTGATCGTCTGCCCTTACTTGATCCCTGGCTGGATGCCGAATCCGGTCTGCACCCCTGGCTGCGGTTCAAGCGCTGGCCGCTGACGCCGATCCTGCCCGAGGCTCTGCTGTGAGCAGACAAAGAAAAAGGCGTCCGCCGGATGCCGGTGGACGCCTTTCGGGTGGTTGGTGGAGCTGGGGGGATTTGAACCCCCGTCCGCAAGCCATCTTCGCGCAGATCTACATGTTTAGCGGTCTGTTTTAGGTCTCGCTTCCTGTGTCGCGCAGCCGCACGCTACACAGGACGCCAGTACCCTTGGATCTCGCCCCTTGCCAAGGTACCCGGCAGGGAGCCAGCCAACGTGAATAACCTTACAGCCGGGAGCTCAGGATTCGCATCCATCACCCCTTGCCCAGCCCGCTGGCATGCTGTTGTAAGGCTCACCGGTGTTTAAGCGGCGAGTGCGAAACGTTCGTCGTTTGCAGTTAGTTTGTTTGAATCTGTTTAACGAGCGCATTCAGCTCGACATGCACCACAGCGATTCCGAACCCACGTCGAAACCAATGCAGCCCCAGAGACGGCTATTTTAGGCCATTGGCCTCGATTGCAAGATCCAGCACGGACAACAGGCCCAAAGGCGCATCGATCGCAGCATCCGCGCCCCATTCGGCCGTGTCGACCGGCCCGAGGTAGCCGTAGCAGGCGGCCACGGTGGTCATGCCGGCCGCCCGGCCCGCGACGATGTCGCGCGCATCGTCGCCCACGTACATGCAGGCCGCGGGGTCGACCTGCAGCAGGCGGGCCGCTTCCAGCAAGGGCGCCGGATGCGGCTTGGTGTAAGGCGTGGTGTCGCCGCTCACGAGCACGCCGCTGCGGGCGAACAGCGCCATGCCGGCGGTCAGCGGCGCGGAGAAGCGCAAAGGCTTGTTGGTGACCACGCCCCAGCGCAGGCCACGCGCATGCAGTTCCTCGACCAGCGCGACGACGCCGTCGAACGGCCGCGTGAGCTCGGTCAGCCGGCGTTCGTAGTTCTGGAAGAACTCCTCGCGCAAGAGCGGAAAGTCCGGATGGTCGGGTGCCATGCCGAAGGCCACGCCCAGCATGCCGCGGGCGCCGGCGCCCGCCATCGCACGGTAGGCGGCCAAGCCCAGGGGCGGCAGGCCGCGGTCGGTGCGCAGTTGGTCGGCGGCCGCGCCCAGGTCGCCTGCGCTGTCGACCAGCGTGCCGTCCAGATCGAACAACACGGCCTTCAGTTCACGCGCCATCGGGCGTCTCCGGCGGCCGGCGCGTGGCCAGCATGTAGTTCACGCTGGTGTCGCTGCTGAGCCAATAGCGCCGCGTGATCGGGTTGTACTCGAGGCCGCTGCTGTGCTGCAGCTCCAGGCCGGCAGCGCGGCAGTGGCGCCCGAGTTCACTGGGCCGGATCATCTTGTCGTAGTGGTGGGTGCCGCGCGGCAGCAGATTCAGCAGGTACTCGGCTCCCAGGATGGCGAACAGGAAGGACTTGGCATTGCGGTTCAGCGTGGAGAAGAACACCCAGCCGCCGGGCTTGACCAGCTGCGCGCAGGCGCGCACCACGGACGCCGGATCGGGCACATGCTCGAGCATCTCCATGCAGGTGACGACGTCGAAGCTCGCCGGTTGCTCCGCCGCCAACTCTTCGGCGCTGACCTCGCGGTAGCGGATGTTGGGCGTGCCGGCTTCGAGCGCGTGCAGCTGCGCCACCTTCAACGCCTTGGTCGACAGGTCGATGCCCAGTACGTTGGCGCCGCGCCGTGCCATGCTGTCGGCCAGGATGCCCCCGCCGCAGCCGACATCCACGACCTGGCGTCCGGCCAGGGCGGCCGACTCCAGGATCCAGTTCAGCCGCAGCGGGTTGATCTGGTGCAAGGGGCGGAACTCGCTCTCCGGGTCCCACCAGCGGTGCGCGAGCTCGGAGAACTTGGCGAGTTCGGCCGGGTCGGCGTTCAGGGCAGCATTCATCGTCTTCCTCTGCGCAAAGAAAAAAGCCCGCGGTTCGACTCGCGGGCTTTGATGCCTGCAGACCGCGGGCCTGCAGGTGTTCTCTGACGAGAATCAGTTGGCGCGGGTGCCAACCACTTCGATTTCCACGCGACGGTTCTTGGCGCGGCCTTCGGCGGTCTTGTTGTCAGCGACGGGTTGCTTCTCGCCCTTGCCTTCGGTGTAGACGCGGTTGCGTTCGATGCCCTTGGACACCAGATACGCCTTCACGGCTTCGGAACGACGGACCGACAGACGCTGGTTGTAGGCATCGGTACCAACGGAGTCGGTGTGACCCACGGCGATGATGACTTCCAGGTTGATGCCCTTGATCTTGCCGACCAGGTCGTCCAGCTTGGCGCGGCCTTCGGGCTTCAGCACGGACTTGTCGAAGTCGAAGAAGGCGTCGGCAGCGTAGGTCACCTTGGTGGCTGCGGGCGGCTGGGGTGCGACGGCCGGTGCCGGAGCGGGGGCCGGAGCCGGAGCAGCGGCCGGAGCCGGCGCCGGGGCGGCAGCAGCCTGGGCGACGATGGCGCCATCGCAGCCCTTGGCGGCGGTGGCAGGCGTCCAGTAGGCATCGCGCCAGCACAGGGCCTGGTCAGCGGTCTTCCACACCAGCGTGCCATCGGCGGTACGCCAGTTGTCGACCGATTGAGCACCTGCGGCGGTAGCGAGCGCTGCGGAGGCCAACAACATCGCCACTTTGTTCAATTTCTTCATGGTTCTCCTCTGGGGGAAAAAGGCGCAGCAGCGCTGCGAAACCGGAACGCCTTCAGTGACCACCACTGAGCACGTACGCATTGATTGTGCCATACGCCCCCTAGCCGACCGGTTCACAGACCGTAGGACAAAAGCCAAAACCCAGCGGTTTGTTGCAACAACGCGACAGATGCCGGCGCCTAAAATGCGCGGCCTTCCCTGCTGCTCACACCATGACCCAATTCGCCAAAGAAACCCTGCCGATCAGTCTCGAAGAGGAGATGCGGCGGAGCTATCTCGATTACGCGATGAGCGTGATCGTGGGCCGGGCGCTGCCCGACGCACGGGACGGACTCAAGCCGGTGCACCGCCGTGTGCTGTTCGCGATGCACGAGCTCAACAACGACTGGAACCGGCCGTACAAGAAGTCGGCGCGTATCGTCGGCGACGTGATCGGCAAGTACCACCCGCACGGGGACCAATCGGTCTACGACACCATCGTGCGGATGGCGCAGGACTTCTCCATGCGCCACATGCTGGTGGATGGCCAGGGCAATTTCGGCTCGGTCGACGGCGACAACGCCGCCGCCATGCGTTACACCGAGATCCGGCTGGCCAAGGTCGCGCACGAGTTGCTGGCCGACCTGGACAAGGAAACCGTCGATTTCGGCCCCAACTACGACGGCAGCGAGAAGGAACCGCTGGTGCTGCCGACGCGGCTGCCCAACCTGCTCGTGAACGGCTCGGGCGGCATCGCGGTGGGCATGGCTACCAACATCCCGCCGCACAACCTGAACGAAGTGGTGGATGCCTGCCTGCACCTGCTGCGCCATCCGGACGCGGACATCGACGCGTTGATGGAGTTCGTGCCGGCGCCGGACTTTCCCACGGCCGGCATCATCTACGGCATCAGCGGCGTCAAGGAAGGCTACCGCACGGGCCGCGGCAAGGTCGTGATGCGTGCCAAGTGCCACTTCGAGGACATCGACCGCGGCCAGCGCCAGGCGATCATCGTCGACGAGCTGCCCTACCAGGTCAACAAGAAGACGCTGCAGGAGCGCATGGCCGAGCTGGTGCACGAGAAGAAGCTCGAGGGCATCAGCCACATCCAGGACGAGTCCGACAAGTCGGGCATGCGCCTGGTGATCGAGCTCAAGCGCGGCGAAGTGCCCGAGGTCGTGCTGAACAACCTGTACAAGCAGACCCAGCTGCAGGACACCTTCGGCATGAACATGGTGGCGCTGGTCAATGGCCAGCCCAAGCTGTGCAACCTGAAGGACTTGATCGAGGTCTTCCTGGACCACCGCCGCGAGGTCGTCACGCGGCGCACCATTTTCAACCTGCGCAAGGCCCGCGAGCGCGGCCATGTGCTGGAAGGCCTGGCCGTCGCGCTGGCCAACATCGACGAGTTCATCCGCATCATCCGCGAGTCGCCCACGCCGCCCGTCGCCAAGGCCGAGCTCATGGCGCGCAGTTGGGACAGCAAGCTCGTGCGCGAGATGCTGACCCGCACGCGCGCCGACGGCGGCATCGTCAACGCCGACGACTACCGCCCCGAGGGCCTGGACCGCATCTACGGCATGGGCGGCGACGGCCTGTACCGGCTGTCGGACACGCAGGCCCAGGAAATCCTGCAGATGCGCCTGCAACGCCTGACCGGCCTGGAACAGGACAAGATCACGGCCGAGTACAAGGACGTGATGGCCGAGATCGAGGACCTGCTGGACATCCTGGCCAAGCCCGAGCGCGTCTCGACCATCATCGGCGAGGAGCTCACGGCCATCAAGCAGGAGTTCGGCCAGACCAAGATCGGCGCGCGCCGCAGCCATGTGGAGCACAGCTCCTACGACCTGAGCACCGAGGACCTGATCACGCCGACCGACATGGTCGTGACGCTCTCGCACTCGGGCTACATCAAGAGCCAGCCGCTGTCCGAATACCGCGCCCAGAAGCGCGGCGGCCGCGGCAAGCAGGCCACCGCCACGAAGGAAGACGACTGGATCGACCAGCTCTTCATCGCCAACACGCACGACTACATCCTGTGCTTCTCCAACCGCGGCCGGCTCTACTGGCTCAAGGTCTGGGAAGTCCCGCAGGGCTCGCGCGGCTCGCGCGGCAGGCCCATCGTCAACATGTTCCCGCTGGCCGAGGGCGAGAAGATCAACGTGGTGCTGGCGCTCACGGGTGAAAACCGCAGCTTCCCGTCCACGCACTACGTCTTCATGGCGACGTCCATGGGCACCGTCAAGAAGACGGCGCTGGACGAGTTCAGCAACCCGCGCAAGGGCGGCATCATCGCCGTGAACCTGGACGAGGGCGACTACCTGATCGGCGCCGCCCTCACCGACGGCAAGCACGACGTGATGCTGTTCTCCGATGGCGGCAAGGCCGTGCGTTTCGACGAGGACGACGTGCGCCCGCTGGGCCGTGCCGCGCGCGGCGTGCGGGGCATGACGCTGGAGCCGGGCCAGAGCGTGATCGCCATGCTGGTGGCCGAAGACGAACAGCAGTCGGTGCTGACCGCCACCGAGAACGGCTACGGCAAGCGCACGCCGATCACCGAGTACACGCGCCACGGCCGTGGCACAAAGGGCATGATCGCGATCCAGCAGAGCGAGCGCAACGGCAAGGTCGTGGCCGCCACGCTGGTCCATGCCGACGACGAGATCATGCTGATCACCGACAAGGGCGTGCTGGTGCGCACCCGCGTCAGCGAGATCCGCGAACTCGGCCGCGCCACCCAGGGCGTGACACTGATCGGCCTGGACGAAGGCTCCAAGCTCAGCGGCCTGCAGCGCATCGTCGAGAACGACGCCAACGCACCAGCCTCCGACGAAGGCGGCGAAGGCGAAACACCCGCCAGCTGATCCTGCCCTGCCCGGCCCCGGCCTGCGCAAGCGGCCGGGGCCTTTTTCTTCTCTTGCCAACGGAGTGCCCATGCAACAGCGCCCCTACAACTTTTCCGCCGGCCCGGCCGCCATCCCCGAAGAGGTGCTGCGCGAGGCCGCCTCCGAAATGCTGGACTGGCATGGCAGCGGCATGGGCGTCATGGAGATGAGCCACCGCGGCAAGGAGTTCATCTCGATCTACGAGCGCGCCGAGGCCGACCTGCGCGCGCTGCTGGCCGTCCCGAGCCACTACAAGATCCTGTTCATGCAGGGCGGCGGCCTGGGCGAGAACGCCATCGTCCCGCTGAACCTCTCGCGTGGCGGCGTAGTCGATTTCGTCGTCACGGGCAGTTGGAGCCAGAAGTCGATCAAGGAAGCCGCGCGCTACTGCGAGCCGCAGCTGGCGGCCAGCAACGCCGACACGCAACACACCACGCTGCCCGATCCGGCCGGATGGAAGCTCAGCGCGGACGCGCGCTACCTGCACATCTGCAGCAACGAGACCATCCACGGCGTGGAGTTCCAGACCCTGCCCGACCTCAAGGCCCTGGGCTCGGACACGCCGCTCGTGATCGACTGCTCCTCGCATGTGGCGAGCCGCCCGATCGACTGGTCGCGCGTGGGCCTGGCCTTCGCGGGCGCACAGAAGAACCTGGGCCCGGCCGGCCTCACGCTGGTCATCGTGCGCGAGGACCTGCTGGGCCATGCACTCCAGGCCTGCCCGAGCGCCTTCGACTACAAGACCGTGGCCGAGCACGAGTCGATGTTCAACACGCCGCCGACCTACGGCATCTATATCGCCGGCCTGACCTTCCAGTGGCTGCTGCGCCAGCGCGAAGGCGAGCACACGGGCATCGCAGCGATGGAGCAGCGCAACCGCGCCAAGGCCGAACTGCTGTACAGCTTCATCGACGGCTCGGACTTCTACGTCAACAAGGTCGCACCCGACTGCCGTTCGCGCATGAACGTGCCCTTCTTCCTGCGCGACGAAAGCCGCAACGAAGCCTTCCTCGCGGGGGCCAAGGCACGCGGCCTGCTGCAGCTCAAGGGCCACAAGTCCGTGGGCGGCATGCGCGCCAGCATCTACAACGCCATGCCGCTGGCGGGCGTCCAGGCGCTCGTGGCCTACATGCGAGAATTTGCACAGACACAAGCCTGACACACGCCCGAAAGAGACAAGACCTGCCATGCCAGCCGAGCCCAGCGCCGTTTCCTCTCCCGACCTCGCGGCGCTGCGCGTGCAGATCGACGCGCTCGACCAGGAACTGCTGGCCCTGCTGAACAAGCGGGCCCATGTGGCCGAGCAAGTGGGAGCGGTCAAGCGCAGCGAGGGCTCGCCCTTCTACCGGCCCGACCGCGTGGCGCAGGTGATCGCCAAGATCCAGTCGCGCAACACCGGCCCGCTGCGCAACGAACATGTGGCCGCCATCTGGAACGAGATCATGTCGGCCTGCCTGGCCCTGGAAGCGCCGCAGCGCGTGGCCGTGCTGGGCCCGGCAGGCACCTTCAGCGAAGAGGCCGCACTGCAGTACTTCGGCAGCGCGGTCGAGCTGCAGTACTGCGCCAACTTCGACGAAGTGTTCCATGCCACCGCCTCGGGCGCCGCGCATTTCGGCGTGGTGGGCATCGAGAGCTCGGCCGAAGGCGGCGTCACGCGGTCGCTGGATCTGCTGCTCAACACGCCCACGCACATGGTCGGCTCGGTGAGCCTGGCGGTGCAGTTCAACCTATTGCGGCTGTCGGATTCGCTCGACGGGATCGAGGCCGTGCTGGCCCACCCACAGGCCCTGGCCCAGTGCCAGAACTGGCTGTCGGCCCACTTGCCCCACGCGGAGCGCCGGGCCGTCTCCAGCAACGCCGAGGGCGCGCGGCTGGCCGCGACCAACCCGGCCTGGGCGGGCCTCGCCAGCGAACGCGCCGCCACGCAATTCGGCCTGCACATGGTGGCACGCGCCGTGCAGGACAACGCGCACAACCGGACGCGCTTCGCCATCATCTGCCTGCCCGAGACGCTGGACGCACCGCCGGCCTCGGGCAAGGACTGCACCAGCCTCGTGGTGTCCGTGCCGAACCGGCCGGGCGCGCTGCACGACCTGCTGGTGCCGCTCAAGACCCACGGCGTGTCGATGACGCGCTTCGAGTCGCGCCCGGCCCGCACGGGGCAGTGGGAGTACTACTTCTACATCGACCTGGACGGCCATCCGTCCCAGCCGCACGTGGGCAAGGCCCTCGAAGAGCTGCGCGAGATCTGCGCCTTCTACAAGCTGCTGGGCACCTACCCGGTCAGCGCCTGAGGGCCGCCCTGCGATGTTCGAACGCCTGGGCCTGATCGGCTGCGGCCTGATGGGTGGCTCCTTCGCGCTGGCGCTGCGCCAGGCTGGCCTGGTGCGCCAGATCGTGGGCTTCAGCGCCTCTCCCGGCACCACGCAGCGTGCGCTCGAACTGGGCGTGATCGATCGGCAGGCCGGCTCGGCCGCCGAAGCCGCAGCCGGTGCCGACCTCGTGCTCGTCGCCGTGCCGGTGGCCGCGACCGAAGCCACCTTCGCGGCCATCCGCGCCACGCTGGGCCGGGACACGCTGCTCATGGACGTGGGCTCGACCAAGAGCGACGTGGTGGCCGCGGCCGAGCGCGCGCTTGGCGCGGCCCTGCCCTGCTTCGTGCCGGCCCACCCGATCGCCGGCAAGGAGCGCGCCGGCGTCGACCATGCCGATGCCGCGCTGTACCGGGGCCGCCACGTGATCCTGACGCCCATGGCCAGTTCCGGTGCCGCCCAGCTGGCCCAGGCACAGGCCTGCTGGACGGCCCTTGGCGCACGCCTGGTCGAGATGACGCCGGCCGCGCACGACACCACCTTCGCCGCCGTCAGCCATCTGCCGCACCTGCTGGCCTTCGCCTTCATCCAAGGCATCGCGCAACAGCCCGACGGCCCCGCCATCCTGGCGCTGGGCGGGCCGGGCTTCCGCGATTTCACGCGCATTGCTGCCGCCGATCCACGCATGTGGCGCGACATCTTCCTGGCCAACCGCCAGGAATTGCTGGCCCAGCTGCGTGCACACCAGCAGGCGCTGGCACAGTTCGAGCAGCAGATCGTGGCCGGGGACGGCGCCGCGCTGGAACAGCTGATCACACAGGCCAGCGGCATCCGCGCCGCCTGGCACATGGATTCATTCAAACCCGGGACCTGAAGAATGTTCGACACCGCCTTCCTGGACCTCCCCCCATTGCAGGGAGCCGCCGGAACGGTGGCGCTGCCGGGCTCCAAGAGCATCTCCAACCGCGTGCTGCTGCTGGCTGCGCTGTCGGCCGGCCAGACCGTCGTGCGCGACCTGCTGGATTCCGACGACACGCGCGTGATGCTGGCCGCGCTGGCCCAGCTCGGCTGCCGCATCGCGCGCGAAGGCAGCACCGTCACCATCACCGGCCTGGACGGCAAGCTCGCGACGACCGAGGCCGAACTGTTCATGGGCAATGCCGGCACCGCGATCCGGCCGCTGACCGCCGTGCTGGCGCTGCTGGGCGGCAAGTTCACGCTGACCGGCGTGCCGCGCATGTACGAGCGGCCCATCGGCGACCTCGTCGATGCGCTCGTGCAGCTGGGGTGTGCGATCGGCTATGGCGCCAACCCCGGCTACCCGCCGCTGGACATCGGCATGCCGGGCGTGCTGCAACTGGACCAGCCCATCCGCGTGCGCGGCGACGTCTCCAGCCAGTTCCTCACGGCGCTGTTGCTGGCGCTGCCGCTGGTGGCCCGGCGCGACATCGTGGTCGAGGTGGTCGGCGAACTGATCTCCAAGCCCTACGTGGAGATCACGTTGAACCTGCTGGCGCGCTTCGGCATCGCGGTCGCGCGCGAGGGCTGGCAGCGTTTCACGATCCAGGCCGGCAGCCGCTACCAGTCGCCCGGCGAGATCCATGTCGAGGCCGACGCCTCGTCGGCCAGCTACTTCGTGGCGCTGGGCGCCATCGCGGCCGACGCCGCCCAGCCGCTGCGCATCGAGGGCGTGGGCGCAGCCTCGATCCAGGGCGACATCCGCTTCGTCGAAGCCGCCCAGGCCATGGGCGCGGCGGTCGAGGCCGGTCCCAACTGGCTGCAGGTGGCGCGCGGCGCCTGGCCGCTCAAGGCCATCGACCTCGATTGCAACCACATTCCCGATGCCGCCATGACGCTGGCCGTCATGGCGCTGTACGCCGACGGGCCGAGCCGGCTGCACAACATCGCAAGCTGGCGCGTCAAGGAGACCGACCGCATCGCCGCCATGGCCGCCGAGCTGCGCAAGTTCGGTGCCGAGGTCGAGGAAGGCCAGGACTTCCTGCGCATCGTGCCGCCGCCGGCCGACCAGCCCTGGCCCAGCGCGGCCATCCACACCTACGACGACCACCGCGTCGCCATGTGCTTCTCGCTGGCCGCGTTCCACCGGCTGCGCCCGGGCGCGGCGCCCTCGGGCTCGCCGGTGCGCATCCTCGATCCCAAGTGCGTGGCCAAGACCTTCCCGGACTACTTTGAGACGCTGCTGTCGGTCTGCCGCGCCCCCACCTCCCAGGTGCCGGTGTTGTGCATCGACGGACCGACGGCCTCGGGCAAGGGCACGGTGGCCGCCGCCGTGGCGCGCGCGCTGGGCTACCACTTCCTCGATTCGGGCGCGATGTACCGCATCACGGCCTACGCGGCGCTACGTGCGGGCCACGCCATCGGCCCCGAGAGCGAAACGGCCATCGCTGCCATGGCCGCCACACTGCCCGTGCGCTTCGACGACGGCCGCATCTGGCTGGACACCGAGGACGTGACCGACGCGATCCGCACCGAGGAGGCCGGCATGAACGCCTCCAAGGTGTCGGCCCTGCCATCCGTGCGCGCTGCGCTGGTCGACCTGCAACTGAGCTTTCGCCGCCTGCCGGGGCTGGTCGCCGACGGTCGCGACATGGGCACGGTGATCTTCCCGGCAGCCCCGCTCAAGGTGTATCTGACGGCCAGCGCCGAGAGGCGCGCGGAGCGCCGGCATAAGCAATTGATTTCCAAAGGGATTTCAACTACAATTGCGACCCTTCGCGCGGACCTTGAGGCGCGCGACGCGCGGGATGCCTCCCGCCCCGTCGCCCCGCTTCGCGCCGCAGCCGATGCCCTCACCCTGGACAACTCCGATCTCACAGTGCAAGCCTGTGTCGATCGGGTCCTGGCCTGGTGGGATCAGCGGCAGGGGTTCTGAGGCACACGCTCCAGGCCGCACGAAGAACCAGGCCCATCCGGCCAGCCCGCGCAGCAAGCGCATCGGCCGGGTGGATCGCAACCCAACCGTCGCGGGACGCTCCCGCAACTACCGCCACGACAGCCTTAGAAGCCCGCGCAATCCCGCGCAGGCAAACCCTGCTCCGTGGTCAAGGAAATACATGTCTGAATCTTTTGCCGATCTGTTCGCCGAGTCGCTGCAGAAAACCGAAACGCGCGTCGGTGAAGTCGTCACCGCCGAAGTCGTTCGCATCGAGCACAACTTCGTCGTCGTCAACGCCGGCCTCAAGTCCGAGTCCTACGTTCCGGTCGACGAGTTCAAGAACGACCAGGGCGAAGTCGAAGTGCAGATCGGCCAGTTCGTGCCGGTGGCCATCGTCGCCATCGAGAACGGCTACGGCGACACCATCGTCAGCCGCGACACCGCCAAGCGCCTGGCCTCCTGGATGGCCCTGGAAAAGGCGCTGGAGTCCGGCGAGTTCGTGACCGGCACGACCAGCGGCAAGGTCAAGGGCGGCCTGACCGTCCTCGTGAACGGCATCCGCGCCTTCCTGCCCGGCTCGCTGATCGACACGCGCCCCGTCAAGGACCTGACGCCGTACGAGAACAAGACCCTGGAATTCAAGGTCATCAAGCTCGACCGCAAGCGCAACAACGTGGTGCTGTCGCGCCGCGCCGTGGTGGAAGCCTCCATGGGTGAAGAGCGCGCCAAGCTGATGGAAACGCTGAAGGAAGGCGCCATCGTGCAAGGCGTGGTCAAGAACATCACCGAATACGGTGCGTTCGTCGACCTGGGCGGCATCGACGGTCTGCTGCACATCACCGACATGGCCTGGCGTCGCGTGCGCCACCCGAGCGAAGTGGTGCAGGCCGGCCAGGAAATCACGGCCAAGATCCTCAAGTTCGACACCGAGAAGAACCGCGTCTCGCTGGGCCTCAAGCAGATGGGCGACGACCCGTGGATGGGTGTCTCGCGCCGCTACCCGCAAGGCACGCGCCTGTTCGGCCGTGTCACGAACATCGCCGACTACGGCGCGTTCGTCGAGCTGGAGCCCGGCATCGAAGGCCTGGTGCACGTCTCCGAGATGGACTGGACCAACAAGAACATCGCCCCCTCCAAGCTGGTCTCGCTGGGTGACGAAGTCGAAGTCATGGTCCTGGAGATCGACGAAGACAAGCGCCGCATCAGCCTGGGCATGAAGCAGTGCAAGGCCAACCCCTGGCAGGAATTCGCGCAGAACACCAAGCGCGGCGACCGCGTCAAGGGCCCGATCAAGTCGATCACCGACTTCGGCGTGTTCGTGGGCCTGGCTGCCGGCATCGACGGCCTGGTGCACCTGTCCGACCTCTCGTGGAACGAGCCCGGCGAATCCGCCGTGCGCAACTACAAGAAGGGCCAGGAAGTCGAGGCGATCGTGCTGGCCGTGGACGTGGACCGCGAGCGCATCTCGCTGGGCATCAAGCAGCTCGACGGCGACCCGTTCACGACCTTCGTGACGGTCAACGACAAGGGCCAGACCGTGACCGGCAAGGTCAGGACGGTGGACCCGCGCGGCGCCGAGATCGACCTGGGCGGCGACGTCATCGGTTACCTGCGTGCCTCCGAAATCAGCCGCGACCGCGTGGAAGACGCGCGCAACGTGCTGAAGGAAGGCGACGAAGTCACGGCCGTGGTCGTGAACGTGGACCGCAAGACGCGCAACATCCAGCTGTCCATCAAGGCCAAGGATGCTGCCGACCAGAACGAAGCCATGGCCTCGCTGGCCCAGCAATCCGCGCGTGAGAACGCCGGCACGACCAGCCTGGGCGCCCTGCTGCGCGCCAAGCTGGACAACAACAGCAACAACTGAGCGTTGCTTGAAAGGCGCACGGGAACGCATGTTCCTGTGCGACATTCGTCGGGCCAGCACCGCCACCCCACCAGGGGTTGGAGGACTGGCCCGATTCCATTGATGCAGCCTTGAACCGACATGACCCGATCCGATCTCGTTGAAGAACTGGCGGCCCGCTTCAGCCAGCTGACCCACCGCGATGCCGAGCACGCGGTCAAGACCATCCTGGACGCCGTGGGCGACGCGCTGGTCCGAGGCCACCGCGTGGAGATCCGCGGCTTCGGCAGCTTCTCGATCAACCGGCGTCCGCCGCGCATGGGCCGCAACCCGCGCAGCGGCGAGGCCGTGGCCATTCCCGAAAAGCGCGTGCCGCATTTCAAGCCCGGCAAGGCGCTGCGCGAGGCCGTGGACAAGGGTCCGCTGGACGCCGACGATCGGCGTTACGACCGCTGACGCGGCGTGGTCTTTCGGGCCTGCGGCCCGACCGTAGAATGCCCTGGATGAGGACATTCGCTTCATGAAGAATCTGGTGTGGCTGCTCAAGTGGATACTGAAAGCAGCCATTTTTTTTACCCTGTTCGCATTCGCGCTGAACAACCAGCACGAGGGTGCGGTGCGCTTTTTCTTCGGCACCGAATGGCGTGCGCCCATGGTGCTCGTGGTGCTGGCCGCGTTCGCGCTGGGCCTGGCGCTCGGCGTGGTCGCTATGGCGCCGCGCTGGTGGCGCCAGCGCCAGGCCCAGCGTGGCATGGTGGTCGAGCCGCCCGTGCCCGCGCCCATCGCCCCGCCACCGCCTGCCGAGGCCGCCACCGACACCAGCCTGGGCAACGTGCCGCGTCATGGACTTTGATCTCGGCTGGATCCTGCTGGGCCTGCCGGTGGCCTTCGTGCTGGGCTGGCTGGCCTCGCGGCTGGACCTGCGCCAGCTGCGCATCGAGAACCGGCGCGCGCCCAAGGCCTACTTCAAGGGCCTGAACTACCTGCTCAACGAGCAGCAGGACCAGGCCATCGACGCCTTCATCGAGGCCGTGCAGAAGGACCCGGACACCACCGAGCTGCACTTCGCGCTGGGCAACCTGTTCCGCCGCCGCGGCGAATACCAGCGTGCCGTGCGCGTGCACGAACACCTGCTCTCGCGCGCCGACCTCAGCGCCGCCGACCGCCACCGCGCCCAGCACGATCTGGCGCTGGACTTCCTCAAGGCGGGCCTGCTCGACCGCGCCGAAGACGCGCTGCGCAAGCTCGAAGGCACGCGCTACGAGGCCCAGGCCCTGCTTGCATTGCTGGCCATCTACGAACGCTCGCGCGACTGGCCGCAGGCCACCGAGATCGCGCAGAAGCTGCAGGACCATGGCGAGGGCAGCTTCAGCGGGCGCATGGCCCATTACCTGTGCGAGCAGGCTGCCGCGCGCAACGCGGCGGGCGACCCGGACGGCGCGGCGCAGCTGCTCGCGCGTGCCATCGTCACCGCGCCGCAAGCACCGCGCCCGCGCATCGACCAGGCGCTGATGCAGGTCAAGGCCGAGCGGCATGCCGACGCGCTGCACACGCTGCTGGAACTGGCCGCCGTCGCACCGCAGTCTGTGCCGCTGATCGCCCACGCGCTGGCCCAGACCGGCAGCGCCAGCGGCCAGGCGGAACGCACGCTGGCCGCGCTGCAGGAAAGCTACGACCACTTCCCCTCGCTGGACGTGCTGGACGCCATCGTGGCCCTCGAAGGCGCACAGGGCGACCGGCGCGACCAGGCACGCCAACGCTACCTGCAGCACCTGGAGCGCGAGCAGTCGCTGGTGGCCACGGCGCGCTGGCTGGCCGGCGAGAAGCTCGAGCACGAGCAGTTCCATCCCCAGGTGCAGCGCGCCATCGAGCACGCCACGCGGCCGCTCACGCGCTACCGCTGCGCCGCCTGCGGTTTCGAGGCCAAGCAGCACTTCTGGCAGTGCCCGGGCTGCCAGGCCTGGGACAGCTATCCGCCGCGCCGCGTGGAGGAACTATGACGACCACCCCTGCGCTGCTGCGCAACCCCTTTCCGAGCCGCGACGCGCTCGCCGAAGCCCGCGTGCTCGTCGTCGGCGACGCCATGCTGGACCGCTATTGGTACGGCGCGGTCGACCGCATCTCGCCCGAGGCCCCCGTGCCCGTGGTGCGCGTCACGCGCGAGGAAGAGCGCATCGGCGCGGCGGCCAACGTGGCCTACAACATCGTCACGCTGGGCGCGCAGGCCTCGCTGCTGACCGTGGTCGGCGAGGACGAAGCCAGCCACAAGCTCGAGGACTTGGTCGCCGCCACCGGCATCGTGCCGCATTTCGGCCGCGACGCGCAGATGCGCACCACGGTCAAGCTGCGCGTGATCGGCCGCCAGCAGCAGTTGCTGCGGCTGGATTTCGAGACCGTGCCCGAGACCGAGACGCTGGCCTCGCAGTCCGCGCTGTTCGCCGAACTCATGCCGCAGCATGCCGCCGTGCTCTTTTCCGATTACGGCAAGGGCGGCCTGGCCCACGTGGAGCAGATGATCGAAGCCGCGCGCGCGGCCGGCAAGGCCGTGCTGATCGACCCCAAGGGCAGCGACTACTCGCGCTACCGCGGCGCCACGCTGATCACGCCCAACCGCGCCGAACTGCAACAGGTGGTCGGCGGCTGGCGCAACGAGGACGAACTGCGCGCCAAGGCCCAGCGCCTGCGCAGCGAACTCGCGCTCGAAGGGCTCCTGCTCACGCGCAGCGAGGAAGGCATGACGCTGTTCGACGAACATGGCGAGGCCCATGTCGCGGCCCAGGCGCGCGAAGTCTTCGACGTGACGGGCGCCGGCGACACCGTGATCGCCACCATGGCCGCGCTGGTCGCCGCCGGCTGCAGCCTGCGCGACGCCATGCCCATGGCCAACAAGGCCGGCGCCATCGTGGTCGGCAAGTTCGGCACGGCCACGGCCAGCTACGAAGAACTGTTCGGGACCGATTGAGATGCCACGCTACGTAGTCACCGGCGCCGCCGGCTTCATCGGCAGCAACCTCGTGAAGGGTCTGAACGCCCGCGGCGAGACCGACATCATCGCGGTGGACGACCTCACGCAGGGCGACAAGTTCCGCAACCTCGTGGACCTCTCGATCGCCGACTACGTGGACGCGGCCGACTTCTACACCCGCTTCGACCAGGGCCACTACGGCCGCGTCGAGGCCGTGTTCCACGAAGGCGCCTGCAGCGACACCATGGAGAGCAATGGCCAGTACATGATGGCCAACAACTACACGCTCACGGTGCACCTCTGGGAAGCCTGCCAGCGCCAGCGCACGCGCTTGCTGTATGCCTCCTCGGCCGCCACCTACGGCGGCTCGGCCGTGTTCAAGGAAGAGCCGGCCAACGAAGCACCGCTCAACGTCTACGGCTACTCCAAGCTGCTGGTGGACCAGCGCCTGCGCCGCGAGATCGGCACCGCATTCGAGCGCGCGCGCCAGCAGACCGTGGGATTCCGCTACTTCAACGTCTACGGCCCGCGCGAACAGCACAAGGGCCGCATGGCCAGCGTGGCCTTCCACCAGTACCACCAGTTCCAGGCCGAGCAGCAGGTGCGCCTGTTCGGCGAGTACGGCGGCTACGCACCCGGCGAGCAGGAGCGCGACTTTGTCTGGATCGACGACGTGGTGGCCGTGAACCTCTGGTTCCTGGACCACCCGGAACGCTCGGGCCTGTTCAACCTCGGCACGGGCCGGGCCCAACCCTTCAACGACGTGGCGCTGGCCGTGGTCAACGCCCGCCGCGGCACTGCGCTGACGCTGGAGGAGGCCGTGCAGCAGGAGGCCATCGTCTACACGCCCTTCCCCGATGCGCTGCGCGGCAAGTACCAGTGCCACACCCAGGCCGACCTCACCGCCCTGCGCGCGGCCGGCTGCGACCATGCCTTCGCCGACGTGCGCACGGGCGTGACGGCCTACATGCAGGCCCTGGCCCTCGCGGGCGCCTGAGCCCATGCGCAGCGCCCTGGTCGCCGTGCTGCTGGCCCTGGCCACGCCCGTCTGGGCGCTCGAAGTCAACCAGGCCAGCGCCGCAGAGCTGGACGGCCTGCGCGGCATCGGCCCCGGCCTGTCCACGCCCATGCTCGAGGAGCGCGCCAAGGCGCCGTTCCGCGACTGGGCCGATCTGATGGCCCGCATCAAGGGGATCGGGCCGGGCAACGCGGCGCGCTTCTCGGCCCAGGGCCTGCGCGTGAACGGCCAGGCCTACGAACCGCCCACGCCAGCGTCCAAGGCCGCCTCCGCCGCGCACTGACCGAAGCCCCCGCCGCCCGGCGTGTGGATCTCGAACACGTCGCCGGGCTGCATCTGCACCTGGCCGATGTGGCCCAGTGCCTCCACGCGGCCATCGGCGCGCAGCACGCGGTTCAGGCCCGGCGCACCGGGGTCGCCGCCGGCCATGCCGAAGGCCGGGTGCACGCGCCCGTTCGACAGGATGCTGGCCGTCATGGGCTCCAGGAAGCGCACGCGCCGCACGCCGCCGTCGCCGCCGCGCCAGCGGCCGGCGCCACCCGAGCCGGCGCGGATGGCGTAGCTCTCCAGCCGCACCGGGAAGCGGTGCTCCAGCACCTCGGGATCGGTCAGGCGCGAGTTCGTCATGTGGGTCTGCACGACGCTGGTGCCATCGAAACCCTGGCCCGCGCCCGAGCCGCCCGCGATCGTCTCGTAGTACTGGTGCTGCGCGTTGCCGAAGGTGAAGTTGTTCATCGTGCACTGGCCGGCCGCCATCACGCCCAGCGCGCCGAACAAGGCATTGGTGATGCAGGTCGAGGTCTCCACGTTGCCCGCCACCACCGAGGCCGGCGGGTTCGGGTTCAGCATGGAGCCCGGCGGGATGATGACCTTGAGCGGCTTGAGGCAGCCCGCGTTGAGCGGGATGTCGTCGTCCACCAGCGTGCGGAACACGTAGAGCACGGCCGCCATGCAGACCGCCGTGGGCGCGTTGAAGTTGTGCGTCTGCTGGGGCGAGGTGCCCGTGAAGTCGATCACGGCGCTGCGCGCCGCGGCGTCCACGCGCACCGCCACCTGGATCTGCGCGCCGTTGTCCAGCGGCAGCCTGAAGGCACCGTCCTTCAGGCGCGTGATGACGCGGCGCACCGATTCCTCGGCGTGGTCCTGCACATGACCCATGTAGGCGCGCACCACGTCCAGGCCGTGTTGCGCCACCATGCGGCGCAGCTCCTGCACGCCCTTCTCGTTCGCCGCGATCTGCGCCTTGAGGTCGGCCAGGTTCTGCTGCGGATTGCGCGCCGGGAACTCCCCGGAACGCAGCAGGGCCAGCAGCTCGGCCTCGCGCAGCTGCCCACGCTCGACCAGCTTGAAGTTGACGATGCGCACGCCCTCTTCTTCGATGCGCGTGGAGAACGGCGGCATCGAGCCCGGCGTGCTGCCGCCGATGTCGGCATGGTGGCCGCGCGAGCCCACGTAGAACAGCGGCTGCGCGTCGTCGTCGCGCAGGTAGACCGGCGTGATCACCGTCACATCGGGCAGGTGCGTGCCGCCGTGGTAGGGATCGTTCAGCGCGAACACGTCGCCCGGCTGCATCCGGCCCTGGTTGGCGCGGATCACGGCCTGGATGCTCTCGCCCATGGAGCCCAGGTGCACGGGCATGTGCGGCGCATTGGCGACCAGGTGGCCGGCGCCGTCGAACAGCGCGCAGCTGAAATCCAGGCGCTCCTTGATGTTGACCGAGTGGGCGGTGTTCTGCAGCTGCAGGCCCATCTGCTCGGCGATGTTCATGAACAGGTTGTTGAAGACCTCCAGCAGCACCGGGTCCACCGTGGTGCCGGCCGCATGGGCCAGGGCGCGGGCCTGGCGGCGCTGCAGCACGAGGTGGTCTCGGCCCGTCAGCCTGGCCTCCCAGCCGGGCTCCAGCACCGTGGTCGCATTGCGCTCGGCGATGATGGCCGGGCCGGCGATGCGGTCGCCGGGCCGCAGGTCCTCGCGCACCACCAGCGCGGCCTCGCGCCAGGCGCCATCGCAGTACATGCGCACCTGCGCGCGCACCGGCGTGGGCCGTGGCGCGGCCAGCGGCAGCAGCGGCTCGGCCGGTGCATCGCCCGCCAGCACCGCCTCGACCGACACGGCCTCGACCACCAGGGCCTTGCCCGGCATCCCGAAGGAGAAACGCTGGCGGTAGGCGGCCTCGAACGCGGCCTGCATCTGGTCCAGACCGCCGAAGGGCACGACCAGCGCCGTGTCGCTGCCCTGGTAGCGCAGGTGCACGCGCCGGTGCACCAGGGCGGCGCCCTCGCCGAAGGCCTGGCGCGCAAGTTCGGTGCCGGCCGCATCGACCAGGCGCTCCAGCGCGGCCACCACGGCCGGCAGATGCTCGGACAGCAGCGGCAGCTCCAGGGCCTGCTCGCGGATCACGGCCTGGTCCGCGAGGCCCATGCCGTAGGCGCTCAGCACGCCGGCCAGCGGATGCACGAAGACCCGGTCCATGCCCAGCGCATCGGCCACGAGGCAGGCATGCTGGCCGCCCGCGCCGCCGAAGCACTGGAGGGTGTAGCGCGTCACGTCGTAGCCGCGCGCCACCGAGATCTTCTTGATCGCATTGGCCATCTGCTGCACCGCGATCGCGATGCAGCCCTCGGCCACCTGCTCGGCGCTGCGCCCGGCCTGGGCCGCGAGTTCGGCGAAGCGCTGGCGCACCACGGCCAGGTCCAGCGGCGCCTCGCCGCCCGGTCCGAACACGCGCGGGAACCAGTCAGGCTGCAGCTTGCCCAGCAGCACGTTGGCATCGGTCACCGCGAGCGGGCCGCCACGGCCGTAGCTGGCCGGCCCCGGGTTGGCGCCCGCGCTCTGCGGTCCCACGCGAAAGCGCTGGCCGTCGAACTGCAGGATGGAGCCGCCGCCGGCTGCCACGGTGTGGATGGACAGCATGGGCGCACGCATGCGCACGCCGGCCACCTGGGTCTCGAACTCGCGCTCGAAGCTGCCGGCGTAGTGCGACACGTCGGTCGAGGTGCCGCCCATGTCGAAGCCGATCACGCGCGCCTCGCCGCCCGGCGCTGCCGCGTCATCGGTGCAGGCCAGCTCCGCTGTCCGCGCCATGCCCACGATGCCGCCGGCCGGGCCCGACAGGATCGCGTCCTTGCCCTGGAAGGCATGGGCATCGGCCAGCCCGCCGGAAGACTGCATGAACAGCAGCCGCACGCCCGGCATCTGCTCTGCGACGCGGTCCACGTAGCGGCGCAGGATGGGCGAGAGGTAGGCATCGACCACCGTGGTGTCGCCGCGGCTCACGAGCTTCATGAGCGGGCTGGTGCGGTGCGAGGCGCTGACCTGGGTGAAGCCGAGCTCGGTGGCGATGCGCGCGGCCGCCTGTTCGTGCGCCGTGAAGCGCCAGCCGTGCAGGAACACGATGGCCACGCTGCGCAGGCCGCCGTCGAAGGCCTGTTGCAGCTGCACGCGCAGCCCGTCCTCGTCCAGCGGCTGCAGCACCGCGCCATCGGCCGCCACGCGTTCTTCGGCCTCGACCACGGCGCTGTAGAGCAGCTCGGGCAGCACGATGTGGCGGTCGAACAGCCGGGGCCGGTTCTGGTAGGCGATGCGCAGCGCATCGCGAAAGCCGCGCGTGGTCACCAGCAGCGTGGGCGCGCCCTTGCGCTCGAGCAGTGCGTTGGTGGCCACCGTGGTGCCCATCTTCACGCAGGCCACGCGCTCGGCCGTGATGGGCTCCCCACTGGCCAGGCCGAGCAGTGCGCGGATGCCGGCCACGGCCGCGTCGTCATAGCGCTCCGGGTTCTCGGACAGCAGCTTGTGCGTGACAAGGCTGCCGTCGGGCCGGCGGCCCACGATGTCGGTGAAGGTGCCGCCGCGGTCGATCCAGAACTGCCAGCGGGCGGGGGAAGGGGAAGCGGTTTCGTTGGTTTGCATGCGCAGGACTCCGCATGCATGGTACGTGCCCGCCCTTGCGGACAAACACGGGGCGGGTGGCCCGGGAATTGCGTCTATGCTGGCTTTCTTCGCCTTCCCCATCCACCGGAGAGACCATGAAGCTTCATTCCGTCCTGCTCGCGACTGCCGCGCTGGCCTGTGCGTCCCATGCATCCGCCCAGGCCAAGTGGGACCTTCCGGCCGCCTACCCGGCCACCAACTTCCACACCGTCAACCTGAACCAGTTCGCGGCCGACGTGGACAAGGCCACCGGCGGCAAGCTCAAGATCACGGTGCATGCCAACGCCTCGCTGTTCAAGGCGCCCGAGATCAAGCGCGCCGTGCAGGGTGGCCAGGCCCAGGCAGGCGAGATCCTGCTCGTGAACTTCCAGAACGAATGGCAGGTGTTCGGCGCCGACGGCATCCCGTTCCTGGCCGACAGCTACGACTCCGCCTGGAAGCTCTACCAGGCGCAAAAGCCGCTGCTGGACAAGAAGCTCGGCGAACAGGGCATGGCCCTGCTCTACACCGTGGCCTGGCCGCCCCAGGGCATCTACGTGAAGAAGCCGATCCAGTCCGCCGCCGACCTCAAGGGCGTGAAGTGGCGCGCCTACAGCCCGGCCACGGCCCGCATCGCCGAGCTCGTGGGCGCCCAGCCCGTCACGGTGCAGGCCGCCGAACTGTCGCAGGCCATGGCCACCGGCGTCATCGAGTCCTACATGTCCTCGGGGTCCACCGGCTTCGACACCAAGACCTACGAACACATCAAGTACTGGTACGACACCCAGGCCTGGTTGCCCAAGAACGCCGTCATCGTCAACAAGGCCGCGCTCGACGCCCTCGACGCAACGACCAGGGCAGCGCTGCTCAAGGCCGCTGCCGAGGCCGAGACGCGCGGCTGGGCGGCGTCCAAGAAGGAAAACACCGACACGCAGGAAAAGCTCAAGGCCAACGGCATGAACATCCTGCCGCCGCCTGCGCAGCTCAAGGCCGACATGGCCAAGGTCGGCGACACCATGCTCAAGGAATGGCTCGACAAGGCCGGCCCCGACGGCAAGGCCCTGGTCGACGCGTACCGCAAGTAAGCGCAAGGCATGCGTCGCCTGCTCGACGCGCTCTACGACGGCGCCGCCTGGCTGGCGGCGCTGTTCATGGTCGCGCTGCTGATCTCCGTGCTGCTGTCCATCCTGGGCCGGCAGCTGCATTTCAACATTCCCGGCATCGACGCCTATGCAGGCTACCTGATGGCCGCCGCCGGCTTCCTGGCGCTGGCGCACACGCTCAAGCGCGGTGAGCACATCCGCGTGACGCTGCTGATCAACGCCCTGCGCGGGGGTGCACGCAGGGCGCTGGAGCTGTGGTCGCTGGGCCTGGCCACGCTGCTGGCATTGTTGTTCGCGTTCTACAGCTGCCGTCTGGCCTGGCAGTCTCACGCGTTCCACGACATCTCCACCTCCAACGACGCAACGCCGCTGTGGATCCCGCAGCTGGCCATGGCGGTCGGCACGGTGGTGTTCGCCATCGCCTTCGCCGACGAGCTGGTGCTCGAGCTGCGCGGGCGCCGCGTGCAGGCCGCCAGCGGGGAGGCGCTGCGCAATGAGTGACCTCGCCATCACCGGCCTGCTGGTGCTGTCGCTGTTCCTGATCCTGGGCAGCGGCGTCTGGATCGGCCTCACGCTGTCGGGCGTGGCCTGGATCGGCATGCAGATGTTCTCCTCCAGGCCCGCCGGCGACGCCATGGCCGTGACGATCTGGGGCTCCGCTTCGAGCTGGACGCTCACGGCGCTGCCGCTGTTCGTCTGGATGGGCGAGATCCTGTTCCGCACGCGGCTGAGCCAGGACATGTTCAAGGGCCTGTCGCCCTGGATGCAGGCCCTGCCGGGGCGGCTGCTGCACACCAACGTGGTGGGCTGCACGATCTTCGCGGCGGTGTCGGGCTCCAGCGCCGCCACCTGCGCCACCATCGGCAAGATGACGCTGCCCGAGCTCAAGCGCCGCGGCTACCCCGACCACATGGTCGTGGGCACACTGGCCGGCGCCAGCACGCTGGGGCTGCTGATCCCGCCGTCCATCATCATGATCGTCTACGGCGTGGCGGCCGAGGTCTCGATCGCGCGGCTGTTCATCGCCGGGGTCGTGCCCGGCCTGGTGCTGGGCCTGCTGTTCTCCGGCTACATCATGCTGTGGGCCCTGCGCAACCCCGAGCAGGTGCCCGCGGCGGATGCGAAGACCAGCTTCGCGCAGAAGCTCGCGGCCTCGCGCAGCCTGATCCCGGTGGTGCTGCTCATCGTGGCGGTGCTGGGCTCCATCTACACGGGCATCGCCACGGCCACCGAGGCGGCGGCACTGGGCGTGGTGGGCTCGCTCATCATCTCGGCGGCGCAGGGCTCGCTGAACTGGGCCACCTTCCGCGATGCGCTGCTGGGCGCCACAAGGCTGTACTGCATGATCGCGCTGATCCTCGCGGGCGCGGCCTTTCTCACGCTGTCCATGGGCTACATCGGCCTGCCGCGGCACCTGGCGGAGTGGATCGCCACGCTGGGCCTGAGCCAGGGCCAGCTGATCGCGGCACTGGCCGTGTTCTTCATCATCCTGGGCTGCTTCCTGGACGGCATTTCCATGGTGGTGCTGACCATGGGCGTGCTGATGCCCACGGTGCAGAAGGCCGGCATCGACCCGATCTGGTTCGGCATCTTCATCGTGCTGGTCGTGGAGATGGCGCAGATCACGCCGCCCGTGGGCTTCAACCTGTTCGTGCTGCAGGGCATGACGGGCAAGGAGCTGCCCTGGATCGCCAAGGTCTCGGTGCCGATGTTCGCGCTGGTGTGCCTGGCGGTGCTGCTGCTGTACCTGTTCCCCGGCCTGGTCACCTGGCTGCCGCAGAAGATGATGTGACGGCCGCACGCAGCACCGGGTCGTCCAGCAGCGACTGGCAGCGCCAGCCCGTCGCCGCCTGCACCGCCGCCGCATAGGGCGGCAGGTTGGTGCATTCCAGCACCAGCGTGCGCAGTTCGGGCGCGCGGGCCTGCAGCGCCAGGGCCGCGGCGACCACCTCGGCCTCGGCCCGGGCGGCATCCAGCGCATCGGCGTTGCCCAGGATCGCGGCGACGAAATGGCTGTCCGGCGCCACGCCCTGCACCACCACATCGGGCAAGCGCGCGGACGGTACGCCGGCCGCATGCAGGTGTGCTGGCGTGAGCGCTCGGGCATCGATGGTCAGCACCCCCACCCGCTGCGCCGCGTCCAGCAAGGGCGGCAGCTGCAGCAGGCTGGAGCTGCGCACGGGGACGGGAGTCACCGCTTGCAACAGGTCCTGCAGCAGCACCAGAAAACCGCAGCTCGTCGTCACGGCGCAGGCGCCCTGCGCTGCCAGTGCCCGCACGGCATCCACGAAGGCCGGCGCCATGGCCCGCAGCGCGGTCGGCGAGCCGACCACCTCGCGCGGCCACGCGCCCGCCACGCGCATGTGGCGCACGGCGCAGCCAAAGCTGTCGGGATGGCCGATGTCGCCGAGCGGGCGGGGAAAGCGCGTGTCCAGCATGACCACGCCCAGCCAGCCCGTGGCTGCGGCTACAGTGGCGGGCGAACCGTTCCGAGTCACCACACCATGCTATCTGTCATCGCCGTCTGTTGCGGCGCCTGCCTGGGCGCGCTGGGCCGCTGGGGCCTGTCCCTGTGGCTCAACGCCCATGGCCCGATCCCGCTGGGGACGCTGGCAGCCAATCTGATCGGGGGCTATCTGATCGGCGTGTGCATCGGCATGTTCGAGGCCGCACCGGCCTTGCACCCGGCGTGGCGGCTGGCGCTCGTCACCGGATTCCTGGGTGCGCTGACGACGTTTTCCAGCTTTTCTGCCGAAGTCGTGCTCATGCTGCGGGACGAACGCTACGGCGTGGCACTGGCCACCGCAGCCATCCATCTGCTCGGCTCGCTGGCGCTGACCATTGCGGGCTTGCGCACCGTGCTCGTGCTGCGCTGACGGCGTTCAACGCCGCCAGCCGTCGCGGTGCCGGTGGCCATGCCTGTGGCCGTGCCGGTGCCCATGGAAATGCGGCGGCGGGCCATAGTAGATGGGTTGCGGCTGGTAGTAGACCCGCGGCGGCGGCACGTAGTAGACGGGCGGCGGCTGGTAGTAGCGTGGCGCCGGCGCCACATAGACGGGCGGCGCCACATAGACCGGCGCATTGCCCACGATCACCTGGGCCCCGGGCGCACCCACGCCGACCGACCACACCACGTCGCGCGCCTGCGCGCCCGTTGCCAGGGCCAGGCCGGCCATGCCGATGGCCGCAGCGGCGATCCAGCGGCCTGCTTGCTCGTTTGCCATGTGCGTACTCCTTCGATTGCGTCGCCGCAGACTGCGGCCATGTGGCTATTGACGCACGAAGATGCAAATGGATGACGCAGCGCGCGTTAAACAGGTTACGGCGGGTAACGGATGCCGCGCCGGGCCGCGCAAAGCCTCGTCCTGAGCGATCTGCGCTCCGCTCCTAGAATCGGCCGCATGAATTCCCCCGCGGCCGAGCCGACCGACCACAAACAAAGCAATTTCCTGCGCCAGATCATCGAGAACGACCTGGCCCAGGGCACCTATGCCAGCCGCCATTGGGGCGGCAGCCCGGGCGATGCCGCCCACCATGCCCAGGGCCCGAGCGACCCGGCCCGCGTGCGCCTGCGCTTTCCGCCCGAGCCCAACGGCTACCTGCACGTGGGCCATGCCAAGAGCATCTGCCTGAACTTCGGCTTGGCGCGCGACTACGGCGGCGTCTGTCACCTGCGCTTCGACGACACCAACCCCGAGAAGGAAGACCAGGAGTACGTCGCCAGCATCGTGGACAGCGTGCGCTGGCTGGGCTTCAACTGGGAGTCCGGCGGCACCGCCCACCTCTACCAGGCCAGCGACTACTTCGACTTCATGTACCGCGCGGCCGAGTACCTGGTCGGGGCCGGCCACGCCTACGTGGACGAGCAGACGCCCGAGGAAATGCGCGCCAACCGCGGCGATTTCGGCAAGCCCGGCGTGGACAGCCCGTTCCGCACGCGCACGCCGGCCGAGAACCTGGCCCGCTTCCGTGAGATGCGCGATGGCAAGCTCGCGGACGGCGCGGCCGTGCTGCGCGCCAAGATCGACATGGCCAGCCCCAACATCAACATGCGCGACCCGGCGATCTACCGCATCCGCCGCGCCACGCACCACAACACGGGCGACCGCTGGTGCATCTACCCGATGTACACCTATGCGCACCCGATCGAGGACGCGCTGGAGCAGATCACGCACAGCATCTGCACGCTGGAGTTCGAAGACCAGCGGCCGTTCTACGACTGGCTGCTCGAGCGCCTGGCCGAAGGCGGCCTGCTGTCGGCCCCGCCGCCGCGGCAGTACGAGTTCGCGCGGCTGAACCTGACCTACGTGATCACCAGCAAGCGCAAGCTCGCCCAGCTCGTCAACGAGCAGCGCGTGAGCGGCTGGGACGACCCGCGCATGCCCACCATCGTCGGCCTGCGCCGGCGCGGCTACACGGCCGAAGCCATCCAGCTGTTCGCCGAACGCATCGGCGTGACCAAGAGCGACAGCTGGATCGACTACAGCACGCTGGAAGGCGCGCTGCGCGACACGCTGGACGCCACGGCCAAGCGCGCCATGGCCGTGCTGGACCCGGTCAAGCTGGTCATCACCAACTGGGACGCGCTGCACGGGGCCGGCACGCTGGACGCCTGCAGCGCGCCGCTCAACCCGCACGACCCCGCGCAGGGCCGGCGCCAGTTCCAGTTCGGTCGCGAACTGTGGATCGAGCGCACGGACTACGAGGAAACGCCGCCCAAGGGCTTCCACCGCCTGTACCCGCCGCAGACCGCGGCCGACGGCAGCACCAAGCCCGGCAACCGCGTGCGCCTGAAGTACGGCCATGTGGTGCAGTGCACGGGCGCCGTGCGCGATGCAGAGGGCCGCATCACCGAGGTGCATGCCGAGCTCGTGCCCGACACCAAGAGCGGCACCCCGGGCGCAGACGCAGTCAAGGTCAAGGGCGTGATCACCTGGGTCGGCGTGCACGACGCCGTGCCGGCCGAGGTGCGGCTGTACGAGCGCCTGTTCAACGACCCGCACCCGGACGCGGGCGGCAAGAACTTCCTGGACAGCCTGAATCCGGACAGCCTGCGCACCGTGCAGGCCTACCTGGAACCGTCCCTGGCCAGCGCCAGCGTGGACGACCGCTTCCAGTTCGAACGCCATGGCTACTTCGTGGCCGACCGGCGCGACCACCACCCCGACAAGCCGGTGTTCAACCGCACCACGGGCCTGAAGGACAGCTGGGGCAAGTAGGCCCCTCCGCCCCGCCCTACGCCGCATCACCGCCCGGCCCAGGGCTGCGATACTCGTAAGAGGAACAAGAAATTCCTCTTATGGGTACACCACGCATGGATTCGACCAGATGGCGTGGCGGCATGGCCGCCCGCGCCGCGGCCTGCGCGCTCGCTGCCTGGGCCTGCGCGGACACGGCCTCATCGCATGCGCTGCGGCACGAGCTCCAGGTCGGCGAGGCCATCGTCGTCGCGCTGCGCTTCACCGACGGCGAGCCCTTCGCCTTCGAACGCTACGAACTGTTCCGCGGCGAGGGCAAGGAGCCCGTTCAGACCGGGCTCACCGACGGCGCGGGGCGCCTGGTGCTGCTGCCGGGCACCGGTGCCGCCGCCATGGGCTGGCGGCTGCGCGCCTATGCGGCCGACGGCCACGGCATCGAGACCGCGCTGGCCATCCCGCAGCACGACGGCGTTCCCCCCGCGGCTGCCGAGCCGCCCGCGCCAGCGCTGCCCGACTGGGGGCGCGTGGTGGCGGGCGTGTGCCTGATCCTGGGCCTGGGCCTGCTCGGTCGGCGCCTGCTGCGCCGCCCACCGCGCTGATGCACATCCCCGACGGTTTCCTGTCGCCCCAGACCTACCTGCCGGCCTATGCGGTGGCGGCCGTGGCCTGGTGGGCGGCCGGCCGCGGCCTGCGCGCGCGGCTGGACGAGCACCTGGTGCCGCGCCTGGCTGCGCTCACGGCCCTGGTCTACGCCATGGGCCTGGTGATGCTGCCCCTGCCCGGCGGCACCTCGGTCCATGCCGTCGGCGTGGCCCTGCTGGCCCTGCTGTTCGGGGCGCGGCTGGCCTTTCTGGGCTACAGCCTGGTGCTGCTGCTGCAGTCCCTGCTGTTCGGTGCCGGCGGCATCACGGCCCTGCCCGTCAACGCCCTGGCCATCGGCGGCGCAGGGGCACTGGTCGCGGTCGGCGTGTTCCGCGCGCTGCGCGCCTGGCACGAGGACGCCGCCGTGCTGCTGGCCACTTGGTGCGCCGTCATGGTCCCGGCCGCGCTGGTGGGGCTGGTCCTGGGCCTGCAGCCCTGGCTGGCGCAGCGCGCCGACGGCACGCCCCTGTTCTTCCCGTTCGGGCCGGCCGTGGTGCTGCCGGCCATCCTCGCGCCGCACGCCCTGCTGGGGCTGGCCGAGGGCGCGTTGACGGTGCTGGTCTGGCGCGCCGCCCGAGCGCGGCGCTGGCAGTTCACATGACCCCGGCGCGCTGGTTCGCCGCCTATCTGCTGGCCGTGCTGGGCGCAGGCATGGTGCACGACGCGCGCACGCTGGCGGCCGGCCTGCTGCTGGCGCTGTGGCTGGCCGGCCCGCGGCGCTGGCCCTTGCTGCGCCGCAGCCTGCTGGCGGTGCTGGCCTTCAACCTGGCCGTGAGCAGCGGCCTGCTGCTGCAGGCACTGCTGCAAGGCCGTCCGCTGGCGCCACTGGCCGAGCCGCTGCTGGTGATGAACCTGCGCGTGCTGCTGCTGGTGCTGCTCGGCTTCGCCTTCGTGGCGCGGGTCAACGTGCTGCAGGCGCTGGCCTTCGCGCCCACGCTGCAGTTCCTGGCCACGCTGGCGGCCGGCCAGGCCCAGGTCTTCGCCCGCCTCGTGCGCGCCCACGGCCTGGCCTTTCGCAGCCGCACGGCAGGCAACGGCGGCCTGCGCGCCCGGGCCCAGCACGGCGCGGCCACGGCCGGCCACCTGCTGGACCAGGCCGTGGCCGGCGCCCAGGCCTCGGCCATGGCGGTGCGCGCGCGCGGCGGTTTCGATGATTGAGCTGGAGGGCGTGGCCTTCGGCTGGCCCGACGCACCGCCCCTCTGGTCGGGCCTGTCGCTGCGCATCGCCGCGGGCGAGAAGCTCGTGCTGCTGGGCGCCAACGGCGGTGGCAAGTCCACGCTGCTGCAGCTGCTCGACGCACTGGTCTTCCCCCGCGCGGGCAGCTACCGCTACGCGGGCGAGACCGTGACGCCGGCGCGCGCACGCCGCACCGATTGGGCCCGGCGCTTCCGCCGCGAAGTGGGCCTGCTGTTCCAGCATCCCGAGACCATGCTCTTCAACCCCACGGTGCGCGACGAGATCGGCTACGGCCCACGCCGCCTGGGGCTGGCCGATGCCGAAGCGCGCATCGCCGACTGGGCGGCCAGGCTGCGCATCGCCCACCTGCTGGACAAACCGCCCTTCCTGCTCTCGGGCGGCGAGAAGCAACGCCTGGCGCTGGCCTGCGTGCTCGTCATGGAGCCGCGCCTGCTGCTGCTGGACGAGCCGCTGGCCCACCTGGATCCGCGCACGGCGCGCTGGCTGCTTGACTGGCTGGCGCAGAGCCCGGCCACCGTGATCACGAGCACGCACCAGCTGGCCAGCGCACCGCAGCTGGGCCGGCGCGCGCTGGTGCTGGCCGGTGGCGGGCTGGCTTACGACGGGCCGCTGGATGAGGCACTGGCAGACACCGCCCTGCTGGCACGCGCCGACCTCGCCTGAACTGCTGTCATCGGCATTTCACACGGCCGCGAACAATGGCAGCTTCCGTGCGCTTTGGCGCCGGAGCCCCTGCCGTGACGCCACCACGCCTCTTCCTGCAACTGCCCGCGGCCCTGCGCCAGGCCGTGGTCACCCTGCTGCTGGTGACCGTGCCGCTGTACGGCCTGGGCAGCGCGCTGGTGCGCATCCTCGGCCCCGACCACCGGCACGAAGCCCAGGCCGACATCGCTCCGGGCGGCGGCTGGGCCGCGCTGGTCGGCCGCCAGCTGCAAGCCCTGGTCGGCCCGCAGACCGCACGGCTGATCGACACCCTGCGCCTGCAGGCCAAACTGCGGCCCGGTGCAAGCGGCCATGCCCACGGCGCGGGCGCACACCCCCATCACCACGGCCTGTTCGAGCGCCACCACCACGGGCCGGACCACGCCGGCGTGGTGACCGTCGGCGCGCGGGACGATGGCCAGGGCGCTGCCCATGCCGCGGCCGGCGGCATGGCGATGCCGCTCGCGCTCGCCGCCGAACTGCGCATCCCGCTGCCGGCCGTCCGCGCTCTGCACTGGCCGCCGCAGGCCGCCGTGCACTGGCGCAGCCATGTGCCGGCCCCATCCGAACGGCCTCCACGCGGCTAGCTCCTGCAGCCCGCCCGGCGCGGGCCCCGACGGCGAAGCGTCCTTGCGTCCGGCCACGGCGCACGGCACGGCGCGCCGTCGCCTTGCCAGCGGCCCGCGCGCCGCCGCCACCCGTTTGCGGCGCGCGCCCGGCCTCCCGTCAGCCAGCACCGTCCCGTGGGCGCGCGCGTCCGCTGGACGGGGCACGCAGGATCTGCCATGACGCACACCACCGAACACGACCTCGCCGAGGCCGGGCGCAGGCTCGGCCACGACATCCACACCCGCACCCGCTGGGAGCGCCAGAGCGGCTGGCCGCAGCCCGTGCGCGAAGGCCTGGACGCCGCGGCCCACGCGCGCCTGGCCCGCGGCACGCCCGACCGCTTCGTGCGCAAATGGCTGCAGCTGCGCCTGAACGCCTGGCGCCGTGGCCGCATCGTGGACGACGAAGTCACGCCCGCGCTGCTGCGCGCGCTCGACATCACGCACTGCCCGGTCACGCGCGCCGAACTGACCCACGGCGAGCGGCTGGACACCGACTGGTCCATCGACCGGCTCAACAACGACGCCGCCTACGCCGCCGGCAACCTGGCGGTGATGAGCGTGCGGGCCAACCGCGCCAAGGGCGCGCGCAGCTTCGACGAGGTGCTGGCGCTGGCCGGCCTGCCGCATGCCACGGCCGGCCTGGCGCCGCACGAATGGCTGCGCCTGGCCACGCTGATGCTGGGCCCGGCCTTCGCCACGCGCCACGGCGCCGCGCCCGCACTGCCCCTGTGCGCACCGCTGCCCTGCCGCTCCACGCGGCTCGCGCTGCAGCAGATCCAGCGGCTGCTGACGCTGCAGTCCCGGCGCCCGGACGGCAAGAACCGGCTGGTGCGCGACTTCCGCCCCGCCTGCCGCACCGAGCGCGCGGTGCTGCGCCTGCGCACGCTGGCCGACGCCGTGCACGAAGGCCTCAAGCGGCTGCCGGCCGAGGCCGAATGCTGGGACGTCTGGCTGCAGCCCGGCCTGATGCCGGCCCTGCAGGCCTGGCGCGACACGCTCGACGCCCCCGGCTGGGCCTGTGCGGCGCGCATCGCCGGCCAGCTGGCCGGCGCACGGCGCGAAACGGCGCAGCGGCTGCAGGCCTGGCGTCTGCCGAGCCGCGGCTACCACCCGCTGGCCATGCGCTGAA
Organism: Pseudorhodoferax aquiterrae; assembly: GCF_014652235.1. Lineage (GTDB taxonomy): Bacteria > Pseudomonadota > Gammaproteobacteria > Burkholderiales > Burkholderiaceae_C > Pseudorhodoferax > Pseudorhodoferax aquiterrae. Next base: position 65,412 of record NZ_BMYK01000027.1, read on the forward strand.
CCGTGGGAGGGCGTGGCCGGGCGTCAACGCCCTGTCACGCACCGTGCCTAGAGTTGTCCGCTTCCGTCTTGCCAACCACCATGCCTGCTTCCGCCCGTACCGTCCTGCGCATCCTCGCCTGCCTGCTGCTGCCGCTGATCGCGCTGCCCGCCCTGGCCCATTCGACCGAACACCTGGGCGGCGGCTTCGCCGCCGGCTTCATGCACCCGCTGCTGGGCCCGGACCATGTGGTCGCGATGGTCGCCGTGGGCCTGTGGGGCGCGTTCCTGGGCGCGCCGGCGCTGTGGGTGCTGCCCGTGGTGTTTCCGCTCGTGATGGCCATGGGTGGCGTGCTCGGCGTGCTGGGCATTCCCGTGCCCGGCGTGGAGCTCGGCATCGCGCTGTCGGCCGTGCTGCTGGGCGGCATGGTGGCCTTCGCCGTGCGCCCGCCGCTGTGGGTCGCCGGCCTGCTGGTGGCCGTGTTCGCGGTGTTCCACGGCCATGCCCACGGCACGGAGCTGCCGCACGAGAGCAGCCCGCTGGTCTACAGCCTGGGCTTCGTCATCGCCACCGGTCTGCTGCACCTGGCCGGCATCGGCTTCGGCGCCCTCGTGCGGTCGCCGGCCGGCCGTGTCGCCGTGCGCGCCGCGGGTGGTGCGATCTCGGTGGTCGGCCTGTTCTTCCTGCAAGGCGCCATGTGAGCTGGTGCCGCATGGCGCGGCGCGTCGGTGCGGCCGCCGCTGCCGGCTCGGCCGGCGCCGCCTGGGCGCACGGCGAGATCAAGGGCGTGGGCGCGTTCTACAGCGGCGTGCTGCACCCCTTCATGAGCCCGGCCCACCTGATCGCGCTGCTCGCCCTGGGCCTGCTGTTCGGCCAGCGCGGCCTGGGGGCCAGCCGCCCGGCCATGGGCGCGCTGGCGGCAGCGCTGGTGCCGGGCCTGTGTCTGAGCCTGCGGCTGCAGGGCCTGCCCGAGCCCGATCCCTGGCTGCTGGCCCTGGGCACCGTGCTGGGCCTGGGCGTGGTGCTGGCGCGCCCCTGGCCCACCTGGGCGCTGGTGCCGCTGGCGGCCCTGGCCGGCCTGGCCGTGGGCCTGGGCTCCGCGCCCGACGGCATGGCGCCTGCGCAACGCGCGGCCGCGCTGGCCGGCACCTTCGTCGGCGCCACGCTGTGCACGGCCTGCCTCGCCGGTGCCGTGCATCCGCTGCACAAGCCCTGGGCCCGCGTGGGCGTGCGCGTGCTGGCCTCCTGGCTCAGCGCCAGCGCGCTGCTGGTGCTGACGCTGGGCATCGCCCGTCCGGCTTGAGCCGGCCGTCCGGCCGCTGTCATATCCGCGTCGAAGGCCTGCGTTACAAACGCGTGTAGGAAAATTCTCAGATTCTTCTCACATCATCCATGCGTTCCATCGCCCACCGCCAGCGACGCGTTCCCGCCGTCAGCGCCCTTCTCGTTGCGCTGTCGCAGCCGGCCCAGGCCCAGTCGCCCGCCCCCGACGCTGCGCCGCAGCTGCGCACCGTCGACGTCAAGGGCGCCACCCTGCGCGACGCCGCCGCCTCCTACTCCACGACGACGCTGGAGGCCGAGGAGATCCAGCAGCTGCATGTGAGCCAGGCCCAGGAACTGTTCCGCAACGTGCCCGGCATGCACGTGCAGAACTACCAGCTCTCGGGCGTGGCCGACACCATCGTGCTGCGCGGCTTCGGCGGTGGCGGCCATGGCGGCGACCTCGGGGTGGTGCTCGACGGCATCCCGCTCAACGAGGCCATGTCGCATGCCGACGGCTACGTGGACTTCAACGTCATCGTGCCGCTGGAGATCGCGCGCCTGCGCGTGTTCCGCGGCCCGGTCTCCGCGCTGTACGGCAACTTCAACCGCGCCGGCCTCGTGGCCGTGGAAACGCGCAAGCGCGGCGAGTACAAGGACCTGGACCTCAGCATCGGTTCGCACGGCACGCTGGACGCCCAGGCCGCGCTGGGCCTGCGCATCCGCGACGGCGAGTCCCTCAACCTGGCGGCCCAGCACGTCCGCACCGACGGCTTTCGCGCGCAATCGCAGGCCGAGCGCACCACCATCGCGGGCCGCTGGACCAAGGCCGTGACGCCCGACCTGGAGATCGCGCTGTCGGCCCGCCTGCACCAGGCCGACGGCGACAACCCCGGCTACGTGACGGCCGCCCAGTTCGCCAGCAACCCCTACGGCAAGGACCCGCGCGCCATGAACGACGGCGCGATGAAGCACTTCGGCACCGCGCGCGCCGACATCAACTACCAGCTCGCGCCCGATCTCAAGCTGCTGACCTTCGCCTACGCGACGCGCCAGGACTTCACGCGCTGGTTCAGCCGCCCGGCCAACGCCACCAGCTGGCGCCAGCGCGAGGAACACTACGACCGCGACGTGTTCGGCGCCGGCACCAGCCTGAACGGGCGCAGCCAGACGGCCTTCACGCCGCTGAACTGGGTGGTCGGCCTGGAGACCTTCCGCGAGCGCACGGACTACCAGTACTTCGACGACCTGGTCAACCGCGCGCGCACCACCGGCGCCATCAGCGACCGCAACTCCAAGCTCAACAGCCTGTCGGCCTTCACCGAGATCGAGGCCCCCGTGCACAGGCTGTTCAAGCCCTCCTTCGGCCTGCGCTGGGACCGCTTCAGCGGTTCGTGCGCCAGGAATGGGCCGGAGACTGGCGGCGACCCCTGCGGCCCGCTGAACAAGCTCACGCACACCAGCCCCAAGCTCGGCGTGCGTTCCGACGTGCTGCCCGAACTGGAGCTGCGCGCCAGCTGGGCCGAGGGCTTCGCGCTGCCCAACACCTTCGCCAAGTACGCGCTGGGCGCCGCCAAGCTCGACCCCAACGTGTTCCGCCAGACCGAAGTCGGCGCGCAGTGGAAGCCGCGCCCCGGCATCTCGCTCGATGTGGCGGCCTACCGCCTGGTCTCGTCCGACGAGATCCGCACCGTGGCCCCGGGCATCTACGAGAACAACGGCGCAACCCGCCGCACCGGCGTGGAAGTCAGCGCACTGTGGGCCGCACGGCGCGACCTGGACCTGTCGCTGACCTATGGCAGCGCCAACTCCGAGGTGACGGCCAACGCCAACCCCGCCCTGGTCGGCAAGCGCGTGGCCGCCGTGCCGCGCTACACGGCCACCGCCTCGGCCGCCTGGTCGCCGCTGGCCAACTGGACCGGCACCGTGACCTGGCGCCGGGTGGGCAGCTACGCCGTCAACGCCGACAACAGCCTGGTCTACGGCGGCTACAACACGCTGGACCTGGGCCTGACCTGGCGCGCCCGGCCGTACCAGGTCTACGCGACCGTGGCCAACGTGACGGACAAGGTCTACGCCAGCACCGCCTCCCTTATCGGCGGCACGCAGCTCTTCGCGCCCGGCGCGCCGCGCACGCTCAAGGTCGGCGTGCAAATGCAGTTCTGACTTCACAGGAAACACGACATGACACCGATCCGATCCATCCTCGCCATCACGGCCATGGCCCTCGGCATGGGCGCTGCCCAGGCCCACAACGTCTGGCTCGTGCCCGATGCCCAGGGCGCCTACCTCGTGCAGTTCGGCGGCCACGAAGGCAAGCTGGAGAGCTTCGACAGCAGCAAGCTCAAGGCCGTAACGGCCTACGACCGCCGCGGCCGCAAGATCGACGTGGCGACCCAGGCCGCCACCGACGGCGTGCGCGTCAAGCCCGCGCGCGAGCCGGCCATGCTCGCCGCCGAGTTCGACAACGGCTTCTTCAGCAAGGCCGAAGGCAGTCCCATGGTCAACAAGCCCATGGACCAGAACCCGGGCGCCACGAGCGGCGTGCACGCCATGAAGTTCCACAAGACCGTGCTGCAGTGGGGCCTGATCGCGCGCAAGGAGCTGGGCCAGGCCTTCGAGATCGTCGGCACCGATTCCAAGGACCCGCAGGCCGGCAAGCCCATGAAGGTGCAGGTGCTCAAGGACGGCAAGCCCGTGGCCGGCGTGCGCCTGTCCATCGGTGAGGACGGCACGCCCGTCACGAGCGGCGCCGACGGCACGGCCATGGTCACGCCGGTCGAAGGCCGCAACCAGCTGCTCGCAATCCTCCGCATCCCGGTGCAGGGCAACCCCAAGACCACGCAGCTGAGCTACGAGTACCTGTTCGCGTTCCAGACGCACGACTGATCCCGGCGACGGCGCGCCACAAAGGGCGGCTGTCGGACACGCATTCGCGCTTGGGCCCGACAAGCTTCGCGCGCCGCCCACCCGCCCCTGCGGGATGATCGCCCCGGACCGAACAAGACGGGGCGAACGGATGACAGTCAAGAACAACGGCAGAGCCAGGGGCAAGCTTTTCGTCGCCATCGCGGCGTCCTGCATCACGCTGGTGCTGACCTTGCTGGCCGTCAACCTGGCAGGAGGCGAGCGCAAGCTGGAGGAACAGGTGCAGCGGTCCTACGGCACCGACGACGTGCAGTACCAGCGCGCCATGGGCGTCCTGCTGGGGCCGCCCATCGTCGAAGGCAACCGGTTCCAGGCGCTGCACAACGGCGACAGCATCTTCCCGCCCATGCTCGCCGCCATCCGCGGTGCGCAGCGCAGCATCACCTTCGAGACCTACATCTACTGGTCCGGCGACATCGGACGCCAGTTCGCCGATGCCTTGTCGGAACGCGCCCGCGCCGGCATCCCCGTCCATGTGCTGCTGGACTGGGTCGGCAGCGCCAAGATTGACGAAGCCTTCCTGCAGGAGATGCAGGCGGCAGGCGTGCAGATCCGCAAGTTCCACAAGCCGGCCTGGTACGACATCACGCGCGTCAACAACCGCACGCACCGCAAGCTGCTCGTCGTCGACGGCCGCATCGGGTTCACGGGCGGCGTGGGCATTGCGCCCGAGTGGACCGGCCACGCCCAGGACCCCGAGCACTGGCGCGACTCGCACTTCGCGGTCGAAGGACCGGTGGTCGCGCAGATGCAGGCCGTGTTCATGGACAACTGGATCAAGGCCTCGGGCGAAGTGCTGCACGACGAGCGGTACTTCCCGGCAGTCAGCCCGGCCGGTAACGGCCGTGCGCAGGTCTTCAGCAGTTCCCCGACGGGCGGCAGCGACAGCATGCACCTCATGTATCTGCTGTCGATCGCCGCGGCGACCCGGACCATCGACCTCTCGAGTGCCTACTTCGTGCCGGACGACCTGGCCATCCATGCCCTGGTCGAGGCCATGAAACGCGGCGTGCGCGTGCGCATCATCGTGCCCGGCCCCATCATCGACGCCGAGACGGTCCGGGCCGCTTCCCGGGCCAGCTGGGGACCTCTGCTCGAGGCCGGCGCGCAGATCAGCGAATACCAGCCCACGATGTTCCACTGCAAGATCTTCGTCGTCGACGGGCTGCTGGTGTCCGTCGGCTCCACGAACTTCGACAACCGCTCCTTCCGCCTCAATGACGAGGCCAACCTGAACATCTACGACGCCGCGTTCGCCGAGGAACTGACCAGGCAGTTCGAGCGCGACCTGCAGCAGTCCAGGCGCATCACGCTGCAGGCCTGGCAGGAGCGGCCGCTGCTGGAAAAGGCGAAGGAACGCGTGGCCGCGCTGCTGTCGGCGCAACTCTAGGCGTGGCGTCCTACGCCGCCAGCACGGCGGTGGCGGTCACAGTTGCACCACATTTCCATGGCAGCGGGGCGCTACAGTGGCTGGTTGACCTCGCTCACACCGCCACTGCACCACCGCAGCGCCCACCATTCGTCCATCATGCTTCGGCCTTCCCGCGCGGAACGCTCGCTCGTCTCGCAGATCCTGGTGCTGGCCCTGGCCTTGTTCGGAGGACTCGCGCTCGCACTGGCGCTGATCTTCGGCGGGGCCTTCCGCGAACACGCGCAAGCGCGCACGGGCGCCGAGATCCAGACCATCGCGGCCAGCGCGGTGCAGTTGCTCTCGGACGGCCTGGCCGAACGCCGCCGCGAGATCTCCGTCATGGTCCAGTCGCCAACGCTGTGGCGCGAGGGCCTCGACTCTGCGGGCGTCGTTGCCTTGCTGGGCCGGGCCCGGGCCGTCAGTCCCAACAGCCTGTGGATCGGCGTGGCCGACCTGCAGGGCGTCATCGTGGCCTCGACGGACGGACTGCTCCAGGGCCAGAGCGTGGCGGCACGCCCGTGGTTCAGGCACGGCCTGGCCGGGCCTTATCTCGGTGACGTGCATCCCGCGGTTCTCTTGGAGCCCTACCTGCCCAGCCCGGCCAGTGGCGACCCGCTGCGCTTCCTCGATCTGGCCGCGCCCATCCAGATCGACGGCCGCACCGTGGGCGTGCTGGCGACCCACCTGAGCTGGGATTGGGCGAGGCAGGTCAGCGAGCGCGTCCTGCCATCCGACGCCGCGGCCCGCGGCATCGAGCTGCTCATCTTCGACAAGGCGGGCGCGCTGCTGTATGCCTCGGGCGGAAGAACGGCGGCCCTGCGCGCGGCGGGCCAGCGCCTGCGCACCCGGCCCGCTGCGGCAGCGCAGCCGCCGATGCCATGGACCGAGCGCTGGATGGACAACCAGGAATACCTGGCGACGCTGGCACCGGCAGGCGCCGGATCGCCGGTGGCCGAGATCGGTTGGCAGGTGGTCGTGCGTGCGCACAGCGGCAAGTCCTTCGAGCCGGCGCGCAACGTGCTGGTGGTGGCGGGTGCCGCCGGGCTCGCGACGGCGCTGGTGCTGTCCATCGCGGCCTGGTTCGGCGCGCGCCGCCTGGGCAGCGATCTGGCCATGCTCACGCATGCGGCCAATCGCATCGAGGCCGGCCATGCCGAGGTGCGGATTCCCCCGGCCAGCAGCAGCAAGGAGGTCCTGGGCCTGTCGCGTGCACTGTCGCGCATGACGCAGCGCCTGATCGAATCGCAGGCGGATCTGGAGCGGCAGGTCGCCGCCCGCACGGCCGAACTGGAGGCAGCGAACGCCGAGTTGGCGAAGCAGGCGCGCCGCGACCCCCTGACCGGCCTCCTGAACCGCCGCGGGTTCGAGCCGAAGGCCCAGCTGCTGTTCGATCTGGCCCTGCGTGGCGGCCGCCCCCTGTGCGCCTGCATGGTCGACGCCGACCACTTCAAGGCCGTCAACGACACCCATGGCCACGCCGTCGGCGACCAGGTTCTCAAGCGCATCGCCAGCTGCCTGCAGTCCCGCATGCGCAGAACCGACCTCCTCGCGCGCTGGGGTGGCGAGGAGTTCGTCCTGTTGCTTCCCGATACCTCGCTGGAGGCCGCGGGCGAACTCGCCGAGGGCCTGCGCCTCGCGATCGGTGCGTCCACCACGGGGGCCGTCGGCCGGGTCACCGTCAGCATCGGGCTGGCGCAGATCGCGCCGACGGATCGCACGCTGCAGGCCTTGGTGGAACGCGCCGACCTGGCGCTCTACCGCGCCAAGGACATGGGCAGAAACCAGGTATCCTCGCTGGCCGCTCTGCTGTGACGCCTACCGGCTCCGGCGAGGGATTGGTCGGGATCTCCTGACCCAGCGACCAGGAACCGGCCTGGCCGCGCGCCTCCCGGCAGCCCACGCACGTGCGCGGAGGACGGATTTCCGTCCGCGCGCCTGCGGTCCGAGCGGAAATCCGTTCGACCCGCCTGCCCATGTCGGCCCGTGCCGCGCATGCGCAGGCCTTGGCACGGGGCGTGCTGCAGGTCCGCATGCGCGCCTCCACGCCCCTTTCTTCCATGCTGCGCAAGCTCATCGCCACCACCTGCCTTCTGCTCGGCGCCGCCGCACAAGCCCAGCCCACCGACACGCTCAAGCGCATTGCCGACTCCGGACAGATCAATCTGGGCCATCGGGAGTCCTCGGTGCCCTTCTCCTACTACGACGAGCGGCGCCAGGTGCTGGGCTACTCGCACGACCTCATGCTGCGCGTGCTGGACGGTCTCAAGGCCGAGCTGCAACTGCCCGCGCTGACGATCAAGCTCGTGCCGGTGACGCCGCAGAACCGCCTGGCCCTGGTGCAGAACGGCGCGGTCGACATCGAATGCGGGTCCACCACCCACAACCGGGAACGCGCGCGCCAGGTCGCATTCTCGGTGTCGATCTTCAAGATCGGCACGCGGCTCATGACCGCACGCGATTCGGGCATCCGCGACTTCCCGGATCTGGTGGGCAAGCGCGTGGTCGTCACGGCGGCCACCACCTCCGAGCGTCTGCTGCGCATGTTCAACGAGAGCATCGGCCGCAAGTTCACGATTTCCGTCGCCAAGGACCACGGCGAGTCCTTCGCGCTGCTCGAAGCCGGCCGCGTCGACGCCTTCATGATGGACGACGCGCTGCTGTACGGCGAGCGTGCCAAGGCCCAGCAGCCCGAGCGCTGGGTGGTGGTCGGCTCGCCCATGTCCTCCGAGGTGTACGGCTGCATGATGCGCAGCGGCGACGACGCGCTCAAGCGCATCGTCGATGCCGAACTCACGCGGCTGATGCGCTCGGGCGAGGCCATGCGCATCTACCGCAAGTGGTTCCAGCAGCCCATCCCGCCGCGCGGACTGAACCTGGACTGGCCAGCATCACCCGATCTGCTGGAGCTGTACCGGGAACCGAACGATCGGCCCGTCGATTGACCCACCCGCGCACCACCGAGCGGCCGCGGGCCCGGCGCATGGCACGTCGCCTGGCCGGCGCCCTGGCGGCGCTCGCGCTCATGGCCGCCAGCGCGCTCGTGGCCTACCGCGACAGTCTCGAGCAGGGCATGGCCCAGCTGCAGGCCGAGTCCAACCACCGGCTCGACCTGTTCGCATCGGCGGTCGAGGGCATGGTCAAGCGTACCGAGCACGTGCCGGCCACGGTGCAGCTGCATCCGGACATCGTGGCCTTGCTGCGCGGGCCGACCACGCCGGCGCGCACGGCTGCGGCAAGCGCCTACTTGCGCCGCCTGAACGCGCATGTGGGCGGCCTGGCCGTGTTCACGCTCAACGACCGCGGCGTGGTCGTCGCCTCCAGCAACCGCGACCACCCGGACGACAGCCGCATCGGCAACGATGTGGCGTTCCGGCCCTACTTCCTGGAAGCCCTGGCCGGCCGGGTAGGCCGGCATTTCGCCATCGGCGTCGACGGCAAGACGCCCGGCTACTTCGTCTCGCATCCGATCCACGACGGCGCCCACGTGATCGGCGTGGCGGCCATCAAGATCAGCCTGCAGCCGATCGACCAGACCTGGGACATGGTGGGCGCACCGGCCCTGCTCGCCGACGCCAACCGGGTCGTCATCCACTCGTCGCGCGCGGACTGGCGCTACACCTCGCTGGTGCCCTCGACGCTGGAGCAGCGTGTGGAGCAGCAGCTCACGCGCCTGTACGACGACATGCGCATCGCGCAGTTTCCCCTGGTGCCTGAGCTCGATCCGCAGCGCGAGCGCCAGCAGATCGGCGAAGAGCTGGTGCTGACCCGGCCGCTGGACGGCATGGACTGGCGGGTGATGCTGTTCCTGAACCTCAAGGACGTGCGCCACGCCGCGCTGATGCAGGCGGCCATGTCGGCCGTGGCGGCGGCGTTCGTCGCACTGCTGGTGCTGGTGCTCGTGCAGGCGCGGCGCATCCAGCGCCAGCGCCAGGAGGCCCGGCGCATGCTGGAGAGCGCCAATGCCGATCTCGAGTCCAAGGTGGCGGCCCGCACACAGGATCTGCTCGATGCCAACGCGCATCTCAAGCACGAGGTGCGCGAGCGCGAGCAGGCCGAGCAGTCGCTGCGCGACGCCCAGGCCGAACTGGTCCACGCGGCCAAGATGGCGATGATGGGCCAGCTGGCCGCCGGCATCACGCACGAGCTGACGCAGCCGCTCGGCGCGATCCGCACGCTGTCGGGCAATGCCGAGGAGTTCATGCGGCGCGGCCAGCTCGATCCGGTGGCGAGCAACCTGTCCATCATCGGCCGGCTGACGGAGCAGATGGGCAACATCATCCAGCCGCTCAAGGCCTTCGCACGCAAGTCCGAGCCGCAGCTCAGCCGCACCGACATCGGCCAGACCGTGAGCAACGCGCTGTTCCTGTATGGCCTGCGCATGCGCAAGATGCAGGTCGCCGTGGTCAACGACTGCGCGCCCGGCACCGTCCACGCCTGGTGCGACGGGAACCGGCTCGAGCAGGTACTGATCAACCTCATCGGCAACGCGCTGGACGCGATGGCCGCCTCGCCGGCGCCGCGCCTGGTGCTGCGCGCCGGCACCGCACCGCACGCCGCCGGCGGGACGCCGTGGACCTGGGTCACGGTCGAGGACAACGGCTCGGGCCTGTCGCCCAAGGCGCGCGAGCAGCTGTTCGAACCCTTCTTCACCACCAAGGCACCGGGCGCCGGCCTGGGCCTGGGTCTGGCCATCTCGCGCGACATCGTGCGCGGCTTCGGCGGCGAGATCCAGGTCGCCGACAGTCCCGACGGGGGCACCTGTTTCCGATTGCAGATCCCGGCCGACGGGCCCCGAACGACATGAATGCCAACGCGCTCTCCGTCCTGATCGTCGAGGACGATCCCCATGTGCAGCTGGGCTGCGTCCAGGCCATCCAGCTGGCCGGTGTTCCCGTGGTCGCGGTCGCCTCGGCCGAGGAAGCGCAGCCCTTGCTGGGCCCCGGCTTCGCCGGCGTCGTCGTGACCGACATGCGCCTGCCCGGCCAGGACGGGCTGGAACTGATCCGCTGGTGCCAGCAGCGCGACCCGGACATGCCCGTGATCATGATCACCGGCCATGGCGACGTCGGCCTGGCCGTGGAGGCCATGCGCAGCGGCGCCTACGACTTCATCCCCAAACCCTTCTCGCCCGAGGCGCTGGTCGAGATCGTGCGCCGCGCGCTGGAGAAGCGGTCGCTGACGCTGGAGGTGGCCGCGCTGCGCAAGACGCTCGCCAGCCGCGCGGGGCTGGAGAGCAAGCTGATCGGCAACTCGCCGCAGATGCAGCGGGTGCGCCACCTGATCGCCGAGGTGGCCGATTCGCCGGTCGACGTGCTCGTGCACGGCGAGACGGGCACCGGCAAGGAGGTGGTGGCCCAGGCCCTGCACACGCATTCGGCGCGCCGCGCGAGCCCGTTCGTCGCGCTCAACTGCGGCGGCATGCCGGACAACCTGCTCGACAGCGAGCTGTTCGGGCACGAGTCGGGCGCGTTCACGGGCGCGCAGAAGCGCCGCATCGGCAAGATCGAGCATGCGCACACCGGCACGCTGTTCCTGGACGAACTGGAATCCATGCCCATGGGCATGCAGGTCAAGCTGCTGCGCGTGCTGCAGGAGCGGCGCGTGGAGCGGCTGGGCGCCAACGAAGGCATGCCGGTCGACCTGCGCGTGGTGGCGGCGACCAAGGACAACCTGCTGCAGCGCGCCAAGGACGGTGGCTTCCGGCTCGACCTCTACTACCGGCTCAACGTGGTCACGATCGAGCTGCCGGCCTTGCGCGAGCGGCGCGAGGACATCCCGCTGCTGACCGAGCACTTCATGCTGCTGGCGGCGAGCCGCTTCAACCGCCCCCATCCGGGCGTGACCCAGGAGCAGATGCGCCGGCTCATGGCGCACGACTGGCCGGGCAATGTGCGCGAGCTGCGCAACATGGCCGATTGCCTGGTGCTGGGCATCGCGAGCGGGGTGCTGGGCGCGGGCGAGGCGCCCGCCAGCGATGCACCGACGCCCTCGTTGACCGAGATGGTGGACGCCTACGAGCGCGACCTCATCGCCGCCGAACTGAGCCGCAACCAGGGCAACGTGGCCCACAGCGCACGCGCGCTGCGCATCGCCAAGACCACGCTGGCCGACAAGGTCCGCAAGCACGGCCTGCTCTGAGCCACTGCGTCGGACGGGTTTCCGTCCCGACGCGCGCGCCACAAGGCGGCTTTCCGTACCGGCCCTTGCGTGCCGCGGCAGAAAGGCCTTGAATTCAGTGAAGTTTTTCCTTGCCTCCGTTTGGCATATGGCTTGCGAAAGCGTTTCGGTCATCGTGCTGCAACACGCTTGGCGTACCGGCCGCAGGACCCGGCAATGGCCCCCTGCGGAACCCCGCGAAGACTCGAACGGAGAGCCTCCATGGCAATGCAATACAAACTCAACGTGATGGCCTGCGCAGTGGCCGTGCTGGCCGCAGGCTGCGGCGGCGGCGGCGACGACCCGCAGGAACCGCCGCCGCAGACCGGCAACCCCAACGTGCCGACCATCTCGGCCACGGTGCAGGCGGCCTCGCAGAAGATCGTCGCCGACGCCAACGTGCGCGCCGCCGTGGCCGAGTGGGACACGGCGCTCAACGCGCAGGAGCGCTTCAACCAGCACATGGAACTGGTGCGCATCGCCTCGCCCTCGCGCGAGGAGTACAACCGCGCCCGCGAGATCAAGCGCCGCATGGTCCAGGAGTGGGGCTTCGCCGAGAGCGAGATCCGCACCCGCGAAGACGGCAACCTGCCCGGCTCGGACGTGCAGCTCGTCGACGGCCTGCCGGTCTACAACATCTGCGCCGAGATCAAGGGCAGCTACTCGGCCTCCGCCGGCGCGCAAAGCTACCGCGGCCAGTATCCCAAGGTGCTGGTCGAAGGCCACATCGACACCGTCAACCCCGAGCGGCTGACCTACTTCTACGAGCCGGTGAAGCTGCAGCCGATCACCCAGCCCATCGTCGAGACGCCGGCCCAGCTGGCCGCCATTCCCGACGAGCTGGCCTTCGACAGCGCCGGCCGCATCGTGCAGGACGCCAACTACACGCGCGCACGCCAGTACTTCGCCAACGCCGAGGCCGCGACCGCGGCCAATGCGCTGCGCATCTACGTGCCGGGCTATGGCGACGCCATGGGCAACGTCTCGGGCGTGCTGAACATCGCCAAGGCGATGAAGAAGTACAACATCAAGCCCGTCTACGACATGTGGTTCTGCGGCACCGCCGGCGAGGAAGGCAAGGGCAACCTGGCCGGCATGAAGCAGCTGTACGGCTACGACCAGAACAAGGGCACCGGGACCAACCCGCTGAACTTCGTCACCAACTTCGGCATCGACGGCGGCAGCGGCACCATCAACTTCATCGGCAGCTACCGCTTCGAGATGAAGTACACGGCGCCGGCCACGCCGGGACCGAACCAGCCGAGCGCGCTGGAGGCGGCAGCCGCGTCCATCGCCAAGATCGCCGACATCAGGACGCCGTGGGACGACAACAAGGAAGCGCTCAAGACCACCTACACCGTCGGCGTGGTGAGCTGCGAGGAGCCGGCCGCCGGCAGCACCGTGGTGCCCAGCTGCACCGTGCAGGTGGACATGCGCTCGCCGCGCCTGGAGCCGCTGAACGAGATCCGCAGCCGCATCGAGCCGCTGTTCCAGGCCGGCGTCAGCGAGGAGAACACGCGCTACAGCCTGGCCGACGCCTCGCCGCAGGCCGTCAAGATGGAACTGACCTGGTTCGGCGACCGCCCGCCGCACGAGCGCACCGACCTGTCCGACGTGTCGATCCAGGCCGCCTGGCAGTCGGCCGAGATCGTGGGCGTGGACAAGCGCACGGAGCTGTCCACGGCCGCCAGCAGCCTGAACGACAACGTGCCGGCCGCCATCGGCGTGCCCACCATCAACCTGAACATCGCGACCTCCGCCACCGGCGGCGGCGGCCATGCGTTCTGGGAATGGGGCATCCCGGGCACCCAGGCCACCGAAGTCCTGCGCATGCAGCGCGTGATGGCCGCGGCGCTGATCGCCTCGGGCTTCCACGCCGCCGACGGCAGCGTCGTGCAGCCCGCCGCCGGCCCGATCGGCAAGCGCACGGCCGAAGTCCAGTGAACCCCCAGGAGAGAACCATGAAGAAGACGATCGCATCCCTCGTGTGCCTGGCGGCGCTGGGCCTGGCCTCTGCCCAGGCCGCCACCAATGCCAGCATGGTGGTGGAGTTCCAGGGCCCGGGCGGCCACAGCAACGGCGCCTACGGGCGCACGAGCGCCGTGCACGCCGCCGGGCGCGCGCTGGTGCAGCTCAAGGCTGCAGGCCTGCCGGCAGGCTCGTACACCGTGTCCGGCCTGAACGGCGGCAACTCCGTCAACAGCATCGCCAGCGACGCGCGCTACACGGTGACCGCGCTGACCAGCGACCCGGCCGTGCTGGCCACCATCACCCAGCAGGTGACCGCGACGGCCAAGGCCGGTGCCGATGCGGAGAACGCGTTCCGTGGCGTCAAGGCCGGCGACACCGCCGGTGGCGCACGCGCCGACATCCGCTTCACGGTGGTGTCGCAGCCGCAGTAAACGGCGCACCAGTCGCCAGCGAAAGGGCGCAGAGCGATCTGCGCCCTTTTTTGCGTGGCGCCCCCTTCGGGTTCAGGTCAGGATCGCCCAGATCCGCCCGCTGGCCCAGTACATGGCCACCGAGCCGATGCCGTACAGCGCCGGTGTGCGCGCCTTCGCGAAGCCGGGCCAGGGGGCCAGCGCCTTGCTGATCAACCAGGCCAGCAGCACCACGCCGAGCTGGCCGATCTCCACGCCCAGGTTGAAGGTCAACAGCGCGACCGGCAGATGGTTCTCGGGCATGCCGATCTGCTGGAGCGCGCCCGCGAAACCCAGGCCGTGCACGAGGCCGAACAGGAAGGCCACCAGCGCCGGCCAGCGCCGCGACAGCGTGGCTTCCTTGCCCAGCGCCTCGCCGGCCACCAGCATGATGGACAGCGCGATCGTCGCCTCCACCGGAGGCGGCCGCAGCGCCAGCAGGCCGAAGGCGGAGAGCGCCAGCGTGATGCTGTGGGCCGCCGTGAAGGCCGTGATGGTCCAGACCAGCCGGCGGTTGAAGCCGACGAGGAACAGCAGGCTGACCACGAACAGCAGGTGGTCCGTGCCGGTCAGGATGTGCTCGATGCCCAGCACGGTGTAGGCCGAGGCGATCTCGCCCATGCCGCGCTGGTCGTCGGCCGTGCCGAACAGGTGCACCGAGGGCTGGGCCGTGGTCAGCGTGTAGACGCGCGTCTGCCCGTCGAGCCAGCGGATCTTGATGATGGCGACCGAGTAGCCCTTGCCCACGCCGTCGACCTGCAGCACGCCCGTGAGGCCGTTCGGGCCGCAGTGCAGCAGCGCCGGTTCGGCCGTACAGCCGGCCGGCCAGACCGGGTTGATGTCGCGCTGCGTCGCGCGTTCGCGCGCGGTCCACTGCCAGGTGAACTCGCCGCGCGAGGTCTCGCGCATCTCCATCTCGGCGATGGTCAGTTCGTGGGCCGACACGGCACCCACCCAGAACAGCAACATGGCGGCAAACATCCGCCGCATCCACGCATGTGCGCGCATCTCAGTGGTCCGTGGCGTGCGCCCGCGGGGTGCGAAGGCACCCGCAAGCAAAGGATCGCCAGGCCGCGGAGCAGGCCATGCCAGCAGACGCCGCGGGACTGGCTTGTATGGTTGAGGTGTTGGGGTGGAGGGCCTGAAATACTGGAAA